>NZ_ATSX01000001.1 GCF_000527695.1 Commensalibacter papalotli (ex Servin-Garciduenas et al. 2014) | reverse complement strand
CAAGTTTATCATAATCTAAATATTACAACTTATACGATAACACACATCTTAAAGTTGTAAATCAGATGCCTCTTAGCATCACTTAAAAGTGTATAAAGTCATAAATGATCAGATGATTATTTGTTTAATTTTAATATTGTAGATCTTATAAAAAAAGGCCCGATTTAACTAAATCTTTTTATTTTGGCTCTAAAGTTACAAGTTTTATTCCTTATTCTTTTTTTTTAATTTAGTAAGAGATTTACTAAGCTAGAAGAATATAAGTTTGTCAAACCGAGGCTTTATGGAATATTATCTGTAGATCAGAAATATGGATGGGAAATAACTTTGACAGAAAATTATTACATAGAAATTCTTTCATTATTTAAGGGGAATTAATGTAAATTCTACTTTGTTGTAAAATGTTTAATGAAATTAGCTAATCTTGATGATATTTCTTCAGGTATTATAAAATGATCAAAAAAGTAATTTTGAGTTTTATTTATTTTTCGCTCTATCAATATGTCGTGGTAGTCGCCCATAAGGCCATTAATCGTTGCTAGATATTGAAACGTTTGATGATGGTAAGACGAGGGGAATAATACATCAAACGTACCATATACAGCAGATAACATACTCATTTGTTTTCTAAGTGTATGAAATTGATGCGCTGAAACAGTCGAATTTTGTTGAGTTTCGTTTTGTATAAATGTTACACGTTTATTAACCGCAGAAGTGAAACTTTCAACGTCACAAGGGAAAAAACGATAGACTTCTTTTTTCAGTAAAGATTGCCCTTTTTTATTCCAAAGTGCGTTTAAGAGCAAGGCGTTAGGAATGACGATATTAGCTTTTTTATGTTTAAAGCCGTCTTGGATAATACCTAATAATGCTGTGGTACGCCCTAGTAAAAATGGAGGTTTGTGGCGTTCATCGAAGCCTCGGCAAGCATAACAAAGATGTTTAAATTTAGCTCTTACCATTTTGTATATGACTTTGTCTTCTTCAGATATATGATATGAAGAACAAAGTTGCTTAACAATTTCTGGGAATCGTTTATCTAATATGCCTTCTAACCAAAGTTGACGGCTGATCATAAAACCTTCGATAAGCTGTTTTTGTGTATAATCAAAATTTATGTGGCTGGGTAGATTGCTTTGTAAATCAACTTTATCATCTACACAGATCATGTCATAAAGTTGCTGACATTGTTCTTCCGAGAAATGAAAACGTTCAAAATCAACGATTTGTTTAGCGTGAATAGAAACGTTTTTTTTGAATATCATTTTATTCTCTTTTTATATATCAAATTTTTGTAAAAATATTATTGGCGCGGTAAATATTGATTAATGTAATTTTGTAAAGGGATAGATACTTTTGCTTGATAGGCGAAAGAAATCCACATTAAACCACCTCCCCATCCTGCAAGAACATCGCTGCACCAATGTGCACCCAAGGCTAATCTGGACCATCCAATGAGCAGGGATCCAAGTATGCAAAGAATTAACATAGATCGTTTTTGATCAAATATGAAATAACAGACAAATAAAAATGCAAGTGAATTGACAGAATGCCCACTGGGGAAACTATAGCTGATTGCATGAGTTAAAGGCTCATCAAATATAGGGCGAGCTCTGCCGACAGCAAGCTTTAATAATGTAAATACTATTCTACATGAGCCCATTGTAATTAAAACCCAGATGGCTTCATAAGCACGTTTTTTGAACCATAACCACCCCCCCAATAACAGCGTAAGCGGAGTAATGATTGTAAAAGAGCCTATTTTGGAAATGGCTTTAACAAGGGGGACATCATAATCAGAAGGAGAATATACTAAAATATGACTGAGCGTAGCGTCCCATGTCGTAAATAATGCAATTAGAATAGCAATACAAAATAAAGCCATTCCACTGACAAAGAGCGATTTATAATGAAAAGACAATAATCTACCCCAATAAAAGAGAAACCTTATAGAACTTGTTTTACCATATCCGTTACAGTTTGATAAACCTCTTTGTATGGTATTGTTGCATCAATATCAACAATATGTGCATTTTTAAATGAAAGCTTTGGGGTAACTTCCACTTTGGCTTTCAACAGATCATAGTCGTGATCTTGTTTACGTTGAAAAGCCGTGTCAACATCGATATTTAAACGAAAAATAAGATCAGGTTTCTCAGAGGCCATTTGCTCATAAAGTTTATATTCGCACTTGACGAGTTTAGAGATAAACCAGTTATTTGTATGAGCAGCAGATAACCCAGGACCATCGTAAAATCCACTGACCTCAGTTTGTGGATAGCGGTCTGTAATGATAGTGACCCCTTTTTTTCGTAAATTCATCATTTGTTTGAAATGATAAAAGCGGACGCAAGAAAATATAAAAATAACAATGGCGGTTAAAACGCCAGGGATTTTATTGCCTTTTTTCCTTGCTGTAGAAGCTTTTTTATCGATAATACGATCTAAGAAGGGGCCTATGAGTTTTATTTCTTTTATTTTGCGACCGATATTACCAGAGCCTTGTCCTAGGTAACAGCGTTTAGTTGGGCGTAATTTTGATAATGAATTGGTTAAATCAATACTGAGTGTAGATTTTCCTGAGCCATCACACCCAATAAAAGCTATCAAAGGGGCTAATTGTTTAGGAGGGTTTTGGTACGACATATATAATTTTCTAAAACTTTAACTATTTATTAGGCACAAATGATGTGAGCGTTTTTATTGTGTATAATATACTAATCAATATTCTCTCATTTCTGTGATAGTTTATCATCAAGTCATGATTAAGACTATTGTGTTTATACAGAGGTGATAGCATAATAGAGCGACTTATAATAGTTTATATTGATAAATCAAATCACATTTTATCGTAATTTATTGTAATATAGTGACAGCTAAATAAGGTTTAAAGAATATAATTTATGAAAAAAGATTCATACTTGCCCATTATTGCGATTATTGGTGTTGACGGTTCGGGAAAATCGACTGTTACGGCTGAAATTTGTGAATGGTTAAAGGGGGATTATCCTGTGCGTTCATGTCATTTAGGGCGCCAAACAGGAACGATTGGACGTAAGATTGCCAAGCTTCCTTTATTAGGGAAAAAATTAGATAAAAAGATTTCTGGAAAATCTCATGCTGCACGCGCTGAACAAGGACCAAAAGCAGGCGTTGCTTTGGTTATATTTTTATTATCTTTAAGGCGTGTTTATCGATTTTATAAAATGCTTCGGTTAAAAAAACAGGGCTTTTTAATTGTTACGGATCGTTATCCTCAGACTTCAGTCATTGGTGGGCTAGATGGGCCAGATTTAACGGTTGATTATCCTAAAAGTTTAATAGCTCGTTTCCTTACTCGTTGCGAGCGTCGTTTATATAATTGGATGGTAAGTCATAAACCTGATTTGGTTATTCGGTTAAATGTCGATCTTGAAACTGCGATGCAACGTAAACCTGATCATCGATTACATTCAATGGAAAGAAAAATAGCCACCTTTGATCAAATTACTTTTAATGGTGCGCCTATTGTTGATTTATACAGTCATAAACAGCCTCTTGCAGAAATGATACAAGAGGCTAAGAAACGTATTGCAAGTATCTTACCACAGAAAATCAGTAATTAGGCTCGTAAACGGGCATAGCTCTGCGAAAAACACCTCTAGTTTTATTTTGTGTTGGGTCTGCTGTTTGAGGAACAGGCATATTAAGGCCCATATCATATTTACCACGTTGGCGTTTGCTGTTGACCCATCCTTCTGTACCGTTAATTTTTTGCGAGCGTTTAGTATAACGGCCTGGCAAAAGAGCTGCGGGGCCGTTTTTATTTTTTAAGTCTTGTTGTTGTAATTCGGCTTGTTGTTGGCGAGCATTTTCAGCGGCTTTTTTTGCAAAAGGGGAAATGTCATCAGAGCTTTGTCGAGGATTAAGATGGTGGTCCTTGGGGACTTCGACTACAGGGGGAGGCGGACTATTTTTGTGGTGATTACGTGCATAGGTTTGTTGGTTACTTGTCATTCCAAAAGCAATAATTCCCAAGGCGAAACTATATAAAAAGTATTTTATGTTTAACATAAGAATAAATATCCTTATCAAGTTCTTTTAGAGGAAAATATAGGATTCTATCCTTAAAAGTTAATATCAAATCATGGCAATATTTAATATTTTAAAAATTAAATTGGTTAGAAAACAACATTCGTTCTGAAGCCTAATACAGCAGCATCTTTATATGTATTACGTGTAGCAGCCACATTGTGGAAAAATTCAAACACAGGCATAACCATTATACCACGATACACAGAAATACCATAGTTCGCCTCGAATAACATACTATTTGATTGAATTCCTGGGGCACCGTTTAATAAGCCGCTATAGATTCCATTCCCTCCAGAGACCATTCCATTATTGATTTGATATTGTTGCGCGCGACTTAACCCTCTGGGAACGGTATAATAAGTCATCATTAGGCCAAACTGATCATAAGGTCTGGCATGCCAAAAGCCACGATCTAATATACCGATATTATACAAATCTTTGAAATTCGCCGTCGTAGGAGAGTCATGCCCCCAGTTTGCAATAACATATAATCCATGATCTTTGACAGCATCATTACGATGAATCATTTGTCCCATCATGATCCAATATTGAGCACGATTATCTTTTTTACCAGACCCTGTAGCTTTGGCGGACCATGTATCAAAACGGCTGGTGTCTAGACCTGCGCCTATGCGCAAATAACCATTAAGATGTTTTTTACCAAAATTTGAGTCATACCCAAATTCCACAGGAACGAATGCGCCAGTTGCAGCACCAACGCCCCAGTTAAACCCAGCAGGGCCACCTTTTCCTTTTCCCCAAGGAGAACTTTCATAAGCGCCAACTTGTACATAAGTATTTTTGGTGGGTCGATAAAGGATCTTTGCCCCCCAATTCGTTCCAGGCCAAGGGGTAAAGCCTTGCTGTGATTGAATGCTTCGTGGTTGTCCGCAAGTGGCGATTAACATGAACTGACAAGCAAAAGGGCTGAGTGCAAAGTTGTTTCCAACACTATCACGTCCAAATCTGATTTCTACACGATCGTCCCAAAGTTTTTGTAGGCCATAGACATAGTTCATATGAAAAAAACGGCCATATCCGCCACCTTGGATTTCTTGTGCTTGGATTTGAGTATCTCCAATATAATCGGTACTGGCATTTCGACCAGCCAGATTTAGAATCATCATATGGGTTGAAAATCCTTTCCAACCGATGATTTTCTCCCAATCCATATCCACAGAAAAAGCAACTTGATGGGCATAATCAGCCCCTTTTCTTTTCCCGCCATTTATAATTCCTGCGGTTTCAGAAAGCCAGCTTAGGCCTAGTTGGATGCCATATTGATCAAGATACTTATTAACACCTCCAAGTAACAATTGTTGAGTGGGATCGCTGTCGGGGTTCCCTTGAGGGTTATTTAAATCAGAAACTTCTTCATCAGAGTTATCTCTGTGATCAATGATATGATCAAAATGTTTGTTTTTCTTTTGATGTAACACTGGTTTTGCAAAGGCAGAGGCGCAATGCAAGGTCATAATAAAACAGGTGCTTAAATAAAGTATAGAGCGAGGGTAGCTGGTAATTTTATTTATCATCCAATAATATTCTGCCTTTTAATGTTATAATTTGAATAAAATCAAAATTATATAAATTATATTAAGCGTGAATCATATCATATTTTCTGAAAAAGTAAAAAAAGACCATTTTTTTTTGTATTTTTAACCAATTTTTCAATAAAGTAAAAAATACTTTTGCTAGAATTAAAAGATAGATTGTATTTTTATAATAAGCCATCAAACATTGATTAATATTGGACTTTAAATATGTCACAAACTAAATTGAAACCATGTGTTTTCCTTGATCGAGACGGTATTATTAATCTTGATACTGGCTATCCTTATCGCAAAGAGGATTTGAAATTAATTGATGGCGCAGGGCATGCAATTGCCAAGATGAATCGTTTAGGATTTCTAGTGATTGTTGTAACGAATCAATCCGGGGTGGCCAGAGGATATTTCACCGAAGCTGATGTTCATCAATTTCACAGTTATATCGTCGAGGAGCTTGAAAAATACAATGCCCATATAGATGGTTTTTATTTGTGTCCTTATCATCCAGACGCAGTAATTGATGCTTATCGTCAAGAGCATCCTGATCGTAAACCCGAGGCTGGAATGATAGAACGAGCCATACAAGAATGGCCTATTGATCGTGCGCATTCTTTTTTAATTGGTGATAGGGATAGTGATATTCAGGCTGCGCAAAATGCCAATATCCCAGGTTATTTATTTCAAGGTGATAATTTGGATATCTTTATTCAAGATATTTTAAAGCAGAATTGTTTAGTATAAACCATTTAGTAATGCTGATAAGTGAATTTTAATGTTTGGCCATTCACTCGCTGCAATTGTATAGACAATAGTGTCACGAATGGTGCCGTCTTGTCTTAAAATATGTCCTCGTAAAACCCCATCTTTTTTGGCACCAAGCCTTTCAATGGCTTTTTGACTTTTAAAATTAAAAATATCGGTGCGAAGTACAACTATATTGGTTCGAAGTTGTTCAAAAGCATATTCTAATAATAAAGATTTGCAATTTGTGTTTACGTGCGTTCTTTGCATATTTTTTGCATACCACGTATAGCCGATCTCAAGCCTCCGCACATCGGGCGTAATTTCAAAAAAGCTGGTAGTGCCAATGATTTTTCCTGTTGTATCTTCTATTACAGCAAAAGGGTAACGTTCTTTGCGTGATTTTGCCTCAAGTGCTTCAGTGATATAATCTTTAACTTTCGAGGGATGAGGAATAACTGTGACCCGTAATTTCCACAAGTCCTCTTCATCAGTGATTTTTTGTAATCCTGATATATGTTGTAATGTTAAAGGTTCGAGGCGTACATTGTTTTTGGTAAGAATGAGATCTTGTTTTGGAAAAAAGGAGTGTTGTGTCATTATTTTTAATCCCAAGGGGCCTGTTTAGAGAATTGTTGAGCAAGAAAATCAATCATTACTCTGCTTTTCAATGGTACGTAATCTGAAGGAGGGTACATAATATATAAAGCAGCGTCTTGAATTGTAGGATAGTCGAGTTGAATTGGTACAAGTTGTTTTTTTATCAACTCTTGATTTAAAAGGAATTTGGGTAAATAGGCAATTCCTTGCCCCATAATTGCTGCATCTCTTAGAAATTCTCCATTATTTGCGGTTAAGGAGCCATTAACACGAATATTGTGTTCACCATTTTTACCAAATTTCCAGTAAGATCGGTTCATTAAAGTGCCCAGACTATATCGTAAACATTGATGGTTCGAGAGCTCTTGAATGCGTTGTGGTGTACCGTTTTCTTTTAAATAAGATGGGGAGGCACATAAAACAAATTCAATAGAGGCTAGCTTGCGTGCTTTGAGTGTGCTGGAAATCATTTTGCCAATGCGTAAGGATAAATCCCATCCTTCTTCAACCAAGTCTACAATCCTGTCAGTTAGTCCCAGTTCAATAGAGATATCAGGATATTGTTGGGAAAACTGCATTAATAAAGGAGAGAAATGTCTTAGAGTTAAAGAAAGAGGCGCATTTATTTTTAAATGTCCCTTGGGACTTACATGTTGTGCTGTAATAGTTTGTTCTATGGCTTCCATTTCTGATAAGATTTTATCACAGCCTTGATAAAATAGAGTACCAGCTTCAGTTAGTGAAATCTTGCGAGTTGTGCGATGTAATAAGGTGCAGTTTAATCGTTGTTCCAAAGCATTAATATGTTTGGTGACCATGGTAGGAGACAGGTTAAAAGCCCGACCAGCTGCAGAAAAACTGCCTGTATTGACCACTTTGATAAAGATTTGCATGCTGGTAACACGATCAAGCATTTTATTTCACACCTATAGTTTATAATCTTTTAATAAAAATATGTATTATAAAGTTATAAGAAATAGATAATATAGTTTGCAAGTGATAAAAAATTTTCTTCAAAATTTAATATAAGGAAAATATAAAATGAATAAAGTGGTTATTGGATTATTAGGTGCAACAGCATTATTTTTTGCAACAGAAGGTGCTCATGCTGCACCTCAACAAATAACAGATACTGTCATCACAGTGCAAAATGTAAAAAATGGTCATTATAAAATTGATCCATATCATACCCAAGTTTTATTCTCAGTTTCTCATTTTGGGTTTACGAATTACTCGGGTAATTTTTCCGATATTTCTGGTGTGTTAGCTTTAAATCCTAAGAATATCGAAAAAAGTAAATTAGACATTCAAATTCCAATTGCCAGCATTCAAACGACCAGTTCTAAATTAACCCAAGAGTTAAAAGATCCAGATTGGTTTGATGCCAAACAATACCCAACAGCACATTTCGTTTCTTCGCATATCGTTAAAACAGGTGAAAAGACAGCAGATGTTACAGGGAACTTGACCCTGCACGGCATAACGAAACCTGTAACTTTGCATATTGCCTATATAGGGGCAGGGGTTAATCCGTTAAACAAAGCTTATACTGTTGGTTTTCAAATCACAGGAAAAATTAACCGTGGAGAATTTGGAATTAAAACCTATCTTCCAAAAGTTGGGGATGAGGTTGATTTAACTATTGCGGCGGCTTTTGAGAAAGCGTCATAAATAGTCATTTGTTAAGAAAATATGTTAGTTTTGTAGCTGACATATTTTTTGTTGGGATTATAGTATGTTTTGATTAACATATATAAATAGATGGATATAAATATGTGATTATAATAGTATTTTTATTGAGCACTTTTTTATTTTTTTCTACATTAGCTACAGTAATAAGAATAGATAGAATTAAAAATATAGCCATAAGAATATCAGTTTTTACTAGTATAATTTTAGTTATTTTTCTCTTATTTAAATTACCTTCTTTATATACAACAATATTTCCATCTTTAGATGAACAGCTTTCTAAGGAGCTTAAAGAAAAATGTGCATGGCAAGAGACGTGTAAAGTTCATTTGCATGAAATTACACCGTTTCGATGGGATAAAGCGTATTTTTTTTCATTGTCTAGTGAGTATACAAGGCAAGATATTAAAAGAATTACAGGGATTAACTTTATTTTTCACAGAAATAAAAATTTATCGCTTTTCCTTTATCAAGGTAAGGTCGTTAAATATGGTTTTTCTGATCTTCCTGATGACGACTTTGTAGGCAGATTTTCTCAGAGCTATTATTTTAATATGCTCTTTGATACTGCGGTAGATTATTATAAAATAACCCCACAAAATGATTTGTTATCTGTAAGTTTTATTACTGTAGGGAAGTATTATACTGGTTATTCGACGCATGCTTGGGGGAAAGTGACTGATTCAACTCAGATTCGTAACTTTTTTCTTGATAGAAACAAAGATCATTAAGATTTTGTTGACTATAATGAGTGTTTCGTCAGGTGAATTTAGATATTTAATTAGAATTTCTTCTCTAGCTTTGCTGTTAGTCAAATATATGTGAACAACTCTCTTATAAATACCTGTTATGATTTCTTATAACATATTGAAGTGTTAAGGAGATTTATAATGAGATTAAAAAGTAAAACAGCAATCATTACAGGTGCAGGCAGTGGGATCAGCGAAGCAATTGCCAAGAAATATCTAGAAGAAGGTGCTAATTGCGTTCTGGTAGATTTAAAAATTGTAGAAGAAAAATTCACACCTTTAAAAGAGCAGTATAAAATTAAAATTGTAACAGTAATTGCGGATATCAGCAAAGAAGAAGACATTGCAAAAATTGTTACAACGGCAATCAAAGAATTTGGTGAGATTAATATCTTATTTAACGGTGCAGGTATCTATGGGATGCGCCCGTTTTTAGAAGATTCTATGGATGATTTTAAGCGTTTATTTGCGGTGAATGTTCAAGGCTCTTTTATGATGATGCAAGCCGTTGCCAGACAAATGGTAAAGCAAGGAAAGGGCGGAAAAATCATTAATATTTCCTCGCAAGCAGGCCGTCGTGGTGAAGCCTTGTCTGCGCATTATTGTGCAACCAAAGCTGCTATTATCAGCTATACACAATCGGCGGCTTTGGCTCTGGCGGAATATAAAATTAATGTAAATGCGCTTGCCCCTGGTGTTATTGATACGCCAATGTGGGATCAAGTTGATGCATTATTTGCAAAATATGAAAATCTTGAAATAGGAGAGAAAAAACGTCAGGTTGCCAAGGCTGTGCCTTTGGGAAGAATGGGCGTGGCTGCTGACTTTCTTGGAACGGCTCTGTTTTTAGCTTCTTCAGATTCAGATTATATTACGGGTCAGACACTAAATGTTGATGGCGGAAATTGTATGAATTAGTTTTTTCTTGATATAGAACCAATTAAATTCACTTAGAAGATATTATAATTTAGTCAATTAATATATAATATTGTAATAAAATGATTAAATCACAGAAAACAGAAGAAATATATTGGGTTTAATTGGTTTAATGGATTGATAATTTAATAAATTGTAACAATTATAAGATAACGATAGTTAAAATCTCAGGCTTAATTAACAGGTTATATTATAGTTTTATGCAAGATATACAAAAATCAGGATTAAGCCTGAAAGACCTTCTTAAACGCTCTTCTATCTGGTTTGCTCTTTCTGTTATACTAGGGGGGGTATCAGCCATATGTATAGTGTTACAATTTATTACTTTGGCTCATATGATTGATAACTTAATCTTTCATCATGCAAGCCTAGATAGCCAAAAACTTAATTTTTTCCTAGTTATTATATTCTTTTTGCTGCAAACTATTGCTCGACTTGCATCGGATCTTGCGGGCACCAAAGCAGGGATTCAGATTGCAGCATCCCTTCGTAAAGATCTCTATGCACGACTACAATTAACAGGTCCAATTTCATATAAAAATCTGCCTATTGGTGAAATGGTAAATACATTAACCGAAGGGATTGATAATCTTATCCCTTATTTTGCACGTTATATCCCCAGTGCAGCAATGATGGTCATTTTACCCATTTTTATTTTAGCAGTTGTTGTTGGCGTTGATATTTGGAGTTTTATTGTGCTGGCTATTACTGGCCCTTTAATTCCCGTTTTTATGGCGTTCGTGGGGTATGCAGCTCAAGTTATTATGGATAAGCAATGGCACCAATTATCTATATTAAGTGGCAGCTTTTTGGATATGCTCAAAGGGCTAAAAACGTTACGTTTATTTGGCAGAGCTCAGGATAGTCTTGCTTATATCGAAAAGCTTTCTGATGAATATCGTAAAACGACATTATCGGTGATGAAGGTTGCTTTTATTACCTCTGCAGTGCTTGAGTTTTTTTCTAGCTTATCGATCGCCGTTATTGCGGTTATTTTTGGCACTCGATTACTGGCGGGCACAGTGGATTTTCGTTCTGCATTCTTGGTTTTGCTACTTGCACCTGAATATTTTATGCCTTTACGTAATTTTTCGGCCAGCTATCATGCCAGACAAAATGCTAATGCAGCGATTGAGCAACTTAAAAAAATATATGAGTTACCTAAATTAATTTCACGACCTGCTTATGTTGAAAATACCAATTTAGTACAAGAAGTTAAGTTGCAAGATATAAGCGTCCAGAGTGTCGAAGGACAGGCTTTATTGCAACAAATCACGTGTTCTTTTCTTCGTGATCAACTGACTATTGTTATTGGAAAAAGTGGCGCAGGAAAAACTACTTTACTTAATGTATTATTGGGATTTTTACCTGTTTCTTGTGGCACATTGGAGGTGTTTAATACAAGCCATCAAGAAATCAAACCAGAAGAAATGCGGCTTGCCTGGGTGCCACAAAAAGCTTTGATGGTTTTTGGCACTATAAAAGATAATTTATGTCTTGGTTATGAGCAGGCAAGTTTGGATCAAATTAAGATAGCTGCACAACAAGCAGGTATTTTATCTTTTATAGAGCAACTTCCTCAAGGGTTTGATACGCATGTAGGGGAGGGTGGAAAACAATTTTCCGGTGGACAGTTGCGTCGTTTTGTTTTGGCACGGGCTTTGTTAAGAAATCCAGATGTTTTAATTTTGGATGAACCAACTTCTGGTTTAGATCAAGAAAATGCGTTGCAAATTATTGAGACAATCAGAACATGTAAACAAGATCGTGTTGTAATTGTTGCGACGCATAATAAGGAACTAGCGGCGCAGAATGATGTGTTATTGGAAATTGATCAGGGCAGATTGGTCAACCAATCCGCCAAAGGGGAAGTATAAAATGAACAATAAATTTATAGTTCCTGAAAAATTCAAATTGATTACTTTTATCAAACCCATTAAATGGCACTTGACTTTGGGATTATTTTTATCCTGTCTTGCCGCACTCAGTAATTTTGGCCTTTTGTTTTTATCGGGGTGGTTGATTACCAGTGCGGCTGTTGCTGGTTTGGCAGGGGTTGCTGCAGCACAAGCTTTTAATATTATGTTGCCTGCAGCAGGAGTACGCTTCTTTGCAATGGCGCGTATTTTATCAAGATATTTAGAGCGCATTATTACTCATGATGGCGCATTTAGACTAACCAGTGCTTTAAGAACTGCTGTTTATGCTTTTCTTATCCCTCAAACGCCCTCTGGATTAATGGATAAAAGAGGTGGGGATATTCTGGGTCAATTTGTGTCGGATACCGAAAGTGCGTCAGCTTATTACACAGATGCAGCCGTCCCTTTTGGTCGTGCATTTTGTTGTGCAATTATCTTTATTGGTTTGGTTTTTTATTTTTTACCTATTGCAGGAATAATTTTACTGATTGCCTTGATATTAGCTGGCATTGTAGTACCAGTCATTACCTATTATCTTTCTTATTATATTCTTGAAAAAATGCGTCAAACTAAAAGCGTTATGCAGGCGAATTTAGCCGAGACGTTGCAGAATCTTGGTGAATTATTAACGCTGAATGTTGCCGAGGTTTCAATGCATAAAATCAAACAAGACCAACTTGATTTAGATTATAGTAAATTAAAACTTGATTTTATTGAAAGTGCTGCACGTAGCCTCATTACTATGATTATGATGGTGGCGGTGCTGTTTGTATTAATATATTCTGTTCAAGTATATCAATATAATGCACTAACAGCAGCTGAAATTCCAATGCTTGTGTTAGGTATTATGGCAGCTTTTGATGTGGTTTTACCGTTACCAGCAGCATGCCATGCTAAGATCAAAGCAGATATTGCGCAAAAGCAATTACAAGCTTGTTGTGATTACCCTCAGGAACATATTAAAAAATCATTACTTCCCAAGCCGTCATATGATTTGGTGATAGATGAAGTGAGTTTTAGTTATCCATCGCAACCACAAATTATTTTAGACCAAGCCTCTTTGACTATCAAGCAAGGGGAGCATGTAGCTCTTATCGGAGCATCGGGTATTGGTAAGAGTACTGTGATAAATATGTTATTTTCTTTTTATAATTTGCAATCAGGAAGCATTTATTTTGGTGGAAAAGATGTTAACAGAATAAGCAGCACAACCTTATCTACGTTTATAACTGTTATATCTCAAGATTTTCACTTGTTTTCTGGGACAATCAAAGAAAATTTAAAATTAATTAACCCAAATGTTAAGGATGAAGAAATATCTGAAGCTTTAAAAGTGGTTCAGCTAGAAGATTTTGTTCATAATTTATCTCTAGGTCTCGATACTTTTATAGGAAATGAAGGACTTAGATTATCAGGTGGACAAGCCAGAAGATTGGCTATTGCCCAAGGATTGTTGCGTAATACGCCTTGGTTAATTTTAGATGAACCCACAGATGGCTTGGACCAAAAAACAGAGTATGAGTTAATACAAGCATTAGTAAATAAGTATACTAGCAAAACAATTATGATAATAACCCATAAAAAAGAAATATTACCGTTATTTAATAGGGTTGTTTTATTACAAGATGGAAAATTCCACTCTGATATATAGTATATACTTTACATAATTTATTTCATATATAAAAAGATTTATTAATAAATTATTAAAATTATAGTTTTTTTTATTATTGAAATGCTTTTTATTTATTATAAAAGCATTATATATACCTATGAATTTCTGTAAAAATCTGAAAGTTGTATAGAATGGATATCGTATCGCCTTGGGTTGTTGAACTCTCTCGATTTCAATTCGCTTTAACTGCTTTATATCATTTTATGTTCGTTCCTTTGACATTGGGAATGGTATTTATCTTGGCTGCTATGGAAACAGTTTACGTCGTAACAGGTAAACAAATCTATAAAGATATGACACAGTTTTGGGGAAAATTATTTGGTATTAACTTTGCCTTGGGCGTTGCGACAGGGCTGACCATGGAATTTGAATTCGGAACGAATTGGTCCATGTATTCAAGGTTCTTTGGAGACATGTTTGGAACCCCTTTGGCGATTGAAGGGTTAATGGCATTCTTTATGGAATCAACCTTTGTGGGTTTGATGTTCTTTGGCTGGGATCGTCTTAGCAAAGGTGCTCACTTGGCGGTAACTTACTTGGTGGCATTGGGATCTAACCTGTCTGCTTTATGGATTTTAGTTGCGAACGCCAGTATGAATATGCCTCATGGTGGTTATTTTGATCCTGAAACTATGAGGATGACTTTCGATAGTTTTGTTGCACTTATTTTCAATCCAGATGCACAAGCAAAATTTGTGCATACTTCTGTTGCTGGTTTTGTTACAGCCTCTATGTTTGTCATGGGAATCAGTGCTTTTTACTTATTAAGACGCCAACATCGCAGTTTTGCTGCACATTCCTTTCGCATAGCGGCTTTGTTTGGAATAATGTCAACAATTGCTGTTATTACTTTGGGTGATGTGTTGGGGCGTTTGGATTATATGCATCAACCTACCAAAGTTGCTGCAATGGAAGGATTATGGCATACCAGCAAACCACCTTCTGAGCCTTGGTTACTTTTTGCCATTCCTGATGATAAGAAACAAACGAATTATTTCGAAATTGGTGTTCCTTATGTATTAACTCCCTTGTTAACGCATACTTTTGACAAGCCTATTCCTGGCATTTATGAACTGCAAGATCAGGCTGGCCCACGTATTGAAAATGGGATTAAGGCTGTATCTGCACTGAGACGCTATGGAGAACATCGCCTGCAAAGTGATCTAGAAGAATTTAGACACCATGAAAAAGACATGGGTTATGGTTTCTTAGCTACTCGTTACGCTCCAGATCAAGATATTGATAAAATTACTGCAGAGCAATTGCCTCAAGTTGTTGAGAAAACTAAGCTTGATATTTTTCCTGATATGTTTGTTACATTCTGGGCATTTAGAATTATGGTGTTCTTGGCCATGTATTTCTTTATTGTTTTTGCAATGGCATCTTATCTCAGCTTAAAAAGACAGTTGGAAAAATATCCTTTCTTTTTGAAAATAGTGATGTGGTCTATTCCTTTACCGTTTGTGGCTTCTGAATTCGGGTGGATTACAGCCGAGGTTGGTCGACAACCCTGGACGGTATTCGAGATCTTACCAACTTTTATTTCGTCCTCTACGCATAGTACTGGGTATATGATTTTCTCGTTATGCGGATTTTTATTACTATACAGTATCTTTATCGCGGCAGAATTATACTTGATGTTCAAGTTTGCACGCCTAGGGCCTCAAACCAGTCATGATGATCAATCCAGTCGTATTATTGCGGCTGAACAAAAAAGTTAAGGAGGAAGACCATGGAATATTATGTTATTTTAAAATTGATCTGGGCTGGCCTCCTATGTATTTTGCTGATCGGATTAGGTTTGATGGTTGGTATGGATATGGGGGTTGGAACATTATTGCGTTTTGTGGGTAAGAATGATGCAGAACGTCGTACTGCATTAAATATTATTGGCCCGCACTGGGATGGAAATCAGGTGTGGTTTATTTTGGGTGGTGGGGCTATTTTTGCAGCCTTTCCAACTTTATATGCAACTTCTTTCTCTGTATTTTATGTCGTGATGATTTTACTGTTGTTCAGTATGATTTTACGCCCTGTTGCTTTTGAGTATAGATCAAAAGTTGAATCGAAAGTTTGGCGTGCCAGTTGGGATTGGGCCTTTTTAATTTCTGGCTTTTTACCAATGTTTGTGTATGGCGCAGCTTTTGGGAATATTTTACAAGGAGTTGGATATCACTTCATCTGGAATGGTCAGTATTTCCAAGATGAATCATTTTGGAGTTATTTGATTAATCCTTTTGCAATTTTATGTGGATTGATGTCTGTATCGCTTAGCGTCTATCAAGGCAGTGCTATGTTGATGATGCGTTCAGAAGCACCTATTTATGAACGAGCAAGACGTTTTGCCAGTATTGCTGGTGTTGTTGCTGCGTTCTTATTTGCGATTGGTGGTGTATGGATTACGCAAATTAGTGGTTTTATTTTAAAAAGCGGTAATCCTGCTATGCAGCCTAATCCTTTATATGGGCAAGAAGTCTCTGTAGAGGTGGGGGCTTGGTTACATAATTTTGTAGCTCATCCTATTTTATGGTTGGTTCCTTTGATTGGAATGATTTGTATGTTGGTTGGATCCACGGTGGCAAGAAGAAATAAACCCCATCTTGCTTGGTGGTTGGGTATGGGTTCATGGGCAGGTACGATTGGTACGGTTGCTTGCGCGATGTTCCCATTTTTTATGCCTTCAACAACCATTCCTAATCAAAGCTTAACGATTTGGAATAGTACAGGCAGTGCTTATGGATTGACTTGCATGGCAATTTTAGCATGTATTTTTGTGCCTCTTATTATCTGTTATACATCATGGTGTTTTTATATCATGAGAGGTAAAGTCAAAACCTCTGATATTGTTAATGATCATCACAGCTATTAAAGGAGCATCATGAAAATGATAAAGATTTTATTACGCTTTGCTGGGCTAGGCATGATTTTAATAGTAGCTTTGTTGGTTGCTGTGTTTGTAGGGGATCAAGGACCTTGGTATTTTGCCTGGATGGTTGGAACAGTTATGATTGTTTTGATCTCTGTTGCTGGGGCAATTTTATTTGATACGCAATCAGATCCTAATGATTCAAAAGGAGAATATTAATGGGTGGTCATTTAGAGTGGGTAATTTTTTGTGTACCGTTTGTCTATTTATGTTTTTACCTTATCGCCTATCTAATTACACGCAAACTATTTCCTTAGTTTTATAAAATATTACATTAAAAGAAAAAGGCATTGTAAAATACAATGCCTTTTTTAATAACTAATATCTTATGTGAAAGATTATTTCAAAACAGCAGCCAAGGATTTTTCAAGGATTCCTAATGCTTCATCCAAGATATTTTCTTCTACAGTTAAAGGAACTAATACACGAATAGAGTTCGCAAATAGACCACAAGTAGCCAACATCAGACCATTATCTCTGGCATGACCAGCAAGGCTTTTTGTTGTATCTGCATCTGGTTTACCCTGAGCATCAAGAATATCAAATGCAAGCATCGCACCACGATGACGAATTTCGCCAATACGGGCAAAGACACCACCTTTTGATTTCAATCCGTCCAAGAATGCGGAAACTTTCTTACCGATATCATTACTACGTTGCAAAAGGTTTTCTTCTTCAAAAACTTCAAGAACTGCCAAAGCCGCAGCAACAGCTACCGGGCTACCAGCATAGGTTCCACCCAATCCACCTGGGGAAACGCTGTCCATAATATCTGCTTTACCAATAACACCAGACAAAGGATATCCACCAGCAAGGCTTTTGGCTGTTGTCATAAGGTCTGGTTCAATACCAAGTTGTTCGGTGGCAAAGAATGTGCCAGAACGTCCGTATCCAGATTGAACTTCGTCACAAATGATTTTAATGCCGTGTTTATCAGCAATTTCGCGAAGTTTCTTTGCAAAAGCAGGAGGCATAAAGTGGAAGCCACCTTCACCTTGGATTGGTTCAAAAATAATTGCTGCAACATCCGTTGGTGCAATATCCGTTTTGAAGAGTTTTTCCAAAGCAATTAATGCTGCTTCTTCTGTAACACCAAAGCTTTTAACAGGGAAAGGAATGCGGAAAATACCACCAGGCATTACTCCGAAATCTTGCTTATAAGGGGCAACTTTACCCGTCATTGCCAATGTGTAAATGGTACGACCATGATATCCAGCATCAAACGCAATCACACCAAAGCGTTTTGTTGCAGCACGAGCAATTTTTACTGCGTTTTCAACGGCTTCTGCACCTGTTGAGAAAAATACAGCTTTTTTATCGCCAGAAATAGGGGCTTTTTCACAGACTTTTTCTGCTAGAGTAATGATGTTTTCAAATCCAACTACTTGAGTAGCAGTATGAGAGAATTTATCAATTTGTGCTTTGACAGCAGCTGTAATTTTTGGATGCGTATGACCCGTATTTAATACGCCAATACCACCAATAAAATCGATATAGCGGTTGCCTTCTACATCCCAAATCTCAGCATTTTTTGCACGGTCTGCAAAGAATGGAAAACCAATGGCAAAGCCTTTTGGCATTGCTTTTTCTTTGCGTTTCATCAAGTCAGAGTTTTTCATTTTTTTCTCGTTATATGAATCGTTTTTTTAATGTCGATTATATTAAAAAATACCATAATTATGAACAGCATCTTCATCGCTTGGGACTGCTGGAATAGAATCCCATAGCTCAATGATTTTACCATTTTCTACGCGCCAAAGCTCAAAATAAGCATGACGTGCACCAGCAATAGATCCTTCGGAATGGGTCAGAACAAATTGACCATCGGCAACAGTGCGGTGAATTTTATCGTAATGTAACGCGGTTCCATCTGCCTTCAGTTGTTCAAGGAAATCAATAACAGGTTGGACACCATCGCCAATATCAGGGCTGTGTTGATAGAATGTTTTACCATCACTATAGCGTTCAAAACCGCTGTAATCGCCACCAATTAAGGTTTCAGTAAAGAATTTTTTAACCAATTGACGGTTGGCTTCACTATCTGCGTTTGAATCAACTTCGCTAGGACCATCAAGTTGGCTACGACCACTGATATTTTTTTCTGCTTCAGCAACCAGACCATCCCAATGTTCGACGATTTTACCATTTTCTACACGATAAATATCAAATCCAACCAATGGGTTTTCATCAAGCCCGACAAAGCGCCCATGCAGTGCAACAAGACCATTATCATCACCCAATACACGGCTGACTTTATAGTCCATGTCAGGACAGCTTGCGACGAGTTCTTTCAAACCAGGAATACCATCAGCAACCAAAGGGGAATGCTCGATAAAATCTGACGAGAAATAAAGCTCTAGCGCTTTGATATCTTTATCAGAAAAGAGCATATTATGTGCTTTAAGCACTAACGCTTTATTTTGTTCTTTCGACATTCAAAAAATCCTAGTCTTCGTTAGAGGCCATAACGTGTTTAACGCGTGTATATTCTTCTAAACCATATGAAGATAAATCTTTACCATAACCAGAATGTTTGAAACCACCATGAGGCATTTCACCAACTAAAGGAATATGGGTGTTAATCCATACGGTTCCAAAGTCTAGATCACGTGAAAGACGTGTTGCACGTGCATGATTTTTAGTCCAAACGCTGGATGCTAATCCAAATTCTACGTCATTTGCTTTGAATACGCCGTCTGCTTCGTCCTTGAAGCTTTGAACAGTAATCACTGGGCCAAAGATTTCTTTTTGAACAACTTCATCATCTTGTTTCAGATGACTGATAACGGTTGCTTCGAAATAGAAGCCTTCACGATTGCCTGCTTTACCACCAGCTTGGATTTTTGCATGAGGAGGCAGACGATCAATAAAGCCTTGAACATGTTTTAATTGATTTTCATTATTTAATGCACCATAAAGCGCATCACTGTCATCTGGAGAACCAAACTTAGTTGCTTTTGCTTCTTTCGCAAGAAGAGCAAGGAATTTATCATGAACAGATTCTTCAACCAATACGCGGGTCGCTGCAGTACAATCTTGACCTGCGTTAAAGAACCCAGTCATGGCGATATGAGCAGCAGCTTTTTCAAGATCAGCATCAGCAAACACAACAACTGGCGCTTTGCCACCTAATTCTAAATGTGCACGGGTGAGGTTTTTTGCAGCGGATTCAGCAACAGCCATCCCAGCACGAACAGAACCTGTAATAGAAACGAGTGCTGCTGTTTTATGAGAAACGATTTGTGATCCAGTTGCAGCTTTACCAAGAAGAACGTTAATTGCGCCTTCTGGGAAGAAAGGTGCTGCGATTTCAGCAAGCAACAAAGTGCTTTCTGGTGTTGTATCACTCGGTTTTAGTACAACCGTGTTACCCGCAGCCAATGCAGGAATAATTTTCCAAATAGCCATCATTAAAGGATAGTTCCAAGGCGCAACTTGGCCAACAACACCCAAAGGTTCACGGCGAATGCTGGAGGTTAATCCGTGCATATACTCACCTGTTGCTTTGCCTTCTAAACAACGTGCAGCACCAGCAAAGAAACGAACTTGATCCGCAGAAACCGCAACTTCTTCAGATGCGATTAAGGATTTGATTTGTCCTGTGTTACGGCTTTGTGCGTCAACGAGTGCATCGCTGTTTGCTTCAATTGCATCAGCCAATTTTAACAAAGCTTTTTGACGTTCAGACGGGGTTGTTCTGCCCCACACTTTAAATGCCTCTTTGGCAGCTGCGTATGCTGCGTCTACTTCTTCTTGAGTAGCAATAGGGGACTGGGCAATCACCTTGCCAGTTACTGGGCTGATAAGATCAAAATACTCAGAAGACTTAGCTTCAACAAATTTTCCATTAATAAAATGTTTTAATTTTGTTACGCTCATTTAGGATTCCTTTAACGATATAGTCATTTAAACTGGAGTAGCTTAGCATTTGTATGGGTGTGTTTCAAAATAAACAAATTATGATCAGCCGGTAACATTCAGAATATAAAAATAATTTTCATCATAAAATGTTATTAAAATAAGGTTGAAACAAAAAAAATGATTTATAAATCATTCTAAACAAATTAAATTTTGTTTTTGAGGGGAGAAATAATTTATGAAAAACGTTTCTGCATTATGCTTTGTAAATATTTTAAAAGTAAAGGGGTTTTGTATATTTTTTTCTCAACGAATCTATATTATGAAATCTGATAATTTATATTGATTGCGAATTTAAATTAAATGAGCAATATAACCAACGCAGATCCCAACACAGATCCCTGCCAAGATTTCTCCTTTTGAATGGCCAACACGCTCTCTTAACGGAGGCATTTCTGTTTTATTAAGATTTACCTGATTAATGGCGATGGCATGTTTACCTACAGTTCGGCGCAATCCATTGGCATCCATAATGACAATAAAAGCCAGCGTCACAGCCACACCAAAAGCAGGGCTATTGATACTTTGCTTAAAAGCGATAAGGGATGCCATACTTGTCACAATAGCACTGTGATTACTGGGCATTCCTCCATATCCAATAAGCTTAAAAGCCAGTTGTTTTGCTTTGATAGAGTTAATTAAGAATTTCAAAGATCCAGTACACAGCCAAGCCAAAAATGGGGTAATTAAGTAACTATAAAAACTCATTATTTTCTCCAAACTATCCTTGTGGAATTAATGCCCATATACAAAATCCAGCCCAGAGTAAAACCGTTAACAAGATTTGTTTGTCATAAATGACGACATCAGTTGGAGATTCCCCACCTTTTAAGGTTTCAACAATAAACCAGTATCGAAATAAACCAAACATAACAAAAGGAATAGTTATAATTAATTTAGACTGCACCGTCATAACATAGAGGCTGTAAAATATAATTGCCGTTGTTGCGGACATTTCAGCAAAGCGATTAATCAATGTTACCGAGTAATGACTTAAAACCCCTCTGCTTTGTGAACCATTTTGAATAAGCTCTTGTCTACGCTTAATTGATGCTAAATACAAAGAAAGACTAAGTGTAGTTACAAACATCCAGTTTGATACAGGAACATTTAACGCAACAGCACCTGCATATACCCGTAAGACGAAGCCAAAAGCAACGATAAAGATCTCTATTACAGGTTCATTTTTAAGCTTAAAACTATAGAGAAGGTTAAGGATAATATAAACAGCTATAACGTAAATAACATGTGGTGTGATGAACCATGCAGCAATCAAGGCTGCGTATAGAAACCCCAGTAAAATAATGGCACTTTGAACGGTGAGTTCACCAGACGCCAAAGGACGTTTTTTACGTTTTTCAGGATGGGCTCTGTCGCGTTCCATATCATTTAAATCATTAACGATATAAACCGCCGAGGCTGCAATACAAAATAAAAATGCTGCAAAGATCACATGATATACAGAATGAAGATGCAAAAATTCTTTGGAAAAAACCAAGGGTGCAAATAGAAAAATATTTTTAACCCATTGTTTTGGCCGAATAAGTTTTATTAACCCAATAAGGTTATTTTTTTTTGGTGCAGCATTATTCATAAGTGGACTTTGTTAAGTAGCAGTTGTTGTGTTGGTATCTTTGAATATAACATATTTAGAAAATAAGAAACCACAGACAAGACAAGTTCCTGAAAAACCAATTAAAGTAATTAAGCTGGGAAGGTGAAGGCGATCAGCAATATAACCCATAATGAGAGATAAACTGCCCAGAAAGATAAAAAGCAAAATATATTTAGTAACGGTTACAGATGAATTAAAAGTCCATTTTGCATTTAAGAAAAAATTACAACTGGTAGAGCAACAAAAAGCAATAAAGTTTGCTATGGTCTGAGATTTATGAAAACCATAAAAGCATGTATAAAAAACAGCCCAATGCACCGAGGTGTTAATTAACCCTACTGCAAAATAGCGTATAAATAGTCGAATGAAATCTTTGCAAGTTTGTATATTCATATTGCACTAAACAAAATATTACGCACTACAGTTTTTTTTATCAATGAGATAGCCCATCATTACCGTAAATGATACGAAAAATAGACTTAAATTACGTAACTCTCCAGTAGCACAAAACAGTAAGAATAACGGTAAATTGATACAAATAACGAAAAAAATATGTTTTTTCAAGAGATCGGAGCAATATTTCCATGCGTTAACAAAAACTGTAAGAATAATAATTACAGAGAGGATTGACATTTTTTTAGGGCCAATAATGCCATAAGTTGTCTCGAATTTAATATAAGTAAGAGGGTTGATATAATTTTTTAAATTATCGAACAAGTGAAAAATCGCTACACCACCAGGATTGGCTGCATAAAGCTTTTTTACAATAATATTGACAATCCCTGCTGTAATAACCATTGCAGAGGTTAACACAATCGATTTCTTAAAATCTAAATGATTACGAATTAATGGATACAAAGTCGGTAAGAAGAAAAAAAAGACTTCTTTATTGAGCGTTGCAGGAAGAATTAAACAAAAGAGAAGAATATACCTTTTTCTCAGTGCGCATAAAAAGGCCGCAGACATAAAAAAGATTTCAATACTATCATAAAAATAGCCCCCATATGTTTGAATATAGGGAAAGGCAAGGATCAATAGGACAGGGGCGAAAATAGAGGCCGTTGGGCTGCAATTAAAGTAAAGTAATATTTTTCTTAATATAAAAAGGCTGAAGAAAAGCGATAAAAAGCAAAGATAATAGATAATATTATATTTAAACTTGTGATCGATATTGAGCTGTGTTGATACTTTAGAAAACGTCTTTTCAGGCTTTATTTTTTTTGCAATAGTTTCCTTGAGCTTGGATGGCGTAATCTGGACAAAACCATCCGCAATGATAGGTCCTAATTGCCTATACACAAAAGGCTTGGTCGCAGTCCCATCCAGCATTTCGACTATGCCGAAACGATCTTCTGTATCACGAAAGCTCCATTTTCCCATAAAACCAGAAAAACCTGCCGCCGCGGTCATCCAAAAAATAACGCATAATAGAAAAAGGTTTGTTTTTTTCATCAAAATATCTTTAATCTTATAATCAAGAGAGATCCTCTTTGTAATCTTAAATTGTTTTAAAATCTATAAAGTTTTTTCTTTTTATTATTAGGTATCTTGCTGCATGTAATCTCAAATTATTCTTTAAAAAATAAAAGTAATTTTTATTGTTATAATGTTTTTTATAAAGCTATATTATAAATGCATTATTAAGAAAGGGAGAAATCAAATGGATTTATCTAAAGACTATTTTTCAAATAAATATAATTTAATGCATCCTCATTCTGAAATTGTTGAGGCAATGCCTCAGTTAAAAGTGGGAAAAGCACTTGATTTAGGATGTGGAGGAGGCAGAAATAGTCTCTATTTGGCACAGCAAGGTTTTACGGTTGATGCTTGGGATCATAATCCTGATTCTATACAAAAACTTGATATGATTTGTGTTAATGAATCTATTAACACCATTACTACTAAAATTGTTGATTTTAATGGTATGGATTTTTCTGGGCAATATGACCTTATCTTATCAACCGTTGTTTTAATGTTTTTACAGCCGTCTTCTATTCCAAATATAATTAAAAATATGCAAAATGCGACTAAAATAGGAGGCTATAATTTAATTGTGTCTGCAATGGATACCGATGATTATCCTTGCACTTTGGATTTTTTTACATTCCTTTTTAAACCAAAAGAATTAGCTTCATATTATGATGGATGGACGATTAAAAAATATAACGAAGATACAGGGCTATTACATAAAACCGATCAAAATGGAAATCGAATTAAGCTAAGGTTTGCGACATTATTGGCTCAAAAGAACTGAGCTTTCTCAGAATATGAAATAAAAATATTTTATAAGTGTAATTAATTAATAAACAACAGTGGTGTTTATTCCCACTGTTGTTTATTGAACTAGTTCTTTTTAATGGTTTCTTTTGTAGATTTTATTTCTTCTGGTGTAATCAATTCGGCATGATTGCCCCAGTTAGTGCGAATATAATTTAGCACATCAGCAGTATCTTTATCCGTTAATACCCATTGATAACCTGGCATTTTATAAGGAAGGTTATTATGAGTGACAGGGGTTTCCCCACCTTCTAAGACAATGCGAATTAATGTTAATGGATCTTCACTGTTAACGGTTAAATTGCCTTGAAGTGGTGGAATGACATGATCGTTTCCTTTACCATCTGTTCCATGGCATGTAGAACAATATCGTTTATACATAAACTCACCATTATTATATTCAGTTTGAAGAATACTAATGGTTTTTTTTGCCCCAGAAGTAGCCGAGCTTTTGTGATCATCCATATCGGCAAGATAGGTTGCAATTGCATCAAGATCTTTGTCTGATAAATATTGAGTGCTTTCGCTTACGACTTCATCCATAGGGCCAGCAATAGCTTTGTTCTTGCTGCGGCCTTTTTTTAACAAATCAATGGTTTCTTCTTTTGAAAACCCCGTGTTACGAATAGAGGGGGCGTACCAACCAGCAAGCTGCGCACCACTTAGATAGCTGCCCTTTTGTTCGTCAAAGCTTTTTTCTTGCATTCCAAAACCACGAGGTGTGTGACAAGTTCCACAATGCCCAGGCCCTTGGACAAGATAAGCACCTCTGTTCCATTGTTCACTCTTATCTTGGCGTGGTTGAAAACGCTTGGTTTCAGTATACATTCTATTCCAAGCACCAATTGGCCAGCGTATGGACAAAGGCCAAGAAATATCTGATGGGCGATTGGCAACTTCTTGAGGTTTGACATCTTGCATTAAATAGTCATACAAAGCGCGCATATCCTCGTCGCTTAATTTGACATAAGAAGGAAAAGGCATGGCGGGGTATAGATGGCGACCATCTTTTGATACACCTTTACGCACTGCACGAACAAAATCGTTATAACTCCAATCTCCAATACCATATTTCTTATCAGGGGTGATATTCGTTGAATAAATATATCCCAAAGGTGTTGGAAAACGAACGCCTCCAGCAAGCTCTTTCCCATTGGGAGCCGTATGACACGCAGCACAATCACTGGCACGGAAAATATATTCCCCTTGAGACATCGTTGGATTTGCATGTACAATACTGGGTAATGCCATCAAAAATAAAAATGATAAGCGTTTCATGATTACCCTTTCATCTTTTGTATTTCGGTGATCGCACGATGTCCTTGATCTATGGCAGCATGTGCATAGGGTGCCCAATCAGAATCAGAGTTTGCAATGGTAATGCGCCCAACGGGTTTCCGTGCAATGTCTATGATTTTTTGTGCGCTGTCTTCATCGGCTTCGGATAACCCGCTATATGTATAGGAATAACCATGTGCCCAACGATTAACTGTAATTGCTTGGATATCTTTTTCATGATCGAAACCTGCGTCCCCGAACATGCCTTGTAATTGATCCCGAATCATACGTTCATGTGTATCAAATGGTGTACCAAGTAAGAATGCACGCCCTTTGCGAGATTGTTCACGAATACTGAGGCCACTGCCAGGGAAAGTTGGTACATAAACCATATGTAAACAAATCGGTGTCTTAGGGTCACGGGGATGTTTATAATCACCCATATCTACAGGATAATCTAATTTTACACGGCTATAAGGGGCAGCAACAGCATAAATCTCATGCACACCTTTTTTTATAAAAGGTTCCCAATTATTAACGATGACTTTGGTATAAACTAAAGGTGCCTTAACGTTTTGCTTTAAAGCTTCTTTTTGAGCTTGTGGGATTTCTGGAACAATATAAGGGATCATCATATTATATCCAGCCATAACAACATGACCCCCTTTGACTTTGTGCAACTTGCCATCTTTTAAATAAGTGACTTCTACACCATCATCAACGTTGGCAGCGTGAACACCTGTACTGCTTAATCTTAGCCTTACGGGATTTTCAGGTTTATCAAGTTGGCTATAATCAAATTGTGCAGTAACGATACTTTCCATTGTATCGCCAGGAGCTATATTAGGAATTAAACGGCGAACAATAGAGCGTGCTAATCCAGCATTTCCATCAGGAAAGTGATAGATATAGGGGTCTTCTAAATCAGCAAGAGATTCCTCATCAAGTGGGGGCAAATTAAGACCATCAAAACCTGGTAAGGCACAAACTCGAGCATCACTGCAAGATACAGCATCAATACCAACAGCTTGGAAATCATTTGTTCTTTGTTGGAAATATCGAATAGCACTATCGTTTAGTTTAACTTTGTCTTTTAAAAACTGTGAATAGCTGTGTTTATCAAGCCAGGCAGTTTTCTCGTCTGTACTCATTCCTGACATATAATCATTATTTTCCGTATGCAGCGCAATAAGCGCTTTACGGTCTTCTTCACTTAAAGGAAAATCATTGATAAAATCAACAATATTACGCCCATTTAAACGATCTGGTGGAATATCATCAGAAACAGCACGACCAGGATCACCACTGACAATTTTATCAACACCGAAATTCTTTTTATCGAAATAAACACCACGACTTAGATTAAGATCTGGATAAAAAGTTTTATCAAAATCTTTTCCCATTTTTTCAATATTAATATTTAAATCTTTGATTAATCCCATAACGACGGGGCTGAAATTATGATAAGGAGATTGGAAAGATTCACTGCCACCATAACCCAAGATCATGCGATCGCCAGTATGGAATTCATTGCGTTTGGCATGGCCGCCAAAATCATCATGATTATCAATTAAGAGAACTTTGCTATTTTTGCCATTAAGTTGTTGCCAGAAATAAGCCGCCCCTAAACCACTAAGCCCAGCACCAACGATAACAAGGTCGTAATTTTCTTGGATAGGTAAGCTCTTGGGATCAAACTTTTTACCTTCACGCGCCAAAGCATGGGCTCCTTCGAAAGAGCCGGGATGATTTCCCCGAAGTCCAGTTAAAATAGGGGGATAATCAAAGGTTTGCGTTACAGTTCTTTCGGATGCCTTTAATATCTGAGAAGGAGCCATTCCCGCAACAATACTAATTGCTACACCATTCAAAAAATCACGTCTTGTGACACTCATAGATAAAGCCTTGTTTATATTATTAAGTTAATACTTCATATATCATAAATATAAGAATATTTTAAAATAAACTATTTATGATTTAAAATTCTGTCGTTATTTTATTAAAGACAGCGTTAATCTACCAACTGAACTTGTAAATAAATCTTATCGTTTTTTATTTAAAAAGTTTGTATGCAATTGAATGTTCTGTATCATTACCTAATTTAGCAGAGGCAGTTTATTTTCGCTCTTCAGAAGATGTATTTGTTTCAGAGTTTCTTGTGTTAAATTTTTTACTAAATGAATCATCACAACTTGGGAAACCTTGAATCATTGATACAGGTAATTAACCCGCCGATAAATCATTCATAAATTGAAATTTTGGTTTGTTTATACAAAGAATTAGGATGTCTAGTTTAGTGGCTGGTGAATTTTCTTTGGTACATGCTTTGCAGGCTATCATTTTGACTGTTTTTCAAATTGTTCAGGTAAATATTCTATAACAAAGAAAAAGGGTAAGAAAAGAAAGGTTAAGAAAACCCATATCAAATTTCTATTTTACGTTTAACAGCACAAAGAGCAGCATGGAGAGATAGAATACATAAAATAAGCCCCATAATTAAAGCTTCATTTTTTTTATAAAAATTCATATACGGTCTTTTTTAATATAAAGTTAAGATAAAGTTTATATTAAATATAAACCTTATCTCATCATATTTAGTTATAACCTTTTGCTTGCCATCAAATATAATTTATACATCACATTTCTGCGCTTAGTTCCAACAGGAAGGAATCTGTTTACAAAAGGTTTAAGAATTTGTCTGATCGTTATCGCTTGATTGACGTAAATTTGGTCTATTTCGCGTTCTATGTTTTGTGGGATAGTTGAGGAATTCGTTCCATTTGCTCTGTAATTTCTCCAAGGAGTGTTGCGCAGATAATAATAAAATATTGCAGCAAATTCAGTAGAAGGATTGATCCATGGTTTTTGCTCACCAGCAAAATGGATAATCCATGGATCTTTACGAGCCTTAAAATAATTTTCCATCACTTCTAAAGGTAATTTTTTAAAGAATGTATCCAAATTTCCATTGCCATGTAAAACATTCCAGTTGGTATCAAGAAAATATACATCACCTTCTAAATGTTTATTGATAAGATCTTGGTCAGGAAACCAATAACTTGTTTTACTTAGGTCTTGTAAAATTAACTGATCTATACCAGTTTTTCTAATTTTCTCGGTATTCAAGATTAATGTGCCTGACTGAACATAGTCAGCAGGATTTTTCATTCCAAGATATTGTTTCAAATATTCCTCTGCGGTTAAAGAACCACAGGTATCTCTGCACATAGTTTTATATTTGATAAAACCCTTCATGACATAATCTTTGACAGCAGCAATAGATTTTTGCCCTATATCAATATCAAAGAGATGTTGAATATCTCTATTTACGACCATATCAGCGTCTAAATAAATCACTTTATTATACTGAGGTAAAATGGTGGGGATTAGTATTCTATAGCATATTTCTTTAGAAAAATGTGCATGTAGGTATAATTCTTTACCGTCAAAATAACGATCTAAGTTTACAATGTTCAGTTTAAAATTCTTTAGATTTCTAAACATAAATTGAAAATTAAACTTGGTTGTGTCTGTTAAAGCACCTTCAAGTATATAAATGTCATAAAAACAAGTAGGGTCACTATTTTCAATAATAGATTGTATTAAAGCTGTACCTGTTAAAGCATAATTCTCGTTAAAAGTTGTTACAATAGGGATGATTTTTTTGTATTCTTTATCAATTTTTTTTAACAAATCTTTATCATGATTTATGATTAAATTAGGTTCTTGTGATGACAAAGAATATGCCCCTGTATGAGTATTATGGACAAATGTACGGCGACATTCAACGATATTTAGCTTTTTGTTTTGCATCAAATGGGTAACATATATTCCAAATAACCATTCAGAAATATATCCAAACACTCTGTATTCTTGTAAATCTCTTTTGCTTAAATCAATTCTTTTCTCTAGCTCAAATAAAATATCGAATAACCATTGGCTATAATGCTGAAAAATATTTCGCTTCATAATAAACATATTCGTATAGTAACCATATACAGATCTATTATAACTGCTAACAGTTTCATTATATTCAGGATATTTTTCGTTTAGAATTGCAAGGCACGTGTAGTAATCATTTATATCTAGGTTTTGACCTTGTTTATATTGATCAAGATTGTTTTTTGCATATAAATTACGTACGTCCCATTTTTCTGGAATGACAACGTCTACATTTTTAAGAAATTTTTCAAGTGCGATATCAGAGTAACCAATTTCTTTTAGATAATCGTCATTCATTTTTTCAAATGGAATGACACCATATATATCGCTTTGTGTTTTGTTTTGTGGATTGAAAATAAAATGGCGTCTATAATGACAAAATCCAATAAAATCACTGGTTAAATCATTTTTCCATACCCAATATTGTGCTGTTAATTCACAAAAACTTTTATTTTTGATAGAAATATTCTCTCCAGTTGCATCATTTAACTCTGAAGGAAATAAAACTGAGTTATATTCTGTACCTACTTGAATAGGTTTATAATACTGTGTTTTAATTAAATCACATTTATTGTGATAAGAAACATAAAGAGATATATTTTTCATTTTGCTTTGTTCATGATGGTTACATAAATATATGGGTTTAGTTTTTATCAGTTCATATTTTATAAGTAAATTATTTAATTTTGTTATCTAAATAAGAGGCCATCTTTAATCCCTTTTAAAAAATATATAATAGACCGAATTTTTCTTCCTTTGAAAATACATAATATCAAAATATTTATTACTCTAAGAAAGATTGTTAATTTAGAAAAAGGGGAATATTGTTTTTTTCTTAAATAAATTAGGTTTCTTACAAGGTAATATAATTTTTTTTCTTTATAAATATTGGTATTAACATTGGTATCGTGGATAAAAACTAATTGTGGTAAAAGATGAATTTTATAATTTGATCGAGTTAAATAATAAGAAAAAAGAATATCATCGAAATAAATAAATAATTTTTCATCAATTTGATCTGAGTATTGTCTCAGTATGTTTTGGTGAACGATTGCTCCTACAAAAGAAAAAGTTTCTACCTCTTCTTGTTGTTTGAAATTAGGAAGGAATTTTCTAGGAAAAATATTATATAAGAAAGTTTGATATACACTATATGGAACTTTTTTATAAGGAATATTCATTTTGCATAGTTTGCCAGAAGGTAATAAAACTTTACTGCAAAATAATTGATAATTTTTTTTATTGAATGCTTCAAATTGATTTAATAGATTTAAAGTAGGATAGGCATCATCATCAAAGAAAAACACCCAGTCGGTTTGTAAGTTGCTAGTTATATACTGTGATCCATATTTAAATCCGCCAGCCCCCCCTGAATTTTGCTTTGTTGTTAAAATATGTAATCGAGGATCTGTTTGTGTAGTCAGCCACTGCATAGTCTCATCAGTAGACATATTGTTGACAACAACAATATGATCAAATGATAAAAGCAAAGTTGCTTCTAAACATTTTTTTAATTTTGTTAGTCGGTTGTAAGTAACAATTAATGCTACAGAGTTCATTGAATAAAACCAATAATATTTTTATGCTTATTGTTACGTTTTTTATCACTTTTGAATAATTCTATAAAAAAGACTGATGATGATAAAACAAGCTAAAATGAATACGTGTACTATTTTAGCTTGTTTTTCTATTTTGACTAGTAATTTTCAAAAGTAAAAATATTTAATCTAGTTTTGGATGTTGATCAATTAAGGTTTGACGTTTCTTTTCAAGCTCGGCGATCGTCTCGTCAAGTTGGTCAACTTTTTGTTCAATAGTATCAAAATGTGCGGTTAGAATTTCTTTAGCTTCTTCTTTATCTGAAGCAGTGGGGGTTGCGCCTCTTAATGGTTTATTCGCAGTTTCAGGCATCGTAAATGCAGTAAATATACCAATAAGTGATACTCCCATTAGGTAAAAAGCTGGCATATATGAATTGTTTGTAATGGTCACTAACCAAGCAACAAAAGCAGGTGTAAACCCAGCAATGATAATCGAAACATTAAAGGAAATTGCAAGGGCACTGTAACGTACATTTGTTGGGAAAAGAGCAGGGAGGATAGAGGCTGTAACACCTACAAAACAGTTTAATGATATTGTTAAGATTAATAATCCAACAAAAATTAATCCAATAACATTGCTTTGAATGAGGTGAAAAGCTGGATATGATAATAACAGTAATCCAATGCTTCCGGCGAAAATAAATGGTCTTCTGCCAATTTTATCACTCATCAGTCCAATAAAAGGTTGTACGAATAACATACCAACCATAATGGCAATAATAATTAATAATCCATGATCTTCAGAATATCCTAATCGCCCAGAAAGATAGTTTGGCATATAGGTTAATAGAACATAATAGGTAATGTTCATTGCCAATACTAAACCGATACAAGTTAAAAAGCTTTTTGAATATTTGGTGGCAACCTCTTTAAATGACAATTTTGGAGGTTGTTGTAATTCTTTTTTGTTATCGGTTTCCATGTTTTCAACATATTTTTGAAACGCAGGGGTTTCTTCTAATTGGTGTCTTAGATAGATACCAACAAAACCAAGAGGTAAGGCCAAGAAGAAAGGCACTCTCCAACCCCATTCAATAATATTCTCATTTCCAATAATACTTGAGATGATTACGACAATACCAGCCCCTAATACAAATCCAGCAATAGAGCCAAAATCAAGCCAACTTCCTAAAAAGCCACGTCTGCGATCTGGGGCATATTCAGCAACAAATATTGCAGCACCAGAATACTCACCACCCACTGAAAATCCTTGGGCTAACTTACATATCAATAGAAGAATAGGTGCCAATATTCCGATAGTCTGATAGCTGGGGATTAAGCCGATTGCGAAGGTACTGATCGACATGATAACGATGGTAATTGACAAGATCTTTTGTCGGCCATATTTATCACCTAAAATACCAAAGAAAATCCCTCCTATAGGTCTTACCAAGAAGGGAACCGCAAACGTTGCCAAAGAAGCAATAATTTGGATACTAGGGTCAGCTCCTGGGAAAAACACTTTACCCAACACAATTGCCAAGAAGCCGTAAACACCAAAATCAAACCATTCCATAGCATTGCCAAGAGCTGCTGCTGTGATGGCTTTTTTTAATTTATCATCATCAACAATAATAATATCGTTAATGTGCATGGGTTTATGTTTTTTCTTTAGAAGTTTCATATAAAATCCTTTAGATACTTTGTAGCTTTTAAATAATTATTTATTGTTGACTATTATATGGCTGTTACTGACTTATACAGACACAAATGGTTACTATATTTTGAAATATCTTGGTTTTTTTAATATTTTACCTCACTCGCCTTTTGTCAGTGACTAAGTCTTCTTTTTCAAGATGATATCCTGCTTGAGCCAGTGCTTTTAGAATTAAAAATCGTTTTGTCACGCGTTTACTTGCGGCAATTTGTGTTAACTGATTATCTAGATAAGTGGGGATCATCAGGCGTAACGAGGCATTTTTTTTATCAGAATGATATTCAGAATCGTCTGATAAAAAATCGCTCTTGGGTTGTAAAGATGCTTCAACCTTTTGTTGCAGTTTATAGTCGCCATTATCGACAGATGAAACACTTGAGGTATTCTCTGCTGATAGAAAATCCTTTTTATCAGTCATGTTTTTCAAATCACATTTAAAGATTATGTCATATTTTATTGTGAATAATGCACATTAATTATCAAGATATCCATATATACATGTACACATTATCATGTTTACTTATATACATGTATAATTAAGAAAATCAAATTTTAATTTCAACCATTGGTTTAATTATAACCATTAATATCTGATATAATGCAATATTTATTTTACATAAAATGGTTATTTAACTTTTAAAATATTCACGTAGCTATCTGTTTTTTCAGCAGTTTGTAATCTACCTTGTGAAATTATGTATATTTAACAGATCTGCATATTGACAATATTCTTTTAAAGAAAGTTTAAGCTGTTTTGTCAAAGCAATAAGTGTCAATATAATGTTCTTATTAAGACTTTATATATTTCAAAGATCAACAAATTGAGGATGTAATTATAATTAAATTGATTATTACTGCATAAGATAATCAGCTTAACAATATTAATATTTTTAAAAGGATTAATTTAGAAATGGTGCCCAAGGGCGGAATCGAACCACCGACACAGCGATTTTCAGTCGCTTGCTCTACCGACTGAGCTACTTGGGCATTCATAATTATTCACTGTTTCGGTTTCAGTGAATCACTGTATACAAAGCATTTACCCTACATCATGATTCTGATCAAGTGTTTCTTTTAAAGAATTTGCTAATTCTTCTGCTTCATCTTCATCGCGTGGTTCAGAGCTCAGACGATAATCTTCGGAAAACCAACGACTTAGGTCAATATCAGCACAACGCTTAGAACAGAAAGGTTTGTATTCTAAGGTTGTTTTTTTTTTACAAATTGGACATTTTTCTAAGGTTTTAGGCATACTGATACTCCCATTGACAAGTGGTAAAAGATGGGTTTGATTCGATGGACAAAGAAATTGTACACCGTTTTTCAAAATGATTAACGGCCCATTGGTCATTTTGCAATGCTTGATATAAGGGAATACTTAAGATCAACGTAATTTGCTGGTATTGATGGGGGGAGGCAAGGCTCTTAAATTTTCTCTCCAAGTTGCCCAGAATTTGTATCGCTTGTCCATGATCACATGAAAATACTTCATGTAGCGGTGGGCGTTTACGAGGGCGTGTGATCTCGGCCAAGCCTAAATTGGTAAACCCTAAGAATTTAGGATGCAAGGGATCATTTTGCAAAGCTTGCTCAAATTCTCTTTGAAATAAACGACGCTTTTTAATAGGAAGCCCAGCCAAATCGACAATAATAGCACCAGACAAGTTGCGTAGTTTCAGTTGATGCAATAATTGAGGCAATGCTAGTTGATTGGCATTAAATTGTGAACGTAATTTATTTTGATTATCATTGCTTTGTGTTGCAGTATCCATATCAATGGCAACCAACGCAGGGGTAGGGGTAATACTGGCTCTCATCCCCATGGGCAAGGCTACTTCATTAGTCTCCAAAGCGTAAATTTGTTCCATGATTTCTGGATCAATAGGCTCTTTGGCAAGGTGCACTCTTGATTTATAGGATGCAGGGATTAGGTTGGTGATGTTGAGTTCATCACTGATAATATCTGCATTATGCCATCTTTGCGCCAATTCTTCAAATAAAGAAGGACCAGCTTGTAATAACTCTGGTGTTTTATCTTTTGGTAAGGTTAAAGGTGGGATATTTCGTCCATCTAGACGTAATCCTTTCCCTCCTTGATGACTGCGAGTGACACGTACAATAATCCAGTTTCCCTCATGTAGCCCTTTGGCACCTGCATTCTCAGGTAAGAAACCAGAGAGATTTTTACCCAAAGTTATAAAAGCCCCACCCAAAGCAGTTAAACAGCTGTCAACACGGCCCATATAAATATCGCCAAATCCATCAGAGTGTCCAGGATACCACACGCCAAAATCAAGCAGGTTTTGCTCTTTTATAACAGCAATTCGAACAACACCAGACATGCAAATTAATTGTATTTTTGTCATATTTAATATTAAGATTTCATTTTATATTTATAAAAATATATTCAAGTATTTATTTGAGTAACGATATAATGCTTTATTATTTTATTACCCCAAACATTAAAACTCACTACATAATTAAATAACATGTTAGTGGATTTCTTTAATTCTATCATTAATATTTTCAGTATTATATATTCTTTTATGACATTAATTTAATAATGTGAAATCTAAGTTAATTATAATTTTTGCAAACACCTGTTAATATATAATTTTATATCCATTTTTGGAATATGCATTATATAGTGTGCATGAATATTATGACTATCATTCGAAACAATATATTTATAATAAGATTTCATTCACTGCTATATCTTGTTTTCAACTGAAGAAGTAATTTGATAATTTATAATGACAAACTCCGCAACTTATAAAAATCATAATAAATATTGATTATAATTTAATATTAAAACGCAAAAATTAGCCATGCGAAAATATGATTGAAAATCTTAAAAATTCTATAAATAGCAAAAGTATTCAAGAATATAAGAGCCAAGTTGTTAATACCCTTTGAAGTATTTCCTTAAAATGCACCAGATATTTGTCATTATGCTCAGTTAAGGCACCAATTATAATTAACAGATGAAGCTATCAATCGTTAGATTAAAAACAACATTGGTTACTAATAATGTTAAATAATTCAATAGGATAAATGGCTTGATTATGGGGAACTGGGTTTCATGTTTGTTGTCGTATAAAATAAATATTATTTGACAAGAATGAATTGCCTAACAAATTTTAATAATTTTATGTAATAATTTGATTAAAGAAATTTTTAAGGAAGTAAAATGGTTGATCTTGTCGTATCCTCTGGGCAAATTTTACAAAATAGTAATATAACCTCTCAAACAGTATCTATATCTGATGGGGGTAGTGCTTATTATAATACAGTTTTAAATCGAGGTGCTGTTATTATTAATGATGGATCGAGTGAGTTTCTCTATATTTCATCAGGTACTGTGACTGTTAATAATACAGGTGTAGCTAAAAATAATTATATTTATAGTAAAGGTTTGCTGAATATTAATAGTGGTGGGTTAGTTAATAATAACTATATCAGTGCTGGTGGAAATTTAACTGTCAATAGCAGTGGCTCTGCGAACAATAACTATATTTATAATTCAGGTAATTTAAATGTATACGGTGGTTCTATAAATAATACTCACATCAGTATGGGTGGAACTGTAAAAGTTTCCTCTGGTGCTTTGGCTGAGAATAATTTTATATATGGTTTTAGTGGTTATACAACCAATACTTCTGCTGACTTAATTATTTATAATGGAGGCTCTGCTGATCATAACTACATTAGTGGAGGAGGAAGCCTAAGTGTAACTAATGGTGGTTTTGCGAATAATAATTATATATATAGTTCTGGAACCCTTAATATTTACTCTGGAGGATCTGTCGGGGTAACCTCTGTTGGTGAGAATGGGTCAATCACTTTAAACAGTAATGCGAATTGGAGCACAGATAATTTTTCTTTGATTACATTAGATTCAAAAGCAAAATTTATTGTACAAAGTGGTGCTGTTTTACATGATATGGTTTTGTCTAATCAAGGATCATTTGTTATTGGTGCTGGAGGGGCAGCAAGTAATATTACGATTGATGGTGGGGTGTTATTCAATAATTCTGCCACGGTTTTTCAAAATATTACCTTTGGAAGTAAAGGTGGAACCTTAGGATTTGACGGTAATTATTCATTAACTCAAAACCTATTATCAGATTATAAATTTAATAGTAATGCAATATTAGAACTTACCAATGGAGCAACTTTAAGTGGCGCTATTTTATCCGCGGGGACGTTAAAGATTGGAACTGATGGTTCTTCATTTAAAAATATAATTAATGGTGGGTCTTTAATTATAAATTATAGCAGTTCTTGGAATAATGGTGGAAAGCCGAATTTATATGGTACGATTTTTGGCAGCAATGGTGGGACATTAATTCTGCAACAAGGAGTTTGGGATGGTGGAGAAATTTCACAACTCAATGGGTTGAACTCTAATGTACATCTTTTTTTAGTAAATGGAGAAGAAACTTATAAGGGTGGGGGGTTAAACAATACAAATATTACCTCACAATATGTTACAGCATCAGGAGGAAATACAAGTGTTTATAATACTTCAATCAATACTGGTGCTCATTTTGATCTATATTATGGTCGTGCCTCCAATGTTACTATTAATTCCGGTGGAAATTTTAACTTATATAATAGTGCATATGCGGATGACATTATTTTAAATAATGGTTCTATGAATGTCATCTATACTAAAGATAGAGAGAATGGTGCTTATATTAGCAATATTACAATTAACTCCGGTGCTGTATTAAATACAACGAGTGCTAATATTGAAAATATGATCTTTAATAATGGTATTGTCAATATAATTGCTGGTTATCTAAGATCAGCTCAAATAAACTCAACAAATACTTTTTATGCAAGTAATACGATTTTACGGCGTGTGGAAATTAATTCAAATGCAGTTCTTCATTTATTGAATATTAAAAATGCTCAACATAATGATAGTGAATTTATAACCATTAATAATGGGGGTACTTTAGACGTTATTAATGCGGATAATGCCATTAATCCTTTAATCATGAGTACTACAATTAATTCGGGCGGTATTTTTAATATTAGTAATTATAATTATAATGTTACTCCAATTGTTTATAATACATTTATTAGTAATGGCGGGGTCTTTAATGCCAATAATACATATATTTCAGACACAACCATTCTAAGTGGCGGGATATTAAATGTAAATAGTGGCTTAACTGTCAGCACAATTGTTAATTCTGGGGCTACTTTAAATATTTCTAATGATGGAAGTGCCTATATGACTTTTGTCAGCTCTGGTGCCAATATTAATGTTGTGTCAGGTGGGGTTATTGATCAAACGACCATTATAGAAAACGGTAATTTATCTATTGGCTATCATGGCGTATTATTGAATGCCACGATTAATTCAAATGCTAGTGTCGTTATTGGTGAAGGCGGTAAACTTTCTGGTGTTGTTACCTTAAAACAAGGTGGATATATTTATATTAACACATCTGCAGGGGGAATTATTGATTTATTAAATAGTGCAAGTATTCCTACAATGAGAAGTTATCAAGATCTCATTTCTACGAATGATATGGCAAGGATTGTTATTTCAGGAACAGGTAGTGCAACAACTGTTATATCTGGATTTACTGGTAATAATCCAGAAGATTCCAATACTATTGTTTTAGATGGTGTTACTCAAAATGATGTTACAGGGGTTACATACCCAGATAATGACCATGTTATATTTAACCTAAAAGATGGATCGACCGTTACGTTAAATGTTGCTGGTATTGGTAATTATGGGTATGAACTGGGCTCGGATGCCAATGGAAATGTCGTATTTGAGGTTTGTTTCCTTGCGGGCACGATGATTGAAACACCAGATGGGTTCTGTGCTGTGGAAAACATTACAATTGGTGATTTGGTAATGACTTATGATTATCGAACTAAAACTAAAAATCCACGTCCTGTCACTTGGGTTGGGCATAAGAAAAAGATTGTTGAGAAAAAATCTACTTATGATGAATCTGAATATCCTGTGCGAATTTTAAAAGGTGCCTTGGCTGAGAATATTCCTAACAAAGATTTATTATTAACCCCTGAGCATTGCTTATTTTTTGATGGAAAATTTATACCAGTAAGAATGCTGGTAAATGACAACTCGATTTTTTACGATACTTCTTTTACTCAATATGATTATTATCACATTGAGACTGAAAATCATTCAGTCATTATAGCTGATGGTGTATTAACAGAAAGTTATTTAGACACAGGTAATCGTCATATATTTAATCATGATCAGAATGTGATTGATACCTCTTTTAATCATCCTAAAAGTTGGGAGGATGATGCTGCTGCTTTGTTAACTGTTACTCGTGATGTGGTTGAACCTATTTATCAAAATATTTTTAATCGTATTTCAAAAGATCAGCTAAATACTAAAACAACTATAATGACAAAAGACCCTGATTTATATTTAATTACCGATAAAGGTAAAGTGATTACCCAAAAGACAAGTCAAATAAATAACAAATTAACGTTCACTCTTCCTGCTGATACACAAGGTGTATGGATCATGTCTAGAACCAGTAGACCTTGTGATGTAATTGGATCTTTTATTGATGATCGTCGTTATTTAGGGGTATTAGTCGGAGATATTACCTTGCAAAGAAATGGTAAAACATATGATATTACAACACACACAAAAACCGATTGTTTGTCAGGATGGGATGTTAAAGAAAACATTCCTTGTCGTTGGACAAATGGAAAAGCCTTCTTACCATTAAATATAAAAAAACATTGTAGTATACATACCAGACTTACCTTAACAATTGTATCAGATCACTCTTATATTATTGAAAGTGTAAATAATAACAGAAAAATAGCTTAATAATAAATATCAATTTATTATTAGATGAAATAGAATATTGCTATCTGCAAACGCTATAATAAAAGAGTTTGCAGATTTTTTACGATAATTAGTTTTTATAAACTGATAGTTATTCAGGAATATTGTTGGATTTTAGAAGATAATAAAATGTTGATTATAGAAGAGTGTATATAATTAATACATTATCTGCTCTCAGACTTACCCACAAAATTGTGGATAAGTTTGATAGTATTATAATCTGATGCCGACACTGAACATAGCAATCCATCTTTCTGGAGGAAGCCCTGCGGTTGTAAGGGTGTGGGTTGCGGAGGCATTCCAGAAGAGTGTTCCTGTGGTTTTTCTGATATCCAATCCAGCGCCAACAAGATTTCCGCCTTTTTCTGTTTTTGGCATATTGGCATAAGTAAACACACCTCTGGTCATCCCTACGTCAAATATACCGTATAGTTCAGTGCCTTGAATAAGGAAGGGCTTCACAGAAAAATTGGTAACCATCACATTTCATGGCTTGAGTAGGTAAAATCCACGCAAGATCATTGCGCATATAAATCCCTGCATTGCCTAACATGGTTTGTTTTAAATATCCACGAACCGTATAAGGACCACCGATTTGTAACTGTTCATTGGCATATTGATTTTTACTGGCATATTCCCCATGAATAGAAGTATGCCACATTAAACCTTGGATAATGGGCTTATACTCATCAATATCTAGGGTTGGTTTAACATATTGGGTATGCTGATTATTAGGCGCTGTAATCTCTCCCATCCATGTTTTGGTGCCCATTGCACCACCAAACCTACTTTCTTACCAAGACTGACATACCAAACTCCACTTTAAACGCGCATAGATTCACTAGCATTGAAATTCAAAGAGGAAAGAGTTGCACTTTGTGCATCAATACGAGAATAGTTAAGATAACTATTAAATGATTTCAACTCATACGTGGCTTGTAAAGTCGTGATCCCAATGGAGTTCCGTGCAACAACGCGCGAGGCACCAATATGGAAATTTTTTTGCGTAAAATCAAAGCGTGCTTTGCCTTGCCAATCATAATTTAAGTTGTAAACATCATCATAGCGATACCATCCCCCAAAGAATGTCTATGGACCTAGTGGAATAGATCCTTCGGCAGTAAAGAATGAGTTATGTCCATCGCTTGGACGTCCGTTTAAAGAATGATCATATTCGACCGACCACATATCAAGCAGTTCAAAAAAATCCTCAAGATCCTAAAAACAAAGATGATGCGAATGATTGAAGTAAGGAAAATATTGAACAAGGTGGTAAATTAACACCATCAGATAACTCTTCGCAAGTAGAACAAAAAAGCGATACTAAATAAAATTACGATAAGATAACGTATATAAACAAGGTCGTTTCTAGGATTACGCATGATGTAATTGTTGGTGGGTTTGGTGCGATTGCTGGTATTGTTGGTTTATATGCAACAGCTGGAGGAATAATCTCTTTAAAAGTAGCACCCAAAATAGACAAACCAAAAGATCAAAAATAGATACAAAATCGAAAGATAAGCAACTAAAACTAGGAGGACCAAATGTACCTACAAAATAAATTTATTATCTAATTAGGGTTATGTTCAGCATTAACGGCTTGTAGTCCAAGTGAATATTATGTGTCAATCAATATGTGATACGGACATGGACAGAGCCCAGCTATACCGACAGTATGGGCAACCCAAGAGCGTGGGATACCAAGGCAGAGCCCTATACGATGAAACATATTGATTATAAAGTCACCTTGGTTAGACCCAATGGAAAAAATAATCCTTTATTCAAATGTATGACTGATAATAATTTTAGTACGGGTTTTTGTATTGCCCCGAGCATCCTGATAATTATGAACTGATATTTCAAGGATCATGATCAATGAGTACAGATGCCAATTCTCCGTCTTACATTTTAGACCACATTACGACGGCGGTTTGGCATGATTACCCCAATATGATGGGACAACACAAAGTCTTCCTTTACAGTCAACCACACCCCGAAGTTGTCCGCATCGAACCCAATTCCCCTAAAAAAGGTTCCTAAATACCATTTCTACATAAAAACATTCTCCTAAGTTCTTGTGAGGGTATTTAACAGGTTGGTATATTAACAGGGGGCAATATTGTCATTGATACTGCTACAGGTGATCTGACAGGCTTAACCATGAAATCTCTTGCCAAAAAAAAAGAAGATGCAAAGGCTGCACTAAGTAAAACTACTCCAGCACAAACAGGGTTTAAAAATGAAAATCTATTAATTTATTATTGTATTGAGTTTTTGTTTAACACTTACCGCTTGTGATCCTGATGTATTTTACATTCCCATCGATAATAAATTAGATAGTGCAAAACCACTTTCTAAAACTGATGATACCATTCGTGTGATCGTGCCAGAAAAAATTACTCAATATGTTGCTAAAGCATGTGGTAATAAATCTGATTGGTTAAAAGGATGAAAATCCGCATATTATACTATTTTTGCAAAAGTTAAGAGAGATGATTTTTAACCGCTCAAGGATATAAATTGGTTGGTACTGGTGTTAATGGTGGTGCAGAAGCACATTCCAATATAATTATCATGGTGGATTCTGGTATATTAAAGACGTATGATAAAACCTATACATGGTAAGTGCCAACGCCGACTAATCCCAGCACTGGAGAACCCACTATCTGGGATACCAAAGGGGAAACCGTGACCATGAATCTCATCTATTATAAAATAAAAATCGTCAGACCTATTGGCAACAATAATCCCCTTTTTATCTGTAATAATTCTTTTTTAACAGCAAAATTATGTATTTATTCATAAGACAATCCATCTACTTATGAAACGGTCTTTGAGGGGTATTGCACGATGGACACGCATGCACGTGATCCAGCTTATATAGGACGTCATTTAGTATATTCGGTATTATATCAATACCCAACTTTACTTGGTAAAAAATGAGTGTTTCAGATTAGTCAAACCCATGCAGAAGCAACCAAAGTCACAGACGCCCCAAATGATAATCAATAACTATTTGAAACGGGAAGTAACTTTCCCGTTTTTTTATATCTAAAAATTACAAACGAAAAGTCAAAATATGATGATCCAACCGATCTGGATAAGTTAGGATCAAGTATAATCGCGATGGCATCGTTGGTGGCATGGGGCTTTGGCTAGCATATTAATGGGAAAGGATGCGTCTTTTCATTCGACGATCGGGGATGTCAGCCTTTTTGGTAACACATTAAATCATAGTGGGAATGTTGCGTTGTCGTCTGCGGTGAATGTTGGTCTGAACAGCGTTGCCAATAGTGGCTTTAGTAATATTAAAGGGCATAAATCAGGTTCCTTCAACTCTAGCTCATTTGAAAATAAAAGTGGTTATACCATTAAGGTTGGCTCTACCATTACCTCAAACAGGCTTAGGAGAGGCAGGAGTATTAGGTCAAGGTTCTTTAACAAATGTAAATAGTAATTTATTTGGAGTTTCAGTAACGGTTGGACATTCTTCCAGCAAATCTCATACAATCAAGGAAACCATGACAGATGTTGGATCAACGGTTCAGGCTGGGGAGAAAGTTAATATTACTGCTAAGAATGATATTAATGCAAAGGGCAGCAATATCAGTGGCAATGATGTCATCTTTAATGCTGGTTATAAAACAATATCCTCAAATAATAACTTTGGTGTGGGTGCCAGTGCGTCTATTGGGATAAAGGAACGCCACAGGCCAGCGTTACAGGCAGCTTGAGCCTTAATGGTGCGCAAATTACCAATAAAACAGCGGATGGCACGATCAGTGATGGATCTATAACGATTAATACGGGGAATTTGATTATACATCTCCCCAAAACACATCGAAATACGACAGCACAACGGTCAGTGGTGGATTAAGCACATGGGGGTAATTATACGAATGTACAACCTAATATTGGTTATAAAGGTATTCATAATGATTATTAATTCACTGGGGAAACTATGTCTGGACTACATGCGGACAAAGAGGGATTGGATGTGCATATATCCGGTACGACTACCTTAACGGGTGGAGGCAATATTGGCGCAGTAATAAAAATACCGCCACAATCTTGGAATGAACAGCCTGTATAAAAAATACATTCTTTCCAATATGAATGTTTTTACCAAAATCTGTATAAAAAAAGGGGGGGGGGAACAGACAAAATAAGGGTCAACGAGTTTCCCTGTTAATTGGCTGAAAAGATCAACTATTTCATCCTGCGTATGAAAATTATTATTGAGTGTCATCGTAAATCTTTGTGTGTTACAATGACATTGATGCAATAAGTTTAAGAGTTCAGGCTGTTCAGGCGATATAGAATGGCCTTCTTGGCAATATGCAATAAATTCATTTATATTCATCTGTAAATCTTTCTTTTATTATAAAAAGGTTTACATTATAAATATATTTTTGATGATAAAAGAAATATATCACATTAATTAATCTACAATATTTCAGGATAATGTAAGTATCATGGATTTGATTTAACGCTTGTTTTTTTCTGTTGCTAAAGCACGCACAAGATGATTTTTAGAAAATATACCGAAAATTCTATGAGTTATTTTCATCTTATACATTAAATATGTATAACTTATTGATATATTGAATAAAATTAATATTTTATGCTTTTATAAAAAATTAAAGGTCAAAGACATTTCTTTGAGTTTCTCAAAATCTATTGACCAAGGGGCATTAATATTTCCAGCATAGTCGGGATTTGTATGTGCTTCACTTTTTCCAGTTAATAAAATTATTTTTTCAACATAACCATATCTTAGAAAAAATTCACTGTAATGCACAAAAACCTCAGAAGCCAAAATCATAATTTTGCAATCTGGTGGGGAAAAAGCAATTCCAAACATATTTGTTCCAGATGTTCCAATAATATGACTGGCATTACTAAATAAAATAATTTGCTGTGATACACTTAAAGTTTCAGGATAAATAATAATATAATTATGTGCAGCAAAGAATTCTTCGATTTTATCTTCTTCTTGTAAGCGTCTTTTTTCTTGAGTTCTACGAGATATATATAATCGAGCTTTGTGATTATTTGCGGTTGGTCGTTTAAGTGTATTCCAACACAATGGAAGAGCTGGAGAGCAATATTCTTGGATTTGCAAGGATTTTGTTGCTACGTATAGATCTTCAACTAATAAAGGTTCTGCTAAAGTGTGTATTTCTTGATCATTAATATTATATAGATTTAAATACTCTTTGATATATTGGTTATTAAACGTTTGAAATATATGAATGTTATTTAAATTATAAAAATTCTTGAGATAAAATAATCCCCATAATCTCGTTAAGCTATCCAACATAAAATGCCCATAGAAGTTTGAGTGTTGATAGTCACAAAAGAATACTGGATGTTGAATGGTTTTATTGGGTGAAGCATTCTCTACGCCCCAACAGGTATTATTTATTTTTTTAAGAAAGTTGTGATAAGTCGTATCCCAATTTGAAGCGAAACTATCTATAAGAATTTTGTTTTGAGCAATGATAATACCACCTGGTAAAAGAATAGCATTTTTAATGTGGGTAATCGTCATAGATGGATAAGTAATTGATTTGGGAATTCCTGGAGATTGTGCAGGCATTCCAATTGGCCGTTGTATAGGAATTTGCTCACGCGTTCCATAAGCATAATGAAGATCAGGAAGCAAAGCTTCTCCTTGCATCATGATCTCGGCATATCCCTCTTTATTTAAAAGGTCTTCTTGCTCAATTTTAACGAACAAATCTTCTATTTTTGCGATGCTGTAATGCTGCATTGATAAACTACTTTAAATAGCACAAGATCCATTTATAATGTATGAGTAAACATCAAGGAATTAATCCATATCCACGAAATAATTGTGCGGTCTCGAATAAAGGTAAACCCACCACATTACTGTGGCTTCCATTAATTGCTTTGATAAAACTGGCAGCGATTCCCTGAGCAGCATACGAGCCTGCTTTGCTTTGCCATTCATTCGAATCTAAATAGGTTTGTAGTTGTTTTTCTGTTAAGCGTGAGAACTGCACGACGGTATATACAGAACGCGTTGAAACACGCCCTGTTTTGGTTTCTGATAAAACAACACTTGTATGCACTCTATGTCTACGCCCAGACAGTAAACGTAAATGCTTTTCTGCTACGTGACGATCAGTTGTTTTATTTAAAATACGACTTCCTGCTGCTGCAACAGTATCCGCAGCCAGTATGAAAGGCACAGATTCCTTAAGTTGCGTTTTAGCAGCCTCTAACTTGGCATGAGCCAAGCGCTCTACATATACACGAGGAAGTTCTTGTTTTAATGGGGTTTCATCAATATCAGTTGCTAGAACAGTACAAGGTGCAATATTAATTTGCTGTAATAACTCTATACGTCTAGGGGATGCCGAAGCCAATGCAACAGGCAGCTTACACAGCTGTTGAGCAGATGAAATCATACCCATATAACTTATTTAAAGCGGAAAGTAATACGACCTTTACTGAGGTCATAAGGGGTCATTTCAACGCTAACACGATCCCCAGCCAGAACACGAATACGATTTTTACGCATTTTACCACTGGTGTGTGCCAAAATAACATGCTCATTGTCTAACGTTACACGAAACATAGCATTCGGAAGCAGCTCAGTTACTGTTCCATTAAATTCGATCATATCTTCTTTAGACATTTGGTAATATTTTGCCTTATTTTTTGGTTAATTATTTAAAACTGCCACAACATAACGACTATTTCTTTAAAAAGTCTAGCTTTTATTTGCCTAAACTCTTTAAACGTTGCGAAATACTAAGCGCATGTGCTGTTAATCCCTCGGTATTGGCAATTGCAACCGCGGCTGGTCCAACATTTTGGATTCCCTTTTCATTGGATTTAAGAAATGTTGTGCGTTTCATAAAATCAAATATTGATAATCCAGAGGAAAAACGTGCAGCGCCACTGGTTGGCAGAACATGGTTCGGACCACCAACATAATCTCCTATGGCTTCCGGACACCATTTGCCAATAAAGATCGCACCCGCATGACGAACATCCTCAAATAGAGTATTAGTCTCTTCAACCATTAACTCTAAATGTTCAGGTGCAATTTGGTTAACGATAGTTGCAGCCTCATCCCAAGATTGTACAATAATAACAGCACCATGTTGATCCCAGCTGCTTTGCGCGATTTCTTTGCGTGCCAGAATATCAAGCTGTTCATTCACGGCTTGAATAACTTGGTCTGCAAAATCTTGATTATTAGTAATAAAAATAGACTGAGCCATTTTGTCGTGTTCTGATTGTGCCAATAAATCCAGGGCGATATGCGTAGGATTATTATTCTTGTCAGCAACCACAACGACTTCAGATGGGCCTGCAACACTGTCAATGCCAACCAATCCATAAACCTGACGCTTGGCTTCGGCAACATAAGCATTGCCAGGGCCTACAATATAATCTACTGGCGCAATTGTTTGTGTGCCATAGGCCAGAGCTGCGACAGCTTGTGCGCCACCAATACGGTATATTTCGGTAATGCCAGCTTTATGTGCTGCTGCTAACACCAATGGATTAAGTTGCCCATCAGGGGTAGGTACGCACATTGCCAATCTTTTTACGCCCGCAACTTTGGCAGGAATAGCATTCATCAATACAGATGATGGATAAGCGGCTGTTCCACCTGGAACATAAAGTCCTGCAGAATCCATGGGAAGCCAACGATAACCCAGCTCAAAACCACTTTCATCTTCGTAATGCAAATTAGAAGGTAATTGCTTTTCATGAAAAGATTTAATTCTTTTCGCTGCTATATCTAACGCATCCATAAGCTCGACTGGGATTTGTTTACATGCAGCTTGAATTTCCTCATCGGTAATGCGCAATTTTTGAGGCGTTATATCAAGGCGATCAAAGCGTTTTGTATAATCACAAAGTGCTGTATCCCCATTTTTTCTTATATTCTCTAAAATCTCAGTGACAGGTTGTTTAACCGCGGAAGTATCCATAGCTCTGGTTGCCAATAAGCGGTTGAAAATCGTTTGGAAATCAGATTGTGTCGTTAATAAAACTTGCATGAAATACCTCAAGAAAATTAGGCAGCAGATTGAGGGGATAAAATTTGGCGGAAACGTTCAGTCAGAGCGTTAATACGTACAGATTGTGTTTTTAAGGCCGTACGGTTAATAATTAACCGACTGGAAACATCAACAATTGTTTCCACTTCTTGTAATCCATTAGCTTTTAATGTAGAGCCCGTATCCACTAAATCAATAATTAAATGAGAAAGTTTTAAAACAGGTGCCAGTTCCATTGCACCATGTAAATTGACGATGTCAGCTTGAACGCCTTTTTTGGCAAAGAAGCGACGAGTAAGATTAGGATATTTGGTAGCAACACGGATTTGAGACCAACGTGCAGGATCACCCAAATTTTTGTCTTTGGTATTGGCCAGTTGGGCTACAGAAAGGCGGCAATGTCCAATATTTAAATCCAGTGGAGCATAAATATCAGGATAATCAAATTCCATCAAAACGTCAGAGCCACAAACACCAAGCGAGGCTGTGCCAAATGCAACGAATGTTGCAACGTCAAAAGATCTAACACGAATAATATCCAGCTCTGGATCATTGGTTTTAAAGCGCAGCAAACGGCTGTCTGCATCAAAAAATGCAGGTTCTGGAATAATGTTTGCCTTTTCAAGCAAAGGAATACAGGCCTTCAGGATTCTTCCTTTTGGAAGAGCCAAGATTAAAGAATTATTGTTCATGTCAGTTATAGATATTCCAGCAATCAAAAATAATAAAAAACTGATTATATTTAATAAATAGTTTATTAAATATAATCAGAATATGGATGCAAAACAATATAATCTTGTTTTTATTTATAATTGATTAAGAAATTAACTTTTAATACGCTCAATACTTGCTCCACAAGCGGCCAGTTTTTTCTCTACTGCTTCATAACCACGATCTAAATGATATACGCGGTTAAGGCTGGTTTCTCCAGCTGCGGCAAGCCCTGCCAAGATCAAAGAGAATGATGCGCGAAGATCTGTTGCCATAACAGGTGCACCTGATAAAGAATGAACACCGCGAATAATCGCAGAGGAACCATGAACATTAATTCTTGCACCCATACGGTTTAATTCTGGCACATGCATAAAACGATTTTCAAAAATGGTTTCTGTAATCATGCTGGCACCTTCTGAAATTGAAAGAAGCGCCATGAATTGTGCTTGCATATCTGTTGGAAAACCAGGATAGGCCTCTGTCATAATATCAATACCACGCAAGCTGCCTGTGCGGCGAACACGAATGGCGTTTTCCTCTTGAAAAACTTCTACGCCACACTCTTCTAACGCATGCATTACAGAGCCAAGATATTCAGTTTTGGCCCCAATAAGGCGTAATTCACCACCAGTAATCCCAGCAGCACAAGCATAAGTTCCACATTCAATACGGTCAAAAAGAATGGAGTGCTCTGCACCATGTAAAGCATCTACACCATCGATAATCAGGTGGCTGGTGCCTCTACCTTGGATTTTAGCACCCATAGCTATTAAACAATCAACCAGATCACAGATTTCAGGTTCACGTGCAGCATTTAATAACTCAGTTCGGCCTTTGGCAAGGGTGGCCGCCATAACTGTATTTTCAGTTGCACCAACAGATACAAAAGGAAAAACAAAACGGGTGCCTGTTAAGCCTTTGGGGGCAGTGGCGTTAATATATCCGCCATCAATCTCAATTTCTGCGCCTAATGCGGTTAAAGCATCTAGGTGAAGATTGACAGGACGGGTTCCAATTGCACATCCACCTGGTAAAGAAACTTTGGCTTTACCACAGCGTGCTAATAATGGTCCCAACACCAAAACAGAAGCACGCATCTTAGATACGATATTATAAGGGGCTTCAGTATTGGTAATATCCCCTTTGAAAGAATAATGATGAGGATCTTTGTCATCAATGGTGATATCAAGTCCATGCTGATGAATTAAATCACACATGGTTTTAATATCTACAATTTGAGGCATATTTTTTAAAGAAAGCGTTTCAGAGGTTAATAATGCACATGGCATAATCGCCAAAGCAGCATTTTTAGCACCACCAATAACGATATCACCATGCAGGGGTTTTCCCCCACGAATTAAAAATCGATCCATAATGTTCAGCTTTTCAGTCTATTATAAACGTGGAGTGGAAACGCCCATTTGGCGCATATATTTTCCTTTTTTATCAGCATAGCTGATATCACAAGGTGCACTGCCTTGGAAAAAAAGGAATTGACAAATCCCTTCATTGGCATAAATTTTAGCAGGAAGCGGGGTCGTATTACTGATCTCAATTGTAACTTGACCCTCCCATTCCGGCTCTAGTGGTGTGACATTAACAATAATGCCACATCTTGCATAAGTGGATTTTCCCAAGCAAACGACTAGGATATCTCGAGGAACACGAAAATACTCAATCGTATGTGCCAAAGCAAAACTGTTTGGCGGAATGATGCAAACATCTGTTTTGCGCGTTACAAAGCTATTGGGTGTAAAGTTTTTGGGATCAACGATTGCATTATCAATATCTGTAAAGATTTTGAACTCATCTGCAACGCGTGCATCATATCCATAAGAGGATACACCATAAGAAATTATGCCTTCACGATGTTGTTTGTCAGCAAAAGGTTCAATCATTTTATGATCTTTTGCCATTTTAGTAATCCAACTGTCAGGCATAATTGGCATTTAGGATATTCCTCTTGATTTTTTGTGCAATAGATAAGTTTTTTCAATAAACGACCTTGCATATTTCAACAAGTAATTTTTAAAAAAGAATTTAAGATTGTTGTTCTTTTTTATTGCGTTGTTGTTCCTTGCGTTTCCTGAGATTTTCGCGTAACGCCGCGGCTTCTTTTTCGCGGCGTTTAATTTTTGCTTCTTTCTCTGTTTGTGCGTTTTTATTGTCGTTCATGAGATCTAGCTATATTTATTTTGTATGTTTGACAGCATAAGCTGCAGCAGCACCCAGTAAACCAGGTTGAGGATAGGTTAAAAGTTCAACATGGACTTGAGCTAACATTCTCTCAAAACGTCCTTTATCAACAAAACGCTCACCAAACCCTGACTGAGGAAGATAATCAGCAATTAATTGACCGATACCACCACTGATGACAACGCGATTTGAAAGCTGCATTAGCGCAGCATCAGCACAGAAAGTTCCAAAATTTAAACAGAATCGTTCTAAAGCAGCAGATGCAAGATGATCTGTTCCTTTTAGGGCTGCATCCCAAAGATTACTGTCACTATGATGACTAACAGGTAAACCTGCACTGGCAGCAAGAGCGTCGTAAATATTGCCAAGGCCAGGGCCAGAAATAATACGTTCAGCAGAAACTCGGCGGTAATGTTGTTTGAGGTAGCGTAAAATGCTCATATCAATATTATCACAAGGAGCATATGTAATATGCCCTCCTTCGCTAGGGATAACGTGATAAGTATCATCAACAAACATCAAAGATGCAACGCCTAATCCTGTGCCTGGTCCAACAAGTGAAGTGACCCCTGTTGGGGCTTCTTTGCGTTTTGGCCCACAAATATGTTTTAGATAGTCATTACCACAATGTGCAGCAGCATGCGCGACGGCTTCGAAATCATTAATTAAAATAAGTTTGTCTAAATGTAATTGATCAGCTAATAAAGCTGGGCGAATAATCCATGGGCTATTAGAGAATTTTAAAATATCACCACGAATAGGACAAGCGATTGCCATAGAAGCTGCTTTTGGTAAAGGGCGCCCTAATTTTTGCCCAAAAGCATCCCATGCCAGTTGTAAGGTTGCATAATCTGCGGTTTTAAGAATATTTTCATTGTCGATAGATAATACTTTGCCATTTTCTACTTTTGCAATTGCAAAGCGTGCATTTGTTCCACCAATGTCTGCAACTATAATTTCTTGAGTTTTATTTGTGGAAGTAGCCTGAGTATTTTTTTGGTCGGTCATGATGAATATCCTGTATAAAATAGATTTTAAATATAAATCGTAAAGCTTTAGTTAGAAATATTTACCTTGAGTATTTAGTCGGTTCAGGCAATGTCAGGCGAAGATCGGGATGCATTGATAACATATCGTGCATTGCCTGATAGACCTGCTTTAAAGATAAAGATTGAGAATAAGAAGATGGGGTAATTAATCTTGCTTTACGAGAGGTAACCAAATCATTTAAGAAACTTTGACGATCTGGCCCATAAATAATAGCCCTGTAATAACAATTTTTTTCTGTTTTATTATGTAAAGTTAGGTTTAACCCTAATTTATCGGTTTTGTCCTTGATATAAAAAATAATTCCAGTATCAGGCCAAACAGGTGTAATTGCGTCAATTATAATTCTATTTGGAAGGAATGAAATATATAAAACTGGAACCGCATTATCCATCCGCGTATTCCACCACATCAATGTTGGGGGATTGCTTTGTGGATTATAGCGCCACTCTCCATATTGAGGATATGAAAGTGGATTAGATTTGGTCATTTGTGTATCAGAAGATGGCTGCGGCATAATCGCACCAGCAGAGGAAGTAACTGAAAAAGTTACTAAACTGGCAGTTAACAGGCCGACCATGTTGCAACGGTTGATAAAGGAGTGAATCATAAATTACCTCTTACTGGTTTAATCATATCGATTATGCTGTTATAATACAACAGATGAAAATTAATTATTTGTCATCGCTTTGGCTTTTTCAAAATCTGCTTTTGTATTTTCTTTAATCTTTTCGATTTCCCCTTTGGGGCTCATGATACATTTTCTCCAGATTTTATCCTTGTCATGTTGGTCAGAATCACCGCTGCCCCAACACCAACCTTTATTTTTCATTTGTTTTAATAAATCATTACGTTTCATGCAGATATTTGTTCTTGCTTTTTCCTGCCCAGGGTTAGTCATAGTTAAACATTGTTGCACGTAATATTTGGTTTCTTGATAAAGTGGAAAAATCTCGGGGGACATGCCATCTAAAGGCACAAAATTATCATCTTTAATTTCATTGATTGCTAATGGCTTTGGTGCGATCAGATTGTTTTGACGGATAAGTCTGGTAAAATCATCCATAGTAGAGCGTAACCCATCGGTGCTGACTGGAATAGTACTCAAGGTTGAAAGGCTAATAGTCATAGGAGACTCGCTTTCAAGAGCGGAAACAAGTTTATCAATATTTTGTGTATAAACAGCAGTTGAGAATTGAACCCATCCTTTGTGGTCACTGATTTTGTTTAATGCTACAGAGACGTTTTTGATGTTCCAGGTAATAAAGGGTAGCTTAAAAGCTCTATTTTCTTTTTTCTTGGCAACAACATCAATAGTAATCATATTATCTGAGGGCGTAATAAATAGTTTAATAGAGCTATTAGGTTGTTGCCATAATATACTGGCATAAGGTTGCCCTGCTATAATGCTCCAGTTTCCATAAGTGTTAATATGTTGAACATTATAACTGTGATCTGCATGTAACAGTGCTGGCACTGGAAAAGGTAAAGAGGACGTCGTTGTTACAGGTTGTTGTGCCACACACAAATGAGAAGTGAGCAAACTCATGCTAATCAAAGCAGGTGCAGCCCAAAGAAAAGATTTTTTTCGCATTTTATACCTTATTTCGTCAAAACACTGTATAATACGAAAAGATAACAAGAAAGCAAAGTGGTTTTCTTTATTACTAGGTTCTTTAACTGATTATACTATGATAAGACTGTATTAAATTTATTCTTAATTCTAAATAACTTCAAAAAAGCTTTGATTATTATATGTGTTTTGTTTTATAAATTTTCTCAATTGATAGTTGATTGTTTTTATTTGTTAAAAATTAGAAATATAAGACTATAAAAAAAATTAAAAAATTAAAATATTAAATTATTGGATTAAGGTTGGATTTGATGGTAGATAACGATGATTTGCAGAGCTTAGTCAAAGATTGCCCTGTCGCAAATGGATTATTTAATCAACATGGCTGTCATGATGTAATGACAGCTTTTAATATTGCAAATCATCTTCATATGCATAGTTTTTTTAAAGAAGCAGCAGCATTTTATCAAGAGGCAATTCAATATCGTAATCTAGATCCGCAAGGACATCCAAGAGTAGAAATTTTACTACAAGTGAAATTATTATGTTTAATAAAAGCGGATATAGAGCCTTCTGATGAAGATTTAAACTATTTAAAAGAGCTCTCTGAACCGTTATTTGAATATATTACTACTGTAAAACAATATCGATTAGGTAATTTTCCTGTCGTAGAGGCATTGAAAAAGATTGGTTGTACGTATGAGGATTTTCATACGGGTGAAGAAATTGATACAATTTATTTAAACTTGATTTATGATGGATTAATACAAGGTAATTTCCCTAGTAGAGTACGTAAAGTAGAAATCCCTAGAAAAATATTTTTCTACTGGGATCAAAATATGCCGGGTGATGTGCGAGAAAATATTGAATATCACCAGAGAAATTTTCAAAAATACTTTGTTGAAGTATTTGATAAAGAAAAAGCTGTGGAGTGGTTATACAAATATTATGGAAAAGAAGCGCGTACTATTTTCTTAAATGCACGTCATCCTGCAGAGGCTGCTGATATTTTGCGAGTGCATATTATTGATTTATGTGGGGGTTTTTGGGTTGATGCGGATCTTAAAATCGTTTCAGAAGATATTTTAGAGAAATATATTCCTAGAAATTACGATAATGTATTGTTGCTAACTGATGGTTATTTTATTCATAACGACTTTTTTGGTGCAACAGCTAATAATATGATTTTAAAAGATTGTTTGTTGTCAATTTATCGTAACTGTTATGAATATGGAGGGCTTTTCATCTCCTACAAAACAGGCCCTGGTGTGTTTATGCGTGCGGTTAACCGTACATATTTTCGTTGTTTGGAAGGTGCCAGTAAAGATTTCCCTTCTTTAAAATTAATGGATAAAAAAATGTTTGATAAGGTAACAGAACAATACCCCGTAGGATATAAGCAAGGTGGTACTTGGAGTGCTGTATAAAAGATTACTATCAAATATATTTTTATATTAGATTGCTATATTTTATTGAACAATTTAAATAGTGTATGGACTTGTTCTTTTCTGATTTTAGGTGAGAAGTGATGGAAGAAAACCAGCTTAACCCAGATGTTGATTATACTGATATGTTGTCTATATGCTCTCAAGCATTAGATTTTTATCAACAGCACGGTATTACAGAATTAATACATGCTTTTAATATAGCCAATATTCTAGGAACTAATCAATTTTATGCTGAGGCAGCTTTTTTTTATAAAGTTGCTTTTAATATGCATTCTAAAAGTGCAGGTCAGTTTCCTTTGGCTCACTTTTTACTAATGGCTCGACTTGTTGCTCTGTTGAAAGGAAATTTTCCTATCAAAGAAGATGAGATGAACCAGCTGAAAGGTCTTTGTATTCCTTTATATAATTTTGTAGAAGGATGGAAACGATATAAAGAAAATGGCGATGCGTTATCTGCAATTCGGTTAATGGGAAATTGCTTTGAAGAGTTCCATACAGGTGAAGAAGCAGATACAATTTATTTAACCATTATGATGGATTTGTTTAACCCTAATCCAGAGATTTGTATCAAGGATAGGACTTTTGGAGCAGCTGACTTTAATGTTATTCCCAATAATTTATTTATGTATTGGGATCAAAACCCACCTGCTGAAATTCTTCAAAATTTCGAGTATCATAAAGGATTAACACATTTTAATTTGAAAATTTTTGACAAAGCAGAAGCAATAGAGTGGCTTTATCAAAACTATGGTGTAGAAGCTAGACAAATCTTCCTTTCTGCGCGTCATCCTGCAGAGGCTGCTGATTTTTTACGCGTCCATGTCATTAATTATTATGGTGGATGGTGGCTTGATGCTGATATTAAGATTCAATCTATTGATAAATTCTGCTCTATTATTCCTTCTAGTTACGAGCATGTGTTTTTATTGACTCATAATAATGTAGTTCATAATGATTTCTTCGGTTCTGTTCCAAATAGTCCTATATTAAATGATTGTATGTTAAGTCTTTATCGTAATAGTTATTTGCATACAGGTTTATTTATTGCTTACAAAACGGGCCCTGGTATTTTTGGACGCGCTTTAAATAGGACTTTTTATCGTTCTTTACGTGGTGAAACAAAAAAACCATCTGTTGTTTTGTTGAATGATCGTAAGTTTTGGAGCGTCATTGCAGATTTTGAAACGCCTTATAAAGATTCAACGCCACACTGGCAGGCATCTTAATTAGTAAAAGGCGCTGTAGATACAGCGCTTTTTTTTATTAGAACTCGATAATAATAGGCACATGATCAGAGGGTTGTTCTTTATCGCGTTCTGATTTCTCAATTGTAAAGCTTTTGAGTTGCTCTGCCATTTTTGGCGAAAGCAATGCGTGATCAATGCGTAAGCCAGCATTTCTTTGCCAGGCTCCTCTGGTGTAATCCCAAAAAGTATAAAGCGTTTCTGTGGGATATAAAGCACGTAACGCATCGGTAAGTCCAAGCCACAATAAACGATAAAAGCCATTACGACTTTCGGTGCGGATCAAGGCATCATTTTCGGATAAGGTCTTGGGTGCAAAATCTTGATCGGTTGGGCAAATGTTGAAATCCCCAGCAAAGATAAAATCTTGCTTGTTTATTAACAGGGTCTCTGCACGTTTACTTAACGCATTGATAAAGTGTAATTTTCTTTGAAATCCTTCTTCTCCACCAGAATTTCCATTAGGCAGGTATAAATTGCATAAGATAACACCTTGGCATTCAATCTCAAGATAACGTGCTTGAGGTTCTTCTTCATTCAGATCTGGCAAGACAACATGGTTCAGTTGATAAGGATGTCGGCTTAAAATTGCGACCCCATTATAGGCTTTTTGTCCATGTACGATAACTTGATAGCCCATTTCTTCAAAGGTTTCTTTTGGAAATTGTTCATTTTGGCATTTAATTTCTTGTAAAAATAACCAGTCTGGTTGTTCTTTGGTTAAAAATGCTTGAACATGTTCATGGCGTTGCCGAATAGAGTTGATATTCCAGCTAACAAGTTTCATTAAAACGAACCTTAAAATAAAAGTGTTTCTTGATTGAATAATAGGCACAAAGAATTTTACTATGTCAAAGAATTATATCATGATTATTATATGACATCATGATTTTTTCTTGATAATGTAAAAAACTGAAAGCGTAATGAACATGGATTTGGCTGTTTATGCGGTGCAAGAAGCAACCGCCAGAGGACGATTATATCCAGAGGCAGAATCTTCATCAGGGCGTACGCCTTGGCAAAGGGATCGTGATCGCGTTATTCACTCAACGGCATTTCGTGTGTTGCAATATAAAACGCAAGTTTTTGTAAATCATGAAGGTGATTTTTTTCGTACACGCTTAACCCACTCTTTGGAAGTTGCACAAATTGCACGCTCAATTGCCAGAGCATTACGATTAAATGAAGATTTAACAGAATGTTTGGCACTGGCCCATGATTTGGGGCATCCGCCTTTTGGTCATGCTGGCGAGTATGCCTTACAAGAGGGTATGAAAGACTATAATGGGTTCAGTCATAACGACCAATCGTTGCGTCAAGTAACACGTTTAGAACAACGTTATGTAGCTTTCGATGGTCTTAATTTAACATGGGAGAGCCTTGAAGGTTTGGCAAAGCATAATGGCCCAGTGTTAAATCCTGATCCTTATTTAAAAGCTTATGATCAATATTATCCTTTGGAGATAACCAGCTATGCCTCTATTGAAGCACAAATTGCGTCTATATCGGATGATATAGCCTATCATAGTCATGATCTGGATGATGGTTTGCGGGCAGGGTTATTACAATTTAATGAGTTAAAAGATCTACCCATAGTTGGTGAGGCCTTGTACAAGGCTCAAAAAGTGATGCAAGACATTACGGTAATAGAGCATCGTGATAATCGGTTGCGTCATGAAATGATTAGGAGGGTGATTGACTTATTAGTTAGTGATTTAAAAAAACAAACATTATTAAATTTAAAAGAGCTTAATCCTAAAAATTCAGATGATATTCGCTATGCACAAATGGGAGTGGTACAATTCAGTCCAGAGGTAGGACAAGCCAATCAACAGATTCGTCAATTTTTGTACAAAAACCTCTATTATCATTGGCGCGTCAATCGAATGAGCCGAAAGGGACAAAAGTTAGTTTGCGAACTTTTTACAATATTATCTGAAAATATGGATTTATTGCCAACAGAATGGCAAAGACGATTAGAAAAAGCTCAGGAAAGAAAGCAAAAATCAGGTGCATTGCGTGTTGTTGTTGACTATATTGCAGGAATGACAGATCGTTACGCTATGGAGGAATATCAACGCCTGACAGATCTTGCGATATTGGCTTAAAATTTTTCTGCGATAAATTAAAAGTTAGAATGGCTTTTTTGCCGAGGGTTCGGTAAATAGATAAGAAAGTTTCCTTGCTTGTGAGAAAGATAGTTTTTATATGATTGACCATAATCTGTACGTTTTCTTCCGCCAATATGTATTACAGGCCTTGCGGCAGAGCGTGCCTGATTTACCCGAAGCGTTATTGGAACGTGTTGAGCTGACCCCGACCAAAGATCCTGCTCATGGAGATATGGCGACCAACGCGGCTTTGATTATTGCCAAAGCGGTTAAACGTCGCCCTCAGGAACTTGCTCAGGAGTTGGCGGATTATTTAAAACAAGTCGATGGAATAGAATATGCCGAGCCTGCGGGTCCTGGGTTTGTTAATTTAAAGATTACGGCTTCTGTTTTTCAAAATTTAGTTTCGACGATATTACAGACTGGCGAATCTTTTGGTGCTAGCCAAATTGGCCAAGGAACAATGGTAAATATTGAATATGTTTCTGCCAATCCTACAGGACCAATGCATGTTGGACATTGCAGGGGAGCTGTGGTCGGTGATGTTTTGGCTAATTTAATGGCAAAAGCAGGGTTCGACGTTACCAAAGAATATTACATTAATGATGCAGGCACTCAAGTGGTGGCGCTAACTTGGGCTGCTTATTGGCGTTATTTACAAGCTTTGGGTCAGGATTTATCAGCCGAGGCATTCGAAGAAAAATTCAAAACCTATATGGCATCAGGGTTGCAATATCAAGGCGACTATTTGGTTGAAGTAGGGCGGGTTTTAGTTAAAAAACATGGTGATGCTTTATTACAAGGTACAGATGCACAACCTTTACCCACCTGGTTTGATATTGTGAAAGAATGTGTGCTTGAACAAATGATGAGCAGTATTCGTCAAGATTTGGACGCGTTAGGTGTACATCAGGAAGTGTTCGTATCAGAGCGCTCTATTTTAAGTTCAGGTAAAGCAGATCAAGCATTAAAGATTTTAACAGATAAAGGCTTGCTTTATACGGGTGTTCTGGAACCCCCCAAAGGTAAAGTCATTGAAGACTGGGAACAGCGCCCACAAACTTTATTTAAATCAACAGAGTATGGGGATGATGTTGATCGTCCTTTACGTAAGTCCGATGGAACAGCAACTTATTTTGCCAATGATATTGGCTATCATTACGATAAAATTGAACGCGGTGCCAAGATCTTAATCGACATTTGGGGAGCAGATCATGGGGGCTATGTACCCCGAATGCGTGCGGCGATTAAAGCGTTAACCGATCAAAATCCTGTTGATTTTGAAGTGGTGCTTTGTCAAATTGTACGTGTAGTACGTAATGGCGAAGTCGTTAAGATGTCAAAACGTGCTGGAACTTTTATTACGCTGCGTGATTTGATTGATGAAGTAGGCAAAGATGCTGTGCGATTTACAATGCTTACCCGTAAGTCTGATGCACAAATGAATTTTGACCTTGAACAAGTGATTGCACAAACACGGGATAATCCTGTATTTTATGTGCAATATGCGCATGCTCGTTGTCGTTCTGTATTGCGCTCAGCGGTTGAAACTCTTGGGGCAGATGCGGTTAAGCCCGCTATGTTGGCTCAGCAAGCTTTAACGAACTTACAAAGTAGTGCAGAGCTATCATTAATGCGTCGGTTGGCTCAGTGGTCCAGAATTGTTGAAAGTGCAGCTTTGGTTAGAGAGCCACACCGTATAGCTTATTATTTAATGGAAGTAGCAGCAGATTTTCATGCGCTGTGGAATGCAGGACGAGATGATGCTACATTACGATTTATTCAAGAAGATGACTTGTCAGGAACAAAAGCAAGATTGGCGTTGGTAGAAGCTACAGCTTGTGTTATTCGTTCTGCAATGATGATTTTAGGTGTTGAACCAGTAGAGGAAATGAGATGATAGATCCAAATTCACCAGACCCTTCAAAAAGAAAGTCTTTTTTTGATGAAGATTCTTTGGATGATGGGGGAAATAATCGCTCTCCTCATCCTGATCAACGTGTTTATAATGATCGTGAACGTATGACGTCCCGATATCATGATGATGAGGATGAAGAAGACTACGGTGATCAAGATTATGATCGCAGAAAACCATTACGTTTTGGATTTATGAATGCTTTTGGTGGTGGAAGTAGCGATGGGAATGCAACACGCCGTTTAGCTTATGCTGCTGGGGGCGTTGGCGCAATATTGGTGATCTTTATTGGTGGGTGGATGTTCTTGAATTCATCAAATAAAGGAGTTCCTGTTTTTGAACCTCCTGCAGAGGTCGCCAAGGTAAAACCAGTTAGCACAGGAAATGTTGAAACTATTGGTATGGGAATTGGTGAGAATGCTTTAAATAATGGTGGCGCACCAAATGGACAACCAGGGTTAGCATCGGGGCCAGAACAAGCAAATCCTCAAGCATTGGCAGATCAGTATAATCGTCCTACACCACCTACCGCAACAGCACCATCTGAAACGCATTCGAGCAATAATACAACAACGGTGCCATCAGCTTCATCTAATATAGGGGGAAGTAATGAGGGGGCCGAGGAAACTCCAAAGCATACAGCGCATCCTAAACATCAACAAACCCATCGTGCAACAGAGCCTAAAAAAGCTGAACCTAAGAAAGTAGAGCCTAAAAAAACAACCAAAAAAGCCGAGGCTCATCAGGCTTCATCTGGTAAATTTGGCTTGCAATTAGCATCTTTGAAATCTCATGATGCAGCACAACAACAATGGCAAACATTGAAGAAAAAAGCACCTGAAATCTTGGGAAAATATTCTCCTTCTATTCAAAAAGCCGAAGTAAATGGAAGTGCTGTTTATCGTTTGCGTGTTAAAGGATTGACTTCAAAAGCACAAGTCAGCAGCGTTTGTGCTCAGTTAAAAGCAAAAGGTGTTGCTTGTACTATTGCATATTAATGATTTTATTGGCTGATGTCAGAATTGGTTGATATCGAATTGGAACAAAGGATTCAGGAAACTGAATCCTTTGTTGTACATCTAGATGGCTTTGAAGGGCCTTTGGATCTGTTGTTACAACTGGCGCGAACACAAAAAGTCGATCTTGCGAAAATTTCTATTTTACAACTCGTTGAGCAATATTTAGAAATTATTGAATCTGCACGAAAAATTCGTTTAGAATTGGCTGCAGATTGGTTGGTAATGGCGGCTTGGTTGGCATGGTTAAAATCTTGTTTGTTACTTCCTGAAAAACCTGTCGAAGGTGAGGAGACAGAACAAGCGGTTGATATCTTGCAAGAACGTTTAGAAGAGCTTGAACGTATTAATCAGGTAGCTAAATGGATGAGTGAGCGCCCTTTGTTGGGCAGTGAAGTTTTTGTTCGTGGGTTTTATGAAAACCATACTGAAATTGATACTTCTGGCGTTGTTTTAGATATTTCGCGTTTTATGGGTGCTTATGTAGGGGTTGCGCGTAGAAAGTCAAAAAAGAAAGCGTGGCGATTGCGATCTTTTAACTTTTGGACAGTGCGTGATGCATTATCTCGGTTAAAACGGCTTTTGGGGCAAAGTCATGTGCCTGGTTGGCATGTATTGGATGCATTTTTGCCTAGTTATACATCTTTGCAACAAAATGATACGACGCCAGAAATGGTTTCTCGCCAAGTTAAAGCTGCTTGGAGTGGAACGTTATTGGCTGGGTTAGAATTAGCAAAAGATGGACAAATACAATTGAATCAACAGGAACAATTTGGTCGGATTCAACTTAGGAAATATGAAACAAATTCCATAATTGAAAAAGAAAACGAATCATGAGCCTAATCCCTACGCAATATAAAGAAATTCTTGAAGCTTTTATTTTTTCTCAATCAGAACCAGTAACAGAGAAAATAATGATTGAGCTTTTGAAAAAAAATGGAATTTCTGCTGATGATATGACAGAGTTTTCAGTTGAGCTGCGACTATTGTTGGGGCGTTTACAACAAGATTATGCCAATAAAGGTTTTCGGTTATATCAGATAGCAGGAGGGTGGCAGTTTCGTACAGCCCAAGAATATGCGCCATTTTTGGTAAAAGTAATTAATAAACCTAAGAGATTATCAAGAGCTGCAATGGAGACTCTATCCATTATTGCTTATCATCAACCATGTACGCGTGCGGACATAGAACATATTCGTGGTGTAAGTTTGGGTCAAAATATTTTGGATAGTTTATTAGAAAGTGCTTTGGTTAAACCCTGTGGACACAAACAAGTGCCTGGTCGTCCAACCTTGTGGGGCACAACACAAGAGTTTTTGAGCTATTTAGGATTAAATGAATTGAGTGACTTACCGAAGAAAGAAGAGCTATTTGCAGATATTCCCTATCAAACTTCACAAGATTGATCGAATTCTTTTGGATTTTCTGATCAGAAACCGTATAGAAGAATAAGGGTAAGAGATTTCATCACGATGAAATGGATGGGTTAAGGGGTCGAAAGAAACGATGTTTGGTTTTTCCTGGGCAGAGATCTTATTGATTGGTGTGGTCAGTATGGTTTTTATTGGCCCAAAAGATTTTCCCAAAATATTAAAGTGGCTTTCTGATATGATCAAGAAATGTCGTAAAATGGCAAGTGAATTTCACAGCCAAGTGGATGAGGTTATTAAAGATCCTGACTTAAAAGAAGCCAAAAATCAGTTATTACAACTTCGAAATTTAAATGTTAAAGGGGCCATTTTAAACGCTATTGATCGGGATGGTTCTTTGCAAAATACATTACGAGATTCTCCTTTTTCTGAAACTGCGATGAGCTCTCCCGCCACGGATTATTCAGAAGTTGCTCAAGGGGAAATAAAACCTATCCCAGGCACGATTGAGGACATTCACGATGATTGGCAAAAAGAAGAAAATATTGATTACGAAGCATTGGAAAAATCTGATCCAGCCCCAGTATTCTTTCCCCCATCTGTCGCACAAAGAGTACAGGTAAGGCGAGCAGCCCCACCATCCCCTGCGATGATTCCACCGCATATTTCCAAATACAAAGAACAGAGATGGTTATGAGCGATCAAGAGCAAGCAGAAGGATTAAACGACAAAGCCATGCCTTTGATGGAGCATTTCGTTGAACTGCGCCGTCGCTTGATGTGGTGTATTGGGACGTTTTTAGTGACTTTTGCGATTTGTTATCATTTTTCCCAAGAAATTTATTTGTTTTTGGCACATCCTTTAGAAAGTGCAATGCGTGCAGATGGCCAACAACCACAAATGATTTATACTGCTTTGTATGAAGCTTTTTTTACTTATATCAAAGTCGCATTTTTTGGCGCTACTTTTCTATCTTTTCCGATGATTGCTATTCAAGCATGGGTTTATATTGCGCCAGGATTATATAAAAAAGAAAAGAAAGTTTTTGCTCCTTTTTTAATTGCAACGCCGATTTTATTCTTGCTTGGGGCTAGCCTTGCTTATTTCTTTGTTTTTCCTTTGGCTTGGAAGTTCTTTTTATCGTTTCAAGTAAGTGGTTCAGGGAATGCAGCAATGCATATTGAATTACAAGCTAAAGTCTCGGAGTATCTTAGTTTAGTGACACGATTGATCTTGGCCTTTGGCATTGCATTTGAATTGCCTGTACTATTGACCTTGATGGCTAAAGTAGGATTTGTTACATCTCAAAAATTAAAAAAGTTCAGAAGATACGCCTATGTGATTGCATTTATCATTGCGGCTGTTTTGACCCCGCCTGATGTAATTACTCAAGTTTCATTGGCGATTCCGCTAATTATTTTATATGAAGTTTCTATATTTTCCGCTCGTTTAGTAGAGCCAAAACACTCAGAGGAGGATGAATAATGCATGATTTTCGTGCGCTGCGCGCTGACCCAACGGCTTTTGATCAGGATTTAGCACGTCGAGGGTTACCTCCCGTCAGTCAAGAATTGCTTTCTTATGACGAAGAACGCCGTGTTTTGTTAAATGAGCTTCATACTAAGCAAGCAGATCGTAACAACTTATCCAAGCAAATTGGACAGTTAAAACGTGATAAACAAGATAGTGCTGACCTAGAAGCCCAAGCAATCACATTGCGCACAGAGTTGGAAATCATTCAAAGCAAAGCAGATGCGTTGGATGCGAAAATTTTTGAAATTCTTGCCAGCCTTCCAAACCGTTTAGCACAGGAAGTTCCTGTGGGTGCGGATGAGAATGATAATATTGTTATTCATCAGTGGGGGGAGCCCAAAGATTTAGGCTTTACGCCTCTACAACATTTTGACCTTGGTGAAAAACTAGGCATGATGGATTTTACTGTGGCTTCTAAACTTTCTGGCGCGCGGTTTAGTATTTTAAAAGGGGCACTGGCACGTTTGGATCGTGCGTTAAGTCAGTTTATGTTGGATTTACACACGGGTGAGCATGGCTATGAAGAGCATATTGTTCCTTTGTTGGTCAATGAACAAACCATGTATAATACGGATAAATTGCCTAAATTTGGCGATCAGTCTTTTTGTACAACCGATGGTCGCTGGTTGATTCCCACAGCGGAAGTTCCTTTGACGGCAATGCAAGCGGGTGAATTGATTTCTGTGGAAGAACTGCCTATTCGTAGGACTGCTGTGTCTGCGTGTTTCAGAAGTGAAGCTGGGGCTGCGGGAAAAGATACGCGTGGGTTAATTCGTCAGCATCAGTTTTACAAAGTAGAAATGGTCAGCATTACGACCCCAGACGAAAGTGAAGCCGAACACGAACGCATGACACGTTGTGCGGAAACAGTGTTGGAAAGGCTGGGATTGCCGTACCGTCGTATTTTGCTTTGTTCTGGAGATACAGGATTTGGTGCAGCGAAAACTTGGGATTTAGAGGTTTGGTTGCCAGGGCAACAGGCTTGGCGTGAGATTTCTTCGTGTTCGAATACAAACGCATTTCAAGCCCGTCGTATGAATGCCCGTTTCCGTCCAAAAGCAGAGGAAGGTAAAAAAGTTTCCCCTGAATTCGTGCATACCTTAAATGGCTCTGGCGTTGCAGTGGGGCGTGCGTTGGTTGCTGTGATGGAAAATTACCAAAACGCAGATGGCAGCATTACCGTTCCAGAAGTGTTGCGTCCATATATGGGTGGCATTGAGAAAATCGGCTAGAATTTAAAAAAGCTCCCCATTTATCTGCTGTGTGATAACAGAGGTAAGGGGAGCTTGTACTCCTTTTATCTTAAATGCACTTGGTTTAAATTTGAGTAAATTACCTGTGTTTCTCTTATAGAATTACTATAATGATTTATACGGTTAAAAAATAATATATAATAAATCATTCATAAGATTTTTGGCTGTGACTTGAGTAGAGGTTTTCTTTTGGCGCATTTTGACGCTTCTTTCATATAAAACAGGATTGTTATTTGGATAATGTAAACGCAGTTATGGCGTTAGTTTTGGCAGTATTTAATTTTACGTATGCCAAAATAAAAAAAGCACAGTTTTTACTGTGCTTCGGAAGAGATTAATTACAAAGATACTAACCTATTAATAATTATCTCTAATAAGATCAATAATTTCTAGTTATGAAGTCTGATATTGAAATTTATTTGGCCAATCTAGCGGTTAAATCCTCGATAAATTGCCATGCCACACGACCATTTCTGGAACCTCGGGTAACAGACCATTCATTCCCTTGCGCAATCAGATCTTCATCAGCAATCGGCAGGGCTCGTTCTTTGGCATAGGCGCGGATAATTGCATCATAAAGAGGTTTGTCGCAATTATGAAATCCAATCCATAATCCAAAGCGATCAGATAAAGAGACTTTTTCCTCTATGGCTTCGGATGGGTTGATGGCTGAAGATGTTTCATTCTCTATCATATCACGTGGCATTAAATGACGGCGATTGCTGGTGGCATAAAATAAAACATTATTTGGCCGCCCTGCAATACCACCATCCAAAACGGACTTAAGTGCTTTGTAATCTCTGTCTTCTTTCTCAAATGACAAATCGTCAGAAAAAACAATAAAACGATGGGGAAGCGGTTTTAACAACTGTAATAAAACAGGCAAAGAATGTATATCATCCCTTGGTATTTCGATAATTTTAACAGGATGATGTTGATCATCAAGTTTTTGGTTGGCTTCTTGATGCACGGATTTAATCAACGAAGATTTTCCCATACCTCTGGCACCCCATAACATCACATTATTGGCTGGTAATCCCTTGGCAAAGTGCAGCGTGTTATTAAAGAGAAGTTCTTTTTGATATTCTAGACCTTGGAGTAAGTTAATGGAAACATAATTGACTTCCGGCACAGAGGTCAGGGTATTTCTCTGTGTTGTCCAAATAAACGCATTAGCTTGCTCTATATTTTCAATATGTGGTTTTGGAGGGGATAATTGTTCCAAAGCCGTAGCAATGCGTTCTAAAAATGGGATAATATCCGTTGTCATTTTATTTTCCAATAAATTTTAGTAGGCGTTTGACGCTATATGTAATATGAAATAAAGATTGTTGATTTTGGTGATTATACATCGTTGGATAAAATAGGAAATAACTTATGACGAATTTACTGGAACTATTAATTCCTGCGGCTCATGCGCAGGCTGCTGGTGGTGCTGGCGGAAGTGGAAACTTTTTAATTAGCTTGGCACCGTTTGTTGGTATCTTTTTTATTTTTTACTTTATGATTATTCGCCCACAACAAAAAAAAGCCAAGCAACAACGTGAAAGCATGAAATCTTTGCGCAGAGGAGATAAGGTTCTGACCGCTGGTGGAATTATTGCAACCGTTGTGAAAAATCAAGAAGATTCTGATGAAATGGAAGTCGATCTTTCTAATGATGTCAGAGTAAAAATTCTTCGCAGCACAATTAGTTCTGTTTTGGAAAGCAAAGCACTGCAAGCAACTGAAGCAAATAAGAATGTAAAAAAAGCAAAACCCGTTGCTAAAAAAGAAGCTGCTGCGGTAAAAGCAGAACCTGCAAAAGAAGAACCTGTAAAAGAAATTGAGCTAGATAAGTCAGAAGTTGTAGATAAAACTCAAGAGAAATAAAATAAAGAAAAACCCGACATTTAGTCGGGTTTTTTAATAGAAAAATTATGCTTTTAATTGTTGTTCAGCAAAATCATAATTAGCAAGTTTATTCAAGAAATTGTCAATAAAATCTGGGCGACGATTACGGAAATCAATGTAGTAAGCATGTTCCCATACGTCAGCTACTAATAATGCTTTGCCTTGACCTTCGGAAAGAGGGCTTTTCGCATTTGGTGTTTTAGTAATTACCAATTTATCATTTTTATCAAGAACTAACCAAGCCCATCCTGAACCAAATTGAGTGGTTGCAGCTTTTTTGAATTCTGCTTTGAAATTATCAACAGATCCAAAATCTTTTACGATACGAGCTTCGAATGCTTCGGACATTTGGCCGCCTGTTGGGCTCAAAGAATTCCAAAACATTGTATGATTATAATGTTGACCAGCATTATTTAAAACTGGAGTTAAGGCCTCGTCTTTAGCAGCCATAACAATTAATTCTTCTAAGGTTTTACCTTGAAGTGCTGGGTTTGCTGCAACCAAATCATTTAATGTATTCACATAGGTTTGGTGATGTTTACCATGATGATATTGCAATGTTTCTTCGCTCATTCCACCGCGTGATAAAGCATTTTCAGGGTATGGAAGTTGTCCAAGTTCAAAAGTCATTATTTTGTTCCTTTATATCAATTTTTTATTATATAAGACCATTTTGGTTCTTATTATTCTTTATATATAAAATGTATCGAACTTTTTATAAAGGTTAAATTCGAAAATTGTTTAAATTTTATTTTTTTCAAATTTATTATATAAGGATTATATGACAAAAAAAGACACATCTTCTTTACTTTCTTTATGCGCGATTTATGTTCAAAAATATGATCCAGATTATTTTTACTGTGCGTTATTTGCTCCTTCATTTCACCGAGAGCTGATTTTTCGTCTGCTTGCGTTTAATATCGAGATTACACGCGCTGTTTCTTTGCCCTCATCTTGGTCTGTTGCTGGACCAATGGCAGGTTTTATTCGATTGCAATGGTGGCGGGAATTGATCGAAGGTAAAGATAGAACACATGAAATTGCTCCTTTTATTTGTGAAGCTATATCTCAAGGGTTATTATCTTCTCAGTCGCTGCTAGAGCTAATCGAAGCAAAAGAAGAGGAATTGGATGGGATTAAAAATTGGGAACATTGGGAATCCCTTTTGATGCGTTCTTCTGGGAAAATACAGGCAACTATTGCACAGATATTAGGGGTTGAAGAGACTGAACATTTGCAAGGTGTAGCGTCTTTGGGAGTAGCATACGAAGTGACCAGACTAGCGCGTAACTTACCTAAGGTTTTAGCTTCTGGACGTTGTCCGTTACCCCAAGATATAATTGATGAACATCAGTTACAACGTACGGATGATGGTATTCCTGCATCGCCAGAGACGATCGTTGCTATTCGAACAGTTTTAAGAGCTAAAGCTCTGGATTATTTAAAAGCAGGACGTAATGCAAGAGCCCTAGGACGAAAGAAGATTGCAGCCGCATTACCAGCAGCATTGGCAAAACGGGATTTGAAAAAGCATCATCAATGGGATCAATTACTTGAAAAACGAGGGGTTGGTGATCAGCTTGCTGTAATATGGAGCAACTTTAAAGGTAAAGTTTCTTTTTAAAAGAAGGCTATTTTTAGATTTGAGCAATGAATAAAACCAGACTTATACTGATATCGTGATAATTTGTGAGGTATCTTATTGGTATTAGTTGGTGTGACTCTCAGCAGGCTTACAATAATGCATAAGCCATCATAATATGAATGTGGGAGAATTAATATTGAGGTAATCAAAATATTAGACAAGTAATATATCGTTAAATAAATGCTATCCCACGAATGAATTTAAAATAATAACTTCACTTAAAAATAAATTGATTATTAAGAAGGAGAAGCTCTGAAATTTTGCTCTAATGTTGCATCGTAAAGTGTAGAGAGCTTGTAAAATCCGACAGCTAAAATTTAATTATTTACATATAATTCGGGTTTAAATTTACATTGTCAAAGACAGTTATATTAAATAAAAAAATCAAATAAATCAACTCAATATTAATTGATTTATTCTATTGATAAATACTAATAATCGATTACTATCTATGCATATAAATATTCGAATCTAATATAAATATTCGAATATTAAATATTTTATATATTTCAGGTAGGAGGTTCTCTGTGTCAGTAACCAATTTGTCTGAGCTCAATAACCTAATTGCTACGGTTAAAAAAGCCCAAGCAGTTTTCGCCACTTATACCCAAGAACAAGTCGATAAAATCTTTGTTGCTGCGGCCAAAGCTGCTGCTACAGCACGTATATCTTTGGCACAACAAGCCGTTCTTGAAACAGGAATGGGTGTTGTCGAAGACAAAGTTATTAAAAATCTATATTCTTCAGAATATGTTTTAAATAAATATCGACATGAAAAAACATGTGGTATTATCTCCCAAGACAAATCGTTTGGCACAATTACCATGGCAGAGCCAATGGGAATTGTTTGTGGGATTGTTCCAACAACAAACCCTACATCTACGGCAATTTTCAAAGCATTAATTTGTCTTAAAACCCGTAATGCCATTATTTTTTCAGCACACCCTCGTGCCAAAGCATGCACCATAGAAGCAGCACGAATTATTCGAGATGCAGCAGTCGCGGCAGGCGCACCAAAAGATATTATTGGGTGGATTGACGAACCTTCTATCGAACTTTCTAATACGTTAATGAAACATGAGGATATTGCCATTATTCTTGCCACAGGTGGCACAGGTATGGTCAAAGCGGCTTATAGCTCTGGTAACCCTGCGGTTGGCGTTGGTGCTGGGAACACCCCTGTGGTGGTTGATGAAACAGCAGATTTAAAACGAACAGTTGCTTCAATTTTGATGTCCAAGACATTTGATAATGGGATGATTTGTGCTTCTGAGCAGGCGGTGATTGTTGAGAAGTCAGTTTATGATGAGGTGTGCCAATTATTTAAAGAGTATGGCGCACATGTTTTAAACAGCAAAGAAATTAAAGCTGTTCGTAAAATTATTTTAACTGAAAAAGGAACTATTAATCCTGATATTGTTGGACAACCTGCTTATAAGATTGCAGAGCTTGCTAAAATTACTGTTCCCGTTAAAACGAAAATATTAATCGGAGAGGTGGAAGATGCAGATTCATCCGAACCTTTTGCTCATGAAAAGCTCTCTCCTGTTTTAGCAATGTTTAAAGCTAAGAATTTTGAAGACGGTGTTAATACAGCCAGAAAGTTGGTTGAAATGGGAGGGATGGGGCATACTTCTGTGCTTTATACCAATCAAGAGCAAAATGCAGATCGTATTCTTTATTTCAGTAACATTATTAAGACCTGTCGTATCTTAGTGAACCAACCTGCTGCACATGGCGCGATTGGGGATATTTATAATTTTGATATTGCCCCATCTTTAACTTTGGGATGTGGTTCTTGGGGAAAAAATTCTGTATCAGAGAATGTTGGCCCTAAACATTTATTAAATCATAAAGTCATCGCTAAGAGAGCAGAAAATATGCTGTGTCAAAATATCCCAAGCTCTATTATTTTCCGTAGAGGTTCTTTGCCCGTTGCTTTGGATAATATTGTTAAACAAGGCGCAAAAAGAGCTTTTATTGTAACAGATAAGTCTTTGTTCGAGAATGGATTTGCAAAACATATTTTGGGAAGATTAGAACGCCAAGGTGTTCTTTGTGAACCTTTTTACAATATTGAGGCAGAGCCAGTTTTAAGCATTGTGGAAAAAGGTGCTAAAACGATGCGCCAATTCCAACCTGATACAATTATTGCATTAGGTGGTGGATCGGTGATGGATGCTGCCAAGCTGATGTGGGTTTTATACGAGTACCCTGATACAAAATTTGATGAACTTGCTTTACGTTATATGGATATGACAAAACGTGTATGTCATTTCCCTGAGTTAGGTAAAAAAGCGAAATTAGTTTGTGTTCCTACGACTTCTGGAACAGGTTCAGAAGTGACACCTTTTGCGATTGTTACAGATGATAAAACTGGACAGAAATATCCTCTTGCTGATTATGCATTAACACCACATATGGCTATTGTTGATGCAGATCTTGTGATGGATTTGCCTAAACCTTTATGTGCGTCAGGTGGGTTTCATGCACTTACTCATGCACTAGAAGCATATGTTTCCGTGCTTGCAAATGAATTTTCAGATGGTCAAGCTTTGCACGCACTTTCTTTGTTAAAAACATACTTGCCTAGAAGCTATAAAGACGGAGCAAAAGATCCTGTTGCACGTGAAAAAGTACATATTGCGGCAACCATGTCAGGTATTGCCTTTTCTCAAGCCTTCTTAGGGATTTGCCAATCTTTAACAAACAAAGTTGCTGCTGCATTTAATCTTTCTCATGGGGTTGCGAATGCGATTTTGATTAGTAATGTTATTCGTTATAATGCAACCAATAATCCAACTAAGATGGCAACATTCAGTCAATATGGATATCCTCAAGCCATTACTCGTTATGCCTATATTGCAGATCATCTTGAGTTAACGGCGCCATCTGATAAAGATGAAACTAAGGTTGAAAAGCTGTTATTATGGATACATGCTTTAAAAAAAGAAATTGGTATTGCACAATGTCTTAAAGATGTTGGAGTTCCTGAAAAAGATTTTGTCGAGAAATTAGATCAACTTGCACTGGATGCTTTTGATGATCAATGCACAGGAGCTAATCCACGATATCCATTGGTTGAAGAGCTAAAAGAAGTTTTAAAATGTGCTTATTATGGAAAAATCTATAAAGATTAGTAATATTAACTTTTAATTCAGACTATAAATAAAAACCCCCAAACTTTTTTGTTTAGGGGGTTTTTATTTTTAATCACTTAAAGAATTACTCGTCTACTGCAATCATAACATCAGAAGATTTAACAACAGCAGCAGCTTTCATGCCAACCTCAAGTTTTAATTCATCCACTGCTTCATTAGTAATAGCAGCCATCACCGTTGTGCCATTGACATCTAGGCTTACATGAGCGGTTGTTGCCCCTTTTTTAATGGCTATAATTTTTCCTTCTAGAACATTGCGTGCGCTAATTTTCATTTTTAATTCCTTTATGATATTTATTCGAATTTAACCAAGATATGATTCTTACGACCTGATGATAGTTTAATTACGTCATTTTTTAAATGATCAGTCGTTATCATTAGTCCTTCATCATCGATTTTTTCGTCATTTATTTTGGCACCACCACCACGGATTAAACGCCTTGCTTCGGCATTACTGGCAACTAGGCCGCTTGATGCAAAGATTTTAAATACAGGAATACCGTCTTTTAATTCTTGGTTTGACAAAGTCACTTCTGGAAGCCCAACTTGCACCAGTTTTCCTTGTTCAAAAGTTTCTTGAGCAGCTTTTTGGGCTTGCTCTGCGGCTTCTTTGCTATGACAAATGGTCGTCACTTCGGTGGCTAAAATCTTTTTTGCTTCATTAATTTCAGCTCCAGGCAATGCTGCTAAACGCTCGCATTCTTTAACAGGTAAATCAGTAAATAATTTTAAGAATTTACCAACGTCTGCATCTTCTGTATTACGCCAGAATTGCCAGAAATCAAAGACAGGGCATTTTTCTGCATTTAACCAAACAGCACCTTTGGCAGTTTTGCCCATTTTAGCGCCAGAGCTGGTGGTTAACAGAGGTGCTGTTAAACCAAAAACTTGTTTGCCTTCCATACGGCGCACCAATTCAACACCAGAAACGATGTTTCCCCATTGATCAGAGCCACCCATTTGTAAAATCGTGCCATAGCGTTTATTGAGTTCGCGGAAATCGTAAGATTGTAAAATAGAATAGTTAAATTCAAGAAAAGACAATCCTTGCTCACGATCCAAACGGCTTTTAACAGAATCAAAAGACAGCATTCTGTTTACAGAAAAGTGGATACCAACGTCGCGCAGTAACTCAATATATGAAAGTTTTTTTAACCATTCAGCATTATCAACCATGATGGCATCTTTGCCGCCTTGTTGAAAATTAACGACTTGCTGAATATTCTGAGCAATCCCTTCAAGATTATGATCAATGACTTCTTGGGTCATAAGGCTGCGGGCCTCTTCGCGGAAAGAAGGATCACCAATTTGAGCTGTGCCTCCACCCACCATAGCAATGACTTGATGTCCATGTTTTTGTAATAAACGCAATAACATTAATTGCACTAATGAGCCAACATGCAAGCTGTCAGCGGTTGGGTCAAATCCAATATAGGCAGAAATAGGCCCTTTTAAGAGAATGTCATCTAACCCTTCGAGGTCAGTGATTTGAAAGATAAACCCTCTGGCTTGGGCTTCTTGTAAAAATGGGCTTTTATGCATGGTGATTTAATCTCAACAAAATCTATAAAGGAATAACAAAGCATGTAACATGATTAAAAATGATTTTAAAGATGTTTGGCTCTAGGGTTTAACAGGAGGCAAAGGAATTGGGGCAACATTGCCAGGTATGGGATTTTCAATTTGCACCGCTTGTTGTCTGGAACCATTGCGATAGGGGCTTGTTACTGTGGATGGTGGCGATACAAAACTGTTGGGTGAACCACTACTGTAACGATGCAAGCTTTGGCCATGCTGAGTAACAGCTGGATGCGTTTCATTGGTGTAAACACCCCCTTTTTCAATATAAGGATCAGGGGCTGTATGCCATCCTTGACGGCGCAAAGGGTTATTCATATTCTTTTTTGCAGTCTTCAATGCAGGGTTTTTATAATAAGCGGGTTGACCTTCGGGAGAAGTGCTATAGTTTTTTGTAGTATGATGTTGCCACTGTTCGCTTTGAGCAAAAGCAGGGCTGGCTACTATAAGGCCTAGTGCACAGCTGATGATACTTAAGGGATTAAAGATGAATGTCATAAGTCGCCCATGGTTCGATAAATACAAAGAAGAATAATTATATCATTGTTTGACAGGGAACGAGAACAGAATTTTCATATCCTATGTTGAAAGATTATTTGATAAGATAATTTAAAATTACAAGAATATGCATTAAACAAGGAGAATTCTAAAATGTTTAAGAAATTAACATTGCTATCTTTTGGTTTTGCTTTAAGTTCCATGATGATGGTTCATTCTGGGTATGCTCAAAATAATGGAGCTGCATACGATCAGAATGGTGCTTATCAAGGAAGTATGAATTCGAATGGCCAGATGTATGATAAAAATGGTGCTTATAAAGGGCGTATGAGTTCGAATAGTCAGGTTTATAATAACTCTGGTAGCTATCAAGGGCGGATAGATTCAAACGGACAAATGTACAATCGTTCAGGGACATATCAAGGTCGTTTGGACTCAAGTGGGAATGTATATAACAGTTCTGGAACCTATCGTGGTAGAATAGATTCAAGTGGAAATGTGTATAATAGTAATGGTGATTACAAAGGCCGTGTTGATCCGCAACACAAAGAGACTGGATTATCTTTGTTGCAATAGAAAATCAATAAATCATTATAATAAATTTATTTGATTATTCTTCATATTGCAGTTCTCTATGAGAAGAATTTATTCTATTGCTCGGATTAATAAGTATATATTGTATGATAAAGGGTTAAAGAATGAAAATAATATATGTGGTTACATGTTTATCTGTTGGGGTTATGCTTGGTACAAGTAATAGCAATAATGCTTTTGCTCAACAAAACTATGTTGGTAATTCTTCTGCCAAGAGTTCACAAACTGGATATAATACGAATTTAACCAAGGTTGATAAATACGGATATATATTTAATAGTAGCGATATTTGTATTGGAACCATTGATAAAAATGGTAATATTTTAAATGGTAACAATGCCAATTTAGGCAGAATTTATAAAAATGGTTTTGTTTATAATGCTAAAAATGATGCCGTTGGTAAAGTAGATAAAAAAGGCAATATTTATACGCAATATAATGTTTTACTTGGTAAGGTTGATAAAAAAGGCCAAGTATATAACAGTAATAATGTTGTTGTAGGTCAAGTTGCCAAAGATCATAAAACAGCAGCTTTATTATTACTTTTAAAAGAAAATAATCTTTTTAATCAATATTAATGTGTTAGGTAAGAAGGATTAAGTAGTTCGTACGAAATACATTGTTCTTACCTATTTTGCTAAGATTATTTTACTCATTGGTTGTGTAATGAAGTTTCGCTTTGATTTTATAGATTGTCCTTATTATTTTACCAACCCTCATCAAATTATTCAGGCAAATAAACTGGATGATGTTATTCCTTGCATGCAGGCTATTGAGAATGCCGTACAAAAAGGATATTATGCAGCAGGTTTTATAAGTTATGAGGCTGCTCCAGCTTTTTGCTCTTATTTAACAACGTACAGATCGGGTTCGTTACCATTATTATGGTTTGGTCTTTTTGATCATCCTGAAGATTTTGATGTGATGCGAAAAGCAGAGCCTCATAAAGAGGCTCTTTCTTATCCAAACTGGCACTCTAATATTTCATGGCAAGACTATCAAAATGCTATTTATGCGGTAAAAGACCATATTGCCAAAGGCGATACATATCAGGTCAATTATACACTGCAAATGCAAGCCCAATTCCAACAAAATCCTTATCGTTTTTATTTGCATTTATTACAAGCTCAACAATCACGTTACAGTGCTTATTTGGAAAGTGATACTTTTCAAATTCTTTCTGCATCTCCAGAGTTGTTTTTTGAAATTAACAAAGATATCATTCTGACAAAACCCATGAAAGGCACAGTTCCTCGAGGGGTAAATAATATCCAAGATCAAATCAATCAGCAGGTTTTACATAATGAGAAAAATCACGCCGAGAATTTGATGATCACAGATCTTTTAAGAAATGATTTAGGACAAATTGCACAACAAGGTACAGTCAAAGTAACCTCTTTGTTTGATGCAGAAAAATATCCAACTGTGTGGCAATTAACCTCTACGATTACAGCGCAATTAAAAAAAGAAATTGCTTTAACAGATATTTTTAAAGCGTTGTTCCCTTGTGGGTCTATTACGGGGGCCCCTAAAGTAAATACGATGAACATCATACACCAGTTAGAAAAAAGTCCCAGAGGGGTTTATTGTGGCGCCTTGGGGGTTATAACACCAAATCAACAAGCAATTTTTTCAGTGCCTATTCGCACGATGGTTATTCAAAATGGGCAAGCAACTTATGGTGTTGGGGGTGGTATTACTTGGGATTCTACGCCAAAAAATGAATATGAAGAGGTGTTGCACAAAGTGCAGGTTTTATATCAATCTAAAGTTCCAGAGCATTTATTAGAATCGTTATTATTAGGGGATGGAAAATATTTTTTATACATAGAGCATCTTCAACGTCTCAAAGAATCGGCACAATATTTCGATTTTATTTTTGATGAGGTATCTATCGCTGTTGCTCTACAAGCATTACAACAAAAGCATTCAGAAGGGCTATGGAAAGTAAGGCTTTTATTGGATAATAAAGGAAGGCTTGATTGTGAAGCGCAACCAATCAAGGCCTTAACATCTTCTTTGACTGCATCATGGGCCACGCAACCTATGCAAACAGATAATGTTTTTTTATATCATAAAACGACAACAAGGGATTTCTATCCCAAAGTTACTTTAGACCATGAGAATTTGTTATTTAATGAAAAAGAGGAGGTCACAGAGTTTGTTAATGGCAATTTTGTTTTAAACTCCGATGGTGAATGGTTTACCCCCCCTTTACAGAGTGGTTTATTAAATGGCACAATGCGTCAACATTTGTTACAAAAAGGCAAGATAAAAGAACGCATTATTTATAAAAAAGATATTCAAGAAAGCAGTAAAATTGCTTTTATAAATAGTGTTCGTGGATGGCGTGACGTCAATTTTAATATAAAATAATATTAAGAGCATCAAAATATCACCATATTATTTTGTCATAGTTACTTTAAAGCAAATATTGAGATCGATTATTTACAATAACGATAATGAAATCATTATTGTTCACAATATAAATCTGTATAAAAGCATGGCTCTTTGGGGATTATTCAAGAGCCTTTATATATAAAACGATACAAGGATTTCTAATGTCGAATATAGGCGAGCAAATAGGCAAAGTAGTGGCCGATGAGCAAATGGTAAAAGCATTGGCTAATAATGCACGAACGACAGGTGGGGCAGTACATAATATTCAACAAGAGGGGTTGGATTGGATAGAGAGGTTGTTGAGTAAAGTTGGCATACAATCAAGTGGTGTCATGCTATTTATTCTTGCAGTATCCATAATTATTATAACAGCTGTTGTTTTACATTTTATTTTACATAGGTTGGTATTAAGAAAGTTATACCAGTTTTCTAAAAAAAGTTCTAAAGTTTGGATACAAGTTTTAACAGAAGACCAGCTCTTTAATCGTCTGGCGTTTGTTATTCAAGGTGTTGTGCTGTTGGCACAAACAACATTTTGGGTTCAATATCACGTTCCAATTTTGTATTTCGTAGTTGTTTGTACTAAATTATGGATATCATTATATATATTATTATCCATATTCTCATTTTTAAACATTGTTAATCATCTTTCAAACAGATTAGGAATATCAAGTAATTTACCCTTGGGAGGTATCTTTCAGGGAATTAAATTATTAGCGTCTTTATTCTTTGGTATTGTGATGATTTCAACAGTGGTTGACCAGTCACCGTGGAAATTAATTGGTGGCTTGGGTGCGATGGCTGCTGTTATTATGTTGGTGTTTAAAGATTCTATTTTAGGGTTAGCAGCAGGAATTCAATTATCAGCGAATAAAATGTTAAGGATTGGAGATTGGTTAACAATGGAAAAATACGGTGCTGATGGCACTGTTATTGATATTGGATTAACGACAGTTAAAGTTCAAAATTTTGATAATACGATGACTATGATTCCAACTTATGCGCTTGTTTCTGATTCATTTATTAATTGGCGTGCCATGCAGGAATCCGGTGGTCGACGTATTAAACGTTCTGTATTAATCGATGCGAATTCAATAAGATTTTTGACCAAGGAAGAAATTGAAACGCTTTCTAAAAGTGTTTTGTTAAAACCCTATATTGTGCAAAGGGCTGCCGAAATTGATAAATTTAACCAAGATAAGAATTATGACCTTGAGGTGTCTCGGTTAAATGGACGTCGTTTAACGAATTTTGGATTATATCGTGCTTATTTAGAAGAATATTTAAAGCAGCATCCCTCTGTTCATCGTGGGATGACCTGTATGGTTCGTCAAATGGCACCTGATTTTTCTGCGATTCCACTAGAAATTTATTGTTTTAGTAATACGGTGGTATGGAAAAAATATGAAGAAATTCAGTCTGATATTTTTGATCATTCTTATTCAGTTTTGAATGAATTCTTCCTAAGTGCTGGACAAAGTGGCACAGGGAACAGTTCAACCGTTACATTGGTTCGTGGGCCTGAAGCAAATACGATCAATGGTGGTAATTCTGTCGTATCAAATTAATAGTTGATTTTAAAAGCCTGTGTAAAACAACATTAATAAGAGTAAAAAGCAGTATTTTATACTGCTTTTTTTATAAGTTATTGTCATTTCTGACAATGGCAGCAGTAATTGCTTGGGAGGCTCCACCTAATAAAGAGAGAATAAATTTTTGCGCATCGTTGTTTTTTTGAATCATTAAAATGACATTATGTTCATAACGTTGTCGATCAGCAAAACCACAGTTTTTGGCAATTGGATTTAATAAATTCGCCTCTCTAATCGGATAATGGGTCATTAACGCGTCATAGTTTTTAGTTTCCAAATAATGATCAAATAGTTGATATTCTTTATGAAGCAACGAAGGAATATCGACGGTTTTTTCATAAATAATATTTTGTTCAATATCTGTTTGTTTAGGCAGACTGGCCATAATTTCTGATCTGACTTTCATATTCACAGATCGGCCGCAAAGATGATCTTTTTGTTTGGATAGCTCGTCTTGCATTAGCTGAGTTATCTTTGCATAAGTCATTTCTATATCTTTAATATCATTAAATTCTTTGGCATATTCTAATACCCATTGAATGATTTTAGGATGATAAAAAATAGATTCAATGGAATAGACATTAAGGCTGAAAATATAGGCTTTGGCTAGATTTTCGATTTCTTTTTGGGCTTTGTTGTCATTATCAATAATTCCAAATGCTTTAACCCAATGGGTTCCTTGATTATTTCTTAATCCTTTGACAGACTGTTCCACCATTTCACAAGACCCTTTTGAAATAACCGAAACAGTGGGAAAGAGGGTTTGGTACAATTGAATATCTAAACTGGCAGAGGTTCCCTCGACAAAGAGCATGATTTTTCTGGAACCCAGCAAGTCGACTTTTAAAGTTTCTTCTAATGCTGAATATCGTTCATCGTGTTGGTTGATGAGATCAACATCCCAACGGATAGGTTCATCATTTTCGTATTCACATTGACGCACTAATAGGACTTTTGAATCATGCACATATGTTGGTAAGGCAATTTCATGCGTGGAAATAATAAATATACAATCTTTACGGAGCTGGATAAGTTCTGATAGTAATGAAGAGACTAATCGCCGATGTAAATGCCGTTCAGGTTCATCTAAATAAATAAAAGATCCAGATTTAGCACACAGGATATTACTGCTGATCATAAGTGCAGCACGTTCCCCGTCAGAAAGTTCTGCTATTGAGTATTCTTTAGGTGGAGAGTAGGCATTATTTTTTGCCATTAATGTTTGCTTTTTGCTAAGAAAAAGCTCAATGACAAAACCGCTTTTTTTAAAGATAGAGTTAAGACTATCTATTTCAGTTAAGGCATCAGAAGTGATAACTTGTTCACCAATTTTTATTTTTTGTTGAAGGTTGGTGGCATTATTCAAAGAATTACGAATGAGTGTTTCAATGGAAAAAAGATTTTCGATAGCTTGTTGAGCAGGATATAAACTATATCGAATGGTAGTGTGTGTATAAAAAGCTTTTTTGTGCGTTTTGTCTTCGTTGTACTGTTGTGTATTATACTTGTACGCTTTATCATCAAGATTGTTTGGACGATAGGCAGACATTAAAACACAGTTTTTGATTCCTAAATTATGCAGTAATTTATATAATAATGATGATTTGCCAGAACCATTGGCTCCTAGCATAAAGAATACATTTCCAACAGATAACTCAATCGATAGATCCTCGCCATTCATCGTTGGAATAGTAATGGATATAGGTTTTGAGGTCTTATTAAGATCGTCTTGAGTTGTCATGATGGTATCTATTATCTATTACTGGTTCATTTGTTATGATAATATACCATGATCATGAAAGAGATAATAGAATACTGTAATAGGAATTATTTATCTGCTTTCGTTGTATAACTACGTAGAAATAATAACCAATTTCCCCAACCTATGAGTAATGCCCCGCCAATAATATTACCAATGGTCACAGGAATTAAGTTATGTAAGAAAAAATTACCCCAAGTAAGATCTGCATATTTAGCAATATTAATCCCATGAGATACCCAAAATTCAGAATCTGTTGTGCTTTTAATTAAAATTCCCATAGGGATTTCATACATATTCGCAACACAATGTTCAAATCCACAAGCAACGAACATTGCAATAGGAAATAGCAAAACCAAAACTTTATCTGCACTGGTTCGGCAACTGAAGCACAGCCATACGCCTAAGCTTACCATCACATTACACATGATCCCTAATGCAATGGCTTCTATAAAAGTGTGATGTAGTTTATGGTCAACAATATTCATATAATTTAAAGCAATTTGTCCATCGGCATCCCATGGGTGTCCACTCATGTAAACCAGGAAGACTAAGAATAATGCGCCAATAAAATTACCAAAATAAACAAATCCCCAATTTCTAAAAAGCTGAAACCATGTGATTTTATTACTTTCTTTGGCAATAAAGGTCAGTGTCGTTGAGGTAAATAAATCGGCTCCACATACGATCACGAGGATCAATCCCATACTAAAGCATAATCCGCCGACAAGTTTTGCCATACCATAAGGCATGGTAGAGGATCCTGTAGTGACTAACGTAAAAAAAATAAAGGCCAGTCCAATAAAAAAACCACCATAAGTGGAAGCAATAAATACTTTTGAAAATGGTTTTTGAACTTTCGCCACCATCATTTTTTCGGCTTTTCTTGCCATCTCATATGGATCAAAAGCATCTATAGAAGTGGTTTGGAAATCAGGGTTTGTTTCCATGATTTTGATCCTAAATTTTCATAATAAAAATATTCGCTTCAATTATAATAATTTTAAATTTATTATTTTCAATAATTAAATTATCTTTATTATTTAATAGCTTATTTCTGACCAAGAATATGATTTATCTTCTCTGTATTGTTTGGGGGTTTGTTTAAATTCCTTGTTAAATAAGAAATAAAAATATTGTAAAGACGGATAACCACATTGCTCTGATATTTTTGTCAAAGAGAGCGTAGTGTGACTTAATAAATATCGAGCACGTTTGAGTTTTTCAGCATAAATAATGGCGTGCATTGTTTGGTTTAATTCTTGTTTAAATCGTGTCTCTAGGTTTGATCTTGATAATTTAACGGCACTGATTACATGTTCGACTTTGATGTTTTGACAAGCATGTTGACGTATATAATGCATTGCTTGAATGACGTAAGGGTCTTCAATAGATCGATAGTCTGTGGATTGACGCTCTATAATTTGTTTAGGTGCGATCAAGGTTTGTGTTACAGAAACAGGTTTATTTTCAAGCATTTGTTGCAACAAAGAGGCAGCTTGATATCCCATATCTTCGGTACCTTGGGTAATGGTAGAGATATAATTATTTGAAAGATAATTAATAACCTCTTCATTATCGATTCCAATTAAACAATATTCATCAGGGATTTTTTTATTTAATTGTTTGCAAGCTTGTAAAATATGGCGAGCGCGTGAGTCATTTACAGCAATAATACCTGTATTCAGTGGAAGAGAAGAAACCCATTCAGCAAGGTTTTGTAATCCCTCTTGCCAATTATTTAAATTCATTTCTATACCTTGATAAACACATCCAGGATAGCTTTGTTGTTGCATGATTTGTTGAAATGCAACCTCGCGTTCATAGGCAAAACGTGCATGACGACTGGGAGGATAACTGTAAAGAGCGAATTTTTTAATCCCTTTATGGCATAAATGGTCAAAGGCTGTTTTGATAAGGGCATAATTATCAGATGCTACATAAGGAATAGAAGGATATTCAGCTTTATTATGGAAAGAGGCACCGACACCTATAATTGGGCAATCACTGTTATGGGCAATGGATTCAATATGATGGTCATCATAATTAGCAATCATACCATCACAATTTAAAACAGAGTGATAATTTATATCCCACCGTAAGCTATCGGAAATATACATATTCCAATTAACGTGATGGTTTTGTAGAAAATCGCCAATCCCCTTTAGAATTTGCCGATCATAAACTTGGTTTGCATTAAATAATAATAGAATGCGAGCTTCTTTTTCCAATGATAGGGTCATGATGATGAAATTTTCGCTTAAGTAAAGTTGTAATAAATTCTATTATAATATTTACAATTTAAAAATTGTGATCACATTTATTTGATCAAAATCTCGATATATAAGTAAAAAACATAAAATACTTATGAAATTTCATAATTGAGAAAATAAATTATTTCACTGTATAATTTATTTAGTTCAGTAATAAATTGATTTTATTTACATCTTTTCAAATAATAACATCTTTTACTCTGAACATTAGAAAAGGCTTTTATGTCTTATTTGGTGATTTATTCATGGCTAATAAAAGGATTAACGATGAATAAGCAGTATAATACACTTTATGTGTTCAGAATTACTCTTGTGGCAACACTGGGTGGTTTATTATTTGGTTATGATACAGCGGTCGTTTCTGGAACCGTTGATTCAATTTTCAGAGTTTTTATTGAACCTCAACATCTCAGCGAAACAGCAGCCAATTCCCTTTTGGGATTTTGTATTGCCAGTGCGTTAATCGGGTGTATTATTGGGGGATTGATTGGTGGTTATTTAAGTAATAAATTTGGTCGCAGAAACTCTTTGTTATTTGCAGCATTTTTATTTTTTATTGCTGCTATTGGTTCGGCCTATCCCGAGTTTGGTTTCCACCAGGTTGAAACGGGACAATTACCTGTTTACTTATCAGGATTTATTCCTGAGTTTGTCATTTACCGTATTATTGGTGGAATAGGGGTGGGATTAGCATCCATGTTGTCCCCGATGTATATTGCCGAAGTTGCACCAACAGAAATTCGAGGAAAACTAGTTTCATTCAATCAATTTGCAATTATTTTTGGCCAATTATTGGTTTATTGTGTGAACTATTTTATCGCGAGTTCTGGTGATCAATCATGGTTACATACGGTTGGTTGGCGGTATATGTTTTTATCACTTGCTATTCCTGCAACTTTGTTTTTCATTCTGTTATTTACGGTACCAGAAAGTCCACGTTGGTTGGTTGAAAAACAACGTAAAGATCACGCCCTATCTGTGTTGACGAATATTTTAAATCCAGAACGTGCTAAGGCAGCATTATCAGAAATAATGACTTCTTTGGCAAATACGTCAGAATCAGGAGCTAAATTATTTAAATACGGGGCTGGGGTTATTGTTATTGGGATTTTATTATCTGCGTTTCAACAATTAATGGGTATTAATGTGGTGTTATATTATGCTCCAGAAGTCTTTAAAAGTCTGGGCGCGAGTACTGACTCTGCTTTATTACAAACCATTATTGTTGGGATTATTAATCTATCCTTTACGACAGTTGCAATCTTTACAGTTGATAAATTTGGTCGCAAACCTTTGCAAATTATAGGTGCCTTTGGTATGGCTTTGGGTATGCTTGTTTTAGGATGTGCATTTTTCTTAAAAATGTCTCCAATTCTTGCCCTGATGTCTATGCTTCTTTACATTGCATCTTTTGCGATTTCATGGGGTCCTGTTTGCTGGGTTCTATTGGCTGAAATCTTCCCTAACTCTATTCGTAGTAAAGCACTTTCTATAGCTGTTGCCGTTCAATGGGTTGCTAATTACCTGGTTTCATGGACGTTTCCTATTATGGATAAAAATTCATATTTGGTGCAAACATTTAATCATGGTTTCTCTTATTGGATTTATGGCGTTATCAGCATTGCTGCAGCTATCTTTATGATTAAATTTGTTCCTGAAACCAAAGGTAAATCTTTGGAAGAGCTAGAGGCTATCTGGAAATAAACTTTAACCATTTATCTTTATCGTTAATTCATAATTTTATTATTCATCATGAATAGTGAATTATAAAATAAGCACACTGATCATTTAGGAGATCGATTATGCAAAATTATTATGACAAAGTTCAAAAAGTTCAATATGAAGGTCCTCAAAGCAAAAACCCACTTGCCTTTCGTCATTATAATCCTGATGAAATTGTCTTGGGCAAGAAAATGTCAGAACATCTTCGTTTTGCTATTTGTTACTGGCATACTTTTTGCTGGAATGGTACGGATATGTTTGGAACGGGTTCTTTTCAATATCCTTGGCAAGCAAGTTCTGATCCACTAACCAATGCCAAAGCAAAAGCAGATGTTGCCTTTGAATTTTTTCAAAAAATGAATGTTCCTTTTTATGCTTTCCATGATGTGGATGTGGCTCCTGAAGGGAAAAATATTAAAGAATATTTACATAACTCTGCTGTGCTTGCGGATATAATGTTGGAAAAACAAACAGCCACTGGTATTAAACCTTTATGGGGTACGGCAAATTGTTTTACCAACCCTCGTTATATGGGTGGGGCTGCAACAAACCCTGATCCAGAAATCTTTGCTTATGCAGCAGCACAAGTTGTGAATGCAATGAATGTTACTCATAAACTTGGTGGAGAAAATTATGTTCTTTGGGGCGGGCGTGAAGGATATGAAAGTCTTCTAAACACTGACCTTAAAAAAGAACGTGAGCAACTGGGTCGCTTTATGTCAATGGTTGTGGAAAATAAGCATAAAATTGGTTATAAAGGCACCTTGTTGATCGAACCAAAACCACAAGAGCCAACAAAACATCAATATGATTATGACGTTGCAACTATTTATGGGTTCTTAAAACAATTTGGTTTAGAAAAAGAAATCAAAGTTAATATTGAAGCCAATCACGCAACGCTTGCTGGTCATTCTTTCCAGCATGAAGTTGCAATGGCGTTTTCTTTGGGTATTTTTGGATCTTTGGATGCGAACCGTGGTGATCCACAATTGGGATGGGATACTGATCAATTTCCAAATAGTGTCGAAGAAAATACATTAATTATGTATGAAATTCTTAAAAATGGTGGCTTTACAACGGGTGGATTGAATTTTGATTCTAAGGTCAGACGTCAATCTACTGATAAATATTCGATTTTCTATGGTCATATTGGTGGAATGGACACGATGGCATTATCATTGAAATGTGCTGCTAAAATAATGAGTGATGATCAATTAAAAGCCAATACAGATAAACGTTATGCTGGATGGAATACTCAATTTGGTAAAGATATGTTGGCTGGTAAAATGACATTGGCTGATATTGCTAAACATGTGGAAAGTAATGACCTTCGTCCACAACCAGTTAGTGGTGATCAAGAACGTTTAGAAAACTTGGTAAATCATTATATCTTTGATTAAGTTTTATCAAAGCTTTGATAGTTGAAAATATACGGCGTTAGGTAAGTCTAGCGCCGTTTTTTTAATTTATTTTATTATAAGATAAGGTTTGTTACCAATAGTAGGTATAATATTCCCAATAGGAAGATTGTTTGAAGTAGTTTGCCAGCTATTGTCATTTTGCCAGTTATAGCTATGGGGCGCAGATCGTAATATATAATTATGAATGATAACAAAAACGATCAAAGTGATTTATAGCCAGTTCAGCTTTATCCTGAAGATTTAATCATTATAAAAAATAACATATGTAAGTTAAAAATAGAAAAAACAACTTACATGTGAAAATCAACAGGCACATTAATTGTAATATTGTTCCCTTTAATACTTTCGGGCACTGCAGGCAGAGGACTGGCACGATAAGCCAGTGCAACAGCCTCTTTGTCTAATGTAGAATATCCAGAGCTTTTTGCCAATTTAGAAGATAGAACATTCCCTTGACGATTAATGGTGATTTTAATTGTTGCAACACCTTCTTGTCTATTATTTTGTGCATCAGAAGGATAGTTTTTTAAACGTTCAAGTTTTTTTAATACACTGCCTTGCCATGACGCAGGACTCATTGATGCTTTTGTATGAGAGGATGCATGCGCACTATTTGCATTACTGGATGTCACAGTTGATGCTGATTGCAACTGAGAGTTTGAAGGTGTTGTATTTGTTGTCTGGGAAACAGGTGCAACAGGTTGGTGTTGAATAGGTTTAACCTGTTTTTTTGCAATTTGTTTATGCTCGACAGGTTGAATTTTCTTGAGTTTTTGAGTTTTTGGTAAAATAATTTCGGGAGAAGGGGCAGGGGGTGCATCCATCGAAGAAGTTTGTTCTTCCAAGGGTTGAGGTTCTGGTGTTGCCGCCATAGGAGGAGATGCAGGTGCAAGATCCGTTGATAAATCAAGTGTGATTGCGGGTGGCGTGTCTGTGGGTAAAGCAATCGTATGCGTATGAGGCATATGAAACGCAACCCAAGCAATCCCTATTAAAAAAAAAGAGCTGCCGATTAAGGAGCTTCCCCAAAGTAAACGGTCTTGTTTATGTTGGTATTGTTGATATGCTCTTTGCCATTGATTAAAAGACAAATCAGGCACCTTATTGATAAAAAAAGAAAAATTTAAAAAAAAAGAGCTCACGGTGTAGCTCCTTCTTTGGCCAGATTAACCAAAGCAACTTTTAAATACCCTGCTGAGCGTAATTGATCCATCACAGAGATCAAGCTTTCATAATCAACTTTTTTATCGGCTCTTAAGAAAATTGCCTCATTTTTATTGCCCTTTGTTGCGGTGTCCAAAGCTGCGGCCAATTGATCTTTGTTGATTTTATTTTCACCTATAGATAAGGTTTGATCTGTTTTTAATGTCAGAAAAACAGGGTTAGTCGGTGATGGTGTTGTTTTTTCTGTTGATCCTGGCAAGTTAACAGGAATATTCACGGTACTTAATGGTGCGGCAACCATAAAGATAATCAGTAACACCAGGACAACATCAATAAAGGGTGTTACGTTAATGTCATTAACTTCGTTAGGAGTTTCATCGTTATGACGCATACGGATCATCATTATTCTCCTGCAGCACGCAGACCAAATTGAATAACTTGCCCTTTGCCTTGTTGTGCAGTCATTTGGCTGACGTCCCGAGAAACAATACGCATGATCAATGTACTGAGATCGGCGATGTGTGCTCTGCAATGCATAATATTCCGAGAGAATATATTATATAAGATCACTGCTGGAATAGCTGTAACTAATCCCAAAGCAGTGGCCAATAAAGCCTCTGCAATACCAGGGGCTACCACGGTTAAGCTGGTGGCTTTGGCTGCAACAATTCCTGTAAAAGAATTCATAATTCCCCAAACTGTACCAAATAATCCAACAAAAGGTGCAGTTGCTCCAATAGTAGCAAGCAACCCTGTGCCTTTTAATAAACGGCGTCCTTCGCTGGCTTCGACGCGTTCCAAAGTCATGGCAATGCGTTCTTTAAGCCCTGTCAGATCATGGGTAATTCCTTTGGAAGACTGATATTCATCCAGTACTGCCATTATCATTGCACCAACAACACATTTTTTATTCTGTATATGCTCTGCTTCTAGTTTTCCAGATTTTTGTAAGATTACCTGTTCTGTATAAAGATTTCTATGTACAATAAAAAGCTCAATTGATTTAGCAATACAAATAGTCCAGCTTAATAAACAGCCAAAACTTAAAATGACCATAACGATTTGCACAACGATATTGGCTTCTAAAAACATCGACCATGGTGAAAAAGAAATCGGCGTCATGAATGTTCTCCAATAAACAGTAAAGGAATTAAAGGCTTTATTAAGCTAATAAAAAACCGCATCAGGGTGAGTTTCATTATGATAAGAGGCATAGATCCCTGATGCGGATAAGTAAAAGTTGAGACTTACCCAGTGATGTTTTGAAGATGAGAAAAAACACGTTCAAATGTTTGTTCGGCAGCTTTTACAGCTACTGGAATATCTATTTTTGCGCTGTCGATTGCGGATTGAAAACTGCGCCAAGACGTACCACGTCCTTCACTATCTGCACCCAAATGTCGGGCACCATATTCATCAGAAAGGCCAATCATTCCAACATGGTGTAATAGATATTTTGCCCCTAATTTTGATCCTTCCACAACGTATAATGAACCAATCGCCGAAGAGGTATTCGTAATTACAGGAGGTTGGATAGGAGATGGAATGGTCACACCTAAATCTTGCATGTCCTCTTTGACTTTTACAAAACGATTGCGTAGGTGCAAATTGGGAATAATTGCTGATAGGTTAGAATTTGAATATAAGTGATCAGCATCTCGATGAATATAATATTGTAGGGTTAAAAAAATCTTATATTTTTCTTTGTCAGAAAACAGGCCCATTCCCATAAGATGCTCGTCCAATTTTCCATGAACGCTTTTTGTACGATTGCGTAAAGATGAGGTTAATAAGGGTTCCATAACTTCTGACATATTTAGCTTTCCGAAAGTAAATAATTTTTTTGTTTGAATCATAATAATATAAGAATGATTCGCAATTACATATAACCTTTATAGTATATGCGAATGATTTGCAATATATATTGAATTTAATAATTATTCTCATTTAATTTGACAATTTTATATAATTTAGCTAATCATTGATACTAATAATCATTCTCATTAATAAATAAACTAATCTGTGGATTAAAATGAAAACGCATTTCTTAGCAAAAACACAAGCATCCTGGTTAATGGCATCTAGTTTTCTATGCCTAACATCAATTGGTGCATTTGCGCAAACAACCCAAAGTTCGTCTGATTTAACGACGCAACAATCAAGTTCTGACGACACAGCAACCAATGTTAACCTTAGCCCAGTTGTGGTCAAAGGAAAGTCTGATCCTATCTTAGATGCAGCCAAAGTCGATCCTGATAAAGACTATACAAATGTTGGAAAATCACGCGTTTTAACCACAACAATTAATAGAGAAACGTTAATTGACCGTCAAATTGATGACTTGGAAGATTTCTCACGACGTGTTGATGCCTCTGTTAATTTTAATGAGGATAGCTCCAGCTTAAATATGCGTGGTTTGGATCGCAACCGTGTGTTGGTGACCGTTGATGGAATAAGACAACCTTTTTCGAATGATGGTGCTTATGCAGGCGGTTCGCCTACTCAACAAGGTGGGGTAGGTTATTTCGACTTTAATAGTATGGGCGGTATTGATATCATTAAAAGTTCCGATTCCAGCTTTTTTGGAACAGGGGCCTTGGGTGGTGTTTTGGCGTTTCGCACTTTAAACCCAGAGGATATTTTAAAACCAGGAAAAACATTCGGGAATTCTACAAAAGCAACTTATGCTGGGCAAAAAGAGGCTGCAATTTTAAATCAATCTTTTGCTGCACGATATAAAAATACGTTATTCTTATTATCTGGTGGTTATCAAAATGGCAGCGAAACTGGCAATAGAGGCGAAACAGGTGGGCAAGGGAAAAACCGAACCAAGGCAAATCCTGCACATTATGTCCAAGGTAGCTTTTTGGGTAAAATAAGGCATTATTTTTCTGGTGGACATCGTTTAGACCTTACGGGGGAATGGTATGATTTAAATAATCATGAACATACATTGACCTCTCAAACAGCTGTTGGACAAGATTATCATACGAATACAGAAAACCAACGCTCTCGGTTTAGTGCGAATTATGATTATATTGCTGAAAATCCAAAAGATCTTTTCGGTGAAGGGCATTTTACGGCCTATTGGCAAGATCAAAATACCATGACGAATACAACAAATTATAATTCTAAACGCCCCGCAAGTAATGTATGGCAGGATTTGAAGCTGAATACTCAAACTTATGGTGCTTTGGGTTCTGCGACCGTGAATGCCTATACGGGTTCAGTGCATCATGCGATTACATTTGGTGGAGAGGCTTATTTATCTGATACAAGTCAAAAGCAACGTGGTTGGCGTGCAACCCCCAGTCCATTTGTACATAATAATTATGCTGATATGCCAGATGTTCATGGTACGGATTTAAGTGCCATGTTGCAAGATAGGATCTCTTTGGGTAAAAATGATTGGTTGCACTTAACCCCTGGTGTTCGGTTTGATTATTATAAAAGAGATCCTCACGATACAAAAGACTATCAAAATAACCCAGGTTATACAGGCTCATCATCAGGTGCCAGCGGTTCTCGTTATTCTCCAAAATTTTTGGCAGAGGCAAGAGTGGCAAAGAAATTGACGGCATATGCGCTTTATTCACAATCTTATCGTGCGCCTTCGGCAACAGAGCAATATTTATCTTATAGTACTGCTCCTTTTTATTCTGCGAGTGGCAATCCTAATCTAAAAGCAGAAAATGGTCGTGGATGGGAAGTTGGTTTAAAATATGGTGATTCAAAACGTGGGGCTAATGTTGCGTTTTATGACAATTATTATAAAAACTTCATCGATATGATGGGGGTTACCCCATGTAGTTATATGCAATGTTTTGGGTATACAAACCTGAAATCTGTGCGGATCTATGGATTAGAAGCGAATGTTAATTGGGAATTTGATAAACATTGGCACAGCTGGGGATCTTTTGCTTATACGAAGGGAAGAGATACCGATATGGATTATAATCTGGCTTCCGTTGCACCTTTCCGTGGTATTGTTGGTTTTGGCTATAAACAAGAAAATTGGGGAAGTGATCTATCCAGTACGTTTGCGATTGCACGAGACAATGCAAAATATATGACCAGTACTGGTACTCCAAGCAAACAGTGGAATACGCCAGGATATGTAATTTTTGATTGGACAGGTTGGTATCGTCCTGCATTTTATAAGCCTCTGAAAATTCAAGCAGGGATGTATAATATGTTTGATAAAAAATATTATAATGCAACCTCTTTACCAATTGGACAATCAGCAAGCGGTATGCGTCAACAATTTTACAGCCAACCAGGACGCTATTTCAAAGTTACCGCACGGATCGACTTTTAGAAAGAATATTTATTCATAATCATCAAACGAATTGTTTAAGCCGTAAGGGAAAGGTTACGACCATTCTTTTACGGTTTATTTATGATAAATAGCTGTACAATTTAATAGAAAATTATAGGGTTGTTGCTTAAAAAACTCAAATTGTTTTAATATTATAATATTATTTTACATGCAATAATTTCGATTGATTATTCATAAGTAATCTTAAATTATGGAGGTAATTTTTATTAACTAGGAGCTTATAATGTCTGAATCTATTTTATTTCCAACTCATCAATCAATATCAGATTCTATGGATGGATCTGTTGTTCACGTAGATAACAAGCAATCTGAAGAGCATTCGTTCATTATGGGTCATAATGATGTAAATGAAGCACAAAAGATCACAATTTTACAATCAGGAAATGATTGGTACCAAAAAGATTTGTCTCATATAACAACGAATCTGATGCGTGCTGAAATGAATACGACTGCGTTGACACCAAGTAATGAACAAAACCAAAGTTTAAATATTGCTGCTAAAGGTAAAGATTTTACGTTAATCTCACCAATGAGTCAACCTATAATTATTCCCCCCCCCGATGGGATTTTATGATGGACAACTGCAGCCATTGTCAGTCGTTTATGAAAATTTATTAACTGATATTTACAAGGATGTGTTAGGAAGAGAGCCTACTAAACAAGAAATAAAAAAAGCTGATACAAATAAAATTGTTCTTACAGGTAAATTAAAGCCAGAGATTGATAAAGTAGTTTATTCTCAGGAAGCATACAATCGAATTGCACAGTTGGATAAAGCAATAATGGGACACGATGTAAGCGAATCGACGATTAGAGATCAGCAGTCTCAATTATCACAGTTTAATTTTATAACATATGATAAGTCCCCAGCGTATGTTAGTCGGGTATCAACTATGTCTGATATTCGTAATGATTTTGCCTTTAGTCCATCAGTCCGTGAAGCTGTTGTAAATATGTTAACGAATATGGGTGTTAATCCTTCGGAACAAGATATTACTTGGTCACAAGACAGATTTGCTGAGGGTAAAGATGCTCAGTGGGTAAGATATGAGCACGCACATGGGTATCATGGTGATTATGCGGCCAGGCAATTAATGAGCAGTATATTAGGTCGTGCAGCTACGGATGGTGATAGTGGATGGTTGAATGCCATGAAAGATGGTTTGGGTAATGGTATGACCTATCAACAGCTTTTATCACAAGAAGCTCATGGTTTTCTAGGTGATTATGCGGCTAAAGAGTTATTGCAAAAAATTTATGGACGTTCAGCTACAGATAGTGATACCGCATGGTTAAATATGGTCAAATATGGTTAAATATGGTTAAAGATCAGTTAGCTGGTGGTAAGTCTTATCAACAAATTTTAAGTGACAATACTTAAATTTTCATAGGTTATTTAGCTAAATATCTAATGATAAGGGCTATCTGTTTAGCGGATAGACAACTTTTATCATGATAATTATCTTGAGTTTATATTTTTTTAATAAAAACAATTGACGACAACCTGAGAAATATAGTAAATGGTTTCTCAGATTGTGGCGGACGTAGCTCAGTTGGTAGAGCGCTGGTTTGTGGTTCCAGTGGTCGCGGGTTCGATCCCCGTCGTTCGCCCCATCTTTTTTCCCTTTAAAGTTTTATAGCTTTGTTTGTTCTATTCCTTTTGAAAAAGGAATCGGTGTAAAGCTCAACTTATTTTCCATTTCTGTAATATCGAAATTTTTATCCTCGACTAGTCTTTGGATTTCTGTAGGTTCAATAGTAGGAATAAATGGAACAAATTTCGTAAAAAATGCTGCTATTTTTAACAAGGAAATAGGTAAGGGAATAAAAGCTTTTGGCTTAATTCCGGCATGATACATTATAATTTGTATGAATTCTTTATAAGAGATGACTGACCCGCCAGCTATTACAATGCTATTTGCTTCTTTCCAGTCTTTGGATAAAGCTGATAAAATTGCTTTCGTTACATCAGATTGGTGAATAGGCTGGACAAGAGCTTTGCCACCATCAGGTAAAGGAATAACAGGCAGTTTCTTAAGGATCTTAGCTAGGCGTTGCACATTATTTTCCCCTTGGCTGCCATAAATCATTGTGGGATGTAAAAAAATGCCTGTGCGCTCACTTTTTAAAAAGGCGTGCTCTCCAACAAGCACGCCATTGCCATGCGAATCTGGCCATTTAGTAAATTTACGAGTGCTGCCTAAAAAGATATAAGTTGCCTCTTTGGGGCCAGCTTTTATAATGATAGATGCATGACGAGCATGAGCTGTACTAACAATATGTGTGGCATCTTGTAGAGCGCTTGTTAACAAGCTCAATGGTCCTTTTAAATCAATTATCCTAAATTCGCAGTCAATATTTGTTTGTTGCCACTTTTCTGGAGATCTGACCAAAGCGATGACAGTACAGCCATGATTCTGTAATTCTTTGATCAAAGCCAAACCAGATCGTCCAGAAGCACCGATAACATGTATTTTTTGTGGAAGGGAAAAGAACAGATTCATAAGGGTTTCACATTGATTTATAAGGAAAAATTAAAGATAAGGTATCAGGATACCGCGCTAAAAAGCACTGAAAAACAATAAAAATTAACATTTTTTTAAAAATTGCTTGACGAAATCCTTTCTTACGCTAAAACAAGGTCTAATTCATAATGCTGATAATTAACGGAATTTAGAGTTAATGAAAACAACCATTTCGATAAAACCAGCGGAAGTAACAAAAAATTGGATCCTTATTGATGCAAAAGACATCGTATTAGGTCGCCTTGCTGTTATTATCGCTAATCGCCTTCGTGGCAAGCACAAAGCACAATATACACCACATGTTGATTGTGGTGATCATGTTATTGTTATTAATGCAGAAAAAATTGCGTTAACTGGTAAAAAAGTTGAGCAAAAAAAGTTCTATTATCACACCAACTTTCCTGGTGGAATTAAAGAACGTAGCATTACTCAACGTTTGACTGGTAAAAATCCCGATCACGTTGTGGTAAAAGCTGTTGAACGTATGATCAGCCGTGGGCCGTTACAACGTAAACAAATGAAACACTTATATGTTTATGCTGGGGAAACTCATCCTCATGAAGCACAACAACCAACACAATTGGATGTTGCTGCATTAAATCGCAAAAACACTATTAACAAAGCTGTTGGAGCCTAAGAATTATGTCAGAAACACAAGAACGTACTGGTGGTTTGGCAGATCTTAAAGAGGCTGTTGTAAATACACCTTTGGCACAAGAAACTGTTATTCGTGAACCAAAACGTGACCAATTTGGTCGTTCATATGCAACAGGTCGTCGTAAAGACGCAGTTGCTCGCGTATGGATTAAGCCTGGTAAAGGTGAAATTACTGTAAACGGTCGTGCTGTTGATGTATATTTTGCTCGTCCAGTTTTGCGCATGTTGATTAACCAACCTTTCGAAGTTGCAAATCGCCTTGGACAATTCGATATTTATTGTACCGTCAGCGGTGGTGGTCTTTCTGGTCAAGCTGGTGCAGTTCGCCATGGTTTAAGCCGTGCGCTTTGTAACTATGAGCCAGAATTACGCGGTGGATTGAAAGCTGCTGGATTCTTGACACGTGATCCACGTGTTGTTGAACGTAAAAAATACGGTAAAGCAAAAGCTCGCCGTTCTTTCCAGTTCAGCAAACGTTAAGATTTACAGTTTTGTATTTCAAAAGGGCGGGGAAGGGTCAAACTTTTCACCGCCTTTTTTATTGTGTATATTTAAAATTCAATTTATTTAAAGTCAAAGGTGCATGATGTCAAAAATGCCAAAGATTTTCATTGATGGTGAATATGGAACAACGGGTTTAGGCATTCGTCAACGACTAGAAAAATTGCCTGTGCAAGTATGCTCTATTCCCGTTGAGAAACGACATGATATGAATGTCCGTTTAGACATGATGGCACAAGTGGATTTGGTGGTTTTATGCTTGCCTGATGATGCATCACGAGAATCTGTGGCTGCTGTTCAATCTTTGTCAGGACATCAACCCAAGGTCTTAGATGCCAGCACGGCGTTCAGAACTGATCCTGATTGGGTTTATGGATTTGCAGAGTTGGATCAAGATCAAGCAGCGAAAATTAAAAAAGCACCTTTGGTTGCTAATCCTGGTTGTTATTCCAGTGGCGCGATTGCATTGCTGCACCCTTTGGTGCAAGCAGAGATCATGGATAAAAACTATCCTGTGACGATCAATGCTATCAGTGGGTATAGTGGAGGGGGCAAGCAAATGATTGCTTCGTATGAAGTGAAAAAAAATGCACCGCCTTTTATGTTGTATGGTTTAAATTTACAACATAAACATTTGCCAGAGATTGTGCATTACGCAGGATTAAGCCGTGAACCTATATTTGTTCCTTCTGTAGGGAATTTTGCTCAAGGGATGATTGTCTCTGTTCCGTTGCATTTGGATATTTTGTCAAAGCAAGCCAGTGTTGGTGATATTAGACAGTGTTTAAAACAGCATTACACAAATGCAGAAACGGTTGCTTTTATTGATGAAGATTCAGCAAAATTATCAGGCGATCAATTGGCACTGACTGATAAAATGGAATTACGTGTACATAGTAATGCGCGTCAAGACATGGTGGTATTAACAGCAATTTTTGATAATCTGGGTAAAGGTGCTTCTGGTGCAGCGATACAGAATATTCGTCTGATGTTGGGGGTGTAGAGGTTTGGTATTAAAGTGCTTATTTTTAGAGATAGATAAGCATTTTATGATTTGTCTTTTTTATTAGAGTTTTTTATTTGTTGGTTGATACTTTTCTCTTCTGATAAAAACAAACCTCTAAGGATGATTTGTACAAGCCCAATAACACTGGCTGCAAAGCCGCCAATTAAAGTTGTAATAGCGATTTTGTCTAAATTAAAACCTCTATAATGAAATGCTTGTAGGAAGATAATAGCAAAACAAGAAAGAGAAAATAGATAAAGATATAAAATCATCCAAAAAGCGCATTTGCTTCGGAGGTTTGTATTTCTTTTATACCTTTGATTAATAAGTTCAGGGAGTTCTTCTACTTTCTTAAATAATATTTTTATGTTTTTAAATTTGTCATATTCTTTTGCCGCATTATCATAAAAAAGTTCTTCACTTTTTTGATGTTTTGGATTTTCCGTTAGGCTTGGAGTTTTATTTTCATTTTTTTGTGCTTCGGCAATAGCCTCTTCATACTTATTCTTTTGATTGTTTGATGAAGAGGTTGAATTGTTCATCGTTCTATTATGCACCGCAATTTAAAAGTTGCTCATAATGTTCCTTGATAAGGTCTTTGGGGATTTCTCTGTTTCCTTTTTCTTGAGTTTTACTCCAAGGTGTACCAGGTTGATGAGTTAAAGCAGAGAGTTTAAAAGCATTGCATTCACGATAATTATTCCAGACAGCTTTAATTAAAGCAAGGTCGTCATCGCATAAATCACCTGTTATTCGAGGACCTCTGGTTTCTATTGTGATATCTCGATTACTATCATTTTCGTGAATAAAATCCTTAACAGGGCCAGAACCGTACTGTGCTAATGCGTTGTATAATTTACGGTAAACAGGACCATAAGGCCAAGCTTCTACAGGTTGTTCAATAAGAGGCTTGTTGCGTAAGGCTAGGCTCCATCCTTGTGCAATATAAGGCAATTTTTGTAATTGCATATTGGTTAAGGTTATACCTTCTTCTCTTGCTAATCTTAAAAATTCATTAGCAATTGCAGCCACATCGTGGCCGTTATGAGGAATGGGGTGATGAGAGAATGTTTCGGACATCGTAAGCTCCTTTCCTTTGTAGTAATATGTATAGCAGGTTATTTGCTATTTGTATCAAAATATTCATGTTTATGCGCTTTATATAATGTTTTATTTTAAATTGTAAAATAGTATGAAATCAATTTTTTTAATAATGCTCTAATTATAGCATAATTTTTTATTATGTACCATTATCTTTCCCATCCCAACATTCAGTCGTAAACCCATATTCTTCAGAGTTAAATGCTGTTACTTTATTTTTGCGATAATCAGCTAATGCTTTTAATACAAACGGTAATCCCAAGAGTAACAGAGGAATATTGATATAAACCATAATGATATTCATGAGGTCAGAGATATACCATAAATTACCCAGCTCTAGACCAGCCAAGATGGTTAAAATTCCAAAGGGAACAAATACCAACGATCCCAAAATGCGAATGACTATAATAAAGCCATGCTTCTTGGAAATGAAATTGGCTGAAATCTCGGCGAATGAGATCATGCCTAATAATGTTGTAAATGCAAATAATCCATAACATGCACACATAATGATCTCAACACTCTTGGCGAGGGATGTTGGCACCAGTGTTTTAACGGAAATCAAATAGAGTGTGATTTTTGAAGCTCTAACGGACTCCCACATCACACCGTCAACAGAGCCAGTCCATACATGTGCCATAATGACGATAAAGCCCGTCATTGTACAAATCACCATCGTGTCAAAAAAGACCCCAAAACTTTGCACTAATCCTTGCTCACAAGGGTGACGGTTATTGGCAATAGCTGCTGCCATCGTGATGGTTCCTTGACCTGCTTCATTGGACATCAGACCTCTTTTTACACCTTGCGCAAGGGCAGTACCGATGGCTCCACCAAAAATGGCATGAGGGGCAAAGGCTCCGACCACGACTTCACGGAAAAAGTAAGGAATTAAAGGAAAATTAATCACGATGATGATAATCGATATGCCAATAAAAATAACAGCTTTGATAGGGACGAGGACATCAGAATACGCAACCACACGGCGAATGCCACCAAAGATAATAAAGGTGCATACCACGACCAAGATGACTGCAATCGTATAATATAATGTGGATTGATGGCTATAATGCTGACCTGTTGCTGCTTGTGCTATACTGCTGATGGCAGAGAAAACATTAAAGGTTTGTGCTGGAATATTAAACAGTGCGTAGGTTATAAATGCACAGGATAAAAATAACCCAACATAACGTTTATTTCCCAGTAAACGTTTTCCATAAAAAGGTAAGCCACCCACAAACTCGTCACCTTTTTTCTCTTTGAAAAGTTGCGCCAATACTGATTCTGTAAACGCAGATGCCATTCCAAAAAAGGCCGCGACCCACATCCAAAAGAGTGCGCCTGGCCCGCCAATGGAGATGGCTCCTGTAATGCCAACAATATTCCCTGGTCCTGCACGCATAGCCAACCCAAGCATAAATGATCCGATAGCACTGACCCCTTGTTGAGATGGTTGTCTGGCTAACATTATTTTTATTGCAGGACCAAAGCTGTGTCGTTGAATAAAGCGAGTGCGAATGGTGAAGTAAATTCCAACACCAATGAGTAAAAGAACAGGAAAGGAGAATTGTCCTAAAATAGGGATCATTTTATACCAACCAATATTGGTTGGAAAATCCCAAATGGCATCGGTAATTGGTGCTAATAAAGCAAAAAATTGATTAATGAAATTGAAAATATTATTCACAATGGATACTCACATTACTTATGGCGGTAATATAAATCGAATTGTGATGAATGAATAGGAATTGTTTTCTGATATTTTGATTTAAATAGACATGACATAAGAGAGTCTTGTAAGGATTAAAATAAGGCGAATAAATAGTTGTTATTTATACAGATGAAGATGAATTATTTAAGTAATAGATCAATCAAACTATTAAGGTTGTGAAAAAAATTATAAGAAACAATTTTTCAGTTTTAATACTGTTTATAAAGGTTTGATCTATATTTTTATGTTTACAAAATATAGTGTTGCATTTTGTACTGTTTGGAAAAAAATAGTCAAAAGCGAGAATAAAATTTGTAACGGTTAAATTGTGTATTCAACTTTTTTTGGCTGGTTTAATTTATAGTTTTCTTGGTTATGCTCAAGTTTCACCTAATGAGATTATTCAAGGCCCATTTAAAACAAATTTATACTCAGAGGGTAAAATCTATTTTGAAAAAGAAAATGATGCAACCCCTGATGATAGCTGTCAGACGGTTGCCTTCATGTTAGAATATAAAAAAGATAATAAACTTTAAAAAGAAAAAGTTGATGAATATGAGGAGAATGGAGCTTGTGTAGAGATTGCTTCAGTGTTTTTTTCTCAGATCCATAAGGAAAATTATATATTCGTAATGCAAAATTGGGAAATTCGTAATTTGGGTATTTATTGTGATTTTTATGAAATGCGTGCTTATACTAAAAACAAAGAAGGAAAGTTGGTTATAGATACAGATATTTCTGCTGATCCTAATTTTTCAGGAATGGATAGTGTCGTGGATGATGATAAAAATCCTAAGCGTTACTATAAATATAAGACAGCTGCAGCAGTAAAAAATATTTGAAACAAAAATATCAATAATATAGATGTAATGGGTGTCTTCATAATAGTTGCACCCGTATAATTTTACCAAATATGTTCTGTAGTTTTTATTAAACGCACTGTATATATTTTATAATCAATAAAGAGTGATAAAAATTTGATATTTTATCACTCTAAATATAAATCAAGATACAATAAATTAATCTATAATATATATGTATTTTGCTTTTAACAGCTTATTTATGATCTAATTTGCTAATAATTGTATCAATAACAGTATATACAGCGGTATCGTCATCGTCTTTTTCAGCTACTTTTCTGGAACTTTGTTTTACGACTACGACTTTTGCTGTTGGATCAACATAAACGATTTGATCGTAAATACCTACAGCGGCAAAAGCATGATTAGGGTTATTTCTGATCCACCACTGATCTTTATATGTCCACCCTTTAGTTGATTCAAAATGGGCGTAATGGCTGTTATCGAATGCTTCTTTAGAACCACCTTTGATAACTTCATCAACATAATTTTTGCTGACAATTTGTTGGTTTCCTAATTTACCATCATTTGCCATAATCATTCCAAATTTGGCTAAATCAACTGCTGTGGAATTAGATCCTGCACCACAGAAAGCTTGTCCTTGACGATCAACAAGGATGTAGGCGTCCCGTATCGTTGATAGTTTTGACCACAGATTTTGATCAATCAAGGTTTCAGCACTTTTCCCAGAGGCTTTTTGAGCGATCCAACATAGAACATCAGTATTTGGGGTTGCATAATTAAATATTTTTCCGTGCTCACCTTTGCCTTTTTTAATTCCTTGCAGGAATTTATGGATACCGATTGTATCATTTTGCTCAGCATCAGGGGCTGCAAAACCCATTGCCCTTAGGTAATTATTAAATCCTGATTTTGGATCGTCATAATTTTCAGTATAATCAAGGCTGACCAACATATCTCTGACTTGTTGAACGGTTGCATCTGCCCAAGCAGAATCTGCAAGTTCTGGAACATATTGGGTGACTTTTGCATTAGGATCTATTTTACCTTCATCGATCAAAGGTTGAATAGCGGTGGAGCTGATGGATTTCGTCACAGACATCATTTGATGACGGGATCTGTTATTTTGTCCATTAAGGTATTTTTCGTAAATAATTTTATCATTTTTTACTACGATAAATGCATCTGTATAAGTTTCAGCCAAATATTGAGTGAGTTTGACGTGATTTCCTTTTCCGTCTTTGACGATCAGATCGTCTAGGTTTTGAGGTGTTTTTGGTAACCCAGTTGAATAATGTTGGCCATCTATGTTGGCAGATGGATAGAGTTGTTGCATATGTTGATATGCCCATCGGTTGGCGGGATAGTAGAACCCATTCCCAGCATTAGCCTTAACACTTTGTCTTGTTTCTGGTGGTTGTACTACATTTGCAAGGGCAACATTATTATGTAATGACATCAAGATAGTGATAGAGAAAATAGAGGCACCAAAAGCTTTTTTCATGTATGTTTCCTTTATTATACTTAAAGCATTAAATATATAATAAAGAGTAAGTAATAATTTAAAAAATCATATTATTGTAATCGATAAATATAAAAAGGTAATTTTAATTAGAGTTTTATTAGTAATATTGATGAATTTATATTCAATTAGAAAGTAAAATATAAGTTATTTCCGTTCCTAATTGAAGTATTATTCAAATATGTATTATTTTATTGCGCGACATAACCGCCATCGACAAGAAGGGCCGCTCCATTAACAAAGCTTGCTTCGTCGCTGGCAAGGAATACAACAACATTGGCAACTTCTTCTGGTTTTCCCAAGCGACCAATGGGGTGTAAATCTACAAGGGATTGTTTGATATCAGGAGGTAGTGTACTTAATAATGGTGTATCAATATAACCAGGGCAAACCGCATTAACGCGGATATTTTTGGCGGCATAGTCAATAGCCAAAGTTTGAGTTAATAATTTGACACCACCTTTGGAGGCAGCATAGGCTGTAACGCCTTGTTTTCCTACCCATGAATGAATAGAGCCACAATTGACAATAACGCCAGGTTTATTCTGTTTTAACCAATATTCGATGGCATATTTGTCTAATAAATAAACAGCCGTTAAGTTAATATCAATTGTTTTTTGCCAATGTTTAAAATCGAGTTTATCAATAGGGCCATCATTAGCAATGCCAGCATTAGCAAACACGATATCCAAACCACCAAAATGTTTTACAGTTTTTTCAATTAATGCCTTGTTTTCATCTTCGCTGGTTACGTTTATTTTTACAAAGAGGGTTTTATGCCCAGATTTATTAAGGTTATCGGATAGGGTTTGTCCTTCTTTATCATTTAAATCTGCGATAACAACATTGGCACCTTTTTTGCAAAATTGTTCGACGGTTGCTTTGCCAATACCACTGGCACCACCAGTGATGATAATTGTTTTATTATTAAAGCTCATGATCTTTTCCTTAGTTATATATGTATGGTCTATAAATTAAGACCTTATTGCTAACACTATCATATAAAATAAGGATAGGTCTTTATTTCATGTTAAATATTTTGTGATTTTCCCCTTAAAAATTGAAGAATGATAACGAATAATAGATTAAATTAAGTTTAAAATTTTATGGCAGATCAAGGAATTAATCATGGCATAACATGCTTTTATATTGACTTGTTTTCTAAAAAGGCAGAGCATATTTAAAGTAAATTTTGTCAATAAAATAAATATATTAAAAGGGAAAAACGGTGGAATATAAAAGAATTTTATTGCCTTGTAAAACGCTTGGCTTGTTCTGGGTTGATAGGAACTGTTTCTTTTGCAATGGCTAAATCTAATCAAGTTTCATCAGATTTAGTATATTCAAAATACGTACAACAATTGCAAAAATCATCAGCGCATAGTGTAATTATGTTTGCAGGCCAAGGCGATGTACAGCCTTATTCTTTGTTTGTGCATTCTCCATCGGTCATTCCCCTTTTAAAAAATCAGTACGACGAGGTATTATTAAATGCCATTATTAAAATGACTCAAGAAACACGTCAAATTGCCGTGACGAAACATCCTTGGGGGACATTTGTACAAGCGGCCAGTTTTGCTTCTCAGGATATGGCATCTGAAACCAATTATGATGCAATTTGGTTAAGAGATAGTGTTTGGGGGTATTTAGCCTTGGATAGTCAAGCAGACACAAGATCTGAAGCACATCAAGTCTTGTTAACTTTGTGGGATTACATGGCAACGTCTCATCAAATTGACAGAATGAAATCCATTATTCTTAATCCTGCGTTGGTTAATGATAAAGATGGTCAAATGAATGTGCCCCATATACGTTTTAACAGTGCATCCGCACAATTTGAAGATGTACAAGAAAAGGGTAAACCGCAGCCCTGGACTCATAAACAAAATGATGCTTTGGGGCTATTCTTGGATACGACGTTGCAAGAAGTCAAAGATCATAAAATTACAGCTGATGAATGGAATAAAGATAAGCGTTTGGATGCATTAATTTATTTAGTAGGGTATTTGGATAAAGCGCGTTTTGATCAAATGGAAGATTCTGGTGCATGGGAAGAGGACGCGCGGTTAAATACGTCTTCTGTAGCATTGGTAACATCTGCTCTAGAAAACCTACAAAAAATGATTGCCAAACCATCAGATGTTGAAAAGCCTTTTGTTGAGTCTTTGCAAGACCGTGCTAAAACCCTTAAATTAGAACATTTTATCAATTCTGAAAATTTATTGCGTTTGGTTGATTTGGGATATTTACGAATTGATAAACAATTAGCAATGGGTGGGGAATCCCCTGATTATCCTAAAACGGATCCCCGTTATCGTCAGGCTGATGCAGCATTATTGAATTTAATTTATCCTGCTCGTTTGCATCGCTTAACGATTAAACAAAAAGAACAAGTGTTAGATATCGTGGCACCTTTAATGGGCGATATTGGTATTCGTCGTTATTTTAATGATAATTATCAGTCTGCTAATTTCTGGTTTCATAATATTAAAACCGATACGGACAGTGCTAGTCACGCAGAACGAAAAAAACAATTTGTCCCAGGAACCGAGGCACAATGGTTTTTTGATTCTTGGTATGCAAAGGCTGCTTTGATGGTTTATGAAGAAAATAAAAATCCCCATTACAAAGCATTGGCATTTCGCTCTATGAATCATGCTTTGGCACAAATTACTGGGCCGAATATGATCGGTGCAAATGCAAAACCAGTAGCAGCAATGGCTTTGCCAGAAAGCTATAATTTTATTGCAGATAACGGAGAGCTTTGGGAAGCTCCAAGTCCGATTACGCCATTAAACTGGGCCAAAGCCTCTATGACGCTGATGTTGGAAGAAATGAAAGCTGATATTCATAAATAAACAACATACTGATTATACATCATGAATTCTGATCAAAAATATCAATTTTCTGGAATTTTGTGTATTTTGATAGCATCTGCTTTATGGGGGACGACAGGGGTGGCTGCGGCTTTTTCCCCACAAGTTAGTCCCCTGGCTATTGGTGCTGTTGCTATGGTTTTAAGTGGAATATTGCAATTTCTTTTTAACCATAATGCTATTCGAAAAAATTATAATATTATTCGGCAATATTGGTTTTTAATTCTTGTTAGCAGTATCGCTTTGGCTGTTTATCCATTGGTATTTTACACATCTATGCATTTATCAGGGGTTGCTATAGGGAACAGTGTTACAATTGGCTCTACACCGATTATGTCCATTGTTATTGAAGCCGTTATAAGTCGATTACGTATTACGTACCATCAAATCGCTGGTGCTGGATTAGGAGTAATCGGTATTATTTTATTGGCAATATCGAAAAATTCTGTCCATGATTTGCAAAGCTATCCATATTTGATAGTGGGTGTTGTATTAGGTATATTTGCAGGGTTTGCTTATGCTCTGTATTCATGGATTGCACAGCATCTTATTCAAAAGAATATTCCCTCTAATGTTGTCGTGGCAAGCTGTGTAGGTATTTCAGGAATTTTATTGCTTCCATTGTTATTCATAACAGGTAGACCATTATTAACTTCATGGCATAATCTATTTACGGGGCTTTATATAGGATGTATCCCTATGTTTTTGGGACATGTTTGTTTTGGTTATGGTCTTCGCAAAGTGAAAGCAAGTATTGCAACCACTTTAACGTTATTTAAACCAGTCGTTGCTATTTTCTTGGCGATTACGTTGATTAATGAACATGTGTCTTTGCTTGGATGGGTTGGTATTTTTTGTATTTTTATTTGCTTGTTTTTTACGATTTATTTTGGTTCTTTTTCAAGCAAACACGATGCTATTAAATCTTCGTAAAACGATATATGGAAACTCAATTGAAATTATAATTAATAGCCTCTCTCTATTGTAAGTTTTATCAAAGAGAGGGGCTATTTATTATCTATATTTATTCTGAACAGCTAGAAAAAATATTAGCAAGTTTCCAACATTCTACACTAGAGACCACAGCTTTACCGTTTTCTGTATAAAAAGTTACTGTATTATTTCCAGCACTTGGATAGAAATTACTGGTTAAAGTATATTCTCCATCATTCACAAAGATCTCAATAGAAGAAGCATCAACAAAAATATGCAAATTAATTTTTGAGCATGCAATCAAAGGAATGCTTCGCTCTGTATTCAGCGTTAAATCTGTGCTTAAGCGTTCTAGAACGAGGCGTTTAGATTGTGAATCGATAAATATTTTTGCGCCATCTCCAATGGTAAACCCATATCGTTCAGCAGTGCTTTTAGCTAAATCAAAAGAGATTTTATACTCTTGATATTGCGTTGCTAAACCTACACGCATATTGGTTAGTGAAAATGGTTTCAAAGCATTATAATCTGATCTAAGTTGTTCTAGCTCAGTAATTGGTGTGCATAGTAAACGCCCATGCTCATTATAATTGACTTCACGAGGAAGCGTGAATGCACCAGCCCAACCTTGTTTTTGTGTCGGCATGGTGGAATTCCACATATTCATCCAACCAACCATGATACGGCGACCATCTGCTGCTGTGAAAGATTGTGGCGCATAAAAGTCATGTCCATGATCAATTTCTTTGAATTCTTCTTGAACAGTATAAGAGCTATCTTTCTCCCATACACCACAACGGTAACCGCTTTGAAAATGATTACGATAATCATATCCTTGGGCATCAATGCCTTGGGGGGATGTAATTAAGATATCTTTGTTATTAACGTTAAAGAAGTCTGGGCATTCCCACATAAAGCCTTCTTGGGATGTTGTGGCTTGGTCTAATATTCTTACAAATGTCCAATCGGTTAAGTTTGGAGATTGGTATAACCTGACTTCGCCAAGGTTGGTTTGTGGACGTGCGCCGACAACCATCCACCACGAATCTCTTGCTCGCCATACTTTAGGATCGCGGAAATGCATAATACCTTCTGGTGGATATAATACAGGACCATGTTTAATAAAGTTAATCCCATCCGTACTGGTTGCCATACACTGTACTTGGCGAATATGAGTATCATCGCCTTCTGCCCCTAACCATACATTACCTGTATAAATTAAGGTAAATACCCCGTTATTATCCACAGCAGAACCAGAATAACAGCCACCACGATCGTAATCTTGATCAGGATAAAGCGCAATTGGAAGATGTTCCCAATGTACTAAATCTTTACTGATGACATGTCCCCAATGCATGGGACCCCATTCAGCACTGTATGGATAGTGCTGAAAGAAAAAATGATAGTAACCATTGATATAAATCAAACCATTTGGATCATTAATCCAACCAGATTCTGCAGCAACATGAAAAGTAGGATAGTATAAATTATCAACTGTTTTAGCTGTATTTTTTACGAAAATATCAGCATCGGAAAGTGTTTCCATTGTAAATTCCTTTTATTATTAAATAATAATTAAAAATATATTTAGTTTTTAAAAAGTATATATATATATTTACTTTAAACTTGTAAGTATGTATATAGTATTATTATACTATACTTTAAGTTGAAAATACATATTAAAAATATATTTATTTTATACTTTTAAAATTACAGGTGAAAATTATAGATCGAAAGTCTTGTGCAAATAACGTTAGTGTATTTTCAGGGAAAATTGTTTAATACGTAATTTAGTTAGAATATTGCAAGATTATGACGTCATAAAACTATTTCTAAACTGTTTTATATTTCATGGATTTTGATAAGAAGCAGTTTATGCAATGATATATATAAAGAAAACACAAAAAAATGGTTCATGTGTAGTTAAAGATATAAGTTGAGAAATTCTTTAAACATCGTGTTGATTTTTATGAGATGAGTGCGGGTTAAATATCACGTAAAATCTATATACCGAGATTTTATAAATTCATATTATGAATTTTTTAAAATAGTATTAAAAGAATACACAATTTTAATTATATTTAATGATATGCACTTAAATACAAATCTCTTCTATCCACCTAAACGTATACTTGCATTTGTTTTGATGGAAAGAAGAAAATATTCAGTTTAAAATATCAAAGTTGATATTTGTTATTCTTTAGAGCTATATTTTGCTTCAATATCATTCATTTGTGTTACGCGTCTGCGTATATCTTTGTTATCACTAAATTTTGCATCAAGAAACGCTTTGACTAAATCAGCAGCCAACCATTCTCCTATCACTTTACCACCGAAACACATGACATTAACATCATCATGTTCTACGGATTGATGTGCCAGATAATAATCATGACATACAGAGGCTCGGATACCGGGGACTTTATTTGCAACAATTGAGACGCCAACCCCAGATCCACAAACCAGAATGCCTCTTTCGCATTCTTTATTGATAATTGATTGACAGGCTTTTTCAGCATAACCAGGAAAATCCGTTTCTTCCAGACTATAACATCCAAAATCGACAGGTGTATGACCTAGGTCTTTTATAATTTGGATTACCGCTTGTCTAAGGGTAAAACCAGCATGATCGCCACCAACGGCTACTTTCATTTATCTGATCCTTATTGTTTAAATTTGAACTAATGCTTTATTATAAAGAAAACAAATCCCTATATTAATTAATATGATGAACAAATTAAGATGTATATTATTAATAGAGCCTATTCATTAAGTAATAAATAGAATGTTATTTATGTGTATTATCTGATCAAATTTAATAAAGAGAGTCAAATAGAAAATAAAATAATGAATGTTAATTTAATTTACTTAAATTGTAGGATTTTAACGTAAATTAGGGGATAAACCATTGCTACAAACCAACTTATATTTGAAGATTTGTTTAATTTTTGGTTTGCATAAAAAAATAATAAGTAATTAAAAATAAATCCCTTGCAATTTTTCTTATTTTTTTTTAAAAGAACATTGTCTTTTGATAGGAATATCTGCTAAGACAACATATATAAAGCGAGAGTGACGGAACGGTAGACGTAGTCGACTCAAAATCGACCGCCGCAAGGCGTGGGGGTTCAAATCCCCCCTTTCGCACCAAATTGCATATAAATATGCACCATATGTTGTGAAACCTTATGCCGATGTCTTCATTACCTACAAAACCCAATCAAAAACCGAACAACCCTTGTTTTTCCTCTGGTCCATGTGCGAAACGCCCAGGATGGAATCTTAGTGCATTACAAGATGCACTAGTAGGACGTTCTCATCGTTCAGGTGAGGGACGTGCAAAGTTAAATGAGGTTATTACTCTTTCTTCTGAAATATTAGGGATTCCCAAAGATTGGAAAGTCGGAATTATTCCTGCTTCTGATACGGGTGCAGTAGAGTTGGCATTATGGGCAATCTTGGGTTCTCGTCCTGTAGATATGCTTTCTTTTGATAGTTTTTCTGCTGAATGGGTTACAGACGTTGTTAAGCAATTAAAACTATCTGATGCAAGAATATTGCATGCTGATTATGGTGAGTTACCTGATTTAAGACAGATTAACTGGGCACATGATGTGGTCATGGTATGGAATGGGACTACCTCTGGGGTTAAAATTCCGAATGATGAGTTTATTCCTCAACATCGTGATGGTTTAGTTATTTGCGATGCAACTTCGGCAGCTTTTGCTATGGATTTACCATGGGAGAAGTTAGATGTGGTAACGTGGTCATGGCAAAAAGCCCTTGGTGGAGAGGCCGCACATGGTATGATTGCGTTGTCTCCTAAGGCTGTAAAGCGTTTGGAAGAAACCGAGCAGCTACGTCCATTACCTAAGATTTTCCGTGTTCTAAAGCAAGGTAAATTAAACGATAAAATCTTCGAAGGTGATACCATCAATACGCCTTCTATGTTGTGTGTAGAGGATGCTCTTGATGGATTGCGTTGGGCACAATCTATGGGTGGGTTACCAGGTTTAAAAAAACGTTGTGATCAAAATTTAAAAGAGATCTCTCAGTGGGTTGCTCAAGCACCGTGGGTAGAGTTTTTAGCCAGTAAAGAAGAGTTTCGTTCTAATACTTCAATATGTTTAAAAATTGTTGATCCTTGGTTTGTGGGATTAGACGATAAAGAACAAAAAATTGTATTTTCAAAAATAACGAAATTACTTGCTACCGAAAAGGCTGGTTATGATTTGGCCAGTTATCGAGACGCACCTTTGGGCTTGCGAATTTGGGGTGGTGCTACGGTTGAAACGACGGATATTAAATTATTATTGCCGTGGCTGGATTGGGCATTTGCTTTTATTAAATCTACATACTAATATCAATAAAAGTTATTGTTTAATAAGGCAAGGGTAAAGCACGGTTCTATGATTGAAGATTTGGAAATGAGTAATGCTCTATTACCAATAGGGTTTTGTGATCTTTTACCTTCGGATGCAGAGGCAGAAGCCAGTCTAGTCCAATGGATCATGAGTGCATTTAATGATTATGGATATGAACGTGTCAGCCCTCCTTTGTTAGAATTTGAACAAAGCCTTTTGGCAAATGCAGGGTCTGGGATTGCTGAACAAACATTTCGCGTTATGGACCCAGAAACCCATTATATGATGGGGTTACGTCCTGATATTACGCCACAAATTGCTCGTATTGCAGCAACACGTTTAATTAATTCTCCACGTCCATTGCGTCTTTCTTATGCTGGGCCATGTATATTGGTTAGCGGTGCAAAACATAGTGCTGCAAGACAAATATTGCAGGCGGGAATAGAGCTTATTGGCGTTGATAGTCCTCAGGCTGATGCAGAAATTATTACAATTATTGCCGCTGCATTAGCGATGGAAGATGTTCTTCCTTCTATATCTATTGATTTAATGATGCCTCAATTGGCAAATACGATTATTCAAACAGAATCTTTTGATGAACAGCAAACTAAAATTTTGATGCGTGCATTGGATCGTAAAGATGTGGCAGCTGTTCAAAAATATGGTGGCGGTTTGTCTGGTATTTTAACAACCATGTTACAAGCAGCAGGCCCTGCTGATCGTGCAATTAACATGTTAAAAGGGTTAGATTTACCCCAAGAAGCACAACAAATATTTGATCGTTTATTAACAGTAGTAGAAGCCGTGCAAGCGCATAATCCAGATTTGCAGTTAACGATTGATCCTGTGGAGTTTCGTGGATGGAACTATCATACGGGATTATGTTTTTCGGTCTATATTAATGGTGTTAGTGGTGAAGTTGGGCGCGGTGGTCGTTATTTATCCGATAATGGTGAGCCAGCTTGTGGGCTAACTTTACGTCCAGATTTATTATTACCATTAATTAATTTTGATGAACATATACGTGAACGTGTATTTGTTCCCTTTGGTCATACAATACAAGAGTTAACTAGTCTGCGTCAGGATGGGTATATTCTGATTATGGGATTAACGGCAGATGAGGATGCTCAAGCAGAAGCTTGTCGTTTAAATTGTAATTACATTTTGCAGGGTAAAGAGTTACAAGCGGTTGCTGAGTAATTTAAATATTGCATTATTGTTGGTTTAACTTAACTTTTTAATATATTTAGTAGGAAAAATTTTATGTCCAGTGTTACCATCGTGGGCTCTCAATGGGGTGATGAAGGAAAAGGTAAGATTGTTGATTGGCTTGCCAGTCATGCGGATGTTGTGGTGCGTTTTCAAGGTGGGCATAACGCTGGGCATACATTGGTGATTGACGGGGAAAGTTATAAACTTTCTTTGCTTCCTTCTGGCGTTGTACGTAAAAAGACCAGTATTATTGGTAATGGTGTTGTGGTTGATCCTCAAGCATTGTTGAATGAAATTGCACGATTTAAAGATCAAAATATTGAAATTACGCCTGAATTTTTAAAAGTTGCTGAGAATTGCCCTTTGATTCTACCTTCTCATGTGGCATTGGATCAAGCTCGTGAAAAAGCAAGAGGGGACAGAAAGATTGGCACAACAGGTCGTGGCATTGGTCCTGCTTATGAAGATAAAGTAGCACGCCGTGCTATTCGTTTATGTGATTTAACAGAACCAGAAACATTAGATTGGCGTTTGGACGAGTTACTGGCTCATCACAATGCGTTATTAGCTTCTTTGGGTGAAAAAATATTTACCAAAGAGGAAACTTTGGCATATTTGGCTGATATTGCCCCTAAAGTATTACCTTTTATGGCGCATGTTCCTGAAATATTGGCTACTGCTTTGGAACAGAATAAATTTATTCTGTTCGAAGGTGCTCAGGCTATTATGCTTGACGTGGATCATGGAACCTATCCTTTTGTGACCAGCTCTAATACTGTTCCTTCTCAAACAGGTGTTGGCAGTGGCACAGGCCCTCGTGCAGGGGGATATATACTTGGGATTGCCAAAGCTTATACAACACGTGTTGGCGCTGGGCCTTTTCCAACAGAATTGTTTGATGATGTGGGTAAATATTTGGGCGAAAAAGGCTTTGAATTTGGAACTGTAACGGGTCGCCCTCGTCGTTGTGGGTGGTTTGATGCAGTATTGGTTAAACGTGCGGTGCAAGTGGGTGGCTTGGATGGTCTAGCCATTATGAAATTGGACGTTTTGGACGGTTTAAAAGAGCTTAAAATCTGTGTTGGATACGAGTTGGATGGTAAGCAAATTAATCGTTTTCCATATACTCTGGAAGCTCAAAAACGTTTAAAACCTATTTATGAAACAATGCCTGGTTGGGATCAAAGCACATATGGGGTCAGAAGCCGTGATGGCCTACCTGATGCTGCAAATAACTATATTAAACGTATTGAAGAACTAACAGGGGTTAAAGTCAGCATTATCTCTACCAGTCCAGAGCGAGAAGATACGATTAAGTCTGATGATTTTGTGGTGTAATATTTTATTATCAAAATAATATATCTTTTACAAAGGATAGCTTTAGAGCTATCCTTTTTTTATGTTTAATTTATATAATGCGTTTAAATAATGAATTATTTTCTTAAAAAACTAGGGTTAAAAGAAGACCGTATTTCAGTTGGTTTAAATCGTCTGAGCATTGTATTGATTATTTTGCAATTTACTTATATTCGGTTCTTTTTTCATAATTTTTCAGGTTCTTTGTTGAATACCTGTATTCGTAGTTTTTTTACGTATTTAATTTTTACTCTATTAGCGCTTTTTATTTCATGTTGTAGATATGGTTTCCATCAACAGAGGGCGGTTAATACATCTCAGTTAGTTCATCGAAAAGCTAATATATTGTTCTTTTTTTCACTAAGGCAAATGGGAATTAAAGAAGATATTATTTTCTATGTTTTGCAAATGATAGGGGCAGGTTGTGCTTTAATTGTTTCAATTCCCTTTTTCGGCCTATTTTTATTAATGTGTGGCACTTGTTTTATTACTAATCCATGGTCAAGCGAGGATGATATTTTGAATAATGATATAGGAGTAGGTATATCATCAGGAAAAGAGCTTTTGGAAGTGCTTATAATGAGTATCGTCTTAGCAATTTTGATTTATGCTCCTTTTGTTTTGTTGTCATGGGTTTGGTCGGGTTTTTTATATGGGGTTGTTAGGGACAAGAATAAGTAGCTTTTGAAGTTATACGGATTATTTTATGGATCAATTAAGCGGTTTTACATCAGAGCAACGTGAGATGTTGCAATATAAAATATATGCAGTGTGCTATAACTTTTTAGATATTCAATCTAAATCAGAATGCCTGCCTGATATTTTGTTAAATGAGGGGAAGTATGGAGTAGATGATTTGCTCTTTCCGGCACTAGTTTATGATGCTTGTGAGGCAATTGCATTACCAAAAGAAATTATATATTCAAGATTTGAGTATTTGGACTATTTTGAAACTGATGAGCCTGAACCCTTAAGTATCAAGAAATTTGCAGATATTTTAATCAATATTTTAGAAATCTATCAAACGCAGTGGAAAAGATTTAGAGCGCTTTCAGAACAAGATCAAGAGCAATATTATACAAAGATTTATGATGTATTGAAAAAATATTTACCCCTTCATCATACGGTATTTTCGCCTAAAAAATTTGTGAATAAAGGGGATTATGCTGTGCGTGGATATAAAGCCAAAAGAATGGTAAAGAAAGTTGCTTTTATAATGGGTTTAAGTAAAAGCGAAACATATGATACATTTGATGCGCATGATTATTTTAGTTTTCCAATCGCGTGGAGCCTTATATTCTTTTATATCCTTTTTTCAAGTATCGGTATTGTGTATTTTTTAGTAGGAACAATATTTTCTATAATTTTTGGGGTTGCTTTTTTGTTATGGGCGTTAGTATATCTTTACCGACCTGAAAATACCTCTGCCCCTATGACAGCCAAAGAATTTGCTGATAAGATTATTGGGATGAGATTAGTAGAAAATTTTTATAACAATCAGAAAAATAAGGAAGAATAAATGAGCAAGATTGTTCAATTTTCAACAATAGGTGCCTTAATGGCAGGGCATATTCAAGGTGAGCAAGCTTTTGCTAGATTACGTTGTGGATGTAATTTTGGGTTGGGCTGTTCCGCTGATTTGAATGGAGAGCTTACGATATTTGATGGCACGGCTTATGAAGGAACAGCAGGAAAAACATTGAAAACATTAGATTTTGAAGCTAGAGTGCCTTTTATTCAATTGACTGATTTTAAGCCAGAGCAAGAATATTTGATTGAGCATGTGCACCATAAAAATATTTATGAAAATTTAAAACGCTTTACTCAGCCAGATAATATCTTTTTAGCAGTTTCTTTAGAAGGTGTATTTGAACAGGTTACTTTTAGGCGACCTTATCCTTCAGCAGAAGGGCATGTAAGAGATGTAAAAGAGGTTGCTGCATCACAGAAAATAGATACCCATCAATATATTGCAGGAAGATTAATTGGATTTTGGACGCCCGAGATTTTTGGTCGTATTGCTGTGCCAGGTTTTCATTTTCACTTCTTGGATGAAAGTAATCAGATTAGTGGTCATGTGTTGGAATTTTATATGAATCAAGCACAACTAGCTTTTGAAGAAAAACAAACGATTGAGGTTACAAATCCCAGCAGTAAGTCTTATAAAGATCTGAAAATAGATGTAAGTTTGTTAGACGATATGATTCAAAAGATAGAGAAATAATCCAAGAGCTCAAGATTTTCTTGTTGTTGAATAAGGTTATTAAGTATTGATTGGAGATCAAAATTATTTGTAACCGTAAATTGTAAATATATGATTTGCTTCTTCATGTGGTATATAATGGTCATTTAGTATTACTCTGAAAGAGTCTGATTCATCTATGATTTCAGGTTGAATTAATGCGCCTTTCGATATGGAAAGCTGTGGACGCACTTTGATCCATTCGATATTAAAAAGAGGTGGCATGCCTTCTTCGTAAAAATTGGACCAATCGCCAAGCCACCATGGTGCTTCTTTTTTTAGTCTTTCAAGTCCTTTGATTATATTTTGGTTGTTCTCTTTATCAGTAATGGATTTTATAATATAGGCAGGAAGAAAAGATAGTTGATGAACTGCAGATTGAAGTTTAAGCCACTTTGTCGTGTTCATATAGGATACTAAACGTTTTTTGGTAATAATAGCAGCAACAGTTTCTCTTAGATTACTAAGATCATCTTTATATTGAGTAGTGTTTTTTTTATACTTGTCATACAATTCTGATGCAGGATTTAGTTTTTGAAATGGCATAATCACCTCTAAATTTAGAACAATATATTAACTTTTATTTAAAATATATTTGATATGTTTATGACTATTTTTATGTAATAGAAAAAAATTACTTTTTAATAAATAGATCGCTGATATATTTTTTTACTGCTTTAATTCTGGCGCTGGATCTGAGGCCACTATGGACAGAAATCCAGATTTCTTGGTCTAGTTCAGGAATGTGTGGAATTACAGGGTGCAAAAGATCAGCAATTTCTGTGCCGACGAAAGTATCTAAAACGCCTAGTCCATTATTATGAGTAATCCCATCAAAGATTCCTAGGGCATAACTGCAACGCATCCAAGGCGTCGGGGCATTTGGTAATGAGCGCAGCCATTTTTCAGTCTCAAAATGTAAACGTACTTCATCAAAACCAACAAAATCAAGTTTTTTCCAATTTTGGTTATCAATGATTGATTGATGTTCTTTATAATAATTTTGTCCACAATAGAGTCCATAAGATAAGGTACCGATTTTTTGGATAATCAGATCCCCTTGCTCTGGTCGAAAAGTTCGAATACCGATGTCAGCTTCCAATCGAGTTAAGCTATATGCACGGTGAGATGTAATGATTTCAATCTCAATATTAGGATATAATTTATGAAATTCTGCAAATCTAGATGTTAAAAAATAAGATATTAATTCATCGGCATTAATTCTGACCGTTCCTTCAACCTCATGAAAATCTTGTTGATCGACAGCACGTTCAATTTCAAAGGAAATTTCTTCCATCTCCTTTGCCCATTTGATGATATCTTCGCCTGCTGGGGTAGGGATACAGCCTGCCTGAACACGTTCAATCAGTTTTACACCAAGCTCGTGTTCTAAATCATCAATACGCCTAGCAAGTGTCGCGGGACTAATTCCTGTTTTTTGTGCAGCGCGTCTAAGGGTCTTTGACCTTGCTACGATGACTAATATTTTAAGGTTATCCCAATTTATATGTTTCATAAATGAACCGCCAGCAATTTTTCATGTGTATTTACATCTAAAAATAAAGCATATATGGTTATCTCTATAAATGTAAATAATATCATCAAGATTAAGGAAAAAAAGAGGTTATGCGTACCTTTTGGGACAGAGTTCGTCACGCGCTAATGTTTGAAGTCGTTGGTTTGATTTTTTTCATTCCGTGCTCTGTATGGGTGTTTAATCACTCTGTTACTGATATGGGGGTTATTGGTATCTTTTCCTCTGTGGCAGCTACGATTTGGAATTTTATTTATAATCTTGGATTTGATAAAACTTTAATATTTTTACGTGGTTATGTTAAAAAAAGTCTAAAAATCAGAGTAATACATACTATTCTTTTTGAAGTAGGATTAACCTTAGTCACTTTGCCAGGGATTGCATGGTATTTGCAAATTAGTTTTCTTGATGCATTTATTATGGATATGGGTATTGTTATTTTTTATCTAGTTTATGCATTCTTTTTCAATATTGCTTATGATTTTATTTTTCCAGTGAAAGAAAGAAAAATTATACAAGCTAGTGCTTCTAAATAATAATATAATGATTTTTTAAATTTAAGAAAATATACTTTCTGTTTTAAGGGCCTTGAGCCCAGTATATCCTCCCTCTATTGAACGAAATGAAAAAAGGCACGAATTAAATTTCGTGCCTGATAATAAAAGTTGCTAAAGTAAATAATTTAAATGATACCGAGTTTCTTTTGTACTTCTTCCAAAGGTATTCCTTTGGTTTCAACAACCATATATTTGATCCAAAAGAGTTGTATTATCATCATGAAACAGAAGAACATAAAGACATAACTTGGAGAGAAATTCGTTACTAGGCTTGGGAAAACAGTCGTAATAACAGCGGCACATAACCAATGGGTAAAGCTGCCTACAGCTTGTCCTTGAGCACGAAATTGATTGGGGAAAATCTCTGAAATAAGAACCCAGATAACCGTGCCTTGTCCAATAGCATGAGAGGCGATAAACAAGAAAATACAAGGGGGGATAATTACGTAATATTGATATGCAAATCCCCAAGCAATTAGTGCAAGTGAAATTACATATCCAACTCCACCGATATAAAGCAGGGTTTTCCTCCCTAAACGATCGATTAATGCCACTCCAACCGCTGTAAAAATAAGGAATGTCACACCAACGCCGATCGATTGTAGAAGTGCAGCTTTTTCACCCAGACCTGTAAGTTCAAAAATTCGTGGTGCAAAGTAAAGCACTGCATTAATACCAGAAGCTTGATTAAAAAGTGCAATTAAGATTGCTAAGAAAATAGGAAGATGTAAACGCCAACTCCAGAATTTTTCATTAGATAATTTTGATTGTGTTTCATTTTTGATAGTTGCAACAATATTCTCAATTTGTTCGGGTGTTTCTGTTGGATAAAAACGTTTTAATACAGATGTTGCTTCTGTCGTGTTATTTTTAATGCTAATTAACCATCTTGGGCTTTCAGGAATAAATAAACAACAAATTGTGTAAATTATTGAAGGGATAGCAGCCATCCCAAGCATCCAACGCCAATCATGTTCCCCCATACCAGCAATGAGTGAATTGGCGATATAAGCGATAACCATAGATAAAACAACGTTTAATTGAAACATTCCAGCCAAACGTCCACGATATTGTGGTGGAGAAATTTCAGCAATATAAAGTGGTGCAACCACAGTTGATGCACCAATAGCTAGCCCCCCAAGAAAACGCATAAAAACAAACGAATATACTTCTGGTGCGAATGCTGTACCTAATGAAGATACGACATAAATAAGGGCAATAATCAAAAGTGTAATTTTTCGACCAAAATGATTGGCTGGCCAAATACCAATTAATGCTCCGACAACAGTACCATATAATGCTGATGCTGTGACGAAACCATGTAATTGTGGGCTTAAATTCCAAAGCGCTTGGATTTTTAATTCTGCTCCAGATATGACTACTGTATCGTATCCAAATAAAAAGCCAGCAAGGGCAGATGTAATTGATGATAAAATAATGATCATAGACCATTTTTGTGAGGTGTTCTTGGATTTTTCCATAATCGTGATTCAATCTTTTAAAATCAGATAAGTTTCTGTATTTAAAAATGCAATGTCTTATCTATGGTAAAATAAATTATATATTGATCTTAATCTTAAGGAATTGATTAATACAATAAGTGATTACTTTTAATTCAAGAAATATGCTTATAGAGTATTTTATACATCAAAAAATGTAGTTTAAATACGATATAAGATATATAACTGTCTGTTTTTAAAAGAAATTATAAGTTTTAAAAATAGCGAATTTCTTTGTATTATCTTTATATGATAATTTATTTTTAACGTTTTAAAATAAATTATATATATTTGTTAATATATTTTATATAATCCGCGGATTGATTTTTTTTGAAAATAAAAATGAATATTTTCACGATAACAAATGCTTTTATAGTTTTATAATATTTGAATTTAAGGCATTTTTTTAATATCAATCATTATATAAATTCATGAATCTCTAAATGTTATTAAATATATTGTCATTCGCTTGAATGTTATAATTCTCTCTTATGTTTCAAATTTGAAGCACTATGAGTTATCTGTTGTTATTTACTTCTAAAAATAAAGCAGATATAGTTAGGTTAAGTAATAACAAAGTAAAAAGAAGAAAAAAAATTAAACCTAAATGATGTAAAACTATAATCTATAAAAAGATTAGTTAAAAGTAAGAATTAATAATGTAAAAAAGAGTATTTTTAAATGCGTACCTTCCGAGATAGAGTTCGGCATGCGGTTGTTTATGAGATAATTGGATTGTTTTTGTTTATACCCGTTGGTGTATTATTGTTTAACCAACCTATTACCGAGATGAGTGTTGTCGCAATTGCTTCATCTTTGGCTTCTACAATTTGGAATTTTGTTTATAATTTATCTTTTGATAAAGTGATACTTTACTTCCGCGGCACAACTCAAAAAAATATCGTTATTCGTGTATTCCATGCGATTTTATTCGAAGCGGGCTTAACGATCTCTCTTGTTCCTATTGTTGCTTGGTATTTGGGAATCAGTTTGATTTCAGCCTTTTTAATGGATATTACTATTGTATTGTTCTATTTAGTTTATACATTTCTCTTCAATCTGGGATATGATTTTATCTTTCCAGTTGATGAAGAAGTTGAAGGAGAATATTCTTTTAATTCTTAATGAATTTTAAAATATTACCTGTTAAAAAGAGTTCAATTTCAAAGTTGGACTTTTTTTTGTAAATTATAATAATATGAACTGTTTTATATTAGACATCGTTTTGATTAAACCAAAATAAATTGATTTTTAAACAAACGTGTTTTTATAACATATTAGCCTTTGTTTTTGTAAGCAATCGGTTGATCAGGTTACCAAATATACTAGTATATTTGGCTTGTTGTTACTAATTCTTCATATTGTAATTTTATTATACTGTAAAAAGGCCTTATGCCCATAGTGACTAACTAAGGCCTTATTAATTTTATTTCTTATTCAGTTCAAGAGACAATGATGTTTGATAAGCTTTTGGAACAAACTGAATGGCTTCATTCGGAGGGTTATGCTTGTATTGCGTATTTAAAACCCAATAAGGATCTTTTAATAAACCTCTTCCAATAGCAACCAGGTCAGCATCACCAGAATTTAGAACATAATCTGCTAATTCAGGATCTTCTAGTTTTCCAACTGCAATAACGGGAACATTAACCGTTTGTTTAACTGCTTTGGCAAGATACACTTGATAACCTGCATGAAAAGAGGGGCGATGATTGTTATCAAGTGGCCCATCTCCACCGCCACTCACATGTATCACGTCTATACCAGCATCGACATATTCTTTGGCGATTTTACAACCATAAGTAACATCATACCCATTTTTACTGAATTCTTGAGCAGAAATTCGAATGATTAAAGGCATCTCTGCAGGCATAATATCTTTAACTGCTTTAATGATTTGCTTACCAAACAGAAATTTGTCTTGTCCATATTCATCTGTACGCAGATTCATTTTAGGAGAATGAAATTGGTGAATTAAATATCCATGAGCCCCATGCAGTTCAATGGCATCAAACCCAGCCTCTATTGCGCGTTTCGCAGTATTTTGGAATGCTTGTACAAGGTCTAATATTTCAGATTTTGTAAGTTCTTTTGGGGTTTTATATTCCCATTTTCCTTCACCAGCATCGACACTGCCATCGTAAATTATAGGCGAGGAAGATACGACATTTTTTTCACCCAAAGCTTTGCGTCCAGAATGTGCAATTTGAATAGCGATCTTTGCATCTTGTGCATGCACTGCATCAATAATAGGTTTGAATGCATCACGTTGTGCATCGTTCCATAATCCCAGGCAATATGGGGAAATTCTTCCATTTTCAGCAACGCTGGTCATTTCAACAATAATCAATCCAACCCCTCCAACTGCGCGAGAGGCATAATGAATGTGGTGCCATTGATTGACAATACCATTTTGAGCTTGATATTGGCACATTGGAGGCATAACAACACGGTTTTTCAAAGAAAGCCCTTTGATTTGATAGGGTGTATTTAAACTATATAATTTTGTCATTTGAATCTCTTTATCTAAGAATGATTGATTGTTTTCATCATAGGAATAAATTAGATATAAATATAATTAATAATTTATATAAAGATTATAAAAATGGATAATATCAGTTCTTTGGATTTTAATTTGCTTAAAGTTATGAACGCGTTGCTGGATGAGCGTAATGTCACACGTGCAGCCAGGACATTATCTCTTACACAACCTGCGGTCAGTATTATGTTAGGCCGATTAAGAGAGCAATTCAAGGATCCATTATTTATTCGTGCGCCACATGGAGTGGTGCCGACGGATCGTGCGTTAAGTTTGGCAGAGCCTATCAAGAAAATTTTATCAGATATTCATATGTTAATGCAACCACCACAGTTTAATCCTGTTGATCTGGAAATGACGTTTAATATTGCCGCCAATGATAATGATATGCTGGTTACAGGAGTTCCTTTTGTTATGGCTTTAAAACAACAAGCGCCTCATGTGAATGTGGCTTTCCTTTCTTATCATCAACTTGATGTACAGTTAATGCTTGAGCGCGGAGAGTTGGATGTGCTTTTAACGTCTCCAGAAAATATATCTGATTTTTTATACCAACGTGTTTTGTATCAAGAGCGTTATGTTTGTGTTATGAGAAAAGATCATCCTTTGGTAAGCTTGGGCAAAATAAGTTTAGAAAATTTTTGTGCTTATGAGCATGTATTGGTCTCTCATCATGGGGGACAATTTTGCGGGGTTACGGATGAAGCATTAAAACAATTAGGATTAAGTCGAAAGGTTGCTTTATCGGTTACCAGTTTTTTATTATTGCCATGTGTTTTGGAAAAAAGCGATTTTATCGCTGTGGCGCCAGAGCGGGTTGTTAAGAATTTCAAAAATATTATATTAATTGATCCCCCGATCGAAGTAAAAGGATATACCAAGATTATGGCGTGGCATGAACGCAATCATAAAGATCCCAGGCAACAATGGTTACGCCAAGTTATGTGGCAGAATGGGGGAAATTAATGTTAGGTCTATTAAAATAAAAGGAAATTGGTTTACATCTTAAATTTAACTGACTAAGATTTTTCTTCACTTTAAAAATAGGAAAAGGAAATGTCAGTTTCCTCTGTTGCACAACAGAAATTAAAACATCATACATATAAAGAATGCGTAAGGGCATTTAAAGTAGCTATTCCTTTGATTATCAGTTTTATTCCATTTGGAATGATGCTTGGGGCACAAGCCAAAATTAAAGGGATGAGCTTATTAGAACTGGTTTTAATGTGCGGGCTAAATTTTGCAGGTGGGTCTGAGTTTGTCGCTATTGGCCTGTGGCAACAAATACCACCTTTACTTTTGATTGTTTGTATGACTTTGTTGGTAAATTGCCGTCATATTTTGATGGGAGCAACAATGATCCCTATTTGTCGCAGGCAGCCTGTGCGTAAAATGTTATTATCGTTCTTTCTGCTTTGCGATGAAACATGGGCGCTTTCTTTGCAGGATAGTTATCGTCGGATGGAAGAAGGATACAGAGAACCATTTAGTTATCCTTTTTATATTACGATTGCTGTTTCTTTTTATATAACTTGGATTGTTTCTGCAGTCTTAGGAATGTTTGTGGGACCATTATTGGGGGATTTAACCCAATATGGGTTTGATATGGCCTTTCCCGCAGTTTTTATTGTACTATTACGGGGTATGTGGAATGGATGGCGTCGAGGAATTCCATGGATATGTAGTTTGTTAGTTGCTTGCATTGTACATTTAATGGTGCCTGGTGCCTGGTATGTTATCGCAGGAACAATGACAGGGTTGCTTATGGTATTATGTATGCCCTCGCGTTTTTTTGAGGTAAAACATGCTGAATAATCTGATTAATGAACATTCGTTTTTAACGATTGTTGGTATGGGATTTGTAACATACCTAACACGGATTAGTGGGTACCTTTTACTTAGGAATAAAGATTATCCCAAGTTAACGAGAGTGTTAGAAATTTTACCTGGTTGCGTTATGATCTCTTTGATTGCCCCAATTTTTGTAACAGGAAAATTATCAGATTTAATCGCGGTTACTTTAACAATTATTACCGCGATGCGTTTTTCTTTTTTAGTAACATTAGTCGTCGGTATAGGGTCAGCAGGAATTTTACGATTTTTTTTACCAATGATCTTACATTAAATAACAAAAAAAGAGGATTATATTTATATATAATCCTCTGATATTAAAAAGTGTCTGAAGTAAAAAGTGAAGTTTACAGTCAAGCAATAGCATGTCTTTGGATATGGCTACTACTATTATCAGAAAAAAAAGTAGAAGCTTGTATTACCTCTTGAAGTTTTTCAAAAGCTCTGACTTCGATTTGTCTGATACGCTCTCTTGAAATGTTATAGACTTGAGACAACTCCTCTAACGTTGCAGGTTTTTCTTTTAGTCTTCTTTCAACCAAGATTTCACGTTCTCTGGGTTTTAAAGATTGCATTGCTTCATGCAAAAGTGTTCTACGATTTGAAAGTTCTTGTTCTTCAGCATAACTCTCCTCTTGATTGATACTGTCATCAACTAACATACTTTGCCACTCGTCATAATCACTGTCATTACCGATTGGTGTGTTTAGACTGTGATCGTGAGCGCTTAAGCGTTGATTCATATTTTGAACCTCTTCTTTGGCAACGCCTAATGCTTTGGAAATTGCCTCAAGTTGCTCTGGATCTAAATCATTTTCACCCAAAGCTCTAATCTGACTTTTAACGCGACGTAGGTTAAAGAAAAGCTTCTTTTGAGTTGCTGTTGTGCCAATTTTAACCAAAGACCAGCTGTGCAAGATGTATTCTTGTATAGCGGCCTTAATCCACCAAATTGCGTAAGTTGTAAAGCGAAAACCTCTTTCAGGATCAAAGCGTTGTATTGCTTGTAACATCCCAATATTTCCTTCGCTGATCAACTCGTTCAAAGGTAGACCATAACCTTTATAACCAGCAGCAATTTTGATTACTAATCTTAGATGAGCAGAAACTAAACGATGTGCAGCTTCTATATCGCCTTCATCTTTCCATTTTTTTGCATATTTGTATTCTTCCTCAAGAGTTAATAGAGGAAACTTACGTGTATATTGCATATATTGAGTAAGATTAGTATCTGGACTTATTTTTAACATTGACGACACCATAACATATGCTCCTTATGATATTGTATTCTGCTATTGCAAAATAGATTTGTAGATCTTTATACTTATTTATAATACAGCTTTATTTGCTGCTTTTATGTTGCTAGGTGATTGTTACCTAACAATTATTTAATATCAGACCAAAATGGTCCTGTCAAAAAAATAACATCTTTTTTTGTTGCCTTTTCATCGAGAAAAACGATTTAAATATGCAATAAAATTGATTGTTAATAAATTGCACCCTGTAAGGTTAGATTTTAAATATGCTTATGGCATAAAGTAAAGTTTTTGTTAATAAAAAATTAACGAAAAAAATTAATATTTTTAAAGGGTTTTATAACGAATTCGAAGTGTTAAATCGATTCGCTATGGAACGAATCGTCATATCGTGTTGAATTTAGGTATTAAATAAGATGTAAAAGGAATATGAATTTTTTCAATTGTGAATTTTTATATATTGACAATTATATTTTTAATTAAATCTTGCATATCTTTAGGTAACTCGGTTTCAAATTGTAAATATTTCCCTGTGATAGGATGGGAAAATCCTAAAAAGGTTGCATGTAGAGCTTGTCGAGGAAAGTCCAACGTAATATTTCTTTGTTCATCCGAAAGCTGTTTAGATATCGTTGGAACGCGTTTTAAATAAACAGGATCACCGATTAAAGGGTGGCCTTCTTTTGAAAGGTGAACACGTATCTGATGAGTCCGCCCTGTGTCGAGTTTACATTGGATTAAACTGATAGCAGGATTAATGAGTTGAAGGGTTTTATAATGTGTTCTGGCAAATTTTCCACCTCTTTTAACCACGGCCATTCTTTTGCGATCATATGGATCTCGGCCGATATTTCCTTCAATACTGCCTTTGGTGGGGCTTAAGATCCCCCAACACAAAGCAAGATATAAACGGTCAATATTTCTGTTGGCGAAATCTTCTGATAATTTAGTTAAAGCTTGCTCTGTTTTGGCAACGACAATAATCCCTGAAGTATCTTTGTCCAACCTATGCACAATACCTGGACGTTTTTCCCCACCAATTCCTGTAAGGGTATCTCCACAATGTGCTAAAAGCGCGTTAACTAGGGTTCCATCTTCATTGCCTGGTGCAGGATGGACGACTAGGCCTGCGGATTTGTTAACAACAATTAAATCGTGATCTTCGTATAAAATGTCTAAATCAATTTTTTGGGCTTCTAGAGCGTAAGGTTTAGCTTGAGGAATGTGTAATTCTATATGATCGTTTTCTTTGACTGAAGTTGATGGATCACGTACTATTAAATGATTGCGTTGGCACAGTCCTTGCTCTATTAGCGATTTAAGGCGAGATCTAGAATAGTCATGGTAAGTTTGAGCAAGGAAACGATCAAGACGGATATTATTGTTTTCTCTTGCAACTAGGGCTACAAAAGAAGACTCAGTTTTATTATTTGTATCAGACATAAAGAAAGTTCCAAAAAAGTGAAGAATATGCTGCCAGAACAGACAACAGAACCTTTAACACAAAAAAATAAAGGAATGTTAGCGTTAGTTATTTTTCTAGGGGTTTTAATTGTTGTGGCAACAACAGTTTTAATTTTCGTTATTGTCAGTCGACTTATTCATAAAAATGATCATCCAGCAACTGTAATGTCGACAATACCGACATCATCTGTACCCGCTTCGGTGATGCGCCCTGTAAGTGTTTTACAAGAACCGAATGGAACGCATATTACCCAAATCTTTCGACAATCAGATCAAATGATGGTAATATCTCTTAGTGGGGGAGGTTTACCAGATCGTATTGTGATGTGGGATGTGGCTAATCAACAAAAATTATCTGAAATAAAATTATTAGATCCTTTAAGGAAATAATAATCTAAAATTTTTAAAGCGCTTTCCAGTGTTTAATTAAACACGAATAAGTTATAATTGGTTATTGAAACAGTTCTTGGTGAAAAAGGATATATGTATTAAACATTAAAGTGACTATAGTGATTGGTGGGAAAAGTAAATGAAAAAAAGAGTATTGATTAAGTTTATTAACGATTAGTTTTGGTTTAATTTCAAAAGTATGTTACTAAATTGGCCTAGTATAAAGTTATATTCGCTTATCTAATAGCTGTTTGTGATAAAATTCTGATGTTTCAAAGTCTCCTAGTTCTTATTGTTAAAAATGAAGAAAATGACATCCTTGAATGGATATGTCATCACGCTCTAATTGGTTTTGAAAAAATTGTTATTTATGACAATGAATCAACAGATCGTACATCTGAAATAATAAAATATGCCAGTCGATATTTTCCTGTAGATTACGTCTTATGGAAAGATGGTATGCATCCTATTAAAGGTCTTACAAAACAAGGTGCAGCATACACTCATGCAATAAAAAAATATCGTGACTCTGCGGAATGGATGTGTTTTTTAGATGCTGATGAATTTCTAATTCCTCCTAAAGATGAGAATTTAAATGACCTTTTGAATCAAATGTCGGGCTCTAAAGGTTTTGCATTAAACTGGATGACTTTTGGTTCTTCTAATTTGGAGGATTCTAAGGAACGTTTAGTTCTTGAAGCGTATACTTTAAGAGGAGCGGATACGGAAAACATTAACAGACATGTTAAAATGTTTTTCAAGACAGCTTTTGCAAAAAAAGTTGTTAATCCTCATTTTGTAGATGTAGGAGAGCCTATTGTTAATTTAGATAATAAAATTATTCAATGGTCATCTGATGGGATTGTGGCATCGAATGCTATTTTGCAGGCTAAATGGCGTATTCATCATTATATTATTCGTAGCAGAGAGCATTGGCAACGGCGTATTGCAAGAAAACAGCCTGGGGGAAGTGTAAGAGAATGGAGTATTTTTCAAGATTATGATCAAAATGATATCCTTGATTATACAGCATATGATGCCGCACAGAAAGTTTGGGACAAGTTATCTCAACTAGGTCAAAATTATAAACCTCTTTCAGCTATTCCATCTACTTATGATGGTCCAGTTCAAATTTCATCTAATATATTATGTTTTTTAGATGAAGTTAATGCGAATGAAATAAAAGGATGGGCTTGTGATGTATTGGTAGATGAGCCTGTTAATTTGTCTATTTATATTGATAGGAAGTTGGTTGGCTCTTTACAATGTAATAAATCTCGCTCAGATGTTAAAAAATCTAAAATAAATAAAGAGTTCGTAGGTTTTTCTTATAAGTTACCAACGCATTACCTTGATGGTCAGAAACATATCATAATGATTCGTGATCAACATGATTATTATATTAAATTTTATGTAAATGGGAAAAAAGTTAAAGAACATCCTTTTGAAATAGCATTTCAACCTCGGGTTATTGGGCATGTTGATGATCCTATTAATGGTAATCTTAGGGGATGGGTGTCAATTGCACGAGATTGTAGTTACGCAAATTTTGAAACAAAGTGTCATGTTCTTATTTGTTTAGGTCATCGCCCGATCGCAAGTGTATTGGCCGATGAACCTCGGAAAGATGTATATGATGCTCATGGTATAGATTTATATTCTGGGTTTTCATATTCTATCCCTACAGAGTTAAGAGATGGAACTGATAAAGTTTATCGTTTTTATTTATTACCTGAAATGATTGAACTACCAGGTAGTCCTGCTTTATTTGGTGTTGCGCTGAATGATCAAATTGACAAAATAGTTTCTGTTGCTAATAAGATCAAAGATATAGATCGTCACCTAGAGAAAATAAAAATAAAGGATAATATTCTAACTGAAGCAATACAACATGCTTTAAGAAATGTAGAAGAAGTTCTCCCTTATGACGGTGGAACTGTTTTGAACTATGCGTCTTGGTTTTATCAACATCATTTAGAGTTGCACAAAAAAATTAAGACTACGTCACTTAAAGTAAGACCGTTAGTTTCTGTTGTATGTCCTGTGTATCGACCAGTTTTAAAGGACTTCCAAGCAGCTGTTTACTCTGTGTTAAATCAGACATATAAAAATATAGAGCTTATTCTTTGTGATGATGGTGGAGGGGATAGTATTATTGTTGCAGAGATTAAAAAAATAGCAAAAAAAGATTCACGAGTTAAATATATTATTGCTGAGAAAAATAGAGGAATATCTGAGGCAACGAATGCTTGTCTTGATCTAGCACAAGGTGAATGGATTGCTTTTTTTGATCATGATGATGTGCTTGTTGATTGTGCTATAGAAAGAATGTTGGCATTCGACCCTCATAATCAAGTAAATATTTTATATTCTGATGAAGATAAGATCGATGATGATGGGATTATATCAGATCCTATGTTCAAACCAGAATGGAACTATCGATATTTATTAGGTTGTAACTATATAAACCATTTAACAATGGTTCGTCGAACTTTGGTTCAGCAAGTTGGTTATTTAGATACACAATATAATGGTGCACAAGATCATGATTTTCTTTTGCGTTGTATTGAACTGGTGCAGCCCCATCAAATTGTTCATGTTCCTGAAATATTGTATCATTGGCGTAAAACGGCGACTTCAACAGCCTCATCTACAGAGACAAAGCCTTATGTTATAGGTGCTGGAATTAAAGCTGTATCTGATCATTTAAGCCGTTTAAATGTAAAGGCAACGGTGGATAGCTATGGTAAACATAGTATGTATCATATAACAGCGTCTGTTGAACCAAATCAGTCTGTTGCTATTATTATTCCGTTTAAAGATCAGGTTCATTTTACACAAAAATGTGTTGAACATGTTTTAAAGTACACTAAACGGCATAACATACAAATTGTTCTGGTTAACAATAACTCTAAAGAACAGGAAACTCTTTTATATTTAGAGAAAATCTCTAAAAATGAGAAAGTAAAAATTATCAATTATCCGTATGCATTTAATTATTCAAAAATTAATAATTTAGCGGTAAAAAGAACATCATCTGACTATATTGTTTTTTTAAATAATGATTTATTTGTACAGGATGAGTTATGGTTAGATACCATGCTTGGAGAAATGGTCATTGACGCTAATGTTGGTGCTGTTGGTGGAAAATTTTTATATCAAAATAGAATGATCCAACATTGTGGGGTTGTTTTAGGTTGGATGGGTGTGGCAGGTCATGCTTTTTCGCATGAATCAGAGTTTTACCCTGGGTATGGTGCTCGTGCATGGCTTCCTCATCAAGTATCAGCTGTTACAGCAGCATGTATGTTGGTTCCTCGAAAGGTATTTGAAGAAGTTGGTGGGTTTGATGCTAAAACATTGAAGGTTGCTTTTAATGATATTGATTTATGTTTAAAAATTACGCAGTTGGGATATAAAATCATTATCACGCCAGATTTTGTTGCTGAACACCATGAATCTCTCAGTAGAGGGTTAGATGATACCAAGGAAAAATTAGATAGATTTGAAAAGGAAGTGAAAGTAATGCGGAAAAGATGGGGAAAATTACTTGATAATGATCCTTTTTATAGTCCTTCTTTTGCACGCCAAGGGAAACCTTATTTTGACCTTATTCCGTTCGACAAGAATCAATAAGATAGTAACGAGTTCGTAAATATCAAAGAGATATACTGTATAAAATTGGTAATGGATTGCTTTGTTAAATAAATAATAATCGTTATTTTATATGGAAATAGGTTTTTATTTTGGTTATTGTTCAGAAATACAACAGCTTATATTTTTTGCTGTATATAACGATGAGCCATAAGAGGGTATTATGAATATTGCCTTACCATCGCCAGAATTTTTACATGGTTTGGCTAAAGTTGCTGAACAAAAAACGTTACAATCATATTTAAATAACCAAACAATAGATATTAGTACCAAAGTCAAAGAGGGATTTCGGTTTGATCCTGTGACTAATATTGATCGTGATACAGAAAAATTGCTACGACAAGCGATCTCGCAGCAATATCCAGAACATTCTATTATGGGTGAAGAATTTGGAAGAACTCAGGGGGATAGCCTGTTTGAGTGGGTTATTGATCCAATTGATGGGACGCGACCTTTTCTATGTGGATTACCAGTATGGGGATGTTTAATTGGGTTGCTATATGATAGTAAAGCCGTCATGGGAATAATGAGTCAACCTTATACAGGGGATCGATTTTGGTCTGATGGACAGGCATCTTGGTTTGCAGGCCGTTTAGGAACGGTACAAATAAAAACAAGACAATCTGTTCCTTTAAATCAAGCAATTTTACATACAACCTCGCCTGAGTCTGTAGATATTTATCCAAAAAATAATTTTGGATTACTTAAAAAACAAGTTTTAATGACCCGTTACGGTGGTGAATGTTATGCTATGGCGATGTTGGCGGCTGGACATATTGATATTTGTGTAGAGTATTCTTTACAACCTTATGATATTGCAGCCCTTATTCCAATTATTGAACATGCAGGTGGAGTTGTAACAACAATCGAGGGACATAGACCAGAGCAAGGTGGTGCTATTATTGCCAGTGCTAATGCACAATTACATCAAGATGTTTTGCAGATCTTAAATACAGAAGAATAGTTGTTATGCTTCAACATTATATGAATGATAAAATTGCCACCCGTGTTATTTTCTTGATTGCAGGGATGATTACCGCTATGTGGGCAGTCATTGTCCCTTTTGCAAAAATGAATACGGGAATTAATGATGCTGTCTTGGGAACATTATTACTTTGTTTAGGCGCAGGGGCTATTATTTCAATGCCTATGGCAGGACCTTTGACATCTCGTTATGGGTGTAAAAATGTTATTATCGTTTCAACCATTATCATGGTGGTTGCTGCGCCCTTTTTGTCTTTTATCTCTCATCCAATTCTTTTGGCGTTCTTTTTGTTAATTTTTGGTGTGGGTGTTGGCATGACGGATTGTGCCATTAATGTTCAAGCCATTATTGTAGAGAAAAAAGAAAAAAAAGCCTTAATGTCTGGATTTCATGGCATGTTTAGTCTAGGTGGTATAGTCGGGGCAGGATTAATGACAGGGTTTCTTGCCTTGGGCGTTAATATTATTGCTTCAACTTTTTTAATTTTATTTATTATTATTTTTCTTTTTGGTATTAGCTTTCGACATTTTTTACCTTATGCCAATCCTGCTGAAGGGCCTGCTTTTGCTATTCCGAAAGGGATCGTTTTGGTTTTAGGGATTATTTGTTTTGTTGTTTTTTTAGTCGAGGGAACGGCATTAGATTGGAGTGCTGTGTATTTAGTTGATTCAAAACATATCTCAGATTCTTTGGGAGGTATAGGTTTTACGGCCTTTGCAACAGCAATGACAGGGGGAAGGCTTACAGGTGATTATATTGTCAATAAATTTGGAGCTTTGCGTGTTGTTATCATAGGTAGCATTATCGCTTTGTTAGGCTTTTACTTTGTCATTACAGGGATTGATTTATCTATATTATTAACAGGGTATTTTTTAATTGGTGCTGGTTGTTCTAATATTGTGCCTGTGATGTTTAATCAGATTGGTAAACAAACGACGATGTCACAAATGGTTGCTGTGCCTGCTGTTTCTACGTTGGGATATATTGGTATTTTAGCAGGACCTGCGATGGTTGGGTTTATTGCACATCACAGTTCTTTATCTCATGCATTTATATTTGTAGCATTGTTGATGGTGATTGTTTTGCTTTTAACAATAGCTTTGCAAAAAGTTATGAATGCTAATCAGGGCAGTTTATAACCCTGATATTGAGAGCGTTTTATTAATAATTTATGAGTGGATATTCATTTGTGTATATTTAAGTTGACTAAGATTTAATCAGCTTGAATATCATGAACAATTTATCTGGGTTTAATATGGCATCATTTAGAGTATCATTTTAAGAGGTTTGCGATTCACTCATAGTGCAAGATAGCGATATGACTATCTTTAGATACTGTAAAATCGGTGATAATATTCCCCCAGTAATATCTGTTTTGGGAAATAAAAACAGATTTATCTTTGTGTCACAAGTAAGAGTAGAATTACCGGCTCTTGCATTTAAGCTATCATCTAATATGATTAAGTAACAGCATTTTAAAGGTTAACTTGATTGAAATTAATACTTGTTAATTGTTACTATATTCACGTCTTATTTTATGTCACTATGCTCTTGGTAGGTAAGATTTTTTGATATAAGGACAATCGTTAAATGAAGCAGTCAGTAAGGGTTTTGTGTTATTGCGTGGGGCTGACTGTATTGACTTCTACGGTGGTAATTGCATGTGGCCCTTTTTTCCCATGGCAGTTATTGGATAATCGCAAGCAGACATTATTAGATTTACCCTCAACGGATACTTTTTCTCAAAAGATAAAAAATCTTGGTGTCGTCACTGCACAAGAAAAGCAAAATCTGTTTTCAGCTGATAACGTAAATCTTTTAGCTTCAGAACAAACGACTTGTCCTAATACGGACGAAGCTTATAAAAAGGCAGCAACATTATTTCACGATAAACAATGGGAAGAAGCACGCTCAGCTTTTGCTCTGCTGGCTTATAATGACAAAAATGCTGCACAGCAAGTTTGTGCGAAATACACATTAGGTCGTATTGAAAAAGAGTTAGGACATTTTGAAGATGCGGTGCAATCCTTTAATGGTACAGCATATTTAGTTGCAAATGGTGCGCCAGATCCTTTGCATCTTGGAATTGCTGCTTATGGAGAGGCTGCGGGTGTAATTCTTGATCAAATTGGCAAGCGAATAACAACGCCATATAATCCCAAAGATGATTCAGGTGGTATAACACTATGGAATGTTGGTGGTGTTAAAGAGGATAGTTTATTACAATTACAAAGAGCAGTAGAGCTATATTTAAAACAAGTTAAACTGGGTGAGAATAGTGGTTTAAGTTCGATTGTCATTATTCTAAAAGGGTTGAGTGACCCCAAGAATCCTGATGCTAAATTATTGTTAGATCAGGCTGTTCATAATCCTTTGTTACGTAAAATTTTGTTGGCTTATGTATTAACGGATGAAATCGACTATAGAACTTATTCGAAAGAACAAACGCAAAATATCTTACAAGCTTTTGTAAAGGCTGGAATAGATCAGAAAAATCATTATGATGATTTGGGATCTTTGGGGGCTTTTGCATATCAAAATAATGATATGGATAAAGCACAGGTTTTTGCCCAGTATGATTGGCAAAAGAATCAAAAGGCACTTGATGCTTGGGTTTTGGCCAAGATTGCCCTGAGAAAAGGTGATAAAGAAAAAGGGCAAGAATTTTACCACCAAGCGATTGCTCATTTTAATGACGGAAGTTTACGAAAAGATAATATACAGCGTGTACAAGGGGAACGTGCAGTTTTAACATTGTCTCAAGGTAATTTTGTTCAAGCTTTGGAAGAATTATGGCCAGTTCGAGATAGTTATTGGGGAGATGTCGTTTATCTCGCTGAAAATGTATTAACGCCTGATGAGCTAAAGCGATTTGTTAATATTCATACGACTGTCCCCAGAGATAGACAGGCTGTATGTGATCAAGAGGTCAGCAATGAAAATTATTACGATCAAGATACTGATAAATATTACGGATATAATTTAGCTGGACGCTCTATGGCATTGCGCCATTTGCTTGCTCGTAGATTAATGCGGGCTGGACGTATACAAGAAGCTATTCCTTATTTTGTCACTTCAGCGGATGCTAATTGTAAAGGGATACCTCAGCATGTTCAACTAGAGCGCGATTATATTAAGGCAACAACGGATATGCGTCGCAGTTTTTGGGCAACAGATCGTGCCAAGGCAGCATGGAAAGCAGCAGTAATTTTGCGTCGCCACGGTATGGCGCTGATGGGAACGTCTGGTTATCCAGATCAAAATCCAGGTGATTATGCATATGGTATCAGCCAAATGATGGGGCCTGTGCATAACTCTAACAATAAACCATGGAGCGTTTCCACAGAACAAGTTCGAACAGGGGCTTCTTGGCCAATTCCTAATCATCGCTTTCATTATCGGTATTTGGCCACACAAGATGTTTTATATGCGGCCAGTCTAATACCTCATCAATCACAGGCATACGCAGCTATTTTATGTCATGCTAATGGTTGGATGCAAGATACATCAAATTATGGTTCTCCTCCTGCTATATATTATTATCCTAATTCAGATTCATATGAATCTGCTGAAGAGCATGCACAAGTAAGTTTATGGAAAAATTCTTCGTATGCGAATGCAAAATCTGTAGCGCTTTATAATCTCTATTTGAAAAACGGTCCTGTAGTATCTTTTGCTACCCATTTTGGTTATAATTGTCCAGAGCCCCAATTTGGTGCAGTTACCAAGGTAAAGCGTGATTTATTTTGGAAAAAATTAAGATCCTCTTTTCATTTTTTGAAAGGGCAGTAAGATTTTCAGCTAAGGTATAAATCGTTAGTAAAGAACTGTTGAATTGTCTAAGTGGATTTTTTAATATCATTAAAGTAATTAAAATACTGTTAATTTAAAGTAACGAAAGAATTATTCGGTGAAGATTGGCTATCTAGATTGTTTTGCAGGAATGAGCAGCAGCAGGTTTATTGGTGCTCTGGTTGATGCTGGGGTGCCACAAGAAATTTTGCACGATGCATTGCAAGCATTAGATGTTGGTGCACGGTTAGATTTAATGCGTATTAAGCGCAATGGGATTGAAACAACCAAGGCTCATATCAGTCTTACTTCTAAAGATACTGATTTGGAATCGATTCCTTATTACGAGCTACCAATTTTCGTAGATAAATATTCTGCTCCTGAAGATTTGCAGTTACTGAGTACGATTATTGCATTGATCTCCAACGCAAATCTATCTGAAAAAGCGAAAGATCTAGCTATTAATTGTTTTACTTATCTTGCGGTGGCAGAGGCACAGGTGCGTGCTTTACCCATAGAGGAAATCTATTTTCATAAAATTAGAGCCTTAAATACTGTTGTTACAGTGGTTTTGTGTTGTACAGGGTGCGATTGGTTAAATATTGATCAATGGTATGCGTCTCCTTTAAATGTAGGATCTGGTATGTTGAAATACCCACAAGGCTCTTTACCAGTACCAACGCCTGCGACATTACAATTATTGGGTGATGAAACTCCTATTATATCCTCTGGTCCGCAAAAAGAGTTATTAACCTCTACTTGTGCAGCATTAATTAAAGCATTAAATGTTTGTTTTTCCCCTTGCCCTCCATTATGTATTGACCGTGTTGGTTATGGAGCAGGAAGAATAGAATATGATAATCTTCCTAATTTTTTAAGACTATGTATTGGTCACGTAACAGACGGCAGAAAACATAATATCGATAATAATGTTGTTATAACTCAAGCAGAATTTACAAATCTACAACCAGAACAAATTGAGATTTTACAGCAAGAACTTTACCAAAAAGAGGCGCAGCTTGTTTATATAATGCCTATTTTTACGACGAATCAAGTAACACATAAATTAGTTATTGTTTCTTTACCTGAATTTGCGACCTCTATACGGCATCATTTATTCTCTCAAATAGCGTTACATACAGTGCATTGGCGTACAGAGCATTACGAAGGATTAACGCATTATGATGAGTTGGTATTAAGCCCTTGGGGGAAAATCAAAGTTCAGGTTGGGCAATTATTAGATAATAAAATTATTTCCGTGATTCCAGATTTGCAAACTTGCCAATCTGTTGCTCAAAAACATGATTTACACCCTGATCAGATCAGTAAAACAGTAAAAAGACTTTTTTTAACAGCAAAAAACTCATATTATAAAGAATAAAGATTTAAAAAAAGATTTAAATTCTGTATAACGAACGACAATATTATTGTAACGTTTTTTGTAAAAATCATCAACGTCAGATCACTGATTTGGTAATAGTGGAGAGGCCATAACCTATGAATTTTGTATCCTCATTGTCGTTTTCTCGACTTTTGTTAGTGGCAAGTGCTTTGTCTTTAGGCCTTGTTGCTTGTTCAAAAGATAAAAAACAAGACAACTTGGCATTTCCAGACCAACGCTTAGTGGGAGTAGATCGTTCTGCTGTGGGGGGTGATGACAACTTGCAAGGTGGTGTAAATGCGTATTTATGGCGAGGTGCTGTTGATACATTATCTTTTATGCCTCTTTTGTCTGCTGATGCAGTAGGGGGAACTCTTGTAACCGATTGGTATCAACCTGTTCCTGCTAACAAAGAACGTTTTCAGATTATTTGTGCAATCTTAGATCGCCGCTTGCGTTCTGATTCAATCAGCGTTGTTGTTCATAGACAAGTTCAAGAAAATGGTCAGTGGGTTGATGCGCCAGTAACAGCGAATACAGCTTCAGACATTACCAGCAAGATCCAAGTCCGTGCGCGTGAGTTACGTGCCGATAAATATAAAAAATAATTAACAGATACTGATTAAAATATTATGAGCGACTCTTCTTCTTTTTCGTATAATTTCCAACACACTGAACCATTTTGGCAACAAGAATGGGAAAAGCGTCGCTTGTTTGACGTTCCCAATGTTCCTGACCCTAATTTGCCCAAATACTATGTCCTAGAGATGTTTCCATATCCTTCGGGGCAATTACATATGGGCCATGTGCGGAATTACACACTGGGGGACGTGGTTGCTCGGTATAAGCGTGCCCGTGGATATAGTGTTTTACATCCTATGGGATGGGATGCTTTTGGATTGCCTGCTGAAAATGCAGCAAAAAGCCGTGGTGTATCACCAGCAAAATGGACAATGGAAAATATTGCTGCGATGCGAGCAGAGCTCAAACGTTTGGGCTTTTCCTTGAATTGGGATCGTGAATTTGCAACATGCCAACCTGAATATTACGGACAGCAGCAAAAATTAATCCTTCGTTTGATGAAGGAAGGCTTGTTGGAGCGCCGTGAAAGTTGGGTTAATTGGGATCCAGAAGATCAAACAGTGCTGGCCAATGAGCAAGTTATTGATGGAAGAGGTTGGCGTTCTGGTGCGTTAATTGAAAAGAAACAACTCTTTCAATGGTTCTTTAAAATTACCAAATTTGCCCAGCCTTTGTTGGATGGTTTAAAAACATTAGATAATTGGCCAGAACGCGTTAAAACCATGCAAGAACGCTGGTTAGGACGTTCAGAAGGCGCAAAAGTTCGGTTTACTTTGGATCATGCACCATCTGATTTCGAAGAAGCTTTACAATCCGTTGAAGTCTTTACCACACGCCCAGATACGTTATTTGGAATGGCGTTTTTAGCGATTTCTCCTGATCATCCAATCGCTGCAAAATTGGCTAAAAACAACTCTAAACTTGGTGAGTTTATAGCAGAATGCCACCGCATGGGTACTTCTGAAGAAGTTATCGAAAAGGCAGAGAAAAAAGGCGTGGATACAGGCTTGCAAGTCATTCATCCTTTTATACCTAATCAAAAATTCCCTGTTTGGATTGCTAATTTTGTGTTGATGGATTATGGCACAGGTGCTGTTTTCGGATGCCCATCAGGCGATCAACGCGATATTGATTTTGCCCGTAAATATAACCTTGCTTTTAAAACCGTGGTGATGCCGCAAGGTGAAGATCCAACACAATTCGTGGTTACAGACAAGCCACATGCGGGTGATGGTGTATTAATTAATTCCGATTTTTTAAATGGTTTGACGATTGCCAAAGCCAAGAAAGCAGCGATTGCACGTTTGGAAGAAATGGGCATTGGTGAAAAGATTGTTAATTGGCGTTTACGGGATTGGGGATTATCTCGTCAACGTTATTGGGGCTGCCCAATTCCTGTAATTCACTGCCCAACTTGTGGTGTTGTGCCTGTTCCAGAAGATCAATTGCCAGTGATTTTACCAGAAGATGTTGATTTTTCTTTGTCTGGAAACCCTTTGGATAATCATCCGACCTGGAAGCATGTTGACTGTCCAAAATGTCATGGCAAGGCACAAAGAGAAACCGATACCTGTGATACATTCGTTGACAGTTCTTGGTATTTTGCACGTTTTACGGCACCGCATTCCTCCGATCCAATTGATCATGAAGCGGTAAACCGCTGGATGCCAGTCGATCAATATATCGGTGGGATTGAACATGCTATTCTTCATTTGCTTTATGCACGTTTTTTTACCCGTGCTTTAAACACCATTGATGAAGTGGGAATGCAAGAGCCTTTCAAGGCATTGTTTACCCAAGGCATGGTAATGCATGAAAGCTATAAAGATGCTGCGGGTGAGTGGTTATCCCCTGATGAAATCAAAAAAACAGATGCTGGTTTTGTAACCCGTGATACTGGCGAAGCAGTTATGGTTGGACGTATTGAAAAAATGTCCAAATCTAAGAAAAATACGATTGCGCCTTCTGCGATCATAGAACGTTTTGGTGCGGATACCGCGCGTTGGTTTATTTTGTCTGATAATCCACCAGAACGGGATATGGAATGGACAGAAGAGGGCGCTGTTGCAACCTCTCGTTTCTTGCAACGTCTATATCGTGTTGTGTCTATTATTGCACAAGATGTTCCAGTTGACGTTTCTTTGCCGGAGCAAATTGCACAAAGCGCAGATGATTTGCGTCGTATGACGCATCGCACCATTGTGGCTGTGACAGAGGCATTGGATGGGTTTGCAATGAATGTGGCGATTGCCCGCTTGCATGAGCTGACAAACGCAGTTGCAGATGCTGAAAAGCAAGCCAAAGAAGTCGGGGTGGATTTTGCCCGTCGTGAAGCAGCTTATATGTTAAGCCTATTATCTGGACCTTTGGTTCCGCATATGGCCGAAGATATGGTGCGATTACTTGGTGTTCAAGAATTGGTTGCACAAACCCCTTGGCCAATAGCTGATGATGCATTGTTGGCGGCAACACGGGTTATCATTGCGGTGCAAATCAAAGGGAAATTAAGGGCAACGATTGAGGTTGCTCCTGATATGGATAAAGATGCTGTTATAGAGCTGGCACGTTCAGAAAAGGCAGTTGCGAAATTCTTGGATGGGAAAACTATTATTAAGACCATTCATGTTCCTAATAAAATCGTTAACTTTGTGGTAAGCGGATGAAACGAATTAGTCAATTATTAAAAACCTCTGGCGTATTGTTAGGGATTGGAGTGATGTTGTCAGGATGTGGATTTAAACCCATGTATGGCAAAAGCGCTAATCTGGATGTAAATAGCGAATTACAGAAAATTTATGTTCCTGTATTGTCTGACCGTTATGGACAGCTAGTGCGCCAATCATTGCAACAAAATCTTGCTGGAGCAGGACCCGAAGATCCTAAAACGTACCAATTGGATGTTTCTCCAAGCTTAAATGAAGAGGCAATTGATATTCATCATGATAACTCTTCTGGTCGTGCAAGAATGATTGGTAGGGCACATTGGGCACTAAAGACCATTTCTATCAATCCCGTTGTTATTGCGCAAGGTGATGCACAGGCAATGGACGGATATACGGTAACGTACGAGCAATATTTTGCACAAAGTCTAAATGACGAAACAGCACAAGCGCGTGTTGCTAAAAATTTAGCCGATGAAGTAACCCAACAGGTTGCAACATGGTTCAGAAATAACGATACTTATCAAACCAAAGCAGCAACACCAGATACACCAAAGCCCAATTATATGTTACCAAGTATGAATCCTGGTACAAACGGTGCTGCAACGCAAAGTGCTGGTTCTGATGGTTTCCCTGCGATGGCAACGGGGCGAAATACGATGATTCCTGTAGGTATGGATAATATGAAACCAGAAGATGCACCTGGTAATTAATAGTGTTGGATTATTATTATGAAAATAGATGCACGAAATATTATGAGTCTTTTACAAGGCCCTATAAAATTTCGTGTCTATTTGATTTATGGTGAAAATAGTGGTTTGGTTCGTGAAAGAGCAAGCCAACTTGTTAAAAAAGTTGCAGGTCGTTTAGATGATCCTTTTCAAATTTGTGTACTAAATAAAGAGAGTCACGAACGATTGAGAGAGGAGGCAACAGCGCTTTCTTTAATGGGAGGACAGCGTGCTATTTGGGTTAGAGAAGCTGTAGATAGTCTTAATAAGCCTTTAGAATTATTTTGTAATCTATACTCGACGGATATTATTGATCCATCAAGCTTTGATTCTATAATTATTATCGAGGCTGGCAGTCTGTCCCCTAAATCACCATTACGTATCTTAGCTGAAAAACATCCGCTTATAGCTTCTATCCCTTGTTACGCAGAAACTGGACGCTCTTTGGAAGAGACAGTTCGTTTTTTATTAGGAAAAAAGAGAATTGGATCAGATGCTTTTCGTTATTTAGTTGCGATTTTAGGAGCGGATAGGGCCCTTATTCGTAATGAAATAGAAAAATTACTGTTATATGTAGGTCAAGACTCAGAAATTACTCTTATTCATGTGCAGCAAGCAATTGGAGATGCTGGAGAATATTCTGTTGATGATGTTGTTTATGCGGTTATGAGTGGTCAAACAGCAATCGCTGACAAAGCCCTTAATAAAGCCCTTAAAGAAGGGGTTAATATGATTGCTTTGACGCGCAGTTTATTACAGCACACAGATCGTTTATTACAGGCTCGTTTTTTATTAGAGGAAGGGACGCCAGCAAAACTAGCGATTTCTAAGTTAAGTCCCCCTGTTTTTTTTAAACGAACGGACAGTTTTTTAAAAGCATTAGATAGTTGGAATTCTCAATCCTTGTCATTGTTATTGCGTTATGTGCAAAAGCTGGAATATTTGTGTAAACAAACAGCAACCCCCGCAGAGGTTTTATGTCAGCATTTTATGTTAACGGTTTCTGGGCATGTTCAAGGTAAAAAAATATCATTAGATGAACGCAAGCTCTTTTCAAATTTATAAAGACAGGTTACAAGAAAGAATGTGTCTGCGTAGCTCAGCAGGATAGAGCACAGGATTCCTAAACTAATTGGGCGCTTTATAGGGAAACGATAAAGTGGATCCGCTCAAATTCGGGGAACGTTTCGGCGATCTTGCCATGCCAATCCCGAGCCAAGCCCTGTTTACAGGGAAGGTGTAGAGACTGTACGGGTGGTGCCTACGGGATTTTATCCTAGGGTAAAGAGACAGTCCAGCTTACAAACATTGTGCCAAGCACAATGGCGATGAAAATCGTAGTGAGATGAATCCTGGGGCCGTGGGTTCGAATCCCGCCGTAGACACCATTAACAATCAAAATAGTGTTAAACAAACTTTAAAAATACCCATAAATAGCTGAATATAACGATTGCTACTCAAATAGTATTAAATAGAATCAATTTAAATAAAAGAAAAGTGGGGGATAGTTGAGGGTATATTTAAAAAACCGTGGGGTATTTTAAAAATGCTTATAGATTTAACTATTAAGAAAACAATATTTAAAAAGTTAAGATTATAAATTTTATTTTTCGTTATTATAATAAAATCCAAGATCTGATGTTTCAAATATTGTTTTAATAATGAGTATATTTTTATTTTTGATCCACTTTGATAAATAAAGTTAAGATAGCAGCAAATATATATAACGCAATATATGCCCAAATTGCCCCAACAATACCAAATAAAGGCACCATAATTGTTGCTATAGCTGGACCAACAAAATTACTTAAACCCGCAGACAAGTTATAAATAGAAATCGCAGCCCCTTTATGGTTAGGCTCTAATGCAGCAAAAACAGCAGTCATTGGCACAAATGCAGCAACAGTAAATCCAAACATAACAGCAGGGATCATTGCCATTAAATAGTTATGACCAAAAGATACAGGTATATAATAAAAAGCAAAGCAAGCAATTGCACCACCAATACAGCCGAACCAACGTGCTTGGCGTAACCAACCAATATGGTCCCCTAAGATTCCCCATATAATATTGGTAAAGATTGTAACCACCATGAATACGGTCCAAATGTTTTGCCATTCAGTTTTTGAAAACCCTAAACCCTGATCTGTGACATTCGTACCAACAAGTAACCAAGGCATAATTACAGCAAATCCAAAAATTGGTGTTGTGTTAATAATACGTACTAAAGCTGACATAAAAATATTTTTATTTGAAAATAAAATAGTAACTGCTTTGGTAAGTTCTTCTGTTTTTTCTTTAAAAGAAAGATTTGCCTTTGATTTGTCTGTTTTCACATTACGTAAAGTAATTAACGAAATTAAACCACCCACAATAACCCAGATTAATGACATCCATAAAGTATGATATTCACCAATAATTGGGTTAATATATCCTGGCAAATAACCTCCTAATACCCCGAAACCAATGGAGTAAGCTGCCCAAAACCATCCCATTGCTGTTGAGACTTTACTTTCAGAAACATTTTGAATAATCAGGATTACAAAAGAATATAAAAATAATGGATAGCCAAGCCCACGAATACCATAGCAAATAACCATTAATGGATAATTATGCATTCCAATACCAAAGATCATGAAGCAAACATGCATAACTGACCATAATATGAATCCTATACACATTGCCTTTTGCGGTGTAATAATCTCTGCGACTACTCCTGAACACCAAGCCGAAATTGCGACCAGCAATCCATATGCAGTGAATATAAAAGCCGATTGAGCTTCTGTATAACCCATATCGGTTATATATTTAGATAAAAAAGCAGCTTCAAAACCGTCACCAGCCATAAAGATAGCAATAGCTATATATCCCCAAATCAACGAAGAGGGCATAAAACCAAATAATAGTTTTTGTGATTTCATAAAAAAAACCTATTCTGTCAGAATAATTATGATTTTATTAAGCGTTTAATAGAATTAAGCATGCGGAGATTTGGGTCTGATTGCTTAATATCTTTTATTGGCTAGTTTTGGATAGAGAACGTATTTCTTAAAAAGGATAAAGATTGAGAAATATACTCATCCATTTGTGCAGGAGATGCATTATTGCTTAGATCTCGCCACACGCGAATGGCATTACCAACAGAACCACCCTTTAATAAAAATGGTTCCATAACAACACCTTTGTCATATCCAATATCATGCAAAGCTTGACCAATAGCTGGCCAATTTATTGTATTATTCATCCCAGGAAGTTTGCGATTGTTCTCCCCAACATGAAGATGAGCCAGCCAATCTCCAGCATACCGAATGGCGTCAGGAATATTATCCTCTTCAATATTCATGTGATATGTATCAAGTAGAATTTTAACAGCACTGCTGTTTATTTTTTTACAATATTCTACTGCTTCTTCACAGTTAGTAAGGATATAAGTTTCATTACGATTTAAAACTTCTAAAGCAATGGTTATATTTAAGGATTCGGCAACTTTTCCTATTTGTTTTAAACAATTTATACTGCGTTCCCATGCATTTTTTTTATTAATACTGATAAAATCACTTGGCCAGTATGAATATAACGCGCCAATCAGCATATTTGATTCTATAAGAGGCATTTTCTCTATAATTTTAGTGTAATAGTGAATGCCTTGTTGACGAATATATTCATCAGCAGATGCCAAATCGAACTCTTTGGTTGGACCACTATTTAAAGTAAAAACCAATCCATTTTGTTTGCGAACATCATTTAATGTTTGCAGATCTGTTTCAGACATTTGATAAATATGATCAGCACTTACTTCAAGAATATCAAAACCGATTGAAGATACTTTTTGGATAAGCTTTATATATGCTTCTAAATTGCAATCCCATTCATTCCCCCAATAAGAATATAGTGTTCCAAACTTCATAACTCACTCCTGATTTTATATTCATACAGAAAATAACTGACTAAATATAATCTTAAAAATTACATATTCTAAATAAAAGGAATCTTTTGTACAAATTTATATTAAAAAATATTTTTTATCTGAATATACTGATATTATGTATAGAAATAATTTATTTATTCAAAATTAAAAACAGTAATTTACTATAATTTTAGTAAAATATTCGTGATTATTGATCAATAATAAATTTGTTGCAATGAAAAACAAATTATATTAATAATTAAAAATTAAGGTATGATAATTTTATATAAACTGTATAAAACTATAAAATTAATGGTATTTTGTTGCGTGTAATTATAATATATTAACGTTGTGTATCAACTATCAAAGCAATTTAATGAACGATTTAAATTTATATTCTAATATTCATAAACAAGTCAGGCAAAGTAATGGTCAGATAGCCCTTCAGGTTTTATACCAGTTTGGTGCGCTTAGCCGTGCGGACATAGCCAGACAAATGGGATTAAATCGTTCGTCTTCGGGTCATATTATTGTTAATTTAGTTAATAGTGGCTTTGTTAGAGAAATTAGAAAATCTGATGATCAAATAGCTGAAAATAGTAATCGTGGGCGTCCTGGGATATTACTAGAGCTTGTTCCTGAGGCTGTGTATTTTCTTGGTATTGAAATCGGGGTTACATATATTACGACCATTCTTATTGATCTGACTGCATCAATTGTCGATATGCGCCATCAAGTATTTACATGCAGTGAAATGGGTGTTGAAAATGCAATAGATGAATCTATTAAATTAGCATATTCTATGTGTAATGAAGACATCATGAATAAGCTTGAAGGAATTGGTTTTTCAATCCCTGCACAAATGAATGATAAAGGGTATATTTTTGATGCAGCATTACTTAAATGGTCGAATGTTGATTTCTTAGAGATCGCCAAAAGTAAATTATTATCAAGCTTACCAATAGCCATAGAAAATGACGCAAATGCTTTTGCAATTGGCGCTATTTATCAATCAAATATCTCAGAAGGGGTTACTCTTTTTTTAGTCCTAGAAAGCGGTGTTGGAGGTGGTATTGTTATTGATGGTAAGTTATTTCGTGGTGGAAATGGACTTGCTGGAGAAATCGGGCATCTGACCATTCAAGATCACCATAAAGAACATAAAACACTAGAGGCGGTTATTAGTTTAGAACAACTATTGTCTCGTTATCATGATTTATCAGGCAAAGATAATATAACCATTGATATGTTCATTCAATATGTAAATGATCGTGAACCAATGGCCGTAAGTTTGGCTGATGAATGGGCAAAATATTTGGGTTTTGCTTTGGTTCAAGCTTGTCGCATGATTGACCCTAATAAAGTTATTTTAGGAGGATCAATGGCAAAATTATATGACTTAATTTCTACTCGGGTTAATACATATATCGAGTTGTATAGAGATACACCATTTCCAGTTCCAGAGATTATTTTAAATCAAAATCCAGAGTTAGGTTCAGCATATGGAGCCGCTTGTATATTACATCAAAAATTTATGTCTATAACTTAATAAACATTTGTCATATGCCTATCCATCTTATTCGGAGTATATTTTATGTCTATTGATCATATTTTAGCATCTAATGACTTAGGACCCACCATCACGATTGGTGAAATTTTGGTTGAAATCATGGCGACTGAAACGGGAAATGGGTTTTCTCCACCATTAACTTTTACAGGACCATATCCAAGTGGTGCCCCAGCTATATTTATTGATCAATGTGCAAAATTAACAAATAATGCAGGGATCATTGCAACCGTCGGAAAAGATGCTTTTGGGGAAATTAATGTAAATCGTTTACAACAAGATGGCGTGGATATCTCTGCTATCTCCGTAGATACGCATTTACCAACTGGAAGTGCGTTTGTAAGATATCGAGATGATGGTGAACGTGATTTTGTCTTTAATATTGTTGCCTCTGCTGCAGGAAAAATTGTTAAAAACCAAAATACAGATACATTAATTGCAAAAGCAGGTCATATTCATATTATGGGCACGTTATTATCCATTCCTGGTGCTTGGGAAATGGCAGAATATGCAATAAATGTAATTAAAAGTCGAGGAGGTACTCTCTCCTTTGATCCTAATATTCGCAAAGAGTTAATAACAGATGACGTGTTTACACAACGTCTTGCATATTTATTAGGGAAAACAGACTTACTTCTTCCTTCTGGTGAAGAGATCCTAACCATCACCGAAAGCTCTAATTTGACGGATGCGGTTAAAAAAACATTTGCAGCAGGTGTCATTGAAATTGTTTTAAAACAAGGAAAAGAAGGGGCAACCTCTTATCATCGCAATGGTAAAACTGTCTCTGGTCAAGCTTTTCAAATTAAAGAAATTGATCCTACAGGTGCTGGCGATTGTTTTGGAGCAACTTATGTCAGCTGTAGACGGCTAGGAATGAGTTTAAATGAGTCTTTAACACTCGCAAACGCAGCAGGTGCTCGAAACGTACAGTTTACTGGCCCTATGGAAGGAACATCAACCTTAAAAGAACTTCACAAGTTTATTCAAAACACTCCTAGGAAAATATAATGAAAGTAACCCTTGAAGAACTAAAGAAATATAGAACGCAAGGAAATCCAAAAGGAATTACGTCCGTCTGTTCCGCCCATCCTCTGGTTTTAAAAGCAGCGTTAAGATTAGGGCGCGATCATCAAAGTAGTGTCTTAATCGAGGCAACTTGTAATCAGGTTAACCATCAAGGTGGATATACTGGGATGAAACCAGATGATTTTGCTCATTTGGTATTCTCTCTAGCAAAAACTGAACAATGCCCCGAAGATTTAATTACTCTTGGTGGGGATCATTTAGGGCCAAATCCTTGGAAGCATTTATCTGCAAATGAGGCCATGGATGAGGCTGAAAAAATGGTTATTGCTTATATCAAAGCAGGTTTTCGTAAAATTCATATTGATACGTCTATGGGATGTAAAGGTGAGCCACCTGCATTGGACGATCAGATTGTTTCACAACGTGCCGTGCGTTTAATTCAAGCTGCAGAAAAAGTCGCGGCTGATAGTGATAAAAAGAAACCACTTTATATTATAGGCACAGAAGTTCCCCCTCCAGGTGGAGCAGATCATGTGATTACCTCTCTTGAACCAACAAAAGCAGAAGCAGCAGCACAAACATTAAAAATTCATCAAGATGCTTTATGTGCAATAGGATTGGAAGACGTAACGCATCGATTGCTTGGATTGGTTGTTCAACCTGGTGTAGAATATGGAAATTGGGATATCGTTTATTATGATCGAGAAAAAGCACGATCTTTATCCAATTCATTAGATACTGAGTCTAATCTTGTTTTTGAAGCGCATTCAACGGATTATCAAGGGGTGCATTATTTATCTCAATTAGTTGAAGATGGCTATGCGATTTTAAAAGTTGGCCCTGAATTAACTTTTGCAGTCAGAGAATGTTTGTTTGCTCTGGATCATATAGCAAGTGAAGTTTTTTCTGATTATTCGTACCGTTATTTACAAAATGGTCTCGAAAATTTAATGCTAGCGAAACCCAATTATTGGAATAGCCATTATCATGGTAACGCACATGAATGTTATTTATTGCGTCATTATTCTTTATCTGATCGTATTCGTTATTATTGGGCAGATCCCAAAGCCAACGAGTATGTTCAAACGTTACTATCAAAAATTAAAGGTGCAACCGTTCCAGCACCTTTAATGATGCAATATTTACCAGGAGCAGAACATTTTTCTAAAAAAAGCTTTGATCCTGAAGAAGTTATAATTTGGTATGTTCAAAAAGTTCTGAAATCTTATCATAAAGCATGCCATCTCGATTAAGTTTCCCTCTTTTATTTTTAAAAGGATTAATAAAATGTCTAACTCATTACAAAATAAAGTTGCTGTCATCACAGGTGCAGCATCAGGTATTGGACTTGCTTCTACAGAAATCTTAGTTGCCAATGGTGCGACCGTTGTCATGGTTGATCGTGATGTTGCAACAATGGAAAAAATACAAGCAAAATATAAAGATAAAATTATACCTTGTGTTACAAATCTTATCGATCCAGCTAGTTGTGCACAAATGGTTCCTAGTATCATCGAAAAAACAGGTAAAATTGATATATTTCATGCTAATGCAGGATGTTATATCGGGGGGGATTTAATTGATTCAGATCCTAATGATATTGATCGGTTAATTGACCTTAACGTATCTGTTGTTATGAAAAATATTCGTGATGTCATACCCCATATGATTAAACAAAAAACAGGGGATATTATTGTAACCAGTTCTATTGCGGGACATTTACCAATACACTGGGAACCTGTTTATTGTGCATCAAAATGGGCAACCAATTCTTTTGTTCAGACAATGCGTCGTCAAGTCAGTCAACATGGTATTCGTATTGGTTCTGTTTCTCCTGGTCCTGTAATTAGTGCCTTATTAGCAGACTGGCCAGAAGAAAACTTGAAAAAAGCAAAAGAACTTGGCAGCCTTATGGAGCCATCTGAAGTTGCAGAAGCTGTTTTGTTTATGTTAACACGACCACGTCATGTTGCAATCAGAGATATCGTTATTCAACCCTTAGCACAAGAGTTATAAGAGAATAACTTTGCATGTTGTAAGTCAATAATGAGGTTATGATTATTGGACGAGTTGGATGGTTTGTAAAGCGAAAAGGTTTTTAAATTCGAATTGGATTTTAATAAAATTAATTTGATGATTAATTGTCCTTTGGCCTTTGCGTCCAATAATTTTTGAGTGAAAGAAAGACGTTTATATCAGCTTAGTATTTTCTTTTTGTAAGAAAGATTATATATAAGCGTTTTTAAATATAGCTTTTCTTGTTCTGAAATGGTCATTCTCTAACTGTTGCCATACGTTTTTATGGCTTGTGGAGAAAAATTATTGAATATAATAGAGAAACTTGATGAACTTATAACAAATGTTTCTTACATTCTTCTTAGCTAATCTATGAAATTATAATTTATGATTAGTTGTATTTGTTTATATGTTAATGAGGATTTGGCGAGGAAGAATGAGTCTTACTCGCCTTTTATATAAAAAATTTTAAAATTAAGATCTGAGGACGGGTTTATTTTGTTTTTTTCCAGGGTATATGTATGATATATTTGGATTTTTTCCGACGCTAACAAGGCTAACTCGCCCACCAGACACATTTTTGATTTCTATTAGCGTAAGTTCACGAATTTTAGGCATAGAAGGGATTTTAATATTTTTAGACATATAGTATTCCTTTCGATTATGTAAAAATTCTTATATAGAAATATTAATGCCTAACTATGCAATATAGTCAATAGGTTATTTAATTGTGATCAAGTTTTAATCATATAAATGCAAATTTGTTATACGTTATTTTTGGTATAAATTTAGAGTTTTAAATTTGATTAGTTACATTTATTTTTAAGTCGATGTAGCAAACGATGCGAGATATTCAAGGTCCTTTCTATGCTTGAATTATATTGAGAAAAAAGGGCAGTGATATATTGTAGTATTTTCTCAGAGCGCGACAAAGACTATCTTTTTCTAAAAGAGTGTATCCTGTGGATTACGATACCCCATATATAAGTTTCTTTATCTTTCATTTCTATGGGGGGATAATCTGGGTTACCAGATTTTAGATAAGGGATATTGTTTTTAAAAGCTAACTGCTTGCAGGTTAATTCCCCGTCTAGCGCAACGATAACGATATCTCCTTGATGGGGCTCTAAGGATCGATCCACGATAAGTAAATCACCGTTATATATCCCATGACCAATCATTGAATCCCCTGATACTCGGATATAATAGGTGGCTGCTGGATGGGCAACCAGATGTTCTGTAAGATCCAGTGGCTTCTCTAAATAATCAGATGCAGGGGATGGAAATCCAGCACATACATTGACATCGACAAAGGGAATAAGTCGTTTTTGTGTATTGAAATGTATGGTTCTGATTTCAGTAACAATTGTCTGTGCCATCTTTGATCTCCTATATAAACAGCACTGATATGGGTATGTTCACAGTAAAAAGCAATGGAATAAAACCATAAATATAAACTGTAATCCTTTGACTTTGTTTATGTATAAATCTGCATACGTTTTAAATGAATAAATTTTTCATAAAAATTCTAATTTCGTTAAATTCAACAGACGCGATAAACCACCATTGATTGATGTATTGATTAATTTGAATATTCTAAAATTAAAGAGTAAGCATAAGATCTGTAAAATATTACATGGTTATCTTAATATTTAGAAATATAAGAAGTAGTGATTATTTTACGAATAAATAGCTTTTAAATAGTTGAGTTTTAATAGTTTAATGATGAAATTTTTTTATATTCATAAAATCAAGTTGGTGTTTTTTCTATTTATTTTGTATTTTATGGTCATGTTTATGATTGTTTTAGGAGGAATAAAAAATCATTTATTTCAAGCAGATTTGATTGTTGTGTTAGGAACCAAAGTGGAACTGGACGGTACCCCTAGTGTAGGTTTGGCTGCACGTTTAAATGAAGCTATTAATGTATATAGACAGGGTTATGCGCCTTTAATTTTGGTGAGTGGTGGCACGGGAAAAGAGGGGTATAGTGAACCCCAAATTATGGCAGATTATTTAATTGTGCATGGCATTCCTAAACAAGTAATTATTCAAGATGAGTTGGGTGTTAATACAAGGGCAACAGCAAAAAACACTTGGCAATATATGGTTAGCAATCATTTTAAATCAGTTATTGTTGTTTCTCAATACTATCATATTCCTCGTATTCGCTTGGCTTTTCATGCAGTAGGGATCAATGAGATTGGACAGGCGTCTCCATCTTATGCCTCTTGGCGAGATTTTTTCTCTGTCCCAAGGGAAATGATTGGGTATTCAGCTTATTGGTTACGGATTAAATAAAGATGCTGGGAGGAAAGTTATTTCACTTTATAAACCCAATAATCCAATTAATATAGTGACAGTGATAATCATTGAAAAAGTTGAAATGGCTAAGATAGAAGCTGCTTCTTGCTGATATTGTTTATATTGATTACTGAACAAAATAATCATAGGGCCCGAGGGCATAGCGCATAATAAAAGCCCTTCATTAAAAATAGGGGTTCCTTTTTCTAGAAAGAATAAAGACGCAGTGCAAAAAAACAGGGCAGGCAAACCAATATCTTTAATTAAAGCAAAGCTGATACATTCTTTGGTCAATTTAAATCGATTTACAGCAATTGTCATTCCTGCCACGAATACAGCAATACCAGAGGTTGCTTTGCCGATTAATAAACATGTATTATTGATAAATTGAGGCAGTTGAACCCCACAAAGTAACAGAATAATAGCCAACAAAGGTGCCCATACATAAGGACAATCTATAATCGCGTGATATATTGAGCTCAATAACAGTTTATGTATAGGTTTATTAGTAGTTGTGCTTTTTTTCTCTTGATCAATTTCAATCATGATCGTTGCCAAAGGGATTAAGGCCATATTGATAACAATTGCGATCATACTGATTGAAACACTGCTGCTGTTACCGTAAAGGGGCTCTAACAATGCTGGGCCATAAAAAGGACCTGCTGAAAAGCTGCCTGCTAAACCAGCCAGTGCGGCTTCGGTGATATTTCGTTTAAAGAAAATTCGAGCTATAAAAAAACAAATTAAATATAATCCTATATTGCTAAATAATAATGCGCCAAATAATGAGAGCGCATTATGTAATTGATCCTTAGATATACTAAGTGTGCCAGCAAATAAAAGTGGTGGCAGTGTTATAGTAAGAACCAGCTTGCTTAAAGTTGAGATTGTTGTTGCATTATTTCCAAATATATTTCTTTTGGCTGAAATAAAACCAAATATTAAAATGAGAATGATGGGTATAACAATAGAGGCAGATTGTAACTGATGTTGCATAAAAAAGACGTGCTTTCTGATGAGTTTTAGAGAAAGAAAAGTTTCAATTGCAGCGCATCCAACCAATAGCACGTTGTTGATTTGTATTTAAAGGGGCTGTTTGTTGGGTTAATGATAATTCGTATTTATTATGAGCATTTATAGTTAATTGGTATGGATAAAAACCATCAGCTGTTGGACATCGTAATGGAACGATTTTAGGTAAAGGTAAGGTTATATTGCCTTTATTAACCAAGATAAGTTGAATGGTTCCAGGATTGTTGGGGGCAGGAATTTCTTGGGTTATAATTTTTCCATTTAAAGGATGATGGCACAACATGGCTATCCATGTATCTTTGCTCCAGTTACGTTGATCTTTGCTTATGGGTAAACGAAACCAGATTATTCCTTGTAAATGCGCAGGGGTATTTTGTTGTAGCTCTTGGATTAACTTTCTTATCTGTTGGGGGTCGCTATATAATTCCTTGCCAAATTGTCCTGACTTAAAGTTGTTTTCTCCTTCTATTGCGTAAATTCTTCCTGTTGACGATGTTTGAATTTTCAAACCATAAGTAGGTAAAGCAACATAAAAAGGATGGTGACTGAGACGATTCATTTTATGAATATAGGCTATGGCATTCTTTGGATTGAATAAACCTGTTTGAGGATTATCTACACTGTGAACTTGTAGAACAAGATAAGGAACCTGTTCACTTAGCTCTGGGAATTGAGGTGAACGCAGCCAATCTGGTATCATGGTAATGTTGAGTTGGATATTTTTAGGAAGTTTTTCCCTGAGTGATTTTAACAGGGCAATATAAAGATTTAATTTTGCAGTTGGCCAGTCCAAATCCAGCTCTATATTGCGAATATGATTATTTTGATAAACAGATGATTTCTGAATCAGAGATAAAATTTCATCAATAGATGGCAATGGACGCAATCGATCAAAACGAAAAACTGCCGTTAAAGGCAAGTGCGATTGCTGTAACCACTCAAATGAAATAACAGAGTAAATAACTTGCCCATCGGGTTCGTACTCTCCTGCTAAAAATCTCCAGCCTGTAATATAAGGGGTGGTTTGTTCTATTGCAGGTTTTAAGCTAGCAACCCATTTTTTCTGCCAAATATAAACTTCTTGGGGTAAAATACGGTTGATATGAGTGCTTTGGGTTAGGGAAAATAACAAAATAACAATAGTAATCTTGATGAAGCACTTGCCATATTTTATTGGACTGTAACGCAATTCATTCCTTTTTGTTTTAATTGACGACAAGCTTGTATAGCGGCGATTTGGTTAACGCCAGTTAATCGTGCTCGGTATAAAGTTGATCCATTTTTATGAACAGTTTGTATAGATTGGCTGGCAGATAACAAAGAGCCCCCAGCATTACGTTGTGCTCTGGAGGTTGCTTGTTGAGCTAAACTGGCAGAGGAATAAGCACCCACTTGTATTCCCCAATTTCCCCCCGTATTGGTGTCAGGTACATAAGCAACTTGCACAATATCAGGTGTTGCTTGGCGTTGCGCGGGATAAATAGGCGTCATAGGTTTATAAGCGTTTTTACCAACAGTATTTTTCACGTGTTTATGTTGAGCAGTATTTTGTGCAACCATAGTCGTTGGTGCATATGATTTAGGGGTATAATAGGCTTCTAAGGGTAAAGGGGTTTTGGAGTTTGAACGTCTGGAAGAGCCACTAGCATATTTTGCAAAAGGGCCACTCATTGGTACATCATTACCAAGTTTTTGTGAAACAGCTGCTAGATATTTTTTGGTTTCTTTAGGTAAAGAAGAACCTTTATTTAAATGATTGCTTAATGTTCCAGGCCCTCCATGATAGGCTGCAACAAATCCTGGGGCTCCGAATTTGTTGTATAAAATACGAATGTAAGCTGTTCCAGCCATGATATTATCCGAAGGATTATAAGGGTCTTTACCCAATTTATAACGTTTGGCCATATCTTTATATGCAGGTGTTTTAAGTTGCATTAATCCTTTTGCCCCATGAGGAGAGGTGATGGGACGTTTATTATAATATTGATATCCACGAGATTCTTGCATCATCACAGCACGAATCCATTGGTCAGGTACATTAAAACGTTGTGATGATTGATTAATATAAGGCCCCCAAGGATCAGCAGGAGGTCCGGGTGGTTTCCAATTGGGATGGCTGGACATATAATTACTGTAACGAGAAGAGACCACAGCGCCACCTTTATTTTTACTTCCTCCACCTCCACAAGCAGTCATGCATAATAAAATCAAGACAGGAGAAAAACGTAAAAAATATAAGAATGAATCCTTTTTCATATTTTTATAGATTTTCATTACTTTTTATCCTGAAGTGATTAAATGCGTTTTTTATTTATAACAGATGAATATTATTTTGTTAAAGGCATAATCTCTATATTTATAAAGAGTTATTCTGTCTATTAAGATATTGGTAACAGTTTTTTATAAAAAGAACTATATTATACTTGTAATCTAAAGCAATGATGTATGGTTAAGGATCAAGGATGATTATTTTTGAAGGTGAGGAATTGTTACTGCATTATCATGAAGGAACAAGTGATTATATTTTAATTACTTTCACATCCGCAGATCAGACTGAACAAGCGCAAAATAATTATTTTTTAAAACCAATTGTTGAGAAATATGATTTGTCTTGCTTGGGGATAACAACCAAATTCGATAATTATTATCAGCATTCTGATATGTATCATATTATTCCATTATGTAATGAAATTGCCATAAAATATAAGAAGATACTCGTTACAGGGCTTTCGATGGCTGCATATGCTGCTTTAAAATTCTCGGCATCGCTAAACGCAGATGTTGTTTTTGCGATGGGTGCACGTTATACGCTAGATGCAAATATTGCTTCGGTCAGTGGAATTATGCAAAGGACAGTAGATAGATTAGACCCACATTCTATCGTGCAGACAACGATCCAATCTCATGAAGTTTCGGGCAAGATATATATTGCTCATGATACTTATCAAGGGAGTGTTGGATATAATGCAATTGATCATGAACATATTGATAAAATTAGAGAAAATCTGCCCAATACAGTTCTTGTTCCTGTTTTATTTGCTCATCATCTAGTTATTAATAGTTTGAAAGGTTCTGAAGAATTTAAATCTATTCTTGATATGCTGATCGCAGGAAATGATCAGGATGTTATACAACAAGTTGTTAAAATTCGTAGACATCATATTCATAATATTTATTCTAAGATTAAACTGTTAAGACATCGTTATCCTTTACTTGTTTTTAAACTGCTTGCCAGTAAAGTTTTTTCAACAGTTAAAAATAATCATATCATATTTGACGATAACGAGAATAATTTACTATTAATTTATAGTCTATGCAAAAATAATCATCATCAACAAAGCCGTAATTTATTGAGGTTGTGTTTTTTAAGAGCATATTTAAAATGTAGTTTTTACGAGGCTGATCAAATTAATTCACGTCATAATATGGATGATAATAACTCGTTATCCCACTTACCTTATTTAATTGCACATAATTACTATATTTTAGTTTACGATCAGGCCAAGAAAAAAATTATCCCAGTACGTGATTTTATATATAATACGCATTGTCTACCAGTAAGGTTATATGGGGATCAGTCTGGTTATCGGTTAGTATGCGTGTGGGAAGATGTATTGTTTAAATTACATTATCGTAAAGGGGAAATATTGATTACCCCTTTTGTTTTTGAGGATCAACAAGAAGATATTATTGTAGTCGAAAAGCAAGAAAATATAGCAATTATTTACAGTAAAGATCGTAAGCTTTGTTTTCAGGTCGACCTACAAGGGAATGGTAACTTTTATCCTAACAAGCCTAGGGAATGGGAACAGTTTGCGATTATTTAATTGGTTTATTGTGTGATAATACAAGAAAGCTGTTTTTGTTTTAGTTCAGAACAAGCTTGTGCCGCCGTATAGGCACTAAGCCCTGTCAGTTTAACGCGATATAAAGGTTTCCCATTTTTTTGGATGGTATCGATGTCTGTTTTTGCAGAGGCAAGTAAACTTGATGCTTGTTGTTGGGCTTGTTTAGCTGCTTTGTTGGCGATAGAGTTAGATGAAAAAGCACCAATTTGTACAGCATAGTTTCCTGAATTAGCAACTATATTTGAAGCATTATAATCGATGGAAGAAGTTTTTTTTCTTATTGGTTTTGATGTTTTTTTTGTTGGTGTGTAAGCGTCAGAACTACTTGTGTTGGGGGAGAGGATAATAATAGGGGGTTCATTTGCAACAGGTGATGCAATGACATGTTCGTTAGGGGTGACGGTTAACGGTTTATTTGCAAAATCATCACCACCACATGCGGTAAAAAATAATAAAGCAGCCACAGGAATAAAGCGGACGAAGTATAATGGATGTGTAGTCAAAATTTTATTGATAATAACCATTATGAGACTCTTTATAATAACGAACTGAACTTATTATTTATACCAGAAAGAAAGATATTTCTTCAAATCATTTTTATGTTTTAATAGCTTTTATATACTCAGAGCAAAGCAAGCTCTTCAAGTTCTTTACGAAGTTTAATGGGTAAGTCCAGTAACTGCATGTTGCTTGTGTTTAGATCTTGAGGAGCATTCTCTGGTTTAAGGTAACGCCACCCTTGAAATGGACGCATTGCAATGGACTGTGTGCGTATAATTTCAGGTTCCAGCGAGATTTTGATGCAGGGGTTTCCATTTTCTCGGATACTGGGTGTAAAATCTTTGATAATTTGACGACAACACAAAGACCCTTTGATTACACGGTATAAAGAACCACCATCATTGAGAATTTTCTCTGCCTCTTTGGGTGGATAACGTGTGTATACATACGGATAGCCTTGATTGTCTTTGGCATAAAATAGATTTACTTGTTGTAACTCTTCAATATCTGTAATACCAACTGCAACTTTCATGATATGAAGCATGGATTATCCTTTTCTATATCTAAGAGTATATTATTGAAGTAAAACGTCCAGTATTGCGTTGAGACGTAAACGTCCTTGAGGTGTTGTTTTAAGGTAATTATTATCCCAAGAAAGATAATTTTCTTCAAGTAAAGCTGTGAGCATTGATTGGTTAATAGCATCCATCAAATCAACGCCACAACGTTGCGCAAAAGCCTCGGCTTGAACGCCTTCAGTTAATCGTAATCCCATAAGTAACATTTCTTGGGCTTTGTCCTTTGAGGTCAAAGCCTCTTTGACACATAAAGCATGCCCATTTTCTTGTACAGATTTCAACCATTTTTGCGGGTTTTTATGGCGTTCAGTGGCATATAAAGTTTGATCTATTGTTACGCGCCCATGCGCCCCAGGGCCGATACCGATATAGTCTTGATAACGCCAATAGGTTAAATTATGCCTGCTCTGTGCACCTATTTTGGCATAATTAGAAACTTCATAAGCTTGCAGTCCATATTGTCCTGTTATGGTTTCAGTCATATTCAAAAGCGTTGTACTGATTTCTTCATTAGGTAAAGTAATTTTACCTTGTTGATATTGTTTGGCAAACAGGGTTCCAGGCTCAATAGTTAATTGATACAAGGATAAATGATCATTTGCCAATGATAGAGCTTCTTTTAACTCATTTTCCCATTCATAAACGCTTTGTCCTTCACGAGCATAAATCAGATCAAATGAAATACGACTAAATATTTTTTTGGCTAAACTTAATGCTTCAATCGCCCCAGCAACAGAATGTTCTCGACCCAAAGCTTTCAAAGCGGTGGGGTTAAGGCTTTGAATACCCAAAGATACACGGTTAACACCTGCTTTTTGAAAATCTTTCAATTTTTGGTTTTCAACACTGGTAGGGTTGGCCTCAAGGGTAATTTCAATGTCATTAGATACAGGAAGCAAGCTGGTTGCAGTATCAATTAAAGTTTGCACCGTTGAGGGAAGCATTAAGGAAGGAGTTCCCCCACCAAAGAAAATAGAGGTGAGGGGTTTTTTAGGAATATCTGTCAGTGAAGTTATTAATTCCTGAACAAGGGCATTGGCATATGCCTCTTGAGGAATTTGTTGGGCAACGTGGCTATTAAAATCGCAATAAGGGCATTTGGCCAAACAAAATGGCCAATGAATATAAAGTGCAATGCCTTGTTGTTGATGTTCAATTGTAGGTTCCATACCAATCAGATAGATACACGAACGGCTAATTCAACCACACGATCTGCGGGAATACGCAAAAAGTCGGTGACAGGACTGGCGTTTCTATTCATAAACATGTAGATATTTAATCTCCATCTGCTCATCTTAGGAATAGCAGCAGGAACAATTTGTTCTCTGGTGGTAAAATAAGATGCTTGTAAAGGATCAAAAAAGCCCAGCTGTGGTTGTGATTTCAAAAGCTCCAAGACTTTAGGTAAGTTTGGCATTTCCATAAAGCCATAACGCACGATGACTTGATAAATATTAGGTGCAAGTTTACGCATGGCAATACGATGTCCGTATTCTGCTTCTGGCTGTTTTAAGTTCTCAATCGTTACAAATAACACATGATCATGTAAAACTTTGTTATGACGCAAATTATGAATCAAAGAATTGGGAATAGACATAGGGTCTGGCGTCATGAAAATAGCAGTTCCAGAAACGCGAGTAATTTTTCCTTGTGGTAGCCGAGCTAGGAAAGAAGCAATAGGCAAAGCCCCTTGTTCACGTTTTTTTATGATAATATTACGCCCTTTGTTCCAAGAGGTCATCATAATCGTTAAACAAATACCAAGGAGTAATGGCACCCAACCTCCTTGAGGAATTTTCAAGGCGTTTGCGGCAAAGAATGGAATATCGATACAGAAGAAAATACCAAAAATTAAAGCCACTTTATAAACTGGCCATTTATAAAGTTTATTAAATACAACACAGGATAAGGTTGTGGTACAAAGGAAAGTTCCTGTCACTGCGATACCATAAGCCGCAGCCAAAGCTTCAGAGGATCTAAAGCTTACAATTAATAATAAAGATCCCAACATTAAAGCATGATTAACATCAGGCACATAGATTTGCCCTTCTTCTTCGGCATTTGTATGTAATATACGCAGTCTTGGGAAATATCCCAGTAATGTTAGTTGTCTGGCTAAAGAAAAACCACCAGAGATTCCTGCTTGGCTGGCGATAACTGTGGCAAAGGTTGATAAAATAACCAAAGGAATATTAAACCAATGAGGTGCTAAGTAGAAAAAAGGATTACTTAGCGCCTTAGCATCGCTTAATACCAAAGCACCTTGTCCCATATAGTTTAAGGTCAAACAAGGCAATACAAAGAAAATCCACGCATAGCGAATTGGGTTTCTGCCGAAATGTCCCATATCTGCATATAACGCTTCGGCACCTGTAACGGCCAAAACAACAGAACCAAGGGCCAGAAATGCCATCCATTCGTGTTGAATAATAAAGGTTATTGCATAATATGGAGACAAGGCTGCCAAAATAAAGGGATGTTGGATGACTTGTAATAATCCCAGGGCACCGATGGTGCCGAACCACAAAAACATAACGGGTCCGAATATTTTACCAATACGTTCTGTTCCCTTGCTTTGCATACTAAATAAGCCAAACAAGATAATCAAAGCCATTGGCACGATAAATTCTTGGGTTTGAGGGATGGAAACTTCAAGCCCCTCAATAGCAGAAAGCACCGAGACCGCAGGGGTAATCATTCCATCGCCAAAGAAAAGGCAAGTTCCTGCAATCCCGACAATCCCTAAGAGGACTTTGCCTCTGATATTTTTCGTAACACGTTGTGCCAACGACATTAATGCTAGAATACCACCCTCACCATTATGGTCGGCACGCATGACTAACATTACATATTTAATAGTAACAACTAATATCAAAGCCCAGAAAATAAGGCTGACAATACCGAAAACTTCCCAGCGTTGCACGTCTGTATGATGATTAGAAATAACCCACATCGTGGATTTGAATGCATAGATCGGACTGGTTCCGATATCGCCATACACAACCCCAAGAACAGTCATTAAAATTGCTGCGTTTAAAGGTTTGATCTTATGTTCAGGTTGATCAGTTCCAAATTCGGTGATTGGGCTTTCTTCACTTAATGAAGGTAAAACTGCAACACCGCCTTGTAACATTTCATCTTCATTTTTAAGTTCAGTATTATCATGAATAGAGGATACATAGGTGGTTGTATCTGTATTTTCAGACGAAGGTTCGTCTTTTTTATGAGTATCTTCCTCGTTTGAAGAATCAGTCATGTAGGGGGACTCCGTGTTTATTTATAATCTTTGCTTGATTATTCAAAAACAGCTTTAATTTAAAATAGAAAACAAATATAGCTTTTTGTTATTTTTGAAAAGTTTTTTGTGTGGTGAACTATTTTATAATTTAGGAGGACGGTTTCCAAAAATAGCAGAGCCTACTCTTACCAAAGTTGCACCACAAGCAATAGCTTGCTCAAAATCAGCTGACATACCCATTGAGATTTCTGGTAAATGATATTGACGAGCAAAACTTGTCAGTTGTTGGAAATAAGGGGTGGGGTTTTGTTCAACAGGGGGGATTCCCATAATCCCTTGAATTTTTTTACCAAATTTCTTTATGCAAGTTTCAATAAAATCATTAGCCTCTGATGGCATTATCCCAGCTTTTTGAGGTTCTTGGCCAACATTGATTTGAATAAATAATTTAGGGCATCGTCCTGTTTTATCGATTGCTTTTTGCAAAGGATCTAATAAAGCAACGCGGTCAATGGTTTCAATGACGTTGGCTATTTTCACAGCATCAATAATTTTATTGGTTTGTATAGGGCCGATAATATGCAGACGAATATCAGGATTTATCTCCAATAGAGGTGTAAATTTCTCTTTGGCTTCTTGTATTCGATTTTCTCCGAATATGAATTGATTATGCGATAAAGCAGCTTGCACCGCCGTGATCGGATGAAATTTAGAAACAGCAACAAGTTGTATTTCTTTGGAATTACGATCACAAACACTGGCTGCTTTTTCAATACGCTGTCTAATATTGTATAGATTTTGTTGAATTTCTAAACTATTCATAAAAGGCTATCAGTACAAAATGAAAAGAATATTTTATATTACGATAGATGAGCATCTTTATCTATGTTTTTTTCCCATTTATGCTCACGTAATTGCGTAATGGTTGCTTTACGTTGTTCAAAACGTTTTTTAAGGAAACGATAAAAAAACCAGTCTTTGAGGAAATATGGACTAAATTCATAAAGTATTTTCTCAAGTTTATTCCACTGTACTTTTGTTCTATCGCTTCTGCGTTCAGAGGGCATACACCAATGTTTAGAAGAGTAATAAGTTTTACCAACTCTTAATAAACGATGAACAATTTCATGATCCATCAAGACATAAGGCCATAAATTTTGGTCAAACCCTCCGACTTGTCTCAAACTTTTAGTACGGAAGGTTTGAGCATAACCACCAGCATGGCATTGTTTGCTGAAAAGAAGAGATTTTCTATAGATTTTTCGGCATCGTTTTTGGCTTTTATGATCTTCATAAGGTGCATAAATATCACACGCCATAACCCCATGAATTTCTGGGCGTTTTTCAAGAATAGAATTGCAAAAATAAAGATAATAAGGGGGATAATATGTATCAGCATCAATTGTTGCAACATACGGGGTAGTAACTGCATTTAACCCAGTTTGTAATGCATTTGTTTTTCCAGGGTTAGGCTCATATAGATAAAGAACGTCAATATCTGGATAACGAGATAAAGTTTTTTTTGTGATTTCTTCGGACTGATCATTCGAGGCATTGTTAACTAGAATAAGAGTGAAATCTTTTAAATGTTGAGCGCAAATTGATTCAAGGGTGCCGGGAAGGAATTTTTCTTCATTATAATAAGGAAGGATAATTGACCAGTTTTTCATTATAGCAAGTAACGTTTCTTGTGATAGAATGGTAAAATAAAGATACTATAATATGCATAAATATGGCATATCTAAGATTATATATGATTTTAAATTAATATATAAATTGTAAAACAAGAAAATCCTGTTCAATAATAAATTGTTAAGTTTAAGTTCGAGATAATGAATAAAGAAAAAGATGACACACGTCAAATTGCTTTTGAAGCAATTAGTCAAGTTTTGGAAAAGAATCGCTCTTTGGATGTGGTTTTAGACCAATTGCTGTCACGACATGCTGATGCGCGTGACAAAGCTGCGGCTTATCGATTGATTGTGTGTTGCTTGCGACAAAAAGGTGTGTTGGAAGCTATTATTGAGCCTTTGCTCCGTCGAGCGCCCCCACAAAAGGTTTTGTGGATTTTGCTTTTAGGGGTGGCACAAATTATTTTCCTTGAAACCCCTAGACATGCAGCGATTAATACGACGGTTAATTTAACACGCAAAAATGGATTTTCTGGTTTTACAGGGTTGGTGAATGCGGTTTTAAGAAAAGTCGCTGATAAAGGTCAAGAATCTTTGGAAGGGCTGGACCAAGAACGCCTTAATCTACCAACTTGGCTTTGGCAAGAATGGGACAAAGCAGGTTTTAATCCCAGAAAGCTGGCACAATGTCTTTCTTATGAAGTGCCTTTAGATTTATCGGTTAAGGCTGGGATAACGCCTCCTGAAGGGGGAACGTTTTTATGTGCGGACAGTTATCGTTATCCTGTTGGTACCAAAGTTAATACTCTACCAGGTTTTAATGATGGCCAATTTTGGGTGCAAGATGTGGCAGCCTCTTTACCTGCTTTTTTATTACGTGTTCAAAACGGTGAAAAGGTTGCCGATTTATGCGCAGCTCCAGGAGGGAAAACAGCACAGCTGATTATTGCAGGTGGTCAAGTCGTTGCTGTCGAGAAAGACCCAAAACGGATTAAACGTCTTAAAGAAAATTTGGATCGTCTACAATTACAAGCAAAAATTGTGCAATCTGATGCAGCACAATTGAATTACAAAGCAGAATTTGATGCAATATTATTAGATGCGCCTTGCTCTGCGACGGGTATTTTTCGCCGACACCCTGATGTTTTACACATTAAAAAATCAAAAGAAGTTGGCGCTTTGGTGAAAATACAACGTGAGCTTATTGAAGCAGCGTTACAATATTTAAAACCTGGGGGACGGTTAATGTACAGCGTTTGCTCTTTGCAAGCCCAAGAAGCTGAAGAGCAAGCACGATATATTGCAACCTTACCAGGGGTTACTGCCCAACCGTTTACTTCCGAAGATATTCCTTTTTTACCAGAAAGTCTGACTGAAGAGGGATGGATCCGCACATTACCTTTTATGTGGTCTGAAAAAGGAGGTTTGGATGGTTTTTTTGTGGCAAGATTTAAAAAATTATAACGAATATATTGTGATATAAGTAATATTTTACTGTAAAAATTGATAAATTGCATATTAAAATGTATATTTACAGGAATATCATATTTCTTTTTCTTCGATTTAGTGTCATTTTACTATGATATAGTTTGGATCCTTTTATTTTATAAAATTGGAGTGTATATGCCAGCTTTAACCGTTCCTTTAATTGCTCCTAGTATTCTTTCTGCAGATGCAGCTCGTTTTGGTGAAGAAATCAAGGCGGTTGATGAACAAGGTGCGGATTGGATTCATCTTGATGTAATGGATGGTCATTTTGTTCCTAATATAACTTTTGGACCAGTAATCGTAAAAGCTTTGCGCCCTTACAGTAAACTGTGCTTTGATGTTCATTTAATGATTGAGCCTGTTGATTTGTTTATTGAACCGTTTGTGAAGGCAGGGGCAGATCAAATTTTATTTCATATAGAAGCAGGTCCACACGCACATCGCACGTTACAAACGATCAAATCTTTTGGAATCAAAGCAGGCATTGTTTTGTGTCCTGCAACACCAGCACAGGCGATATCTGAATTGTTGGATATGGTCGATACGATTTTGATTATGACGGTCAATCCTGGCTTTGGTGGACAGAAATTTATTTCTAGCCAATTACCAAAAATCAAACAAATCCGTCAAATGGCTGATGCAACTGGCCGCGATATTCGTGTCAGTGTTGATGGTGGAATTACCAAGGAAACTGCGCCATTAGTTATCAAAGCTGGAGCAGATGTTTTGGTGGCTGGGACGTCTGTGTATGGCCAACAAGATTATCGTCAAGCAATGAATGCTCTGCGTGGAACAGATAAAAAATAATTATTTGATGTCTGTTAAGCAAGAAAGGGGCAGATCAGGATGGCTTTACAAAGCATGCTACGTAAAATGCGGCTTTCTTTGGCACGTCTGCCTGCTGTTGGGTATGGTAAGCTTCCACTGACCCCTGCGTATTTTTTGCGAGATTTATGGAAAGGTAATTCTATTTATGGCATGCATTTGGTTAAAGGGGAGTTAATCTACAAGGATTATATTATACCATTGCAACCTGGATTATGGGGTAAACGCAGCCTTCCTATTGATGGATTATGTAAAATTTATGATTTTTCTTGGCTTCGTGACATGCGAGAGCTGGGCACAGATAATGCAAGATTAGCGGCTCGTGCATTAATGGTAGATTGGATTAGCCGCCCACCCGAAGCACAACATAAAGTTGCTTATCGAGGAGATGTTTTGGGTCGCAGGCTGGCAAACTGGTTGGGGCATTATGATTTTTTTGCCGCATCTGCCGATGAGGCATTTAAACGTCAATTTATGCATCGTGTAATGTTAGAGGGACGGTATATCGTCGCGATGTTGCCCCCTGAACCACAAATTTATTATGCTTTTGCAATGCTTAAAGGTGTGATGGCCGTTTCATTGTGCATGCCAGAACAATTTGATTCAGTGTTAAAGGTAACACGTTTTTTAAAAGATGAATTGACCAATCAGATCCTAGATGACGGTGTCCACATCGAACGTAATGCTGAAATCCAACTGATGGTATTACAAGATTTGGTGGAAATAAAATTAATGTATCAATTGATACATCGTCGTCCACCTCATGATCTTGTTAATGCATTGGATAATATCAGCCGTGCTTTGCGTGCTTTGCGTCATGGTGATGGGGGGCTTGCGCTGTTTAATGGTTCTAATGAATCTGATCCAGAGTTGATTGATCGTATTTTGTTTCATGCAACACAAAAACGGGTTGCTATGACAAATATGACCAAAGGGGGATATGTTCGTTGTTACGCAAACAGAGCGACGTTGCTAGTCGATAGTGGAACCCCAGCTGATATTGGGCGCAGAAGTAAACATGCAGGGTGCCTATCTTTGGAATTTTCTGTTGGAAAACAGCGTCTTTTTGTAAATTGTGGAGCGGGTGAAACAAAGGCTTGGCAGTCTATTTTGGGATGTACAGCAGCACATTCTGTGCTTGATTTAAACGGCACGGACTCTGTAGAGTTCGTTAAGGGTAAAGTGAGTTCTGATTTTGAAGCTGTTGCACGACGCCACAGTGAGGAAGGGGCTCATTTACTGGAAATGGGTCATAATGGTTGGTTAAAACGATTTGGTGTTATTTATCAACGCACTTTGTATTTATCTGCTAATGGTCAGAATCTAAAAGGTGAAGAGCGTATTGATGGCCCTCAACAGTTTCCATTTAAAGTAAGATTTCATTTGCATCCTTCTATTAGTGTTGAGGAAGAATTTATAGAATTTACAAAAGGTAAGCCTGAGAAAATATATGCCTTGATGGCTAATAATCCCCATGAAGGGCGGCAAATTTGGTGGTTTCGTTTTTCAGGAGCACAGGCAAAAATAGAAGAAAGTGTTTATTTTGGTCGTGGCAGTCGAGTTGTCAGCAAGCAAATAGTTTTGTATGTGTCTTTGCCAGAAGTAAAAAAAGAAATACCTCTAACCAAAGAGGAGGATGTGTTACAGTCTAATAAGGCTGATGATACCATATTATTAAGTGAACAAGTACAGGAGAGCTCTGATTATGTGGCTATTTTTCATAGTAAAGACAATCGTCAAGGATCTGGGGAAGAAAGCGATAGCGCTATATATTCTGAAACTGTGCCTCAAGCAATTGTGCAACAAGACACGCAAATAGTCGACGTAAAGCAAGCCCAAGAGCAAGAAAATATAATTGAGCCAAAAGAGGATCTTGTGCAACAAGAAAATCAATCTCAAGTCATTCGATGGGCTTTACACCGTAAATTATAAGTTTGATCAATGAAAATCCTTGAAGTCACCAATGTTGATTTTTCGTTATACCAGTTTTTATTACCGTTAATGCGTGCCTTAAGGGCAGAAAAGCACGAGGTTATTGGTGTTTGTGCGGAAGGTGACTTATTACAAAAAGTCAGAGCTGAGGGTTTTCAAATAAGAACAGTGCCTTTTGTGCGCTCTTATGCGCCAGTGGGGCAGTTACGTGCTTTATTTGCAATTTATAAAATTATCAAACAGGAAAAGCCTGATATTGTGCATGCCCATATGCCAATCAGTGGGTTTTTAACGCGTATTGCTGCTTTTTTATGCAAAACTCCGATTATTGCTTATACATGTCATGGATATTTATTTAATCAATCAGGGCAAGGGTTTAAATCTTGGGTTAGGCGAGCTTTATCTTTTGCTTTGGAATGGTCGGCAGGTAAGGTTACTGATATTTATATGACCGTATCTTTGGAAGAAGCCAAAGATGCTAAGAGATTAAAAATTCATTCTTTTCCAGTTTATATTGGTAATGGTAGGGATGATTTGAAATTTTCACCTGATGATGAAATTCGAACCACAATGCGTAATATTATGCAGATTAATCAAGGAAAGACTGTTTTTTTGATTGTATCTCGTTTAGTACGTCACAAGGGGTATCCAGAGCTTTTAGCGGCTTTTATAGCGATTGCTGCTCGTAATAAAAATATAGAATTATGGATTGTCGGGGAAAGGTTACCTTCTGATCATGGGCATGCGTTAGATCGTGCTTTTGATGTTGCCAAAGAGAAGCTTGGTCAACAAATACGGTTTTTGGGATATAGAGAGGATATTGATCAGCTGATGAAAGCTGCAGATGTGTTTGTATTGCCCAGCCATTTTGAAGGGCTCCCCATGTCAATTGCCGAGGCTATGTTATCAGGATTACCTGTTATTAGTACGAATATTCGTGGTCCAAGAGAGCAGGTAGATCATCAAAAAACGGGTTTGTTAGTGCCAGCGGGCTCTGTAAAAGAGCTTGCAAAAGCTATGCTTTGGATGATTAACAATCCTAAAGAGCGTCAAGTAATGGGAAAAGCAGGTCGTGAGCGTGGATTAAATTATTTCACTGAACAAGAACAGCTGGGCAAAGCGGTAAAAGCATTACTCTCAAATTATAAATAATATCATTGATGTTTTTGTAAATCTTGTGTCAGCCAAGCTTGAATAACAGATAAGATATAAGTTTGTTCCTCTTGAGTTAAAGGTTGTTTTTTAGGTATTTTATACCATTTTTCTAAACATCCTCTACAACAAGTTGCTGTTGCGTGCTGAGCGATAAAGATAGGATGGCCTTTCCATGGGGTTTGTTTACCATCATTCTTAGGCTCTGCTGGGGCAAGGCGTTGGGCGATAAAATCCTTGCCATGAGAGATAATTTTTTCCATACCTTGTTGTTGAAAATAAGAAAGCTCTTTCTCTTTCAAAGTAAAACGAGAGCGAAAAGAGGAATGGTTTAAACGGTTCAGAATAAATTCAGGCTTTGGTAAAGTCATAATGAATGATTTTTATTGCTTACAACTCTCTGTAATGCCTTTATAAACAGGATCAGCACCTTGTTGAAGATAAGCAAGGATTTGAGGGCCATTATAAACATAAAAGCGTGGCATATCCCCCAGCATTTGCAAGCGCTTGATAATAGAGGCAAAATTTAAGTAAGAATCCAAGCCACTAACAGGAATAGATTTATCTATTATAATTTCGGAGGGTTTTCTATCTAGAATAGAAAGATCAGCCTTTTTTTCTTGGATTAAAATTTTGGCAATCGTAATATCACCCAAAATACACATATCCATTGTGACACTTGTATCTTTGGTATTTTCATAACATTTTTCAACAGCGCTAGCTAATCCCTGTAGTCCTTTTTGACAAAAAGGAGGAGAGAATTGCTTAATCGCGGTATTTATTGTCAAAGGCAACATCGCAACAGGTGCAGGAACGGCTTGGGCAGCCAAAGGAAAAAGAATACCAATTATTGCTGGGATTATTTTTTTCATAGTAAAGATATTCCTTTTGGCTGTTCTCTTGATGAGTTATTCAGATTTTTCTGATGTTTGATTTAAAAGAGAGTGCTTGCGACCATAGCAATAATAACCAAAAAAACCAACAAGTGCATAAATAATTAATAAAATGATTGGAATAGGGTTATGGTAAAAAATAGAGGCAACCATATCAAAAAGTAATGGAACAATCATTGCCATGCAACAAATAATTCCAAGTAATGGAATATACCCAATCCATACCCCTTTGATTTTAAATCCACCAAAGGGTACCTTGAATGGGCGGGGTAAATCAGGATGCGCATTACGCTGCCAAATAACGGTAAAACAGACAATGCCAAAGGCTGTAGACGTTCCAAGACTTACCAAATCACTGACAATATCTATGGGTAAAATGGCAGTAGCAATGGAAACGGATATTCCCAAAATTAACGTGCCAAGCCAAGGTGTTTTATAACGAGGATGTAAATTACAAAAAGCGGGGGGTAATAATCCATCTTTGGCCATAATAAAAAAAATACGGGTTTGTCCATATAACAAAACCAACATGACAGAACATAAACCAATAACAGCGCTTATTTTTAAGGTCCATGTTAAAAACGGAATATTGATAAAATTAGTTGCCACAGCTAAAGGATCAGAAACATTCAGTTGTTTATAAGGAACGACCCCCACTAAGACCAAAGCCACGCCGATATAAATCAAAGTCGAAATAACAAGAGATGCAATAATACCAAAAGGAATATCTTTTTGGGGATTTTTGGCCTCTGATGCAGCTGTAGAGACGGCTTCAAAACCAATATAAGCAAAGAAAATCGTTGATGCCGCTCGAAAAATGCCCGTAACACCAAAATTCATCGTTCCAGTGGATTCAGGGATGAAAGGGGTTAAGTTGGCTGGGTTTATATAAAAAAAGCCAATTACGATAAAGAGAATTAGAATACTGACTTTTAACGTAATAATAATTGCATTGATTGTTGTAGATTCAGAAACCCCAAAGAGTAAAGCAACAGAGCCAATTAAAACAGAAATAGCACCTATAAGATCAATTGATTTTGTGATGATAATCCCTTTGCTATATCCCTCTGGTGAGGGTTGAAACATGGGGTGGTATAAAAAAGAAGGGATTTCAATGTGAAAATTTTGAAGTAAAGATGCACTATAACTGGAAAAACCAGAGGCAACAGAAATTGCAGTTACTCCATATTCCAGTAAAAGTAACCACCCAACAGCCCATGCGAATTTTTCCCCCAAAGATGTATAAGCATAACTGTAGGCAGAACCTGCTACAGGAATAGTGGAAGAAAGCTCGCCATAGGAAAAAGCGGTAAAAAGGCAAGCAATGGCCGCAACAATAAATGATAAAACAACCGCAGGCCCTGCATAATTAGCAGCAGCAGTTCCCGTCATAACGAAAATCCCAGCCCCAATTGTAGCACCTACCCCAATAGTCGTTAATTGCCAAGGACCCAGGCAACGTTTTAAACCATGTGAATTGGCTTCTTGGGTAATTTGTTCAAGAGATTTGCGTTTTGAAAAAAGAGACATACTTAATGATCGAATCAGCAAAGAAACCAACTATCTTTTGATAGTTGGTTTGCAGAATATTAAAAGGATAAAATCAAAGAAGATATTGAAAATTCTTCAATAATCTTAATCTAAAGGTGCTTCTTTTCGACGTTCGATGATTTCTTTGACATGCTCTTCAATAGCTTGGCCAATTTTATCGGCTTCGTTGGCAAAGATATGATTGGCTTTGGGTAATACGCGATAATCAACAGAAATGCCTTTTTGCGCATTTAGTTTTTCCACGAGTTTATCAATTTCCCCAACAGGAACCACAGTATCAGCCTCACCAGCAATCATTAATCCACCACAAGGGCAGGGTGCTAAAAAGTTAAAGTCATAATGATTAGCTAGTGGAGCAACGCTGACCCAACCCTGGATTTCAGGGCGACGCATCAAAAGCTGCATTCCAACAAAGGCTCCAAATGAATATCCACTGATCCATAATTCTCTGGAGTTTGTATTAGCCATTTGCAACCAATCCAGTGCAGCAGCAGCATCAGAGATTTCGCCAATACCACCGTCATACTCTCCCTGAGAACGTCCAACGCCCCGGGAATTATAACGTAATACGGAAAAACCCAAATTTTGAAAAGTTTGATACATCGTATAGGTAATACGATTATTCATAGTCCCCCCTTGTAAAGGATGGGGGTGAAGAATTAGCGCAAGAGGGGCATTGGGTTCATGAGAATGATGATACCGCCCTTCAAGACGACCTGCAGGACCTGCAAACATTACCTCTGGCATATGGTTATCCGTTAGTTTGACGAAAAATGATTAATCTAGGGTATTCAAAAATAATCACAGAGACTTACCTCTATAAAACCATTTTATATAAAGGAAAAGCATTTTTCTAGAATTTAATACTCTCTGTATGATAAAAATACACAATAATTGAATTATTATAGAATTTTAAAACATATTATAAAAATATCTTTTTTTAATTCTTTATATTTTGTTAAAATCCGAGGGGATTTTACAAATAAATTGAAATGATAAAGATTTAAAATGAAACAACCTGTTTATCTAGACGCCAATGCCAGTGAACCTGTCAGGGATTCTGTGTTATCTGAAATGGTTAAAGCGTTGCAAATAACAGGCAATCCCTCCTCAGTGCATGCGATGGGTCGGCGTTGTTATCATATGATTGAAGATGCAAGAGAAGTCGTTGCAGACCATTTTGGGGGAGATGTGCAAAATTGTATTTTTACCTCAGGGGGAACAGAGGCAGATATTTTAGCGATATATGGACAGATACAAAAACGACCTTTGTGGATTGGTGCGACCGAACATCCCGCAATCAGCCAAGTTGATTTGCCTAAAACGATTTTGCCAGTGACCAAAGAGGGCGTTATAGATCTGGTCTTTTTAGAGCAGCTTTTACAACAAGCTGAAACGCCACCGTTAGTATGTTTAATGTTAGCCAATAGCGAAACTGGGGTTATCCACCCTATAGAGCAAGCAGCGCAACTATGTCATGAATATGGGGCTTTGCTTCATATAGATGCTGTGCAGGCAGCAGGACGCATGAAGATCGATTTATCAACAATAGGGGCGGATAGTTTGGCGATTTCTGCTCATAAAATGGGTGGCCCTAAAGGTGTTGGTGCTTTGTTATTGGCAGCAGGAAATATCCGAGGCGCAAAATATCTGGAACCTTTGTTTATTGGTGGTGGTCAAGAGCAAGGTCGTAGAGGAGGAACTCAAGCTTTGCCAATGATAACAGGGATGGCAGAGGCGGTCAGATCCTCTTACATACAAGATCGTCGTATCATTGGGGAACTGCGTCATTTAATTGAGACAGCAGCAAAGCAAAAAGGAGCGGTGGTTTGTGGTGAAGGTGCGCCACGATTAGATAATACGTCTTGCTTGGCTTTTGAAGGCATAGTGGCACAGCGCCAGTTAATGGCGTTGGATATGGCTGGTTTTTGTGTTTCAACAGGCTCTGCATGTTCATCAGGTAAAGTAGGGAAATCACCTGTTTTAACAGCGATGGGGTTGGAGCATTTGGCAGGGTATAGTATTCGTATATCATTGCCTTGGAATATTACTGAAGCTGACGCAGAACAATTTATTGATGCGTATTGTCGTATGATTGTAGCCTAGTGCGACAAAGGATTAACTTGTTGGATCACGCGATATATCTTGATTATCAAGCGACGACGCCTTGTGACCCACGAGTCGTAGAGGAAATGCTTCCATATTTTTCTAACCTTTTTGGGAATGCACATTCTGAGCATGCTTTGGGACAACAAGCGAGTATAGGGGTTGAAAATGCACGTCAGCAAGTTGCTGATTTGTTAGGAGTTACTCCATCAGAGATTGTTTTTACCTCGGGTGCAACAGAAGCGAATAATATTGCTATTCAAGGCACAGTTAGATATTTACTAAAACAAGGAGCAACGGCAAGGCGTGTCATTACTATTGTTTCAGAGCATAAATCTGTTTTGGAAGTCGTAAATAGCCTTGCTGAATTGGGTATTGAAATTGTCACCTTGCCTGTTAATCGAGAGGGTATAGTTGACCAAGAAAACCTTAGAAAATCTCTGGAAATCCCTACATTATTGGTCAGTGTTATGGCAGCGAATAATGAGACCAGTGTGCTCCAGCCTATTACACGACTAGCGCAACTAGCGCATGAATATAGAGCTTTGTTTCATTGTGACATGGCACAGATCATCGGAAAAACGGTTGATCGGTTTTCTATGGAATATATCGATCTTGCTTCTATATCAGGGCACAAGTTTTATGGTCCCAAAGGGATTGGTACATTATATGTCCGCAGAAAACCAAGGGTGAGGGTGTCTCCTTTATTTTATGGAGGGTATCAAGAAAGAGGGTTACGTTCAGGGACTTTGCCCGTGCCTTTGATTGTTGGTTTGGGCAAGGCGTGTGAAATTGTAAAAAGGGAAGGACCTCAAGAAGCATTAAGGTTACAGCATTATAAGAATCAATTGCTTCAAGCGTTACAGTCTGAGTTTCCAAGGATACAAGTGAATGGTTCCATTGAAAATTCGTTGCCAGGTAGTATAAATTTATATTTTCCTGGGATCAGAGCCCTTGATCTTTTCAAAAGGATTCCACATCTTTATTTATCAACAGGATCTGCTTGCACGATATCTTCTTTGGTGCCATCTTATGTTTTAACGGCAATGGGAATTTCGGCAGAACAAGCTGTGCAAAGTTTTCGTTTGTCATTTGGACGTATGACCAAAAATACACAAGTAAAGCAAGTTATTGATGCTTTGACTTGTGCTTATGGTGAACTTATGGCAGGAAGATAATCATTTTTGTTTAAGGAAATATTAAAATGCCTCGTATGACTTTTATTGAACGTGATGGCACAGCACACGAAGTTGATGCGCCTGTTGGACTATCTGTTTTAGAAATTGCACATAAAAATGACATAGATCTAGAAGGTGCATGTGAGGGCTCTTTGGCTTGTGCGACGTGTCATGTTATTGTCGATGAAGTATGGTGGGATAAATTAAAAACCGCAGCTGAAGAAGAAGAAGATATGTTGGATATGGCATTTGGATTGGAAAAAACTTCTCGCCTTGGATGCCAAATTATTATGACCGAAGAATTAGACGGTCTTGTTGTACGTTTGCCGAGAATGTCATAAATCAATGCGTATTATGGTTGCCATGTCTGGTGGCGTTGACAGTTCTGTAACAGCTGCCCTTTTAAAAGAACAAGGACATGATGTCTTTGGTGCTACATTACAACTTTATGATGCGCGTGGTGTGGTTAAAAAAGGGTCTTGTTGTGCAGGGCAAGATATTCGTGATGCTCGCCGTGTTTCTGATCAACTGGGAATCCCACATTATGTGATTGATGCTGAAGATCGTTTCCACCAAACGGTGATTGATCGTTTTGCGCAATCATACACGCGTGGGGAAACGCCCGTTCCATGCATTGAGTGTAATCAAGGGGTTAAATTTACAGACCTTTTAAATATGGCCAGAGAACTTGGTGCAGATGCGATGGCAACAGGTCATTATGTGCGTAGGGTTGATGGAATAAATGGTGCAGAGTTGCATCGTCCCGTTGATATGAGCCGTGATCAGTCTTGGTTTTTATTTGCAACAACCTCGGATCAATTGGATTTTTTGCGCTTTCCATTGGGTGATATGGCGAATAAAGATGTTGTTCGCCAAGAAGCAGAGCGATTTGGTTTAACGGTTGCACAAAAATCCGATAGCCAAGATATTTGTTTCGTAACTGATAAATCTTATATTCAGATTGTGGAAAAATTATCCCCTGAAGGTCTTGAAAAAGGTGAAATCGTTGATGAAACAGGTGCTGTTTTAGGACAGCATGAAGGCATTGCGCATTATACAGTTGGTCAATCCAAACGTTTAGGAAATCTGGCGATGCGCCAAGGGGATAAACAAATGGTGTTGCGGATTGATCCGCAAACAAGACGGATTATTATTGGTGCTAAACAAGATGCTGGGCGTAAAGTTTTTTTCCTTCGTGATTTAAATTGGTTGATGCCTATTCCAGAGTATGAAATGCGTTGCAATGTGCAAATTCGTGCGCGTGAACAAGAGCGCTCTGCAACGGTCAGAATATTGTCAGATCAACGTGTCCAAGTAGAGCTAGATGAAACGGCAAATCCAGCACCAGGTCAAGCTTGTGTGTTCTATCAAGGCACAAGAGTGCTTGGTGGTGGATTTATTACTTTGGCTTAAAATCTTTAAAGTAATAATTTTTCTTTTCTTCTATATGGTGCTGTTGTATTACAGAAAATACATTAGAAAAGCTTTCTAGTTGTAAGTAATTAAATTTTATAGATTTGGATGACGCAATTGTTTTTGAAATCATCATTAACACAAATAAAATTACAGTTTTTTTATATTGTAATTTTATTAACGTTACTTTTTGGATGTATTAGCTTTCAATATGCTAATGCTGCTGTGCGGATTGGTTGGACTGATCAAGTAGACTTGGCTAAACTTGCTCAAGTTAATGGGACATATCGTAAAGCACTGGGAGAGCGTGTTGATTGGCAACAATATGATGATGAATTTAAAATGATTCATGATTTAGCTGTTGAGACTTTAGATATTGCCCCTGTAGGGTTAATCCCTTTGACTTCTGCCGTTACTGCAGGAGTTCAGGTGCGTATTATTGCGATTAGCTTTCAATATGGAAACAGTAGTGGATTAGTTGTACAAAACAAATCTGGTATTGATAAGCCAGAGGCTCTGATTGGTAAAAAAATTGCTGTTCCTTTCTTAACGTCTGCTCATTATAGTTTATTAAAAGCATTAGAGCATTGGAAAATAGACTTTCATCAAGTCCAGATAATAAATATGCCTGCCAATAAAATTGAGGATGCATGGAAAAAGCATGAAATTGATGGGGTTTATGCGGATGGGATATCATTATTGCATTTCCAAAAAGATGGTCATGTTTTAGTTACTTCTCAACAAGTAGCAGATTGGGGAAGTCCTACTTATACTTTTTGGGTAGTAATGGATAATGAGATTGTGTTGAAACCTTATTGGTTACAGCCTTTTGTAGAGGCTACATTAAAAATGGTTAAAGAATACAATCAAAACAAAGATAAATTAACAGTTAAATCTCAAGATATTATTAGTGTTGCACAATTATTAAAACTTTCACCAGAAGACACGCTGACTTTATTAAAGGGTAAAGAATATTTTGGACAAAGAGAGCAATCTCTTATTTTTACACGTCATTTACCTGGATACTTAAATCAAATTGGACTGTTTTTACGTGGTTTAAATGTTATGAATAATGTGTTATCTGATTATTTAATTTATATTTATCCAAGCTTCATTAATGATGCCAAAATTAAATAATTATATTATATAGTTATTAACGGAGGAGCTGTTCCCTCATGATGGGTAAAACATCAAGAATAATGACGGTTCTTCCGCCTAAAGAAGGGTTTTCACCTGGATGCGTGGGTGCAATTGGATTATTAGTTCAATGTTTGGCTCAACCTCAAGATTTGATTGTTGGTAAAGCTCTAGATTGTTTGCCTTTTGTTGGTTTGCATTATTTAGAAATTTCAAAAAGTTGGCATTCTCTTTTTATTCAAAGCAATGCATATCGTTATGGTGTTTCTCGTCTAGTTCAAAAATATCAACCTCGTTTAGTAGAAATTCATAATCGCCCAGAAATTGCATTATACATTGCTCAAAAGTATCCATATATTCCTGTAAGTCTGACATTACATAATGATCCTTTGTCGATGAGGGGATTAAAAAAAGATATAGATCGTCAGAAGATCATCGAAAAATTACATGTGGTTGCAGTCTCAGAGTGGGTAAAAGATCGCTTTTTATCAGGACAGGTCAAAGGAGGCGTTACGATATTGCCTAATTACATTGACTTTGAAAAGCTTCCTCAATATATCCCTATTTCCGAACGAAAAAAAAATATTTTATTTGTTGGTCGAGTTGTCGCAGATAAAGGGGCAGATATCTTTGTGGCACTTTGTTGTAAGCTGCTACAGGTTGATCCCTCATGGAATATTGAAATTATTGGTGCGGATCGTTTTAATTCCAATAGTCCAGAAACGCCCTTTATTCAAAAGTTACGTCATCAATTGCGACAGACACAGATTAAAATGGTCGGTTATTTACCTTATGATCAGGTATTACAAAAAATCTCAGAGGCATCAATTATTATTATGCCTAGTCGTTGGCCTGAGCCGTTTGGAATGACAGCTTTGGAAGCAATGGCTTGTGGAACACCTTTATTAGTATCTGCGGTTGGTGCATTGCCGAAAGTGGTTGGAAATGGTGCTTTGTTAATGGACCCAACCAATATTGAGCAGGCTTTTCAACAGCTAATACGGTTGGTGAAGAATCAAGATTTACGAGAGCAACTTTCTCTCTACGCAAAAGAACAAGCATATCACTATAATGCAGAGCAGGCTTTACAAGCGTTAAACTCTTTTAGAAAACAAATTTGTCCTCAATTGCAGGGTAATTTATAAAAAACGGTAAGAAAATTTTATGAATTTTATTCGTCGATTTCTGCACTATACTACCCTGAGCGCTGTCTTGGTTTTACCTATTTTTTTAACTCACTTTCGAGGCATAGCAGATGGATTGATCAGCTATGTTGCTATTTGTTTCTTATTTCACTGTTTCCTTGAAAAAGAGTGGGAGTGGAGTAAACAACTTTGGGTAATGTTTGCTTTGGTCTGGTGGGGATGGTTAGTAATTTGTACGATTCCTTTTGGATCTTTTTTTGGAGAAACCTCGAATGGGAATTTGTTGCAAGCAATGGGTGTCATCAGATTTCCTATTTTCGTTATTGCTTTACAACAGTGGGTTTTAAAAGAAAATAAGTATCGTAGGTGGTTAGCCTATGTAATTGCATTTTGTACTCTATACATTCTTTTGAATATGTTGGCACAACTTATAATTGGTTATAATATTTTAGGAATGCCGCGTTATTTTGATGGAACCTTGACGGGACCTTACGAGCACCCCAGAGCAGCGGCGCCGTTATCTAGAATGTTATTGCCAGTGATGCTGGCGGCTTGCGCATATTTAATATGGCAGTATAAAGGATATAAAGGGCAGCTATATGCGTTATTCACTTTGTTGTTTGCTGTAGCTATGATGGTTATGGCGGGCCAAAGAATGCCTTTTGGTTTATTTATTATGGGATTAGGAATAGCTGTTATTTGGTTAAAACCATTGCGTATTTTGGCTTTGGTAACGGTTGGGATTGTTCCAATTATTATTTTGATCACAGCATTTATATCGCCTGAAAGTTTCAATCACTTAGTTACCCATTTTATCGACCAAATGTCTCATTTTTCTTCTAGCCCTTATGGGTTGGTTTATACCAGAGCTGTGGTGATGGGGGCAATGAATCCTTGGGCTGGCCTAGGGTACGATGCATTTAAACATGCATGTGGTAATGCAATATATTTTCATGGGTGGCCTTTTTGGGATATAAACTCGGGAAATGGAGGTGGGGGAATTATTTGTTTAACTCATCCACATAATCATTATTTACAAGCGTTTATTGATGCGGGTATTCTTGGATTAATTTTATTTATCTTAACAATTATCAGTGCGCTTGTTGAATTGTGTAAAGGGTTGAATATTACAGTCACAACAAAAGCAGAAGCAATACGTAAAGCTTGGTGTGTTGGATTGTTTGCGGCAGTTTTTATCCATGAATGGCCTTTTGCATCAACCAGTAATTTTGTAAACATGCCATTAGGAGGATGGTTTTTCCTATTGCTGGGGATGGGTTTAGCTTATAGTTGGGATTATCAAATAAAATTAAAAGAAAGAGAAGATCAGTATGTCAGATATTAAAGAAACAGTTCCGGTTACCGTTTTAACGGGATATTTAGGCGCAGGAAAAACAACGTTACTCAATCATATTTTAACGCAACAGCATGGAAAAAAATATGCAGTGATTGTGAATGAATATGGAGAGTTGGGTATTGATAATGATTTAGTTGTTGATGCTGATGAAGAAATCTTTGAAATGAATAATGGATGTGTGTGTTGCACCATTCGTGGAGACCTTGTGCGTATTTTAGGCACCTTAATGAAACGCCGCACCAAATTTGATGGAATTATTGTTGAAACAACGGGGCTTGCTGACCCTGCACCTGTGGCTCAGACTTTCTTTGTTGATGAAGATGTTAAACAAAAAACAAGGTTGGATGCGGTAATTGCTGTGGTGGATGCACAGCATGTGATGCAAACTTTGGATGAGAGTAAAGAAGCGGTAAATCAAATTGCTTTTGCAGATGTTATTTTACTAAATAAAATTGATCTTGTTGATAGAGAGGCTTTAAAAAAAGTTGAGCAACGACTGAAAGCAATTAACCCTTATGTTGCTTTGTATCACACACAAAAAGGGCAGGTTGCTTTGGATAAAATATTGGATCGAGGTGGATTTGATCTTAAAAAAGCATTGACTTTGTCTCCTGATTTTCTTGAGGATAATCACGATCACGATCACGATCACGATCACGATCACGATCACGATCACGATCATCATAGTCATGCGGTTCATCATCATCATGGGGATGGGGTGACAAGTATTTCTTTGCTAGAGGATAAACCTTTGGATGCTAAGAAATTTGATTTTTGGATTGGATCCGTTTTACAGCAATTTGGTACAGAATTATTGCGCACCAAGGGAATACTGAATTTTTCAAATTCTGATGAGTGTTATGCTTTTCAAGCTGTTCATATGATGGCAGATGGTGATTTTATTCGCTCTTGGAAACCACAAGAAAAACGTTCTTCTCGGTTGGTTTTTATTGGTCGCCATTTAGATGAAAAAAAATTGCGCGATGGATTTAAAAATTGTGTCGCACGCTAAGCTAATATAGGAAAAAAAATGCAAGCGCCAATACAATTAATCGATAGTCGAGGCAAATACAAGCAAACTGATGGGAATATTATTAGTTCCGTGGTTTCACAAAATGGTCACTATGTTGCTTTTGCTACAGCTGATGGAGATTTGTGGCTTGTTGAGCGCAAAAACATCCAACAAGCTGAATTATGGCAGAAAATTCAACCCCATGAAGGGGGCATTTTATGTCTTTCACAAGATATAACCCCATCTGGTTTTATTACAGCAGGGGATGATAATCAGATTGTGCAAATAATCCCAGGGAAAGAGCCAGAGTTATTAGTCAAAACGAAGCGCTGGGTAGAGCATATGGTTACTTGGTTTGATAAAGAAGGTTCATCTTCTAAGGTTGCTTTCGTAGAAGGAAAGCAAGTTCATATTTATCAAGATCATTTTAATAAACCACTTTGTGTTTTGGAACATGATTCTACGGTTAGTGATTTAACGTTTAGTAAAGATGGTCAAAATTTGGCAACTTCTTATTATAATGGCGCCACATTATGGGCTATAAAAGATCAAAAAGCCGATAAAATTAAAGATTTTGTATGGAAAGGCAGCCATCTTGTTATTGCGTTGCACCCCAAAGAAGAAGCTATTGTCACTTCGATGCAAGATCATGATTTACATGGGTGGCGTATTTCTGACGCCCATAATATGCGTATGAGTGGGTATCCTGTAAAAGTGCAATCTTTAAATTTTTCTAATGATGGGAAATGGCTTGCAACAAGTGGTGCAGAATCTGTGGTGATGTGGCCATTTTTTGATGGTGGCCCAATGGGAAAACCCCCTACAGAGTTACCTGGTATTCCAGGAGGGTATTGCACCATTGTTAAATTTCATCCTGTTTATGGAGACTTATTAGCCGCAGGTTTTATTGATGGCAGTATTTTACTGATTAGCCCTGATGGTGAAAAGGTTTTACCCATTACGTTAGGGCAGGATAAAGATTTTGGATCAATTACTGCTTTAAATTTCGATATGGCAGGAAGCTTATTATTTTTCGGTACAGAAAAAGGTGTCATAGGGTTGGTTGATTTATCAGCATCAAATGAATAATTTTTGATGCTGTAATGATTAATTATCTACCTTGTTTTTGGATTTTATGAATAATGCGCCCAAGTTCATGACGCTCATCACAAAGTTGAAAAAGCTCTCTATTTGGCGCAGATTTCCCACGTAAAGATCCATGCCACAGAGAAACTAAAATCCCTGCTTGTTTCACTGCTTGAACAGCGGGGATTAAATCACCATCGCCCGTGGCGATAATGAGATGATCGATTTGTTTAGTTATAGATAATTGCATCATGTCAACAACCATAAGGATATCAACACGTTTTTGATGAAAGCTAAGTGCGTTGCTATCTTGATCTTCATAGCGTGATAAAGCACCAAGGCGAACTTCAAAGCGGGGTAAAAATTTAAGAGCCTCAAAAAAATTCATTTTTCCTTCATAAAGATTTTTATCATCTTCTGAAGTTGAAAAATCTAGATGAGGTAGGCAATTATAGTAAAAAGTTCTAAATAAACGATATTCACCAGTAATTTCTTTAACTAGTTTTTCATAGTTAATTTGTATATTTGGAAATTCTTGCCGTGTAATATATTCAATATATCCAGCATCAAGAAGAATAGCACAACGAGAAGGAATTTGCATTTTATTAACCATGTTATTCAATATTGTGCATATAATATGCGAATTATATTAAAAAAAACACCTTTTAATTTGAGTTGGTAACATTTTTTTTAAAAAAATTAGTTATATCTTTTTTACCATATAAGATTATCTTTTTTTAATTCATCTTCTGGTTCTACATGAATATTGATTGAAACAGATCCAATTGCATTTTTTATAGAAAGCTCAATGCGATCACAGATTTTATGAGCTGTATATACATTCATTGTGCCAGGAACGACCAAGTGAAAATCAATAAAAGTTATTGCACCGACTTGACGAAACCTGACCATATGAAAATCAAGGGCTTCGGGAGCATTCTTTTTAATAAGCTCGTAGATATGCTCTGTGACTTGTTTAGGTGGAGCCTGATCCATCAATCCGTTAAAGGATTCTGTTATAACTTGAAATCCCATACGTAAAACATTCAGGGCAATACAAAATCCTAATATTGCATCAAGAAGAGCCCATTGGATGAAAGGGATTAAAATAAACCCACAAATCAGCCCAACAGTGCTCCAAACATCAGATAATATATGTTGCCCTCCAGCGATAAGGGCAGGAGAGCAATATTTTTTTCCTACTTTTATTAGAACAATACACCAAATAAGATTAACGATCCCCGCAGAGCCGTTAAATAATATTCCAATAAAAGGAGCAGTGGGGAGTTTGGGATGTTGCCAAGCTAAGAAAGATTCATAAAAGATTAACCCAGCTGTGGTTACAACCAATAGCCCTTCAATAGCCGCCGAAATATACTCGGCTTTTTGATGACCATAAGGGTGTTGTCTGTCAGCAGGATGAGCAGCAAAAATTAACGCAATACATCCTAAGATTGCAGCTGCAACATTTATGAGTGTTTCCAGCATATCAGAATAAAAGGCAATACTGTTAGTGGTGTACCAAGCAAAATATTTTAAATATAAAACAAGAATACTGACAAAGATACTGCCAATACTGAACAATATCTTTTTGTCCTGAATAACTCTAAGAATCATAAATATAAATTTCTATTATTAAAAGATCAGTCTTGATAAAAAGAGATCAAACTGCTTCTGCATTTGCTAAAACGCAAGATTTAGCTTCGTTTTGTAATTCAATTTGGATTGTTGTATGTCCAATTTTGAATTTATCTTGCAGTTGTTGAGCTGTTACCGACAGAAAATCATCTAAACGGTGATCAACATTACTGACTAAATGCACGGTTAATGCAGTCTCAGTTGTACTCATTGCCCATATATGTAGATCGTGCAGATCTAAAATACTAGGTAAAGCACGTAAGTAACTTTCGACTTCTTTACGATTAATATTGGTTGGCACGCCATCGACAGCTAAGGCCACTGAATCTTTTAATAAGGACCATGTTCCCATAATGATAATAATGGATACAACCAAACTTATAATTGGGTCTAGGATATTAAACCCTGTAAATAGGATAATAATACCAGTAATAACGACCGCCAAGGATAATAAGGCATCATATGCCATATGTAAAAAAGCCCCTTTGATGTTAAGATCCTCTTTATGACCAGAGACAAACATCATGGCGGTTAAACCATTTATAATAACGCCAATCGCAGCAACAATGATAACCGTCCATCCGGCAACAGGTGCTGGATGAAAAAGGCGCTCAATGGCTTCCCATATAATACCACCTGTTACTATCAGTAAAATAACAGCATTGGTTAACGAAGCTAGAATAGAAGTTCTGCGATAGCCATAGGTAAAATTATCTGTGGGTCTTTTTTTGCTTAAAATTGCAGCGATCCAAGCGCAAGCCAGTGCTAAGATATCTGAAAGATTATGACCAGCATCTGCAAGTAGTGCCAGTGAATTCCCCCAAAACCCCCAAGCAGCTTCGGCAATAACATAAATTAGATTAAGGCTGATGCCAATTGCAAACGCCTTTCCAAAAGATTTCGGAACATGGTGATGTCCATGACTGTGAGAGTGCCCACCGCACTCTTGTTCGTGGTGATGATCATCATGATTGTGATCATGTTCGTGATGATGAGCAGAGTGATCGGACATGGTCAGGCAATCCTTTGGCAATCATGTTAAGTTATGTATATATTGAATTATAATGATAAATGCGCATTTATGCGCTTTGTGTTTACTGTATACTGATTCTTGTTATAAATATATATAGTTTTCTATAGTTTTAATAAGGTATGTGCTATGCATATCATAGACTTATTTTTCCTCTTAATATGTTAATAGTTATATAAAACGATGATACGAATCACTGAACTGAAACTACCCCTTAATCATAGCGATGAAGAGCTAAAAGAAGCTTTAAAACAACGTCTTTTAACGGATATTAAACAATACCACATTGTAAGGCGAGGATATGATGCACGTAAACGTGGGCATATTTTACTAGTCTATACAATTGATTGTGAAATTGAAGATGATGATGTTTGTTTAAATTTACATGCTCAAGATAAGCATTTACATAAAGCACCACAAGTGAAGTACCAGTTTGTTGTAGATCGTATAACAGGTGAAAAACTAGCTGGTCAGTCAAGTTACCAACGTCCTGTGATTATTGGTTCAGGTCCTTGTGGTTTTATGGCGGGGCTTTTATTAGCCCAAATGGGACTGCGTCCTCTAATTTTAGAGCGTGGTAAAGAGGTTCGTGAACGTACGGCGGATACTTTTGCATTTTGGCGCAAATCAGAATTTAATCCAGAAAGTAATGTTCAATACGGAGAGGGTGGCGCTGGAACGTTTTCAGATGGCAAGCTTTATACGCAGATTAGTGATCCTCATCATTATGGGCATAAAGTTCTAATAGAATTTGTGAAAGCAGGCGCACCAGAGGAAATCCTTTTTGTTTCCAAACCACATATTGGCACGTTTCGTTTGGTCAGTATGGTTGAACATATCCGCTCTGAAATTGAATCCTGTGGTGGGAGCTATCGTTTTAATACCCAAGTTACCTCTATTTTAATGGATAAAGATCGCCAAGTCGTTGGGGTGCGTTTAAAGACTGGTGAAGAGATTGCAACGCGTCATGTGATTTTGGCTACAGGGCATAGCGCCAGAGATATGATGGTTTCTTTGTATAATGATGGTGTGTCTGTTCAAGCCAAGCCATTTTCTGTCGGTGTGCGAATAGAGCATCCTCAGTCTATGATTGACCAAGTTCGTTTTGGACCGCAAGCAGGGCACAAGAAACTAGGGGCTGCGGATTATAAACTAGTTCATCACGCAGGTAATGATCGTGGAGTTTATTCTTTCTGTATGTGTCCAGGGGGAACTGTGGTTGCTGCTGCTTCAGAGCAAGGTGGTGTGGTTACAAACGGGATGAGCCAATATTCTCGTGCTGAAAGAAATGCTAATGCGGCTTTGGTTGTGAGTGTTGACCCGCAAAAAGACTATCCAGATGATCCATTGGCTGGGATAGATTTTCAAAGAAAGCTTGAACGAAAGGCTTTTGTGCTGGGTGGGTCTGATTACAAAGCACCCGTGCAAAGAGTAGAAGATTTTTTGGCAGGACGTGCCAGTAAAACCTTGGGTGATGTAATCCCCTCTTATAAACCTGGTGTTACTCCAAGTAACCTCATTGAAATTTTACCTAATTTTGTTGTAGATGCGATTAAGGAGGCGTTACCAGCGTTTAACCGTAAATTATCCGGGTTCAGCTTTGCAGACGCAGTGATGACAGGTGTTGAAACGAGAACTTCTTCTCCTATTCGTATCCCAAGGGGAGAAGATGGAAATAGTATTAATACTCGAGGTCTTTATCCTGCTGGTGAAGGTGCAGGTTATGCGGGGGGGATTATGTCAGCGGCTATTGACGGAATTAAAATGGCTGAAGTTGTAGCGAAAGATCTGATGAAGATATAATTAAGTTGAGTAGTGTGATCTTAGTAGAGAAAAATGGAGATTTAAAAAATTTAATGCTGGAATTGTAAACTTAATTGGCTCTATGGGAACGGTTAAAGGTATATCCTTGGACCAAAAATGATGCTTTGCTACCTTTGGATCAATTAGGTGATTTTGATACACCTATTTATTTATCTATGAAGATTGTAAATGGTGGTCCATATATCTTAGAAAATCGTAAAGACGAAGATCAAAAACAATTTGCTTAATCAATTGATAGCTTAATTAGAAAAGCCTTACTCTAAAGTAAGGCTTTTCTTTATGTTTAACTATGTTCTAGGTGTAAATAAAATAATACTAGCACCGATAAGGCAAATAATGGCACCAATAATATCCCATTTATCAGGGCGAGTATCCTCTATGACCCATAACCAGATAAGGGAGCAAATTATATAAATTCCGCCATAAACAGCATAGGCTCTCCCTGCCATATCGATATCAACTTTGGTTAATATCCAAGCAAAGAAAAGAAGAGATATTGCCCCTGGGAATAACCACAAAGGGGACTTTTCTAATTTGACCCAAGCCCAAAATGAAAAGCATCCTGCAATTTCTGCAAAAGCGGCTAAGATATAAAATACAAAAGACATTATTTAGTAATCAATTAATGAGAATAAAAATCAGGTAAATAGCACTCCATATAGGTTGCATTATCACCATAGGTTTTCAATTTTTCTTGTAAAACTTTATCTGGAATAATAGGGGAAAACCCATATTGTTTCCAAAAAGATACTGAATTTTGAATTGAAATTAAAGAAGCATGTTGAAATTGTTTTTGATAAGCTATTTTGGCGAAATGTTGGAATAATAATTTACCAACACCCATTCCTCTGGCTTTGGGATGAATGGCCAAATCATGTAAATATAAACAATCAGCATGCTGATCTATGACTTGTGTCTCACTGTGTAGTTGTGGAGGGTTTCCTAATGTCGCAGGAATGGACAATAAATAGCCTTTAATGTCGTCTTGACTATCTTTGGCAACAAAACAAGTTTCAGGACTAATATGTATTTTAGATATCATTGATTCCGCGGATTCTGGTTCTATTTCATGATAGCATAAATCTTGGATAGCTAAGATAGCATTGAGATCATGATCAGTAGCAGGAAAAATATTCATCTTAATTGTTTCGTAAAATAAATTAAAGTTGTTCTATGGTCATCGTTTATAACATTTTGTATAAAGATAATAAAGTCTGTAAAATCTTGTTTCTTTGATGTGAAAAGTTTAAAACAAATAGATATTAAATATACTTGCGTTAACATTTAACCTGGAATATTTTTGATGTGGGTGAGTTAGGATTTATAAAGTATGCAACGCTCTTTAGGTTTATTTTTTGTTATAGCTGGATGTTCTTTTGCTAGTACAGTGATGGCTGACACTGATATTATTGTTTTTCCAAATAAGCTTAATACCGATTTGATAAAGATGCATAAAGAAGCAGAACAAGGAAGTATAAAAGATCAATTTAATCTTGGCGTATTGTATCTTGAAGGCAAACAAGTTCCAAAAGATGACAAAAAAGCAGTTGAATATTTTCAAAGAGCTGCTCAACAAGGGGATGCTCAAGCTCAATATAATTTAGGATTAATGTATGTTGACGGCAAAGGTGTTTCCAAAGACTATGCCAAGGCGATTCAATATTTTCAAATGGCAGCTTATCAATATATGCCCCAAGCTGATTTTAATCTTGCACGGATGTATGATCGTGGTTTAGGGGTCCCGCAAAATGATCAAAGGGCGGCATTATGGTATAAAAGAGCTGCAGAACAAGGTCTTCCTGAGGCACAATATAATTTGGCATTGATGAATTATAAAGGTCAGGGAATGCCTGTAGATTATCGTGAAGCGTTAAATTTATTTAAAAAAGCGGCAAAGAAAAACCATGTGGATGCTGCATATAACTCGGGATTTATGTATGAAGAGGGTGTTGGAGTTTCTGCAGATAAAGAAAAGGCAAAATTATATTTTAAACAAGCTTGCGATTTAAAAAGTCAAGATGGGTGTAGAGAATATAATTTCTTAATACAAAATAATTAAGCTGTGTAAGATACGTCTTAATAATTTGTATTCTTAGTTACCACAATTAAAGAATTTATGGTTAGCTCTTTTATAAATTTAGTCTATTAGCCGTATTGTTCGAATATCAACAACGATTAATTACTGTTATTAAAAAACTGACAGAGATTTGTTCGTAGAATGAAATTATTATTTCATAAAATATAAATAAAATAAATAACCCTGTATTTCTTTGATCTTATAATATGGTATAGAATAAAACTAATTTCTTGATCTTATAACAAAAGCACTATTGAAACGATGGGGGCTGAATTGACGGATAAAATATTGGATAAGAAAATTGTCCAACGTGTTGCCAAACTTTCTTCTTTGGCAGTCAAAGAAGAAGAATTGACAATATATGCCACGGATTTAGGTGGAATTATCAATTGGATGGAACAATTAAACGAAGTTGACGTAAGCAATGTTCAGCCAATGGTTGGCACGGAAATTGCGCAATTACGCTTGCGCGAAGATGTGGTGACGGATGGGGATTGTAAAGAAGATGTTCTTTCCAATGCTCCTGAACGGATTGCCGATTTTTATGCTGTGCCAAAGGTGGTTGAATAATGTTAACGGGAATAAAAATTACCGAGGCAGTCGATGGATTGCGTCAAAAGAAATTCAGTGCCGAAGAATTAACCAAAGCACATGTGAATGCAATTAATACCCTGAATGACCGTATTAATGCCTATATTACGGTGACTGCGGACGCTGCGATTGAACAAGCCAAAGCAGCAGATCAAAAATTGGCAGCTGGGGATGCGCCTGCATTAACGGGTATTCCTTTGGCGATTAAAGATTTATTTTGTACCAAAGGTGTTAAAACCACCGCTGCCAGCCGTATATTGGAAAATTTTGTGCCTCCTTATGAAAGCACAGTAACCGCTAATTTATTACGTGATGGTGCGGTATTTTTGGGTAAAGTGAATCTTGATGAATTTGCGATGGGTTCTGGCAATTTAAATTCTGCCTTTGGTGCCGTGGAAAATCCATGGAAACGTCAAGGTGAGGATACCTTCCTTGTCCCTGGTGGGTCTTCTGGTGGTTCTGCTGCTGCGGTGGCTGCACAAATGGCAATGGGTGCGACTGGAACGGATACGGGTGGCTCTATTCGTCAGCCTGCGGCTTATTGTGGGATTACGGGGATTAAACCAACCTATGGTCGTTGCAGCCGTTGGGGCATTATTGCTTATGCAAGTTCTTTGGATCAAGCCGGCCCAATGGGGAAATCTGTTGAAGATTGCGCGATTATGTTACAATCTATGGCTGGATTTGATCCAAAAGACAGCACTTCTGTAGATAAAGAAGTTCCTGATTATCGTGCAGCGTGCAATCGTTCCTTAAAGGGGATGAAGGTTGGTATTCCGATGGAGTATCGCGCACCTGGTTTATCCCCAGAAATTGAAGCTGTTTGGCAGCAAGGGATTAACTGGCTTAAAGAAGCAGGCTGTGAAATTGTTGATGTGTCTTTGCCTCATACAAAATATGGGTTAGCAACTTATTATATTATTGCCCCTGCTGAGGCTTCTTCTAACCTTGCTCGATATGATGGCGTTCGTTATGGTCGTCGTGTAGATGGTGCAAGCCTTGATGAGCTTTATGCCAATACGCGTGGTGCTGGTTTTGGTGATGAAGTTAAACGTCGTATCTTGATGGGAACTTATGTGCTTTCTGCGGGATATTATGATGCGTATTATTTGCGTGCGCAAAAAGTGCGTAAATTGATTTATCAAGATTTCATGAATGTGTTTGATAAAGTGGATGTGTTATTAACCCCAACCGCACCAACCGCAGCCTTTGCCAAAGGTGAAAATCTAGACGATCCTGTGCAAATGTATCTGAACGATATCTTTACGGTTCCCGCCAGCATGGCTGGTGTGCCTGGCCTTGCCATTCCTGCTGGATTAAGCAGCCAAGGATTGCCTTTGGGATTACAGTTATTAGGCCGTCCTTTTGGTGAGGAAACATTGTTTGCGGTTGGCTCTGCAATGGAAAAAGCAGCTAACTTTACCCATAAACCCACTCTTTGTGCTGGAGGTTCCCTATGAGTTATATGATTGAAGGTTCAACGGGTGCTTGGGAAGTGGTCATTGGGCTGGAAGTTCACGCCCAAGTCATCAGTAAAGCCAAATTATTCTCTGGTGCATCAGCACATTTTGGTGCGGATCCAAATACTCATGTTAGCTTGGTTGATGCTGCATTTCCAGGAATGTTGCCTGTATTAAACCGTGAATGTGTGGATCAAGCCATTCGCACAGGTCTTGGGTTAAATGCCAAAGTTAACTTAATGAGCCGTTTTGACCGTAAAAATTATTTCTATGCCGATTTGCCTCAAGGCTATCAGATTTCTCAATTCGAGTTTCCGATTGTAGGTGAAGGCACGATTGAAATTGAATTGGATGATGGTTCCGTTAAGAATATCGGCATTACCCGTTTGCATTTAGAGCAAGATGCGGGGAAATCCATTCATGATTTAACCCCCAAAGAAACCGTTGTTGATTTAAACCGTTCAGGCGTGGCATTGATGGAAATCGTCAGTGAACCTGATATGCGCTCACCTGAAGAAGCTGGGGCTTATCTTCGTAAAATCCGTGCGATTGTGCGTTATCTTGGCACGTGTGATGGAAATATGGAAGAAGGCTCTATGCGTGCAGACGTGAACGTGTCTGTACGCAAACCAGGCGAAGACTATCGCACGCGTTGTGAATTAAAAAATATCAACTCCATTCGTTATGTGATGCAAGCGATTGAGATCGAAGCAAAACGCCATATTGAAATTTATGAAAATGGTGGTGAAGTCGATCAAGAAACTCGTCTTTTTGATGTGGCTCGCGGAGAAACTCGTACGATGCGTAGCAAAGAAAATGCGCATGATTATCGTTATTTCCCAGATCCAGATTTATTGCCTTTGATTGTTGAACAATCTCATGTGGATCATTTAAAATCAACTTTGGCTGAATTGCCTGATGATAAACGTAATCGTTTCCAGTCTGATTATGGATTGCCTCGCTATGATGCTAATGTTTTGGTTGCTGAGCAAGATATTGCGAACTTCTTTGAAAAAGTTGCAAAGGGTCGTGATGGTCGTATGGCATCCAATTGGGTTACAGGTGAGTTATTTGCTGTTTTAAATAAGCAAGGTTTAACAATTCATGAAAGCCCTATCAGTGCAGATGCGCTAGGTGCGTTGTTGGATTTGATTGCTGACAACACCATTAATGGTAAAATTGCCAAAGAAGTATTTGAAGATATGGTTGAAACAGGGGATATGCCTGGCGATATCGTTGAGCGCAAAGGCTTAAAGCAAGTTACTGATACGGGTGCGATTGAAAAGGTTATTACAGAGATTTTAGCTGCTAATCCTGATAAAGTTGAACAGTATAAATCAGGTAAAGATAAATTATTTGGTTTTTTTGTTGGACAAGTCATGAAGGTGATGCAAGGCAAAGCCAACCCTGCCATTGTGAATGATCTTTTGAAAAAACAATTATCTTAAAAAAAGTAAAAAAGTAAATTGACAGCTTCTTAATAAACGATTAGAACCATATCAGAGCAAACGCCGTGTTACTAAGCAACTCTTCTTGCGGAGGGGTGGCCGAGAGGCTGAAGGCGGCGGTTTGCTAAACCGTTGTACGATGTAAGTCGTACCGTGGGTTCGAATCCCATCCCCTCCGCCATATATCTATACATTTTCCTACAAAACATCATAAACTCTACAACAACAGCTGTTTTTTGCTTTTTTACTGAGCAAACTCGTACAAAGTTAAGCATTTTAAAGCAAAGAATTAGTTGGTATTATTGTTGGTATGGGATTAATTTTGTTGGTATTATCCTATTATGTTGACAGATAAACAAATAAAAGCCTTTAAACCAGAAGCTACTGATAAAAAGAAAACTGATGCCCAAGGACTGTATTTTCAGGTTAAGAAAAACGGGTCCAAACTTTGGCAAATGGCATATCGCTTTAATGGTAAACGAAAAGTTTTGTCTTTTGGAGCTTATCCTCTTGTATATTTAGCTGAAGCTAGACAGGTACGAGATGATGCTAAGCGTGAGGCTGGTAAATAATATCGACCCTGGACTTACCAAGAAGCAAAGAAAAGACATTAAATCTACACAACAGGGTAATACATTTGAGAATATTCGATTTATTATACTATTTTTTATTATAATATATAAATTAATAATATCGATATTTAATATATATATAGATTTTTTGATCAAAATAGAGTATATTATTACTAGTATAAAATATTTATAAGTTAATTATATAGGTGCATTAAGCACCTTTTTTATTTTAAAAGCCGCTCAAATTATTGAGGCGGCTTTTTTTATTTCTAGTATATTAAAAGGAATGACACGGCATGTCTTGTAATTTAAGGCCAGTGATTGTTATATTACCCAGTGGGTGTTTAGGGAATAAGGTTATAGAATTGCCTTGTAAATCACCAATAGAAGAGATTTTCTATAATTTTTCTGTTGTTAATCGGATGAAGGCAACAGATAGTATTATTAATATTGTTGGACAGCCTTCTGATCAAAAAATGACTATTGATGAAATCACCTTTACTGGGAAAACATTTAGATGTCGTATTGGTGGGGGAAGTCTGAATACAAAAACGGGTATTCGTTTTCTTATTATGACTAAAGAAAACGAAGTTATAGAATTTGTATGCACTTTGACAGTCATGTCTGAAGGGATTATATCGCAAGAACAAGAAGATAAAATTGTTTTGGGAGATACTGGTCCTGCGGGTACGATTACGATTGGTAAAGTGTCGACAGTTTCCCCTGATCAACCAGCAGTTGTTACAAATGTTGGTATTCCAAGTGCTGCTATTTTGAATATTGATATTCCTCATGGAGAGGAAGGTGTTACCCCAACAATTATAGCAGGGATAACGACAACCTTATCTGCTGGACAAGATGCCAAGGTAACTGCGGTTACTTCTGGCACTACAACTCAGTTTAACTTTGCGTTACCTCAAGGCTTTAAAGGGGATGCTGGGTCTTGGTGGTATTCTGGAATAAAAGCACCAGATGAAACCGTCGGTCTTGAAGATAAACGTGGTATGCCTCGTCCAGGAGATATGTATTTGTTACTCGATAATGATGGGCATAATGCGAGTACTTATATTTTTACCAATGATAATAAATGGGAGGGCCCTTTGGCAACAGTTGCTGGCCCTCAAGGTGCTCCTGGAAAAGATGGACTTACACCTACTATTGTTATTGGTAAGATTGAAACACTTAATTCTGATTTAGAGGCAACTGCAGAAATAATTACAGATGATAATAACAACAATATCCTAAATCTTGGGCTGGTCAAAGGTAAACAAGGAATAACACCTACCATTCAAGTGGGAACAGTCAGTACAATATCAGATGATCAACTAGCTGCTGTAACTGCCACTACAAATCAAACTACTACGACTTTTGATTTCTCTATTCCACAAGGAAAACAAGGGGTCAGTTTTATTAATGATGGAACTGTTGATGCAAAAGTTAAATCTATTGTTTCTGATGATGGGTTAATTCAATCAGATGGTAATGGTAATCTTACATTCTATAAGAATCAAACCAATTCAACAGGAGAAGTCTCATTAGTAACAGCTTTTAAAATTACTCCAAAAGGGAATGTTATTGATGATAATAATCTCTATTCAATACTCTCAATAGTAGATGAAAAATTTACAATAGATTGTGAGGGTAATATTTATTCAAAGGGAGGAATATTTGTTGATAATGGTAATATAATTTCTGGAGGAGAGGGAACCCTAAAACTACAAGCTTTAGAAGTTGGGCAAGTAAATAATTCTGGAAAATCTGGATCTATAAGTTTAAGAGATGGAAAAACAACTAATCAATCAGATGCTTCAATTTCAGTTCTAGATGGGAGTGGTGAAAAAGACAAGTTTGATAGTGGTACTATACGATTATCATCTAAAGAGGTCAATATTGTTGGTCTTTTGTCGTTCGGAGTAAGTGGTTCAAAAATAAAAAATAATGGTGCTGCAGAGCTTTCTTGTATTGAGCTTGGTAATAATTCTACTGGGGCTGGATATATTGATTTTCATACGACTTATCTTAATGAAGATGGTAAGGCAAACGATTATGATGCCAGAGTTTCAGTAGATAATATATCAGGTTTAAATGGCAAGGGTAATTTATCTATAATTGCTGAATTAGTAAGAGCTTCATCAAATTTAACTGTTGGCAAAAATTTGATTGCAGTAGGTACAGCGAGCCTAGATAATGATAAAATTCAAACCGATGGAAAAGGAAATATAAGTATTTCAGGTAGCATCAGCGCTGCTAGTGGGTATTGTAAAATTGCGGGAAACGGTAGTTTAAATGCAAGATGTATAGAGCTTGGTGGTAATGGTATGGAGGCTGGTTATATTGATTTTCATACAACTTACTTAAATGCCGACGGCAAAGCAAATGATTATGATGTTAGAGTTATTGTAGACAATACATCAGGATTAACTTCTCCTGGAATGGGTAGGTTAAGAGTTATAGGTGATATTACAGCCACAAAATCACTTAATATTGGAGATTCATTGTCGATAAAAAACCAATTGACAGTTGGAGGTCTATTTCAAGCTCAAGGTTATTCACAATTTGATAACAATACGATTTTTACTGATGGAAAAGGTAAAATGTCGTTTTATGATCAAACCAATAAAAAAACTAAAATTTACATGAGTTATAATGATGGAATTAACGTTCAAGAAGGTTTGCCTTTAACATTAAGTAACTATACTTCTGATGGGTCCATTAAATCTGCGAGGTTGAGATATACAGGTACACCAACTGATAATATCGTAAGTATTGACAGCACAGATGGCACTGGGGCTATGATAGCATGTAATAAGATAAAGGCTAATCGTTCAATATCAACATATAATGATAATACATATACTCGATTATGCCCTGTTATTTACGATGCTTCTGTAGCTATCGGTTTGGATAATGGATTACCTAATACTGTTACAACGGGATATGTTGTTGCCTGTAAAAATTTAATGGTTAATGGAAAAGTTTCTCAAGATATACTTTTTGTTCGTGCAAATAAAGACTACCCCGCGGTGTTAACTGATTGGGATGTGATTGGTGTAAGTACTCTAGGTCTAAAAATTGATGATTTGCAAGATGGTCATATGGAGTTAAAAGTAAAAACAATTATTTCTCAACTCCCTTTAACAACTGATATAAGTACAACTGATTTAAAACCACGTATGCAAGCTTGGAATGAAGCACAGAACATGCCTTGTTGGTGGGATGGTGATCATTGGAATGGCACTATTTCATCATCAAAATCGTCTAATACGTTTACTTATATAGGGTCTGGTTTTTTATTGCTTAGTCGTGGAAATTCATATGTTCAACCAGCTTGGGTTGCTGTCAATGAAGGGGCTTTGCCCCCTAAAACCTCTATGGGTGAAGGGTATCAATTTTGGAATAACTCAGAGTCTTTATGGGTATCTCCAACGGATGGTGTTTTGCATTTAGATTATAATATTTCATTTAATGATAATTCGGGGACGGGGGTTGATGGAACAATTTTCCAAGAGCATGATGAATTATGGGTATGTGTATGTAAGAAAACTAACCCTGCTATTTGGTTGCCGTCTAGTTTAGTGAAACATAGTTTAAAACCATATAGTATTTTAAAATCCGATAATAAAACAGTATATAAACCAAGTGATATTTTAAATGGATCACTTTCATACCCTGTTAAAGCTGGTGATCAATTGCAAATTAAGATAGCATGGTTTCCTAAGCAACTTTTTACATCTTCAGACTGGTCGCAAAGAATACAAATTTCTGAAGGACGATTTAGTTTTTATGTAAGCTGATGAATGGTTTGTGAAGTCATACTCAGTTAAAGTTATTTGATTGTTTGATCAAATAATCTTATTATTTTAATAAGATGGGTTAATCTATCTTTATTCTAATTTTTTCAAAGCCGTTCAATGTATTTGGACGGTTTTTTTGTTTTAATTATATAAAAGGACGAAAATTATGTCTACTAATCAAGAGTGTCTAAATAACAAAAATTTATCTAATGCACATGTTCTACAAGCTTTTCCTCTGACTGAATGGTATGGAACTGCATTTGATTTTCAGGTAAAACTCTATAATAATATTGTCATTAAATGGAATGCTAATGAAGCAACATTAAATATTACTCATAATTGGATATATCCTCAAGAAGGAGGGTATATTGCTATTCCCAACGACAGAATATTGTTCAATGAAGATGATGGTCGTGCAATTACCTTTAATACCCCTTTGACTTTAAAAAAGGAAAAAGATCGTATGCTACGTTTTTTTAGTGTAGGAGGTGATAGTTTAAAAATCTGGTTTGGCAATAACATTCAGATTTCTTATGTGTGCGCGGGTATTGTAGAAGGTTCTTAATATTGAAGTAGATACTAACTATTAAAAAGAAGTTAATTTTATTTATAATTTTATATTAAAATATTATAAATAAAGTATAGTAATAAAGCAGTTGAAAAGATAAAGGAGTTCTTTTGTTGAAAACGAAAATTGCTTTATTACGTGAAATGGGTCTTCCCAGACCTTATACAGATTCAAAACCAATTGAAATTGTCGAAGCAGAGCTTAGTCCTCCTGCAAATGGAGAGCTTCTGGTAAAACTGGTTGCGGCAGGACTTTGTCATTCAGATTTATCAGTAATTAATGCCAATCGCCCGCGGGTGATGCCGATGGCGTTGGGACATGAGGCCTCAGGGATTGTTGAGGCTGTTGGTCCTAATGTTACTCGCTTTCAACCTGGCGATCATGTGGTGATGGTTTTTATTCCTTCCTGTGGGCATTGTATTCCTTGCGCAGAAGGCCGGCCAGCTCTTTGTGAGCCAGGTGCTGCGGCATCGGGTAAAGGTGAGCTCTTGGGGGGTACCAAACATATTCAGTATAAATGTGAAGAGGTTAATCATCATCTTGGGGTTTCTGCTTTTTCCACGCATGCGATAGTAGCTCAAGAATCTTGTGTAAAGATTGATAAATCTGTTCCTTTGGAAACAGCTGCTGTCCTTGGATGTGCTGTGTTAACTGGGGTTGGTGCGGTGCTTAATTCTGGTCAGCTACAAGCAGGGCAAACTTGTGCTATTATCGGTCTTGGTGGTGTTGGACTGGCAGCTTTATTGGGTGCATTGGCTGCAGGGGCACAGACGGTTATTGCCGTCGATATTAGTGAAGAGAAACGTCAGTTTGCTTTGGAGCTAGGTGCTGATTATGCTATTGATCCAAGTGCACCTGATGCAATAGAACAAGTGCGCAGGCTAGTACCAGGAGGCGTTGACCTTGCTGTTGAGCTGGCAGGTGCGGTTCCAGCATTAAAATTTGCTTATGATATTATTAAGCGTGGTGGACAGGCCGTTACAGGGGGATTGCCTCATCCAAAAGCAGAGATCAGTTTTCCTGCGGTCAGTTTGGCAGCAGAAGAAAAAACGTTAAAAGGATCTTATGTTGGGTCTTGTGTGCCTTTACGTGATATTCCGCGGTTTGCGAGTATGATGGTTAAAAAACAGCTTCCTGTTGAAAAGTTAATTACACATCGTATAAAACTTGAAGATATTAATGAAGGTTTTGAGCGGTTGGCTAATGGTGAAGGAATTCGCCAACTGATTATTTTTTAATGAATGATAAAGGCGTATTTTGATATTATTTGTTAAAATACGCTTTTTATTTTATAAATCGTTTGCATAAATTCTTTTGATTTCACCGTCAGTTAAGGTTGATGCTTGTTTTGGATCATGACCAAAAACGATTTTTGCTCCTTTATCTTGTAGTTTTTTAAAGAGTTTAAAATTATTAATCATGCTTTCTGGATCATTGACGACCATGGCATCGGGCAGTGTCATATTCTCCAAAGAATGTTTTAAATAACACGCATCTGCTGTTAATATTATGGTTTGATCACCTAGTTTTACTTTTAAAGATTGATGCCCGTCTGTGTGACCATAAGTTGGAATTAAAATGATGGTGCCATCTTGAAAAACATCATACTCACCATCAACTTCAATGCGGTCATGACCAAGATCATAATGATGAGGAGAATAGATTTGTTTTTCTATATTTTCATCTTTTTGTGCGGCTTGCCATTCTCTTTTTTGGATAATCCATCGTGCATTAGGGGCTGCAACATTCCCACCGCAATGATCGAAATGTAGATGAGAATTAATGATAAAATTAATTTTTTTAGGATCAATACCAAATTTTTCTAATCTTGAGGTTATATCTTCTCCTGGTTGATATTGCACAGTAGTAATCTTGGCAAAAATACCCAAAGCCTCTTTAACTATATCAGCATTATCTGATTGTAAGGCTGTCTCTAGACCTGTATCAAATAAAATAGTGCCTTTGGGGTGCTCAATAAAATAACAAGGAACAGGAACTGCTAAATTTCCAGTCTGACCCGCAAGAAAGAACCCTGCGGGCATGGTGATCCATCCACAAGTCATCGCATATAATTTAATTTCCTGCATTTTCACCTCAATATTTCAATTGTTCGCAAATATCATGTGTAGGAGTGTTATTTTGTAAAATGAAGCTATTATTATAAAATAGATTTTAAAATATACTGTACGAAAATTATAAATGTTTAAGAAAGAAGCATGTTAAATACTTGGTACCTGTATAACTTTGTTGATAACTCATGTATAATTTAATAGTTAATATAAAATAGAGCGATTATCATTCATAAAACAGCTAGAAATCGTGCGAAAATCGTAGATAAAAATGAGGAAAACAAGGTGTTGTAGAGATTTAGTCTTTTGTACAGAGTCTAGAATTCAGAAAAAAGATATAATTAATGTGGTCTGAATACATTTTTGGATAAATAGAATGATTATGATTAAATTGAAAGAATAAGAAAAATTAAATTTATCATTACTAATCATGTTTGAAAGAAGCAAAATTATGAGTGACATTAATAAAAAATATGTATTAGTTACAAAGACTTTAGAAACTGATCTTAATTTTGATAAATTATTGTTTGTTTTTAACAATATGAAAGTTAAAAAAATAGCAGATAATAAAATTAAAATAGATTTAATTGCAAAAGTGTATCATTTTTCTAGTCATAGTGATGCAGAGAGTTTTATACGTGCTGATTTATTTATGATTTTAGGAATATTAAGTTTTATTACTAAGCAATATTACGATGTTGGGCATGTTGTAGAATGCGGCACTGCTTCCATTAATGAACAGAAAAAATTTGATGATAAAATTATTGTTTATCAGAAAGACGGTGTTGATCTTACTGAGCAATTAACAAAGTTATTAAAACAATTAAATAGCTTTTCTGATAAAGATAAACAGTTATTCAATTTCTTGTTGGATCGATGGAGAAAAGCACAATATTTTTTATTACAGGATAGTAGTGATAGTCCATTAGATTTGGATCCGGTAAGAGGTGTTGATGAGGCTTTGCTTTCTTTTTATCATGTTTTAGAGTTGCTTGTGACAAGGCATGAGGACGAGCAAAAAGAAAAAGGTCAAGAGCAAATAAAGTTATTTCTAGAAAAATTATATAAAAATATATTATATGATTCTCAAGAATTACAAGATAAAATCAAAGAGAAAACAAAAATCTTAAAAGATACTTTTTCGGCAGATTATAGTATTAAATCTAAGATATTTTTTATGTTACATCAGCAGGGTTTGTTAGATGATAAAGTAAAATATTTTATTGGTGAAATATTAAGTGTAAGAAATGTTATCGCACATGGTAAACTATCTTATAGCCCTATATTAGTATGGCCTTACCCAGCTTTTTTTACATTGCAAGATGATAATAAGAATTTATGGTTTGTTTTATATAGACTAACAGCTAGAATGATAGATATTGATTTGAAGACTGATTTTTGGTGTGAGGATTGGGAAGAATGTTTAAGCACGATACCAGTTTCCCCAGTAACAGTTAAAAAATTTATTAAAGATAAGAAATATGAAGATATTTCTTATGAAGATTTTGAAGCAGGACAAGAAAATGGCGTAAGACCATCTGATATTTTAAATGCGATGCTTGAGAAAAAAATAAAAATTGATGAGTTTGAAGTTTCTATTGGTAAGTTTATTAAAGATATAGCAAATGGTTGGGATGATCATAGTAAGGATTTTAATGTCTCCATTGGTGATCCAATATTTTACTTTATTTTACTAGCAGATGCCAAAGATAACGAGTTAGCAAGCTATTGTGTTGAGCGGTTGCACAAAGCAAAGAAACCTGAAAATATAGGTTCTTTGATGGAAAATTATTTTTATTATTTAGAAAGTAAACAAATTCAAGTTAATAAATTTAAAGAATTTTTATTAAAGAAGTAGAGTGGGTTTTAATTACAGCATTATAATTTGTTAATTTAGGAAAATATATAATAGAATCAACTGATAAAAATCAGTATGGTGGAGGGGGTTGGATTCGAACCAACGTAGACGTACGTCAGCGGATTTACAGTCCGCCCCCTTTAGCCACTCGGGCACCCCTCCGTATAAGATACGAGGTTAATAACAGGTTTATTTATCAATTGTCAATAAGAGAAATAGATTTCTCTGGAGAAATTTGTTATTTTTTTATAAAGTCCTATTTTTTAATAATTTAAAGATTGATATTTCATGAGCAGACGCCCTCAACCTAATATAAATGCGAATTATAATATAAAAGGCGGTTATTGGTTATATGGCCAACATGCAGTCCAAGCTGCATTGCAAAACCGTAAGCGACAAAAATTGCGCTTGTTAGCTACGGCAGATGCTTATGCTACGGTATCAGCAAAATTGGATGCCCCTTTAAAAATTGTCCATGAAACGATTGATCGATCAACTTTGGATACTATCTGTGGCAAAGAAGCAGTTCATCAAGGTATAGCTTTGCATGTAATGCCTTTGGGCAGTGCCAGTGCCGAAGATATGTTAGAGCGTTCTGGTCCTATTTTAATGCTGGATCAGGTAACTGACCCACGTAATATTGGGGCTATTTTACGTTCTGCGGTGGCTTTTGGCGCAGCTGGAGTGATTTTACAAGATCGTCATTCACCAGATGAAAGTGGGGCTATGGCCAAGGCAGCATCTGGTGGGTTGGATACTATCCCCATTATGCGTGCGGTTAATTTGTCTCGTGAATTGACTAAATTCAAAGAAGCAGGGTTGTGGGCAGTTGGATTGGATGCGCATGGAAATTTATTAAATGGTGCCGATTATGCTCAACGCCGTGTAATATTAGTACTAGGTGCTGAGGGTGCAGGAATCAGACAGCTTACCAAGAAAAATTGTGATGAAATTGCTAGCCTACGTATGACTGGGGATATCGACAGTTTAAATGTTTCTGTTGCAGGGGCAATTGCTTTATATGAGATCACACGTAGTTTCTTCTAGGTTAAAAGGGTTATGAGTAAAATGAAAGTTCCTCAATTTCTTCGTTTAGCTGTCAGACGGGTAATCAGAGTTTATTATCATTTTATTTTTCGCCTTAACCGTGTCGCTGTGCAAAAGGTTAAACTTGAGCAATGTGGTGCTTGTGATGGTCAAGTAACTTGGTTTGATGTTAATCGTTTAACGGATACAGAAAGATATCCTTTTTCCGATTGGAAAAGGCCAGCCAAAGCTATTTACCGTTATCGCTTGGAAAATGTTGTGTTAGATGCCTATTACATGGTTTTTTTTAAAAACGGAGGCATTATTCCCAATTGTAATCACTATATTACCGGTGAGCTTTTAAACTCTTTAAAAGTTAGGCCGAACGAAGTGATTTCATATGAAGATCAAGGGCTGGTATTTAGCTGTTCCGATCACTGGGAAAATAATTATTTTCATTGGATGGCACATGCTATACCAGCTTTTTATGCGGCATTGCAGTCTGGTATCCAAGGAAAATTCTTAGTTCCATCACCATTATTACCTTGGCAACAGAGAACGCTAGAGTTATTAGGGATAGATTTAGAACGTTGCTGTCCTATTAATAAATATAAACAATATGCTTTGTCTTGTGTAGATTATTATGAACTAGGTACAGGAGAGGCTGATTTCGCAGTTTCCAATTTATCGGTTCAAGCTTATCAACAGATGATCAGTAACGTTAAAGTTTCAATTAAACAAGAATTATGCCATGATAAGATTTATATCAGCCGAGCTAATAAAGAACATCGTAATCTTAGTAACGAAGCAGAATTAATTGAGAGTTTAAAGCAAAAAGGATATTTTATTTTAGACCCTGAACTTTATTCTATTGATGAGCAAATTATTATCTTTCAAAATGCAAAAATGGTTGTGGCATTATTAGGTGCGGGGCTTGCCAATATTGGATTTTGTAAACCAGGAACGATTATTTATGAACTCATTCCAAGCCATCATGATAATCAATGTTTTTTAGTGATGTCTTTGCAAGGAAAGTTGCGTTATTGGGCGGATAAATTTGATACGGGTGTAGATCATAATCGCCCAGATCATTTAAGCGCATGGGTGAATGAATTGGATATCCCATTCGTTATTAAACGTTTGGATGAGTTAGAACAATTTATAAAATAATGATTAGGCAGTTTAATCTTTACCAGATAAACTCTGTTTCAAATCAAGCCTTTTTAAGAAAAAATATAAGGGTTAATATGCGTACAATTTTAAGTGCTTTTATTGCAGGGGTATGTTTATTTTCTTCTACCAGTCTTGCATGTACCAGAGCTGTCTATTTAGGCGAAAATAATCAAATCATCACTGCACGGTCTATGGATTGGAAACGCGATGTAGGAACGAATTTATGGATCTTACCTCAAGGAATGCAGCGTGATGGTGCCACAGGCGACAAAACTATCCATTGGAAGTCCAAATATGGCAGCGTGATTGCCACGGGTTACGATATTGCGACCACAGACGGAATGAATGAAAAAGGTCTGGATGTGAATATGTTGTGGTTGGTAGAGTCTGTCTATCCCACACCTGACAAAGATAAGTCAACTTTATCGATTTCTGTATGGGGGCAATATGTATTGGATAATTTTGCTACCGTTGAGGAAGCCGTCACAGCATTGGAAAAAGAACCGTTTACCGTGATAACGGATAACGTCCCAGGTGAGAAAAGAATGGCAAGTTTGCACATGTCCATTTCTGATCCTACAGGGGACAGTGCAATTATCGAATATATTGATGGCAAACAAATCATTCATCATAATCGCAAATATCAAGTTCTAACCAATTCTCCTGCATTTGACCAACAATTGGCACTGGATGCCTATTGGAAATCGATTGGGGGAACAGTGATGCTGCCTGGAACCAATCGTGCAGCCGATCGTTTTGCAAGAGCTTCCTTTTACATCAATGCTATTCCTAAAAAACTTGATGATCGGATCGCGGTGGCAAGCGTGTTCAGTGTTATTCGGAATGCGTCTGTTCCATTTGGTATTAATACAGAGAATGAGCCTAATATATCCTCTACCCGTTGGCGAACGCTTGCAGATCAAAAAAATAAACGATATTTCTTTGAGTCCGCATTAACCCCAAATATTTTTTGGGTTGATTTAAATCAAATTGATTTTTCTGAAAAAACAGGCAAAGTTAAAAAATTAGATCTTGGAAAAGATCAAACCCATATTTACTCTGGCAATGCCACCGCATCTTTTAAAGAAGCACCCATGTTTAAATTCCTGTCGATTAATAAGGTAAAATAGAATTACGTATTATTATAAACTAGGGTCTGTTCTTTAAAAAAGGCATAAAAAAAGACGCTAAATGCGCCGTGATTTATGCCTAAATATACCAAATACTAAAGAATATTTGTTATAGAATGAATGATAGTCCTAGATAGCCTGCGCATTCCCGCTGCTTTTGGGTGTAATCCATCCATTAGTTCAGATGCTTGTAAATAAGAAAAAGTATATCTCATATCGATAAAATGATTTCCATAAAATTTACATGCTTCTTTTAATACATCATCATATTTCCAAATAGTTAAAGCATATCTGTTTGGAACCAAAGCAGGAAAACCAGCAGGCCATGTAAAGTCACCTATTGGTGAAATCCATGCAAAACGTGTGTTAGGATAATTTTTGGCTAAAGTTTCCATAGCAACACATAACGCATCTGAATAATCAGTTTGTGGATTTGGATTTTTTTTGGTGGGATCAAAAGCATTTAATGTGGATCCAGATCTAAAATCATTGACGCCAAGTAATATCAGACATAAATCAGTGTCTTTATCGATAGTATTAAGATTTGCTAATAAACAACTTGTATTTTTTTCAGGATTGCCAGCAACAGAGCGTCCACTCCATGAGTCATTTGTTCCTAAAGTCGCACCAGATTGATTTATAACATCCATCCACCATGTTTGATTGACATCAGTAACGTCACTTGATGGATAGGAGTAAGGTCTGTTGTCATTAGGTATATAGTTTTTAAATGTTGAGATACTATCACCAATAATAGATACTTTTTTACCTTTGAGGAATTGTTTAGTGTTTGTGTTTCCTTGAGGTGTATCAAAATCAATAGTAGTAGTATTAGTAATAGTAGCTTGTTTGTATGTATCAGGAATGGTGATGTTTGAAGACGAATTTGTCATGTTAAATTACCTTTTTTGATTTAATAAAATAAAAAAAACCGCTCAAATAAAATGAACGGTTTCGAAATGAATTAATAGTATAAAAATTATATTATAGTAAATATTAACATTTTTTTGTCAAAAAGTAAATTCTACTTTATTATTTTTAGGTTTTACTTAAATCACGTAGTCAATAGGGGGCAGTGATAAATCCATTGAAATACCAGGCATGTCTTTATGTTTGACACCAACGGGGCGGGCAGGGTTGCCAACCACGGTGGTATAAGGTAACACATTTTCCAGTACAATAGAACCTGCGCCAATCTTAGCTCCTACGCCAATTTCAACATTGCCCAAAACTTTGGCTCCTGCTCCAATTAGAACACCTCTACGTACTTTTGGGTGGCGATCTTTTTCTACTTTTCCTGTTCCGCCCAAAGTTACAGCTTGTAAAATAGAAACATCATCTTCAATGACAGCGGTTTCACCAATAACCACGCCAGTTCCATGATCAATCATGACACGTTGTCCCAATTTTGCTGCAGGATGAATATCTACCGCAAATATTTCTGAAATACGGCTTTGCATATGCAAGGCTAAAAACGGTCTATCTTGTTTCCACAACCAATGCGCAATACGATGTGCTTGAATAGAGTGAAACCCTTTAAAGAATAAAAAAGGTGTTACCAAGTTGGAACAGGCTGCATCGCGCATCATAACGGCAATCAAATCGGCCGCTGCAATAGAGACTAATGAGGGAGTGTGTTTGTAAGTTTCTTGAATTAAATGAGTTAAAGCTGAAGGGGAGATTGAGGTATCACCAAGTTTACGTCCGATATTATCCGCCAATGCTGCAGAAAAATTAGGATGACGGTGAACGCATGCATTAAAAAAGCTGCCGAGTAAAGGATCACAGCAAGCACGGCTTTCATCCATAATTTTCATCCATAAAGCATCTAAATTAATCTCATGGCTATCTGGGCCACTGGCAAGTGTGTTTCGTGGGTTATTCATAGCGTTATTTTCTGGGATAATAGGGTTAGGGTAACGCGACAAAGAATCACTCATAAAGACCTCGACCAATTGGTTTTATAAAAATTAAAAAGCTTGTGAATAGGAGTTTCACTTTATCTTTTATATTCGCAAGAAGCAATTTTTTACAACATGATTCAATTTTATAACGATTTGTATAAATTTATTATTGCCAATCACACTTTCGTGTTTAGTATAAGAATTATATGTCAAAAATAGAGTGCTTGTTGAAGTATAATTATCATTTTTGGTCATTTAAAGATTTTATATTCTTACTTGATGTATTTAATAAGGGGAGCATTTCTATGAAGGGCAGAATTCCAAAACTTACGTGGTTAAGGAGTTATTTCTTAGTTGGGTTGTTATTTTTGATACCAATGCGTGCTTACGGTGCTTCTGTTGTTTCTCCTGCGTTGGATACTGGGGATACTGCTTGGATGCTCGTAAGTGCAGCTTTGGTACTAATGATGACGATTCCAGGGCTAGCTTTGTTTTATGCTGGTATGGTCAGAAAGAAAAACGTTCTGGCCACGATGATGCAGTCTTTTTCAATTTGCTGTATTATCAGTATTTTATGGGTAGTTATTGGCTATAGTCTGGTATTTACCACAGGCTCTCCGGTGATTGGAAATGCCTCACAATTTATGCTGAATGGTATTTTAGATCATTATCATTTTGGGATTGATAAAGGGTTTGTATTAGGTGCAGATACTGCAGCCCCCATAATGATGACAATCCCGCAAAGTGTTTATGTCGTTTTTCAAATGACGTTTATTATTATTTCTGTGGCTATTTTAGTTGGCTCTGCCGCAGAGCGTATCAAATTTAGTGCTTTATGTATCTTTTGTGTGTTGTGGGGTTTGCTTTCTTATGTTCCGATTGCTCATTGGGTTTGGACATCAACAGGATGGTTAGCAGCACTTGGGGCGATTGACTTTGCAGGTGGTACCGTAGTGCATATTAACGCTGGGGTAGCAGGTCTGGTATGTGCGCTGATGTTGGGAAAAAGGATCGGATTTGGAAAACGTGATTTGTCCCCTCATAACGTTGGATATGCTGTTATTGGAGCCTCATTGCTTTGGGTTGGATGGTTTGGATTTAATGCAGGTTCTGCCTTGGGGGCTAATGGGCGTGCTGGTATGGCGATGTTGGTGACACAAATTGCTGCTGCTTCTGGTGGGATTGGCTGGATGTGTATTGAGTGGATTAAACGAAAAAAACCAACTGTATTAGGAATTGTTTCTGGAGCGGTTGCAGGTTTGGTTGTTATTACACCAGCCGCAGGTTTTGTTTTACCAGGTCCTGCATTGTTAATGGGTTTTATTGGTGGGGTATCGTGTTTTTGGAGTTGTTCTTATTTAAAGCATAAACTAGGATATGATGATTCTTTGGATGCTTTTGGTGTGCATGGAATAGGGGGGATTATTGGTGCTGTTTTGACAGGTGTATTTGCATTTGGTCCTTTATCAGCAACAGAGTCTGATCCTGCTGGAATTTCTGCTTCTGTTGGGTTAGTTATTGCCCAAATTGAAGCTGTTGTTGTTACCATTATCTGGAGTGGATCTATTTCCTGGATTTTATTGATATTAATTGATAAATTTATTGGGTTACGTGTTGATCAAGACGCTGAACGCGAGGGCTTAGATATGGCTTTACATAATGAACAGATTAACTCATAAGATTTATATTATTATTTTATGAGTATACTATAAATCAATTAACTTTAAGGATGTACTAATGAAGATATTTACACAAATTCCACTATTAGGATCATATGTTGCCGTAACAGCTTTAGTTACAGGCAGTATGATCAGCTTTACTCATAATGCACGTGCAGCAGATGGAAAAGCATGTTATGAACAATTTAGTGAAGCTAAAAAGGCTGGAACTTTAAAAGAAAAGAATTTCAAAGAATATAAAGCAGCCAACTGTGATGCAAAGCAAGCAAAACCTACAGAAAACGCAGCTGTAAAAGAGGCTAAATCAGCTTCAGAATCTCCTAAAGAGCCAGCTAAAAAAACAGCTGTAGAAAAAGCACCAGTAGTTACAGGGGATGTTGTTTTTCCAGAAAAAGTTGATCCTAAGTTTGCGAATGAAAAAGAAGGTAAAGCACGTATGATGACTTGCCAAGAGCAATATAAAGCCAACAAAGTTTCTAATAAAAACGGTGGTTTAAAATGGATTCAAAAAGGTGGTGGATATTACAGTGAATGTAATAAACATTTGAAAACTTCTGCTAAATAATACCTTCGAAGTATAAGATTAAAAAGATCTAATTTTTATAAAAACTAGGTCTTTTTTTATATTATTCATCTGGATATAAATCTGTTCTATTTACGATTTGGACTTCACCCTTTTGAATGGTTTGAGGGTCCATGATGATAATAAGATCGCATAACGCAACTGTTGCTGGGCGATGTGCAACAATAACACGGGTAACATGCATCGTTTTCAAAGTATCAGCAATATGAGACTCTGTCAGTTCATCAAGATGGCTGGTGGCTTCATCTAAAAATAGAATGTCAGGTTGACGGTATAAAGCGCGTGCAATGATAACTCTTTGTTTTTGCCCGCCAGATAAAGAGCTGCCCATATCCCCAACAAAAGTTTCAAATTGCATAGGCATCGTCATTATATCAGCATAAATAGCTGCTTTTTTAGCACAATCCACAATACGCTCATGGTCGGGGTTATCATCAAAAGCACAAATATTATCTGCTATAGATCCCGAAAACAGACCATCATCTTGTAAAACACCTGCAATGTTCTGGCGATAAATATCCAAAGATTGTTTGGTTATATTTTTCCCTTTATAAAGTATTTCGCCTTCTTCTGGAAAAGTTAATCCCATCATGGCTTTTAACAATGTAGATTTTCCACAACCAGATGGACCTATAATAGCCACACTTTTTCCTTGAGGAATTTGAATATTTAACTTTTGAAATACCCAAGGTTCCGCAGGAGAATATCTGAACCCAAGATCACGGCACTCTAATTGCTCATAATCTTTTTTGTCTAGCAAAGCTGTTATATCATGAGTAAGAGAATAATCAGCGGTATCTTTTTCTGTAGGGGTGAGGGCAATATCAGAAATACGATCACTTTGAATAGATAACATACGAAGTTTAAAAATAGCACCAATTAAGCTGCCTATTCTGCCGGTAAATTGGTCTTTATAAGACAAGAACGCTACTAACATTCCTACAGACATTTTGTTGTCCATAACAAAGTAAGCCCCAACAACCATCATAATTAAACGGTCAGAGGCAAAAATTGCGTCATTAATTCTTCCAAAAATCAAGTCGTAACGCTGTGTTTTTAAACCAACGTTAATACTGTCTACCAATAGATTTAACCAACGTGCGCGACGACGTTCACGCAGTCCAAGTAACTTAATGCTGGCCATACCACGTAAAGTCTCAATAAAGTGAGAATCTTTTTTTGCACTATAAACAATACCTTCTTCAGAAGCTTGTTTGTAGGGACGATAAGCAATAAAACGCACAATGGCATCAAGCGTTACAGCAATAATGGTTACTACTGCCAACCATTTTCCATAGATAAAAAGCATGATGAGCATACCCACGGCCATCAAACCGTCCATAACCGCTTGAACCATGTCAGTCGTAATGGTTGTTTGGATAATTCCCAATGATCCAAAACGGGATAAAACATCACCAACGTGACGTTTAAGGAAATAATCTAATGGTAAGCGTGTTAAATGATCAAAAAGTCCAGCATTCCATTGTACATTCAGACGTGTACTAAATAACATTACCATCCAAGTTCGTGCGGTGGCGATAATCATTTGTAATAAAATCAGTAACCCAACCCCGACCGCAATCGTGGTTAATAAGTTTTTATCCAAGGTCACAATGACTTCATCAATAATAACCTGGGATGCCATAGGCATAATTATTGCAATAAGTTCTAGACCTAATGAAGCAAAAAACAAATAGGTTAAAGTTGTTTTTAAACCATCCGTTTTTCTGAACAAATCTCTTAATTTAAGGTTATTCCGTTCATCTTTACGTTCAAATTTTTCATTAGGGGAAACCTCTAGGGCTACGCCAGTAAATTCTTTACTAACCTCTTCCCATAGGATTTTTCTTTGGCCATGAGCGGGATCATTAATGATAATCCCATAGCTTTTAACAGCAATCAGAACAACAAAATGGTTAAGGCTCCAATGTAAAATACAAGGTAGTTTTAACTTGTTTAGTTCCTCCATTTCTAGGCGCAAAGGCCGAGTAGTCAAATTATTACGATGTGCAACATCAATAATGTTCTGTAAGGTAATGCCTTTAATAGAAATGGATTCTCGACGACGAAAGGTAGTTAAGTCAATATAGTTCTTATAATGTCCCATAATCATAGCAAGACAAGCTAAACCACACTCAGCAGCTTCTACCTGTAAAATGACAGGTGTTTTATGGCGAAAATTAAACTCAAGTTTTTTAAGAGCATCTATCATGGTGTTGGCTTAACTAATCTTGTTTTTACAGTGTCTTTGACTTTGATGAATGGATTTAACATCCATTGATATAAGCGACGATAATCAATGGCGATATCGGCTTCAACGCGCATGCCTGGTTTTAGATAAAGTTTTTGATCATGATAGCCCATAATATATTGTTCATTAGGTTTTACCCTTACGCGGTATAAATTATGGTCACCTTCTGCATTTTGATTTGCGAATTCATTTTTAAGGCGTTCGCTATCTTCTTTCCCCATTGTTTCAGAGGTAATTGGGGTATAGGTAATTTCAGAGACAATGCCTTTATACAAGCCAAACTTTTGATAAGGAAAAGCAGAATAACTTAGGACAACAGTATCGTTCTTTTTTAATAATCCCACCGCAGAGCTTGGAACGTAGAGTTCTGCTTCTAATTGTTGTCCTTCAGGAACGATACTTAGTAAGGCGGAGGTTGGGGTGACTTGTTGTCCAATATAACCGCGTAATGCGGTTATATTGCCGCTTGTGGGTGCTGTTACGATAATTGTTTGATCTTTTTCGCCTTGGATAATTTTTTCTTCGGTTTGAGCTATTTTTTGTTGAATATCATAAAGATCATGTTTTAACGTGCTGTCAAACAGACGAAGTTTAGCTATATTATCTAAAATCTGTCCTTCTATCGAAGTTTGATTTTGTAAAAATTGAGAATGAGTACTAAGGATTTGAGCGTATGTATAGAGTTGGTTTTGATATTCTATATTCGTTGCTAAAGCTAACTTTTTAGCTTTCTCAATCATCGTTAAAGAAGATTGAATCTTAGGAATAATAATATTATCTTGGTTTATTTGGTTCGTAACTTTTTGGTGTTGTCGATATAAGTTAGCTAGAGTGCTGGTTATATTCTCTTTTTCAATAGGCGCATTATTTTTGCGTAAATTGTATTGGTCTATTAATATCTGTTTTTGTTTTTTAAGAACTTTATTGATTTGTTCTTGTGCAGGACCATTAATATTATTATTTTCCAAACTTATGGCGAAAAGCTTTTGTCCTTTTTGAACAAACTGTCCTTCTTTAATATTTTTTTCAATAATTACACCGTTAGCTCTTGAGCCTACTGTAATTAGTCCTGAAACAGGCATCATACTGCCGATAGCGTGTGTTCTACGTGTATACCCGCCGTAATAAATATACAAAATTACTAATATCGTAAAAACTAAAGAAATAACAGATATGATTTTTATTGGGATAGGCTGAATATCTTGAACTTTGCCAAGCCAAGTATCTCTTTTTGCTTCTAAAACTTCAGGTCTAAAAAGTGAGCTCATTAATTTGCTGTATGTAATATGGTTATATATGAATAAATAAGTTAAATTATATTTAATTTAGTCTAAAGCAAATTGATTACTCTTAATAGTTTTAGAAAAATATATATAAAATGCTGATTTATTTCTTAAATATTAAACCAGCATTTTAGGGTAGATAAAGATTAAGCACGTTTTCCAAAAGCTGATTTAATACCGCTTAAGATACCAATTGTGCCAAAACCAATGCCTGTAATGGCATTAACAACATTAGAAGTGATTGATGTTGAAGATGTAGAGTGTGCTGCATCAACAATTGAACCAATACCAGCACCTAATAATGCGCCAGCAGAAGTTTGTGATGTTGAGTTTGAACCTGTTAATGCATTGTAAGCACCGTCAACAACTGACCCAATTGCTGTACCAGCTGCTGTACCAATTGCTGATCCAGAAAGTGATGGTTTTGGAAGAAGGCTACCCCAGTTAAAACCACCAGCAACACTTTGAATTTCTACAGTTGAAATTTCACGCATTTTATATTCTCCAAATAATTTAAATTAATTAAATACTGCCTTATAATTAAGCAAAGTGAAAGGCATTTGTATTGTTATCATATCTATTTATAAAAAGCAATAATAGCGATTTTGTCTATGCGATACCATTATAAATATAGCTTATTTACTTTGTTGTTCTATTATTAAAATTATGTAAATTAATTAAATTATAAGTGTTGAAAATAATAAAATCACTATTGTTTGTTTATTTAATATTCATTTTGCCAACAATATTGTAACTCCCAATTACGAGACTTTGTATTGTAATATCAGGAGTGGAAGCATTATCTCCGTCCATACCATTTCCTTGATACTCGGTGGTGAGTTTGGGAAGAATAATTGGTTTAACAAAATTAGGATTGTCACTTTTGGGCCATAACAAGACGCTACCATCTTCTTTGATTTGAATAATTTTAAGGGTTGCTTCATAGCAATCTGTCAAAGTATCTCGCCTAATTGTAATGACACAGTCTCCATCTTCTGGATTGCGACCGATATCTGTGAAGTTAACAGCTATAACGATGGTACCTTCAGGATATAATAAGTTCATAGAGTCTCCCTTAACTGTTAGAGCAAATGTTGTGAAATGCTTATAACGGCGATCAGAGGGAACTGTTAAGGGAATCCAATCACTTTTAGGCCATTCTACGGCAGTATTCCATTGTCCAGCTTGCACTTCTCCACGTATATAGATGGTTGTTATTGGTATCGGTGAATTAACCTTATTTTTAACGGGCTCTTTATTATTTTTTGCCGAAATAAGAAAATAGTTTAAATCAACATCTAAGGCATTGGCAAGCTTGAGCAATTTGTCCATTTTTGGAATATTGTTGTATCGTCGCAGATTTCGGATAAAATCTTCTCCTATACCAGCTTTGATAGAAGCTTTTCTGGCGCTTAGTCCTTTTTCTTTAAGGATTTTTTCAATTTGATCAAGTAAGGTTTGATTTTTCATTTTCGTTACAAGTGTTAAAAGTTCAAAAAATTATCAGGAATTAACGCCTTATTTTTATATTGACATTAAGGTATAATAACCTTATTTATATTCTATGTTACAATTTTTTCTTTTTATATCAAAGGTTTTATTGATATCTGATGTTGAGGTGTTTTTTTTGTTTCGTAAGGTGTTTCATGCTTATAAGTGAATATATTTCAAATAAAGTGAAGTTTTATTATTTGGAATTTATTGTTCATCTACAAATATTCAAGAGCTTTTACAAAATAATTAATTGTATAGAGACATCTATATCATAAAGTCAAGCAACTAAATTTATTCTTTTTTTGAAATGAAACGATAAGAAGTGGATAAAAAATTTATAAAAAAAAATTGTATGCTTACTTTATACTTGATGCATAAGTATTAAGAATATTTTTGATATATCTTTATTTAAAAACGAAAGGATAAATATTATGCTTAAATAATATGATATTAAATAACCTATATAGGTAAATTTATGAATTGGGTGATATATTAGAACATTATAATAACGAGATAAATTATATAATGTTGTGTTTAGAGGTAAACACTATGGAAAATGTAGATTTTAAATATAATTGGGGAAAATTTTATTGGGATGCTTGGTTGAATGATATTAATTTACAAAGTTGTGATTTAGCGGTGCAAGGATTATGGATCAATTTGATTGCAATGATGCATAAAAGCGATCAAATTGGCTATTTAGTTATTAATAGCCGCCCAATGACTGTATTTGATATTGCCAAACGTGTGGGTATTCGCAAAGACAGAGCTGAACGTCTATTAAAAAAATTAATAGATAATGATGTATGTTCGGTAACAGAAGAGGGGATCTTATATTGTCGTCGTATTGTACGTGAAGAAAAGCGGAGATCAAAAAATAGTCATTTATTAGGAGGATTAAAAAAGGGCGATAATCTTTATAAAAAAAACAAATTACTATCAGATTATCGCCTAAAAAGTCAAGGAGAACAAGATGTTATAAAAGATTCTTCTTTATATAAGAAAATACAAGTTGGAATACAAGATATACACATCCCCACTTATATGGGGAGAGGAGACGATAATATCAAGGGTATAATAGAAAAAAATTACAATTTTGTTGGTTATCGATTACCACAGAAATGGCTCCCTGATGAAAATTGTCGGCAATATGCTATTCGTCTTTATCTTTGTCCTGATAAAATTGCAGAAGATTTTTGCGATTACTGGCATGCAAAGACAGGTAAAGAAGCGAATAAAATGGATTGGGAAGCAGCTTGGCGCCGTTGGTGTAGGCAGCTAGTCAATCAAAAAACACAAGCTATCATTAAAAAAACTATTTAAATCCAAACTTATTTAGCTGCAGAGCAATAAAACCGGTTAGTCAATATATGAGAGTATGGATATGCATTTAAGAGCACAAATTTTAGAGATAAGTTTCATAAAATTTTTTTATTAAACTAACAAAACTGTTCTTGCATATACTGATGCAAGAGGGAAGTTTATATAAAATTCTAATAATGCGCTTTCTTTTATTGATCATCGTCAAATACATACGCGGTTAAGACAAACCAAACTAGGGTAATTTTATAATTTTTTGTAGTCGTTCTCAAAGCAACTTTAATGATTATTCACCAGGTTATTAAATCTATTTTTAATTTTAAAATTAAAATTTCTACCGTATTTTAATGAGTTGCCTTTAGTTCGTTTTTTATAAAAACATTTATAGAAAGTAAACCATTATTTTATTCATCGGAATATGAAGTTGAAAAATAATGTGAATATAAACGAAAAACGTTCAAAGAAATATAGAATTGTTACAGAGATTATTTAGAAAATTACAGTTTACAATACATGAATTCATTTTGATTGAGAGGTAATATAAAATGACAGGATATATAAAGAAAAAAACAAAAGTGAGCTTTCCCAAAATTGCTAAAAAGCAAGGGATGATTTTACCTTATTTGCGGGGTGAATATCAATTTGAAAAAGGTGAGGATCCCCAAAATTCGAAAGTAAGGGTTACACGATTACGTAGGAAATCCATTTATGATGAAATGTTAAATCGGGGCTCTATTACACAAGAACAGAGAGATAGTGCAGAAAAATATGCTATCTTATGCGAAAAAGCTTTAGGTAAAACAGGTGATCTATATGCTAGAATCAATTTATTAAGAGAAGGTAATAGTGGTCATTGGGAACCGTCAGCTGCTCAACATGAAGCTTATGAAAAGTTGTTTAAAATTTGGAATGAAATAGGACGTTATCATAGAAGTATTTTAAATATGATTGTGTTAGGAAATATGAGTACAAAAGAAATTTCTCAAACAATGAAATTAAATTTACATTACACAATGGGACAAGTGCTTTCTACTTTTATTTTACTTGAAGAAGCAATTGAAAATGAATATCTAAAATGATGATAAAATTTTAATAAAATAATACATAAATTGCTTTATATAATTATTAAATAGTAATTATACTTTTTCATGATTTATATTTGCAGAACACATATATATATGAAAGCAAGAGCAAAACCATTAAGGGTTGTTCTTGCTTTTCGCATGATGATATTATTTGCCTAATCGTGATGCCAAAGGTGAAAAGTAGCTGTTGAGAGACTAATTTTATATGTTTTATGAAGAGAAAATAAATATTCTTCATAATTATAAATTACTCTACAAACTATGGTTCAAAAATAAAATTGAAATGTATTTATCTAAACCTTTAAGAAATGTATTCAAATATTAAAAAAAACTGTTCTCATTAATATTTTGTCGTGCTTTGTATCAATAAATAAGATCATAATTTTGTAAATATAACTTGTATTCTTGTCAAAGTTATGTTAAATTGTTTATATAATATATTAATTGCGTCTTTATTTAAGATTAATATTATATTTATTTCCAGAAAACCATGTTTATATTATTAAGAGTTTATATTCTTTAAATTTTATTTATGTAGCCTCATTATTTTTATTAATATAATGAGGCTATTTTTATATATATTGCTCATGTAACACAATTAATAGCTACTTGTTTTATATAACATATTTATTTTGTATATTTAATGAGTTTTATTCATCAAATGCATATGTATCTGATATTGAACAAAATTTTGTAAGTTTAAAAAGTTCAACTAATTTAGAACTTATGAGATTTTGTAATTACTTTGAAAATATTTTGTGCAATTATATTCTGTTTTTCAACTAAAAAAACGAAATATAAATGATAAGTGTTAAAAACAAATTATATTGTAACTCATTGAATTTAATATGCTTTATTGCTTATCCTATCTTTGAAGAAAAGTGATTTTTCAACTTATATCACATTTTCTTAATATTAATATAATCAGATAAAGAGATTTTTTAAGTCCTTTATTTCTTTTTAGTAATCACTCTAACTTAAATAATACTGATGGCAAAAATGACAAATTTTCAATCAATACATATTGGTATTCTACGCTATTCTGATGCCCAAGAGGTAACCATTTTGGGTTTAAGAGATATATTTATGGTAGCCAACCAATTAGCGCGGAAAATAACAGAGCAATCTTTTCCAGATTTAACGGTTAGTATAATTGATTTGGAGGATAAAATTGATTATGCAGATATTGCTTTTTTAAAAACGTATCATCCAGATAAAGAATTTACTGTAATTATTATTCCCCCAGATTTGAAGGGTATTCCTTCTATTTCTGAAGATAATTTATATATAAAATTTTTGCAATTTCATCATCAAAAAGGAACTATTTTGGCCTCTGTTGGCACAGGGGCTTTTTTATTAGCACAAACAGGATTATTAGAAAATAGGGTGGTGACGACACATTGGAAATACGGAAATATTTTTAAGCATCTATTTCCAAATATTATATTACAATTAGATCAGCTGTTGATTGATGATGTCGATATTGTAACGTCGAGTGGTGGAGTGTGCTGGGGAGATTTGGGGCTGTGTTTGATTAAACGCTTATTAGGGCCAGTTGTAATGGTTGAAACTGCTAAAATGTGCCTATTACAATCTTCCCGAAGAGAACAACGTCATTTTTGTATATTCGATCCTTGTTTATATCATGGGGACATTGATATTTTAAGAGTCCAGAATTGGATTAAAAATGCAAATATTAAAAAAACAATATCTTTAAAAAAACTTGCCCAGATTGCTAAATTAAAGATGCGTACGTTACAAAGGCGCTTCGTAAAAGCGACAGGACTAAATATTACAGAGTATTTACAACGTTATCGTGTCCATCAATCACAAATATTTTTAGAATTTACTGAGTTATCGATTAAGCAGATTGCTTTTAATGTTGGATATTGTAATGAAAGTGCTTTTTCTAAAGTATTTACTAAAATCGTTGGTATAAAACCAAATATTTATCGTCAGATTTTTACTATTATTTGATAAAAATAGATAAAAACTAGTTCAGATAATTTAAATTTATTGATGAGCTGTTGGCGAATGTACAGTGAATTACATTCGCTTTTTTAATTGTTAAAATGGATAATATTATGAATTCGTATTGTTTTTATGACTATAGAGTAATTTTTATTGATGTATTTAACTTCGTTGCCATATGGAATAAAATTAAAGCTGAGATAAATGTGAAAATTACAGTGGTGGAATTTAAAAGGCTAATAAGGTGGTAAAAGTTGATATTGAGAAAAGTATTATACCTAAAAAAACTGTAAAGAGAATTATAAAAAAAAATAGTAAAACAGTCGATCAAATACAAAAAACGCCTCTAGAAGTCATGATTTTTATTATGAATAAAAGTCTTGAAGAAGAAAATTATGATTTAGCATTAAATGTTGCATACAAGGTTGCACCATATCTTCATGCTAAATTAACAGAGTCAAAATTAGAAGTAACGAATATAAAGCAGCCAGAGGAAATGAGTGATGAAGAGCTGCAAATCTTTATCGGCGCAAGCAAGGATTATAGCCCTTCGTGAATTAAAAAAGCGTCGATCAGCCAGAGAGCATTTAATTGATTTTACAGTTTATACAAAGCAAGATTATTTTACAGGACTTCATCATCGTTTATTGTGTGAAAAACTCGAAGCTGTAGAACAAGGAAGAATAAAAAGACTTATGGTTTTTATGCCTCCTAGGCATGGTAAAAGTGAGCTTACTTCCAAACGTTTTCCTGCTTGGTTTTTGGGAAGAAATCCTACTAAACAATTAATAGTAGCCAGTTACTCAGCAAAACTTTCGGATAGTTTTGGTAAGGATGTTCGTAATATCGTTGGGTCTCGTTTATTTAAAAATATCTTTCCCGCAGTTTCTTTATCTTCCGATAGCAAAGCAAAGGATTTATGGGAAACAAATCAAGGAGGTGTCTTTTTATCTTCTGGTGTTGGTGGGTCTATTACTGGTTATGGCGGTGATTTGGCGATTATTGATGATCCTGTAAAAGATCGTCAGGATGCAGAAAGTTTGAACATACGCGACAATATCTGGGATTGGTATAAATCAGTATTACGTACCAGAATAATGCCAGGTGGAGCAATTATTTTGGCTCTTACTCGTTGGCATGTTGATGATTTAGCAGGGCGCTTAATGAATGAAATGGAAAATGGCACGGGTGAAGTTTGGGATATTTTACATTTACCTGCAAGAGCAATGGAAGATGATCCGTTAAATCGTCCTTTAAATGCACCGTTGTGGGCTGATGTTTTTGGCGAACAGGAATTATTGCAAATTGAAAAAGCAGTAGGGGAGCGCGACTGGTTATCTTTATATCAGGGTATTCCAACTTTGGTGACAGGATCATTTTTTAAAACACTCAAAGTTCCTGTGATTGATGCTCCTCCTAAATCTGTTCAGACTGTCAGACGTTGGGATTTTGCAGCTAGCCAAGCGTCAAGAGGATATGATCCTGATTGGACGGTTGGGGTCAAGATGCAGCGTAATGAGGATGGCGGTTATACTATTCTTGATGTGGTGCGTTTTCGGGGTTGTCCCGATGAGGTTTCACAAACGGTCATGAGTGTAGCCAGTCAGGATGGAATAGATGTGCGTATTATATTACCACAAGATCCAGGGCAAGCAGGTGTTGCACAGGTTCAATATTATACAAAATTACTTGCTGGTTATAAAATTCAATCAGTTAGGGAAACTGGGGACAAGGCAACTAGGGCAGATCCTTTTGCAGCTCAGGTAAATATGGGGAATGTGGCGTTAGTAAGGGCACCATGGAATAGATCGTTTTTAGAAGAGCTTGGCATATTTCCAAAGGGAGCTCATGATGATCAGGTTGATGCTGCAGCTGGAGCTTTTTCTTTTATTGCGATCAAGAAAAACTTACCCAAAATGCCTTCTTTTGCAAAATTATTAGCAATTAAAAAACAACAAAGCTGATTTAATGACCAGCATTTGCTTTTGGCAATTCAAAAATAGTTGAGAAAATAAATAATGGTAAAAAAAAATAGATTTAGAGAAATTCATATCTCTGGAATGAAGAAAAATGATCTTATAAATAAACAAGATATGTTTGCACCTTATGAAGTTCCAGATGGAATTGTTGGTGAGGAAGATGATTCTCATCATGAGATCGTGAGTGACAGTGTCTTTATTGATCAATTTCGTAATTTCAATGTTACCAATGATCCAATAACAACATTGTTTGAGGAGGGGATTGGATTTCCTGGATACCCTTATCTTGCTCAACTTTCTTTGCGAGGAGAATATCGTATGGTTGTGGAAACAAGAGCAGAAGAAGCAACAAGACAGTGGATTACTTTTAAAAGTTTAAACAAGTCAATTAATTATTCCGATAAAATAGACCAAATTAATAATGAGTTTAAACGTTTGGATATTCAAGGATTAATGCGTAGGGCGCTTTGCACAGAAGGCTATTTTGGACAATCTTTTTTATATATTGATTTGCAAACAGCACAGCATGATCATGAAGAAAAATTGAGTCCACTTTTTTTAACCTCCAAGAAAATTAAAAAAGGTGAGCTGAAATCGATTAAATTACTTGACCCTACTTGGGTAACCCCTGTGAATTATGATGCTATTGATCCTTTTAGTGAAGATTTTTACAAACCTTCTGTATGGTGGGTTTTGGGACAACAAATTCATGCCTCTCGTCTGATTTCAATGATCTCTCAGCCCGTGCCTGATATTTTGAAACCTGCTTATAATTTCGGTGGTGTGCCATTGGCATTTATGTGTAAACCTTATGTCGATAATTGGTTATGCACACGCCAGTCAGTAGCAGATTTAATTAAATCCTTTTCAACCATGGTGTTAAAAACGGATCTATCACAATTATTAAGCCCTGGATGTGAAGAACTCAGTAAAAGAGCAGAGTTAATGGCTGCTTATCGAGATAATCGTGGCTTACAAATTGTTGATAAAGATAGTGAAGATCTAGCTAATATTTCTACTCCTTTATCGGGTTTAGATAAATTACAAGCACAATCTCAAGAACATTTAGCCTCTATTTCTGGTATCCCACTGGTGAAATTATTAGGGATTACTCCTTCTGGATTAAATGCTTCCTCTGATGGAGAAATACGCTGTTTTTATGACAAAATTTCTGCTTTACAGCAATCAGTATTGCGTGGACCAATTGATATTATATTAAAAATTGTACAATTACATTTATTTGGGTTGATTGATAAAAATATTACATTTGAATTCAACTCATTATGGCAATTAGATGAAGTCCAACAATCACAAGTTGATGTAAATACAGCAAAAATTTTATCAGATTATCTGGGTGTCGGTGCAATTGATACCAAGCAGATTAAAGAGATAATTAGTCACAAAAATCTCTAAAATTTACAATGAATAAAAGACGGTTTTGAAAGCTCCCTTATGGGGGTTTTTTTTATGCCTTTTTGTTCAATTTTTACATTTTATATAAAAAGAGACAAAAATGAAATTGTTTAAAATAACGCCAATTGCAACTTTATTTGTTGCAATATTGAGCGTAAGTGGAAATTATCAAGCACGTGCAAGTACAGCTGATGATTTAAATGCAAATTATAGCAAAATTGTTAATAATTGCGGCTCTTCAAAAAGACCAGCTTTTTTATGTTCAGGAGTTATGATTCGTTTTACAGGGTATAGTAATGATTATAACGCATGGGATCCAAGTCCAGCTTCTATCAAAAGGCAAGGTGTTTCATTTACATATATACGTAAAGATATTCCTGCACGTTTGGGTTTCGGTGGAAAACTATCTGGGGTTATTTATTATCCCAACATGTTAGCACCATTAGATAAAGTTAAACCTGAAATAACCTGTGCTTTTCCAACAGATGCTTGGACAGATGGCAGAGGGGATTCTTGTGGTCGCCCAGATTCAAATAGACGATGTCAAAATGTTTTTGCTGGTTTTAATCCTGTTACAACAGCAGAGTTATGGTATCAAAATTATATTTCTTTAGGTGGTGATGAAAATCATAAACAACAATATCAATGCGCATTTGATATGAGTATAGGTTCATTAGATTTATATGCACAACCAGCCAATACAGCAGATTTATTTAATCAGAATTTAAGAGCAATTCAGATGTATCCAAATATTGGTTCTGGTTATAATGAAATTATTGTTAAACCTTTAACAGATGCTAAATCAATGCCAATTCAAGCATTTTTCTATTTAACAGAAAATATGCAGAAAGGGGGGGCAGAAGCATTTAATATGAGAGATAGTTATTATTATAAAACAGGTATTTATCTTCCTGTTGTAAGAGTTGAGTACCGCAGCCCAACAATAGGTGTTTATTTCATAGATTCTTAACATCATAATTATTTATAGTAAAAGCCATTAATAAAAAATAAACAAATTCAATGACATTAAAAAACAGAACTTTGGTTTTTGATGCGCAGTCTATGCGTTTCGAAGACTGGAACGGGCATTTGCGCGTACATAATACGAATTTAACCAAAGCAAATGTCTGTGAATATTATGGCGCAGAAATTAACAGCCATAAACAATACGGGTTAGATCCTAATAAAAAATATCGTTTTTTACGTTCACCTGACGCTTTGGAAAAAGCGGTAGGTTCTTTTAAAGAGCGACCTATTCTTTATGTTCATAAAGCAGCAGATGCTGATCGTTTGGATAACTCTAAAGTTATTGGAACAACGGGTTCTGACCCTGCTTTTTCTTATCCTTATATTCAATCTTCTATCACGATTTGGGATGGAGATTATATCGAGGCAATTAAAAATAATACACAAGCTGAATTATCGGCCTCTTATGCGTTTACACCAGTTATGGATAAGGGTGAATTCGATGGGGAAGCATATGACGGAATTATGACAGAAATTTATGTCGATCACGTCGCATTAGTGGCAGAAGGACGGGCAGGTCCAGATGTTAGGGTTTCAGATGAAAGGTTAAATAACACAATGCCAAAACTTAATGACACAGGGCTGCAATTAACAACAGCTCTGGCAAATTTACTAGGAAAAACAGGGCTTAATCGCAGTGATGTCGAGGACGCAGTAACAATAGCAAGTGGTACACGTCGTAAAAATCTCGGTAAAATTTTACAAGCTATTTTATCCAATAATATGACTGCAGCAGACTGTGATTGTGTAAAAGACGATCAAATTGATGCTGCTGTAGATCGTGTGATGGATGAGGGTGAAGATTATATCGGTGATGAAGAGCCTGTAGATACTGTTTTTACAGAAGATCAAGATTTATCTGATTTAGATGTATCTGATTGTGATCATTTAGGTAAAAAAATTCTAAAAAAACGTTTTCAAGCATTTGATGCAGCTTCTTTGGAACGCTCGATTGAAAAGAAACTGAAAGCCAAATCCAAACAAGCTCAAGAAGCTCGTCAACTTGTTAAACCACTGGTTGGTGAATGGGCAATCACCGAAGATGAGGGTGAGGAAATTCTGCGCAGTGTGCTTGTAGAAATCACAGGTGAAGCCCCACCAGCATCTATGGGATATAACGGATTAAAATACGCGGTTGATTTGATTTTATCTCATAAGTCTCAAGGTAGAGCAAACGATAGTAAAAGAATGCAAAAAGGTGATTTGCAACGTTTTGGCGCAACACGGTTACGGAGTATTTAATAATGTCTTTTCAACAAAAAGTTAATTTAGGTCTAGCTAAAGGCTGGCACGGGGATTTTGCATCTAGCAATGTCAGAGTTTCATTTCTGGGTGATCCTCAAGCAGAAGAAGTATTAGTTATGAATGGTGATCTTCCTGCATATTTTATGCAAAAAGGTGCATATTATCAAGCGGGTACCGATGGTGTCAAAGCGGGGTCTTTTGTTTGGGTAGATGAAGAAACACATACTATTGTCAATAAAGGTGAGGGTAGTCCTGCGGGTTTTGTTGGGCGTGAATTAACAGGTGTTCCAGCACAATATTTAGAACAAGCATCTATGAACATTCCTGCTGGTTTTATGGTAACCGTTTACGACAAAGGGGAATTTTTAGTGGCTTTGCCAAAAGAATCATCTGCGGTTCAACGCGGTGAAGTTGTGAATGTCGATGTAACAACAGGAAACGTAAGCGTGGGTAGTGGTACAGAGACAAAATATAAATATGTGGCGAGCGCCAAAGGTGGCGATTTGGTTGCCATTTCGGCATGGATTTAAGGAATATATCAATGACAATTCAAACAAAATCATGGGCTCGTGACAGAGCACTTTTAGCAAGTGAATTTGGTATTCATTTGCCGAATGTCATGGAATATAGCACGAATGCCAGAGTGGGAGATAGTGCATTTACACCTGTGTCAGCTGCCAATAACGCCATTCCATCACAATTTACGACTTATATTGATCCTCAAATTATTGATGTTTTAACCGCCCCTTTAAAAGCTGCTCAGATCTACGGAGAAGCAAAAAAAGGTGATTGGTTACATGACACAATGATGTTTACGGTTGTTGAACCTGCTGGTGATGTGGCTGCATACGGTGATTTTCATCAAGCTGGTTACAGTCGTATGAATACTAATTTCCCTCAACGTCAACAATTCTTGGTACAAGCTTTTGCTGAATGGGGAGATCGTGAAGTAGGTCGTGCAGGCCTTGCCAATATTGATTTGCCTTCTCGTAAGCGTTTAGCAGCAGCTTTGTTGCTTAATCACTGGCAAAACCAAAGTTATTTCTTTGGGGTAGCTAATCTTCAAAATTATGGTGCGTTAAATGATCCTAATCTTTTAACGCCAATTGCTCCACAGGCCAAGGCTAGCAACAGTCCAGTTTGGGAAAAAGCAACCGCCTTGGAGATCTATGAAGATATCCAAGCTTTATATCGTCAGTTACAATCCCAAACACAAGGTGTTGTCAACTTAGATAGTGCGGTGGATATGGATAGTCCATTAAAATTAGTAATCTCGAATAATGTGCAAGCATATTTATTAAAAACAAATGAATATGGTATTTCTGTTCTTGATTTGCTGAAAAAGAATTTTCCTAATTTAACACAAATGAGTGCACCTCAGCTTTCTTTGGATGCTAAAGGAGCTGATGATAATAATTCTAAAATTGAATTAGTACAATTATTTGTAGAGAACTATCAAGGAATTGATACGTTTACTTGTGCATTCTCTGAAAAATTGCGAAGTCACGGTATTGTTCGTGAAAGCTCTTCGATGAAAGAAAAATTGACACAAGGGTCTTGGGGAACAATTTTAACTCGTCCTGTATTAGTCGCACAAATGATTGGGGTATAAAGAATGAGTGATGATGTATTGGTTGCGTGCAAGTTACCGCACGGGATCTATTTAGATGTTGGTAAACAGCGTGTAAAATTAAATGGAGTAATGCAAAGTGGGCGCCTTGAAGCGCCTTTTTTTACGGCCCCTGCAAAGTCTGTCGGATTAACCAAAGTTCCTCGTGATTTTTGGGAAGCATGGATCAAGGATCATCAGGAATTCGAGCCTATTAAAAAGGGTCTGATTTTTGCATCTGATAAAAAGAAACGTTTGTTAGATGAAGCCGATGAAAAATCAGAGTTTAAAAGCGGTTTAGAACGGATTAATCCTTCTAAATTACCCAACTCTTTAGAGCAAGTCAAAGCAGGACAAGTGGAATGAGTGAACGATCCGAAGTAACGGATCGGGAAGTCGTTTTTGAGTGGTCGGAATGGGCAGCAAGTTTTCCAGAATTGGAAAGTTATTTTCGACCTAATAATGTGCAAAAAATTGCAGAGCGTGCTGCAATTTATTTCAACCCCAGCAGTAAAGGGGTTGTCTGCTGTCCAAAAGAGCGTCGTATTTTATTAAATTTATTGGTTTCCCATTTGGTTTTATTACAAAAGAAAACCGCAGATGGTGACCAATTGATGGGGCCTGTTTCTTCTGTTTCAGAGGGCAGCGTTTCTATGTCTGTCGATACCAAAGGCAGCATTGGAAAAATTGATCCTTGGCTGTCCCAGACCCGATATGGTCAAGAATTTTGGGCGCTTAGCAAAAGATATCGCAGCACATTTTATATTCGACCTATTCCCGATCCAAGATTAAGAATTTTTCCATAAGGAACAGTTGATGACTGATATTAAGGTAAAACCTACAAGAAAAAAAGCTGCTTCAGTTAAAAAAACGGTCAAAGTTAAAAAACTTAAAGCATCAGACAAAACCTCTGCTGCGGTTGATGGGGATTTGATTGATGAAGAGGACGATACTGACCAACTTGAAACAGAATGTTTATTACGTACATCTTTAAGTTTGAAAAATGCTTGCTTTGAGCAAGAAGAAACTTCTGAAAATAACGTTGATATAGATAATTTTCAACCTATTGATAAATTAATGACATCTGAAGTTCATAATAAAATTTCAGATATTCATAAAACCGTATCCATAATTGAAGAAGATAATCAAGATTATATCGTAATTGGTTGTCGTTTTCCCAATGGGGTTGTTGTGAATATTGGCAATAATAAAATATTATTGCGCGGTATCAATGATATGTCAGATCAAGATAAGGCAAAGCAAGACAAAAATGTTGGTTTTACTAAGATTGCTAGACCTGTATGGAACAGTTTTTTAAAAACACATAAAAATTGGCCACCTTTATTAAATGGGTCTGTTTTTGTGATGAATAGAAAATAATAGATTTCAAATCGAATATTTTATCAGTATTTTTAATATATTAATTTTAGTCATTTATTAATGATGAATAATTGTAAATATGTATTTATTTATAATTATTCATCTTATTTTAAAAATTCTGCATTATTTTTAAAATAGGATGAATCAAGAAAAAAGGGAAGACACCATCATGAAGCTTCATGATTTAGTCAGAGGAATGATTGGGGTGGTTAACCCCAATATTATAGGGTCTTTGTATCGGTCAAAAGGGTATGAGTTAGATGGAACTCAACAAAAGCCGATTTACGAAGACCCTATTCAAGTTGAGCTGCAAATCCAATCTGTTCCAGGAGATAAACTGAGCCATTCTCATTTTTTAAACCAACAAGGTGAGCGCAAAGTTGTGTATGTCAACGGGCAAGCTTTTGGCATTGATCGTGTGCGTGGCGCAGGGGGTGATTTATTAGAGTTTTATGGGAGGCGTTGGTTAGTGGTACAGCGTCTTGAGGCATGGGAAAACTCTGATTGGTGCAAAGTTGCTGTTGTTGCGCAGCTTGATAAACCAGAAGATGATGATGCTGTGCTTGAAGATTACGTAGATTAAATTCCTTTGTAAAAAACGGTGAAAGTAATAAAATTGTCAAATTATAGATTGTCTCTTTTGATGAAAGATGCTATATTAATCACATAATAGATAATTGTATTTGACTTACAAAATTATATATTTTGAACGCAGGCTTTTAATTTGTTTGTTACAAACGAGTAAAAGCCTTTTTTATTGTTTAATTTATAAAAAAAAATTTAATTTTATAATAAAGGGTTGGACATGTCTTCTTATGACATGCCCGCAACACAGTATATTCATTGGCCAGATAGTTTTTATCAAACAACGGATATGCGTAACCAATATGATGCTGATATTCGTCAAATCGTAGAGGTGTTTAATCGCTATCTTGGAAATAAATATCCAAAGTCAAATTATCATGATTTAGACTGGCGTTTGGTCAAGGCAATGATATGGATCGAAAGCGGGCATAAACATTCTGCGTGGCGATATCGTCCTATGCAAATTGGTAATCATGGAGATGCTGGATTAATAGCATTGTTACATCTTAAAAAAATACGCCTAAAGAATGGTAATTTTCGTATTCAAAGTGAAGGTGCAGAGTTAGTTATTCCTCCTGAATATGTATCTAACTTAACCATTAAAAATAAAGAAAAAATACGTTATAATCCACAGTTAAATATTCAAGCAGGTGTAGCTTATCTGTTAATGCGACATGCGAAAATTGGTTATAAAACCGTCGTAGATAATGATGCCAAGGAACATATTGTAACTATCAAAGTAGATGATAGTTTAAATAAAATTGCGGTGACACATCAAACAACAGTTGGAATTATTAAGCAATTAAATCCAGGAATCAATAAGTGTAATTTACATATGGGTGTAAAACTTAGATATAAAACAGCAACTGTAAAAAAAACTATTAAAGGTTGGGTGCCAATGACGTTTTCTAGTGTTGCAAGGAAATATAATGCTAAAGGTGATTATCGATATCGGCAAAAATTACGTTATGCTTTCCAAAATATAGAGTCTTCATGGTTTAAAGTAGTTTATTAATTCGTTATAACCAGAATTGATTTAGATTTGATATTGTAGGCAAGTGATTAAGATATTTTTAAGAAATTTAAACTAATTTAAAAAAAATATAGTTTAATTAATTAAAGGTAAATATATATTTAAATGATACTTGATTAATTATATTGCGACTTTTTAATAATTTTTATTTAAAATCAGTAGGTTGTTTATGGATTTAGTAATTGTTTTAAAAGCAGGAATAGTGGGCAGTTTTGGCTTTGTTATTGCAATTGGTGTCGTTATGACATTATTGATCTCAGTTTCAAAATCCTTACAAGAAGCTTCTGCCCAGGCTCGTAAACTACCCTCTTTTATAGTTTTTTTAATTGTATTTCTAATAGAATTAGGGATAGCATATTGGTATTTTTCTTCAGTAACAGAAATATCTACTCCATCCGCCCTAGATAAATTTACAATGTATGCTTGTTTATTTTCTTTAGCACCTTCAGTTGCAATTATTATGGGGGCTCTTTTTTATTATTGTGATGCCCAAAAAACAATACAGGGAAAAGACCAAGAAAAACTATAAGATATCTCATATCAATATAGACAATTTAATCAAATTTATGCTGCGCAATATATAGTAAATATATTGCGTTTTTTTATGGTTAAAATACATGTTTTTAACACTTTATAATAACTATAATTTTTTAGGAATTTCAGAATGAATTTAAGAGGAATATTAGGACTTAGTACAAGCCTTATGGTGGTTTGTGCTGGCCTTATGTCTTCTTTTGCGCAAGCAGAAGATTACGTGGCAAAATCTCAAGTTAATGCGGCTAATGGTGTGGCAGGATTAAATGCCAGTAAGCAAATAACAGCAGATGTTAACAATAGCAAAATTTTAACAGATGGTGTTCAGTTAAACAAGAAAAATGATCGATTACGGTTTGTTACAAATAGTCTTGATAGCAATAACAATGAAATAGATATGTTCTTTAACCGTGATGCTGGTAATAAGGATAATCTGAGTAATGAATTAGATGCAAATACATTTTACTTTACCAATAACAAGTATGGTAATAAGTATAAGTTTAATGGCAGTGTTGCTACTACAGGCGATATAATCTTAAAAAATCAAAGTGTATTTTCTGCTATTAATAAGGCAAATCTTGCAATAGCAGGTAAATATGAGAATATTTCATCGTATAATGATAAAACTGAGTTACCCTTAATTTTTATTCCCGATGACCAATATATTCGGCGAAATACATTGCAAATGGGTGGAAGAACCAGAAACGGATATGTTGGTATTAAAGCTACTTGTCAAACAACAGGTGGAGGAGACTTGGGTGGAAGTTGTTATCAATTTACGAATATGGCTGGTATTCAATCGTCACATCGTGGTGGTGCAGGAGAAACAGAGGCTATTAATATGGATGTTCGTACAACTGATAATTCACCATTAGATGTCATTGGTGGAAATACACTGGTTAAAAATTCTGATGGATCTTATGTTGTTACAGGAAATGATTATCAAATAGCTGTAGCACAGGCTTCTGGTGCTAATACTTTTCAGGTTAAAGGAACATTTGGATGTGGTATTGGTTATGATAGTGGACAAGCTCGTTGTGAAATGGATGGTGTTAATGTATTAAATGCAGAAGGGAAAGCTTTGGTTGATGAACAGGGGAAAATAATACCTGTCAAAGTAACACCAGGGGTATATGACGCAAGTAAAGATATTACTATTGTTGAATTGCCGATTAACTACAAGTTAGCAAATTCTTTGACAACTACAGATAACGTAAATATTAAATTTTATTCTTCTGATGGTACTGCTTATGCTATAGAATATGGAAATTCAAATGTAAAAATTTATCCTAAACTAAGCGCTAAAGAGGCTGCTCTTATTCACTCACGGATGGCTTTGTGGACCAATATTGCTAATGGTATGCATAGTACTGAAGGTGGTAATAATGAAGATGCTGCAAATGTTGATATGCCAAATTATTATTATGGATATGAAGCTGGTGGATCTGAAACTGCTGATTATTCAGTTATAAACATAGAAACTTATTATTATCCAGGAACAGGGCAGTCAGGAGGTTGGAAAACATTAAATGATGCTTCTAAGACTGGAACCGCTGGCACGCCAGGGAATATAAAGGATGCAATTCATACAAATGACCAATATGACTATCAGTTACGTTATAAGTATCCTGGTACTGATACGGATCGTTATAACACTAACTATCATCGATACAGTAAACCAACATTATTCCTTGGTTTAACAAAGAAAAATTTCAATTCTTTCTCTTTACAATCTTATACGAAAGCACCTGATTCTATTACAAGAGATTATGATAATGAGTGGGATTTTTGGATTCCTAATGATCATAATGGTGAAGTTGTTACACGAGGTTTAACTATGACCTGGGGTCACAGTGGATCGAAACTTTTCGCAACAGGTAGTTACATGTTGCGTTTGGCTGGGTTTAATAATATGCCAATTGGTTTAAAAGTTGATGGTGTTTTTAAAGGTGGAGGAAAAGTTGTTGATACAGATGCTGGTTTTTCTGTTTTTAGCTGGGGTCAGACTAAGGATTCATTAAGAAATAACAATGAAGAGCAAGTTATAAGTGCTTTGGGTTCTGCTATGATTCCAGGAGGGGATACATATCAGCTGTTTTCATATATGTCTAATGATAATCCAAAAACTGCAATGGGTAAAGCTGCAGCAAATTATTCGTTACATTTTGGAGCAACAAAATCACCAGCATATAATTCGTTGGCCTATAATCATTCTCCAACATGTAATGATAAAAATATAAAAGATAAAACTCTTTGCTCTGTATTGGGGCAAGTGATTTTTGATCCGTTAAATTATAAAGGTGGTATTGCACTTGGTTCTGGTCAAGGGGAAAATACTAAACTTGGGTTAATCGTTGATAAAGATAATAACGTAAATATAATTAACAAGTTGAGTGTTAATGGTAAATCTGTGAATGATGCTATTGATAAAGTAGAAAAAGCTATACCTAAATCCAATATTGATATTGCTAATGGTGTTGCTGGGTTAAATGAAAATAAAGAGGTAACTGCTAATATTAATAGTAAACAAGTATACTCACCATTTATATTGTTATCCAATACAGGTTCCATTCGTTTTTTAACCAATAGTACTGATACTAATAATTTAGATATTAATTTTTTTTATAACCGCGATGCAAAAATCGATTCATGGAAAAATCAACTAGATGCGAATACTGTTTACTTCACAAATAACCATTATGGAAATAATTATAAATTTATAGGTAATGTTGGTGTCAGTAATCAAATTTCAGCCTCAAAATTTATAGGGAAGAGTTTTCAAGGGCAGCTTTCTACTCCTTCATCATCGACCGTTTCTTGTAATGCGGGTGAGTTTAAAGATGATACAAATTACCATTATGTTTGTGTAGCGGCTAATAAATGGAAACGCGTAGCATTATCTGATTTTTAACCATTTATAAATATTATTCATAATTAGGTCAGGCATCTTTTTAGATGTCTTTTTTATTGGAATAATCATCAAAAATTACGGGAAAAATAAAGCCCGTCAAGAAACTAGGGGCATATGAATATGCCCTTTTATTTAAATAACAATCCAAAAATAAAATAAGGATTATGAAATTTATGTCTATACCTTTAAATAATATTGTAAAGATTAATCCTGGCGTATTAGACGTCGGGAATAATGGAAACAACCTGTTTGGGTTAATGTTAACCCAAAATGTTGGTGTCCCAGCAGGGCAAACAACAGCTTTTACCAGTGCAAATCAAGTTGGTATAATTTTTGGTATGAAGTCTGAAGAATATAAACTGGCTAGTGTTTATTTTTCTGGTTTTACAAACTCAGATCGTGTTGCTGAACAATTATATATTGCTCCATATTTTAAAGAAACTACACCTTCAAGCTTAATTGGTGGATCTTTACAAAAAGTTACATTGGAACAGTTGCGTAACTTTTCAAATGATATTCATGTTAGCTTTAATTATGAACAACTATCAAATGTAAAAAAAATTGATTTAAGTGGCGCAACCAGTTTTAGCCATGCAGCTAGTATTTTAAGTTCAGCAATATTTGGTGATCAAAATCCTCCAGTATCTATAATTAATACAGATACAGATACAGATACAGATACAAATACAAATACAAATACAAATACTAGATCAGACCCTGAGGGATCTGTAACTTATTCTGAAGCTACGCAATCTATGATTATTAATAGTAAAACTACAGGAGATCATATTAGTGTATCAGGAACTTTGGCTGATCAATTAAAGCTTACAAATGGTTTGTTATGTGCAGGAAGTAATGCACCAAATCTTTCTAGTTTATTAGATGAGTTACGACAAAAAAACTTATCTTTCTGTTCTGTTTTTTTAACATGGGAGGGCAGTGAAGCTGAAAAATTAGAACTTGCACAGTGGGCTAATTCTACCAAAGATGATGTCTGTGTTATTTTAAATGATACATACGATAAAGATAAGAAGTTAATACTTTCTGACATAGTTAAAAACGGTAATTATGAAGGTGTTGTTTGTGTATATAACAATCCTAATTTATGCGCATTTATTGCAGGTTATCCTGCAGCGTGGGATTTAACCAAAACAGATGGACGTTTTACGGCTGCATTTAGACGTAGTTCGTTATTAACTGCTAATGTTTTTGACGAGCAAGAAGCATTAACATTAAAAGATAAAGGTTATAATTTTTATGGTGTGTGGGCATCTTCAACGAGTAACTTTACCTTTATGTATGAAGGCCGTATTTCAGGACAATATATTTGGTTAGATAGTTGGTTCTGCCAAGTTTGGATACGCCGACAATTCCAATATTATTTTGTTATGACTTTGCTATCTCGAGGGCAAATTCCTTATAATACAGATGGTAAAGGAATTTTAACGACAGCGATTAAACCTGCTATTGATCAATATATGAATTTTGGTGCTGTTCGCCCAGGTGTTGCTTTGGCTGATGAACAAATTCAACAGCTTAAACAAGCAGGATTAAATCAGTCGCAAATCAACAGTATTACAACGGTAGGTTATTACCTCAAAGTGGATATGGAACGTGTTTCTCCGCAAACTCGAGTAAAACGTAATTCTCCACCGATTAATTTTTGGTATACCGATGGACAATCCGTTCAACAAATTAACATGAATAGCATAGAGATTCAGTAACATGGCAGCAAATAGAACAATTACGGCAATTAATACAAAATTAACATTAATTGCGTCTAATCCTTGGATGAATAATACAGCAGCAGATGCTGTGGGTCTGGGATCAACAGCAACAGGGTTTGTATCTCCATTGGTAGGGGTTCCTTTGAGTTTAGAGGGAATGACCTCTGATAATCCCTTCAGTTTCTCTCATCAAACGATGGTTGAAACAGCAACATCAATGGAAGGTAATTTATACGGTGGATATTTAGCTACTGCAAATACTGTCGAATTAACCATTACTTTTATTGCAGCATCTGATTCATTGGCAACGTTGCAGGCATTGGCAAAAGTTATGCAGGTTCAACGTGAAGCCATGAAGTTTAACGGTACTATGATTGTTCCTTCACAAGGAAAAACGTTCAGCTTGAATAATGGTTACTGGATAGAATGGCAATCAATACCTACTCACGCAAAAATCTTACAACCGATTGCATGTAAATTTCGTTTTGAATCAGTGGATTCAGTTTTGGAAGTTTAATTAATAGTCTTTAGGCTATTAATTGTAAAACTATAACATAACATTGAAAGGCACTGTAACAGGTGCCTTTTTTATTGGAGAAAGATAGATGGCACGTCGTTCAATTGACATTAAAATTGAAGAAAAAGGCAGAGACCAAGGTAAACTTTTTAAAATCACAGAAATGTCCGCTTTTGATACTGAAAGCTGGGCAGAACGCGCGATTAATGCGATTTTACGTAATGCAACCTCCCAAGATTTGTCAGTATTATTACCATTGGTTTATTCCTATGTTCAACAAGTGAATGAAGATAAATCTCTTGAGGAAGTGGTTGAAGAACGTGAAGAAGGTAAAGCTGCGATCAATCAAGCAACAGAAAGTCTTGCAATTTACTTTGCATCTATGTTTTTTCAACTGCCTTACGATGAGTTACGTGTGGTCAGTGATCCTTTGCTACAATGTTGCTCGATTTATTTAAATCCAGGGCAAACTCAGATGACTGAACCAGTGTTAAATAATCCAACCCAATATATTGAAGAAGCAAGTACTATTTTTGGATTAAAACGGGAGGCATTTAAACTTCATACTGATTTTTTTACCAGCGGCGCCAAGCGTCACTTGAGCAAATTTATCAATCAAATGGACTCTCAGACCGATCAGTTATCCGATACACCCCCAACATCCCCCAAGCTATAGGGCAAGTGGTGAGTTCTTGCTTTGCTACATTAAACGAGCTAAAAACTATTTATGGAATACAAGACTTATATGATTTCTTGGAAATCATTATGGTTAATAATTACAATGAACTGGTTCTTATGGAACAGGCGAAAATTAATGCCCAGCGAGATTAGCGATGTTCATGGGCTTAATAATGTATGAAAAGTTTAATATAGCAAAAGGATTGTTTTATCCTGAGCCATTGCCGAGAAGGGAAGGGTTAGGAGAGGTAGAAGAAAGAGGATTTTTTTCATTTTATATAGCTTTATTTACAGACATTGTTTTTATCTGCATACATTATGTTAATATCATCAATAAATTTATTTGTTGATTTGACAAGATATGGAGTGCGTTCTCCCAATATATAGCCACTTAATTGAGGTATAGTGACTAGGTCTCCTGAACGACCAGCCCATTTTTCTTGTGAAAAGAAAGGTACATTAAAAGGGAGAGGTCGTCCCAGAGCTGCAGCTTTTTTGTTAGCTTTAGAAACAGCATTAACGACATAAGCATCTCCGATCATACATTGCAGATATTTTGGATCGGTATCTTTAGTATGTTGGTAACAATCGTAAACATCGTTCATTAATCCTTCTAAGCTGTCTTTACATAAATTGGGAAAAAAGCGTTCTGCAGTTTCTTTAATATAGGTATCGGGTGCTCTCTCTGGTTTTGATTGAGCCATTGCCGAGAAGGGAAGGGTTAGGAGGGGTAGAAGAAAGAGGATTTTTTTCATTTTATATAGCTTTATTTACAGACATTGTTTTTATCTGCATACATTATGTTAATATCATCAATAAATTGTTTTGTTGATTTTTCGAGATAAGGGGTGCGCTCTCCCAATATATAGCCACTTAATTGCGGTATTCTGATTAGATCTCCTGTGCGTTCAGCCCATTTTTCTTGCGAAAAGAATGGTACATTAAAAGGTATCGGACGTCCAAGAGCTGCAGCTTTTTGGTTTGCTTTGAAAACAGCAGCAAATACATAAGTATCTCCGATCATACATTGCAGATATTGTGGATCATTATTTTTGGTATGTTGGTAACAATCATAAACATCGTTCATTAATCCTTCTAAGCTGTCTTTACATAAATTGGGAAAAAAGCGTTCTGCAGTTTTTTTAATATAGGCATCGGGTGCTCTTTCTGGTTTTGATTGAGCCATAGCGGAGAAGGGAAGAGTTAGGAGAGATAGAAGAAAAAGGATTTTTTTCATTTTATATAGCTTTATTGAACAGGTTTAGTTTTAGTTATACAGCTGTTCTTGGGATCGGCGTTCATTGCATCTGAGGCATGTATAAATTCATTTGTTGATTTAACGAGATATGGGGTACGCTCATTACTTGGATAACCACTTAGTTGTGGTAAAGTTAAAAGTTTTCTTATGCGATTAGTCCATTTTTCTTGTGTAAAGAATGGCGCATCAAAAGGTATAGGCTGCCCAAGATCTTCAGCTTTTTTATTTACTTTAGAAGTTATGCTAAATACAAAAGCATCGGCGATCATACATTGTAGATATTTTGGATCATTATCTTTGGTATGTTGGTAACAATCATAAACTTCATTCATTAACCCCTTTAATCCCTCTTTGCATAAAATGGGAAAAAAACGTTGTTCCGTTGCTTCAATATAGGCATCGGGTGCTCTCTCTGGTTTTGATTGAGCCATTGCGGAGAAGGGAAAAGTTAGGAGGGGTAGAAGAAAGATGATTTTTTTCACTTTACGAAGCCTTATTACATTAACAAATTGTTTTCACTTTATTTCACTTTATTATTTTTGACAAGCTATCGCAATGATGCATTTATTTATTAAAAACAGGATAGGATTATGGCCGATATATCTTCTAACACATCTGTTCCCAGAGTAATTCCAACACATCAAGAAATTAACTCTGATACTTTGGAATATGGAAAACAGTTAGCTGCCTCTATTGCAAAATTAGATCAAACCGTAACGAATGCATATAACCATATCAATAAATTATTTGCCCTTTATGAACAAAATATTGATGAGATTGTAAAACGTCTGGTAAATGACGATTTTTCTCAAAAAGCAGAAAACAAAGGGGTTGCAGATTCTCAACAGCAAATTAATTTACAAAAGAATTATATTCAATTACTGGCAGATCAAAATGCTGCATTTTTAGAGTTCAATATTTCGCTTAAACAAATTGTTTCTAAACTAACGCCGATGACGGTTTCACAAACAATGCAGGCAGATAATAATACGGCTACTGCGATGCGGGTGAGTTATGAAGAATTAATGTTTAACCGGTATATGTCAAGTAAGTTTGGTGTGGATGCTGAACATGCAGATAATTTTCAGGAAAAAAGTAAGGCAATTCTTGATGTTAAAAATGATCAGAATGCTTTATTAAAAATTCCAATGATCAATGCATTATATCAACAAGATCATGGTATTTTAAAACAGATTTCAGGGGCACAAGATACCAAAGCATTAATTCCTATTTTAATTGAGGCAATGTCCAAAGCAAATTCGGCAGGAAACAAAGAGGCTGTGGCTGCTGGACAAGATTATTTTGGTAAAGATGCCAATATTTTTGCCTATATGACCAGTTCTTTAGTTAAAGTATTGGAAGGTCAAAGAAGAAGTGATTTCACCAGTGAAAGTTTTCGGTATCAAAGAGAGCATGATCCTGTTTGGATGGCAGAGCAACATGCACAGGAATCAAACAGAAATTTACCTTCAAATCTGAATTTTGTTGATGCACAAAGTGATTATAAAAACAATGTAACCATTACTGAACAAGGTGGTGTAACAAGATCTTCTGGTGTTCAAGAATATGCACTGAGAGAAGCATCAGAGAAGATGTTCAGAAACCCTGATGAAGCAGCCGCAATTTATGGTGGGGTTGATGATTTCAATAAAACTCTAGCTTTTATGAATCAATCACTGGGGGGTATTTCCCCTATGTTTGAAGGGTTAGGTGGAAGTGCTGGAAAAGCCAGTGAGGGGATGTCGGATTTTGCAAAAAATTTGAGCTTAACAGTTGAAGGGCTCAAAGCTACGGGGTTATTAATGGTTACAGAGGCTAATGCTCTGAATTATGCAATGAAACCTTATGGTGAAAGACCACCAGAATATACTCTTCAAGAGCAAAAAGAAAAGTTATTGCTTGCCAATAGTGAAAAAGAGAAAAAAGAAAATCAGGTTACCTTAGATTACTTAAAAGAAAAAAAAGGTTGGAATGTCGATTATAATAATGAAATGTTTCGATTTGATATTCGTGATAAGCAAGGAAAAGTCGTTGGAAATTCAGGGGAAAGGTTAGAGGATCTTACGAAGCGTGTGAATGAATTAAGAGCCCCTGGTAATCAGGAAAAAATTAAACAGTTAGAGGCTTGGTCAGGATATAAGGTTGATGTGGATCCGAAAACATTAGAGATTGGGTTGTTTACTGCTCAAGGAAAGATGGTTGCAGATATTGGCAAAAAATTAAAAGGCTCTTTTGATGATATTCAATGGGGTGTAGATAATGCTGTAAAATCACAATGGCAAGAGGATTATTGGGGACCAAAAAGAAAGCAAAATGAGCAGGATTTATCGAGTGAAGTTTATAATTTCAAAAAGAACATAAATAACGATCAGCGGAAAGTATCAGAGGGGAAAAATAAAAGCGTTATTTCTTCTTCATCTCAATTACAACAGGGGATGCCAAAGACTAATTTAAATAGTTCAGCAACCCAAGTAAGTAAACCGTCTCAGCAAGTAAATGAAGTAAGTATAACGGGTGGTAAACAGCCCCATCAGTTAGATGCAAAAAGAAAACAATATATCAATGAAAATTCGATAGTATCAGAAGGAAAAAATAAAACCATTATTTCTTTTTCATCTGAAGCACAACAGGGGATGACAAGGACTAATTTGAATGGCCCAGCGATCCAAATAAGCAAACCGTCTCAGCAAGTAAATGGAGTAAGTATAACAGTTGGTAAACAGCCCAATCAGCTAAATACAAAAAGAAAACGACAGATCAGTAAAAATCAGACAGTATCAGAGGGGAAAAATAAAAGTGTAATCCCTGCTCCAGCTGAAGCACAACGAGGGATGCCCAAGACTAATTTAAATAGTCCAGCGGCGCAGGTAAGCAAATCCTATCAGCAAGTAAATGAAGTAAGTATAACAGGTGATAAACAGCCCCATCAGTTAGATGCAAAAAGAAAACAACATATCGGTAAAAATCCTACAGCAGCTGATGTAAAAATGGGTAAAGACTGCTCTCATATAGAAAATTTGAGTAATACTTATAAATATGATGTAAAAATTACAGTTAATCCACCCAGTGGAGACCCAATAAAAATTGCACAACAAGTTTGTGAACAATTAAAACGTCATACATGTGGGAGTGGAATGGGAGATAGAAAATATGAGCAAAGGGCAACAGTTAAGTAGTATTTTAATTAATTTTAGTGGGTAATGAATAAATTAAATAGGCACTTTTACGGTGCTTTTTTTATGGAGGGCCAGATGGCAAAAATAGGGGTAGGGAATGTGTTGAGTTCCTACGCACAAAGTGCTGGGTGGAAAGCACTGAATCAACTGATTAATGCGAATTCCCGTTTTGGTATTTTTGATGCTAGAGGGAATGCGTTTTACGAAAAGGGATTAAGTGCGGACGAATTACAAGGGTTAGCAAAATATTTCAAGGTGTTAAGTGTAGATACTTCAACTGAAAGTGGAGTGACTGCATTAAATTATAGTAAAAATTATAATGTTACGACAGCCCCTGTTGAAAGCAGTAAAAGCGCAGATGGTCAAATAAAGGGCGGTAGAACGATGGCTTACAACCTTGTTGAACAACCTCGACAAGGTCAAATTACTTATGTTTCTACAGGGACTGAAAAACAACGTAAATTTTTTGAAACAGCTTTGGAAACAGCTCAAAGTACAACGACTTTATATGAGCTGCATACTGCAGAGCGCACTATGAAAAATATCAAGATTACGGGATATTCTGTTAATCGCAGTCCTAGCCAAGGTACTCAAATGGTGCAATATCAAATTACATTCCAAGAAATATTGGTTGTGCTCAATACAGTGGAGTTAAGTGGCGCTACTGATACTTATAATAACTCTAAAGCTCAAGGGCAGCTGGAAATAAATACACCTAGTGGCAGTCAAATTCAGGCCGCCAAAAAAAAACAATAAAAGAAGAATAATCATCATGAAAATCATATCTCTTAACTCTATTGATGCTCAAGAATTCTCATCTAATTTAGGTGGGATTGCTTATAATTTTCGTTTGCTTGATAAAGGTGAAGCAGGTGTTTTTTTAGATATTTATGATGGGGTTGATCCCGTATTAACAGGGATATTATGTCTGGATCGGGTGCGTTTGGTGCGTTCTGCATATTTAAATTTTCCCGGAGATTTAATGTTTGTCGATCAAGAAGGCTTTACGCATCCTGTTTATACAGGTTTTGGTTCTCGGTATTTATTATATTATTTAGCAGAAGGAGATGATGATGGAGCAGGAATGTAATGGTTAATGGTACAGATTTAAATTACTTTGTTGCAAAACCTAATATACATCATCATTCATTTGTAAAACGTTATCTTAAATTCGAGTTTGTTGGTGGTGTAGATCAAAACGGTAAACAAATTTATTTTTCAAAAAAAAAATCAGAAATAGATAAACAAACAGGTTTAAAAAAAGGGTCAACAATCGCCACTATTGAACGTTTGCAAGCTACTGTTTCAATCAGTTATAATGGTGGTACCAGTTTACCAGAGTGTGACTGTACGATTTATAACATGGATGAAACGCTAGCAAACCAGTTAACGACACTAGGACAATATCAAAAAAATGAAAAAGGATATGGCAATCAATTAATTGTTTATGCCAGTAATGATTCAGGAAATCCTGATAACCCTGTTTTTACCAAAGTATTTCAAGGAGGGATCAGTGTTGCATATACAGATTATGGTTCTGCGCCTGATGTGGTTTTTCATGTAAGAGCAATGGCTTTGGCAGGGTTAAATTTACATCCAGCTAAATCTCTTTCTTTTAGAGGTAAAGGCTCTGTAGCAGGGATCATTCAATCTATTATTGATAATTATCATAGTAAATTATCGTTAACTCCTGAAAGTCCATTATATTTAATATTAAAAGATTGTGGGGTTACTGCGACCCTAAATAATTCGAATTATCATGGAGATGTGATTGAACAAATTCGTCAATGTACGAATGATGCACATATAAGATTTAGTGTACAAAACGGAACAGTATATATCTGGCCAATGCATATGTCTTTGAATGCAGCATTGGCGCAATCAGGTTCAGGTAACAAAACACAAATAAAGCAAATGAAAACACGATTATTTTCAAATGCGACGGGAATGGTTGGTTATCCTGCTTATGCTAATGATGGTATCACTGTACGCTCTATATTTTCTGGCGATCTTTTATATGGTGAAGAGATTGAGGTTAAGTCAGTTTATGAACCTGCGTGTGGTTTATGGAAATATATGATCTCTATGCGACATGAACTTTCTTGTTTTACGCCCAATGGTGCTTGGACAACAACAATAGGGTTATCTAAAATATCTGAAGAAGAAAAAGCAAAGTTGAGTAAAAAGCAATGATGAATCCAAATAAAGGGAATAGCAGCCTAAATACTTTGGTTGGTATTATTGATAATGCGTTAAGCAGTGTTTCGACTGCGATGCCAGTTACTGTTATTCAAGTTTATGATAATCATACCGTTGATGTCGCACCAATGATTGATATGCTGGATAACGAAGGAAATGCAGTAGAGCACGCTCCTATTAGTGGTATTCCCTATGCGCGTTTGCAAGGGGGGGAGTATGGGTTAATTATTAAGCCAAAAGTCGGTGATAAAGGGTTGGTTGTTTTTGCATCCCGCGACATTTCTGATGTCGTGCAAAGTAAAGGAAAAGCAAAACCTGCAAGTTTAAGAAAACATTCTATGTCTGATGGTATGTATATTGCGTCTTTGTTATATGAAGAGCCAAAGACATACATGGAAATAACAAAAGATGCTGTATCAATCAATGTCCCGACAATAGGGAATGATGGAAATGTTGATGCAGGCAAAGATGCCACAAGTATCAAAGTAACAAAAAATAGTGTTTATGTTGCTGTTGGTAGCGGTGGAAAATCAAGCAATATTACTATTAAAAATAATAATTTAACAATAGAGTCTACAAAAATTACTCTTAAAGGTGATGTAGAAATCACAGGAAATACAACGATTGGTAAAGATGCAACAATAAGCGGTGACGCGACAATTGGTACAATTGCCTTTTCAACACATGTGCATAAAGTCATTGAAGAGGGTCTACCGACAAAAGGACCTATAGCCTCTGAAAAATCGCCACAGAAAAAAGAAACTTGATTTTTAAAATAATTAATTCTTATAATTAAATTAATTCTTATAATTAAACGATATTATTATTAAAGGGAAATATAATGCGATTATTACTGGCTCTTTTATTGCCATTTACGGTGTTTTTCACAATAGGAAAGCCTTTTCAAGGGTTCTTTTGTTTATTATTACAAATTACGTTAATCGGTTGGATCCCAGCAGCAATTTGGGCTGTTTATACGTTAAGTAATTGGCGAACGGATCAAAAATTAAGAAAGTATCAATAAGTTTATTGAGAACATAAGAATAACAAGCCACCTAAATTGGGTGGCTTTTTTATTGGGTAAAGTGATGGATTTATTATTAACTACGGATGAGGATTTACAAGTAGATCCGAATGTAAAATTGTGGGATTTAAAAGTAGATGTGAATGGTAATATCGCTATTTGTGAAGCACCTTATTCCATTGCACAACAAGCTGCGAATGAAATTAAATTATTTGAAGGCGAAGGATGGTATGACCGTTCTCAAGGAACCCCTCATTTTGCGCAAATATTGGGTATCAATAGTAATTTAGGATTAATCCGTAATATTTTATTAGCCCGAGTAAATGGGGTCGATAATGTAATGCGTAGCGATATAGATATGTATATCGACAGTTCACGCGTGTTGCATGGAAATATTTTTATAACCAGTAACAGTGGAGAAACCATCAATGTCGTCTACTAATCAAAATGATACATTTAAAACAAACCTTGCAGAGCTACAATTTACCACTAGTGGTATTACGCTTCCTGAAGAAAGTGAGATTCTGGATGCTATTATTCAAGATTTTCAAAATGCATTTGATTCCAAACTGCAATTTAAAAAAGAAAATGGTGAATTTTTACTGTCGACACCTCAAGGGCAACTGGTAACTTCTATTGCCGCAATTATTTCTGATCGAAACCGTTTATTGGCCCATTATGTGAATCAAATAGATCCTAATTATGCTGTTGGTCGTATGCAAGATGGGATAGGTCGTATTTATTTTATTGAACGTAAAAGAGCTACAAATACAACTGTGGTTGGCCGTTGTTATGGGAAAATTAACACTAAAATTCTAGAAGGAACAATGGTCAAAGACCAGCAAGGAAATGTTTATAAGTCTTTAGCAGATGCCACTATTAAAGACCTAGATGAACAATCAAATGCTTATGTTGATATTGTTTTTGAATGTCTTAAAAAAGGGGCAATTACCTGTCCAATAAAGACCCTAACAGAACGATATCAGGTCATTCAAGGATGGGAATCTATTACTAATTTACAAGATGGAATTGTCGGAATAGAAGATGAAAGTCAAGCACAATTTGAACAACGACGTCGCCAATCCGTAGCCCATAATTCTTTAAATAGTGTTGATAGTATTATGGCGGCATTAATTAACTTAGACGTGGTAGATGATGCTTATGTTATCGAGAATTATATAGACAAGGCTTTAGAAAAAGATAAAGAAAATAAATTTCAACTTCCAATTACGTTAAAACCACACAGTGTTTATGTTTGTGTTTCTCTTCGTACTCAAAGCACAAACAAAAATAGCAGCTCAGTGGAAAGTATTAAGTATCAAATTGCAAGATCAATATGGAGCAAAAAGCCACCTGGTTGTGCTTTAAATGGGAACGAAACAGTTGTTATTAAGGATGATACCAAAGATATAAATGGTAATTTGTTATATTGTCCTGATACTGCTCCTGAGTATGTCATTAACTTTGATGTTGCAGAGCCTAAACCAATTTGTATCGAAGTTAATATTGCAAAATTAAAACCTATAACAGGTGATCCTGTAACGCTTGTTCAAAATAAAATTTATAGTGTTTTTATGGGTAAAGATGGGGCTCGGAAACCACGGATTGGCAGTCAAATTTTAGCATCTCAATTTTATTGTCCAGTACAATCTTTAGGTGAATGGATCGGTATTCTTAGTATCAAAGTAGGCTTTTTAAGTGATCAAAAAGAGTTTCAAGCAGATCCAAGTTCTTCAACAGGGTTAATACATCCAACAGAGGATGTTATTCGAGTTGCGATTAATCAAATACCAACTCTGGACCCAAGGCATATTAATGTGACATTTGAAGAAGAGAAAAAGGATGTTTTTAATGAGTGATGAAGAAGTTGAGCAAGAAAAAAGTTGTCACTGTTGCAAAGGTAATACCGGTAAAACCACTGATGTGGATGATAAAATACAAGGTCCAGCATGTTTAGACTATAAAAAAACGGTTATTGCTCAATACTCTAACTCTCCTAGAATGCTTGCTTTACTGGATAGTATTGATCACAGGATTAAAGTTTGTGGTTTTTTTGATAATTTTTATCGCAACATTTGGAATGTCAATACTGCCCAAGGGTTTGGTCTAGATATTTGGGGAGTTATTGTTGGGGTTAACCGTACCGCACGTACGTTTATGGGGTTTTACTGGGGATTTTATGAAGAAAGCTTATTACTTGCCAGACCGTATTACGATATAGAGGGGTATAATTCTTCTTTATATGATTCTAACCTGCCAAACAATCAACAGCCCGAGGAATATTATGGTGCTGTGGGTATGTTTCGAGATCTTCAAGGCAAAGATGGAGATATAACGGAAGGTGATGGTAAAGACTTAATGCAGGAACATACATTTGATGATGATGATTTCCGGAAATTAATTCTGGCCAAAGCATACGCTAATATTAGTGACTTTAGCATTTCTAAGATTAATTATTTACTGATGACATTATTGGGTGAGAGCTGTTGTTGTGTAAATAGTTGTGAAACATGTTGCAAAGAATGTAAGACGAAACGCTCGATTTATATTCAAGATAATTTGAATATGAGCCTTACCGTAAAGTTAAATTGGCCTCCAACTAAAAGGGAAGTAGCCCTCATTTATAATACTGGATTGTTGTCCAGGCCTGCGGGCGTTGAAATGTATGAAATCGATATTCAAGTTAAAGAAAGTTAAAAGAGGCTATAATGACAACATCAGATAATGGACCAACTCCATTTATAACAATATGGGCAGAAAACGGGCAAAAATTTGAGTTTATCCCAGAGTTGGCAAAGGATAAAGAAACAACAAAAGATGAAAATGGCAAACCATTCCATCCTGCGAGAGCTACAATGGAAGAAGGTTTTCCTGAAGTTACGATGAAATCAGCAATGAGAGGTGGTGTTCCACCTTGGGGTCAAGATCATAATAAAATTCTTAGTAAAATTACTGATGCTATACAATGGATGCAGGCTGGTGGTTGCGCATTTTTTAATAAAGCATTATGCGATAAAATAAAAGGGTACCCAAAAGGAGCGATGCTTCAGGGGAAAAAGATAGAGAAAAATGATAAAAATGAAACTATAGAGGTGCCTTTATTATGGTTCTCTACAATTAATTCGAATTTGAATGATCCCAATACAACAACCAGCCCAGATAATGGATGGGTCAAACTTGATTTTGCAGATTTAGAGAAAAGATTGAAAGCTGCCGAAAATCATATCGTTATGATTAATAGTGATGAATATAATGATGAAAAGAATATTAAAACCTTTGGTGATGTTTATTATAAGCTTGGTACAAAAGCAGCTAAAGAAGGGAGTTGTGATACTCCTTTCCATGCAAAAACGATGAAAGCAGGAGAGTATCGTTTTTGTAATTCACCAGATGAAGGAGATGGATACATCACACAAAAAGAAAAATCCATAGATTTTTTTTGTGATAATCGAATGAATTTTAATCTGAAAGATAACCCTTTAAACCCTGTTATATCTATCTTGGGTGGTTGGGGATTTGATGAAAATGATAACCCACTATATAAAAGTTTTTGTCAATTTAATGCATCTTCAATTACTGCAAGTGGAGGTTGGTTCAGTACGGATATTCCATCAAGTGTAGATGGTGTTCCTTTTATGTTTAGAACCAAAGATCAGAAGATTGCATGGTCAACAGTAGTAGATAAATCATCAAAAAATCTGATTATGTCTTTTTTCAATCAAGGTTATATTGAAGATTCTCCTTCTTTTGAAGTTTTTGAGATATCTTCTGAAAATGGTGATATTAAGGCTATTAGGGGATCATTTCTTAATGTTGAAAAAGGTGATTTGGCCGAGTATTACCAGTCAGACCGTCAAGATTATGAGCCAGGAACGTTAATGTGTCATGGGGTAAATAGTGAAGTTACATTGTGTAAAAACTCTGATCAATTAGATAATTTTTTTGGTGTAATTTCAACTTGCCCTGCTTATATAATGAATGGAAAGGCCGAAAAAGATCCAAATGCTGTATTAATCGCATTAAACGGTAAAGTTCCTGTCAAGGTCAAAGGTGTTGTTACATGCGGTGATAAAATTACTGTTGGTCAAGATGGGTATGGAATTGTCAGTAAAGATAAAAATGATGTTATTATTGGCCGAGCTAAAGAAAATAAAATAACAGAAGAGGTCGGGTTGGTTTCTTGTTATGTCCAAGCTCATATTTAAGTAAAGGCATAGCAAATTATCATGGAAATTATATCAAGTTTTAATTTAAATCCATTGCGTATCTATACGGTTCCAAAGCGTATTAAAAATAAAAAAGGGATTGCAACTTTTCCTTCAAAACATATTGCTTCTTATCTTGATTACTCTGTTGATTTTTCTAACCAAATGAATGATGGTGAAATTATTATACAGGGAAAAACTCTATGTAATCATAGTGGAATACAAATTAATTCCTCTTTTTTTAAAGAGCACTCGTTAACAGTATTCCTTTCGGATGGAAAAGAAAATCGTTCATTTTATTTAACTTTTATTATCAAAACAAATCAAGGTAATGAGTTTTTCCAAGAAATTATTTTACCAACATATGGTTGTTTCATTGATAATATATCTCAGCAAAATTTTCAATTTATTGCGTTAGATAAAGAAAGTAATAATCCACATCCTAGGCCACCTTTAAATGCTTTGGCTATTGATGGTCGTTATTTAATTTATAATAAAAATTCATATATTATGGTATAATCAATGTTAACTACAAAATCTAAAGAAGATTGCAGTGGCGTTTGTAATCTTGAATTCTGTGAGCAAAATTCATGTGATACAGAATCCTCTAATGCAACGCAAGTCGTGCAAAAGACAAATACAATTTTATCAACAGATCAAATTTTAGTTTTGCGTAATGTAAATAATAACGGACAAGAGATTTATAAAGCTAGTTTTAATGATTTAGATCCTGATATTGCATTATCCATAATGGAAAAAGCAATTCAAGTGATGAGCCGTACAGATCCAGCAGATGGTAAAAGCCTATGGTTGGATGAAGGATTTATTCGTGTAGCTTCTGGAGATCCAGAATTATTGGGAACAATGGCACCTAGTGCTTTGCAAAAATCTTTAAAAGAGGTGTTTAAATATTTGCCAACATGTGATCCTGGTGATGGTAGTCCATGGTTAAATGGCGGAGTACTAATGCAAGGCTCAGGTGTATAATATTAAAAAAATTAATTATATCTGAAAAAAAATATTACTAAATCAGATGTATAAATTGAGTTATTTATTAATGTATTTTAAAATAAATTACGATATCTGATAATTAAGTTAAGATATAAATTATTATTTTAATACATAAACTATATTTTATAACCGTCCTAAATATTGGGCGGTTTTTTGTATTTAAAGAGGATATCAAAAAAATGACAAGTAATTCAGGAGATCAAATCATTATTGTTCCATCAGGTTCGTTGAGTGATCAAGAAATCAACTTGCAAAGTAAATCCCCCGCCGAGGTATTGTATTATCAATTTTCTATGGTTAATCGTTTAGATAGTGGTGAAGTTATTACCAAAGTATCTGCACAACCAGCTGATGTTGATCCCAAGGTTGTTATTGATCAAATTTCATATTCTAAACAAACTTTTAAAATAAGGGTTAGTGGTGGTCCAATGAATACCAAAGTTGGTATTCGTTTTTTAGTCACGACAAATATTGATACAATTCAAGAGTTTGATGCAACATTACCAATAGCACCCGCCGGTATTTTAGAAAGTGGTGAGGTTGGTGATTATATAATTGGTAATACAGGTCCTGTTGGTTCTCAAGGCATTCAAGGTATTGAAGGAGAGAGGGGTAAGGCAGGGGAAAATGGAACTCAAATTTTAGTTTTTAATCGAGATCCAGATTTAAACGATGTGAAGGAAAATGTCATTTGGTTAAATAATATTACTGGTAATTTATATGAAACGGTAATGAATAAAAATAATACATTATACTGGAACAAATTAGGTAATTTAAAAGGGAAAGCAGGGAGTTTTATTTATCATGGTGCAGTTTATCCTGTAGTAAATAATAGTTATAAAGATGGTGATTTATATTTTAATACATCCAGTAATGACTTGTTTACCTTTAGTCAAAACCAATGGGTAAAAATATCGAATTTACATGGAAAACAAGGAGAAAGAGGCTCTTTATGGTTTTATGGTCAAGGAGATCCAATAGCGTCTAAATGTTACAAATGTCGTGATTGTTATGTAAATACGACAACTCAAGAGCTATTTGTTTTTAATGGTAGCGGTTGGCAACAGTCGATTTCTTTAAAAGGTGAGGCAGGTATTAAAGGTGATAAAGGTGATCAAGGCGTAAAAGGGCAACAAGGTGATAAAGGTGATCAAGGCGTAAAAGGGCAACAAGGTGATAAAGGGGCCAAAGGTGAACAAGGAGCACAAGGTGTACAAGGCCCTCGAGGTGATAAAGGTGATAAAGGTGATAAAGGCGATAAGGGTCTTCAAGGGAATCAAGGGTTACAAGGAATAAAAGGCCAAGCAGGAAGTTTTATTTATAGTGGTCAAGTATACCCTGTTGATAATGATCAATATAAAACTGGCGATTTATATTTTAATACAGAAGAAAACGATTTATATACTTTCAGTCAAAATCAATGGATCAAAATATCAAATTTACAAGGAAAACAAGGAGAGCGAGGCTCTTTATGGTTTTTTGGAGAACAAGATCCAATAACATCTACTTGTTTTAAAGGTCATGATTGTTATGTCAATACGACAACACAAGAGCTATTTGTTTTTAATGGTTCTGATTGGCAAAATTCTGGATTTTTAAAAGGTAATCAGGGCGTTCAGGGTTCTCAAGGACCTCAGGGTAATCCAGGTAAAGATGGCCTTACACCTACTATTAAAACAGGAAAAGTAAAAACGTTAGATGTTGGACAAGATGCGACGTTTATTACGAATACAGTTGATGATATTGTAACTATTGATGTTGGGATACCCAGAGGATCAAGTTTTGATAATGATGGTACTGTTGATTTAAACGTAAAGACTATTACTAGTGATGGAAGTCTAGTTAAAACAGATGGTGTTGGTAATCTTACTGTAAATAAAAGTATAACAGCTAATAATGTTTTTGCTGAATATTATAATGTAGGTAATGGTCAACAATCTGCTTATATGAATTTTCATTCTCAAAATGCAAAAAATATTTTAGATTACGATGTGCGGTTTTTGGTACAAGATAGAACATCTGAAACTAGTGCTGGTTCTGGTATGTTAAATATAATTGCATCTACAGTAAACATGTCTAATGATCTAAAAATAACTGGATCAGTATCATCAGATGGTGATAAAATTAAGTCAGATGGTGACGGACATTTACAGGCAAAGCATTTTAAATCAGAAAATGGCGGTGTATATACAAATACTACAGATTATAAAGTAGGTGAGATTTTTTATAAGCAACTACCTTATGTTTCTATGTATGGATGGAAAATACTCGATAATAGAATATTCTATCAAAACCCAGAGTTAGATCTAGAATATGAAATATTTTTAAGAAGTGAGAGTATACCTGAATTAAATAATAATAATAGTTTAAACTTACTTTTTGAAGCTTATCTATCTAAAGAATATGATCCAGAAACGGAGTTAGTGACGCACAATTCTCCTGTAAACAAGCGTTTGGGTATTATTGGTACTGAAGGTTTGTTAGGGCATGATACGGTTAATTATCAAGGAGCGCCTTCAATAAACCCAGAAAGACCTTGGTACTATGGCTCAAGAACTTTAAGAATTAATCCAAATAAACTGTCTGATATTAAATTAAATAGAAATTTAGGTGTTTCAGGTATAACTAACAGTTATTTATCTGGAACGATTGGGTTATCAACAAACTATTTTACTAGATCTGATGATGATACAAAACAAGATGGTTTTGTTACTCCTGTTATTTGGGATACAAATACAGATGATACAGCGCAGGCAAGGACATTAGGTGTTCCTTATATTCCTGCTGATAAAAAAGATACTTTGCCTGATACATCCAATATTGTGATTGGCACTCAGTCTTATAACCAAACAGATAAAAAACCTGTTTGGTGGAATGGAAAAAGTTGGGATAAACCTCTTTTTGATGGTCAAAGAGGAGAGCAAGTTGTAGCTTTTTGGTTAAAAGCATATAATTTTCAATTTATTGATAGTTGGAATTGTAGCATTGGTATTCCTAATATGTGGGGTGCTCAATATGGTGGTAGAACAAAAAACAATGGTATTACGATTAAATATTTTGAAAAAACAAGAACTGCAGATGAACGTAAAGCGATTGAAACTGAAATAGCGAATGAAATTACTGATGCAACCAAGAAAGCAGCAGAATTAGAAAAAATAGCTAATAAAACTTACACAGATTCAAAAAGTGTAGGTTTATATACTGGTTATAATGTGATTCAATTCTATAATAGAAATAATTATGTAAATTTAAATAATTTTTATTATGATGGTTCGATTATTACGACAGGGTCTTTAAATCCAGGTAAAGTTAGTGCTTTAACTAACGATTGTATTTTACAAGATGGTGCTATTGCTAAGGATGATAAAGGTGGTTTAAGAGTATATGATGATACAAACAAAGTATGGAACCCATTGTGTAGAATCGTGGCTACAGGTGTTATAGGTATTAATGCTTCAGTGGCTGGAACGTTACCTAGTATCCCAAGATTTAATGATAATTATCCTAGCTATGGAAATGTTACTATTTCTTACGGTACAAATTCAGTCATCCTCTCTTCTCCATTATTTACTAATAAAGCAAACGATTATAATGGATTGATTTATAATATTGATTTAATTATCCCGAATACAGCTCCAGATGAATATTTCAAATATAGGGTCATCTGTGGGCAGCAAGATCAAATAAAAGGAAATGTGATTGTTCAAATTGTTGATACAACGAATGGAAAAAGGGTTAATTTTTTAACAGACACAACAATTGCATTTACTTTACAATTTACATTTAACAGGGTTTAACGAGAAGTTAGGTTAAATAATATAATATAGGCATAAAGTGGGGCGCAACAGCGTCTTTTTTTATGCCTTTTTTATGGGAAAAAAACATGGAAAATACAGATTTATTAATGCAACTGTTTCAATATGTTATGGGGATAATTCCTGGAGATATTACAGGAAATATTGTGTCTGCGGTGACTGTAATAGTAACAGTTTGTACATTGATTATGAGGTTTTGGAAAGAGCCAGAACAGGATCGCAAAAGTCATAAATTATGGCAGTTTCTTCATGTATTGGCCTCTTTTAAAAAGCCAGATGAAGTGAAGGAGAAAGGTAGTGGGGGGAAGTCTAGTTAAACGATTGCGTAAAAGAGATCATTGGTTTGCTGAATGGTGGAGTTCAATGCTGTTAATTTCTGTCGGAATTTACGGGTTTTGTTCACCAGATCATTTTGTAATTCAACAATCCTTTATTGACGGATTTGTCAAAGTTATACCAATTTATTTGTGGGAATCCCTTTTTATTATCGTTGGGTTATTTCAATGTTGTGCATTGAATTGTGAAAGTTTACTCGGCAGAGGTTTGGCTGCATTTTTTGCTTCTTCTTTCTTAATTTGGGGAACATTAAATATTGCAGTTTATGGGCAATGGCACTTTAGCTTGCTTGCATGGGGTGTATTCTCGGCAATAAATCTCTATGCGCTTTCCAGAATTTTGCGGGGGCTAGAGAAAAACTATGAATCTCTTTGAGGTCCTGCGCTGGTGGTGGGAAAATAATGCTGAGTGGATTAAAATTCACGATCCCTGGGTTATTCCTGTTGTTGCTATAAGTATTCCTTTGTCTTTTGTTATTCGTGCAATTTGTGCGGTGATAAAAATTTGGAAAGGGAAATAATTATTTTAGTAAATATATTTAATAGAGGAGATTGATATTTTGATCAGCCCAAACATGTCTAAAAAATGTCATGCTCCATTGTTCAATCCTGATTCAGACGATGCCATTCAAGAAATGGCGCGCCGAAGAAGTGAGTTGAAAATTATCGTTACAACAGGATTAGGAAGTGATGTTGACCGTTATGTTTCACAATCACCAACATTAATAAGGCAAGTAACACAATTAAAACATGATAATTGGCAATTTGTATGGGGGGCAGCAGGTAAAGGTACAACAACGCAACGCCCGAATAAAGATCAGAGATTAGAGGCTAAAATTATCATAGCTTCTGAATTTAGATCAGATAAAGCTACAACTATCGCCCAGGCAACGTCGTCTGTTGCTCATGAAGTGGGGCATGCTCTTTTTTTTAAGGGATATAATTTTTCTTCTGTTGAAAATTGTATAGATAACTATATGATAGGTAAAGGTGGAGAGGCTGATGCAATTGTTAATCAGATTATTGTTAGGGCAGAGATTTTACAGACAGCTTGTATTGATATTTTTGCGGAAGCAAGAGAGCCTGATTCGCTAAGAATAGATATGATTCAATATTATCGTGATGGATTAAGAACAAATGATATGAAAACAGCAAAAAGAAAAATTGCTGATTTATATTCAGAAAAATATACCAGCAACACCAATCCACCACAAAAATATAAGGATTATTATGGGAATAGTTGTAGAGATGCTATTGAAGCATTCCGGAAAATATAGAAATATTTGTTTTTTCTATGTATTGAGTTTGGCACTTTCTTTGCCTTCTTATGCCAGAGTAGATACTAAAGTAATACCTTTGTTTAAAAACGCTTTGTCAGAAAAATTTTTAAAACAATATCCTATTTTACCTTATAATTTTATTGATTTACTCAGAGTAACACCTAAACTTTTACCTGTAAAATTAAAAAATATTCAAAAAATATTCAATAATCAATTGCGTATTGTGGAACAAAGTGAAAATTCTGTATCTTATATATTAGGATCATATAGAACATTAGATGGTGTAATCGTAAAAGATGTAGGGGTTAAAATAAGATTAAAGGCTGGCTGGAAAGTTGTAGGTTTTGGTTTTGATTTAGATCAAAAACAATGTGTTAATACTAAATTATTAAAAAAGGAATTTGGTTTTATAATTCCTGAGTTGCTGTCTTTTCATCCTGTTGCTAATGCGCCGATTGCACTTCATACTACAAATGGACGGGGGATTTTTGTTATGGGTATAACAGCAGATTATCCTGATTGTGCTACGAATATAGGTATAGGGATGTTTAATAGTAAAAAAGAACAACAAGAATGGAAGGAATATGTACGTAAAAATGCTCCTTATTTGCGAGCAAGAGAAAGGCAAAAAGAGCTAGAGGAAAAGTAGTTACAGTCTATATTTCTATTTAAAGAAAAATAATGTTCGTTGTATTTTTTTTATCTAAATTATTGTTTTTATAAAAAATATATTGATAATTATTCATAAAAGCTAAGATAATTAACAGTAAGTTAATATTTTTATATTAACATTTCGTTATTTTACCTAAAATTTTTAAATATTTTGGGTAACTTCCCAATATCCCCTTTAAAAGAAAATCATTTTGTGAATATAACGCCCTAATTGCGTTTAAGGGATAAATTTACCCATTAACATCAAAGCGAGTATTAAAATGGTAAAAAAAGTCAAGTCAAGTCACAGCGAAAGCTCCTAAGGATAAAGGTTTTCCAAAATTAAAAATTCTAAGTCACCAAGAGATATATAATTTAATTGCCAAGTTTATGCGCAAAGCTATTCCTGTCAAAGGGGCAAAACTATCAATTATTAATGACTCCCAAAACCGCACATCAACGCCTAAATTCCCTTACATAGTTTTGAAAATTACTGATAAAAAACGCTTATCTTCCAGTGAAACACGTTATACAGATAAATATAAAATCATATGGTGCAGATCCCAGGTTTCGGTTCATATCTTATTTGTGGGTACAGATAAAATCCCCGCCTTGGAAATGGCGCATGCTTTTGATATGCGTTTTAATGATGCTTGGGCAAGCGAACAGTTTGAACAATATAGCGATATTCTTTTTCCATTGTATAGTGATGACGTAAACTCTGCAGGTCAAATTATTAACTCAGAAGATCAAGTGGATGATGCATATTCGGTTAATGCATATTTTGAATATCATCCAGAACTTGGTGTTTGTGCAGCAAGTGCAAAAGAGGTTGTGATGGATGTTGATATAGTGGATTAAGAACTTTTATTTATTATTTTAGAGCCTGTATATAATTACAAGGTATTAAATTCGACATCGTAAATTACTAGTCATACTAACTTTCAAAAGCCACCTAATAAACAGGTGGTTTTTTTTATTAAAATCAAAAGGATTACATACAATGGCAAAAGTCACAGGAGGGATTTATATTCCTCATTTAAAAAATGAAATTATTCAACCAGCCTTGGATTATTTAGGTTTGGGTGGCGTCAGAGCGATTAACCAAGTTACAGGTACATTCCTTGCAGAAGGATATGCTGGTGGATCAACTTATTTAAAACAGCTTGGCAAAGGACCTGCGGTGGGTGCGATGCAAATGGAACCTGCAACCTATAATGATATTTGGAAGAATTTTTTGGCTGGCCCTAAACGTAGCCATCTTGCAGCATTACTCAAAAATATCGCGGGTGAATGGAATACGGACGCAAACGGTATTCCTAAACCAACCACAATGACAGGTAACATTTTTTTTGCAGCTGCTATGTGTAGAGTTTTTTATCTTAGGGTTCCAACAGCATTACCTTTTGGGAATGATGCCATTGCAATGGCGCAATATCATAAAAAATATTATAATACAGCACTAGGGAAAGCCGTTTGGCAGGATAATGTCGATCGCTTTCAGCAAGCAATTGATGTCTAGTTAAATAAAGAATTTCTTTTTAATTTTTAAATTTTCGTCCATGATATTTATCTTATAATATTAAGGGAAATAGGACGTTATGGTAAAATCGTTATATATATATAGTCTTTTTTTTGGAATGTTGTTTTCGATAACATCTGTTAATGCAGAAAATCCTAAAGAACATTATAGAACGTTGCATGTAAAGGCTGAGTTAACAAAACAGACGAAAAGCTTTCAAGTCAAGCATCTTTTCCCTTTTAATTTCCCTAATGATTTGCCAGGAGAGCCTGTTTTTAAGGGGGTCAAGGGTCAGTTTTCGACAACCACTCAGGCTAAGTTTGATAAGGATGGTAAAGATATAACTTCTTCAGAAACACTGTTCGCTGTTGATTATTCTTCAAATAACTGTCCCAAAGTTGGAGAGGCAGTATCAAGTTATCAAGATTTAGCTAATAAATATACCCGATATTCTTTAGTGCAAAATATTATTAAACAGACAAAAGGAAATAGCACACAACTATCTGATGTAGATTATATGCTGCCTAAGGATATAGGTATTCATATTAATACTGGAGATAAAGGTTGTGGAATAGTTGTTTTTGACGGTACGGATTTCACAGGTTATCCGTATACGATGAAAGTGGATTTACAACTTAAATATACATTTGAACCAATAACAAACGGCCTAGACGGAGAGTTTATTATTGGTGCTTATAATCTAAAAAATCCTGCTTTAAATGCATATATCGTTTTACCTGTAAAGAGTGGCTCAGGTAAAGGTTATGGTGTGTTACGACCAGGAACTATTTATGCTGTAAATGGAAATGTTGCGACTTCTGCTGTTTCTATTCACAATAAAGGGAATTGGTTTGTCCGCTATATAACTGCAGTTTATAAAAAAAATAGCTGTCAAATTGCATTTAAGAAACATGGCCCTACAAAGTTTTTTTGGAATGATAAAACAGGGACAGGTAATGATCCTAATCCATCCTCTGTATTTTGGCCTGATGTAACCATTATTTCAGACTTTACTTCGGCAGGTAAAGATAGAGATAGTATAATGGCACAAGCCAATGGAAATCAAAAGTTACCTATTCATGTTGAAAATGGGGATTGTGTTGTGCAAGCAGCGCTTCCTTATGGAGATCGAACAACAGGATCAGGAAGTAACATGAATATGGAAAGTCAGGTTTATATAAGGACTGTTCCAGACTAAATAAATTGTAATTACTACTTTTTTTAAGCCACTCCATTCGGGGTGGTTTTTTTTTATAATGCGTTATTAAACGCTATTTTTTTAAGGATAAAATTATGAATAAATTACTATATACAAGCGCACTATGCGCTTTTTCTATTTTTTTAGGCTCTAAAGCTTCAAAGGCGATTGATTTTCCAGATCATTATCGCACATTAGACATCAAGGCAGCACTAACGAAATCAACAAAAGATTTTACAGCTAAAAATGTTTATCTTTTTAAGTTTCCTGACGATTTGCCTGGAACTCCAGTATTAAAGGGTGTTAAAGGGCAATTTTCAACAGAGACACAAGCAAATCTCAATGCTGATGGTAAAGAGATCACATATTCAGAAACTTTGTTTGGTGTAGATTTTATTAAGGATATAAGTAAATGCCCCAACCAAGGAAAATGCCCTTCTGACGGGGGTATAATTTATAGTTTAGATAGTGCATATGGCAGTGGTAATCATTTTGGACTTGCTAGTGGTATTGTTAAACAAACTGAAGCAGGTAAACAAGTATATAATTTTGATTACACTAACCAGTATGACACTGTGCTGGATACTGAAAGAGGCGGATATGTTACGGTTAATTTTGATGGTACTGACTTTCAAAATAAACCCTATACTATGAAAGCAGACTTACAACTTCAATATTCACTTCTGCCAATTCGTCCTGCACTGGATGGTGAATTTACTATTGATCTTGATACTTATACAAAAACAAGATATAATGCAAACGTTGTTTATCCTGTTGTTAGCGGCCCAGGACGAGGTAATGGAGTGGTTAGACCAGGAATAATTACCGCCGTTGGTGGGAATGCTTCCGTATCAGTTGGTGCCCTTACTTCTAAAGAAAGATGGTCTGTAAGGTATGTAACAGCTGTTTTAAAACATAACAGTTGTTACGCTGGTTTCAAAAAAGATACTGTCGGACAGAGAACAGATCAAAAATTCCAAACTCAAGGTCCTGCTGGATTAGGCGCTGCACCTAATCCATCACCAGTGTTATGGCCAGCATCTACGATTATTTCTGACTTTACCCTTGTTGGGAGTGGTCGTAATAGTGTTGTTGGTAGTGCTTCTGGAAATAAAAATTTACCTATTCATGTCGAGGATGGAGATTGTATTGTTCAAGCAATACTTCCTGTAGGATTTCCTGAGACTTCACCGGGAACATATGCGAATGTTGAGAGCCAAAGAAATTTTACTTATATTCCAGATTGATTATTGATTTCAACTTAAGCTTAATAATAGTTTTAAAAGTCACTCTTTTTCGGATATTTTTTTTATGCAGAATTAAAGTATATTATTTGCTTCAGCCTGAAGATATTATAATCATATAGGTTGTGGGAAGGATATATGGTGCCGGATGAGAGATTTGAACTCCCGACCTTCGGTTTACAAAACCGCTGCACTACCACTGTGCTAATCCGGCATTTCAGCGTTATAACGCTTGTTGGATTGTTCTATGCAATATTTTATGTTCGAACACAAGTAAAAAATGATAAAAAAGTAATTTTTTTTATAGTTTAGTGTAAAATTGAGAGGGAAGCGATTTTTTTTGATCGTTTTTAATCAAATTATAGCTATAAGTATTGATCATTTGGCTAAATAAACCTAGATTAATAATTAAGAGTCATGACGACTCTTAATTATATAAATTAATACGACGTTCTTGGGGCGAGGTGAAACTCCTCACCGGCGGTGATGAAATAGCAATATTTCTAAGCCCGTGAGCGCTTATGTTAGAAATAACATAAGGTCAAGCAGATTTCGGTGTAATTCCGAAGCCGACGGTCATAGTCCGGATGAGAAAGAACGATGCTGAGGCTGTTCATAGTAAAATATGCGACAAGTTTTGGCATATGTGCCCGCGTGCGTCCAGAGCAAAGGACTGATTTTAAAATGCAAGCACGCATTCATTCAACTTTATTCAATAAAGTTGAATTTTCTGAAAAAATTGTAAATGGGTTTCAATGTGCAATTAATGAAGCCTTGCAATATGTAGGGCGTACTGCGCCCAATCCCCCCGTAGGCTGTGCTATTTTGGATGAACAAGGGAATCTCTTAACGGTTGCAGCTCATCATCAAGCAGGCACACTCCATGCAGAGGCTTTGGCCTTGCAGCAATGTAAAGATCTTGGAGTGTGGGATAGGATTTCTGATGTTATTGTAACTTTGGAGCCATGTAACCATACTGGGCGAACACCTCCTTGTTCTGAAGCATTATTGCAAAGCCCTGCTAAAAGAATATGGATTGGGGTAAAAGATCCTAACCCATATGTTTGTGGAGCAGGTCACGTAAGGTTACAAGAAGGAGGTAAAGAGGTCTTTTTACTTGAAGATATCCTTTCAATAATGGCGCAATATTGGCATCAACAATGTGTAGATTTGTTGGCACCATTTACTAAATTTATGCTTGAACACAAAGCTTGGATTACTGTTAAACAAGCTTTGAACGTTTCAGGCTCTATGGTGCCACCCAAAGGTCAAAAAACCTTTACTTCTTCTAGATCTTTAACTTTGGCACATCAACTGCGTCGAGGGACAGAAGCAATTATTACAGGGGTGAATACGATTAAAATGGATATTCCATCTTTTACCGTTCGCCATGTGCCTGACCATCCAGAAAAAACCCGTTTATTGGTAATTTGCAGCCAAGCCAAAGAAAAATTAGAAGATGCTTTGTCTGAACAATATATAGAGCAAGCCAAAGCAAATGGTTTTTCTTTGCTGCTTTGTAATGATTTGGAAAGATTGCCAGAGCTTCTATATGCACATAAAGTCATGTGGGCAATGGTAGAGGCTGGCCCCTTATTATTACAAGAATTTCGTCAACGGCAATTATGGGATGAATGGTTGACTATTCGCCAGCAAACACAAGGTGAAGATGATGTGAATATTATTTCCAAGCATACGGCTTTCCCAACACGTCAGCTTTTATCCGATGTTCAGTTTCATTTTGAAAAGGAAGAGTTATGTTCTCTGGTATCATAGAATCATTGGGAACGATTCACAGTGTAACGCATGAACCTGAGGCTATAGTCGTTGAGGTTGATACGGGTATTACAGATCTTTCCATGGGTGAAAGCGTTGCTGTGAATGGTGTTTGTTTGACGGTTATTAAATATGATGATAAAGGGCGTGCGACATTTTTTATTAGCTCTGAAACGTTAAACCGAACCAATTTGAAAAAGTTACAAAAAAGTAAGCGTGTTAACCTAGAACGTGCGGTAACTCCTTCAACGCGTTTATCGGGTCATATTGTCCAAGGGCATGTAGATGCGACTGCTAGATTCATCAAAGCAGAACAAAGTGGGGATGCATATAAAGTATTCTTTGCATTTCCTGCATCCTTAAGAAAATATGTTGTGGAAAAAGGCTCCATTGCGATTGATGGTACTAGCTTGACCCTAAATGGTGTTGGTGAAATTGGTGCAGATAGAGCTGGTTCAGATGAGTTTATTATTCATATCATGATTATTCCCCATACTTGGGAACATACGACGTTGGGGCATTTATTCCCTAGCGATATGGTGAATGTGGAAGTAGATATTATTGCAAAGTATGTGGAGAATTTATGTTTAGTCCAGAAATGATCAAGACGTTAAGTCCTGAGCTTAAAATTGCTGTTGATACCTTACGTGCAGGTAAAATGGTATTGATGGTTGATGATGAAGGTCGTGAAAATGAAGGTGATTTGGTTGCTGCGGGTGAGTTTGTAACCCCTGAAATCATTAATTTCATGATTACCCACGCTCGAGGGATTTTGTGCATGCCGATGTTGGCTGAAAAAGCTCAACAGCTTAATTTATATCAAATGGCACAGCATAATACGTCACCTCATGAAACAGCTTTTACGATTTCTATTGAAGCTAAAGAGGGAATTACCACAGGTGTTTCTGCTGATGATCGCGCGAAAACTTTTGAAGTCGTGATGAAGGATGATGTCACAGCCAACGATATTGTTCGTCCAGGTCATATGTTTCCTTTGGTTGCTGATCCAAATGGGGTTTTAGCGAGAGATGGTCATACAGAAGGCTCAATTGATTTAATTAAAATGGCAGGGTTAAAACCTGTTGCTGCTATTTGTGAAGTGTTAAATGAAGACGGCACAATGGCTAGAATGGCAGATTTAAAGGAATTTGCTGAACTGCACCAAATTCCTTTGGTGAGCGTATCTGCTATTATTGAATGGCGTAAACAATATGATGCGGTACCCGTTGATCCTTTAATTGCACTTGTAAGGGCAGGAGAGGTTGCTAATTTACCGAATTATTACGGTGGGGAAGATTTTACGGTTCAGTCTTTCGTTGACTTGAAAGGGAATGAACATTTGGCCATTATGAAAGGGGATTTTTCCTCTGATGATGCTAAAATACCCTTGGTTCGGTTGCATTCAGAATGTTTGACTGGGGATGTATTAGGTTCTTTGCGTTGTGATTGTGGTCCTCAGTTGCACAAGGCTATGAAGATGATTGGTGAGTCTGACAAAGGTGTTGTAATATATTTACGTGGACATGAAGGGCGTGGGATTGGCTTATTTAATAAGATTTCAGCTTATGCTTTGCAAGACCAAGGTCTAGATACAGTAGAAGCTAATCATCGCTTGGGATTTGCCGCGGATATGCGTGATTGGAAAGTTGCTGGAGCGATCTTAGAGAAGTTAGGCATTAAAGGGCTTGATTTGCTTACGAATAATATGGACAAAGTCGAAATGCTTGAGAAGCAAGGTTTTTCTGTAAGAAATCGTGTTGCGATTGAAATTGAAGCTAATCCTCATAATGTATCTTATTTAAAAACCAAAAGAGATCGTATGGGACATGCTTTGACCTCTAAAAAAATTGATCAATAATTCTTATTATATCGAAAGTCTTTTGAAATGATTAAACAAGCACCACAGTCTTTGACGAATTTTGAATTTAAAACAATGCCACGTATTGCTATTGTGGTCAGTCGTTTTAATAAAAGAGTTACGGGTGGTCTTGCTAAAGGTTCTCAGGAATGGTTAGCAGAACATCAAATCCCTTTTAACGCAGAAGAAGATCTATTTTATGCACCTGGTGCTTTTGAGTTACCATTAATTGCACAAAAATTGGCGAAAAGTGGGAAGTATGATGGTGTTGTTTGTTTAGGTTGTGTGATTAAAGGGGATACGGCTCATTTCGAGTTTATCAGTCTTGGCGCAACGATTGGTATTATGCAAGCATCCCTAGCGACTGAAACACCGATAACCTTTGGTATTTTGACAACTTATACTTCAGAACAGGCGCAAGATCGTTCTGAAGACAATGAAGAAAACAAAGGTCGTGAAGCCGTTGCCGCTTGTGTTGAAAGCTTGGTATTACTTCAAAAAATCTAAAATATAACAGTCTATTTAAAAACGGTCAGGCCTTTAATGAGCTTGGCCGTTTTTTTTGTTTATGGTAAAAATTTTACTGTTTTAGAATCCTTTTAGCATAGTTGCCTGTATCTTCATTGACTTTAGAAGTTATAATTTGAGTGATTTCTTGTAATTGTATTTGTGTTAATCCTGTATTCAATGCAATTCCATAATGCGCTTTTAACTGTGCGTCGGCACCTTGTATGGTTGCCAAGGCTGCAATCGTAGCAATTTCTCTGTCTTGATGGTTAAGAACATCGCGTATAAAAATATCACCAAATAAATGGGCACGTAAAAATTGATTTAACGTTGGAGCAAAGTCAAATAAGGGCCCTTCGACTACTTTCCCAGCCAGTTGTGTCTGAACTTCAGTTCCTATAGCAAGGATATCGATATTTTCTGCAATCGGAGTGGCTTCTTTACCGACTTCATCATGAATATTGCTAGACTTACGCTCGTTAACAACAGCCATTAATGTAGAAATACCATTAATGGCGCGGGGAAAGCCAACATAAGTGTAAAGTTGTATTTGAATTTCTTTAATTTCATTGATGCTCAGCCCATTTTCTAAACCATTAATAATTGCTAAAGAAAGATGGTCAAGTTTACCATTCGCTGTAAAAGCAGCAATAGGTATCATGGCTTGTTGTTTAGTGTTGAGATATGTCATGGGTTCTCCTTATATAATTTGACTATAAAAATAAATAATTTCATCATTACTGAATAATATAACCACCATCAACAGAGATGGATTGACCAATAACAAAGCTGGATGCAGGACTACATAGCCATAAAACAGCATCTGCAATTTCTGATCCTTTGCCTAATCGCCCGATGGGTTGTACGCGTGCTAGATCTTCACGGGATAAATCTCCAGTTTCGAACATTTTTTCAACCATAGGGGTATCAATAGTACCAGGGCAAATGGCATTAATACGAATGTTTTGGATGGCATATTCCAGCGCAGCACTTTTGGTTAGGCCCAGCACCCCATGTTTTGTTGCATGATAGGCGGCGCGTCCAACACCCCCAACTAGTCCTCCCAAAGAAGAGCAATTTACAATCACACCACTACCTTGTTTTCGCATCTGTAAGAGTTCATATTTCATACATAACCAGACACCTTTCAGGTTGATATTAAGGGTGCGGTCATATTCTTCCGAAGTTAAATCGGCAATATTTGTTACAGGGCTTTGAACTCCAGCATTGTTAAAGGCTATGTCTAATTGTCCAAATTGATCAATAATTTGTGTGATAGTTGCTTTGACATGATCTTCTTTACTTACGTCACAAGTGATCGCAATAGCTGTGTTACCCTGTTTATTAATTTCTTGGGCAGCTATCTGGGCTTGTTTTTCATTATAATCCGCAATAATGACATTTGCACCTTGATCTGCAAAAGCTTTGGCGGTATCAAACCCTATTCCTTGAGCCCCACCTGTGATTAAGGCAACTTTATTTTTAAAATACGTTTGCATAATTGTTCTTTACAGTTAAAGGAATAATTGGGGTAGTATAATAAAGATATTAGAGATTGATTAGCCAAAGCAAATTCAATATTTTTATGAAATAATATCATTATCAATTATGTATTCTATTTTAAATGGGTTCTTTTTGTGTTTGAGTAGATATAAAGGTTGTTTTATTTTCTTTTTATTTCTATTTAATAAGACAAGGATATTTTTGTTTTTTTATATATCTAACTTGTGCGGTTATTTCTGCTTATTAATTTTATATCGATATTGAGGTTAAAGGGGTTTTTTGCCAATGATGTCCACATTTATTGGGCGTGTGGTGGCTTTTTGTTCTCGCCATGCTTGGTTTGTTATCTTGTTTTATATTGTAATTGCAATAACCTCTGCCTTGGTAGCATATAAAAACCTAGAGATTACTACCGATACAACCAAGATGTTTTCTGCCAGTATGGATTGGAAAAAACGTTCTGATCAGATGAGTAAAGATTTTCCCCAACGAGAAAATTTATTGGTGGCATTAATTGAATCTAAAATACCAGAAGAGGGTGAGTTAAGCGCACAAGCGCTGGTCAAACAATTAAAAGATGATAAAAAACATTTTGATTTCGTAGAGTCTTTACAAAATGATCCGTTTTTAGTTCGAAATGGGCTGTTATTTTTACCTCCTAAATTGCTTGAAACAACTTTGAATAATATTATTCAAGCACAACCATTTTTAAGCAGCCTTTCCGCAGATCCGTCTGCTCGTGGATTATTTGATACTCTGGGAATGGTAACCATAGGGGTAAAAGAAAAACAAATAGATCTGGCGCAATATAATGATGCGTTAAATGGATTTGCAGATGTTATAACAGAAAACGCCTCAGGCCGTATCCAGCCGTTTTCTTGGGAAAGAAGTCTTTCAGGAAAATTGTCAGAGTTGGGTGGTAAATATCAATTGGTTGTTGCGAAACCTAAATTGGATTTAAATTCAATTAGGCCTTCAGGGGTTTCTTCTGAAATCTTGCGCAATGCAATGAATAATTTACCTTATGTTAAAAGTGGTGCTGTCAAAGTCTACATGACTGGAGATGCTCAGATTAATGATGAAGAGTTCTCGACCGTTTTACATGGGATGATTATTGGATTATTTGTATCTTTTGTTTTGGTTGCAGGATGGCTGTTTATGGCTGTTCGCACTTGGCGATTAATTATTCCAATTTTGCTGTTATTGTTTATTGGTCTTGATCTGACAACGGGGTTTGCCTCTATAGCGGTGGGAACGTTAAATCTTATTTCAATTTCATTTGCTATCTTATTTGTAAGTATTGCTGTTGACTTTGGAATACAATTTTGCGTTCGTTTTAGGGGGCAGGATCGTATTAGTAAGAATGAAAAAGATGGTTTAACCCACGCTTTGTCACATACAGGATACGAGGCTGGACATCAAATTTTTACCGCAGCGGTTGCAGCAGCGGCAGGTTTCCTAGCATTTACGCCAACGAACTTTATTGGTGTGAAGCAGCTAGGCTTGATTGCTGGTATTGGGATGTTCATTGCGTTTGTTTGCACGGTTACTTTCTTACCTGCGTTACTCTCAGTGTTACGTCCGAGTGTTGTACAAAAAGATGCTGGTTTCCCATGGTTGAAGCCTCTAGATAAAAAAATACGTCAATATCGTTTTGGAATTATTACCGTATATGCCATTTTGGGAGCAATTGGTATTTTCTTATTAGTTGATCAAAAAGTTGTTTTTGATGCAGATCCTTTTCATACCAAAGATCCTCGTTCCGAAGGAATGATGGCTTTGAAAAAGATGATGGGTGATCCTAATACATCGCCTTATACCGCAGATATTATTGTCAATACCCCTGAGGAAGCCAAAGAAATGGCTGAAAAGCTTAAAAAACTTCCTACAGTTAAAAGTGTTGTTTGGCTAGATTCGTTTATTCCTGAGAAGCAACAACAAAAAATGTTGATGCTACAAGATGCTGCTTCTATTTTACTACCTACATTGTCTATACAAAGCTCTAAGGCTAAACCTACAGCACAAGAGTTGCGTCAATCTGTTGTAAAGATGGTTCAAGAGTTGGATTCAATTCAAAACGATCTACCTAAAGATAGTCCTTTACTTCGGATGCAAGTTGCCTTGAAAAAAATTGAAACAATGCCAGATGATCAATTAATTGCTATGAATGATAATTTGGTAAAATTTTTGCCTTATCAATTGCAACGACTGCAAATGATTTTAACACCAACATTGACAACTTCTAAAGATATTCCAGCTGAGCTTGCCGATCAATATAAAACAAAAGATGGAAGATTAAGAGTAGAAGTTTATCCTAAAGGTATTGATCTAACAACCGATCAAATTATTGCTTTTGTTAAGCAAGTTCGCACTGTAGCCCCAAAAGCAGCAGGCACCGTTGTTGATATCGTCGAAAGTGCGCAAACGGTTGTTCATTCTTTTATCATCGCGGCAATTATGGCTATTATTGCGTTGGCAATTATTTTATTTATTGCATTACGTCGTGTGTTAGATATGATTTTAGTATTGGTTCCTTTGATTTTATCAGGGTTAATGGCGATCATTGTGATTGTTGTGATTGGTCAACCTTTGAATTTTGCCAATATTATTACTTTACCGTTATTTTTAGGTGTTGGTGTATCTTTCAATATTTATTTTGTAATGAATTGGCGTGAACAATTAAAAGAGCCATTGGCGTCCCCTACTGCCAGAGCTGTTTTATTTTCTGCTTTGACAACTGGAACAGCTTTTGGTGCACTGGCAGCTTCTGCACACCCTGGAACAGCCAGTATGGGAGTTCTATTGTTGATTTCGTTAGGATGTACGTTAGCTGTGACATTGGGGTTAGTTCCCGCGTTATTACCGAAACGTGATATTGACGAGAAATAAAGGGCAGGAACATTAATGGCTTAGAAACAGTTTTTAATAAATTGTTGAAAAGCCAACCCACGGTGGCTGATTGTGTTCTTTTCTTTTTCTGTCATTTCTGCAAAAGTGACAGAATATCCTTTGGGTTGAAAAATAGGATCATAACCATGGCCATTTTGCCCTCTTGCTGGCCAAATGAATTTTCCGTCAATCTTTCCTTCGAATTCAAAAGTAACACCATCATGAAAAGCCAAGCATAGTACAGAAATAAAATAACAAGAGCGATCTTTGCTTTTTCCTAGTTTTTCATACATGGTGCGCATTGCCATTGAATAGTCCTTGTTTGGGCCTGCCCAACGCGCGGAATAAATTCCAGGATCTCCATTAAGTGCATTAATGCAAAAGCCAGAATCATCAGCCAAGCTGGGTAATCCTGATTTTTGCGTAGCAGCCAAAGCTTTGATTTTTGCATTTTCATAAAAACTTGATCCTGTTTCCTCAGGTTCTGGCAAGTTTAAATCCCCAGCCGAATAGGTTTGAATTTCAAAAGGGGCCAATAGGCTTCTGATTTCTTGTGCTTTTCCTGCGTTGTGGGTGGCAACTACCAGTTTTGAACCATGCTCTATTTTACGATAATTGGTCATAAAAATTTCTTCTTTATTCTATAAATAAAATCAACTTGATTATTTTTAACATACTGGCATGGTCTATAGAGAGATATAAATATTTTTTTGTATTATTATGTTAATAATAATGAAATTGCCTTTTTACTATTATGAGAAAGATATATGGAACTCTTACTTGATCCTTCGGCCTGGGCTGGGTTAATAACGCTGATTGTTTTAGAAATTGTCCTAGGGATCGATAATCTTGTCTTTGTCGCAATTATTGCTGATAAACTACCTGCTAATCAACGAGACAAAGCCAGAATATTAGGTTTGGTTTTAGCAATGATTACACGGCTAGGGTTGCTTTCTATTATTTCATGGATAGTAACACTGACCAAGCCACTAGTTGAATATGGAGGCTTTACGCTTTCAGTTCGAGATTTAATTTTGATTATTGGTGGTATTTTTCTGCTATTTAAAGCTACAACAGAGCTACATGAACGCCTTGAGGGGCATGAGCATCAAGATAATCAAGGTAAAGGCAATGCTAAATTTTGGGTAGTGATTACTCAAATTATTATTTTGGATGCTGTATTCTCGTTGGATTCAGTGATTACTGCCGTCGGTATGGTAGACGAGCTGCCAATTATGTTTGCAGCAGTTATCGTTTCTATGATGGTGATGATTTATGCATCAAAGTCTTTGACGCGCTTTGTCATTGCACATCCGACGATTGTTGTGCTTTGCCTTAGTTTTTTGATGATGATTGGCGTGACGTTGGTTGCAGATGGGCTTGGGTTTCATATTCCCAAAGGGTATATTTATGCTGCGATTAGCTTTTCTTTGCTTATTGAATTCTTTAACCAAATTGCACGACGTAATTTTATTAAAAACCAATCAAAGCGGCCATTTCGTGATCGTACAGCTGAAACAATTCTGCGTTTAATTGGATCAAATCGTTCAGAGCAACAAGAAGGGAACTCTGATAAAGCATCTCAAGAAGTTTTTGCAGAAGAAGAGCGTTACATGATTAATGGGGTCTTAACCTTAGCGTCTCGTTCTTTACGCAGTATTATGACCCCTAGAATTGAAGTTTCTTGGATTGATTGTGAAGATTCACCAGAGGAAATAAAAAAACAAATTCTAGAGACACCCCATAATATTTTCCCAGTTTGCCGAGGGGATTTGGATAATATTATCGGTGTAGTCAGAGCCAAAGATTTATTAATGGTTGTAAATAATAAAGAGGACGTAGTAGAATTTGCAGCACAGCATCCTCCGATTATCGTTCCCGATATGATCGACGTTATTAATTTATTGCCAATTTTGAAAAAAGCCAAAGGACGTTTAGTTGTTATTACTAATGAATTCGATACGGTTCAAGGAATTGCAACCCCTGTTGATGTATTAGAAGCCATTGCTGGAGAGTTTTTGGATGAAGATGAAACGTCGAAAATTATCAAAGATGGGGATAGTTGGCTAGTTAAAGGTTCTACGGATATTCATTCAGTGATGATGACTTTGAATTGTGATGCTTTTTTTGATCATGACGAAGAGTACGTTTCTTTGGCAGGTTTTCTTTTTGCACAGTATAAAAGAATTCTGACCATCGGTGAAATCATAGAATTTCAAGGGTTACGATTTGAAGTTATAGAAATGAAGGATTATCGTATTGAATTAGTTCGCATTACGAAAATACAAGCATCGAACGAAAATGAGTAGTAACATACTACTCTTAACGCATTAATGATGATCAAGATATTGTAAAAGAGGAAAATGAAATGCTTCAAACGATTGATATATCAAAAGCAGGCACGTATAAAATTGGTGGCGAAATAGAAATTAATCGTATGGGTTTTGGTGCCATGCGTATTGTTGGTAAAGGTGTTTGGGGCGAACCCGAAGATCGTAATGAGGCTATTGCTACGCTCAAACGTGCGGTGGAGTTAGGTGTAAATTTTATTGATACAGCCGATAGTTATGGCCCCTTTATCAGTGAAGATTTAATTTGTGAAGCTTTATATCCTTATCCTTCTTCTTTATTAATTGGCACTAAAGGTGGTCATACGCGTCATGGCCCTGATATTTGGCGTCCTATTGGCAGCCCTGATTATTTGCGTCAGTGTGTTTTAATGAGCATGCGTCGATTAAAATTGAATGAAATTCGGTTTTGGCAGTTACACCGTGTGGCAGAAGATACGCCAGCTGAAGTGCAATTTGAAGCGATTGCTAAAATGCAGCAAGAAGGTTTAATTTGTCATGTTGGGTTATCTGCGGTGGGAATTAAACAGATTGAAAAAGCACAACAATTCTTTAAAGTTGTATCTGTACAAAATAAATATAATCTGATTAACAGAGAATCAGAGGCTGTTGTGCAATATTGCCAAGATAATAATATTGCATTTATTCCGTATGCGCCCTTGGATCAAGGGGAGTTCACACAAGGCGATGTGTTAAAAGAAATTATGAAGTCCAAGCACGCAACAGCACGTCAAGTTGCATTAGCATGGTTATTAAAGCGTGGAGATTTTATGATTCCTATCCCGGGAACCGGAAAGGTTATGCATTTAGAGGAAAATGTTGCAGCAGCCAATATTGGTTTATCTGATGCGGAGTATAAGTATTTAAGCCAAGAAGGGGCAGAAATATGGGGGAAAAGGAAAAATTCGGTCAAATTATATTTGAAGGATGAGTAATTTTTCACTGATCATTTTATTTGACTTATTTTCATTTTTTAAGAAAATCTGTATATAAGACAATTAGCTGGATTATTTTAATCGTTATTTTGAGAATAGAGCCTAATTCATATGTCTCCTGAAACCCCTGATATACCACCCAACTCTAAACGTAAACGTCCCGTTTCAATACAGCCTCGCCCTCGTTATCGGTTTTGGCGCTTGTTGATTGGCAGTATTACGGGGCTATTTCTCTTTGTTCTTGTTGGAGGCGGGCTGGCTGTATGGATAAAATATTCAAGTGCGGTTAAGGGGTTGCCTACGATTGAGGGGCTTCGCAATTATTCTCCTCCAGTGATGAGCAGAATATACGCTAATGATGATCACGTGGTTGCAGAACTTGCTGCCGAACGTCGGTTGTTTGTTCCTATTGGTGCTATTCCTCAAAAAGTCAGGGATGCGTTCATTGCAACAGAAGATAAAAATTTCTATACTCATGGTGGTGTAGATCCTATGGCAATTGCCAGGGCGCTTATTCAAGATGTGTTTCGTGTGCATGGTAAGCGTTTAGTTGGCGCATCAACAATTACTCAGCAAGTCGCTCGTAATATGTTGTTAAATAACGATCGAAAGCTGGAACGCAAAATCAAAGAAGCCATTTTGGCAATGCGTATAGAGCAATCCCTTAGCAAAGATCAGATTCTTGAGATTTATCTTAATGAAATTTATCTTGGGGCAGGGGCTTATGGGGTTGCAGCTGCAGCGCAAATTTATTTTCATAAAAATTTAGACCAACTGACTACTGCGGAGGCTGCTTATTTAGGCGGCTTACCGAAATCTCCTTATAATTATGATTTATTTCGTAAGCCAGATGCTGCCAAACAACGACGTGATTTTGTATTAAGCCGTATGGCTGAAACAGGGGCGATTACTCAACAAGAAAAGGTTGCAGCACAAAATGAACCTTTATCTTCTAAAAATGTTAGTGGCAGACGTGGGCCAACTGCAGGTACAGAATGGTTTGGCGAGGCTGTTCGTCGTGATTTGATTGATCGTTATGGTCTTGAAAAGACAATGCAAGGTGGTCTAGAAGTTCATACAAGTTTGGACCTAAAAAACCAAGCCCTAGCTACTAAATTAATGCGTCAGGCTTTAATTAAATATGATCGTAATCATGGTTGGCGTGGGGCTGTGGCTCATCTTGGTGACGATGCTATATCACAATGGGTTGAAAATCTAAAAAAACAGAAATTGCCTACTGGGATGTTACCTAATTGGCGTTTGGCAATTGTTTTAAATGCCAAAACGGGTTCTGTTGGCTGGGTTGATGGCGGAAAAAATGCGACAACTCATCAAGGAACAATTTTATCAAAAAGTTTGAGTTGGTCAAAACGTCGTCCGTTAAAAGACGGTGATATCGTTATGATTGAGCCTCAATCAGAAGGAAATCAGGTTGAGTTATGCCAAATTCCTCAAGTTGAAGGTGCTTTGGTTTCTTTGGACGTTCGAACAGGGCGTGTTTTGGCTATGTTTGGTGGTTGGTCTTTTGCAGAGTCTCAATTTAATCGTGCTACCCAAGCTTTGCGTCAGCCAGGTTCTTCGTTTAAGCCAATCGCTTATCTAGCTGCGATGGAAAAAGGGATTTTACCATCACAGATTTTTATGGATGCCCCGTTTTCTGTAGGGGATTGGCATCCTAATAACTATGAACACAGTTTTTGGGGTCCAACTGCGCTGCATAATGGCCTGCGTTATTCTCGAAATATTATTACTATTCGTCTAGCCGCTCAAATTGGGATGGATGCGATCGCTAATTTATCAGTTGCTTTGGGTGAAGTAGATTCTATGCCGAAAGTCCTGCCTGCTGTGCTAGGTGCTGTTGAAACAACAGTTTTGCGGCATGCAGGGGCTTATGCCAGCATCGCTTCGGGTGGGGCAATTGTGAAACCTACTACGGTGGATTATATCCAAGATCGAAATGGAAAAGTGATTTGGCGTTCTGATGCGTTTCAAGCGAATAATGTAACCGATCCTAATCAATTACCAACTTTTACAGATAATAGAAAGCGTGCAGTATCTGAACAAAGCGCTTATCAAATTATCACAATGATGGAAGATGTGATGCGCCGAGGAACTGGTTTTTCTGCGAGCAAAGGTATTGATACCCCGATTGCAGGGAAAACGGGAACTTCGCAGAATTTCAATGATGCTTGGTTTGCAGGGTTTTCACCTGATGTTGTAACGATTGTATGGTTTGGGTTTGATTCTCCAAAGACATTGGGTAAAGGTATGGCTGGGGGTGTGATTGCAGGCCCTGTTTGGAATGCTTATATGAAAGAAGTACTACCAACCTATCCAAAAAGAGAATTTATCAAACCTGCTGGTGTTTTTATGGCCAGTTATAGCACCAGCAAGGGTATGGTTACTGATGCATTTAAAGATGGTCAAACCCCAGGTGGCAGTATTAACCTAAGCCCAGGTATAGCAACAGGTGCGTTAAGCGCTGCAGATACAGGTGCTGAAAATGTTCCAGATTCAGAAGAGAGTATGGGAGGTGGATATTCTGGGGATTATGTTAATGAAGGTGGCACAATTAAACCAAAAACTGCCTCTCCAGCGTCTGCCCCTGGTGAAAATATTGGTATGGGTGGTTTGTATTAATTGGGCTTGTATTAATTAAAAATTATTGTTATTAACATTAAGAATTATTTGCAATTGGAAGTAGAGGGGTTATGTCCACAGAAAGCGAAGCCATTTATCAAGTGATAGAGCAGTCATTAGAGCTGCTGAGGAGGCATCTTTGACTGGGATGTCGCACAAGATAGGCTTGCTGAGTTAAATCATCAGATTGAAGATCCTAATTTATGGGATGACGCTGATAAAGCGCAAAAAATGATGCAAGAGAGAACGTTTCTTGCCAATCAAGTCGCGTTGGTTTGTAAGCTAGAACAAGATTGCAAAGATAATCTTGAGATGATTGAATTGGCTGAGATTGAGGGGGATCAGGGTATTGTTGATGATGCTTTGAAAAATCTAAAAGCGATAGAAAAAGAAGTTAAGCGTTTAGAGATTGAAAGCCTATTATCTGGTGAAGCTGATCGTAATGATTGTTATTTAGAGGTCAATTCTGGCGCAGGTGGTACAGAAGCACAGGATTGGGCGGAAATGTTGCTGCGCATGTATACGCGTTGGGCTGAACAGCGTGGATATAAAGTAACATTTATGGAAAGTACGCAAGGTGAAACGGCAGGAATTAAATCAGCGACTTTGCAAATAAGTGGTATGAATGCGTATGGCTGGCTAAAGTCAGAGGCCGGGGTGCATCGGTTGGTACGTATCTCTCCTTTTGATTCAGCAAAACGTCGTCATACATCGTTTGCTTCGGTGTGGGTTTATCCTGTAATTGATGATTCGATTCAAATTGATATTAATGAATCTGATTTAAAGGTAGATACGTATAGAGCCTCTGGTGCGGGCGGACAGCATATTAATAAAACAGAATCTGCCATTCGAATTACACATATGCCAACAGGGATTGTAGTTGCCTGTCAAACAGATCGTTCGCAACATCGTAATCGTGCCACAGCAATGGAAATGTTAAAGGCACGATTGTACGAGGCTGAATTGAAAAAAAGAGAAGAGGCGGCGGCTGAGACTGAAGCAGGTAAAACAGATATTGGGTGGGGACATCAAATACGATCATATGTATTGGCACCTTATCAATTGGTTAAAGATTTGCGTACAGAAGTTGAGAAAACTAATCCTCAAGCTGTCTTGGATGGTGAACTTGATGAGTTTATGGCAGCGGCTTTGGCATTACGCGTTGGGGCAACACGTTCAGAGGCGAGTGCTCAGGCATCATAGGTAAGGTTATACTATATAAGGGTGGATGGTTATGTTTATACAAATGAATAGGAAGCATTGATTGATGGTCACTTTGAATGAACGCCATCCAGTTGAACATATTGTTGGATTTATTGGGGTTGTTTTATTTCACATTCTGGTAATCTGGCTTTTGGTGGTATTTTTATCAGCTCCTAAAAAACAACAACCTGATACTCTACCTGTTCAGGTTCAAATCGTTGACGTTGCGTCTTCTGAATCCGCAGCTGCTGCGGCACAACCGCCAGCACCCGAGATGATTGTGCCGCCTCCACCTGAAATAGAGCCACCGCCGATTAATACAGAAGCGCCTCCTCAGCCAAAACCGCCACCTGTGATGAAAAAACCGACTAAGAAGGCGCCTCCTAAAACTACCGTTGCTCCCGCTCCGAGTGCACCAACTGGAACAGAGGGACAGGGACAATCAGGGAATCCTAATGTTGGCAAACCAGATCGAAGTGCTGGCAGTCGTCCTTTGAATGGAGCTCAGATTGAATATCCACCTGATATGGAAGCAGCGCAAAAAGAGGGGCGTGTGATTGTATCTTGTGATGTTGAGGTGACGGGTTCTACCAGTAATTGCCATGTAATCAGCTCTTCTGGGGGGCAATCTTTTGTCCAAGCCGCTCTGAAATATGTGAATAGTGCACGTTATCGACCAGCGACTAAGAATGGCTCCCCGATTAAAGAGATAGGGCACCGTTATACGATTAACTTCAAGTTATAAGGTTGAGTTGGTTGATATTGTTAGAAATCTATTAATCATTTTGTGTATGCTAAATTAATATTAAGATTAAATTATCTTTGAATCATTTGCTTTTGTTTTGTTGAGGAATATTTTTGAATTATGAGTAAGCGTTATCATTTTGTTCATCGTATTGCCCCTATTGCCTTTGTGTTGGCAATGGCTGTGGCAGCTAATCAAACAACTATGGCACAGCAACCCAATAAAGATGCTGCCCCAGCACAACCTGCTGCTGCTCAGGCGTCTCCTTCAACGGCACCTGCCCCTGCCGCACCTCAATCAGCGATAGCCTCAGGACCAGAGCAACAAGGAGCTTCTGCAACCCCAGCGGTTATATCCCAACCTGCGGAAAATCCTTATGGATTAAAAGCATTATGGTCTAGTGGCGATATTGTTTCTCGGATTACCTTATTAATTATGGCGATTATGTCTATTGGTTCTTGGTATATGATTGTCGTCAAAGTCATTGCACAAAATCGTGTGTCTGGTGCTTTCAAAGAAGTGAATCGTAAAAAATTCTGGCAACAAAAAAATTTACAACAAAGTGCTGAAGTGCTTGGTGCACAATCTCCATATCGTTATATTACAGAAAATGGAATTGAGGCAGTACAACATCACAAAGGTGCTTTGCAAGATTCGATTGATTTATATAGCTGGGTTTCAATGAGCTTGCATCGTGCATTGGATCAAATTCAAGGGCGTTTACAAAGTGGATTGGCTTTTCTTGGAACAGTTGGTTCAACGGCACCTTTTGTTGGATTGTTTGGAACGGTTTGGGGTATTCATCATGCGCTTTCTGCAATCAGTATTGCCGGCCAGGCAACTTTGGATAAAGTGGCAGGTCCAGTGGGTGAAGCATTGATTATGACAGCAATTGGTTTGGCAACAGCGGTTCCAGCAGTTCTAGGATATAACTTTTTAGTCCGTCGCAACAAAGTTGTTATGGATCAAGCACGTAATTTTACAGCTGATGTTCAATGTGTATTAATTGGGGGAAATCCTCAACAAAAAAATACATTAAATAAGGAAAGTGACGCTTCATGAGCATTCACCTAGGTGGCCCCCGTGGTGGTGGGGATTATGGGGGAATGGAAGGCGCGGAAAACGAAATCGTTTCTGAAATTAATACAACCCCTCTGGTTGATATTATGTTAGTTTTATTGATTATTTTCTTGATCACTATTCCTGTGGCAACACATTCGGTTCAAGTTAATTTGCCTGAGCGCATGAGTCATCTTACGATGGTAAAGCAAGGAAATATTGTTCTTGCTGTTAATGCAGAAGGACAAATTTATTGGAATGAGCAACCGCTTGCAGATGTCAGCGTATTAAGCACCAAACTGGCTGAAATTGCCGCGTTAAAACCTCAACCTCAGATTCAAATTCGTGGTGATATTAATGCCCGATATGAATTTGTGGGGAAAGTTGTTGAAGCTTGTCAACAAGCAGGTATTACTCGCGTTGACTTTATTACGCAACCTCCAAAGCCAGGCTAGGGGATAAGGATTATTAATTATGAATAATAATACATTAAGAACCCGACAAATGCGCCGCCTAACTATGCAAAAAAGCACAGAGGAAGAAGAGGTCATCGTTAATATTAATACGACCCCTTTGATTGACGTGATGCTGGTTTTATTAGTAATGTTGATCATTACGATTCCATTACAAACTCAATCTGTACAGTTGGCTTTGGGTAGAGGTGAGCCCGTAACTGCTGAACCACCCCCTAGCTTAACGATTGGGATTGATTTCGATAATACGATTTCTATTGACAGTCAGACAGTTGCCGGTGAGGATGCGTTGCAACAAAAATTCAAAGAGGTTGCGGCTCTTGCTGATCAGCCAACTCTGTTTATCAAACCTAATAGGTTGGCTAGTTATAAAACTGTTGCGATTATTCTGGCTGATGCTCAGCGATTAGGGATAAAAAAAATCGGGATTATGGCGCAATAATAGGTAGGGATTGAGTATAAAATAATGGAAAAATCAGTTTGGATACGCAGTTTGCTCGTAGCAACCTTTTTAACCTCTGGCATAAGCATTGGTATGAATACAGTCCATGCCAAAGATGTTGTCAGTAACAAGATGGCTGTGCCGTTGAAGAAGGCGGAACAGTTGATGAAGCAAGGGGCGTATGCTCAGGCTGATGCTGCAATTAAAGAGGCTCAATCTATCAGTAATGCGACTCCTTATGAACGTGACATTATCACGCAACTGCAAATTGCTTCTGCGGTAAAGCAAAACAAAGTGGACGAGGCTTTGGCTGGATATAGTCATTTACTATCTTCAAGCAGACTGACCAAAGAACAACGTAGCCAAACAATTTTAGCACAAGCCACGATGGCATATCGTGCTAAAAAATACGCTCAAGCCACCCAATATATTGAACAATATTTCAAAGCGGGTGGAAATAATCCTCATATGCAGACTTTGTTAATTCAATCTTATTTTTTGAATAATGATTATAAATCTGCTTTGACTGAACAACAAAAGCAAATTGATGCAGAGCTCAAAAAAGGGTCTATCCCAGCAGAAACACAGTGGCAATTTATGGTGAATTGCCAAATGAAATTAGGCGATAAAGAGGGGCTACGACACAGCTATATGCAACTTGCGCTGCATTACCCCAAACCCGAATATTGGTCTCATGTGATAAGCTCTTTGATTGCGACTAAGGGCATGCCCCCTCAAGTTGAATTAGAAGTTTGGAATTTTAGAGAAAAAACAGGTCAGTTAACCACAGCAGATGAATATATGACTATGGCAGAGCTTGCGATCCAATCAGGGTACCCTTATATGGCAATGCAAGCTATGGCTAAGATCCACAGTAAAAACTTATTTGAAAAAAGTGATCAAAAACGCATATTACGTTTTGAAGAATATCTTGGAAAAATCATTGATAAAGAAAAAGCAGATTATCCTGTTAAATTGGCACAAGCAGAAAAGGATAGTTCTGGTAATGCTTTATTTGCACTAGGATATGATCAATTTTGGAATGGTCAAGTTACCGAAGGGCCAAAGATGATGCAGGCTGCATTAACAAAACCATTAACAGATCGGAATCTTGCTTTATTACAATATGCGGTAACAGAGCAAAGTTTTGGGCAAAAAAATAAAGCGGTTACAATTTTAAAAACAATAACCGGGAAAAATGTTCCTGCCGAGCTTGCTAGTTTGTGGTTAATGAAGTTACAAGCTAAGTAATTTGGATAATGAAATGTTAATTATGTTATATATATTAACAAGTTTACCATTATCTTTTAGTAAATATTTGCTTATTTATGCAGAACAGCATAAAAGAAATAACAATTTTATAATCTATAATTGCTGATAATAGGACTCTGGAGTAATGATGATCCACACTGAAGAAACACCTAATGTAAATGCATTGAAGTTTATTTTGGGTCGTACAATTTTACAAGATCATCAAGCGATAGAATTCTCTAATAGAGAAGATGCAGCATGTTCTCCTTTGGCTCAGGCTTTGTTTGACATTGAAGGTATTCAGAGAATTTATTTCGGTACTGACTTTATAGTAGTCACCAAAGATATTTCTGAAGATTGGAAATCTTTAAAAGGTGTTGTTATCTCCATAATGATGGAATTTTTATTAACAAGAAAAACTATGATCAAAATGGATATTGGTGCTTCGGATATGAACGCAATGGAAATATCTGCGGAAGATCAAGAAATTGTTGATAAAATTAAAGATATTTTAGATGATGAAATAAGACCCGCAGTGGCACGTGATGGTGGGGATATTATTTTTCATGGTTATAAAGAAGGGTGTGTTTACTTGAAAATGCAAGGTGCATGTCAAGGATGCCCATCTTCCTCATTGACATTGAAACATGGTGTAGAAACAATTTTACGCCGTCATTTACCTGATTTGGTTTCTGTAGAAAAAGTTGATTTTTAGAAAAGGGGAAATGTAATGAACCCTTTGCCAGAATCAGCGATACAACAATTATTTGAGCATGCCAGAACACCAAAGGCTTGGCAGAATAAAGAAGTAGAACCTGCTTTATTGGTGCAGCTTTATAATCTTGTCAAATTAGCACCGACTTCTGGTAATTGTCAGCCAGGCCGTTTTGCATTTTTAACCCACGTAGTCAGCAAAGAAAAACTGCGTTCTGCGTTATCTACTGGCAATGTAGATAACGCACTTAGCGCCCCTGTTATTGCGATTATTGCTCAAGATCCATTATTTTATGAAGAATTGCCAAGGCTTTACCCAGAAGCAGAGCTGCGCTCTTGGTATGCTGAAGATATTCCTTTTGCGGAAGAAACCGCATCTCGTAATTCGACATTACAAGGTGGATATTTTATTATGGCAGCCAGAGCCTTGGGATTAGATGTCTGGCCAATGTCAGGGTTTGATAATTCTATGGTGGATAGTTTATTCTTTGAAGAACAAGGATGGCATTCTAATCTTTTGTTGTGTTTGGGTTATGCTAAACAAGATCAGCAAGATGAACGCTTGCCTCGGCTTGAATTCGAAGATGCTTGCTTGATGTTGTAAAATAATGAATGAGCGTAAAATAATATTGGTTATGAATGGAGCATCCTCTTCAGAGCTTGCGCCTAATTATATAGCGCTTGTGGAAAAACAAGGCGACCAATACCTTCTGTTGGCAGAAGAAAAAACAACTTTAAAGGGTGGCCCAGAACGTTTTCCTATTTATTTTCAATCTTTTATTCAGAATGGCATGATTGCAGCGGATCAAATTGATTTAATTGCTGTGATGGTGGGGCCAGGATCTTTTACAGGACTGAGAGCTTCGATTGCATTTGCTTTGGGTATGCAGGTAGGGTTAAATTGCCCTGTAATTGGATTACGTAGAGGGGAAGTATTATTTCCTTTTCTGTCATTAAAGTCGACACAATTAATTTGGCATGTAACTCAAGCTCGAAGAGGGCGCGTGTTTGTTGAAACGAATCAATCTTCACAAGTGATTGCCTATAATGAAGGGGAAATAGCATTTCCTGATAAAGCGTTTGTAGTTATGGGAGAGGGCGCTGTAAGGATAGCGTCTCAGTTCCCCCAACATGCTGAAATCTGTTATCAATACCATGAAGCTGATTCAATTATGATGGCCAAGCTTGCGGATCAATATGATAGGGAGAATAAGTCTACAAATACTCTTTATCCTTTGTATGTGGATCCACCTGAAGCAAAATTACCTCAAAAAGGGTTAAGAAAGGCACCTATTTAGGAATGTCATTACAATGCTTTAATCATATACACGGAATAGAAAAAGAACTATCTTTACTTCATATGGCGGCTTTTCCAGAGGGGCAGGGATGGAAAATAAAGGATTTTCAAGGGTTATTAGAAATATCTTTTCATCATATTTTAATTGATTATAATATTGAAAATAAGATAAGAGGGTTTTTGATATATTCTGTTATAGTAGATGAAGCAGAGATTCTTACTTTTTGTGTGAACCCAACTGAGCAACATAAAGGTGTGGGTAAAGGTATTATGGCTGCTTTTTTAGAAGAAATGCAAACAAAGCATATTAAAACTGTTTTTTTAGAAGTGGCTGAGGATAATTTATCCGCGATAAAATTATACAAGCGATATGGTTTTTTTTTTAATGGAAGGCGTTTAAAATATTATGATCATAATATTGATGCTTTGTTAATGGCTAAAACTTTATAAAGCTGATAAGGTTATTGATAAACTATTTGTTGTTTTAATGTTTTTTTTGTTTATTTTGTCACTTTAAGATAAAAACTATAAAATAAAATTTGCATTATGAGTATTTTATAAGCAAATTTAAAAAAGTTTTTACCTCATTTAAAAATGGTTTCTATGTTACGTGAAAAAAAAGATACTTTATCTCATATAGAGCGCTTATGTATTGAAAAAGGGTTGAAGATGACAGGACAACGTCGTGTCATTGCACGCGTTTTATCTCAATCTCATGACCATCCAGATGTAGAAGAACTCTATCGCAGGGCTTCCAAGCTAGATGATAATATCTCAGTGGCAACCGTATATAGAACTGTGCGTTTGCTTGAGGAAAAAGGTATCCTGGAAAAGCACGATTTTGGCGGTGGCAGAGCAAGGTATGAAGTCACAGAACAGGGAACTCATTATCATCTGATTGATGTAGATACAGGAAAAGTGATAGAGTTCGAAGATCCAGAGCATGTAAAGCTTGTTGAGATTATGGCAAAAAAATTAGGATTTAATTTGTTACAGCATCGCTTGGAACTATTTGCCCGTCGGATTCAAGAGAAATAAAGTAAGAGAAGAGGAAAATTGGTTGTGGTAACAGAAAAGTCCACGAATACTTTATTGTCACTTGACTTGAGACGAGATGAGTATGTTGAGCTTCGTTCAGGTAATTTGGGTGTTCGTTTGGCCAAAAGTGATGCTGAACGCGATGCTGCCAGAGCCTTAAGATACCGAGTTTTTTATGAAGAGATGGGTGCAAAACCCAGCGAGCAGGCCGTTCTCACACGACGTGATTATGACGATTTTGATGAGATTGCTGATTATTTATTAGTAATCGATCATGATCAAAAATCTGTGATGGATAAAGTTGTTGGCACTTATCGTTTGCTCCCTCAAGAAAAAGCGGATTTAGCAGGAACATTTTACAGTGCAGGTGAATATGATCTTTCTGCGTTAAAGGAGTATCCTGGGCGTTTATTGGAAGTAGGACGTTCTTGTATTGATGCCAGATATCGTGGGCGCGCAGCAATGCAGCTTTTATGGGAAGGGATTGCGCTTTATATCTTTATTCATCGTATTGATATTTTATTTGGCTGTGCCAGCTTACCTGGAACCTCTCTAGATGACCATAAAGAAAGTTTGACCTATTTATACCACACACATTTGGCCCCACCGGCGTTAAGAGTAACTGCTGTGCCAGAAAGACGTGTTGAAATGCTGCATAGTGATCCTCACAAATTAAATCACCGTAGTGTGCTAGTCAAATTACCGCCATTAATCAAAGGTTATTTACGTCTTGGCGGTTATGTTGGCGATGGTGCTGTTGTGGATGAGCAATTTAATACAACCGATGTTGCGATTATTGTTAAAACTGAATTATTAGCAGATAAATATTATCGTCATTATGAACGACGCTTGCTTGATGCGTTGGAATAGCCTAGAACAGTGCATGCTGTGATTAATAAAGTTTTTAATGATGAATGCACGTAATTTTTTTGACAAACTAGTTCATATCACTGGATTTAAAGCTTTTTTGCTTTTGATTGCTATAGGGGGATTGTCTTCATTGGCTTTCCCGCCGACTTACTGTCTTGTTTTATTATTATTTACCTTTCCGTTACTCTTGTTAAGAATAGAACAAGCTAAAAGCTGGAAGAGTGCTTTTGCTCAAGGCTATTGGTTTGGTTTTGGATTACATACAATCGGTCTGTCCTGGTTAATTAATGCGATTTTAATCAGGGCTCAAGATTTTTGGTGGCTGGTTCCTATTGTTTCCCCATTATGTGCAATTTTATTAGCTTTTTGGACTGGTACGGTCGGGGCAATTTATTATTGGTTACGCCCCAGAGGATGGATAAGAATTCCTTTATTTGCTGGATTATGGACATTATGCGATATGTCCAGATCTATTTTATTGCCACCAACATGGTGGAATCCGATATTAACAGGTTTCCCGTGGAATCCGTTGGGCAGTGCATGGGAAATCCCTGGTAAAGTTGGAAATATATTAATTCAACCTGCAGCGTGGGTTGGTGTAGATGGGTTGACCTTTTTAACCATTATCCTAGTTTTAATGCCCATTTATGGGCGTAAGGGTTGGTTTGCTCTGGTAGGTGGTTTGGTTTGTTGGTTTGGTTTTGGGAGCTTTAGACTTTCCCCAGCACCCGCGGCACAACAAGACACGCCTATTGTTGCTTTGATTCAAGGTAATATCGAAGAAGACGACAAAATTAATAATACCGATCCGCGTCGTATTTTTCAAAATTATTTATTCCTGACTGCACAGGGGATGCAAGAAGCGCTTAAGTTACAAAAGCAACAAAAAATTCCAAATCGTCCCATTATATTTGCCTGGCCAGAAAGCTCTTTTCCAGGGGATATAGCTTTTGATGTAATGGCCAGATCTATTTTGATGCAAAATGCCAAAGGTGCAGCAGCAGGTATATTGGGAGCGATTACACGTAATGATCAGGGACAAATTCACAATAGTTTAGTTGTTTTAAATCCTGAAGATGGCGCTATTATTAGTGAATATGACAAGGCCAAATTAGTTCCTTTTGGTGAGTCTCAACCGTGGTATATTCCTTTTCACATTGTTCCAGGATCTCCATTAACACCAGGTAAAGGGGTGGAAACTATTCAATTATCAGGGGTGAGTAGCTTTGGCCCCTTAATTTGTTATGAAGTAATTTTTTCAGGTCAGGTCGTTGATTCTAAGAATAAACCCAAATGGTTATTGAATTTAACAAATGATGCGTGGTATGGCAATTCAGCTGGCCCTCGGCAGCATTTGGCTGCGGTTAGGTTGCGCGCTGTTGAAGAGGGGCTGCCTATCGTTCGTGTAGCAAATACTGGGATCTCGGCAGTTTTTGATCCTTATGGTCGTGAATTATCACGTATAGGTTGGGATATAAGAGCTGCCAAAGTTGCTGCTTTGTCAGGCTCTTTACCTTGGACTGTATTTTCCTATGGGGGTCGTTGGATTCCTTTGTTCATGTCTTTGATCAGTATTCTATTTGGTATCGTATTTTGTATAGGTCAAAGAAATAAAAAGGATAACCTGTAAAGCAGATAAAGTATCTGTGGTTAAGAGAGTGATAATGTATATATGGGTTGAAATTTTGTGAATTTAAGTTGGTTAAGAAACATTAGTTTTTTTCCGTTTGGTAAAATTCAATCCTATCAATGGTTATATGCCCCTCGAAAAGAAGCTATCTATTTTGCACTTCGGACTATGTTTGCGTCTTATTTGGCATTGGCTATTGCTTTATGGATGCAGCTTGATAGCCCAAAATGGGCAATGATGACGGTATGGGTTGTTGCCCAGACCTCTCCTGGAGAGACAATTTCAAAATCTAAATGGCGTGTGATGGGTACACTGGTCGGTGTGGTGGTTGCTGTGGCAATCGTTGCGGCCTTTCCTCAACAACCTTTAATTTTTGATATATGCATTGCCTTATGGGTTGGGGGATGTTGTTTTTGGGGAAGCTTAATTCGAGGTTCCAGTGCATATAGTTTCGTTTTAGCGGGATATACGTGTGCTTTAATTGCCTTGTCTTCTTCTACAAACCCTAATGAAGTGTTTATGATGGCGATGGCCAGGGGTAGTTATATTATCTTGGGTGTATTATGTCAGACATTTGTTGAGCGTTTATTTGCGTTCAATATGAATCATAATGCCCGTATATCATTGCATAATAACTTATTAAAAGCGATTACTGGATCATTAACAGTCATTAGAAACGTTATTAAAGGGGACTATCAAGCGGCATTTGAGGTTCAAAATGTATTTGCAGCTATTTCAGCATTTCAAAATTCTATTGAATTCAGAAAAATTGAGATGCTAAACGATGATCATACAACTGATCACGTACATGCGACACTCTTTTCCATCAGCGTTGTTTTAACACGTTTAATTAACTTAGCAGTGTATATGCGTCATTTTCAAAAGGAGGAAACATTTCGTGATATCTGCGTTAAGATTCATGTTTATTTAGAGAATCTTATACATGCTTTGGAAAAGAATATTGACTTTAATAAACATTTAGATGCGTTGAGTAAACTTCGTTGGGAATGTCGTCAAATTATTGTAGAATGTATTTATAAGGATACGAATACAGCAAAGAACACGTTGGGTTTTGAAGATCAAACCTTACTAGACCAAAGAATTTTATATCGTTCTTTAAGCGAGCTTCTAGGAGAAATTGAAGTCATTTTAACTGAATATCATCATGTTAAAACTCCAAAAAAGAAAGATAATTTCAGATTTAATTTACCTCCTATTTATAATTTCAAATTGGCTTGGGGAAATGCTTTTCGTGCAGTTATTTCAATATTAGGTGCATGTTTTTTATGGGAAATTACTGCATGGAATGAATTTCCAGCGGCAATTGGGTTGTTAGCTGTTGCTTGTGGTCGTTTATGCTTGTTTGAAAATGGTTATAAAATGTGCCAAGGTTTTTTCATAGGAACCCTTATAACAGTTACTGTTACAGCTATTTTGAATGTAACTATAATGCCTTTGGCGAATTCCATAGAGATGGTTTATTTAGCGACTTTTATTCCTTTATTTTGTGGTGGTTTAGCAATTTATAATTTGCCAACGCGAGGAATAGGAATGAGTTTTACTGTCTTTTTCCCTTTTATGATTATTCTCGGTAATCAACAACGTATGGATGAGATGTTTTTCCTCAATAGCGCTTTGGCTGTTTTTTTTGGTGTTGGATTAGCAGCTTTTGCGTTTCGGTTTATTGCGCCTTATTCTCCTCAAAAGGTTAGAAAAGAAATTCGCAAACGTATGCTACGTAATGTTCAAACTTTACCCCTAGTAACGCCGATACCACGTCCACGCAGATGGTTGACCTCGACAATGGATTGGTTTATTTCATTAATGCGTCAATTCGATTCTGCAACAGAAACAGCATTAATTAAAAAGTATAATCATGGTGCTTTGGCTGTTATGTGTATTGGAATAAATATTATCGAAATACGCGCGATGATTGATCATGATATTTTACCTGAAGATATTAAAAATCAGCTGCGTGTAGTGATGCGTCGTATTTCTCATTTTAAAGGGGGGCGGTATGGACGAACGGTATTGATTGCAAAAAGTGCAATTAGAAGGCTGCGTGCGCGTGAAAAGAAAGAGCAAAATATTGCAGTGCGTTTGGAGATAAGTGCGGCAATTGCTTGTTTAATATTAATTTATTACGCCTTAGAAAAAAATGCGTCTTTTTTAAATCCTTCTTATCGTTTATATAAATTAGATTAATAAATATTTTTTTGTTTAAATGATTATTTTAATGAATAAAATGCTTGAGATATTTATAGCAATAATTACTAGATAAGTATCTTTATCGTAATAAATGTGGGCAAAACACATGGCCTTTGGTCAAACTACGTTAAAATCGTTTCAGTGGTTATATGCACCACAAAAAACAGCAATTATTTTTGCTTTTCGTACGCTAATCGCCTCTTATGTTGTTCTTGTTATAGCACTGTGGATGGAGATGGACAGCCCACGTTGGGCGATTATGGCTGTGTGGATTGTGGCACAGAATTCTTCTCGTGGTGAAGTATTATCCAAAGCATACTGGATTATTGTTGGTAATATTACAGGTATTATCGTTTCATTATGGATTATGGCAAGCTTTCCTCAACAGCCTATATTATTCGAAGTTACGGTTGCTTTGTGGGTTGCGTTATGTTGCTGGGTGAGCAGTTGTACGCGTAACTTTCGTGCTTTGGGTATGGTTATGGCGGGCTATAGTTGTGCTATTGTTTTGTTCTCTTCTGTTGGAAATCCTAATGAAACTTTTATGATGGCAATGTCACGAGGCAGTTATTTTATGCTGGGGGTTCTAGCAGAAAATTTTACAGCCCGCTTATTCGACCTTAACTTGCACCACCAAGCTCATAAAAAACTCAATGATGATTTGCAAAAAGCGGTTGAAGAGGGCATTAAATCTGTTTCTAAGATGCTTGATGGGGACGATTGGGCTGTGGCGCAGTCAGATCAATTGTTATCTTCGATTATAGGATTAAATAATAATATTGAATTTAGAGAACGAGAAATGAAAGGCACTGGGCATACAGGGGCTCATGCCCGTGCTGTGTTGGCCTCAGTTTCTGGATTATTGGTAAAGGCCACAGGTTTTTCCATTCATCTCAAGCAAATTCAAAAAGACGTGCTTAATTTTCACTATATTGTGCCACTAACCAAAAGTTACTTATTACAATTATTAGATCAACTGAATAAGGGGTCTCCTTTATCCGAAACATTGATAGCTTTGAATGCGTTACGTTGGGAATGTCGTCAAAGAATTGCGGATAGTTTTTATAAAAATTTAGGCAGCCCCCAAGCAACGAATGAGGATTATACTCGAAAAAGTTTGAATGATCGTATCTTATATCAAAGCTTACGAGAGATATTAGCTGAGTTAGACGTTACTTTGCGTGAATTAAGTAAAAGTCGAGACTTTAATTTATATGATAAATTTAAGTTTGATATTAAACCCAGTTTTGATTTCAGAAGAGCGTGGAGAAATGCAATTCGTGCCTTTTTTGCCATTACTTTAGGGTGTCTGGCATGGGAAATTACGGGATGGGATCGTGGACCGTTATTCTTAGCTTTTTTATGTATGGGATGTGCGCGTTTTTGTTTATTTGAAAATGCGACTTTGGCTTGTTGGGGGTGGTTTAAAGGCGCATGTATCGCAATTATCGTTGGAGGTTTTTATAACTTCCTTATTATGCCCGCCGTCAGTAATCTTAATTTGTTGTTTATATTAATGATTGTTCCTTTGGGCATAGGAGCTTTGGCGATGTGTGTGCCCAGGCTTGCTTCTATTGCTTCGACATATGCTTTTTTCTTTTGTTATATGTTGGGTTTTGCCAATGAGGGACGTGTTGATGAAATATCATTTTTAAATAATGCCTTGGCTGTATTTATGAGTGGTGTTTTTGCATTGGCCTCTTATCGACTATTTTTTCCTTATCGTTCTCGACGATTAAGGCGACAAATGAGGATGAAATTATTACAAGGTCTGCATCATTTGGCACAGTCTTCGTCCTCATCTTTGCCTTTGGCCAGAGAATGGGTGGGCTTTGTTTCAGAGGCATTTGTTGTGTTAATGCGCCAATTAAACGAGGATCGTAACACAAGTTTGGTTAAAAGTTATCGTCATGGAAATATGGCTGTGATGTTGATTGGGATTAATATTATTCGTCTTCGTCATATGGTTGACCATGATATTATGACCGAAGATATTAAAGATATCCTTAGGGTAGTTTTAAGGCGTATTTCGATGTTTGATGGGCGTAAAGCGGGGTATGCACCTCACGCTAGAACAGTGATGGTTGCTCATCGTGCGATTGCACGTTTTAGGCAACGTGAATTCTCAGAAAAAAATTTGGCTGTAAGGATTGAAGTGAGTGCGGCGATTTCATCGTTGATACTGATCTCTTATGCTTTAGATAAAAATGCTTCTTTTTTAAGAGTAAAAAAATAAAAAAATGGTTAAGCCGTTTTATAAAATGACTCTAAAGTGAAGATTTTGAATATTATTATGTTCATTTTGCTGAGATTAATAGAAGGGATGTATCCTAGTTATTCCAAAAAATCTTTGTAACGACGAAATATCTTGTCAGGTAAGAACAATAGTCAAGAAAATGCTGACGCCAGTATAGTTTTGGAGGTGTTTATTATCACTGTGTAGGTATGATTCAAGACTAAATTAAAGTATAAAAATATTTTAAACGAGCTTGTTTAAATCAATCACAAGATGGTTGTGATATGTATAAAAAATTATCGAATGAACGTTAATCTTTTCAAAAAAAAGAGGAATAATCCCTGATTTAACCAGGTAGCGTTCATTCATATTTTTCTCTTATGAGAATTTTTTATTATAGAAAAAAATTGATTTATTTCGTTGCATTCGTAATATACGTTTTTCTGGCCGATAATCGATAAGGTGTTTTTTGGGGTGAAATCTGGCAAAACTCTTTCTTTAAGCTATTTTTCTTTTGAAAATTGGCGCTGGTTATTTTGCCCCTCTAAAACCGCACTAATTTTTGCTTTTCGAACAATCCTGGCTTCTTATATCGCGCTGGCAATTGCTTTATGGATGGAAATGGATAGTCCCAGATGGGCAATTATGTCTGTATGGGTTGTCGCGCAGAATTCTTCTCGTGGAGAAATTTTATCCAAAGCCTATTGGGTTATTTTAGGCAATATTGTCGGTATCATAGCTGTGTTTGCGATTATGGCCAGTTTTCCTCAACAATCTTTACTGTTTGAAGTTATCGTTGCTTTATGGGTTGCACTGTGTTGTTGGTTTGCCAGTTGCACTAGACATTTTTTGTCTTTTGGTTGGTCGATGGCGGGTTTCAGTTGTGCTATTGTTTTATTTGCCTCTGTTAATGATCCAAACACAACTTTTATGATGGCAATGTCCAGAGGCTCTTATTTTATTTTAGGGATATTTGTTGAAAATCTTATCGCCCGTTTATTCGAGGTTAATTTACATCATTATGCTCACCAAAAACTTAACAAGGATCTAAGAACCGCCGTGGAAGGTGCATTGGCATCTATTATCCATATTATAGAAGGAAAAAATTGGGAAGTAGCACAGTCTGATCAAATTTTAACCTCTATTATTGCTTTAAACCATAATGTGGAATTCAGAGAAATAGAGTTAAAAGGGACTGGGCATACAGGTGATCATGCTCGTGCAACGCTTTCTTCGATTTCTGCGTTATTAGTCAAGGCTATGGGTTTTTCAATTCATTTAAGGGAAATGAAAGGGAAAACATTACAATTTTATCAAATTTTACCACATACAAAAAGTCTTATATCTAGTGTTTTGATGGGCTTGAAAGAGGGAAATAACCCCAAAGATTTACTGCTTTCTATCAATGCTTTGCGGTGGGAGTGTCGGCAAAAAGTTTCTGACAGTTTTTATAAGTGTGCAGGGAATATTAAAGTTATTGATAATCAATATACGCAAAGAGCGTTAAATGATCGGATTTTATATCAAAGTCTGCGAGAGATTTTGGCAGAGCTTGAAACGACTTTGCTGGAATTAAGCAAAAGTCAGGATATAAAAAAACAAGATAATTTCAAATTCGCAGTAAAATTTCCCCCCGATTATAAACGTGCTGCTCGAAATGCTATTAGGGCTTTTGTAACCATTACAGTAGGTTGCCTTCTTTGGGAAATAACAGGATGGCATAATGCGAGCGTGTTTCTTGCTTTTTTATGTATGGGTTGTTCGCGTTTTTGTGTTTTTGATAATATCAGTGTTGCTTGCATAGGTTGGTTTAAAGGGATTTGTATTGCTATTCTGTCAGCTTTTTTCTTTAATATGATCATTATGCCCTGGATTACAGTTTATGAAGTGCTTTGTATGGTTTTAATAGTTCCTTTGGGAATTGGTGCATTGGCAATGTGTACACCTAAATATGCACCGATTGCTGGGGGATATATGTTCTTTTTTTGCTATTTACTAGGATTTTCAAATAGTGGCAGGGTTGATGAGATTTCATTTTTTAATGATTCATTGGCGTTATTCCTTAGTGGTCTTGTTGCGTTAATTGCTTATCAAATTGTATTTCCTTATCATCAGCGTAAGTTAAAACGTCAGATGCGCCAAAAGCTTTTACATGGATTGCATAATCTTGCAAATACTCGGAAATCTCCATTGCCCAGAGAATGGATTAATTTTGTTTCTGGAACGTTTTCAATTTTAATGAATCAATTGGGAATCAGTAAAAATAGTGGGATGGCCAGTAATTATCGTCATGGTAGTATGGCGGTGATGTTAATTGGGATTAATATTATTCGTCTGCGTGCAATGATTGAGCATGATATTATTACCGAGGATATTCGTAATATTTTACGAGTAGTATTAAGAAGGGTTGCTAAATTTCAAGGTCAAAAAGCTAAATACGGACAGCATGCGCGCACAGTTATGATTGCACATCGTGCTATTGCAAGGTTTAGGCAAAGAGAAACCACAGAAAAAAACCTTGCTGTGCGTATGGAAATTAGTGTTGCAATTTCTGCCTTAATATTAATGACTTATGCTCTGGATAAAAATGCTCCATTTTTAAGGGTGAAATCTCATAATATGTTATTTTATTAAAATAAACTGATTTAATGTTTGAAGATTGCAAAAAAAAGGAATAAATTAACGCCGTTTTATTATAATTATTTTTAAAAAATTCCTTTTTTTAATTTCATAAGGTTTCTTGTGGCCAGTTTTCAACCTGTCACGTCTTGGATGGAAAAGCATCTTCTTTTACGTAAAGATTTTATTAAATCTTTTGAGTGGATTTATGCACCTTCAAGTTCTGCTTTTCTCTTTGCACTTCGGACGACCATAGCTTCTTTTTTAGCTTTGGCGATAGCATTGTGGTTGCAAATGGACAGCCCTAAATGGGCACCAATGACGGTTTGGGTTTGTGCGCGCAATACCTCGCGTGGTGAAACGATTTCTAAAGCTTATTGGCGAGCGGTTGGAACGGTTTTTGGTGTGATAGCTGCGATTTTTTTTGTAGCAGTTTTTCCTCAACAAGCATGGTTATTTGATTTAACTGTTTCTTTGTTTGTTGCAATTTGTGTATGGTTTGGCACTTGTATGCAAAGTTTTAAGGCTTATGCCATGGTATTGGCAGGCTATACATGTGCTATTATTGCCTTTGGTTCTGTGAATAATCCAGATGGTATATTTATGCTGGCTATGTCCAGAGGGACTTATATTTTATTGGGGGTATTTGCAGATAGTTTTGTAGGGCGTATCTTTGATTTTAATCTTGATAGTAATGCCAGGAAAGAGCTTAATGATAATTTGCTCTTTGCTATCAAAGGAACGCTTCATTCTATTTCAAAAATGATTTCAGGGGATGAAAAAGCCATTGTTTCTTCTCAAGAGCTATTTACTTCTATTGTTAATTTTAACAACTTGATCGAATTCAGACAAATTGAAATGAATGGGCATGACCATACAGGGGATCACGCTCATGCGGCTTTATTTTCTGTCACAGCCGTGCTGTCCAGAGGAATGGGGCTTGCAACGCAAATGTCTCATTTTAAAAACCTTACACATGATTTTGAAAAATTTATTCCTTTTGTTCAAGATCGACTAGATAAATTAATTAATCGTATTGAACAAGAACAAGATTTTAAGCATGAGCAAAGGCGGCTTAATAAATTACGTTGGGAGTGCAGACAATATATTACTGATAGTTTTTATGAAAAGAAATATTCGGGATCTATAGAGGATTATGAAAAATATAAAGAAGCGATTTTTAATGATCGTATTTTATTTCGAACTCTTAGCGAGCTCTTAGGAGAGCTTCAAGTTACTTTGGATGAATATTACAAAAGTACACATCCAATATCAAATGATCACTTTAAATTTCATGTAAATCCACCCTTGAATTATGACTTGGCTTGGAAAAACGGGATTCGTACGCTGATGGCTATGCTGGCAGCCTGTATTATGTGGTATATTACTGGATGGGATAAGGGTGGTACGACTGTTGCTTTGGTAGGAATGGGGTGCGCGCGCTTTTGTTTATTCGAAAACCCTTCTGCGGTAACATGGGGATGGCTTAAGGGATCATTATGGGCATTATTTGTTGGATGGACTTTAACATTTTATTTTATTCCATCAGTTACGAGTATTGAAATGCTTTGCGCAGTATTATTTATTCCAACAATGATTGGGGGTTTGGGTATTGCTTATCCTAAAACTTTGGGCGTATCAGCCTCTTATGCATCTTATTTGCCTTATATGATAGGATTGGACAATGGTGTGCGGTTGGATGAAATTTCATTCTTTAATAACTCCCTATCCTTATTTATGGGAATTATTTTTTCTATAGTTTCTTTTAAAATTTTTTATCCTTATAGTCCTTTGAAAACAAGATTACATATGCGCCAAACTTTATTAAAACGATTGCGCTCGCTACCGACGGCATTAAAACGTAATCCACGTATTTGGTTGTTTCAAACAACCGAGCTGTTAGTAACTATGATGCGACAACTCAATACAACTCAAAATACAAAAGTTGTGCAGGCTTATCATTTTGGTGCGCTGGCCGTGATGATGATTGGATTAAATATATTACGTTTAAGATCCATGATAGCACAGGATATTGTCACAGATGATATTAAAATACTTTTGAAAATTGTATTAAGACGTATTACAAGATTTAATATGCATGGTTCTTATGGGCGCACGGTTGTTATGGCGCACAATGTTATTCGGCGTTTACGTAAAAGAGAAAAGACCGAGAAAAATTTAGCAGTTAGAATGGAAATGATTGCAGCAATTTCGTGCTTAACAATAATTGCGGATTCACTCGAAAAAAATGCATCATTTCTTGATGTTAACCATTATTTTTTATTGAATGAAAAATGGGATTAAAAAAATATTTAAATTTATTAAAATTCAGTTTAAATTTATTAAAATTCAGTATATGAAAATTATATAATTTATTTAACCGGGGTGTCCTCTTTTATGGGGGCTGAGAATACACCCGTAGAACCTGATCTGGATCATGCCAGCGAAGGGAGAGGAAAAAATGACGTTTAAAGTCTCTTTATTATTACGTGTATCGTTTACTATCACTATTTTTTGTTCCCTGATAGATAAAGGATTGTCCATCGAGTCAACCTCTGTAGAGCAAACAGAAAATGATGGTGAGCATATTACAGTTACAGGGAAAATCCCAAGGTATCATACGGCTTATGGCTTTGCTGGGGATCAAGCTGGGGGTGGGTTGATGAAACCTGAAACTGCAAATAAAGCGGTTAGTAATATTTCCCAAAATTTTATTCAAATGCAGGCTCCAACATCCAATGTTTTTAACCTTTTAAGCATGTTGCCTGGGGCAAATGTTTCTAATTCTGACCCTTATGGAATATCTTCACAAAATGATATTACTGTGCGTGGGATGACGGGAAATTCAATTGGGTATGTGATGGAAGGGATGCCGCTCAATGACGCATCCGATGGATTTGGATATTTAAATCAATTTGTAGATAGTGAGAATTTACAAAATATTTCTTTGGCTCAAGGTTCTCCTGATTTGGATAGCCCAGTTTATAATGCGGCCGGTGGTGTTGTTAATTTAAAATTACGAGACCCTGCGGATAAATTTGGCGGGATGACGGAACTATCATATGGGTCACATAATACAAAGCGTGCCTTTATGCGTATTGATACAGGGGAAATCGGAAAAACAGGGATTAAGGGATTTATTTCTTATTCTTATACAGGTGCGAGCAATTGGCGTGGACCTGGATATGACCACAGAAACCATATTGATTTCAAGTTTATTAAAGAGTGGGGGAATGATAATCATATTTCGTTGCTTGGAGACTGGAATCATGCTCTGACGAGCAGTTATTACACGCCAACCAAATCTGAATGGATTACAGAAGGGGCAGGGAATGGCAATAATTATTCAGGAACATGGTATAAAGATCGCCTTGAGAATACAAATTATTGGAAATTATATCAGCAAACTTTTCAACAGGTTTATGTTGCAGCACCATCTCAATTTACATTGATGGATAAATTACAATTCAAAGTAACCCCTTATTTTCAATATGGATATGGCAATTCGCCTTATGGCTCCATCTTAAATGAAAATGGATTATGGCAAGGAAATCAACCTGTCGATGGCAAGGTGACTATTCCTGGGGCAGTCGATGGCTCTGCATTGGCAATGGGGGGGTGGTTTCAACGTACGTATCGTTCGGGATTTACACCGACACTTACTTATACTTTAAAGCATCATCAACTCTTATTAGGATATTGGTACGATTATGTTGATGATGTCGTAACACAACCTTTTACTGCAGTTTCTTCGAATGGGAGGCCTTGGGATTTATGGAGTGGCTCTAAAAATAATATTCATTTACCAGACGGTCAACAATTAGCGGCCGAAAATGATCATACGATTACGCAAACCAATGCAATTTTCTTGGGTGATCATATGAATTTTATGGATAATAAATTGTTTATTGATGCTGGGTTTAAGCAGGTTTTATTAAACCGCACGGGTTGGAATCAATTACCAGGCCCACAATATCGTACAGGACAGAATGTTTCCAAACCTTTGCCCAGAATTGGAATGCGGTATCAATTTACCAAAGAGCATCAAATTTTTGCCAGTGTAAATACGAATTTTGCAGTGCCTCATAAATCAAAATTATTTGATACTTATGATCCGAACTCAGGGGATCTTGCTCAATCGGGTACGAATAAATTAAAAACGGAATATTCTATCGAAGAAGAGTTAGGATATCGATATAATGGACCTCGGTTCTTAGGCAGTATTACGTTTTTTAATTATAATTATACAAATCGTATAATTTCAACAATTTTACGTCAAAATGGAGCATGGATTGGTTCCAGTATTAATGCTGGTGGGCAAACATCCCGTGGAGTGGATGCGGAAATTGGGTTAAAACCATGGCATCATTTCAGCCCTTATGTTTCTGGTGAATATTTATATACCAGAATGGATAATGATTTGCGTTCTTATGGAGATTTATTACCTACTAAAGGAAAGCAGGCTGTGCGTAGTCCTCCTTGGCAATTTGCGGTTGGGTTGACTTATGATAATGGTCATTTCTTTGCAAATGGGGATGTTAAAATGGTAGGCAAGCAATATGCTACCTTTATGAATGATGAATCTATGGGATCTTTCGCTACAGGAAATTTAGCATTTGGATATCGATTTGATAGTTATGGCTTTATGCAGCATCCCCAAATTAGAATGAATTTTATTAATATTACTGATCAAAAATATTTATCTGGGGTTTCAAGCCCAACGGGGAATGCCCATACAACCACAGGGAAATACGGAACATCCATTCCTGGCTCTTCGCCTTATTATAATATCGGTGGTGGGTTCGCAACGATGTTGACGATGACAACAGCTTTTTAAAAGAAATTTGATTTAAGATGAGTTTTATATAGTCTTTTTATTTTAATGGGTTTGTGAATTGTATGAATACTAAATTTAAATCAATTTCAAATATAATATATTTGTTTATTATTTTTTGGGTAATTGCATCTGCAAGCTTTTCAGGATCTATTTCTAAATGGGGTTTGGGAGAGAATGATGACAGATTTACTCCAGATGCAATTTTTAATAATACAGCACATAAACCGTTTATTTATAGACAGTTAGTCCCTCAAATTGCTGTACACATTGAAAATGTTATACCTGCAACATTGCAACAAGTTATTTTAAAGAGATTTAATCCTGCTGATTATTATGTTGCATCGCAAAAGATGAATCAAACACTGCATAAATTTGCATATTTGTTGATGTATATTGTTAGTTTCTTTTGTATTTTCTTCAGTTTGTATATTCTAAGATTAACTTTGATAAATTTGGGATGTAATAATATTATTGCTATTTTTGCTCCGACTATCATGGCATTATTTTTCCCTTATTTTCAAACTAACGGCGGGCATTATTATGATTATCCAGAAATTCTATTTATGGCAGCAGCTTTTTTATGCACAATTAAAGAAAAATATAGTTTATTAGTTGTTATCACAATATTAGCAACTTTAAATAAAGAGACGTATTTCTTTTTTATTATAGTTTTATTTCCAATAATGAAACATAAGCTTACGATGAAAAAGGCATTGTTTGGAATTTCAGGTTTGGTTATCTTATCTGGAATTTTTAATGTTATTTTAAAATATATGTATTTATCAAGTCCCGGTGGTGTTTTTGAATTTCATCTATATGATAATTGGGATTTGTTAACGCATTTTACAATATATCGTCAGCATGATTTGACTTATGGTATCCCAAACTTGTCCCGTGGTTCTGAACTTGTTTTATCTATGATATTCTTTGTAATGCTTTTTATAAGTACGTGGCAGACAATTCCTAATTTTATAAAAAATCATATTCGTTTGGCTTTGATTATTAATATCCCTTTATATTTTTTGTTTTGTTATGCTGGTGAGGTGCGGGATTTAAGCTTATTGTATGTTGGTATTGTTATTATGGTGGCATACCTCTTGGGACAATATATACCTCAGCAAAGTAATGTTAGAGGTGATAAATAACTAAATTTCTAGTTTTATAATTATCAATAAAAATAAATAAAATACGAGAAAAGATGAATAAAATACAATGTTTCTTAATTACTTTTATAGTATGTTTTGGGTGTGTGTTTGGTAGCTTTGCCAATGCTAATGACAAAGTGACTGTGATTTTGGATTGGTTTTTAAATGCGGGGCATCAATCGCTTTTGGCTGCACAATATAGTGGGGCGTTTGCAAGGCATGGGTTGGATGTGGAGTTAATTGCACCCGCTGATCCTGGAACACCTCCTCGGTTGGTTGCAGCAGGTCAGGCGGATTTGGCGATTTCTTATCCTATTCAGTTGGGAATGATGGTGGATAAACACATCCCTTTGGTGCAAGTAGGATCATTGTTAAATCAACCTTTGGATGTGTTGATTACCAAAGGTGATATTAAGTCTATTAAAGAGCTTAAAGGGAAAAAAATAGGCGTTGCTATTGCAGGAGATCAACAAGTTGTATTAGGAACGATGCTGACCAGTGCAGGATTATCTTTGTCGGATGTACAGCTGGTTACTGTTAATTTTCAATTAGAACAGGCTTTGATGACAGGGGCTGTGGATGCTGTGATCGGAGCAGGACGGAACTATGAATTGTTTGATTTACAACAGCGAAACGTGCCTGTTTCGTATTTTTATCCTGAAGATTACGGTGTGCCGACATATGATGAGCTTATTTTTGTAGCTCGTCCAGATAAAACCAAAGAACCTAAAATTGGCAGATTTATGCAGGCTTTGAAAGAAGGAAACGAGTATTTACAGGTTCATCCTGATGAAATATTAAACAAAGCAATCAAGGATCATCCTGAACTCAATACATCATTAAACAAAGCAGCATGGCAAGCAACTTTACCTTTGAACAGTAAAGAGCCAGGAAAGATAGACCAACCTAAAACTCAGAAATTTATTAATTTTATGGTAAGTAAAAATGTCATGCATCATGAATATCCTATATCAGACTATGCAGTGCAGACGGGTAGATAAATATTGTTATAAATAAAATATACTTAACAAATGTTATTTCTTGTTTAATTTAACATAAGCTTCACAAGATATTTGATGTTTGTGTAAATAACACCAATATTATAATTACCCACTGTATAGCATTGATTTGCAGCTTTTGTAGAGCATTTGACGGCTTCAAAGTAATCTTTCTTAATGCCGTCGCCTATTTTATACTTTAATCCAAGATTATATTGCGTAGATGAAATACTACTATTTTTTCGTTTCATCGGTGCAAAATTCAATGTATTTTTTACATCTCTTTTCACAATATAGACACTATCAATCCTTTTTTTACTAGGATTGAAATCAGCAGTCTTCGTTTAATGATGCTTATTTTTCCGACGGTAATATATATAGATACCCAGTATCATTAATATTAACCCAAAGGCAGCAGGAATATAAAAGATTAGTGCATCACTGTTGGTGAAATCAAAATCACTCCATCGAATAGAACAATATTGCCCACAGCCTGTACTCGCCATTCCGTGGGCAAATTCTACAAGAAAACTATAAAATATAAAACTGGCTATTATAATTAAGACACCAACAATAATGAGAATAATTTGGAGCATCAGTCAGGCTTTCAAAATAAAAACATGAGGTATTTATAGTGTGTTTGATATCTCATGGTTAGGGAAATTATTTCCTATTTTGTTCAATGTCTTTATAGGTATTGCAAGCTGTTTCTTGGCCTTCGTCACAAAGCGTTTTATATAATGATTTAGCTTTATTGGTATCCATAGGGACGCCTTGACCAAAGCAAGAAATATCTGCAAGATAATTTTTTGCAGTCATATTTTCTTGAGCAGCAGCCTTTTCAAACCATGTTTTTGCTTGGTTATAATCCTGTGTCATAGGCTTCACCCCAAAATAATACATACTGCCTATATTTGTTTGAGCATCTGTATACCCTTGTTTGGCGGCTTTTTCGATCCATTTTCTGCCTGTAATGGTATCTTGTTTTACTTTGTTACCATCTACAAGAAGAATCCCCCATTCATACTGAGCTTTGGCATCTCCTTGATTAGCCAATTTTTCGATAGATTAAATATCTTTCGAATGTGCTGATAAGGATATTATTGAACAAAGAAACATACCACAAAGGAGATAAGAAGAGAGTTTAAAAGACATAATTTATCCTATTTGAATAAAGTTCAGGTAAAATACTCTATCATATGATTTTCAAGCGGATATATGACTCTTTTAGAAAATGAGATTATTTTAATTATACTAAGTTTTTTTTCGGGTAGGCGTAATGACACAGACTAAACATAAAAAGATCAGAATAACACCTAACCATCCAAGTCCTGATAAATTTTCATTAATAATTGTAACCGCTAATAGAGCAGCGACAATTGGCTCAAACAAAGTAATAATAATAGCTGTGCTAGTGGCAATCCTGGCTAGTCCGAAGCCAAAGCAAATATAGCCTAAAAACATAGGGATTAAAGCCATATAAACTCCTACAGCGGCATTATTCCACGAGTTAAGAAATGCAGAGCCTGTTAAAAATAAAACAGGCATTAATAATAGTCCTCCAAGTCCAAAAATAGACCCCATAGCGGCCTTGGACTGAATGTGCTGCATCATTAGGTACCGAGCAATCCAAGAGTAAAGTGCATAAGTTAATCCCGCAAGAAGGGCAAGACCTATTCCTATGGTTATATTAGTATGTTCTGTGTTAACTGTGTGATGTCCTTGCCCAGCAAAGGATAATAAAGCAATACCTAAAATTCCTAAACTGGCTCCTATGATCCATTTAATTGAAAATCTTGCCTTTTCCATAATTGCTTCGATAATTGCGGATAATAAAGGGGCAGATCCAATAGAAATCACTGTGCCAATAGTCACCCCAGCCATACGCATAGATGCATAAAAAGCCAAAGGATAAATAGCAACAGATAGGCCGCCACACAGCACATATTGCCAATTTTTATATAAATTAAAGCGATATATATGAATAGATTTTATCGCAATAACTGTTTGTAATAACCCGCCAACACCCATAGCCATAGAGCCAATAGCAATCGGACTGACCTCTGGTGCAAAAGACGCACTGACCCCTGTGGTTCCCCATAAAACAGCTGCAATAATAACGGCAATAATGCCCAAGAATTGATTATTTCGAGGCATGAGATGAACTTATGATCAGAATAAGAATAAGAATAAGAATAAGAATAAGAATAAGAATAAGAATAAGATTAATATCATAGAGAATGGATGAAGATCAAACTATTAATATTTTATGTCATTAAGGGTATGATATGATATTTTTATTAGTGTTATGTATTAATTAATAAAGAATTAATTAAGGAGAATATTGGTGAAATTAAAATTGTTATTAATGGCTACGGCTTTGTTGTTGCCAATCAGTTCTGTGTATGCAGAAACAACAGATGAATATGTTGCTGGGCTAAAGAAAGAGGCATCAATTGGAAATACAGAAGCTCAGAAAGAGTTGGATAAATTTCAAGATCTAAGTAAAAAAGCAAATGCTGGCGATGCACAGGCTCAATATGATTTGGGAATGTTTTATAAAGGTAAAGCTGATCCATATTCGTACACATCAGACAGTTATTCAGAGCTTAAATTACAAGAATGGTTTGGAAAAGCAGCTCATCAAGGTAATGTTAATGCGCAGCAAGAACTTATAGCATATTATAAAAAAATAATATCAAGTAATGATTATAATTATAGTGAAAATGCAAGAAAAATAGTATCTGAAACGAAGAAAAAACTAGAAAATCTACTGTTGAGTCTAGTGAATAAAGGTGATACTAAGATACAATATGAGTTGGCTATGTATTATGCCTCAAATTCTGATGATGATAAAATAAGTGAAAAAGCAGGCCCATGGATGGTAAAAGCAGCTGATCAAGGTTTAGATGAAGCAATGAGTAAGCTTGGTCAATGGTATTTAAGAGGTGTTAATGGAGTTGATAAAAATTATAATAAAGCAAAAGCAATACTTCAAAAACTGGCTGATAAAGGAAATAATGAGGGTTTATTCTATTTAGCAAATTGTTATGAGAATGGACTTGGTGCTACCAAAGATAAACAGCAAGCGATAAAGTTATATGAACAGGCTGCTGATAATGGATATATAAATGCTGCAAATAGATTAGCTATTATTTTTCTTAATGATAAAGATACTGATAATTATATGAAATATTATAATAAAGTATGTTTTAAAGACCAACTAGCTTGTATGAAGTTAAAAACAGCATCAATGCAAAGTTGTAGCGGGGCAGATCCATATTGTATGTCTGTGTTCAAGAAGATAATGCCTGGTGAATTTTAGATAAAACAGAAAAAAGAGTGCCTGTTATAGACACTCTTTTCATATTATTAAACGCTATGATAGTAAGTCAATTTCGCCATTGCGCAAGAAACCAGACGGCTATCAAGACCACTGGCACGGCTGGTTAAAATAATTGGCGCTTTGGCACCAAGGACAATCCCAGCACTGTCAGCATGAGCAGGCTTATCACCAATAAAGCAAAGCGCTTTAAATAAAATGTTACCAGCTTCAAGATTGGGCGGAATAAGGATTTGGGCTTTACCAGTTACTGGCGTATCCAGCTTTTTCATCTCGGCAGCTTTGAGACTGACCGCATTATCCAAAGCCAAGGGACCATCTAAGATCCCGTTTGTAATTTGTCCACGGTCTGCCATTTTGCAAAGGGCAGCAGCCTCCAATGTTGATGGAATGTCAGGGTTAACCATTTCCACAGCAGATAAAAGGGCAACGCGTGGCACGCCATAACCTAATGCATGATGCAAATCAATAGCATTTTGCACAATATGCATTTTGGTAACAAGGTCAGGGAAGATATTTATCGCAGCATCAGAGATAATATATGGTGTTTCCCAATCTTGGCCATCCATTAAAAATGCATGAGTAATGCGTTTTCCAGTTCTTAACCCATTTTCTTTATTGACGACAGCTTTTAACATCACATCTGTATGCAAGCTGCCTTTCATTAATAATTGCGCTTTACCTTCACGAATTAACTGCACACTTGTAAAAGCAGCTTGAGTTTCACTTCTCGCATCAACAATTTCATAATCATCCAAAGAAACATTATGTTGAGCTGCAATGGCTTTGATTTCATCGCTTGGTCCAACAAAAATAGGGTTTAATAACCCCAGCTTATGAGCCTGTATTCCAGACTCAATCGCTGTAATTTCACAAGGATAACAAACCGCACATTTCGGAGCTTCTTTTTCTTGAGCTTTTTTAATAAGTCTTTCATGATGTGCAAACATAATGATTATTTTCCTTTTTTTTGATGTTGTAATTGCCCACCAAGTTTTGCCAAAGCTTCTTGCAAAGGGCCTTTGGGAAAATTGTCTATTTGAACAGGGACAAGGGGGCGAGTAGGTAAACTGGGTTTTTTGGGTAGAGATGCCAAGGCATTTCGATTAGACAAAAATTTAATATTTTTAACTATGGTACGGCCACAATATATATTAATTTTTTGGATAAGGTTAATGGTGATATATTGCATTTCTGCGGCAGTGGTGCTGGTACAAGCAATAGTTAAGGTCCCATTGGCAAGTCGATATGGAAAACTTAATTTTCCATAATGGTGACCGATAATATCACTCCAATCGGTCATTAATTGAGTATTAGAAATTATTTTTTGTTTAAAAATAGGGCGAGTTACCCGTTGAATGGTGCCAGCTATTTGATGCATATCATAACTTCGTTTTGCTGATTTATTTACAGGATAATCTGTACTATAATATTCATCCTGGCTACTCTGTTCTTCATTCATGGTTAAAGGCACCATTTCCTTATATGTCGACTCAAAACTCATATGCCACTTTGATTTTACATTGGTATGACCAACATCAACGCATTTTGCCATGGCGAGCAAAAACTGGAACAATACCAAATCCTTATCACGTATTGCTTAGCGAAATTATGTTGCAACAAACTCAGGTTGCAACCGTTATTCCTTACTTTAACAACTTTATCAAAAATTTTCCAACGCTTAATGATATGGCACACGCCCCACTAGATAAAATTATGGCCATGTGGACAGGGCTAGGGTATTATAGTCGAGCAAGAAACTTGCATCGTTGCGTGCAAGAAATCGTAAAACAAGGCGGTGCGGTTCCTAAGACACAAGAAGCACTCAAGGCTTTACCTGGTATTGGAGAATATACCTCTGCTGCGATTTTATCGATTGGTTATAATCAACCTTATGTTCCGATAGATGGGAATGTAGAGCGTATTACAGCAAGATTATTTGCTGTTCAAGAGCCCTTACCTTCATCAAAACCAGCTTTGGCAATGTTAGCGAAAACATTGAATAATCATGAAGAGGCCTTGGTCAGGCCAGGTGATTTTGCCCAAGGATTATTTGATATCGGAGCAACTATCTGTAAACCTAAAAATCCCTTATGTTTAATTTGTCCTTTGTCTGATGTATGTAAAGCTCATCAGGAAAAAATAGCAGATCTTTTGCCAAAAAAACAAAAAAAAGCAGAAAAACCAACAAAGTTTGGAGTTTCTTTATTTATTCAAAATAGTCAAGGACAGTTATTATTTCGCAAACGCCCAGAAAAAGGAGTTTTGGCAGGGACAATGGAGCTGCCAAGTACGATATGGTCAGAGCAATTTCCTTCTTTGGAACAAGCGATCATTGAGACGGATTGTAAAGGAGAATATAAAAAGCTTGGGGATATTAAACATGTCTTTACGCATTTTACTTTAAAAATCCGACTATATGCTCTTGTTGGCCATCCTGATTTTATAACGCAAGATCAAAAAAATATATGGCTTGATTTAAAAGAGTTGCATCATTATCCTTGTTCTACTTTAATGAGAAAAATGATTGCCTATAGCGTTAAAACCTAATCCGATGAGCAAGCAGGAAAAAATCATGAATAATGTTGAGTGTAATTCTTCTAAAATAGGTGTGCTGTTGGTTAATTTGGGAACACCAGAAGGCACAGACTATTGGTCTATTCGTCGATATTTATCTCAGTTTTTATCGGATAAACGCGTCATAGAGTTGTCCTCTTTTTTATGGCAGCCTATTTTGCAAGGGTTTGTTTTAACTTTTCGCCCTCGACGTTTGGGACGTTCTTATAGCCGTATTTGGGATAAAAAATATAATAAAAGCCCACTAGCGGTAATTACCCAAAGCCAAGCAGAAGCTTTGCAGATTGATTTGAACAAGCAAAATATATGCATCGAATGGGCAATGCGCTATGGTAAGCCTTCTATTGAACAAAAAATAGAATTTTTACAACAACAGGGCTGTGATCGTATTCTGTTAATGCCTCTATATCCTCAATATAGTGCCACAACAACGGCTACGGTTAATGATGAGGCTTTTCGGGTATTGATGAAAAAGCGTATTCAGCCTGCATTACGAACTTTATATTCCTTTGCAGATCATCCTGATTATATCCATGCCTTACACCAAACGATTCAAACCCATTTAGATAAATTATCAACACCACCAGATCGTATTCTTTTATCTTTTCACGGATTGCCAATTCGTTACGTCAACGCTGGTGATCCCTATGAACAAGAATGCCAGAAAACAGCAGTTGCATTGCGAAAAAAGATGGGCAAAAGCAAAGAATATATGCCTTTGGTATATCAATCGCGTTTTGGGCCAGATAAATGGTTAGGGCCGAATATTGCCGATGTTATTAAAGAGTATCCCAAACAAAATATTCGTAATATAGCGGTGATCGCACCCGGGTTTATGGCCGATTGCCTTGAAACAAAAGAAGAGATTGATCATGAATACCGTGAAACTTTCCTCGGGGAAGGAGGAGAGGGATTTACTTATATTCCTTGTCTTAATGATCATCCTTTGGCTTTAGAGTTATTAAAAAAAATAATTAACCAAGAAATACAAGGTTGGATTTAATAAAAATTATAGAAAAAGTTTATAAATCCTATAATTATTTTATTTAAGTTGAAATGTTAAAAAATGAGAATGATTGTGAATAAAAAATATTATCTATTAACTATATTATTATTTAGCACACTTTCAGTGCCTGTTTGTGCAAAAGCTAAACCAAAAGCATCTACTACTACTTCTAACACGGCATTAGATACAAATAATAATCCTTCTTCTGATACTCAGGATGGTGCTATTTCTCTTCCTAAAATTGATCAAATTAGTTTTTCAGGAAATACGATTATTTTATCTCAAATATTACAAAAAGCAATTCCATTAAAGAAAAATGATATTGCCAATCAATATGTGATTATGGATTCAATGGTTAAGATTGCACAACTTTACAAAGAAAAAAATATCAGAGTCACAATTACACCTGTTTTAGAGAAAACTTCGATAAACTCTCGTAATATTCAATTTGAAATCCATGAACTGCCAATGAATGAAAAATAAGGTTAGAGTCCATTAAACTCATCCGTGTCTCTTTGAATAGCATCGTTCATTTTATTGGTTTCTTTTTGTGTTGATCCTATAATTTTCATTAATAAAAATAAAAAAAAATATGAACAAATTGTCAGTATAATCATTGATCCAAAAATACCCATGATTTATTTTTCCTTTTCGATTTTCTCTTATTATACTCAGAAATAGTAGTTTTGTGAATGTCTTATATATATTTAATAATTGCCATCATTATTGAGATAGGTGCTACGAGCAGTTTAAAAGCTTCTGATGGTTTTACCAATTGGCTTTATACAACTATTTCTTTGATAGGATATGGTGTTTCTTTCTATTGTTTGTCAATGGCTCTGCGTGAAATACCTGTGGGGATTGCTTATGCTGTATGGTCGGGGATAGGAACTGTTGGTATTTGTTTATTAGCATGGCTTATATTCAAGCAAAATTTATCTTTAATTTCAATAGTTGGTATTGCATTAATTGTTGTTGGCGTGGTTATCGTTAATATAGGAAGTGCAGGACACAGTTGATAATATACCCCTCTTGTAAAAGAGGGGATAAAAATATTAACGATTAGGAGGTGCCATAAATTCAGGGGAAATAGGGTTTTTGATATGTTTAGCCAATATTTCATCAATTGTTTTTAAATCATTAGCAGATAAAGACCATCCTAATGCATCGCGTATACCTTCAATTTGTTCTGGTTTTCTAGCACCCCATAAAGGTATATTACCTTGATATTGATCTAATACCCAGCGTACCGCCAAAGCTAATAATGTTTTATTATGCGTATCTTTTGCAAATTGAGTTAATTCTTCTGTCGCTGCTAAATAATTGTCAAAAACAGAAGTAGAAAATTTTGGATCAGTTTTGCGCAAATCATCTCCTTGAAAGACGCGATCTTTGATCATTTTACCACTTAAGAGACCTCGACAAAGAGGGCCGTAACATAGCACAGCTAAAGAATGCTCTTTGGCATAGGGCAACACATCATTTTCAATTTCTCTTTCAAAAAGATTATAGGGAGGTTGAATAGCAGATAGTTGGGTAAAATGTTGAATAGATTTCATTTGTTCTACAGAAAAATTACTAACACCCACCGCTTTGATTTTACCTTCTTGACGAAGTTTTTCAAGTTCCATGGCGGTCTCTTCAATTGATGTTTTATCATCAGGCCAATGGATTTGATAAAGGTCAATATAATCTGTTTTTAAACGGCGGAGGGAATCTTCAATCTCTTTACGAATTCGCTCTGGCCTTGCATCACGAAAAATTTTTTCTTTATCGTCAGTCCAATTCAAAGCAGCTTTTGTGGCAATGACGATTTTTTCTCGTTTTCCTTTTAAAGCCTGGCCCACGATTTCTTCAGAATGACCAAAACCATAAATAGGGGCTGTATCAATTAAATTAATACCGTTATCAATTGCTTTATGTATGGTTTTAATAGCATTTCCATCATCTGGGCCACCCCATTGCCACCCACCGATTGCCCACGTTCCTAAAGCAATACGTAATACAGATGTATCAATCCCTGAAATTTTAAGAGTATCTTTTGAATTTTTAGACATAGTATCTCCTTGAAATAAGAATATAACTATTAGCTTGTTATAATTTCCAATCCGTATACCAAGCATTATTATTTAAGTACATAATAATATTATGATTATATTTAAACATTATAAGAAAATTATTTTTAGATCTAAAATTTTAAATTTTTTCAAAAAGGTTATTATCGCAATACTTAACATGAATATGTTAACGATAACCCATATTAAGCGCAACCCCATCAAATTGTAAAAATTAAGGGAGGAGATATTAGTAAATGAATATGGACAATAAGAAGAACGGTTTATAGTCTCATTTATATGAGATAAAATTGTTGGTATAGATACTAATAAATCAACTGATGATGTTACAGGTTATTTGAATAATTCTGCTATTACAAAGTTGAAAAAGAGCAAGAAATGATATGTATGCAAATATATTATTACCTATTGATTTGGTAATAGAAAAGGTAACAATAAAGCAACTTACGAAAGCAATTAGAAAGCACATTTCTGGCGATAAATATAAGACCACAGATATTGCCCCCATTGACCTTCGGTATTCATTTTACCAAATTTGTAAAATATTTGGGATAGCTTAAAAATATTATGATCCTTAATAGAATTATTTTCATAAGGATCATAAGTGATTATTATTTTAAGTGATTATTAGTTTAATTGAGTAGTATTATCTTTTTTTAAATATTCTCTTAAAAAATGCAAGCCGACAATTGCAAAACAAATAGCAGAAACCATAAAGGCATGTTGCATGGAATGTAAATGGTCAGAAACAAATCCTTGAATAGCAGGGACAACAGCACCACCAACAATTGACATTACCGTAATAGCACCAGCGATCTCGATGTATTTTTTATCAACAACTTCTAGGTTGTTAGCAAAAATAGTAGGCCAACAAGGTCCCATTAATGCACTGGTTATGATGGCTGCATAAACCGCAGAAAAATTGGTTGAGAATGAGACATAGACTAGCAAAATCGTACCAATAATAGAATAAATAAATAAGACTATTTTTGGATTAAATTTCGTCATAAAGATGTTTGCGACGAATTTACCAATAAAGAAACAAGCAAAACTATAAAGCATAAAGTTGGTTGCAGCCCTTTCGTTTTCTGCTCCTAATACCAGAGCTAGACGAATGGTAAAAGACCAAACAGCAGTTTGCATTCCTACATAGACAAATTGAGCAATAATACCGTTTCTAAAGCTTTTATTTCTAATTAAATAAGAGAGTGTTTCACCGAAAGAAACTTTTTCAACCGTGTTATTCTCAGTACTAACTGGTTTACATCTGGGATAAGGGGTAAGAATAAACAATACTAAGACAATAGCTAGAACGATAATAATATATTTATAAGGAAGCAGAGTATATTGTAAATGTTCTAATTGAAAAGCTCTGAGTTGATCACCTGAAAGTTTGCTAGCTTGCGAGTGTAGGCTGGCGCCTTCTTGGAAAATAAGATATTTTCCCATTAAGACACCGGTAATTGCACCAAAAGGTTGGAAATTTTGGCTGATATTTAATCTTAACGTTGCATATTTTTTTGGGCCTAACATTGAACTATATGTATTTGAAGCCGTTTCAAGGAAACTAAGACCAAAAGCCATCGCTAAAATAGCGGCTAGAAACATCGTATAGGTTGCCATAGTTGAGGCAGGAAAAAATAAAGAACAACCAATAACATAAACGGCTAGTCCAATAATAATACCAGCTTTGTAATTGGTTTTTTTAATAATTAACGATGCAGGAATAGCAATTAAAAAATAGCCACCATAAAATGCACTTTGAACCAAAGCACTCGCAAAGTCGCTTAAATTAAAAATGGTTTTAAATTGTGTAATCAGAATATCATTTAGACTAACTGGAACGCCCCATAAGGCAAATAAACAAGAAAGCAAAATAAATTGAAAAATTGGAGTTTTGTTTAAATAACCGTCTGGAAGTTGTTCAACAGATGATTTTGTAGTCATGACACTTCCTTTATAATGATAAAATTATAGAGGCTTTGTATTAAAGCCTTGTTTCTATACTAATCAAAAAAAAAAAAGTGAAAGCATTTATTTGTATAAAGAAAGTGTTTTATTCAGTTGAGTATTATTTATGCAACGAGTCATTGCTAATCTAAAGGAGGAAGCTTTTCTTCATCTTTTAACTTAGGGGTGCTGGCATCCATAATTGCTAAGATAGCAGCTGTTAATGGAGAGGCTAAAATTAATCCTGGCATACCAAGAATGGTGCCAAAGACTGTTTGAGAAAGAATAGTAATTCCTGGAGGCATACGCACAGCGTGATTCTGCACTAAAGGAGAGATAAAATTTCCTTCTAAAAACTGAATAACACAATAAAGAATTAACACAAGAACAGCTTCTTGTCTTCCTTGGGATAATCCAATTAATACAGCTGGAACAGCTCCGATGATTGCTCCAATATAAGGGATAAAATTAGCAAGCCCTGCAACAACCCCTAATGCCAAAGCCAAAGGTACACCAATAATACTAAGACCTATAAAAGAACATGTACCAACAACCAACATAACAATAGATTGTCCTGCCGTCCATGACCATAATGTATGCCCGCCAATTAATAATAATTTACGCATTTTAGGGCGTTGTTGGCTGGGAAAAAGGCGTAGCAACCCGTTTCCATATAACGTAGGAGAGGCTGCAAAATATAGCCCAGCAATAAAGATAACAAAGACAGTTCCTATTACCCCAAAGACAGAGGTTATAAAACCAGTCATTGATCCTGCTATTCTTGAACTCAGCGAAGCACCAGACGAACGATGTCCACCAACAGAGTTTGGTAAGTAATCCATAATCATATTACCAAGTGGACTTGTATGTAATTGATCGCGTAAACTGCCAACTTGTGTCGTAATAGCATGTCTTAATTTAATAATTTGTTCGCTGATTTGAGGGCCACTTGTTAACATTAACGCCACAAAAGCACTAATGATTGCAATAATAACAATAGTTAAAGCAACCCAATATGGTATTCGTGTATATTTACGTAAAATAGTTGCCAAACCTTTTAAGATGATTGCCATCAATGTCGCCGCAAAGACAATCATTAATAAATCACCAATTAGCCAAATAGCAAGAATCGCAACCGCAGCAATGACTACATTCTGGATTAAAGAAAAAAATCTTTCTTGTTGCGTTGGTTCAGTTGGAGTGGACATTATGGGAAGCATTTGCAATTCAATTTTTTAAAAATAATTATGAATAAATAAGTTGTTTTGTTCTATCATGCAGTGATTATAAAGATAATACAATAGGGGAATAATAGTGATCAAGATAAAGAGTCTGTTTCCATTGTATGTTTGTATTCATTTAAGATTTCTTCTGTTGGTCCATCAGCAATAATTTGACCAGCTTTTAACCAGATAATTCGATTGCACCATTCCTTCAAAATAGGCAAAGAATGGGTAGTTAAAACAACAATCTCAGCTTTATTTACTATACTAACTAATCTTTTTTTTGCTTTTTCTTGAAAGTTACTGTCCCCTGCCATAAACCATTCATCCATTAACAAAATATTTGGAATGACAGAGGTAGAAAGACCAAAGCCAAGGCGCATGGTCATACCTGAAGAGTAAATCTTGATAGGGAGCTCCATAAACTCGTTAAGTTCAGCAAATTCTTCAACATCTTTTTCAAGTGTTTGAATTTGTTTATTGGATAACCCCATTCTTTTACCTCTAAGGTAAATATTCTCTCTACCTGAAAGTAATGGGTTCATCCCAGCATTGGTGCTGAGTAAGGCTTCTATTGAACCACGGCTGGAAATGTGACCAGAATTAGGTTCATAAATTCCTGTGATTGCACGTAATAATGTTGATTTCCCTGCACCATTATGCCCAATTAATCCAACTCTTTCTCCTGATTGAATAGAGAGATTAATATCGCGTAATGCCTGAATAACGATATCATTATTACCAGTAGTTGCAATTTCAGCACCTGTGCGTTGGTGTTGTTTTTGTTGTCCAGATATTATTTTGCCTGCTTTAGAGAATAAGGCTTTTTTAAGAGAGCGACTTTCTAATTGAAATAAAGGAAAATCAATAGAAAGATGCTCTAACTTTATAAAACTGGCTGGGTTAAATTCATTCATTATGTAAACTTGGTAAAACCCTAAATTGAATCAAGCTTTGAAACTGCATTTTTAATCATATCGACATTTAATGTAACCCAATCAAGATCAAAAAAACTATATTGAAGTCGATTAGAAGATGCGATTAAATATGGCCAAGCTGGCAAATAGTTCGTTCTGTTTAAAGAACGTGTAAATTCAATAATCTCTGTGTCATTTTGACAGAATAGAAGGTTGATTAGTTCTGGCCTATGCGGAGAAATGATTAATTCTGCTTGTGAGAAAAGAGAGATTTGACTATCCCAATCCATTGTGCTCAGATCAACAGATGGAATATCTAGATCTTTCAATGCCTGTTGAATCAAAGCTGTATCTTTATCTTCTAAGATTGGCATCATATTTTGATCTTGATTGATAAAGAAGCGTGCAGGCAAGTCTTTATTATATTTGATATTTTTATTTAAATGAGAAAAGGATGCTTTAGCATCGTTAAAATTAAAGTAAGAATGTGGTAAATAGTTGTTAGGCCAAAAATATGAGAGTTTTTTTGCTTTATAAATACCATTTTTTAATTTTGTTACACGTTGTTCTAATCCTGTTTCGATCAAAGATTTATCATATACTTCTTTAGAGATAGGATTAGGTATTGAAGTATTTTCACGATATTCAGGAATAACTATTTTCATGTGTTTAGGTGTATATTGATTGGCTAAATATGCTTTGGATAAGCAATATCCCATCCAATGATTGTATCGCATCCATTGAGCGTCAAATGCAAGAAAGACTTCGTCCAACAACTCAACATCTTGTAAATCTGGCAGTTCTTTGGATAAAAATTGAGGATCTTGGCAATAATACATGCTTTCTGTAATGACATGAAAATCATCAGTAACAATAATACCATCAGTTTTATCTTGAACGATAAAATAAACATTTTCTAAATTACAGAAAAACAACATTCCTGCTGGAATTTCATTCAAAGAATCCAGTGGTTTTTCACTCTTAGGATCAATTCCTTGAGCCAGTCTTGTCATTTGCTGATTAGGCATTGTTTCAACAGGTTTAAGGCGTGGTCGAGGAGAGGTAGAAACAGAGCTTTTTAAGACACCAGGTGGGCGAAAAGAGAATGTTGAGTATTGGCCTTTGATTTTCATATTATTAACACCTTAATTTTTTATTCAAACAATAATTACAGAAACAAAAAATGTCTATATAGTTGAGTATCCTAATTTGTTGATTATATCCAAAAAGCTAAGCGACCTCTAGCCCTTATAAAAACATATCCAGCAGCAATCCATATAATAATACTATATCCAATCGCATAAGCCCATACTCTCAAATCTAATGTTTGGCCTAACAAGGGGGCTCTAACAACATCTATAATAGGATATAAAGGATTATAGACAAGGTACGTAATATGATGTTTAAGTTGCGAAGGTAACCAAATAATAGGGGTTACATAGAAAATAACTTGAATAAAACTATTAATAATTTGTGGAATATCACGATAACGAGCACAAATACAACCCAGCAATAAACATATTGCTAATCCATCAACAAGCCACAGTGCGAAACCAGGAATACTTAATAAAGCGTTCCATCCAGGATGGATATTAAATACATAAAATACTATGGCTGGAATAACCAAATTAAAACTTAGAATGATTGCATTTCGGGTAATAGTGCGAAGGGCCTGTAGAAAAAATGGTAGTTTTATAGAGTGGATTGTATCATTGGCTTGTAAAAAACATTGACATCCATCTGATAGCGTTGTTGAAATTCCGTGTTGCCAAAGAACGGTAGATAAGGCAATAAAAGGCAAATACTCATGTAAATCCATTTTAAATAATGAACTATAGATAATTCCCATTGTTGCGATCATTGCGGCTGAGGTGGATGTAATCCATAAAGGCCCTAAAGCAGATCCCTTATACCTTAATTTAATATCAAACCATCCGAGAGAGAACGCTAATCTCCATAATTTAAAGCCCTCTATAACATCAATAAGAGCCTGATAGTATCGTGAGTTCATGGTACTATTATTTATTTTTGTAAGTAATGTCATTGAGGGTTAAATGGCAATTCAATAAAAAGGAAAGAAGTTTAAGAGTTAAAGATCTTAAAATAAGTAAGCTAACTATAATAGATCCTTGGTTAATAAACAATCGATATATAAAAGCTTTTAAACCATATAATTTAAAATTTCAATTTTTTGTTACGCTTAGTTACGGGCTTATTTTATCTGCATTTATTTAGAGGGCAAGTACTTGCAAAAAATGTCAATACCTTGTAGATATTAAATAATATTTCAAAAGACTTATTATGATTCTTTTTTAAAAAGGAATAAATAAAATTTAGAAATATATACAAAAACGATAGGCGCACAAATTTATTTTATATTAAGAATAACAACTTGATAATAAAATAAATATTTTTAAGGTAGAGGCATTATGGCGCAGTTTAAAAGCAAATTGTTAAATTCTTCATTTGTTTGGTGTCAACATAATATGATCAGCAAATTATTTACAAAGTCATCTACTGCTTTAATCCTTCGTCTAGGAAGTGTTAGCAGCTTGGCTGCTTTGGTTGCTGCATGCTCCTCTACACCACGCCCACAACAAGTTCCAATTGCACAAGAAGTTGCTAATTATAAAGCGCGCGCCCGTTCTTATTATGCGCCTCCTGGTCCAGCAAGTGATCCTTGGGGGCCGTACATCAAAGAAGCTTCCACGCGATTTGATGTTCCTGAAGCTTGGATACGTGCGGTTATGAAACAAGAATCGGGAGGAAATTCATTTGCTACTTCTGGTCCTGGGGCTATGGGGTTGATGCAATTAATGCCGCCGACTTATGATGAGTTAAAAGTTGCCTATAATCTTGGGGATGATGCTTATGATCCTCATGATAATATTGCAGCAGGTGCAGCTTATATTCGCCAGATGTATGATATTTATGGATCCCCAGGGTTCTTAGCTGCATATAATGGTGGGCCAGGGCGTCTTGATGATTTCTTAACGAGAAATAGAACGCTGCCTCTAGAGACACGTCGTTACGTAGCCTCTATTGGACCAAGAATTCAAGGATTTAATCCCAACCGTCGCTCTCAAGCTGATTTATTAGTTGAAAATCACGGTTCCGGTGCTGGCATTGATCCTAATTTATACGCATCAGCAGTCCAACCCTCTTCACATCGCAATAGGGCATTATCTCCTCAGGCGAGTTCTGTACAACAAGCATGGGCTGGTCGTATGGGGGGGGGTGGCCAATCTGCCGCTGATAATTTAAATGTAGCCAGTTTAAATCGAGTCGATACTGCAACTACTGAAAGTTTAAACGGTCAAAGTTTAGGGAGTGCTGGGCGCAATGTAAATACGGCTTATGCTCAGCAAAAACGGCGTAAAGCGACAACTGGGTATCCAACTCAGTGGAAAAGTTTCGATCGTCAGCCTAGTAATACAACTGTCGCACAAACTGAAACACGTCAAGATATAAAATCTGCTTGGGCTTCTAGAGGATATAAGGCTTCTCCTGCGCCTGTTGCTAACGAAGCGCCAATTATTATAGCCTCAGCTCAACAACCAGTTCAAGTTGCGTCTGCACCTATTGGAAATAGCAGTCGTTACTATCAACCCGTATCCTATCGTGTTCCTTCGAATACTAAGAAAGCAGTAAAAATAAGCAATGTTTCTGCTGCTGGTGGATGGGGTATTCAAGTTGGTGCTTTTGCGTCTTCGTCTCAAGCTCAAAGTGCTGCAGGGCAAGCGAAAAATAAAGCATCTTTGCATGTGGGTTCTCAACAAGTGCAAGCTGTTACAGTTGGGAAGAATAAACTTTATCGTGCAAGGGTTACCGGTTTAAGTAAAGATGCAGCACAAAATGCATGTCAAAAATTATCATCTTGTATGTTACTTTCACCTTCGAAAATTTAAAAATAAAATGTTGTATTCTCAAAAATGTTTTTTATAAGTTTTTCATAATTTTGTAAGATTGCGTTACAGCGGATAAAATCTATTTTAGCTGAGAATTTATATTGCAGTCTTTAGGGCTGCTTTTCTCACTTAAAATGATATAAATATTCATTATAAAAACATTATATTGAATATCCACGTTAGCTGCGATATTTTGAAATATCTTCATAGAAGAGAGATCAGGTCACTCTACTTAGTCTTTTCTACTATATGTTCTAATCATAAATTTTATATTGGATTTAATATATTAACTCGTGTGTGAAACCTGGATAATATAGGTAAATGAGCTTTAAATTAATTGGTAATATATCAAATAATTAAACGACAAACCATTAACCAAAATTTATATTACAAAGTTGTTTTATATTTAAGGAATTACCATAATTACAAAGATATAAAATAGGTAAGGGGAAAGCTAAATCCCTTTATTGTGGTGGTGAGGTAGAGAAGGTTAAAACCATATTAATATATGTAAAAAAGGGCAAAGGCCCTTTAGATTAATTAGTAAAAAGTAAAAAGATCTTCTTTAGATAAACGGGATTTTGGTAATTTAGCGTAAATGTCATCATCTGCGCGATATCCCAAAGTTATAACAACTAGGCTCATATATCCTTGCTCCGCAAGATTAAATTCTATATCCAAAGCCTTACTATCAAACCCTTCGATTGGAGTAGCATCAATTCCTAATGCAGCAGCACCCAATAGTAGATTACCTAATGCAATGTAACATTGTTTTGCCATCCAGTTTTGCGCATTTTGTTCAACACTATTATGCAATTCAATAAAACCCATATATTGGTTAACCATTTGTTCTACTTTTTCAAGAGATTCAACGCGTCCATCTAAATGAGCTTTTTTAATTGTTTTAGTTAAATAATTACGATCTATACTGGTTTTAGAACAAATCACCACACTATGAGAAGCATTAATAACTTTGTCATAGTTAAAGATGAAATTTCCTGAACTCATTGATGAAGCAATGCGTTTTTTACCTGTTGGTGTCCCTGTTAAGATAAAATGATAAGGTTGAGAATTTATAGAAGTGGGCGAATATTGTAACAGTTCAATAAGTAGCTCAATTTGCTCTTCTGGTATTTTTTTATTTGGATTATATTTTTTTGTTGCGTAACGTTGATGAATGATTTGTTTTAAATCCATATTTCCCTCTAAAAAAAAGTAATTTTATATATTATAACAATTGCAGTGATTAAATAAGAAATGATATGGGTTGTAAAGTAATATATTTGAAGTAGAGTTCCAAAACTAAAATTATTAATTGGTATTGGTAGATATTACAGCGAGCATTGGAATTGTCATATATGTATTCAATTTTTTTAAATAGCGATTAACTTCAATATCTAGTGATATATTTTCTCTGTTTGGAATAGGCTTGAAAACATAAAAATTGGATCCATGAGGATCGTTTTGATAAGAAGGCGCGGGTTCATTGCCAATTGGGGTTACTTTTTGTAATAAAGCTTCTGCACCTTTGGCTGAAATTGTATAACAACCTAAACCAGCAAAAGAGAATATTTTTAGTGTTTGAATTGTTTTTAAATCACTATTTTGATAAGTTGGAATATCGATTAAGTCATTATTTTCTTTTTTAAATTCGTCCTTATTATAACCAGGAAAAGTATAAATAGCTTTGGGTAAACAAGGCATTAATTCAATACATGGGTTCCAGTTTAAATTATATCCCCAAATCATCAGATCATAATCTTGTTGAGCAGATAAAGATATTTCTTGGTAATTTAAAAAGTTTTTGTGCGTGATGATATTCGATTCAAAAACAGTAATCGAGGATTGGTTTTGAACTGCTTGTTTCCACAGTGAAATATGAGCTTTGGTTAAAGCAAGATTTGCCATATCATATTTATTATTTTGTGTAATGAGATGATCTTTTAATAGTTCTTCACGTAACTCTAAATTAGAGCTATTAGCCTTAATGGGAGAGATTTCAACAGTAAGATGTTGGTTATTTTTTTTAAAACTGATCAGTTCTTGTGAAGATTGATCTGAGTAAATAACAAAATAATTCATTCAATTTAACCCATTATTTTTATGTATAAATTTTCTGCTATTTATATAAGCATTAGAAAAATATATACAATATGAATAAGGAATAATTTAGAATTAAAATATTATTTTTGAATATTTTGAATTCGTTGCGTTTTATAAAATTAGAGTATTTAATGAAATAATATTACAAAACGCAACGTTTTATAATGAGCATCAAGCCTGAATTTTTTCTTCAGAACTTTCAATATTACAGATAGGTGTCGAAACAACCTTGAAATTTTTAAATTGGGTGATAAAAGCTGAACAAAATATAACTAGTATAGTAGCTAGATTAACAATTGCCAGAAAATATAAATTCAACCAACTTCCTGGAAAAGGAATATGTGTTAAATGTTTATATTGATAAGGGACGAATGCGATTGAATAAAAATCTATGGTTAACAGATAAATAGTCCAAACGATTAGGGAACTAACTATTGTTCCGTAGAGGAAACGATTGAGTGAATTCATGTTTCTCTCTCCTTTCTATATCTCAGTAGCGATTTATTTCATATATGGATTTTGCCGTAAATTATTACACCAGATTTATAATCATATCATATAAGATAATGAAGTCAATAAAATATCTTAAAAACAATAAGATATATTAAATAAATTATAGATATTTTGGATTTTATGGAAAAATTTTTGCAAGAATCTCTTTGGCTGTTTGTTCAGGAGTATTAAGTTTATGCTTGTTTTCTGCAGGAAAAAAAGATTGCCTTAACAAGGTGTTCGTTGGTGGCAAAGAAAGATAATGTATTTGTAAAGAGTAAAGCTGCATAATTTCTTGTTGCCAAGATTGTAACATAGCTCCCAGAGCTGATTGTATTGAAGTTACAGGGGACCAAAAAGGTTGGATAGATGCCATAGGTTGAAAAAATACAGCATTAGCATTTACAGTAGCATATAATAGAGGGGACAAAGTCCTAATAAACCGCCAGCTACTTGATAAGTTGGCCTGTATATTTTTATCCCAAGTGCTATCTGTAATATGAGTAACGGGTGTTAGAGGGACATATTGAAATGCAGCATGAATAAAAATATCCAAACGATTAAATTCAGACGCAATAGAAGGGCCAATGAGATCAATTTGTTGTGATGGATTGTAACTACTTAAATCCAAAGGTAACAACGTAGCGTTCCCACCATAAGACTGAATTACATCGTCTGTTTGCATCAGCCCCCCTTGAGTTCGGGCACTAAGAATACAATGAACCCCTGCTTGTGCCAAAGCGATGGCACAAGCTTGACCGATTCCGCGGCTGGCACCTGTAATAAAAGCAACTTTGCCTTTAAGGGGGAGGGGCATTTCTACTTTGATTTTACAAGGTGCATATCATGATCTGTTAATGAGATCGGATAATCCCCAGTAAAACAAGCATCACAATATTGTGGTTTTTCGTTATTTCTTTTTTCTTCTTCTAGGGCACGATATAAACCATCATTTGAAACAAACCCTAATGAGTCTGCACCAATTAACTTGCACATCTGCTCTATATTATGTGTGTGTGCCAGTAATTTTTCTTCTGCAGGGGTATCAATACCATAAAAACAAGAATGACGTGTTGGCGGGGATGCAATGCGCAAATGTACTTCTGTTGCTCCTGCTGCTCTGACCATTTCAACGATTTTCTTGGAGGTGGTACCACGGACAATTGAATCATCAATAAGAATAACCCGTTTTCCCTCAATGACAGCACGATTTGTAGAGTGTTTTAATTTTACCCCTAAATTGCGGATTTGATCGGTCGGTTCGATAAAAGTCCGTCCAATATAGTGGCTACGAATGATTCCTAACTCAAAAGGTATCTTGCTGGCAGCCGCATATCCAATAGCAGCAGGAACGCCAGAGTCAGGTACGGGAACAACAACGTCGGCGTCTACATGACATTCTTTGGCAAGCTCTGCACCAATTTTTTGACGGGTGATATAGACAGATTTATTGTCAATAACCGTATCGGGTCTTGCAAAATAAACATACTCAAAAATACAGAAACGACTGGATGCATGATCCGCAAAAGGATTTATAGAGCGAACACCTTGGTTATCAATAATAATGACTTCACCAGGTTCAATATCTCTTACAAAATCAGCACCCATACTTGATAAAGCACAGCTTTCACTGGCAACAACCCATGAATTATCATCCTGACTATTGGGTAATTTCCCAAGGATAAGAGGTCTTACCCCTAAGGGATCTCTGGCAGCAATAAGCATATCTTTGGATAATGCAACTAAAGAGTAAGCACCTTGAACCTGTTTTATCGCATCAATAAAGCGGTCTATGACATTTGTATAAAGAGAAATTGCAATGAGATGGATAAAAACTTCACTATCTGTGCTGGATTGGAATAAGCAGCCACGACGTACCAACGATTGTTTTAAAAGTTGTGCATTGGTTAAATTACCATTATGAGCAACGGCAAGCCCCCCAAACTCAAAGTCAGCATATAAGGGTTGTACGTTACGTAGTTGTGTTTCCCCTGTGGTTGCATAGCGATTATGTCCAATACCAATACCTCCAGGTAAAGAGGCAATAACCCTTGGATCAGCGAACACTTCTCCAACCAAGCCTAGCCCACGATGGGTATGGAAATGATTACCGTCATAGGTGACGATACCACTTGCTTCTTGACCACGATGTTGAAGCGCATGTAATCCAAGTGTGGTTAAAGAGGCGGCATCTTGAGTGGTCCATATACCAACAACGCCACATTCTTCGTGGAAGGCGTCATCATCGGTGAAATCAAGATCATGAGAAGAAAAGGGGGAAACGGTCATGATAAATCCATGGTGGTTAAGGGAAAGGCAAAATTGTATCTAAGCGAGTAGTATAAATTGGTTAATCAGGGGCAACCTCTGTATCCGTATGGCTAGGTTCAGTAGTGGGCAGAGGTTCGTTTGGATCAGTATTTACATCTTTATTGGTTGGATATGTTGCTCTGGGGGCTTTGGTTTGTGGGACGACAATCTCTCTTTGCATCGAACTGGGTAGTAATTCATTTACATAAACAGCACCCTGATAAACATATGGTACAGCTTGGCTTTCTTGCAAGGAATCTGGCCATTGGGCACTTGGAAAAATAATGCCACCAAGAATATAAACAATCGCTAGCCCAGCATAGCTTTTAAGGGCTCCGCATGCTGCTCCAAGAATTCTATCCAACTTTCCTAATAAAGAAAAACGGGTTGAGTTTTGACCAACAATTATATTAGCAAAGGCATTAATGACGATGCTGCATATTAAAAAGATCGCAACAAAGGAAATTACATCAGCTAATGTTAGATTGGTAATGTAAGGGGTAATTTTAGGGGTGAGATCAGGATACCAACGATTAGCAAGGCTTGCAGCAATAACCCAGCCGAATAAACCAATAAATTCTCGGGTAAAGCCTCTGGTTAACCCTGATAATGCCCCAAGAGCAACAACTCCAAGACAAATCAAATCTATCCAGTTTAAACTCTCTAGCACTTGATTAAGGTATCCCTTTTTAATGAAGTGTTCAAAATATATTCATAGTTAAACAATTCGTTTATATCAATAGATAGTTATAAATTATTTTGTTCGAACAGCTTTTTCTTGGATTTTTAAAAGAGTATCAATGAGAATGTGCAATCGTAATATAAGATATTTATATAAATTTAAAGAGGATTTACAAAAGCTTGATAGACAATAAGAGGACTATTGACTTGAATATCGAAATGGTCTGATAAAGATTCGTTTAAAGTGCCCTGCCACCAGTAAAGAAGATTTTGTTGATCCAAAGGATATTTTAAATTGGTTGTTGATATTGCGGTTGGCTGTACACTGAATAAAGAGACCTGTTGTCCAATTATACTTTGAAACTGAGAAGGGTGTTGAATAACATGAAAAAAACCATGATCAGTAATCATTGTAATAATTTCAATTATAGAAATATACTTGGCAAGTAAAGAAATATTAGCAATTGTATGATCCTCTCTTTTTCCTGTTGCACCCAGAATAATCAGAGAAGAAACGGCATTATTTTTGCAATAATTGACAGCTTTTGTTAAGTCATTGGTATTTTGCTCTGGGATTTTTATGATAATTTTTTCGTACTTAATTTGATTTTCTAAAGATAGAGAATCACAATCCCCAATAATAATTTGAGGGATAAGCATTTGATCTAATAAATGATTGGCTGCACCATCACAACATACCAATTTCTTTTGATTATGATGTAAAATTGCTTTTGGGATAGGATGACTGGGGAAATCACCATTTGCTAAAATTACCGCTTGTGCTGTGCTTTGTGAAGTGGGCATTGGGTAATATTTCATTTGTTAATTTCTTTTTAAATATTGGGTTATATTAAGATATATCTGAAAAATAGTTACATTTTAAGCAAAAATGTTTATTTGAACCTCAAATGATAGGATGGATATCCTATCATTTCTCTCATGATAGAGTGTAAGTCATTACTATTCATATGGGTGGCTGCGGCTGGACTAATTATTCTAATACCAGCTTGTTTAAATGCCAGTTTAGAACGTTGAATATAATAATATTGCGATACAAGAATAACGGAGTTTAAATGATTTTCTTGCAAATATCGAAATGTATTTCTTGCTGTTGCTCGGGTATTATTCCCTTGTCCATCTTTAATAATTCGAGATAGAGGAATATCATGTTGTGTTAGATAATTTGCCATACTAATAGATTCATCCACACCTTCTTGGCCAACACCGTCACTGACTAAGATTAAAGGGGCATAACCAGATTGATAGACTTCAATAGCTTTATCCAAACGATCTATGTAATACTTTACTAAGCGTTCCACCACGAGATACCTGACCACCCAAGACGACAATAAGGTCAGTTTGTAATAATTTATCCGATGAGCCAGATAAAACAATACTGAGCACAGCCCCAATAGATAAAATAATTAAACCTAGCGTAATCTTTATAAAAGAGAAGCAAAACATTGGGCGCATAATAATTTTAAAGTAAATTAATCTATATCATTTTTATTGGAAGAAGTTTCATCCTCTGAGAGTGAGTCAACATCTTCTTTATTTTGTAATCTACTCGGTAATAACAATCCAGATTGATCTAAGACAGGATAAGCAGCAGAAGCAACAATATGGGTATTGGTACGTTTTAGATCTCTGGCCAATTCTAACATAAAAGATCCTAGCTGTATTTGTAATTTTTTGTTTTCAGTTTCATCACGTAAGCCATTATAATAAATAGAATTTGCTTTATTTTCGATTTCTCTAAAAACATCTTTTTCTTCGGCTAAATTCATCGCCAGATCTTCATCCTCATTCATAAGTAAAGTTGCTGCCATACGAAGGTTTTTGTGCATGCGTTTCAACATATCTTTTAAGGGATCCATCATATCATCAGGTAAGACAATACGTTGTTTTGCCATTTTCTGGACGGTAGGTAAAACATTACGATCCAACACGTCACCAGCATTGGCAATTTGAGTACAAAAAGTCAGTATTCGCTCTGTTTGTGTTAGCTCATGCCGATTTAAAGATTCAGGATCAAGTGCTGTGACGTAACTTTGAATAGAATTTGTTAATTTGTCTAAGATACTATCAACTCTGCGCGCTTCAATGGCGATTTGAGGTGTTTTACTTTTTAAAGTATTATCTACGCCATTTATCATTTTTTCCAAAGCGTCACACAAGCGTAAGCATTCTCGAATAGCATTACTGATCGCCAGCATAGGTGATTGTTGAATGGCTGATTTGTCTAAGTAAATAGGTTTTGATGGATCTTCGATTTTTTCCTCTTTTGGCCGAGGCATTACTCGTTTTAAGAATTCTGCATAAGGGGTCAAAAAAGGTAAAAATACAATCGCAGTAATAATATTAAATAAGGTATGAAAATTTGCGACTGATCTATTTATATCAGGATAATAATAAACAAACCAACTGGAGAGTTGAGAAAGGAAAATCAGACATATCGCAGCGCCGATAAGACGATTAAATAAATTTCCAATGGGTAACCGTTTTGAAACAATATCTTTGCCAGAACCTTCTAGAACAGGATTTAACGCTGTGCCAATATTAGACCCAATGACCATAGCAAAGGCAGTATCTGGTGAAATTACGTTATGAGATGCAAAAGACGCAATTAATAAAACTACGGCCACAGAGGAATGCATAATCCATGTTAAAACCAATGCAATTAATACAGCGATTAATGGCATGTCAGCGATACTGCCTAACATCATTCGTAAAGATGGTTGGTTTGTATAGGGTTGCAAAATGACCAGGAATTGATGCAACGAAATTAAAATTAATCCCAAACCAATAAAAGATCTGCCCAAATCACGAACCGTATTCATTGCACGCCTGAACATGATAACCCCAATTAATACAAAAAGAGGGGCAATCCGAGAGACATCAAAGGACAAAAGTTGAACGATTAAAGTCGTTCCAACATTGGCGCCCAGCATTACTGCCAAGGCCGAAGGTAATCCAATAACCCCATTAGCGGTAAAGCTGGTAATCATTAACCCAGTTGCAGTCGATGATTGAAGAACCGCTGTGATGCCAAGACCTGCGAAAAATGCTTGTATTCTATTGCGTAAGGTTTTGGATAAAACGTGATTCAGCCTTGCTCCAAAAGCACGTTGTACCCCTGTTTGTACCATATGCACGCCCCATAATAAAAGGGCAACACTGCCGGCAAGATCTATGACACTAACAAAATCCAACGATAAACCTCATTTTAAATAAAGAAATTTTTATGGGACTATATGGGTCTATAGCCAATTCAATCAAATATGTAAGGAAATAAGTAATTTTTAAAATATTAATGCCAACAAACATATCATAGTAATATGTTAATAAGCAATAAGGAGATAGTTTTAGTTAATTATTGATTTGATAAAATGATATGTGATTTTAAATATAATATAATTTAGTAAATTTGAAAATTTACTAAATTATATGTTGTTAATTTATTCAGAGATTTTATTTAAAGTGCTTAATACTTCATTATGCAACATTATATTTTTTGTTTTATCTAAGTTAAAATGTTCCCATTCTTGCTGATTACTTCTATTTGCAACAAATGAAGATGGCGAGTTTGATGTTTTTAAAGGATTTGAAGAGTAATATTTGCTATTTTCTCTACTTTTAAGGCTATAAGTATCTTTTCCAAATTCATTCAAATCAACACAATCAAAGATACGTTTTTTGTTATGAATGATAGCTGTTTTCATATTTAAAGTTGATAAAAAAATCTTGCTTGGTGTGTTAGATTTTTTAATCATTACAAGCTGATTATCTACTTCTTTCAAAATAGAATTTTCATTTTTTTTGGTAATAAAAAAGTGTTTTATTGACATTGTTTACCTAAGTGATTTTGTTATTTTGTAAGATACAATGTATATAATGTATATTATTTTCTGTTTTTACAAGATTACAAAATTTTTTTATCAAAATGGTGGGATAGAGTTTAGATCAAGCCATGCGTTTACCCGATAGGAATATTCTTATTGATATTGGTGTAAGTCTTTCCATTCTTTAATAGAATTAGAAGTATAATGAAGGTTGGTCGTGTATTGTCGAGTGTTTAATTTCTTCTAGCAGCAGAGTTCTTATGGCAGTTGCAGATTTGGGTAAAGGACCAGTATCTGAATCCAAAATCTGCCTAGAGGGTATAGCTAATACGGTATCAGCATTTAATTGTTTGGAGTATTTTAATGCGCAATATCCATCCATCTCATCATGCTGATAATAACGGTTAAGTGTCATTGTATAACCTAAAATAACCGAAACAGGTTTGATTTATTAAGTAAAAAAATATTATGGTTAATGGTCAAGCAAGTAGCTAATAACTCTTAAATTATTGTTTCCATAGGAGATACCATTGAGATTGGCGTAAAAGATTCCCATTCCTTGGGTATAAATGCAGAATGAGATATATACGAAGTAATTTCATTAATGCCTATATAATGTTTTTTATCTTTTGTGTGAACAAAAATGTTATAGGCTGAAAAGCTCAATTTTACATGATCCGCAGTATAATCATCTGATAATAAAGCTATTTGAAACGACTCTTGATCTTCACTATATTTCAACTCAAATATAATATTGTTATGAAAACAAATTAATTTGATTTTACCATTTTGTTTAAATATTTGCAGAGGTATACAATAAGCTGCGTCCCCTAGATTTAACATAGCTATTAGTTTTTTTGTAACAAAGTTATAACCTAAATAGTAACCATTATAGTTTATAAGATAAGGGTATGGATTAAGGGATATGGGCAGCTTAATGTCTTCGTACGATATCTTTTGTGTATGATAGAAAAAGATAGATTTTAAGTACTCCGAGCTTTCATACTGGTATCCTTTTACATTCAGCCAATAGCATAATTTCAAACGAAAACAATAATCTTCTTGTATAATATGATTATCCTTAACTTTTTTAAAAGCAGCGCTTGTAAGCATTTTATAAGTAAGAAATGTATGACTTTTCAAAAAACGTTGCGCTTTGGCCAATACATTAGCAATATGATGTCGTCTGATATAAGTAATTGTCTTTATAATATTTTGATTGTCGCCTTGCACTAAAGCATCAATAATAGATTTTAAATACGCTGATCCTTTCAAGTGTAAAGTAATTAGATGCCCAGTGTAATATGTAGGGATAAAGTTTGCATGGAAGATTTCTTGAAGTAAATATCCAACATGATGTTTATCTAGCCAAGAAGGATCACTTAAAGGATCATAAAGAATATATATATTTCCTTTTAGATCATTTTGATCAATCGTGGATTGTTCTATTTCTTCCTTGGTCAACCTTTCTAGTGTTTGTGCTGCATTAGTTGTTATAGGGCATAAATCTTGATTAATAGTAGCTCTAGGTGCTAGGGTTAGCACGATATCAGCATTCAAATGTTTAGAATATTTTAATGCCCCATAGCCCCCCATAGAAGGGCCAAGAACAATTATCTTTTTATATTTTTTGGTAATTTCATTACATAATGGAATAATATGATTCATATCTGAGTGCAGATAATGATTATCAATTTTGGGTGTAATACCTAAACAGGATATATTATATTTTTCTACAATAGGAAGAAGATAATATGTTTCTTTTGCAAGATGATTTTCATATCCCCCTAAAAATGTAATTATAATATAATCTGAGTTACCCTCGTGATGGTGTAGATATAGTTCCTCCCCTTCAAAAATGATCATACTATGTCCCTTGGTATTTAATAGTAATTTTTAAAAAATTTTTGGTAGTATAATTGACCGATATTAATTTTTCAATATTGATCAATTATATTAATAAAAGCTTAAAATGGTTTCATCTTTTGAGACATTCATTATATTATAAATTAAAAAAGACTAGTTTTTTTATACAATAAAATATTTTGCCTTTGGATGAAAAATAACCAGTGCAGATGTGGATTGCTCTGGATGTAACTGCCATTCCTCTGATAAAGTAATGCCTAATTGCTCTGCTTTCAAGAGTTTCAGAATATGTTTTTGATCTTCAATATTTGGACAAGCTGGATACCCAAAAGAATAACGTGATCCACGATACCCTTGCATTAAAAGTTGGTTCATATCAGGATCATCTTCACTCATATATCCCAACTCTGAACGCATGCGTTGATGAGTATACTCTGCCATTGCTTCAGTCATTTCAACGGATAGGCCGTGTAAGTATAAATAATCTTGATAACGATTATCCTCAAACCATACTCGGGTTGTATCAGATGCTTGTTGTCCAACGGTCACGACTTGCAAACCGACGACGTCACGCACTGGATCATCAATATCACGGATAAAATCAGTAATACAAAACCGATTAGCCCCAGATTGTCTGGGTAAAGAAAAACGACATAACTCTGTTTGACCATCTTCATCAAAAAGGATCAAATCTTCTCCACAAGCAGCAGCCTTCCAATAACCGTATAAAGCTTGTGGTTGTAGGATATTTTCTTTCTCACATTGGTTGATGAGTTTATGCAAAATAGGTCGTAGCTCAGTTTTAGCATTTTCAAGGAATTCTTCCAAAGTTTTTCCTTGTTTTTTCATACCCCACTGCAATTGATACAAAGAACGCTCGTTTAAGAAGGGCAAGATTGCTTTCATCTTGGCTTCTAATTTTTTTACACCCCAAAAAGGTGGTGTAGGCACATCTTCATTAGGTGCTATTTCCTGACGGCGTTTGGTTGATTCTGCCAGAGTTAACGGTGGAGTTTCTATTTTTTCTTTTTTAGCGACACGTTTAGGACGCTTATTTTGCACTTTTTGTGCTGCGATATATCCTTCTAAATTACCTTGAGAAATTTTTTCCATCAAAGTCAACCCATCAAAGGCATCACGCGCATAGGCAACAAGGCCATTATTCTTGCTATACGCTTGGGAACAATCCTCTTCAACATAAGCACGAGTTAAAGCTGCCCCCCCTAATAAAACAGGGATATCTAATCCTTGTTCAGCCATTTCTTCTAAATTTTCTCGCATAATCACGGTGGATTTTACCAAAAGACCAGACATGCCAATGGCATCAGCCTTGTGTTCTTTGGCGGCAGTAATCATATCCGCAACAGGCACTTTAATGCCTAAATTAACAACATTAAAGCCGTTATTGCTGAGAATAATATCAACTAGGTTTTTACCAATATCATGCACATCACCCTTAACAGTCGCCAAAACCATGGTACCTTTGGTATCGTCACTGGTTTTTTCCATAAAAGGTTCAAGGAAGGATACGGCGGCTTTCATTGTTTCAGCAGATTGTAACACAAAAGGTAATTGCATTTTTCCAGAGCCAAACAGCTCACCAACTGTTTTCATCCCACTCAGTAACAAGGTATTAATAATTTCCAAAGGCTCGTATTTTTCCATAGCCTTTTTCAAATCTTCTTCTAATCCTTTGCGATTACCGTCCACAATACGATCATGAAGTTGTTCCTCAATTGTTGTTGCAACAGGGCGTGCTGCAGCTTGAGAGGCTTTACGATCTGCAAAAATTTCTAAAACTTTCTTCAGAGGATCATAATCAGCGGTTCTGCGATCAAAAATCAAATCTTCGATGACTTTGACTTCCTCTTTGTCAATTAAATGCATCGGGCGGATTTTAGAAACATGAATAATCGCAGAAGTCATGCCTGCTTGTTGCGCATGATATAAGAAAACCGAGTTTAATACAGCACGGGCAGCAGGATTTAAACCAAAAGAAATATTGGATAGACCCAATACAATTTGAATGTCTGGGAATTTGTCATGGATTGCCTTAATACCTTCCAAAGTCCACAATCCTAATTTACGATCATCTTCAACCCCTGTTGCAATGGTAAAGGTGAGGGGGTCAATCATCAAATCTGATTGAGGTAACCCATAACGATCACATGCGAATTCAACCAAACGTGTGGCGATGCGTAGTTTATCTTCTGGCGTTTTGGCCATACCGACCTCGTCAATGGTCAAAGCAACGACTGCAGCACCGAATTTTTTGGCGAGTATCATCCGTTCAGCTGCAATTTCTTCACCATCTTCGAAGTTGATGGAGTTAATGATGGGTTTACCACCGTGAAGTTTTAAACAAGCTTCAATAACATCTGTGCCAGTTGAATCTATGACGAGAGGTGCATTGATAGATGAAGTAAAGCGTGGAATGATCTCTCCCATTTCGGCCATTTCATCGCGTCCTACGAACGCCATACAAACGTCAAGAGCGTTTGAGCCTTCTTTTAACTGCTCACGTCCAACGGTAACACAACCATCCCAATCTTGTTCTGCTTGCAAATCACGCCATTTTTTAGAACCATTGGCATTACAACGCTCTCCGATGGAAAAAAGACTGTTTTCTTGGCGCAAAGGCACAGAAGAGAAAAGGCTTGCAACAGAAGGCACTGCAACATGCGTGCGTGGAATGGTTTTAGGACGATCAGCAGAACCTTCTTTTTGTGCTCTATCACGTAACACTTTGTCCATAGCAGCGATATGATTTGGGTTGGTTCCACAACAACCACCCAACATGTTTATCTTTTGTTCCTCTATGTAACGCGCCATCCAGTGTCCCATTTCTTCTGGAGATAAAGGATAATGTGTTTTACCGTCTAAGAGTTCTGGCAAGCCAGCATTCGGTTGCATAGAAATCAGGCGTGGCCAATATTGAGATAACCATTTAATCGCTTCAGCCATTTCCCGAGGGCCAGTTCCACAATTCATACCCATCATATCCACGTCAAGCGCATCAATAATCGTTGCAGCGGCCGCTATGTCACTTCCAACTAACAGAGTTCCAGTGGTTTCAATGGTAACCTGAACAAAAATGGGCAGAAAAATATTGGCTTCTCTTTGAGCGATCTTTGCGGCATTAACGGCAGCTTTGATTTGTAAAGGATCTTGACAAGTTTCAATCAAGAATCCATTCACACCACCATCAATTAACCCTCGACATTGTTCTGCAATGGCAGCTTCCAAAGGATCATAAGCAATATTCCCAAGGGAGGGGAGGCGTGTGCCCGGACCAATGGATCCAACCACAAAACGTTCTTTACCATCTTTAAACAATTCAGCGGCTTCATTTGCAATTTCAGCTGCACGTTTATTAATTTCTCTGGTTTGATCTTGAAGATCAAACTCGCTGAGGGTAATCGTGGAGCCACCAAAGGAATTGGTTTCTACCATATCAGCGCCAGCTTCGAAATACTGTCTGTGAATATCACGAACCAAGTCTGGTCTGGATAAATTTAAGACTTCTGTACAATTTTCTTTGTCCCAAAAGTCTTTCTTAGTATCCAAATCAAGCATTTGGACAACAGATCCCATACCACCATCGCAAAGAAGAATATGGTTTTGCAATTTATTAAGAAGTTTACTTTGCCTAGGCATGAAATCATGTCCTCAATAGTTAAAAAGGATTTTAAATAATAGTTTTTTAGTCTTATAGAGTATATGCTATATTTTTTTCAATTAAAAATCTATTTGATCGTATGGATGATTACGATAGTTGTAATATAATGTTCAGTGTAAAAACGTTATAATGTAAAATGTTTACTGCGGTTGAAAATGTATTCTTATGGAATATATTAAAATAGAAAAGATAATAAAAATTTATTTTTTTGCGATCTTGAAACTAATTTATTTAAAAGACATGAAATGGTTTGAATTATTTGCAAATAATTGATATGTTCCGTTGTGCTTCTTTAGGATCGTAACTTCAAAATATTACTGTACTGCATTAAAAATTGTTAATTGCAGTGTTTTTTTTGGTATATTTAAAGCTATGTCTTGGGGAATCATTAAGTTAATTTTGTTAAGATTATTGATAGAGGATGATCCGTGGATCAACCATTAAACATTCCCCCTCAGTCAGGATCGGGGCAAAATAAAGACGGTGCAAGTCAAAAAACTGAACGTCTTTCCCCGATGATGATCCGTATTCGTGCCGCAATGGCTGCTGCTAAATTTCACGGAGTGGATTTAGATATCCGTGATTTGGCCAAGCAACCTGGTGAAGATTCTCCCTCTCCAGCAACCCTTTCACGTTGGTTAAACGGTCAAGGATTGGTTGCAAAAGGCATGCGTTTAAAGTGGCGATATTTAATTCGCTTATATAACTCTCCTCCTGTAGTGTTAATGTTCAAAGATGGCTCTGCGGGCTTGATGGTTGGCGTTAATCCTAAGAAGCGTATTGTTTTTTTACGAGATCCTTTGGGCAAAGAGACCGATACTCCGATTGCTGTTGATGAATTGCGTTTACGTCAAGCATGGACGGGTGATGTTCTTTTAGTAAAGGCAAATCGTAATCTATCTGAAGCTGAAGCAAAAATTAATTTTACATGGCTTACAAAGATGGTATTGCGTGAACGTGTGTCGTTGCGTGATATTAGCTTTGCCTCCATGATTATCAGTATCTTGCAAATTTTTCCTGCATTTATTGTGATGCAGGTTGTTAACCGAGTGATAGCGTTCCATTCAACAGCAACATTAGTGTCTATTACTGGCTTGCTTATCATTTTGAGTTTTTATGAGGTTCTCATTTCGTATGCTCGTCGTGAATTGACGGCAGTGTTGGGTAATAGGTTGGATTCTCGTATTTCTATCCATACTTATAACCGTTTATTATCCTTGCCTTTAGAGTTTTTTGAGCGTCAACAAGCAGGTCGTATTGTTGGTAAAGTTTCTCAGATATACTCTGTTCGTGACTTTATTACGGGAAGGTTGCTAACAACGTTTCTTGATTTGTTTACCTTAGTGGTTATTCTGCCATTCTTGTTTTATATCAGTCCAACCTTAGCATGGCTTACTGTTGCTGGTGCTGGTGGGATTGGGTTGATTGTCGTATTGTTTTTTCCAGCCATTACAATTCGCTTTAAAAACCGTATCGAAGCTGAGATGGGGCGTGCATCCATGATGTATGAAACTGTTGCAGGTATTCGAACGGTTAAAACTTTAGCTTTGGAGCCCGCGCGTCGGCGTGAATGGGATGAAGTTATTGCTGATGTTTCGAAGTGGCGTTTAGCGACGTCTCGAATTCAAAACTGGCCAGAGACTTTGGTAATGCCAATAGATTTCTTTATTAATCGTGGTATTATTTTGATTGGTGCCTATCTTGCAATCACGAGCCCAACCTCTGGAATTGATGCTGGTTCAGTTGTTGCTTTTATGATGTTGGGTGGCCGTGTTGCTTCGCCATTAGTAGGGATTGCAAAATTAACGTCAGTGATGACTGAAGTCAAAACTTCATTAGGTCAGGCTGGTGAAATTTTAAATAATCCAACAGAAACCAAAGCGTTAACGACAGGATTGCGTCCTAAAATTGTGGGGGCATTGGCTTTTGAAAACGTTAATTTTACGTATCCTGGTGGTAGTAGTCGTGCGTTAAAAGATTTAACATTCTCAATTCCAGCTGGGACTATGTTGGGGCTGGTTGGACGAAGTGGTTCTGGGAAGTCTACAGTTACACGTTTGTTGCAAGGTGTTAGCCGAGATTATACAGGTTTTTTACGTCTTGATGGTGTTGATTTGCGCGAAATTAATTTAACACATTTAAGACGCTCATTCGGTGTTGTATTACAGGACAACTTCTTATTTCGTGGAACGATTAAAGAAAATATTACTGCAGGTCGTCCGGGTTTAACAATGGATGATGTTATTAGAGCTTCGCGTTTGGCTGGAGCTGAAGAATTCATTGAGCGTATGCCTGCTGGTTATGATACTTTTATTGAGGAGGGATCGACTAATATTTCAGGTGGGCAGCGTCAGAGGTTGGCGATTGCACGTTCTGTTATTTTGGATCCTAAATTCATGATCTTAGATGAAGCAACTTCTGCTTTAGATCCAGAAAGTGAAGCTTTGGTAAATGCTAACTTAGAGCGTATTGCCAAAGGAAGAACAATGGTGATTGTATCGCATAGACTGTCTTCTTTGGTGAACTGTGATAAAATTATGGTTTTAGATCAGGGGGTTATGCAGGATATTGGTACTCATGAAGAGTTGTTGGAAACCTGTGAAATTTATCGCACTTTATGGCTGCAACAAAATAGACATACTCAAGGTGGTGGTAAAACCAATAAAGACAATCAAAGTGGCGATGGCTTGGTGCCTGAAGGAGTTTAATTATGGTAGATGATAATAAACAAGATCAATTACCAGAAGGCACTCAACCTAATGGAAGTGATGATATAAACACTTTGACTCGTTCTGAAAAACAAAGTCAATCAATTGAAAATGTTTCTAAAACATCCGAGGTTGTTGACGGGGAAAAGGATGAGACTGTTCCTGATGGATATTATTTGCCTGATGCTGATTCAGATGATAGTTTTGGTGCTGATATGCCCCAAGCATTGTTGGAATTTCATTCCCCCACTTCTGCTGCAATTAATATGCCGCCGACGGCTTCTGCTCAATATTTAACTTGGTTGATTGGTGCTTTGGCTGTTTTTTCGATTTTAGGAATGTGTTTTTTTCCGTTAGACAAAGTTGTATCTGCTGATGGGCGTTTAATTTCAACGACTACTCCTTTGTTGATACAGCCTTTAGAACAAAGTATTATTAAATCAATAGACGTGAAAGAAGGGGATTTTGTTACTAAAGGACAAATTGTTGCCCACCTAGATCCTACTTTATCTGATGCTGATATTGAAAATTTAAGAGTACAAGTTGATACAGATAAGGCTGAATATGAACGTTTGCGTGCTGAGGCAGATGGTAAAACATACACAGTAGATCCATCTAATTCTGCATCCGTAGAGCAAGGAAATCTGTTTTTAAAGCGTAAATTAGAATATGATGCTAAGGTTGACAGTTTTGATCAAAAAATTGCTGAACAGCAAGCTCAGTTAAAAAATTATCTAGCAAGTATTGCTGTTCTACGTGGGCGAGTGAAAGTAGCTTCAGATGTGCATCAAATGCGTCAAAAGTTACAGCAAGAAGAAGTAGGCAGTAAATTATCTACTTTAGGTTCACAAGATACTTTGATGGATGTTGAAAGTAGATTAATTACAGCTCAGCAATCTGCGAATGGAACAAGTAAAAGAATTGAATCATTATTGTCAGATCGTACTGCATATATTGAAAACTGGAAAGGATCGGTTTACAAAGAGCTTAACGCTTCACTAAAGCAATTGGCACGTGAGGACAGTGAATATAAAAAAGCACGTTTACGTAGTAAAAAAATAGTTTTGAGAGCAGAGCAAGATGCAATTGTATTTTCAATTTCCAAAGGATCTGTTGGTTCTGTTTTGAATGCAGGCGTTCCTTTTATGACACTGATTCCAGTTGGAACAGGGTTAGAGGTTGAGGCTGTTGTTGCTGGTGATGAGGTTGGATACTTAAAATTAGGAGATAAGGCAAATATTAAATTTAGTACGTTCCCTTATACTCAATATGGTGGTGCTGAAGCAATTTTAACGAATATTAGTGCTGATGTGTTCCAACCTGGTGATATGACGCAAGAAACAAACCGTCTGGGTGCAGCACCAATAACATTTAGAGAGAAGCCTTTCTTTAGAGCTCGCTTGAAAATTGAGAAATATACACTTCATGGTGTTCCTAACTTTTTCCATCCCACACCTGGATTAACAGTTTCTGCCGATATTCATGTGGGTAAAAGAACTGTTGCTCAATATTTAATGAATGGTGTTGTTCCACAGTTAACAAATGGGATGCGAGATCCTCAGTAAATTGAGTATTTCTTATGGTTAGTTTTAGGAGGATAGCATGAGACGTTTATTTGGTTCTAAGAATAAAAAGATTGATAGAATATTAAATAAAGCAAAAGCGGCTTATGATGATAAAGATTATGAAGTTGCTTTCAATCTATTTTCACAGGCAGCTTCTATGCAATCACCTGAAGCTCAATATTGGCTTGGAATGTGCTATCTGAATGGTTATGGAGTTATTCTAAATTTGAATGATGCTGCTTTATGGCATGAAGCAGCAGCCGAGGCTGGGTGGGTTGACTCTGCTTACATGTTAGCTTTGCTTTATATGAGAGGTATACCTGAGGTCAAAAAGGTTTCTGGACAAAATATTTTTGATAAACCTGATGTGGATTATGATAATTTAAAACCAGATTGGGATAAGTCTCGTCATTGGGCAAAATATGCTGCAGAGCAAGATTTGGCTGAGGCACAAGCTTTATATGCTTATTTGATCTCTCATGAAACCAAAGATCCAGAAATTATCACACAGGCATTAGAATGGTACGATAAATCAATTTCTCATGATTCTTCACAAGGATATATGGGGAAGGGGTTACTGTTATTGCGTTTAGGCGAAAGTGAAGCTGATTATGCAGAAGCAGCCAAATTTTTAGAAGTAGCAGCTGAACGAAAAATGGGATCTGCATTGCATAAATTAGGTGTGATGTATGAAACAGGTAGAGGTGTTCCTACTAATTATAAACGTGCGGCAGAGTTATACAAAGAAGCAGCAGAACTTGGGATCAGAGATGCCCAAGCTTTATATGGTGTAGCATTAAAAAAAGGCCAAGGGGTAGAACAAAATTTTATCCAAGCTGAAACTTGGTTAAGAAAAGCTGCCTTAGCAGGAGATATCGAAGCTGCTGTTGTGTTGGCAGACATGAACGGTCATGGAAATGATGACATTCCTCCTAATTTTACTGAGGCAGCACGATGGTATGTTGTTGCAGCAGAAAAAGGACATATAGCTGCTACCCGTGCTTTGGGAGTATTATATCTTAGGGGGATGGGTGTACCAAAATCATTGGAAAGAGCAGTTGAATTATTAGGTTTTGCTGCTAAAAAAGGTGATGTTGTTGCTATTGTAAGTATGGGAGAGATTGCAATTCAATTGCCCGAAAGTAACTTACAAATTGATAATGTTATTGAAGAATACTTGACCCCGGGTGCAGAGCAAGGGTTTGCTGTTATTATGTTTAATCTGGCAGTTGCATTATTACATAGTAATTCGCTTAATCCAGATTTTGAAAAAGAAAAACAAGCCAGAGAGTGGTTAAAAAAATGCTGTAAAGAGGTAATACCAGCACGCTATTGGTATGGAAGAATGTTATTGCAAGGGACTGGTGGGGAACAAGATACTGATAAAGGTTACGCTTGGATTTCTTCTGCTGCCCATGAGGGTATTATTGACGCACAAATGTTGTGGGCAAATATTTTACTTGAAGGTAACTCTAATGATGGTTCAGCATTAGCAGAGGAAGCTGTAAAATTTTATAAAATGGCTGCTGATCAAGGCAGTGTCCCTGCAATGTTCTCTTTAGGTGCGGTTTATGGTGGCGGTAATCATCTAGAACCTGATCGTGAAAAAGCTCAAGAGTGGTTTAGGAAGGCTGCGGAAAAAGGTCACCCTAAAGCCCAGATGATGTTAGGACGTTATTTAGCGAGGGGGCTAGCTGGAACGAAAGATCTTGATCAGGCACGATATTGGTTGGAGTTGGCTCTGAAGTCTGGTGAAGTCGATGCTGAAATTGATCTTAAACAAATAGATGATCCTAGTTTAAGAGATAAAATTTCAGAAATTAAAAATACTGACTTTGAAACAAAATCAGGAACAGCTGAAAATCAATCTATGGATACAAAAAAAGAGGCTGAAAAGAACCCAGGTAAGGTAGAGGTCGCTCCTGGATTATTTTTTGTAAAGAAGAAATAGGAATATATTAGGATCGTTATTGTTAAGATGATCCTAATAAAAGCTTTCAGTGTCTCAAAAGCCAAAAATAAGATTAAAAGAATATACTAAGAAAAAAGCAGAAGGATTAGAGCGCATTCGTCAAAGTGCTCAAAGTGCTTTTGTACGAGCGCAGGATGAAAAGACGAGAGGTAATATCCAAGAGGCAGCTCGTTGGATGGATAGAGCACATCGATTAGCTGAATATAATCCGAATATTACATTTGATTTGGTGATGTTAAAGCTCAAACTGAGACAATATGACGATGCTTATAGTTTACTAGTTCCTTTGATGAAGAAATTTGATTTCTACGAAGGATGGTTGGTTTTAGCAATATTGTTGGCTCATAAAAAAGAATTATCTCAATCTATAGAACAATTACACTATGCTTTATCTCGCTATTGCCCAACTAATAAAACTTGGGGAATGATTAGAGAAATTATAAGAAGTGCAGGTAAAGAGGGCTGTTGTGGGTTAATTGGTTCTGTGGGTCAAGTGTGGGTAGATAATAGGCATCGTAAGCATGTCTCAGTATTTTTGGACAATGAATGTATATTTGAAACACTAGATCCATTCTTTTCTTTACCACCAGGTTGGGAAGGGTATTCTTATCTACATGTCGAAATTGAGGATACTCCATTAGTTGGTAGTCCTATCGATATACAAGCCATTCTTCGTACGGAAGGTTTTGTAGAGAATGATGATAAATTTGTCAAAGGATGGTTATGGTATCCAGCAGAGCCTGATCGTATTCCAACTATTTATGTTACTGATGAATATGGAAAATTTTATAAAGAATTGCAAGCGATTAAGGAATTTGATGTCGCCACATTAGAATTTCCTCTTTTTAGAGCCAAACAATTTTTTATTCCGATCGATGAATTTTTGTTTGGACTATATAGGTTTCAAGATGATTATGGTCAGAATTTGATTGGTAGTCCAATTAATCCTTTGGTTTTACGAAACAAATCATCTCGTTTAAGGGATATTAAGAAAAAACATCAAAACTATATTCCAGTTTCCGCATACTATAAAGGGAGTCATCCCGAAATAGCTGATGATCAAGGTGCAAGGGTTGTCGTTGTAATTCCTGTTTATAAAGGCTTTGACGAAACAATTGCGTGCGTTGAAAGTGTATTAAAAACTTTACCAAAAGGATTTGTTATTCAATTAGTGAATGATTGTTCACCTGATATAGAGCTTATTGAGTGGTTAGAACTTAAGGTAAATCATGAGAGTATTTTTTTAATTCATCATTTGGAAAATTTGGGTTTTCCTGGCGCAGTGAATACAGGAATACAGGCTTGGCCTGGATATGATGTTATTTTATTAAATAGTGATACTTTGGTTGCCAAAGGTTGGGCTGATTGTTTGCATAAAGCAGCTTATAGTGAAGAGAATATCGGCACGGTTACTCCATTTTCAAATGATGCTAGTATTTTTTCCTATCCTTATCATGACAAAGTAAATCCTATTCCGTCTTTGAAATCAGTGCAAAATTTAATGAGGTATATGCAAAAAACACACCAAGATATGGTAATTAATGTGCCAACTGCACATGGGTTTTGTATGTTCATACGCCATGATTGTTTATCTCAAACAGGTTTATTCAGAGAAAATTTGTTTGCCCAAGGCTATGGTGAAGAAAATGATTTTTGTATGCGCGCTCAACATTTAGGGTGGCGGCATGTATTAGCAGCAGGTTGTTTTGTTGGACATAAAGGTGGCGTTTCTTTCCAAAATAGCAAGCAAGCTTTATTAAAGCGTAATCTGGGTATTTTAAATAAACTCTATCCAGATTATGATGAAATGGTTATGGACTATATTGATAAAGATTTTTTACGTTCTGTGCGTCGTAAAGTGGATCTATATCGTTTGCAGGATTTAGAAAAAAAACAAGTAAAACTGTCTAAACCAATACAATATGCATTATTTATTACCCATACCTATGGAGGAGGAGTAGAAAGGGCAGTACAAGAGCGTGCTAATGAGTTGCGTTTAAAAGGAGTGACACCTATATTTATACGCCCAACATTGTTAGGAGACGCCTGTCAACTCGAAATTCAACTAAAATCTCCTTCTTTTCAAAATGTAGATATCGAAGAATTATATCCTAATTTTAAATTTAATCTACCGTCTGAATATGATGATTTATTAGAGTTTTTAAAAAATAGATCTGTTCTTTATATGCAAGTGCATCATTTTGCAGGACATCATGTGATGATACGTAATTTACTGCAAGATTTGAAAATTGAATATGAAATGTATGTGCATGATTACATGTCTTTTTGCCCTAGAATTTCCTTAATCAATAAACAAGAAGTATATTGTGGTGAGCCTAATGATTTAACTAAATGTCAAATATGTATTGGTAAAGAACTTTTTGATGAGAGTGAACCTATTCATATGCAAAAATGGATAGATCGTTCTGAAAAAGAACTACGAGATGCTAAATTAATTATTGCACCTTCACAGGATACAGCCAATCGTATATATCGTCATTTTTCTAGTATCAAAGAGATACAAATACAAAATTTAGAAGATGATCGTCCGGATTTATCTGTAGAACAGTTATCATATTTTTCACAAATTTGTAATCAAAACCAAAATAGTCAACTTACTACTTCCTCAAAGCGGTTTAAGGTGTGTTTTATAGGTGCTATTGGTATAGAAAAAGGGTTTAATATTGTCCACCAGTTGGTCAAAGACGCAGATCAAAGAGATTTACCGTTAGAATTTTCATTGGTAGGGCGTACGGTTGATGATCGATTGTTTGAGAAAACAGATCGTCTTTTTATTACTGGAACTTATCAAGAGGAAGAGGCTATTTCTTTAGTTAAGCAACAGAATGCAGATATCGCTTTTTTCCCTGCAATCTGGCCAGAAACTTGGTGTTACGCGCTTAGTCTTGCATGGCGTTCTGGTTTGGAAACGGTTGCATTTGACTTTGGTGCAATTGCACAGCGTATTAAAAATACACAAAGAGGATGGATTTTATCATCTTTAATGGCTATTCCTGAGCAAAATGATATGCTATTAAATTTATGTAAGAAAGTAAGATACAAAAAGGATAATCGATAAACAATGATAAATTGTTATCGTTTTTATATTATGATAATTAAGAATAAAATATAAAGTATTGTTAAAAGCAGGGAAGAATAAAAAATGTCAGATGGCAAAGAAACGTCTCAACAAAATCCAAATCAACAAAGGGTTATTGATCTAAATGTTAATGGACATTTGATGAGCCTTGGTGAAGGGTTATATTGTATTTATCATGCACCAGGACAAAGCCCAGCAGATAATTTTGGTTTTCCAGGTTTACGTATTTCTTTGCCACCATTTAAACAATCCGCACAAGTAACTATTGAGACCTTTGAAAATGATGGATGGTTAGGTGCAGAAAAAAGTGCTGCACTTATACGTATTTCAGGTGGCTCTGGATTAATACTTGTGACTGTATATCAAAATCCATCTAGTCAGCAACCAGCACCAAAATTGCAAGTCGTGCGTTTAAATGATGCACCAGAACTTATTTCAATAGATAATCAACAAGTTCCAGCAGTTGGGATGCAGCAGCCAACTACCCAACAGCAAACTTCTGCAAAACAAACGGTCGCAAAATCTCAAAATGATATTACTGTGTTTGCTCATGTGCAAGGAATGGGCGACGTTGTTGTTCAATCTGGTGAGTGGGTTGGTAATCCAGACAGCAAAACCTGGATAGAGGGATTTGGATTAAATATTAAAAAATATATCCAGCCAGATGATATTGAATATCAAGCCGTGTTAGGTAAAGGATGGATGTCTCCTTGGTATAAAGGGGATCAATTCTGTGGTAGCCGAGGAATGGCCTTGCCGTTGTGTGGTTTGCGTGTAAAATTAAGTGAAGAAGCTGCGAAAAAATACCATATTCGTTTAAGTGCAACATTTGTTGATGGTACAAAGGTTGGACCAATTGAAGATGATAGTATTTTATCAGCTGAATCAGTGGCACCTTTAGAGGCTATCTGTTTTGAGTTGATTTCTCTTGCAGATGGTAAAGTTGTTAGTCGTGGTGGGCAAAGTATAATTGGTAATGATTCTGAAACAACACCACCTAAGAAAGTAATTAGAAAAATAGTGCCTGCAAAATCAGCCAGAAGTAATGTAAAATTAAAAACCACAGCGGCTAAAGCTGCTGCAGCGAAGGTTGCAGAGCAAAAAAGCAACAACAAAAAAAGTAAATAATATGTTGTTTTAAAAGTCTACATAAAAAAATGTAGACTTTTGTTTGAATATATATAGTCCTGTTTTGTTTTTACTTATCGGCAACAGGGCTTTGTTAATATGAATTGGTTTTGCTGTGAAATATTTATTTATTCATCAAAATTTTCCAGGACAGTATTTGCATATTGTTCGTCATCTTGCTAAACAAGGTGGGAATGAAATTGTTTTTATTAGTCAACCTACAGATGCAAGAATAGAAGGTGTTAGATCTGTTTTTTATAAACAAGTTGAACCAGCTCCGGGATTGCAAGCACCATTAGGGGAGCTTGATACGGCAATAAAAAGAGGGGATGAGGTTTATAAGACAGCTAAGACATTAAAAGCTTTGGGATTTGAGCCTGATGTTGTTATTGGACATCAAGGTTGGGGGGAAATGTTAAATTTTCAAGACGTTTACCCAGATGTTCCAGTTTTAAATTATACTGAATTTTACTATCACTCTTCAGGATTAGATGTTGATTTTGACCCTGAATTTCCTGCGGATGAGTTGTTGCCTGCACGAGTTCGGATTAAAAATACTATTAATCTTGTTTCTGCAACGAATCCTGGTTGGGGGCAGACGCCAACTTTATTCCAGCATTCAACATATCCAGATTGGGCTCAAAAAAAGATTACAATCTTGAGAGAAGGGGTTGATTTAAAGAAATGTGCTCCTGAACCATCTATTTATAAAAAAGACCTTAAACTAGACAATTTTGTAGTTAAACCAAAGGATATTTTGGTAACATATGTTGCTAGGGGTCTTGAGCCATATCGTGGTTTTCATATTTTTATGCGTTCATTGCCTAAGTTACTCAAAGAGCGTTCTGATGTTAAAGTTGTATTAATTGGTCGAGATCAGGTCAGCTATGGCGCAGTTTTAGACGGAGGAATGACTTGGCGTGATTACATGTTACGTGAAGTTCATGATAAACTTGATATGTCTAGAGTACATTTCGCTGGTAACGTGCCCTATAATGTTTTCAGTAAGGTATTGAAACGTTCTGATGCACATATTTATTTGACTTATCCTTTTGTTTTATCTTGGTCTTTAAGAGAAGCTATGGCGACTGGTTGTGCGATTATCGCTAGTGATACAGAGCCTGTTCAAGAATTTATTGCAGATCGTGTTACAGGGATTTTAACGCCGTTTTTGGATCATGATGCATTAACAGATCGTATATTAGAGGTTCTTGAGGATAAAAAACTTGCTTTATCTATTCGTAAAGCTGCCAGAGCTGAAGCTGAACGAAGTTTATCAATGGATGAGTATATAAGTAATTATGAAAATCTGATTGATGATTTAATTCATCGCAGAACACCTTCTTTGAATTTAGGGAATTCCCCTGCTGAAAGAGCAACACAAGCTCAAGATTAAAAATAGAGAAAATAGCTTTATTTCGTAGGGATAAAGTTATTTTTTTGATATTAATATACGTATAAATATAGTTTATTATAATTTTATACTTAAAATTACGATTGTATTTTCTTGGAAAACCTCTAAATAATAAATATAACAATGTTATTATTTTAAAATTAGGTTTTGGAAAAAATCATGGGGCATCATTTTATTAATCGTAGACAGTTTTCACGTTCTTTATTAGCTGCTTCTGGGGCAGCGTTATTTGTAAATTCTTTATATAAGGCAATGGCTGCAGAGGGGAATACTGCATTTCCGAGTATTGGCGATACAGTAAAACTAGAAGGTCCACCAAGAAAAATTACGTTAGCTTGGAGTGCAGACTCGATTTGTACGGCGGCTTTTCCCGTAGCTCAGCAAAAAGGTTTTTTTAAAAAATATAATCTTGATGTTAATTTTATTGATTTTGCGGGTTCTGTTGATCAAATGCTTGAAACTATGTCAACAGGTAAAGCAGATGGTGCTTCAGGAATGGCGTTAAGGTGGTTAAAACCATTACAACAAGGTTTCGATGTAAAATTGGTTGCTGGGTTACACTCAGGTTGTTTACATTTATTAGCACCACAAAATGGTACAATTAAAACACTTGCTGATTTAAAAGGTAAAACGATTGGGGTTGGCGATATTGGCGGTCCTGCAAAGAATTTCTTTAGTATAAGATTTAAAGAGATTGGAATTGATCCTGAAAAAGATGTCAATTGGCGTCAATTCCCAGAGGATATGCTACCCCTTGCATTAAAACGCGGAGCGATTCAAGCCGCAGGTTTAGATGATCCTTTGGCATATTTATTTCAAACAAAAAATCAGTTGATTACCGTTGATTCAAATATGGAGGGTAAGTGGCAGCATGTTGCTTGTTGTGTGGTTGGATTACGTGGTTCTTTGATCCGCAAAGAACCGATGGTAGCCAAAGCAATTACACAAGCTATTTTAGAAGCGGGGCAGTGGGTACATCATAATAAGATGGAAGCTGCCAAAATGTTTGAACCTTATGCTCCCAAAGTATCCGCACAAATACTTGCTGCGATTTTGGAAACAGAAGGGACGCATGAGCAGTCTGTTGGAAAACAACTTAATAAAGACGTTACGTTTTATGCGGATGAGCTAAAGAAAATTGGTGTTTTCCCACAAAGTTTAAATTCTGAAACTTATGCAAATAAAGTAACACAGGATCTTTTCGCTGGATGAAACAGGTTGTAAAAAATGCCTATTGGCCTCAAGTTGTTGGTTCTGCTGCATGGTTATTCACAGCAGGGTTGACTTATTTGATTCCAAATGCAGATGAATTTCCCAGAACAATAACATTTGCTTTGGTGTGTTTGGGGATTGCTGTGTTAAGCGCCATCTCTTTACCTTTAAATAAAGTACGTTATTACGGGGCTTGGATTTTGGCCCTAGCGTTTTTTATTGGTATTTGGGAAGTTATTCAAGCAAAGTTATTATTATTACCCAGACCATTTTTTGGTGCTCCTCAAGAGTTATTGGATGTGTTTATTACCGATTGGTATAAATTGTTGAACTCACTAGCACATTCAATGATGTTATTGGTTGGTGGTTATATCCTTGGGTGTATTATTGGTTTTGTTATTGGGGTTGGAATGGGATGGTCCAAATTATTTGGTTATTGGGCGCATCCTGTATTAAGGTTTTTAGGTCCTTTGCCCCCAGTCGCTTTTTTGCCTCTGCTTTTTGCGGTTATTCCATCCAGCTTTGTGGCTGGTGAGTTATTAATGGCATTTGCTGCTTCTTTTCCTGTGGCGGTTTTGACATGGTCAGGGATTGCTGGCGTTAATCCCAGTTATTACGATGTTGCTAAAACAATGGGTGCAAAACCTTTGTTTCTTATTCGCCATGTTGCAATTCCTGCGGCATTACCTTTTGTGTTTGTAGGGATGTTTATGGCACTTGGTTCTTGTTTTTACATGTTGGTTGTTGCCGAAATGCTTGGGGTAAAAGCAGGTCTTGGGTTCTATATGCAATGGGCGCAAGGATGGGCAGCTTACCCCAATATGTACGCAGCATTATTTATTATGGCAGTGATGTGTACTTCGTTTATGACGTTATTATTCAAAGTACGTAATCGTTTATTGCGTTGGCAAAAGGAAAGCATTAAATGGTAGAAGCTGTGAATAAACAACAAAAAATTGACATTACGAATGTCAGTCATAGCTATAGTCTTGACGATCACGATTTGCCTGTTTTGGAAAAAATTGATTTAACCATTGAACCGAATGAGTTTGTAGTGATTTTGGGGCCTTCTGGTTGCGGTAAATCGACCTTGCTGCGTATGGTAGCAGGGTTGGAACGTCCAGAAGAAGGCTCTATTACAGCGAATGGTGAAGAAATACTGTCAGCTGATCCATCACGTATTGTGGTGTTTCAAGATCCGACGTTGTTTCCGTGGTTAACGGTTCGACAGAATGTTGAACTGGGCTTTAAAATCCAAAAGAAAAAGGATGATAAAGCCATTACGGATATGTTGGACATGATTGGACTTGCAGGGTTTGACAATGCGTATCCATCACAGCTTTCCGGTGGGATGGCGCAACGTGTGGCATTGGCACGGGCGTTGGTGAATGATCCTAGTGTTCTGATTTTAGATGAACCTTTAGGAAAGTTGGATAGTTTAACCCGTATTACGATGCAAAAAGAGTTGGTTAATCTATGGAAAAACAAACAATTCACTGGCCTAATGGTCACGCATGATATAGAGGAAGCATTATTATTGGCAACCCGTATTATCGTGATGAAGCAACGTCCTGCGCATATTATTGGTGAGTTTAAATTGGATATGGCGTACCCAAGACATAGAGATTCTGAGGAGCTTTTAAAAATCCGCCGAGAGATTTTTGAATTATTAGGGCATAAGTCTGATTGGTAGAGTGAAAGAGTAGCTAAAATTGTTGTTTTAATTTTATGAAGGATTTTTAAATGTATTTTTCATGAAAAAAAAATTAGTTGATATGAAGGAAAATTTTAAATTTTCTTCAAAAAATAAACACTTATTAAAAACAGATTTAAAAGATTTAGAAAATATTACAATTTGCGGAAATAATATACTTAAAAAATATTTTTATTGCCTTACTTGTATAGCTAGTATTCAAACATTTGCTATTGCTCACCATGAAAATATACCATTCAAATTAGTCATAATTTCAATTTCCAGTCTTGTTGTATTGTTATGGTTATCAATACGATACGTTAATTTAATTAAGAGTTTTTTTGAATTTGAAGTGATTAAAAAAGCCTTTTATAGATTTAGTGATAATATACAAATGGTTATAACTATTGTAATTTCTATAATTCTTTGTTTTCTTTATGTGATATCATTTGATTTATATTTTCGGGTAATAGCTATCTTTTTTATATAATTATATATGAAGCTATAATGATATAACTTCATATATAATAACTAGTTCTTAAAAGAATACTTATTCGAAAGTTAATTGAAAAAATAGTCAATAAGATTTAAGCAATATGTTAATATTTCACGTTTATACAAATGTGTATATTTCCTCTTTAGGTAATCGTGATTTTGGTCTTGTCGCATTGCTGTCATTATCTGCTCTATAACCAATACTGGCAACCACAACGCTTTGTAGGCCTTTTTCTTTTAATCCCAACAGCTTATCCATTTTTACGGGATCAAATCCTTCGATTGGGGTTGAATCAATGCCAATAGATGCGGCGGCAAACATAAATTGTCCCAAAGCTAGATATAATTGACAGCTTTCCCAACGATGTAAATCAGTTTGTGTTTTATTATTAAGATCGATAAAAAAACGGCGATCACGATCCATACTTTGTGCAATCTTAGGATCAGTAAATCGACCATCTTTAATCTCGGTATCTAAAAGATGTTTAAGATAGCTATCCTCTATTGAAGATTTGATACAAAAGATAATAGTGTAAGATGAATCAGTAATTCGAGCATGATTGAACTCTGCAATGGCAGGAAGGATTTTATCTTGTGATGTTTTATTATTAACAACAAAGAAATGCCAAGGCTGAGAATTTACTGAGGAAGGGCTGTTTCTTAGAACGGTAAGGAGTTGATCAAGATCTTGGTTAGAAACTGATTTGTTTTTATCGTATCTTTTTGTTGTATAACGTCTTTGAGATATTTCAACAATATTCATTGTAATTTCCTTTAAGAATAGGTCTTTCACCTAAAGCGTAACTTAAAGTAGTTCAATGATAAACTAAAAATTATATCAAATTAGAGGGCTGGTTAATCAATATCAGATATGCAAAGACTATTTTAGTAAACAGTCTTTGCATAAAGAACTATTTTATTATTTGTAATTTTTAATTGAAGTTTCAATTAATTCACAAGCTTTGGCTTTGTTATCCCAACCTTGGATTTTAACCCACTTGCCTTTTTCAAGGTCTTTGTAATGGGTAAAGAAATGTTCGATTTCTTGGCGAGTGATTTCTGGAAGCTCTGAAACTTCTTTAATATTGGTATAAAGAGGGTGGATTTTATCATGAGGAACACAGATGACTTTTTCATCCATGCCTGATTCATCTTCCATTTTCAATACACCAATCGGGCGTGCACGAATAACGCATCCTGGGATGATGGGTTCTGGGCATAAAACCAACATATCAATTGGATCACCATCAGCAGCCAAGGTATTTGGAACAAATCCATAAGCAGCAGGATATGCCATTGGGGTAAATACAACGCGATCAACGAAAACAGCACCACTATCTTTGTCTACTTCGTATTTTACTTTTGATCCTTTGGGGATCTCAATAACAACATTAATATCATTTGGCACATCTTTGCCAGCAGCAATTTTAGATAAATCCATAATTTTATTCCAATTCTTATTAAGATGCGGAATCATAGCGATTTATTTTGATTCTTTCAACATTGAAGGCTATTTTTCCCTTTTAGATATTTTATGGTATTAGTGTAATTATTAATATTTATTAATGATAGGTCTAAATATAGAACAATAAAATGAAAATACTTGAAGATGATTCAATCACCCTGCAACCTGTTCGATTTACATTTTACAAGGGGCATATTTGCATTAATGGACGTCGTACTTGGTATAAAGTTGATGGAAGAGCGTTGGAAAAAGTCATTCAAATTAAGTCTTATTATTTGCTTTTTGTTTCTATTAAATACAATGAAGATGACTGGGTAAGTGGTTGTTCTATTTATTTAATTAATCAGTCGGGCAGAATTTTAGAAGACAGAAGTATATGTGCTGTAGCAAAGGAGGATCCAATGGGATATGCTGCAGATTATATGGCTCAATATGAATATGAAGCTGAATATTGCGGATATCTAGACAAATTTACTCTTATTCCCCCTCATACACTTACATTTGAATTTGGTGATTATATTTATAGTATAGAAGTGTTGGATAAATCAGTTTATCCTTGGCTTAATTATTTTTCAAAAAAGAATAGTCAACCTAAAAAGAGAAATTTTGGTTATACTTTGGGGAGCAATAGCTTAATTACTTTGAGAAGCCGTTTATATATAAGTATTATTAAAAAAGTAGATTTGTCTGATGATACGGATCTATAAAACCAAAAACTATTAAAAGACGAAATAATATTGTTTCTCGTAGTGATCTCAATCTAGTGACTATTGTGATGCGTAAAATCGGATATACTGTAACTTATTAATACTAATCCTCATTAGTAAATATAAGGAATATTATCGTATGAATACTCAAAAACTTTCCTATCAACTAATCGTATTAGAAGCCATCAAAAGACAGATTATTGTCATTAATCCCAATGATTATTCAACAAGAATACTTATTGAAGATCAATCAGGAACTCCAGATGGTCTTGTATTTAATCCGAATGACCAGTTACTCTATTGGACGAATATGGGGGCAGATTATGATGCTTGGGATGGCTATATTCAACATTGCACTTTGAATGGCAAAGATAGAGGTATCACGGTTAAAATGGGAGAAACCCATACTCCTAAACAAATCCAATTAGATCATCGAACAAACTATTTATATTGGTGCGATCGTGAGGGTATGAAAATTGAACGCTGTCACATTGAAACGGGTAAAGTCGAATTTTTGCTAGATACGCACGAGATGTATTTGGACGAAGATAAGAAAAACAGACATTGCGTTGGGATAGCATTAGATATTCAAAATAACCGCATCTTTTGGACAATGAAAGGCCCATCCAAGGGCGGAACAGGTCGTTTACTTTGCGCGCCTTTTGATTTTAAAGATAAGCAGGCTGTTATTGACCCATCTCAGATTAATGTCGTTTATGACCATCTACCAGAACCGATTGATTTAGAAATAGATTATAAAAATGATTGTCTTTATTGGTCAGATAGAGGCGCAGAACCTGAAGGAAATTCTCTAAATAGATTGCAACTATCAACCTTGAGCAAAAAAGAAGTTGTTATTCGGGGATTTGATGAAACGATAGGTTTTACGGTTGATGCAGATAATCAACTGGCTTTTGTTGCTGATAAGATGGGACATGTGTATCAAGCCGACCTGCAAACAAAAGAGAAAAAGGTAATATTTACATCAGAAAACGGTGGGTTCACGGGGCTGATTAAGGTTAGTAAAAGTTGAGGTATTTATAGTTAGTAAAATTAGATTTATGTTTAAGAAAAAGCTTTTGTATAATACATATTTGTATTCAAATACTTATATACCTGTAAGTGTTATGAAGTTTTATAATCAAAATTATTTTTACTATCAAAACTATGATATAATTTATGAGCAGTTTCTTACCTCTAATATGCAAGCTGTAATATTAGGGAGTGAGTTACCAGTAAAAAAATGTCGTTTTTGTAATAAAGAAAATGCAGAATATGATGAAAATAGAAAGCAAAAAGTAACTTTTAAAAAAAACTCACATGTTATTCCCGAAGCTTTAGGAAATAAAAAGTTATTTATGAATTACGAATGTGATTTATGTAATGCAGAATTTGGTGATGGTATTGAAAACCAATTTGGTAACTGGTCCAAACCGATGCGAACCTTATATCGTTTAAAAGGTAAAAAAGGCGTTCCTACTTTTAAGAATAATTCAAAGAGTAACAGTGGCAGAATAGAATATAAAGAAGAAAAATTGATTTCGACGAATAGTGAAGACGATCTAGTTCATACATTTGATGAAACGCAAAAAAAGATAACTTATCATTTAAAGAGAGATACATATATACCAAGAGACGTTTTAAAAACATTTGTCAAAATGGGAGTATCTTTAATTCCAGATAATGAGTTAACTCCTTTTGAACCCCTTATAAAGTGGATAAAAGGAGATGAAACTATCGATTTTACTATCAGTATAAATCATACTTTTAGGCCAGGGGTTTATCCAAATGATTTTATTTTTTTAACAGTTTTACGCCGTAAAAAGATTATAAATCACGTGCCTTATGCTGTCTTTATATTGTCGTATGGTAATGATATTTTTCAATTACCGCTCACTGCTGTTGATTATGATCAAAAATTAAATGGATGTGATATAGATTTCCCCTTTTTCTTTTTACCAAATAATACTGATTTTGATCCGCTATTTGAGCGATTAAATTTAAATAACACTTGTGCTGTTAAAAATGAACAAGTCTTAGTTGATATTGAATTTAGCGAAGTTAATAAAATAACTATTTAGTTTGAAATTTTTTTATTTCCCCCAAAAAAAAACTTGCAAAAAAGTTCATTTTACGGCAAATAGAGAAAGCGTTTGTGCGCCTGTAGCTCAACTGGTTAGAGCCGGCCGCTCATAACGGTCTGGTTGCAGGTTCAAGTCCTGCCGGGCGCAGACGCTTTTTATATGTATTATTTCGCCTGAAGCAAAAAATTAGGCGGGCAATTTCCCCCTATATTATATGTTTGATGGATTTTTGAAGGAGCTTCTCGACGATGGCTGGGCCTCAGTATGTTTATGTAATGAAAGATTTGACCAAGGCTTTTCCTGGTGGGCGTGAAGTCTTTAAAGGGATTACCTTATCCTTTTTACCTGGGGTGAAAATTGGTGTTCTTGGGGTAAATGGTGCGGGTAAATCAACCCTTTTAAAAATCATTGCAGGCAAAGATAAAGAGTTCGGTGGGGAAGCTTGGGCTGCCGATGGAATCAAGGTGGGGTATCTTGAACAAGAACCTCAACTTGATAACACCAAAAATGTTGGTGAAAATGTTGCTGAAGGTTTTGGTCCTCTGAAAAAGGCCGTCGATCGTTTTAATGAAATCTCTATGAAGTTCGCAGAGCCCATGGATGATGATGAGATGACAACACTCCTTGCGGAACAAGCAGAATTACAAGAAATCATTGATGCAGGGAATGGTTGGGATTTAGACCGTCAAATTGAAATTGCGTTGGATGCACTGCGTTGCCCACCTGCTGATATGAATGTTGAGAAACTTTCTGGGGGTGAGCGTCGCCGCGTTGCTTTATGTCGTTTGTTGCTTGAAAAGCCAGATATTTTATTACTTGATGAACCAACCAACCATTTGGATGCAGAAAGTGTTGCTTGGCTTGAACAAACCTTACGTGAATATACAGGCACAGTGATCCTAATTACCCATGATCGTTATTTCTTGGATAATGTGACAAACTGGATTTTAGAGCTTGAACGCGGACGTGGGTATCCTTTTGAAGGAAATTATTCTTCATGGTTGGATCAAAAACGTAAACGCTTGGCTCAGGAAGAAAAAGAAGAAAGTGCTCGCCAACGCGCATTGGCGGCTGAACAACAATGGATCAGTGCTTCACCCAAAGCCAGACAAGCTAAAAGCCAAGCTCGTATTGCGAAATACGAAGAAATGCTGGCACAAAGCCAAGAAAAATCTGGTGGTACAGCTGAAATTAATATCGCACCAGGCCCTCGTTTGGGAAGTGTGGTTATTGAAGCTGAAAACCTTGGTAAAGGGTTTAATGATCGTTTATTGATAGAAGGCTTAAACTTTAAGTTGCCACCTGGAGGGATCGTTGGGGTTATTGGACCGAACGGTGCAGGTAAATCAACTTTGTTTAAAATGATTATAGGTAATGAAACACCTGATCAAGGTGAGATCCGTGTTGGTGATACAGTTAAATTGGGATATGTAGATCAGTCTCGTGATGATTTAGACCCCAATAAAACAGTATGGGAAGAAATCTCTGGCGGTACGGATGTGCTTTACTTTGGTAAACGTTCTATTGCATCGCGTGCTTATGTTGGTGCGTTTAACTTTAAAGGGTCTGATCAACAAAAGAAAGTTGGTATCCTTTCTGGTGGTGAGCGTAACCGTGTGCATTTGGCAAAAATGTTGAAAAAAGAAAGCAATGTTCTATTGCTTGATGAACCGACCAACGATTTAGATTTGGATACATTGCGCGTATTAGAAGAAGCCCTAGAAGAATTTGCAGGTTGTGCAGTGGTGATCAGCCATGATAGATGGTTCCTTGATCGTTTAGCAACGCACATTCTGGCTTTTGAAGGCGATAGCCACGTTGAATGGTTCCAAGGGAATTTCGAAGCGTATGAAGCAGATAAACGTCGTCGTTTAGGCCCTGATGCAACTGAACCTAGTCGTATTAAATATAAACCTATTTCACGATAGTTTTTTACTTAATATTGTGAAATAGATGCACCCATTTCATCATTTAATGAGATGGGTGTTTTTTATTGGTAAGCGTGAATAGATAAGTTTCATGATTTCTTCTTTAATATATACACCTAGATTAATTCTCTCGCCCATAGGATGGGCGGATATTGAAGATGTGACGGCCTTAAAAACAGATAGTCAAGCTTTTGGCCATATGTTGGGAGGGGTTCGTACCTCGTTAAAGGTCGCAATCGAAATGGGTGAGGACACCGTTTATTGGGGATGTCACCGAATTGGAATGTATGTTGTAAGAGAAAATATTAAATTTGGCCATTCTCGTTTTTTGGGAATAACAGGAATACATAATAGACCTGATGGAAGAGGTTATGCGCTTAGGTTTTCGTTATGGCCATGGGCTCAAGGCAGGGGATATGCTCGTGAAGCTGCTTATGCTGTTTTAACCGAGGCTCATGCACGCGGTCATGATCGTATTGTTGCGGTTGCCAAAGAAGATAATATTCCATCACGTAGAGTATTAGGCGGGATAGGAATGGTTGTTGAGAACGTTTTTTTTCGTCATGAGAATAAAATGATAATGTATGTTAGTACACAAATAACATTATAGTCACAAATTAATTGACATTTATATTTAATAAAAGTCAATCATAAGCCTGTTCAATAAAAGTTTATTATATCTTTAATTTCATATTATGCTAGATATAAAGATGTTATTATATTTCGTTTTATTCTAGTAAACTTTTCTTTAGTTGCTTTAAAATTGATAAACTAAATATATTATTCATTTAAATTTATATTAACAATTTAAAGAAGATAAAGATGTAATTGATGGATCAGTTAAAAAAAAGTGCAAAGCTATTATCTTTATGGCAGGTTGTAATCATCGGGGTTGCGTATTTAACGCCAATGACTGTGTTCGATACTTTTGGTATTGTTTCTGAACGCACAAATGGTCGCGTTCCACTAGCATATCTATTTACGCTAGTAGCCATTTTATTAACAGCAATGAGTTACAGTCGCTTGGCAGCGACCTTTCCAGAATCTGGTTCTGCATTTACATATACCGGTAAAATATGTGGTAAAGAGAGTGGCTTTATTGTTGGGTGGGCGACATTACAGGATTATATGTTGTTACCCATGATTAATGCTTTGTTATCTGGGGCTTATCTTAGCGCATTATTTCCAGATATTCCAACATGGATATTAATTACTGTTTATGTAGCTATTGTTACCTTTATTAATTCTCGTAATGTTAGCCTGCTGGCGAATATGAATTTTATATTTGTCGGGGTTCCTTTGATCTTAACTATTTATTTTATTTATCTAGTTATTCATATTAAGCTGGGTGCTGGTTGGGAGGCTGTGCTGACTGCAAAACCATTATTTAATGGAGATAATAGTATAGGACCATTGGTTGGTGGTGCCGCTGTATTATGTTTCTCTTTTCTTGGGTTTGATGCAGTTTCAACCCTTGCAAGTGAAACAAAAGACTCAAAAACAACGATCCCAAGAGCTATTATGATAACCGTTTTAGCCGGTGGTATTATTTTCTTTATCAGTGCTTGGTTTATTCAATTATACTATCCAACCAATGAATTATTAAAAAATTATAAAGATTCATCTTCGCCTGAAATTGCTTTTTATGTTGGTGGCGCACTTTTTCAAAAATTCTTTATGATTGCAATGTTGGTTAATACCTTTGCATCTGCATTAGCTTCTCATGCAAGTGCAGCAAGATTGCTACATATTATGGGGATTGCTCGGTTTATTCCTGGTCAGATATTTAGATATGTTCATCCCAAATACCACTCTCCATATTTTTGTGTATTATTAGTGGGTTTTTTGTCTTTAGCCGCCATCTTTTGTACTTTGGATACTGCGGTTTCATTTGTTAATTTTGGTGCCATGATTGCTTTTAGTGCAGTTAATATATGTATTTTGGTCATGTTTGCCTATTACAAAAAACAATTCAAAACGGTCAAAGGGTTTACTTTGAATATTATCTTACCTGTGCTTGGATTAACGACAGTTGCCTATATGTGGTTGAACTTACAGATGGATTCCTTTATATTTGGTCTATCATGGACATTTTTGGGATTACTTTATCTTCTTTATTTAAAAAAATATCAAAAAGCACTTTTTGTTAAAGAACAACAATCTTTTTAACAAAAAGAAGAAGATGCCCTTACCCTTTAATCAAAATAAGAAACGAGTTATATTAAATGTCTTCAAAACAAAAAATTGAAAAACCAATATTAATAGATGATGCCTTGATTGTTCCAACGAGTAACACTGATAAACAAGAAGATTGGAACTGGGTTGATGGCGATCAAAAACCTGAACACCCAGCTAATTACTACGAAGCTACTTTATCCACTTGGGCTGGTTTGCCTAAGTTAGAAGAAGAAACAACCTGTGACATTGTTGTGATTGGTGGGGGGTTGCTTGGTTCATCAACTGCATTACATCTTTCAGAATCTGGTGTTGACACAATTTTGTTGGAAAAAAATCGTATTGGCTCTGCGGCATCTGGTCGTAATGGGGGACAATTAACCCCAGGTTTGGCACGTTGGGAAGCAGAAACCATGATCGAAAATTTTGATTATGATGAAGCTTGCCGTTTATGGCGTTTTACATCAATTGAATGTTTTGACTTAATCAGAGAAATTGTAAGTAAATATGATTTATCTGTTGATATGCGAAAAGGCCATTTGACAGCGGCAATTCATCCCGGTCATATTGGTGCATTGGTTAAAGGTGCGGATGCACGTCGACACCTTGGTGATGATTCTGTGACCATGCTTGGTGAATATGAAATCAAGGAACATATCAATTCCGAGATTTATCATGGTGGTGCCTTGGACAGCATGGGTGGTCAAATCCATTCTTTGGCTTTGGTAAGAGGGATGATCTATGGTTTTGTTAAAAATGGGGGACAAGTATATGAAGATAGTGAAGTCCTAGAAATCGAAGAAACCCCAGAAGGAACCAGAGTAAGAACTGAGTCAGGAAGTGTATTAGCCAAAAAAGGTATTGTGCTTGCGGTACATGATTCTACTTTTAAACTTCTTTCAGAATCAGATGCAACCATTCCATTTTATACTTATGTAGCTGTTACCAATCCTGTTGCTGGTGGCACAGAAACATTATTGCCAACAGATATGGCTGTATATGACACACAGTTCCAAATTGATTATTATCGTCCAGTTAAAAAACAAAGAATTTTATTTGGTGGACAAGGGACAGGAACCCGTTGGAATGAAGAAAAGACCATTGCTTATTTAACGTCTCGTTTGGAAACTGTATTTCCAGAAAGAAAAGATTTAAAATTTGAATTTGCTTGGAGCGGCACAACAGATCTGACCTTAAATGGTGCAACTGATTGTCGTAAAATCGAAAAGCAAGTACCAATTTATGCTGTAAATGGATGGAGCGGCCATGGTGTTGCACAGACCGTCCGTATCGGCAAATCTATTCGAGATGATATTTTAAAAAATAATGATGATTTTGCAATGTTAACAGCTATTGAACATCGTTCTATTTTATTAGGAAGACAGCTTTCTCCAGTTGCAATTCCATTGGCTAAATCTTTGTTGGGATTACAAGGTATGATTACCCCTGGTAAGATGATTTCTTTCTAATCAGATATATACCAGCAATAATGAAAGCGGCTTTGTTACTTTTGAAAGAGTAGTTAAGCCGCTTTTTTATTAGCATGTGTTAAAGTAATGGTGATTAGTTTTTAATGTAAAATTTATTTAAAAAGATTAATAAAATGGACATTATTTGTATGTTGTTTGTACTATAATGATGGCAACTACTCTTATCGAACATTTATCATTTGTTTATCCAGAATTACATGTTCCTGCGCCTATTACATAGATGTGAAATAATATAACTGAAATCATAAGATGACTAGATTGATAGGGTTGTATTTAAAATTATTAAGTTGTTTATTATCATAAATCCATTGGTTATCATAACTTGATAAATAGTTGATAGATAAAGAAATTATTTAAATTTTAACATAATACAAAATAAAAAAGCCCGATCCTATTGAATTACAGGATCGGGTAATTATATATGATTAACGATTTACAGATGAATTAAGAAGCTATTTTTTTTAATTCTTTGCTGAAAGTATCTTTGATATAAGGCCCGCCAGCCAATATATTAATTAGTAATATTCTATTTTCTGAATAGCTAGTATGGATGTTCAAGGTAGCTTCACCTTTTGTCCAACGACAAGGGGATTGTTCAATCACATCCCATCCTGCTAGTTCAGAATTAGATAAGTGATCATTAACTTCATAAATACCATTTTTGTTAATGATAAAGACGCCTCCAATCAATACACCAAGTTCACGACGGTCATCAATAAATGAACCAACAGTTTCACAAGGACGATGAGTGTTTGAAATAAGGTTAACAGCATTCACACCTTCTGGGATGTTAAATACATATTTTCCATTACTGCATGAATGTGGTTGAATAATTGTTCCTAGTTCCGTTGTCAAATATAGGTTTGGATCAGTTGTAAGAGCAAGAGGTTCTGATTGTAATGAAGTATTCATTTTCAAAGCACGTTCGTTGATTTGGTTGTAAATTGGTTCAACAACTTCACGATGTACGGTTAATGGAGCCGCTGCGTCTTTATTCCAGTTCTTTACCTCATTAAATAAAGAAACTACTTTTTGGCCACCAGAGAAAATATTTCTGTTTCCTGTATCTAAATAGCTTTCGGTTAACATTCCATTTGCCCTAATGACAGAATGCTGTTCTGTTTCAATATGATAGTAATCATAAGACGTGATAGAACGATCATAATAAATCGAACGACCATTAACGAGCATACGAGCGGGAATAAAATTACCATCAAAGAATAAACAATGTTCTGGGGTAATGAGTAAATCTTTATTAGGAACATTTTTTGAGATTGCATTTTTCAAAACTCGTACAGGATAGCCTGCAAGATCATCTGACAAGTGTTTTTTAACACTCATGTGCTTATGTCCAACCCATATTACTGCAGAGCTAATTGTTTGATTTGTTTTCCAATCGAATGTTTCAACGATTTCACCTGCTTTAATGGTTTCGACAGCTATTAAACCATTCGGGCTTGCAATAGCAGTGCCTGCCAAGAAACAGGTCTCCAAGATTACGTTGCCATCAGAGTTTTCACCAAGTGCATAACCTGTTGTTTTAACATCAGGAATATTTAGAGTAATTGATGAGCCGTCTTTGAGGGTAATGATTATATGATCATTATCATTAAATTTTACACTGGCAACTTCGCTGCGTTGAATATCTTTAAGAGTAATGCTGTCATTACCATCAAAATCATTAATCGTGGAAGTGACCGTGGTTCCTCCTTGAGCTGCTTTTCCTGAAATAACCAGTCCTTTATTCTCTGTTCCAGTCAAAGAAATAATACCACCTGTCTCAGTCGTAATATTAGCCTTGCCACCAGGTTCTAATGTTAATGTTCCAGTTAAATTGTTAGAATTCATAAACGTTGCAGTAGAAGTAGAATCAACAGAGACATTAGCAACCACTCCATTCGATACGTTTAAAATACTATTATCAATAAGATAAGTATTACCCGTAATTGAACCACTATCTGCTACTTTTAAAGTGACACCTCCAGTAATATAATTATCAGCATAGGTGATACGACCAGGGCCAGTTGTTAGAATCCCAGGAGATGCTGCAGTATCAGGGAATATCAGATTAGCACCATAATAACCTGCCCCAGATGGAAGATAACCAGCTCCAAAACTTGCAACGTGACCAACTAATCCTATCTTATATATACGATCAGCTTCAGTTCCGCCTAGTGGTACAAAAGCATAATACTGACTGTCAGTAGTAGTTACTGTATAAGACCATACATTTAGTGAGTCTACGTAATAACCATCGGTATATTGCTCGCTCTCCCAAGTAATCGCGTTCCCATCTGAATCTGTATTTGCTGTGGGTTGAGCACCATAAGTGCTTATTTCAGATGAGAACGTTATAGGAGCAATAAAACTTTTTGTTTTCAACAAAGATGCTTGTGGAGTAGCACTGGCAGGAGCAAAATAATTTGGATCATTTAATAAAGAATTCAAATCATTTATATTATAATTGCCGGAATTATTTGTATCAGTAGTAGTGCTTGTTGAATGCGATTTATCTTGTTCCGTATTTATTGTTGGAGCAGATTGGTTTTTATCTGGTGTTATTGTTGGAGCAGAATCCGTAGATGCAAATAGTTTAGGATCGTTGAGTAAAGTTAGAATGTTGTCTCTTGCAGAAACATTAATAACAATATCTTGAAGAGCTTCTCTGCCGTTAAGGAAGCCGCCTGTTTTTAGGTTTATTAAACCTATAATAGTGGTAGCATCTGTTGCTAGTAAAAGGGCACCACCAGAGCTTATGGTAGTTGCACCTATACTTCCGCTATTGATGTTTAGAATACCACCATTTGTAATGGTATTATTAGAAATGCTTCCACCATTAACAATGACGATACCTTGTGCGTTAATTGTTGTGCTGTTGACAATGCCGCCAGTGAATATACTAAGGTTCCCACCATTAGCTACGGAGATGCCACTTGCTGTTCCGCCACTGATATAAATAGAGCCTTGGCTAACAACGGAGGCGTTATTAATTTTTCCACCGTTCATTAAGTATTGATAACCACCGTTAACAACGGTATTAACAGCTGATGCACCATTATAGATAAATTCTCTGCCGCCATTGGTAACAGTTGTAGAAACAGCCGCACCAGAGTAAACATTTAACGTTGCACCAGGGATGAAAGTAACGTCTCCATTAATACCACCACCAGCACTGACATTCAAAGTCCCGCCAGATAGCGTAACAGGGCCTGTTCTTCCCCAATCATAAACTGTTAGTTGACCACCAGTGAAAACTTGAGTTCCTGCAGCAGATGCAAAAATGTTAGGTGTTCCAGCAATGGCTTGTAAGCCACCACTATTGACTCGTGTGGAGTTTGCGATACCACCACCAGAAATGTTCATTACGCCGTTTTGATTAATGGTGGTATTATTTGCAACACCAGCTGATGAAACAGCTTGAGTTCCACCATTAAGAGTAGCATAACTTGTTGTGCCGCCATTATGATTATATAAAAATCCACCATTATTGACAACAGTATTATAAGCAATACCAGTGTCATAAACATGTTGCCAAGCTCCATTATTAACTGTTGCTGCGTAGGTTACCCCGCCCATAGAAGTATCTTGGGTACCACCTGTATTAACAGTTATATTTGAAGCTGCGCCCCCAGAAAATACACGTTGGAACCCACCATTATTAACAACAGTAATGAATGAGGCGCCACCAGCAGAGACTTCTTGAATACCACCTGTATTAACGGTGGCATTTAAAGCTTTTCCTCCAGTGTAAACACGTTGGAAACCAGCATTGTTTACAGTGGCTGCGTTTGCTATCCCTCCATTATAAACTTCTTGGGTCCCACCTGCATTCATAGTGGCATTTGAACCTGTTCCTCCAGTGTAAATGCGTTGTTTACCACCATTTTGAACTGTCGTAACAATGGCAGTACCTCCAGAAATATCTTGGAGACCAGTTACATTGGTATTCCGAGCAATACCACCAGTGAATACCCGTTGACCACCCGCAGCAGCAATTGTTGCGTTATTTGCAAGACCGCCATTTTGGATTTGTTGTCCCCAGCCCCAAAGAACATTAGTGTTATTCGCAACCCCACTAGCACTAACATATTGCACGCCAGTAGAAACAGTGGTGTAGTTGGCAGTCCCACCAGCAGAGACACTTTGATATCCACCAGTAAGGGTAGCATTATTATCCACACTACCAGCAGAAATAAATTCAAAGCCAGATTTGTCAAGAGTTGTATTGATGGCATAGCCACCAGATAATGTTAAGCTACCATTATTTGCAACGTATGTTCTGTCTGTAGATGCATTATTACCATTTACAACCACTCTACCACCGTTAACGATTGTAATTGCAGCATGAGCATAACCATTAACTAACTGTGTTCCTCCAGCAAATATTGAGGTATTATTAGCAACGCCACCAGACAAATATTGTGTACCATTGTTAATTATTGTGTTATAGGCATAGGTATTATTTTTAATATCTTGTACAGCGTTAACACCATTGACTGTTGTGTTATAAGCGGCACCACCACCAGAAAGTGTTTGTAAGCCGTTTCCAGTGACAAGTGTATTGTAAGTGGTGCCACCTCCATCAATAAATTGTCCCCCTTGCAAAATTGTTGTATTATACGTTTTTGCGCCATTGACATATTCTATAACGGTGTGGCCCAGTCTATCTGGGGGGGCATTTACAACAGTATTAGAGGTTGTTCCCCCAGCTGCAACGTATAACACACCACCATTAATTCTGGCATTATAAGATATTCCACCATTATTGATTATCAGGAATGCGCTATAGTTTGTGCCTATGTTATTTGCAACGCCATTAATGGTTACGCCATAACCAGTTTTTACATTTTGATTGTAGAGAGTGCGTCCTCTAGCTACAACTCCCCCTTGTATATATCTATTTTGCCACCAAATCCAATCAGCCATTATCGTTACCTTTAAGTAATTTATATATGAATAATATTATTTATTGTGGTTAATTTTTATTTTTGAATTGGTTTTTAATTAATTCTATTCATTATTTATATAATCATTATTTATTATTTATATATTACTTATACAATACTTGTATTTACTTTCCAAAATTAAAACTTAACAATTTCATAATATAAACGAAATAATAGAAGAGTCAAAACAAATTTAAAAAAAATATAATTTTAATTGTATTTTGATTTAAAAAAGATTCTAAAAGAAAAAAATAGATTTAATATATACATGCTCATCTTAAAATCTCGATTTAAATCTTTTGAATATATAATTTGATAATGTAATATATTTGTAATTAATTATTGTTATTTGTTTATTTTTAATTCAAAATTAATTCAAAAATAAATCTATGAAAACTATATAAATTTGCTGATGATATATTTTTAACAAAAAAGATTAATTCCTTATTATTTGTTATTTTTTTTATTTTATTACTGGTTACATATCAAAAAAAAATTACGATATAGTTTATTATTTGATGTGATAAAGACTTGAAATCGGAATAAAAATAACACGAATAAAGTGTTTTCTTCTCGTAGTATTATGGTTTTTATAACAGGTATAAATAATTTATTGACATCAATAATGGTTAAATAAGATAATCAATAAATATTCATAAATGATGACAGGAATTCGTTATGTCTGGTATTATCTCAATGATAGAAAATAATGAGAAAAATAAAAAAGAGACCGTTGCGACAACTATTCGAATGACAGAAGAAGTTGCTTCCCAAATTGAAGGGTTAGTAGATTATTTAGAGACTTCTAAAAACGAGGTTATGGTTAACTTATTAAAAACAGGGTTAGAGCAGGCATATCAATATATTGATGATATGGATAGCGATCCTTTGGAAATAGATACAGATGGAACACGTTATTTTTTATTGAATACGAACAAAGGTAATAATATTGCTGATCACGTTCGTATGATTGATGAAGAACGTATAGAAGCATTTTGTTCTCCTTGGAAAGATGAAATAAAAAAAATAAAAAAAGATGATATTGTTTTTATGTATGCTAATGGTGAAGGGATCATCGCGTATGGCAAAGCAACTGGTATTGTCAAAAATGGTTACCGTTACGATGATCCAAAGCAAGATGCAAGTTGTTATCAATATTTAAATGATTTTAAAAAAATCGCTAAACCTATAAAAGCATCTGAAATTTATAAAATTTTGGGGAAAAAAATTCCATTTCTAAAAACTTTATTTCCTTTAAAACAAGGTGAAAAGCTTTTAAAAACGATTAAAAAATAGCAATTTTGCTCTATTTAATAAATATTATTTAGTTGTATAATTATAAGGCATAAAGATTTTACTCTTTTGTCGCCTTCAATATTTACGTTTTATTACGCTGGACAATAATTAGTATTTATATTGTAAATTACTGCCCAGTTATTTTAATCAAATCATTTTGAAAAGATCTATTTAAGATTCTAAAGTTCTACGGGGTTTTGCTCCGCTGATACCATAGTATAAAATATATATATAACAGAGAAGAGGTAATAAGAACGCATGGTGTAACCCAATGCTATCAGCGATAAATCCTTGAGCAAATGGAATAACAGCACCACCGACTATGGCCATAACAATCAGACTGGATGCTTGTTCGGTCAACGATCCCATTCCTGTAAGGGCCAAAGAGAAAATTGTTGGGAACATAATAGAGTTAAATAAACCAATAGAGATGATAGAGTATACAGCTATATCTCCGGAAGATGTCATTGTTGTTATTAACAAACCTAGGTTAACAATGGCACAAATTGAAAGCAATTTACGAGGAGATAACTTAACCATTAATGCAGAACCAACTAGGCGGCCAATCATGGCACCACCCCAAAAGAATGCTACATATTGAGCGGCAACTTGTTCTGTCATGCGACCAATATCTGGCAATGTCAGATAGTTTATCATAAAACTGCCAACGGATACTTCAGCACCTACATAAAAGAAGATACCAACAGCCCCAAGGACAGCGTGCGAATATTGGAAAACATCTTTAAGAGAGTGGGGATTATCTTTATTGGTTTGTTTTTGTTCACGGTTTTCAGGAAGTTTAAAAATAGCGACAAAACCCGCGAGTAATAATAGAATAATCCCTAAAATCGCATAAGGTTTTTGTACTGATTTTGCTTGATCATCCCGATAGGCTTGCATTTTTTGTTTAACTTCAGGACTCAGCTCCAATTTTAGCTTTTGAAGCATCACAGTTTTTTCACTGCTTAATGCAGTAGTCACTAGATTATCCATAGATTGAACAAGTACATCTGCTGGTAATTGATCTAACTGTTCAGGTGAGATGTTACTAAGGATAAAGAGTTTTTGATCTGCTGGTGTATCACTTAAAACTGTTCCTAAGATTTCAGGGGGGAGGCGCTTTGCTTGTTCTAATAAAAGCTCATTAGGAAGTTTATTAAAGATAAAAGGTGGAATATTTTTTAATGCATAAGCAATATTTTCAGGTTTTGCCTGTGCTAATGCAGATTGGATTTCTGTAATAGGTTTATTTTCAAGAGTGGATATTAATTGAACAGTTTCAGGGGCTGTTGCAACGTCTTTGGGTAAGGTATAAGAGGCACCAACAAGAATTAAAATACCACCAATATAAGGAGCAACTGTCGTTCCTAAAGAGTTTAATGCTTGAGCCAAGTTCAGTCGACTGGAACTTGTTTTTTGAGGGCCTAGTAAGGTTACATAAGGGTTGGCTGCGACTTGTAAAATGGTAATCCCAGTTGCAAGAATAAAAAGAGCCAATAAGAAAATATAGTAATTGGAGGAAATAGCAGCAGGCCAAAATCCAAAAGCACCAATGGCAGCAATGATTAGGCCTGTAACTATTCCTTTTTTATATCCCAGTGAGGAAACAATTTTCCCTCCGGGGATAGACATTAAAAAATACGCTCCAAAGAAGGTAAACTGAATTAACATTGCTTGTGCATAGTTTAGTTCAAATACAGTTTTTAAATGCGGAATTAAAATATCATTTAAGCAGGTTAAAAAGCCCCACATAAAAAAAACAGTCGTCATGACACTGAGTGCGATGGGGTAATAGGTAAATGAATTTTTCTGCGCCTCTGTTTGATTAGAGGTCATTTGTGAAGGGTTGCTCATAATAGTCCTATTTTTATATTCTAATAAAATCGGATAGTGAAATTTGCTGAATATATTTAAAGTTATGTTCAGCAAAATAAAATATAACTATAGGAGAGCATAAAAGCACAAAAATAAAAAGTGTTTTATATAATTCAATGATGTTTTTTTTGTGAAGGGAATGCGATTAATCTTATCTTATGATCCATTGCTTGCGATCGGGATTTCGTTTTTCCCAGCCTCTTTGCTCTAATTCTGGGGTTTCATATTGGAATTGGGGATAACCAACGCATAAATAGGCAATGAACGTCCAATGATCAGGGACGCTTAAAATAGTTTTTACTTTTTGAGGAGGTAGGATGGAAACCCATCCTACACCAATATTATGAGCTCTTGCGGCCAACCAAAAGCTAAAAATTGACATCACAGTTGAATATGCTGTGGTTTCAGGCATTGTATGTCTGCCCAAGCCTTTTCCTTGAGCTGGATTTTCTTCTGAAAAGACGGCTATATGGTGAGGAGCCTCATTTAAACCCGATAATTTTAAGTTTGAATAAAGTTGTTGTTGTTCAGAAGCATATTGTTGTGCAGCTTGTTCGTTGCATGTTTTAAAGAGTGTATAAATTTCTTGACGCAGTTTTTGTGTTTCAACCTTTATATAATGCCATGGTTCGCTGAGCCCCACAGATGGAGCCATACATGCAATAGAGAGGAGTTGATCTAATAATGTATCTTCTACAGGCGTAGTTTGAAAATGTCTTACGTCTCTGCGCCAGGAAAATAGCTTGTTTAACTTTTGAATAAAATCTTCGGAAAATTGAGGAGGGGACATTTGATCTCTCTTTCAATATTTAAAAAAAAGCCAGGAAAACTAGTTTCCTGGCTTTTGACTATAATGACATTTATTAAGTAATCTTTTATGGGTGTTTTGCAATTTGACGCTTTAGGGCATCAATTAATGCAGATACACTATTACCGTGTCTGGCAATGAAAGAGGTATAATCACCTCTTTGTGTTACAGATAAAGAAGCGTTTTCACCGATTATATCAACGACTTTTGGTGTGCCACTTTCTATACTAATAATCCATTGTATTGATACATCAGGTTGCTTAGGACGGTGAAGAATGGTTTCAATAGAAAACTTGTTGCCTTCAGTTTTTGAAACTTTACCTATATTAAAAGAAACACCTTTATATTCACCTAAACGATCTGTGATAGAGTTAATCAAAACTTGATGAAAAAGTTCAACATATTCTTTTTGCTGTGCTGGTGTTGCTGTACGCCAAAAACGGCCTAGGCAAAATTTAGCAATAATATCTACATCAACGTCTTGATTAAGAAGGGTTAAAAATTTATCTTTTTTCTCTTTTGCTGACATGTCGCTATTAACAACGCCAACCATTGTATCCCCAGTATTTTTAAGCCATTTGCTTAGCTGAGCACTTGTATAGGTTGTTTGTGCTTGGGCAGTGGAAATACCAAAGTGAGAACCAGCAACGATATTGCCTGATAACAGCATGCCAGTAACTGCAACTGCAGAAAAAAGAAAACGACAAGAGGTAGTCTTCATTAATACAATCCCTAACTTATTTAATATACCATGCTGGAGTTGTTGCTCTATGATCATTAATCAGCTCTTTGATTTCAGCACTTTGTTGTTGTTGATACGCACTACGAATCGTTGCATAAGGATCCAAAGAATCTCTTTGTAACTGATCCATTGCATCAAGATAGTCAGCTCTAGAGCTTATCACACCTAGTATATTATACGCCCAGTTAAAAGTAATCAAGCCATAACCTCTTGGTACATAGTTAAATGGCTGTAAACCAACGGCAATTACCTTGCCAGCAGCGTCACGGAAATTGGATGGCCCCATAAACGGCACGAATAAGTATGGACCAGATTTAATCCCCCAAGAAGCTAATGTCATCCCAGGTGTTGTGTCGTGATGTTCGTATCCTACCATTGAAGCGACATCAATAAATCCACCTACGCCAGCAACCATGTTAATGCACCATCTGGCAAAAGTATCACCAGCGCGTCTTGGTTTGCCTGCACCGACATCAGAGAAGAACACAACAGGTTCATTCATTGTTGTAATCATATTGCTTAATGATTTACGAACCACTTTGGGGACTGCCCATACATACGCTTTGGAAACAGGGCGCATTGTATATTTATCTACTTTAACGGTGAAATCGTACATTGGACGATTAAGGGGTTCGTATTTATCGTTATTACGTTTATACTCAGCTAGTGCCTCTGGATCCTTGGGGACAGGTGCAGTGCAAGCCGTAGCAAAAATACTGAGACCAACAGTTAATGTGAGATATGAGAGACGACGCATTTTTTGATTTTTCTTTGTTTGAGGTTTCAAAGAATAAGAAGTGTTGTCGTGATTCAAATTCATTTTGCCCCTCAAGTGACTTAAAATTAATTCCACTGTTTTATAAAATAGATGAGGAAATATCTCAAATATTATTTAAAATATATTGATATTTAGTCATCGCACAGAATGCGTTTTGACCATAGCAGATTCATTTCTAAACAACAGAGAAAAGGTTATTAACAGAATAAAAAATCACCGTATCTTTATAGAATGTTGTAATAAAATCACAATATTTCGGGTCAAATACGGGCAAACTATGGTAAGTTTAAAAAGGCAAATAGAGGGTATTTTTCGTGGAATTATAAACCACGATTGCGTTTAATATAATCCCAAGCAGCATTAATTTTCACAATTTGAATAGCAGAGTCTGCCATTTGTTTTTTTGAAGCACCCTTGGCTGCCATCACATCTGGGTGGTGTTCTCTGACTAGCTTGCGCCATTGATTGCGAATTTCCTCGTCAGTGGCATCGCTGTGGATTCCCAAAGCTTCATATGGGTTAGGTTCATTAGTAACACTGCGTGGATTTCCTCCATTAAATGCATATTCCCATGCGGAAGGAGGCAATTCAAAAATTTTATGAATATGGCGTAAGATTTTTTCTTCTTGGGTATGCAAAGCAGTTGAGGGCTCTTGATCAGCACGGGCAATTGTAAAAAGCAAAATTAACAGATTTTCAAGTTTGTTTTTCTCATCTTTAAAAGCGATAGCCAGCTCTTCAGCAAATTTGTAATAGTCATCAGTGCGCACACGAGCTTGATCAAATAATTTTCCAACAGCTTCTTGTTGTTGAGGAGGAACTATGAAAAAACGTTTAAAAGCATCAATTTCTTTACGATTAACAGGGCCGTCACATCTTGCAATTTTAGCAGATAGAATAATCATACATAGTGCTAAGGCCTGATCTTTTTTCCCAGTATTAACAGCCATCTTAACAGCAATATAACTGGCAGCGCCCATAAAATCAGGAGACACTTTACGCTTCCATTGCTCTGCCCATCCCCCAGGAGGAGGGTTTAACAGCGTTTTTTTATCTGCGGCATGCCCTAATGCTGCACCCAGCAAGGCACCCATTGGTCCACCTGTAGCAAAACCTGCGACTGTACCAAAAATTTTTCCAAAAAAGGCCATATTTCCATCGATAAAAATTATAAGCTGATATGTAATTCTACTATTTTTAAGGCAAAAGGCAATTGATTTATCATTTAGTCAGTATTGAGGTCGATTTTAATGCTTCTAACCGTAATGCAGAAGAAAGTGGACGGTCAGGAGGTCTGTGAGTATCAACATGCGTTATGAATGAGGTAAGAGATTGCTGTTTTTGCAAAGCAATTTGCTCTAGAATTTTCCAGAATTCTTGTTCAAGAGCAACGCTGGTTTGATGTCCTGATAAGCGTAAACTACGTTTTTGTAAATAAGGATTGGTCATGTTTTAAACTGTTCAATGGCCCAATTGGCTGTTTCTTGGATAACGGGATTATCATGATGTTCCCATAGCTGGGCTGAATCTAATAAAGATCTCTGCCTTGAATTACCAATAGCAATTAAGATATTACGGATAAAGCGTAAATGTCCGATACGTTTTACAGGAGATCCTGCAAAAAACTGTCGAAATTCTTCTTCTGTAAAAAGTGCGAAATCTTGTAATAAAGGGTGATTAAGCTCTTGGCGAGCTTTTAATTTAATATGCCGACTATTCTTTGCAAAATGATTCCAAGGGCATACAGCCAAGCAATCATCACACCCATAAATACGATTACCAATCGCTTTTCTGTATTCTAGGGGAATACTGCCACTATATTCAATAGTCAGATAAGAAATACAGCGCGTTGCGTCAAGTTGAAAAGGGGCTGGAAAGGCATCAGTAGGACAGGCTTGCAAACACTGGCTACAACTGCCGCAATGATTTTTAGAGGTTACAGTTTCAGGGAGCTGTAAAGTGGTTAATATTTCACCTAAGAAAAGCCAGCTGCCAAACTGCCGTGAAACCAAGTTAGTATGTTTCCCTTGCCAACCTAAACCTGCTTGTTGTGCAAGAGGTTTTTCCATGATGGGGGCTGTATCAACAAAGACTTTGATTTGATCCGTTGGGGTTAATAAGGGTTTAGCTTCTTTAATAATGTATTGTGCCAGATGTTTTAACCATCCTTTGATCATATCATGATAGTCTCTGTGCCTCGCATAAACCGAGATATTGGCTATATTTGGACTCTGAAGATTCAATAAGGGATCAATATCAGGACCATAATTTACCCCTAAAGCAATAGCTGATTTAACTTCTGGCCATAAATGATCAGGACTAGAGCGTTGATACGCACGATCTTTTAACCATCCCATATCGCCATGACGTTCTTTGTCAATAAATTCGCGAAGCTGTTGTGCTTTTTCTTGCGGGAGTTGTGCTTTGCAAATACCAAACTGATCAAACCCCAGTTCAAAAGCTTTCTGTTGAAGAAGGTTGGTAAACGATACAGGGAACATCACGATAATTAATAGTTTTACTTTAAGGTTTAAGTAGGAAAAGAATTTTATGGATTTAAAGTCAAACTATCAGAATTTAAGCGCAAAGAAAAATAAAAGATTAAGTATGTTTTATTGAAACTGCATTTAAAACAAATATATTATTAATTACTATTAAGTATAATATACTGATTTAATAGTTTCTTTTCTCAAGATGTTTTATTATCAAAACCAAAGGAATATAACAAGGATGAAGGCTTTTCATTTTATCCCTGCACTAGCAATGACAGCATTAATTGCTGGATGTTCACCAAGCACACCTTTATCTTTTAATCAACTAGGCGACTTCAGTGCTTACCCTTTAAATCAACAAACTTATCGTATTGCTTATACGGCTAATGATGATATCTCTTATTCTGCGGCACAGAATATTACACTTATCAAAGCTGCACAAACAACTATTCAAAATGGTTATAAATATTTTATCGTAATGAATAGTGTTAATAATGTTCATAAACAGCCGCAAAAAGAAGTCACCTATACTGATGGGTTTGGTGGTGGATATTGGGGTAGCGGGCCTGGCTATTGGGGGCCAACGGGTCCTTGGGGGCCTGTAGGTTGGAATGATCCATTTTATGGTGTTCCTCAGGTAGTTACCACTGGTCCAGCAGAAATCGCTTATAATATTCAATGTTACCCAAATGAGCAAACAGCCCCAAAAAATGCTTATAATGCTTCTTTGATTTTACAAACAATTGGTCAAAAATATGGTGTTAGCCCAACTGGCCAAGTCATTATTCAACAACCTGATCAACGAAAATGATCTAAATGGTGAAGAATAGTTTTTCAAATTAAGAAACTATTCTTTACCATACCATTGGATATTCAACGGCAACTCTCAGTTGATGTGTATCAAGTTCAGCTTGAGATCTATTAGCCTGATGAATACTGTGTCGGGCGGTAATATTTAATTTTTTTGCCCAGCCTTTGGGAACAGTATATTTTGCCAATAATTCATGCTCCCAATGTTTACCATTTTTTCCATATCCTAACCAATAATAGGCGCTGCTTTGTTTCATTTTTGTACCATCAATTCCCGTGCCTTTGATAAAGGCAGAGCTTAACGACAGACCCTTGATACCGAAAAAGGAAAAGTCAATTTCGTAACTGACTTGCCAAGATTGCTCATGTGGACCATTAAAATCGGATAATTGTGTCGCATTTGGTAACCAAATGGCACCTCTTGTTACATAATCAAAGGGTGTATTGCCATGAATTTTTTGATAGGCAGTCGAAAATTTATGTGCGCCTATTTGATAGGTTGCAGCTAGACCTCCTGTATTATTATTGATTTTTCCTGCATAGGATTTGCCTATATTTTGGCTGTGATAGAATTGAAAGTCCAAGATGATTTTTTGTTGATGAGGAAAATGATATTGATAATTGCTGTTTATATAATAAGTCAACCAACTATTATGATATCGTCCAATATAAGAAGTTAAAGAAAGATCCTTAACGCCTGTAAAGGTTACCCCCATAAAATCAAAAGATTTTCCTTTTCGAAAGGAAGGGTTAAGATAGTTTACAATCAGATCATTGTGATTTGATGTCGCATTACGATCCGCATTGGCTGTAAAGTGACCTATTTGTATGGTAAGCTTTTTTATTTCGTTACTTGTTATCAAAAGTCCAGTTGATGTTTCTGGTAGTAACCTTGTGTCAGATGAGCTGAATATCGGTGTTTTAGGACGCATAATACCATATTTTGCAACGGTGGAATGTAGCTGTATCTTAGCAGCCCCGCCTGTACGATTATAAAAATTTTGTACGCTGCCATCATCATTCTTACGTAATAAGCGAATACGCCCTGTGCGTCCTTTTGCTTGTAACTTTAATCCTGTATAGCTTTGGGCATCAATACCAAATCCTATCAATCCTGGGGTAAAGCCAGATTCAAAACTTGCCATTAATCCATATCCCCATTCTGTTGCATAATTGGGGGAAGTTTTTACGTCTGGATATTTTCTTGTATCATATACCGTGCGATTAATAATAGATGTCACGCTATCAGCCCAAAAACCATGTTTTTCTTCTGCCTTGGTTTCGTTACAATAAGCACAGTTACATCCCAAAGAATGTAAAATCAGAAAGGGTGGGACTAATATTTTTTTTGTATGTTTTATCATCATATCAGGTTCTGTTCGGTGCTATAAATATTTTAGCCAAGTAATATGTTTATGGTTAGCTTTATATTTCGAAAAGAAACAAACGAACGGATATAGTATGAGAATTAAAAAGAACCAACAAGCCCATAGTTGCCAGACTTCATTAAAACCAAAATAGTCTCCTTTGTTTTTTCCAAATTGATATATAGCTCCCAAATACAATAATTTTAAAATAAATAAATGAATAATATAAAAGAATAACGGAACGCTGCCAAAGATCGCTGCATAATTCAATAAAAAAGAATGTTGGTAGCGTTCAAGCAAAGAAAGTAAAAAGAAACCGATACTTAAAGTGATTAAAAGAAATAAGAAAGAGGGTGGATATTTGGTAACATTAAAAAAACTCATGACTGTTTCAACAGGTGAGTCGCCATAAAACCAAGGGTGATCGCCATAAAGATTGATCATTCTGATAATGATAAAAGAAGTTAAAAGAGTTAAAGTTGTAATTTGTACATATTTTTGACGTTGTTTCGGTGGAAAAGAGGGGTTAAACCATGATCCACAATAATAACCAACAGAAATAACACCGATCCACGGTAGAACAGGATATGTTGTGCGAAATTGTATGATATTACTGATACTGATCCACACACGATCATGAATTACTGCCCATGGAATATACAACGCTGATTCATTTGAAAAATGAATATTGTCCAATAGATTATGTCCAGCAATAATAATGATTGCTAAGGTGAATAGCATCTTTCTGGGCAGCCAGATGAGTGCGGATAGAGAAATCATGCTTAATCCTATAGCCCAAATAACTTGTAAAAAGAGCCTATGCGGTGGGAATTCAAATGTCCAAGCAAAATTGATAATTGTGATTTCTAATATAACAAGGAATGACCCACGAATGAGCAAAAAACGACTAACTTCACTTTTATGTTGTTGTTTTTGTCCATATAAATAGGCAGATAAACCCGTCAAAAATACAAAAATAGGTGCACATATATGTGCAAAGGATCGGCTGATATATAAATCCAAAGGCGTTGTTGAAATATTCATAGGATCAGAGACTTGCAGATGCAGAAAAAAAGTTTCCCTGATATGATCGATAATCATAATGAGAATGACAATACCCCGTAATATGTCAATGGATTTAAGGCGTTGTGATATCGATTGAACCGATTGAGCGGATTTTGTCATTTTATCTTTAAACATACCCAACATATTTCTTTTTAAAATCAAACACTGAAGGTCCTTCATTATATTCGTCAACATCTGGAGCGTTGAGATCATTAGGTGTATCAGGATCAGATATAATCTATTTTACACTTTTAAACAAAATAACAATATGATCCTTTAAAGAACAGAAATTTTATTAACCCCAACGATTTGAATGCATTGATTTCCTGTGCATACTGCTTTCTTAATGCTTTGGTTGTCTCTAATATTTGACTATAAAATATCAATAAAGCGAAAGTGATAATGGTATTTATATTGTAAGAGTTTTTTTTAATTACTATTTTCAAGGAGATGATTATATAGTTTCATAGAAATAGAAACAATTTGTTTACGAGAAAAAACATGATGAGCTTGATGATAGACGGCATTTTAATAGGTGTTGGTGCGACCGTTATGATGGATATTTGGGATATTGTTTTTGGTTCTTTACCAGGACAGTCAAAGTCTAATTGGGCACCAGTAGGGCGGTGGGTTTGGCATTTAAAAGAAGGTATCGTTTTTCATCAAAATATCGATGATGCAAAACCTTATGAACATGAATTAGCGCTGGGTTGGATTTTTCATTATATAGTTGGCATTTTATATGGCGTTCTTTTTGCACTTTATGTTGGCACGGGATGGTTTGCCTATCCAACATTTTTACCAACTTGGGTTTGGGGAATGATTACCATAGGAGCAGGGTGGTTTTTATTGCAACCAGGTCTGGGTATTGGTGTTGCGGCTTCTCAATTGTCCAATGCATGGACAGTGCGTATTTTAAATATTGTTGCGCATAGCTTTTTTGCGCTCGGAATGTATGGAACAGCGTTGTTGTTGAGATAGTATTTAGGTTTACAAGAACGAAATAACTGTATGTTTCTAACAATATTTTCATTGTTTGCTTAATAATTTTTACAAAGAGTCTAAGAAATGAACGGTAATGACGATCCTCAACAAGATGCAAGCGCACGATTTAATTTAGGCAATTCTTATTTTAAGGAAAATAATCTATCGAAGGCGCGTGAGTGTTGGGAAGTGATTACTCGGGAAGATGATCCGAAAGCATATGCAAGCGCACGATTTAATTTAGGCAATTCTTATTTTAAGGAAAATAATCTATCGAAGGCGCGCGAGTGTTGGTAAGTGATTACTCGGGAAGATGATCCTCAACAATATGTAAAAGCACGATTTAATTTAGGCCTTTCTTATAACAAGGAAAATAATTTATCGCAGGCGCGTGAGTGTTGGGAAGTGATTAGTCGAGAAGATGATCCGAAAGAATATGCAAGCGCACGATTTAATTTAGGCCTTTCTTATAACAAGGAAAATAATCTATCGAAGGCGCGCGAGTATTGGGAAGTGATTGGTCGAGAAGATGATCCGGAAGCATATGCGATAGTTCAAACAAAACTCTTTTTTTTATTTGTGAGAGAAGCTGATAATCTTCAGGCACATGAGTATTGGAAAAATCTTTGTGAAATTTCAGTTCTGCCTAAATATAATTGGTGTGGTAACGAATGGTTATTTTTCATAATAAAAAAAATAAATTCTTTTATACCGAACAATAAAGATATTGATAGAGCAATAGAGTTATTCAAATTGTTAGGCAACATTAACGATAGCGCAGATCGCATTCGTAAAGCGTTACATATGAATTCGGGTTTGTTTTGTAAGGCGTTACATATGGATTCGAATTTATTGGATGATAACGTAATAGCGCATGCTGATTTGACAAAATTAGAAGTGTTTTTTGCACATTATACAAAAGTAGAAGTAGCACAGAAAATTATTCAAAATGGCAGTTTTCACTTGGGTATTTCAAATTATATGAATGATCCAACAGAAGGAAAAATTTTATTAACAGAGTGGGAAATACCTGTTTCTTATAATGACCATTTATTGGCTTTTTTAACGAGTTTTACCTTTAATGAGAATTCTTTGAACCAATTTCGTTTATATGGCAAAGAAAACAACAAAGAAGGCTCTGGGGTCAGTTTGGTTGTTACAAATTCTTTCTTTGATAATCAATTCAACCCAGAAAAGATCGCTCATGTTAATACAAGCTGGTTATATCAAAATACATATCAAATCATACCCAATTTAATTGATGATAAAGAGAAAAAAAATGATCAATGTAAAATAGATAGCAAACTTAAAAAATTATCTGATCCTTTACCCCTTTTTCGATGTATCTACATGGATCCAATGACAAATTATCTCAGTGTAGCTCATCAGAGCAAGTCCTCTTTTCGCAGCAATATGTCGCTTTATCTTGATAATAAAGTTGAGGATATTGAGGTAATTTTTGAAAAACTATGGGCTTTTTACATTGCTACAATGGATCAGATCACAAAAGATGTTAAAACAAAAATGCAAGAGATTAAAAATAATATTGATGAGATCAGAAATTTGATCGAACAAGAAATTACAGCTCATCAAAATAAAATTTATGAGGCAATTGCGACGACTTTACTGCCGATTATTTATTTAACTAAACATGCAGCGTTTGAAGAAGAGGCCGAATGTCGTATTTTATATATAACCTCTATTCTTGATGACGTCATACAATGGCAAGGGGATCGTGTTTATGTCGAGTATACGACAAACCTTGCCGATCAATATCAACAAGGCAAACAGTCTCGTCATTATTTGGAAAAGATTTATTTGGGTCCTAATGCTGATCTCAGAGCCGAATTGGGTATAAAAAAATGTTGGATCGATAAGATGCGAAGTAAAGGCATGCCCAATAATGATATTAAAATTCCCACTCTTAAAAAATCAGAGATGCCATTGGCTAAATCTTAGTCATTACTTGCAGCTCTGAGAAAAATTAAACCGAATTTCACCGGTTTCGCCGCCGAATTCCTTACCTTTGGCAATAGTGATGTTATGACTTAACCATTCTTGTAAAATTCTGGGCATATCTTTAATTTTATACTCATGAAACTTGGCATAACAATACAATCCGCCTTGCGGTGGGATAAAGGATAAATGATCTGCGTGATCGTTTTGTAGCCATTGGCATAAGCGCGTTGCTTTGGCGGAAAGTTGTTGTTTTAACTCTTTGCAATGGTGGTCTAATTGATATCGTAAATAATTTTCTGCTAATAATTGTGGCAGGACGCTTAAACCACCGTCAATTTGCTGACGAATATGTGCCAGTTGAGTAATAATGGCTTTGGGTGCAATAATCCAACCCGCACGAATATTCTTGCCCATATATTTTGACAAAGAACCCACATAAATTACTTGTTGATGCGTATCATAAGCTTTGATCGGCGTAATATTGATGTTTGATGTAAAAGATAACATGCTGCACGCATCATCTTCGACGATTGGGGTTTGATATTGATGGCAATAGCTTAAAATCTGTTGTTTACGTTTGTGATCCATACAAGATCCCGTAGGATTTTGAAACAAAGGATTTAAAAACACCATTTTAATTGGATTTTTTTGAATTAATTCTCTTAACCCTTGTAATGTTACGCCGTGTTCATCCATCGGCAGCGCGCAAATTCGCAATCCAGCAGCTTGAAATATGGGTAAACGATAAAACGAAGACGGTGATTCTACACCAATACGATCGCCTGGTTTTAACAAGGTTTGAGAGATTAAAAATAAAGCCTGTTGTGTGCCTGTAGTAATTAATATCTCGGATAGATCAACAGATAATCCCAATCGTTTTTGCATGTGATCTTGCACAGCATGACGAAAAGAATACAGGCCAAGCTGTGTCGTTTCATTATCTTGCTCAAGTGACAAAAGTTCTTTTACAGGGAAGTCCGTTAAGTTTAAATCAGGTAATAATGTTGGAGAAAGATCTCCAGTCGCCATATCTTGCAGTGATTTTTGGCGTTCAAGGCATTCTTTGCGCAGATGTTGAACTTGTAAAACATAGTCATCCTTGGGAAATGCCGTATAAGCTGATTTCAAAGGCTGCCAATTCATCAAAGGATGTGTTTGTAACCCCCATTTATCCGGATTAACAAAAGAACCACTGCCAATTTTACGAATAATCACGCCTCGATCGCTAAGCTCGTTTAATGCATGAATAATGGTTGAACGATTAACCTGTAATAAAACACTCATCTTGCGTTCAGAGGGCAATTTTTCTCCTGGCGATAATTGCCCATTCATGATTGACTGTTCAATCAGGTCAATGACTTGTTGATATAAAGATTTAGATGAGGATAAAGGTAGATGCCACATAATATTGTTGTTGTTATTTAAATGATAAATAAAAAGTATGGATATATTCTTATGAATATGTAGACAAATAATTTTAAAAAATACAAATTTTGCTTTTTAAAACATACTTGCTTAGTAAGTATAGAACATCATATTATCACTGTTTTAATAAACAATAAGATTATATTAAATTTATAAATTAACTAAGAAAATTGTTCTGACTTAAATAAAAAAATTCAGCAGAGCAAAGAACAATTTATTAATTGGTCAATTTAAAATGAACTAAAAAGCAACTTGAATTTTGCTAATAAGGAAAGTTTTATACTTTCCCTATTAAAGTTTTTGATTGGTTGGATTTACTTACTTAATTGTTTTTAAAGTATCTTAAATCAAGAAATAAAATCAGTTGGATAATTGGATACTCGTTTCATATGAAAGAAATAATATCGACCATTTTGAATTATTTCAGGCAATCCGCTTGTGTTTTTCCCATTCATTACACCTAGAACATGATTGTCTGAAATCTTTTTAAAATGATCGAAAATGGGAACGCCATCGTAAACCATTGTTGCTGTTGTAACCCCGCGATATTCTACCATCCATAATGATGCTTCTCCCTTAAATTTTTGTTCAGAAAATAATTTTCCCTGCTGATTAAAACAAACAAGGGGAATAGCTTCCAGTTGATTTTTATACCATTTTCCATACCAATTCATATTAACAAGTTCCTTGGAAACCCAATGACCAGTATTAATGTCTTCACCTTTCCATTTCGAAATCATATCATCAATAGTAAGAGGTAATAGACTATCAAAAAAATTAAATAATTGTTCATCATTTCTGGAATGATCTTGTGATAGTAGCTCTGTAAATTCTTGTGTTTTAGTCACTTATTTTTCCTTAATGTGTTATTAGTGTTTTTCTTATAACATTCATTTTATATAAAAAATATGTTGAAAACATTCAAATTTTTGCCTATTTATGTCAAATGAATAAAAAAAATTATAAAAAAATTGTCAAAGATACTATCTCCATGTGTATTACCCAGGCACCTAATGGAACAATGAAAACTGCTGTAAAAGGGGTTAAATTATTTTGGGGAGTTGAAGCATCATTACCTCGACCACTCGTTTATCAGTCAGGTCTATTCTTTTTGCTTCAAGGGGAGAAAAAAGGACAAATCAGAAATTATACGTTTGTTTATGATCAAGATTATTATTTGGTTTTTACGTCACCAGTTACGTCACTATGTTCATATAATGCCAGTTATGAAAAGCCTGTCTGTGGGTTATTTATAGAATTTTGCAAAAACGATATTAGAGAGATTTTAACTAAGTTTCCTATGACCGACAAAACAAAATCAAAAAGACACGATCATTCACCACGGTTTGAAACGATCAATCCGACTAAAGTTAATAGTAATATGCGTATAGCTATTCACAGATTACTAACAATTATAAATGATGATATAGCTTCTCAAATTTTAGGAAAATCTATACATCAAGAAATTTTATTTTACGCATTACAAGATCGGAATAATTTGTCATTAAGATCCTATTATGATAGAAATAATACTAATGGTAAAATAGACAAATTAATAGAAGATATTTATTTAGATATAGCACAACCAATAAATATACAAAATATGGCTAAGAGTGTGAATATGAGCTCATCTACTTTTTATCGTATATTTATAGATAAAACTGGGCAATCACCTTTACAGTTCATTAAAAAGCTAAGGTTACATAAAGCAAGAGATATGATCGTTTTTGATGGTATGAGTGTTGGTCAAGCCGCTCATGCTGTTGGTTATGAAAGCCAATCACAATTTAGCCGCGAATTTAAAAAATATTTTGATATGCCTGCCAAGGAGTATCATCGTTCTTCAGAATCTTATTGGAAATTTTCTGACTAAAATTAATTAAGAAAAATGAAATTAATTAAATAATTATATTTGAGCTTCACAAAATTTTCCTGATTAAATAAAAATAATGCAAACAGAATATCAAGAAGAAATTAATTCTGGTTATATAGAGGGTTAACTATCATTTTTTAAATAAGAATAATTTTATGGCACTTTTCAAAAAATTAACAGCTTCGGAAAAAAAATCAGATCTGATTGGCAGAATGCTCTAAAAAATTATCAAAAATATAAAACTTTGCAGCACATTAAAAGAAATGGTCCTTTTTTAACAGGTATATATTTACAACCAGTTTATGCTGGAGAGTATTATGCTCCTGTTTTTCATACGCATGATGACTGTTTTCCCTGCCATTTCGCTGAGCTCTCCTCTTTATTTAAAAGGAAAAAAAGGAGCAAATGATTCAATAAGTATGTTACGACATAAATCTGAATTTCCACAACTTGTTTCTGAGTTCGAAAAACAAGTTCCGTTGGCTTTTGTAAAAGAACTTCATGACCTAATATTAGACCAATTTTATCAACATTTGATTGCTATAGATATTGGTTATTTAATTCATGTGATGACAGAGATTATATTGCTTTTATTTTGGTGTCATCACGATCAAGCTATTATTGACCAAAGAATTAATAAATATAAATCTATTATTCAACAATGGTCTGATGCTGCAACAAAACAGTTCAAAATGAGTTGTTAAAATTTAAATTAGATCAGATTGAAGATAGTGGGTTGGTTTTTGATTTATGAAAGATAGTTTTTTTTAATATCTGTAATTGGATGGGTAAAAAACAATCCAATTGGTTGTTGCAATTTTTCTCTTTTCTCTCCATGATGAACCCAATTTATATATGGAGAAAAAAATGAATAAAAAAATTGGTTCTGATACCGTAAAACGCGGCATGGCTCAAATGCAAAAAGGCGGCGTGATTATGGATGTTGTGAATGCTGAACAAGCAAAAATTGCTGAGGCAGCAGGTGCAGTTGCAGTGATGGCATTGGAACGTGTTCCTTCTGATATTCGTGCTGCTGGTGGAGTGGCTCGTATGGCTGATCCAACCATTGTTGAACAAGTCATGAAAGCAGTGACTATTCCTGTGATGGCAAAGGCGCGTATTGGGCATATTGCCGAAGCTCGTATTTTAGAAGCTATGGGCGTTGATTATATTGACGAAAGTGAAGTCTTAACCCCAGCAGATGATGAATTCCACTTGTTAAAAAGCCAATATACGGTTCCTTTCGTTTGCGGTTGTCGTGACCTTGGCGAAGCACTTCGTCGTATTGGGGAAGGGGCTTCTATGCTTCGTACCAAAGGGGAACCAGGCACAGGAAATATTGTTGAAGCTGTTCGTCATATGCGTATGGTGCAAGCACAAGTCAGAGACGTTGTTGCGACCTCTGATGATGAATTAATGGTTGTCGCCAGAGATATGGGTGCGCCTTATGAACTCTTAAAACAAATCAAAGAATTAGGTAAATTGCCAGTTGTGAATTTTGCAGCAGGTGGGATTGCAACCCCAGCAGACGCAGCATTAATGATGTCTTTGGGTGCGGATGGTGTATTTGTTGGTTCTGGTATTTTTAAATCGAACAGCCCAGAGAAATTCGCTCGTGCAATCGTACAAGCAACAACCCATTTTGAAGATTATAAAATGATCGTAGAACTTTCAAAAGGTTTAGGTGAACCGATGAAAGGGATTGAAATGAAGAATTTAAGCGGTTCAGACCGTATGCAAGATAGAAGCCAATAAAAATGACAAAGAAAGTTGGAGTTTTAGCCCTGCAAGGGGCGGTCAGTGAACATATCAGTCAGATCAATCAACTGGGTGGACAAGGCATTGCCGTTAAAACTCCAGCTGATTTGGCACAGGTTCAAGGGCTAATTATTCCTGGTGGTGAATCAACGGCGATTAGTCGCTTGATCCAACAGGTTAATTTATATGAACCTATTCAAGAATTCGCTAAAACCAATCCAGTATTCGGAACGTGCGCAGGGTTGATCTTGTGTGGGTCTGGGATTACGGATGGTGGAGAAAAATTAAAGCCATTAAACTTGATTGATATTGCGGTAACCCGTAATGGCTTTGGCCGTCAAGTGGATAGCTTTGAAGTTGATTTAGATATCGAAAATGTTGGCAAAGCCATTCCATCTGTCTTTATCCGTGCGCCTTTTATTGACTCTGTTGGACAAGGGGTAAAAACCTTGGCAACTTACGAAGATAAAATCGTCATGGCAGAGCAAGGTAATGTTTTGGTATGCTCATTCCATCCAGAATTGACCGATAATAACCAAGTGATTGGATATTTTATGTCCAAAATTGCTGGATAGGATTTGAACGCGATTGATATAAATTGTGATCGTGTTTTTAAGATAAATAAAGTTGATTAATCCAAGAGGGTTTGATTGATTTGCTTATAATAGGGTTAGTCATTTTAAATAATGACTAGCCTTTTTTATTGTTAGTTAATTTCTGCAAAGAAATATTTTGTTTATCTGTAGGAATGACTTAAACTGAAAAGTAATAATTTAGACTTTTGCTCAGGAACCGATCATGAAAGTTAAAAATATTCATATTCAAAATTTTAAACGTTTTACGGATTTAACCATCGAAGGAATTCCTGAAACTGCCAAGATGGTTGTCTTGGTTGGGCCAAATGGATGTGGGAAAACGTCTGTGTTTGAAGCGTTCAATTATCAGTATAATGTTGGTCGTGAGAAAGAAGAAAGTGATTATATATATTATAATAAAGATATACTTTCTCTTTCAAATATATCTATAAAAAGTGAGTGTCATTTTGGAGAGGAAATAGAAGAGACAGTTCTTTGTTTTAGAAGTGCTTTTCGTAATGATCCAGATGTAAATATTGATAAAATAGAAGCGGATCATCATTTGACGGATGTAATTTATAAAAAATTAATACATAATGATCAAAGAGTTGCTATAAATTATAAAAGATTAATAGTTGAAATAATAGATGAAGTTTTATGGGGAAAAGATGATTTAAAAACTATAAAAGAATTAAGGAATGAGTACACTTTTCAAATTAAAAGGTCAATGCAGAGGATTTTTGATGGGTTAATTTTAAAAAGTATAGTACCGTTTTCTGAAGCGAATTCTTTTTATTTTGCTAAAGGAAATGTAGAGCATTATCATTATAAAAATTTATCTAGTGGTGAAAAGGCAGTATTTGATTTATTACTAGATATTATTGTTAATGTAAGAGATTATAAATATACAGTATTGTTTATCGATGAACCTGAAGCGCATATTCATACAAAATTACAAGGAAAACTCATAGAGGAAATATATAATTTATTTCCAGATGAGGGACAATTATGGATTACAACACATTCATTGGGGATAATGACAAAAGCCAAAGAGCTTTCTATTAAATATCCAGGCAGTGTTGTCTTTCTTGATTTTGATGGGGTTGACTTTGATCAGCCTGTAACCTTAACACCATCGCCCATAAACCAAGTCGTATGTCAGAAATTTTTATCAGTTGCTTTGGATGGTTTAGAAGAAAAACTTGCACCAGAGATTATTGTGCTGTGTGAGGGGAGTCTTGAGGGCAAGAAACGCTTTAATTTTGATGCAGATATTTATACTAAGATTTTTCAAGAGAATTATTCTAACATTACTTTTATTTCAGGTGGATCAAGTAATGATCTTGTACAAGAAACTAAAGAATTTAAAATGCTTTCATCTGTATTAGATCAAAAAAGTAAAGTTATTCGTTTAGTAGATCGTGATGATCATAGTGATGATGATGTTATTGATCTAAAAGAAAAAGAAATTTTTGTAATTTCCCGTCGTAATATAGAAGGCTATTTATTTGATGATGAGTTAATACAAAAACTGGTTATTCAAGAAAATAAACAAGCGTTATTGGATCAAGCCTTAGCAATCAAGCAAATAGCTCTTCAAAATAGCATTGACCGAGGAAATCCAAAAGATGATCTAAAAAAAGCATCAGGTGAAATTGTTACTGAACTAAAAAAATTACTCGTTTTAACTCGTTGTGGAAATACGCCTGAAGCTTTTGCAAAAAACGTAATACTCCCTCTCATCACACCTGAAACCGAAGTATATAAAGAGATGGAGAGGGAGATTATTCAACCTATTTTAAAGGCAAGCGGACATTAATTCCATTCATCCACAGACCAATCCCCTTTTGCCCAATTAGCTCGCAAAGTGGCTGCGGTTTCGGTCAAATTATCCTCAATAATCGCCTGACGAATAGTCCGCATTAAACGTTGATAATAAGCAATATTATGCCACGTTAATAACATCGCCCCAAGGATTTCTTTGGCGCGGAATAAATGGGTCATATACGCACGGCTATGTTTTGAACAAGCTAGACAATCACATTCTGGATCAATGGGGCGAGGGTCATGAATATGACACGCATTTTTCATATTTAACGTGCCACGGCTGGTATAGGCACGTCCTGTGCGCCCTGCGCGTGTAGGCATCACACAATCAAACATATCAATACCCCGTTCAATAGCGCCTAACATATCATCAGGGGTTCCAACGCCCATTAAATAACGAGGTTTGTCTGTTGGCATTAAATGCGTCGTGAAATCAAGTGTAGAGAACATTTGTTCTTGAGGCTCCCCGACGGCCAGCCCACCGATGGCATAGCCTTCAAAGCCGATATTGGTTAATGCTTCGACACTTTCGGCTCGTAGGTCAGGTTCAATTCCACCTTGAACAATTCCAAATTGCGCATAACCAGGGCGATTTTTAAATTGCTTACGAGAACGCTCTGCCCAGCGCATAGATAGACGCATAGATTTAGCAATAGTATCATAAGTCGCTGGTAACGCAGGACACTCGTCAAAGCACATTGTTATCGTAGCATCTAATAAATACTGAATATCAGTAGAGCTTTCAGGCGTTAAACGGTGTGCTGATCCATCAAGATGAGAGCGAAATGTTACACCGTCTTCGTCCAATTGACGTAAATCCCCTAAGGACATCACTTGAAATCCACCTGAATCCGTCAAAATAGGGCCTGGCCAATCCATAAATTGATGTAATCCACCCAGTTCGTGTACCAACTCTGCTCCTGGACGTAACATTAAATGATAAGTATTTCCCAATACAATTCCAGCACCAGTAGAGCGCACCGCGTCCATAGTCATTGCTTTAACAGTGCCTACGGTGCCAACGGGCATAAAGGTTGGCGTTTGTACATCTCCATGTGCCGTATGCAATGTTCCTGCGCGGGCATTTTTATGTTGAGCTTGTTTAGTCCAGTGGAATTTAGGTTGGGTCATGATGTAACAATTAAATAAAGTGGATAGGTATGTATTCTTATATAAATCTATAAGTTGAAAAGAAAGAATAAATTTATCTCTAATAAAACTTGACGCAATTTAATTCGAAACTATAATTTAATGAGTGATCGTTCATTCAATAAATAAGTGTTAAATTTATGGTTAAGCATCAAGATAAAAAAGCAGATACACGACAAAAACTGATCGTAAGTGCAGCAGAATGTTTTGCAAAGAAAGGATATGAGGGTTGTTCTATCTCAGACATTTCAAAAGCCGCAAAAATCAGCCAAGGCAGTATTTACGTGCATTTTACGAATAAAGAAGAATTGTTTTTGCATATTATTATTGAAGATCACATGAGTGCGACAAAAAAATTACAAAATGCTTTGGTAACAGCACCTTCGTTTGATGCATTGTTGGGTGCTTTATTGGAGTGTATACGAGATGTATCTTATCCGATTGATCATCGATTATGGACAGAGATCCTGGCACAAGCAACACGTAATCCATCCGTGCGTTCAGCCTTTCTTGCCAGTGATAAAATAATGAGGGAGGCTTTTATTGATTTATTGAAAAAAGCTATTGAGTTGGGACAGATCGATCCTCATGAGGATCTTGAAACTGTATCGATCTGGGTTTACTCGATGGTTGATGGGCTGATTACAAGAACAGCTTATGATCCTAATATTAATTTAGATACGCAAATTCCTATTTTTGAAAAGCTTATTCGAAGAGCTCTGGGAGCATCTTAAACCTAATTGTTCAAGGAATATAATCATGTCACAAAGTAAAACTTTACGGTTGTTAATGCCTCAATGGCAAGGCGGCGGAAATAATCCAGCCTATCCTTTGGGTGCGCGTTTACTTGAATGGTTGGCTCCTAAGGGAAACAGTCCGACGATTGAAGTTCCGATAAAGCCTTATGATGCATCCTCTATTCAAAAGGAAAGAGGTATTGTTGAACAGAGTGTATTGCTAGAACAGTTACAAAAATGCACGGATATTATTAAGCAACATCAACCTGAAAAAATTATTGTTTTTGGTGGGGATTGCTTGGTTGAGCAAGCACCAATTAGTTATTTAAATCAACGTTATGATGGCAATTTAGGTGTTTTATGGATGGATGCGCATCCTGATGTGACCACACCCAAAGAATTCCAACATGAACATGCAATGGTGTTAGGAAATTTATTAGGAGAAGGAGATCCCGTTTTTGCAGCCAAAGTGCCTGTGAAATTGAACCCTAAAAAAGTGATGTTTGGTGGATTACCTAAAACAACAGAACAAGAAACAGAGGTTATCCAAAGATTGGGATTACGCCAAGCCACGCCATTTGAACTAGCTGACAATAGTCATTCTATTGTAGAGTGGATCAAAGAGGAAAACGTTACCAAACTCTTTATTCATATTGATCTTGATGTCCTAGATGCTAGCTTATTCAGGGCTTTATTGTTTGCTGATCCAAATAAAGAAGCAGGTTTCTTTGATCATATTATTCATGGTGAAATGACATTGCCACAATTAACCAGAGTGGTTCAAGATACGGCCGCGGTAACGAATGTTGTAGGAGTGGGAATAACCGAGCATATGCCATGGGATGCTATTCATTTACAAAATATGTTAAATCAATTTCCATTACTAAAAGATTGATCATAATTTAAAAATAATTAGTAACTTTCCAGTTAAAGTTCCGTTTTAATTAAAGAAGCTTTATAAAAAAATTATTTTTGTTTACGAATATAACGTGAATTCATATTGTGATTATTAAACCGAACAAAACTATGGGCTGCTTAAGTTATAATTAATACAGCTCATAAGCTTTTTATTTAGTTTTTTTTGCTAAAATTTAAGAGGTTGAATTCGATTTACTCTGAAAATTACGGCCAAATTCTTATCATGTTTGGCTATTATATCATGAACTACGTGAATTGCTAAATGTTGTGCAGGGAATATAAGTATTACTCGTGTTATATACTAAAAAAGAAATAGATATGTTATAGTTAATATTAAATAATCTATTCATCTTCTTCAGTTAAAAATTCAAAATCATTATCAATTAAATCTTGTAAATACGCATCAAAAATATCGGCAATGACAATATAGCTATCTGGATCATGTAAATATCGAATGATTTGCCCTATATTGCCTTCTTTTGCAGGATTAAAATCAATATATAGTCGTGAGGTACCACCGTTATTCATACAATGAGAAAAGCATAAATGTTGTTTGAGAGGTAAATGAATATCAATGCGAGGATCGACTTCTACAAATTCTTCTAACGCATCATCTTTTGTATTGTCACCATCCATATATATTTCAAAAATACTATTTGGAGATGATTTGGCTTCGTTTAACATATCTTGTGTTGATAATAAATAATAAGGATATTCATATACATCAGAGCCCAGCATATATATTAATACAGCCTCTCCATCTCCATAATCTCGGTTATAAGTTCCATCTACGATACTTAGCAATTCAATGAGACTATCTGGACATAAAGGATATTTGGCTCTAAGTTTTTCTATCTCATAATGTGCGGCACCGTGAACTTTATTAAAAGATTTTATATCTTCTGTGGTAAAGTGCGTTTTTAAAATGTTCAAATATTCAGTAACAACTGACATTATATAGTATTCCTATCAAAAGTTTATCTTATTAAATTACTCATTATGATTAAGATGATCATTTGTCGCACTGTTATTTTTAAAGACAAATTGAGGTTATGACTGTTGTAATGATAGGATACCAAAGAAACCAAGTGAGGACACATACGATATTGATGAATATATTTTATAAAACTATGTTTATTTTATATCTAATTCTTTTCTGTATTGAATGTTATATTTAATCAAAATATTAAAAATAAAAGGGAATACTATGCAATATCGTTCACTTGGAAAACAAGGGTTAAAAGTATCTGCTTTGGGATATGGATGTATGGGATGGGGATATAGTGGTGGCACTAAGTCCGATGCTGTTACTTTCATCCGTCAAGTTGTAGATCAAGGGGTTAATTTTTTTGATACTGCAGAAGTTTATGGCCCATATGAAAATGAAGAAATGGTAGGTGAGGCGTTAAGTCCTATTCGTAATCAGGTTATACTTGCTACTAAATTTGGGTTTAATATTATTGATGGCCAAAATAAAGGCGTTACCAGCAAGCCCGACCATATTCGAAAAGTTGTTGATGCTTCGTTAAAGCGTTTAAAAACAGATTATATAGATTTGCTTTATCAACATCGCGTTGATCCAAATGTGCCTATTGAAGATGTGGCTGGAACGGTCAAAGAACTTATTCAAGCAGGAAAAGTCAAATATTTTGGAATGTCAGAAGCTGGGGTTAAAACGCTCAGACGTGCGCATGCGGTACAGCCTGTTTCAGCGTTACAAAATGAGTATTCTTTATGGACACGTCAGATTGAAACTGATGGGATTTTACAAACTTGTGAAGAATTAGGAATTGGCTTGGTTCCATTCAGCCCATTAGGTAGAGGATTTTTAACAGGCACGTTAAATGCAAATTCTCAATTTGATCCTAAAGATTTGCGTAGTGTATTTCCTCGCTTTACTGTCAAAGCTATGGAAAAAAATCAAGGGTTAATTCAGCTTTTGCAACAAATTGCAGAAGAGAAAAAAACAACGCTTGCACAAATTGCATTGGCTTGGTTATTAGCTCAAAAACCTTGGATTGTTCCTATTCCAGGCACTACAAAAATGCATCGATTGACAGAAAATATTGGATCTTTGAATATCAGTTTAACCCCAGAAGAAATCAATAAAATCAGAAAAAAAGTTGAAACCTTTGAGGTGGAAGGTAACCGCTATCCTGATGCGGTTTTGGCGATGACAGGATTATAAACTCGATTTTACTGGCCAGATAATTGAATATGTTTGTTATGGCCAGTTTAAAGAGGTTTCATTATTTAATTAATGATATTTATATTTTAAAAAAACTTCTTTTCCATCATATTCGCCATCAGAGAACAAGTCCGTTTTAAAGGAACCTTGTATAATTTCAGCTTCTTGATTGTCTTTACGCATGGCTACTCAAAGGAATAAAAAAACCTAAAAGTATAAAAATCTTTAGATAACTCATATTTATTTTTAATGGCATTAATACTTGTCCATAGTTTTTATAATGGTAGAAATTAATCAATTGCTAAACAATTATAAAGTATTGTTTAGCTATATGATATTTTTTACATTGATCAAAAATCGTTATTTAGAGACAAGATTAACCATTTTGTTTTTATTAATTTTTTTTGCCAGATAAAAACAGCCAACTAAAAAGATAACCCATATAATTCCTATATAAAGTGCAACGCGTGTTTCGGGAATTATTCCAATCACCACAATGGTGAAAATCATAAAGAGGATGGTTAAAATAGGTCCTATTGGCCAAAAAGGAATTGGATATTGCAAGGAAGCTATTTCTGTCTTTGGTAACTTCATACGCATGCAAAACTGTGAAAGTAAAATCATAAGCCATACTAATACAGTTGCAAATGTAGCCATGGCAGCAATAAAAAAGAATAAGCCGTCATGATAAAAATAATTTAAAACGACCCCTAACACTAAAACTAAAAACATTACTAAAACAGCACTTACAGGTGTTCCATTTTTAGAAAGATAGTTTAATTTTCTAAGTGTTTGGCCTTCTTGAGCTAAACCATACATCATTCGACTTGCGCCATACATGTCACTGTTAATCGCAGAGATTGCGGCGGTAATAACGACAATATTAAAAATATTGGCTGCTGATTTAATACCAATACTGTTAAAAATGGTGACAAAAGGGCTGCCTTCCAGACCAATTTTATCCCATGGATAAATTGACATTAACATGGTTAAGGTCATAATATAAAAAAGCAGAATCCGTAATGGAATGGCGTTAATGGATTTTGGAATATTCCTTTCAGCATCTTTTGTTTCAATGGCGGTAAGGCCGATAATTTCAATCCCACCAAAAGCAAAAACAACAACACTGAAACAGGCCATAAATCCAAACCAACCATTTGGCATCCATCCACCATTCGACCATAAATTATGAAGGCCAGCAGAGGTATGATGAGAATAATTCAATCCAAAGATTAAAATGACAATTCCTGCCAAAATCATAGCAATAATAGCTGTAATTTTCACTGCGGACAGCCAAAATTCTAATTCGCCATAGATTTTAACAGCAGCTAGATTAATTGCAGTAATTATTAAGGTAATTCCCAAAGTCCAAATCCACGGCGAGACCCCCTGATACCAAAAATCCATATAAGTGGCAAAAGCGGTAATATCCGTTAGGCAAACCAATGCCATTTCGAAAACATACGTCCATCCTGTAATGAAACCAGCCAAGGGGCCGATAAAATTGGTTGCGTAATACCCAAAAGATCCTGCGGAGGGTTCATGTAAAGCCATTTCACCCAAAGCACGCATGACCATAAAAACCGCAGCACCCGCGATACAATAAGCGAACAGAACACTTGGGCCTGCAAGTTTAATAGCTGCTGCCGAGCCATAAAAGAGCCCTGTACCGATAGCCGAGCCAAACGCAATAAAAAAGACATGGCGTTTGCTTAGCCCTTTTTGTAATTTATTGTCCGTCAATACAAAGACTCCTTTAGAGTAGACATAGAACTTGTAAGTAACTCATAAAATATTTTTTGGTAAAATAAAAGCGGATGTTTTTCGAATGGGAAATTGGTTGGTTATTGTATCTTTTCTATTAACAATAATAGGCTTTCAATTAGTGAACTAATTTATATTATCTCAAAAAGTAAAGCGTAATAGATTTATAGTTTTAAACTTTATAGTTATGAGAAACATACGCTTTCTGATTTTCATATTTCTCTTGCCGTTGGTTGCTTATGCACAAATAGAAGTTTCAGATATTATCATTTAAAACGTAGCTAATGATTTAAAACTTGCTTTGTGCAAATGATTTGAAACAAGTGATTCAAATAGTTGAAGTATGTTATGCAAAAGTTGATCAAGATAGTGAAAGCACTAATATAAAATAATACGTAGCAGAGTATATTTTTGTTACGAAGAACGTCTTTAAAAAATATACTGGTAGTTTGCAGACAAGCCAATATGCTAATTTAGATTATATTGCGCCAGTTAATATTGACTTACGGATATCAAAGCATCCGAATAGTATAAAAAAACTTTTCTACATAAACGCCTTTTCAATCAAACAAGCATCTCCATAGGAATAAAAACGATACCCATTTTGAATAGCATGTTGATAAGCATGTCGCATTTTCTCTGCTCCTCCAAATGCACTAACCAGCATGAATAAAGTTGATCTTGGTAAATGAAAATTTGTCATCAGCATATCCACGGCTTTAAATTTATAACCTGGGCGAATGAAAATAGATGTTTCTTTGTGAAAGGGATGAATAACCCCATTCTCATCAACGGCACTTTCAAGTAATCGTAATGACGTTGTTCCCACTGCAATTATGCGGCGTTTTTCAGTTTTAGCTTGGTTCAAACGTGTGGCTACCGCTGGAGTAATAATGCCATATTCCGCATGCATATGATGATCGCTTATATTATCGCTGCGTACAGGTAAAAAAGTACCAGCACCAACATGCAAAGTTAACGTCAACCGCTCTACACCAATATCGTCTAGTTGAGTTAATAACTGATCGGTAAAATGCAGACCTGCGGTGGGGGCGGCTACCGCACCTGGAAACTGAGAAAAAATGGTATGATAGTCTTCTTCATCTTCTACTGTAGGGCCATCTGGCCGTTCAATATAAGGAGGAAGTGCCAGCTTACCAATGTCTCTTAGCCAAGCATCGAAAGCATCTCCTTCTATACTAAAACGAATAAAACCACTTCCTCCTACTTCTAATTCATCAATAGTTGCATAGACTTTACCATCAGGAAAATCCAAGCGATCCCCCTGTTTTAAGCGTTTACTATTTTTAATAAGAACGTGCCAACGCTCATCACCCATAGGACGATCAAGTGTAATGCCGATATGTGCAGCGCCTCGCATTGCAGATAATTTTGCATGAATGACCTTCGTATCATTGGCAACAAGAATATCGCCTTTGCGAAAAAAAGAGGGGAGATCACGAATAATATGATCTTCTGGAAGGCCTGTTGTCGGAATATATAGTAATTTGGCCATATCTTTGGGACGCATTGGATGATGTGCGATGCAAGATTGTGGTAAATCAAAATCAAAGTCAGCAGTTTGGTCAGTCATTTCAGATCATCCAATGATATTAGGGGCAGTTGAATATGTTTATAGATAACGAATGATTGAAATTAATCAAGAAAGTTTTTTGTTGAATATTACGGTTACTATTCTTCAAAGTTATGAAAAAAATATTTATTTAATTTTAAATCTATGTTTTTTATCCCCTTTAAAATAATCAGTGCTTGTATTTAAAGGGGATAAAAACAAAATATTGGTAAAGGTTTATCAAGCTGAAAGTTTCTTGGTAATTTCAGCAACATGTTTTCCAAAAAACTCTGCGCCGTTTAACTCATTTTGTGATACTGCACGAGACCCATCTGGACCTGCAATAGTAGAGGCTCCATATGGCGTGCCGCCTGTAACTTCGTTAATTTCACTAAGTCCTGCGAAGGTAAATGGGAAGCTGGCAATCGTCATGCCGTAATGCATTAGATTAGTAATTAATGACATCAGTGTCATTTCTTGTCCTGCATGTTGTGTGCCTGTACTTGTAAAAGCACCGCCGACTTTGCCAATCAAAGCACCTTTGGCCCATAATCCACCTGTTTGGTCTAAAAAACTGGCCATTTGTGAAGAAATCCGTCCAAAACGTGTGCCTGTCCCAAGAATGATACCATCATAATCAGCAAGCTCACCTGGAGTGGCAATTTGAGCTGTTTGATCTAATTTAAAGTGATTTTTACGAGCAATTTCCTCTGGAACCGTTTCTGGAACGCGCTTTACCACAGCTGTGGCTCCTGATGATTCGATTCCTTTGGCAATTGCATAGGCCATTGTTTCAATATGGCCATAGGAAGAATAGTATAAAATTAAGATACGTGCAGACATAATATTTTCCTTTTTATATAATTAACTATACGCAATCATAATCATAGTTGTTTATTATAAAAAGATAATGGGTTCTTTTATAAAAATATTTTAAACTGAGAGTGTGAGATGATATGCTGTATTTTATTATAGTAATTAATCTCAATGTTTCGTTGGATTAAAAAAACCCCTCTTTTTACCGTTCATACAGAATAACACCAACTGAATTACTTTATCTTTCATCATTATCCTTATTACGTATTTGAACAGAATATAATGTTTGAGGATGATATGATTGGTTATGCTGGGTTTAGATGGAATTAATTACTGAAATTATATATAATAAATGGTATAGGTCTTACTTGGGCATTGCCAATATATATACAAACAGAGTTGCTGCATATATTTAACTAAAGACAATAGCTCTCAATCTTTATTGGTTTTTAATAAATATCACCAAATGAGAGATAAAATTTAATCGTGTTTTTTTCGAAATGCATCCAAACTAATGATTTGGCCTTCTTCTTTCTCTTCTGTATTTTTAGATGCTTCTTCATTGTTTTCATTTTCATTTTTTTCAGCAATGAGATTGTCAGCAACGCTGAGAATAGAAGGGGGCAACGCAGTAAACGTTAACAATAATTTAGCTTCTGGGTCAGAAAAAGCAGTAAACGCACCAAATGGAATCACCAAAATAGAGGCAACACCACCAAAAGATAATCCAACAGACATCTTTTTTTCTTGTTCATTAACAGTAAGATCCCAAAATTGATGTTGTAAAACAATAGTCATTTCATTGGGATATTGTGCTTTTAAACGAGAGGGAATAGAGACACCAGGATAAGTAGTGTCAAAAGTTAAATAAAGACTGTGATTACCAGGCAATCCACTTTGTGCAGCGTATTTGACAGCATTACGAGCAACTTGACGATAGGCAGCTTCGATCCATTCTTGATAGGGCAGTAAAATAGTTGGAGGGTTGCTATCAAAACCATCTGAATTCGTCATATTATAATTTGTCTCTATTAAGTATTAAGCAATTCATTATTTTCAATATATCAATAGTGAGGGGCTTCTGTTGCCCGGCGCACCCTCAGCCGCGCTTGTTACATTGGCTTATTAGGCCGCAACAGCGTGTGCCTCGAAATTATCGTTGGCATTTGTAAAATAAAGCCCGATAACGGCGGTACAATGCCGAGTAAAAAATATATCTTTACTACGCGTGTCGAGCCTGTTTCATCCCCATATATTTATGGTGGAGATGCCGGGTACTGCCCCCGGGTCCACTACGCTTATTCCATATACCGTTTATTACCATAGCTGGTAAAACCAACACTTTTAATATATGATGAATTCTCAAAGAAAAAAAGAGTAAATTTAAAATAAAAATAATTTTGTTTATTCTAAGAGCCATAAACTACTAAAATGATTTTTTTTTAGAGAAGAATTGTGTATAGTAAGGTGACGTTTATAATTGTTCTTGGGTTTAGATTTTAATAGTTTTAAGGGTGATCTTTATGAGTAAAGCTGCTGTTGTTGGTGCCGTTGTTATTATTGGCGTTGGTGTCGTTGGTGGAGGTGGATATTATTATATGTCCAACAAAGCAAACCAAGAGCTACAGAATACGATTAGTTTAATTGAAAAATCAGCACCAGGGCTTTCTATCAAATATGAAAGTTCCAGTGTCAGTCCATTTTCTCAATCAGCAACTTTGCAAAAACTGATTATCAAAGATAAAGATGGACAAGAATATACAGCAGATACATTGACTTTAAGCGGTGTATCTCATGGTAAGGTTGATACGATTGCAGTTGACAAATTCCATACAGAAATGCAGGGCGGAAAGATTGATGCTGCCCATATTGATGTTAAGAATCTAGATGTGCCTACTGGCGCAATCATTGTTGAAGATGGAAAAATTAAAAAGATTTATCCTTCAAAAATTAGCTTTGACTTATTAAATATTCAAAATGCAAGTGCTTTTGGTCCTGATAAAACAGGTGGGACTTTTGCTCAATATGAGTTAAAAAACTATGGATTGAAACGTAATTCGGATCAAGTTTTAAAACAAGTTGATGTTAAAGCAACCACAGACGGTAAAGAATTTTTAAAATTAAATCAGGTCCAAGTGAACGGTCTTGATTTGGCAGGTATAATAGAGCTGGTCGAACAGGGGCAAAAACCAAGAGCAATTTCTGGACAACCTAGCAAAGGAACCCTTGAAGGGTTAACAGCGCATGTTGATGATCAGGATTGGTCACTTGATAAATTTGAAACAGATAATTCTGTTGCTGCGAATGGTGATTTAAAAAGCTCTGCTGTATTCTCTGGTTTTAAAGTTTCTACTGCACATAATGCAAGATTATTCCTTTTAAAAGAAATGGGCTATGATCAAATTGACGTTTCTGGAAATATTTCTGGTAACTACATTAAAGCAAAACAAGAATGGTCTTTTACACCATTTGATATTTCTATTAAAGACGTCGGTAATTTAAATGCAAATATGCAATTTACGGCACCAGAAGATCTTTCTAATGTTGACCCTCAAGAGGTAATGAGCAGTTACAAGTTAATTTCTTTAAAAGTTACGTTGCAAAACAAAGGGTTGCTTGAAAAGATTTTTGCTAAAACAGCTAAAGAAAAAAATATTACTGCTGATCAAGCCAAGGAAAATATCGTGACAATGATCAAGCAAGATGCTCAAACAGCAACTATTCCTGTTCAAAAACAAGGGGATGAAGCTTTCATTGCGCTTATTAATGATCCTAAGCAGTCTTTGGTTATTCAAGTTAAACCAGCACAACCTGTTACAGCATTAGAATTGATGGGCAAATCTCAATCTGAGATATTGGACGCATTAAATTTAAGTATTAAAGCAGAGGCCACAAAATAATTTTTTGTTAGAAATAAAATAACGTTGATTATTGTAAAAGCTGTAGAGGCATATTGTGTTTCTACAGCTTTTTTTTAAAAGAATATAATATATAGATTAAATAAGGTGGTTTATATGAGTAAAGCTGTGGTTATTGGTGCGGTTGTAGTTGTTGGTGTTGGTGTAGTTGGAGGGGGTGGATATTATTATGTATCTCAGCAAGCAGAAAAAAAATTCCAAGAAAAGATTGAGTTGATTAAAAGTTCTTTTCCTGGGGTTGCGATTACCTATGCTGATCATCATATTAATGTTTTCTCTCAGGAAACAACAATAGATAAAGTTGTTTTAAAAGATAAAGATAATACTGTTTATACGGCAGATAAAGTCAGTGCAGTTTTGGGTTCTGAGTATGAAATTAAGAAGCTAAATATAGATAAGTTAGCAATAAAAAAAGAAAGAGATACAGAAGCCCCTTTCACCATTGGGTATATTGAGATTGCCAATGCCAAAGCAGATGCTGGGTGGATTGTGTTAGAAGATGGTAAAATAAAAAAAATTGTTCCATCGAAGATCAGTTTTGGATTGCTAAATATTCAAAATTTTAGATTTAAAGATAAATATAGTCCTGAGTTTAAAATTACTCAATATCAAATGAAGAATTATGGGTTAGATCAAAAGACAGATATTTTGCTGAAAGACTTTACTTCTAAGGACGGAAGAAATGATTTTTCAATAGGGTCTTTTAACATTGATCAAGTGAATTTGGCGGAAATATCCAAAAGACAAGAAGAATTTTTTGCGGACGAAAATAATTATAGATCAGTGAATGCTGTAACTAACGGTCTAATTCAGCAGTTGTCCACGATGCAGTTTAGTACGTTGAATGTTGAAAATTTGCAATATAAAGATGCATATAACACGACGTTCAAAATGGCTCAATACCAGATAAAAGAGTATGGGTTGGATAAAAAGACTGATATTTTGCTAAAAGATTTGTCTATTAAAGACAGAAAAGATGATTTTTCACTTGGGGCTTTTAACATTAATCAAATCAATTTAGCAGATATTGTAAAAAGTCAAGCAGAGTATTCAGTAGGTGAAAATAATCACAGATCATTGAATGATGAATTCAAAAGAGTCTTTCATACTTTATCGATGGTGCAGTTTAATTTGTTCAGCATCGATAATTTGCAATTTAAAGATTATAATTCTGCGTTTAAAATTGCTCAATATCAAATGAAAGATTACGGGGTGGGACGTAAGACCAGCCAGTCTTTAAAAGATTTTTCTGTAAATATTCCAATATATAACAAAATAGCAGTATCGTTAGCATCTTATGAAAATTCTGGAGTGGATTTGGCAACGATAATGAAGGTGTTTGGATCTCAGTCTTTTGACTTGAATAATCTTAATGATCTCAGCAAAAAAATGAGAGATGTACAACAAGAATATATTCGAAAATTGGGTGGAATTCAAGGAGTGACTAAAGCTGCAGGTTTTAAATTCTCTGTGGGTGAGGATTTTGCTTCGCTTGGTACACTGACAGTAAATTCAAATTTGGATAAACAAGGAAAATCAGATCAAACTTATGCTTTTGATAATCTAGAATTTTCTGTGCTAGATTCAAATTATGGTGAGTACTGGGATATTTTTAGGCAGATGGGATATAAAACAATATCTGCTTCTGGAAGTGTAAATGTGCAATATCAAAATGATACAAATGGCTTATCTGTATCGTTAAATAATTTAGTATTTAAAGATATTGGAAAGATTAATGCGACTTTACAGGGGAATATTCCACTAGATATTGTTTATCGTTCTCCAGAATCTATTTTATCGAACCCTAATGCTAAATTTAAAGAATTTAGTGTGGTTATACAAAATACAGGTATATTTGAAAGACTGTTAAAGTTAGGTAGTCAAAAACAAGGAAAAACAGAAGCAGAAGTTAAAGAATCTATGGTTTCATCTGTGAAAGAAGTTATGCAAGGTCAAAAAGAAATTCCTGCATCTTTTGCTGAGGATACAGTAAAAACACTTGAATCTTTTATGCAAAACCCACAAAAAACAGAGATTCAATTTTCATCATTGCCAGCAGCTCCTATTTCTGCAGCTAATATAAATGATAAAAGTCCTACAGAGTTATTTGGTATGTTCAATCTTAAAATCCAAGCTGTTCCTGTAAAGTAGATTGTAAATATAATTTTTTATCAAGCCATGAAGTTATTGTCATGGCTTTTTTCGGGATTTATGTGAATAGTAATAATTAAATAAAATTTTGTTTCTTTGTTTTTTTATTCTATGCTTAACAAATAACAGATTTAAAAAACTAACTCGTTATACTCAGGTTGCGAATATTATTTATAGCATGAAAAAGAAGTTCTTATTGATACTGGTGATTCTCTCTCTATTTGTGTGGATAGGGATCAAGGGATACCAAGTTGCTCATTCTCATGCACAAAATGCACTGCACCACGTGCAATCCAGATTACAACAAATAGTAGGCTCTAATGGGCATTATTCTTATTCCAATGCTCATATCAGTTGGTTAACACAGTCTGTTGTTATCACAGATGTTCGTTTGTCACTGTCTAACGATGTAATGATTACTATTCGAAAAATCCGTGCAGCTCCAAAAGACACTGGTAGTGTCAGTAGCCTAGATATGGATAATATTGAGGTCAAATCCCCTGACTTATCGGCAAATATTGCTTCGGTTTCATTCAGTAATCTCACAATTCCTGCGTTTACTAAGGAAAATAAAGGGTTGGTATTATCTTGGTCTGATATTTGGAATATTTCTTTTGAACAAGGGAATATGAAAGGGGCTTATTTTTATACAAAATGGGGTAAGTTCAAGTTAGGGAGTTGGAATATAGCGAGACAAGGATCAGCAAAAAAACGTCCTTATTTATTTTATAATGTCGATATTGCTCCGGCTATCAAAACAGGGCAAACGGCATCTTTGGATGCGCTTCATTTTGATCAACTGATTTGGGAAATGTCTAATGATCGCAAGTTTAATGAAAAAGAATTTTTTTCTTCATTTTTAACAAGCACAGATTTTTTCTTTAAAGCCTATAATATGATTGGGTTTCGTGATCATAAAAAACGTGTATCAATTGGACAGTTAAATATTCATCTTTCTCGTCAAGAAACAACTTGGGATGGTGAAATTTTAGCTGATAAATTAGATTATGATTTAACCTCTTCTTTTAGCCTTTTTGCCGAATATTTAAAAAGATTAGGTTATGAGCATATTAATGGGGCTTTTCATTCTAATTTTACTTATTATACCAAGGATTCATTGTTTTCTTTGCATAAATTTAATTATTTTGGCTATGATTTTCTGGGGCTTTACTTGCAAAGCCGTTTTTATATCGACCCAAAAACTTTTGATTTTTACAAAGTCAATTGGTCCAATAGCATCTTATTAAAATCAATGGTGTTATCAGTTTATGATGCAGGTTTAAAAAAACGTCTATTTTCGATTATAGCAAAAACTTCTGGTAAAACAGAAAAAAAGATTTATGATGAAACGTTGGCTAAGTTCTCGGAATTTGCCAAAGGGAAAGATTTCGAGCTTGATCGTCAACTTTATTCGGCTTTAACAGATATTTTATTAAATCCTAGACATATGATGCGATTAGCAATTACGTTTGAAACTCCAGAACGTATTAACACTTTGTTGAATATGAATTTTCTAGACTTTTTCAAGTTAATAAATCAAGATAACATGACGATAACAGCGATACCTAAAAATTAGTTATTTCAGTGGGTATTCATGGCGATAGTTGTGGTTTATAAAGAAAGCACTTTTTTGCATTTTTTATTTTAAATATAGCGGGATGAACATGCCTCTTACAGCAGAACAACAAGCAGAAATTAATTCTCAATCTAATATACAAATACCAACTAAACGCCCTGTTTCCCCAGGGTTGGAGGCGATGCTGTTCAAAGCATTACCTGTTCTAGATCATGGTTTTATTCGCGTTGTTGATTATATGGGGGATGATTCGTCTATTGTTCAAGCTGCACGAGTGTCTTATGGTGCTGGAACCAAGAAAGTATCAGAAGATCGTGGATTAATTCGTTATTTAATGCGCCATCATCACACAACGCCGTTTGAAATGTGCGAGATTAAATATCACGTACGCCTACCAATTTTTGTTGCCCGTCAATGGATACGTCATCGCACTGCTAGTGTGAATGAATATTCTGCACGATATTCCATTATGGATCGTGAGTTTTATATTCCTGAACCAGAAGCCTTAGCAGCTCAAAGTGTAGTGAATAATCAAGGTAGAGGAGATGTCTTATCATCCGAACAAGCTGCCGCAGTTATCCAATTATTAAAACAAGATGCTCAACAATGTTATGATCATTATGAAACTATGTTGAATCCAGCTGAAGAAGGTGGTTACGGGTTGGCTCGTGAATTGGCTAGGATGAATTTAACATTAAATAGTTATAGTCAATGGTATTGGAAGATTAATCTTCATAATTTGTTTCATTTTCTGCAATTGCGTATTGACCCGCATGCTCAATATGAAATCAGAGTTTATGCTGAGGCCATGTTAAAAACCCTACAAGCTTGGGTACCGATTGCTTGTGAGGCTTTTGAGGATTACCGTCGCGGTGCGGTTACTTTTTCAGCTTCTATGATGAAGGTTTTAGGTAAAATGCTTGGTGGTGAAGTTGTTGAGCAGGCTGATAGTGGTTTAACAAAACGTGAATGGACGGAAATGATGCAAATGCTTGCGCCGTATCATCAAAAATAAGTATTATTATGACGAATAGGGAAGAATAAAGTGCAAAAAATTATTTATTGTGGTGCCATTGCTTTATTGTTTATTATTGTAATAGCTGCTATGTGGTTCCTCCCTATCGGTCGTGATTTACAGGTGGATAAAGATTATTTACATCAATCAGTTATTCCAAATTCTAATTAGTCAAATTTTGTAAAGTATTCATTTAATTAAATCGCTAATTGGATTATAGTTTTTAATATGATCTAAAGTTGCTGATGATTTACATAAGTTATATAAATGCTGTAATTAAGAAATTATTATGTTGTTATTTACAAGATTTTATAAGAGATAATTTTTTTAGGTCAGTAATTCAAAATTGCCAAGTTGATATGTACTAAGGGCTTATGACTGAAATAAAGTCATCTTTCAAATAATTAAATTAAGAATTCAAAAAAAATCTTGTAGAGGGAAAAAGATGTTCATTGAGACTAAGGCTTGGCATTGGTATGGTTCAGACAATCCAATGGAATTAGATTTAAAAACATACCAAATGGGTCCTTTAGCAGATCATCAAGTATTAATTGAAAATAGAGCAATAGGATTAAATCCTGTTGATTGGAAATTAATGTTAGGGTTTTCCAAAGATTGGAAACAAGGTCAAATTCCAGGTGTAGATGGTATGGGAGTTGTCGTAGCTGTTGGTAAAGATATGCGTCATATTCGTATTGGCTCACGATATACTTATCATACTGATCTTCGCTTTCCAGGCAGTTTCAGCCACCACATAGTGGTTGATGGGCGTGCTCTGATTGCTGTACCTGATCGACTAAACAATGTCTCTGCAGCTGCTTTTCCTTGTCCAGGTTTAACAGCATGGCAAGCTTTCCAAAAAACTTCAAATCTTGGAGGAAAATCAGTTTTGGTTAATGGTGCAGGGGGCGGTGTTGGTAGTCTTTTGACACAATTATTAATTGATGCTGGGGCTAAAGTTTACGTAACTGCCAGTTCACATCGCCATCAAATGTTGCGCAGTTATGGAGCAATTGCAACGTTTGACTATCATGATCAAGATTGGCATCAACAATTGCAAAAAGCTTTGGCAGGGCAGCCACTTTATGCAGCATATGATACAGTAAATGGTCAAAGTGCAGCAGAAATTGCCCCTTTATTAGGGTTTTATGGGCATTTGATTTGTATTCAAGATAGAATAGAAAAAGCCCCATTGCCTGCATTTACAACCAGTATTTCTTTACATGAAATTGCTTTGGCTTCAACACATGTCTTTGGCAATGATCAGCAATGGGCATGCTTGGTGCAAGATGGACAACTGTTACTTAATCACATTGCTGATTATAAATTACACTTGCCACAGATACATACCGTGCAATTTGAAGATATTCCAGAAGTTTTGTCATCATTAAAACAAAATAATAATGGAATAAAATATGTGGCTTGTATTAATTAAAAAATTAAAATAACCAAAGCTTTTAACAATATCAGTGAGGTGAAAAAACGGTTAAATAATATATTTATTTCATAAGATAGAAGTATAATAGTAGAGTGTTTATTTGATGCTGATAATAACGGTATATTCTGACTTTTATATTATATGAAATATATATTAAAAAAGTTAAAATTTAACAAAAGATATGCAAACTATGGTCAAAGCCAATAATAGTTGAAAATGAGGTTTAAATGGATGGTAGTTTATTACTAAATGATTTTTTCTTGGTTCCACAAACAATCCCCAAAGTGGCATTGATTACAGGGGCTACTATTAGGTTAGGAAGAGAGATAGCCTTGACGTTGGCAAGGGTTGGCTTTGATGTTGCTATTCATGCACGCTGTCATACTGTTCAGGCTGATCAAGTCTTACAAGAAATCCAAGATCTAGGTCGTTCTGCTATTTTATTAACAGCAGAGCTTTCTAATCCTGATGAAGTAGGCTTTTTGATAGAACAAGCTACTCAAAAGTTGGGGCCAATAGGTGTATTGGTTAATAATGCCAGTGTTTTTGATCGGGATGAATGGGATACTGTAACGTTAGAAACGTGGCAACATCATCAAAACCCTAATTTGTGGGCACCTTTTCAATTAATTCAAGATTTTGCAAAGGCTCTTCCTACTGGTGCAGAAGGATGTGTGATCAATATGCTGGATCAACGTGTTTGGTCACTAACCCCTCATTTTGTCAGTTACACTATTTCTAAAGCAGCTTTATGGACGTTGACGCAAACAATGGCTTTAGCGCTGGCATCAAAATCTATTCGGGTGAATGCAATCGGCCCAGGCCCAGCCATGGCGCACAAGCGGCAAAGTGATGAACAATTTAATCGTCAGTGCCAGTCGACACCTTTGGGACAAGGTACCTCTTCACAAGAAGTGGCAAGAGCAGTATTAGGGTTGCTTTGCTTACCATCAGTGACGGGTCAAATGCTTGCATTGGATGGTGGGCAGCATTTACAATGGTCTCCTGCGCTAGGGGTTTATAATGATGAGTAATAGAATTTAAAAATGAGTTTTTTTCCTTCATGGTCAAATAGACCAGCACTAAGGCGTATTTTTATTAAAGATTTAGTTCTACAAGCTCGAATTGGGGTTTATCCTTTTGAGCAGGAAACTACGCAACGCTTACAGGTTAATATTTCTATTGGAGTGATAGAGGAAAAAGGCGTAGGTATTGATGATATTGCCCGCACTGTTTCTTATGAAGATATTACCAATCAGGTTAAAACGATTATAAGAAATACACATTTTCATTTAGTTGAAACATTGGCAGAAACAATTGTTGAAACAATTTTAGAAGATAAACGTGTCTATGTAGCGCGTGTGATGCTAGAAAAACTGGATATTATTTCTGAAGCGCAAGCTGTGGGCGTTGAAATAGAGCGTTGGAATGAGGATACTCAGATTTAAAGAATGATTGAAGCCAGCAAAGATTCTGTTTTATCAATTAAAAAAATATCTGCTCTTGATCAGGGACCATATTCCCTTGAGGTTGCTAGTGGTGATTGTATTGTGATTACAGGGGAATCTGGTGTGGGTAAATCAGTTTTCTTGCGAATGATTGCCGATTTAATCCCTAATGAAGGCCAAGTGTTTTTAGATGATAAAGAACGTAATTTTTTTCCGGCACCAGAATGGCGTAAACGCGTAACTTATATTGCAGCTGAATCTGGATGGTGGGCGCAAACGGTTAAAGAACATTTTGCTAACCTTGATTTAGTGCGCTATTGGTTACCTAAATTTAACTTAAAAGAAACATTGCTGGATGCAGATATTCTACAACTTTCAACGGGTGAAAAGCAACGAATGGCATTATTAAGAGCGATCTCTGCGAAAGTTCGTTTTTTATTACTTGATGAAATAACGTCTGCATTAGACCCCAAAACAGTATTGGTTGTAGAGAAATGTGTGCAAGAGTTACAACAGCAAAATATCGGTATTTTGTTGGTCTCTCATAATATGGAACAAGTGCAACGGCTGGCAACAAGGCATTATCAGTTAACAGCAGATCAGTTAGTTCTTTGTGAATAGTTATAAAAAACTAATTGATAGTTCAAATGGTTTTCAGGGTGTCCAATGATGGAAACTTTTAAAAATTGATTCAAAAGAATAAGGTTATCAATGCAGATCAATTAAAAGCAGTACATCAAAAAGCCGCAGATGAAGGGGATAGTGAAGCACTATTTATACTTAGTTTCTTTTATGAAATATTTAAAGAATAAGATCCAGTAATTAAATATTATACTAAAGCTGTTGAACAAATGAATGATAGGGCGGAATTGGATCTTGAGTATATGGATGCTGATGGTCGTGGTGTTGACCAAAAATTATCAAAAGCCAGAGAATATCATAAGCAAGCCTGCTTTAATAAGTCACAAGCGTGTTGTTATGATTATGAAAGACTAGAGCAAGAGTAAAGTTTCTATGGGTTAAATATTGGACAAAATTGTCTAACTTGTTTTATATGATTTAACAAGTGTAGGGATATTCAGTTATGAGCTTTTTTAAAAAATTCTTTTTACAGTTCAGAAGAAATACGAATAAAGAAACACAATTTATTGATACGTATTCCAACCTTAATCAACAGGACATCGCACAGTTAGAGCAAGAAGCAGGTTTGGAAGCCGCAGAAATCCAGAAAAATATGGGTAAACTCTTCAGAAATAGCGCAAGCGAACAAACTCAATTGATTAATATTCACTCTCATCTTAGTCAACAAGACATTCTAGAATTAGAGCAAGAAGTCGATTGAGGGGATGCTGTATCCCAAAGAATATTGGGGCAACTATATGAAGATAGTGATTTTTTTCCTCCAGATTATGAAAAAGCTCGCCTATTATATCAACAAGCCGCAGACCAAGGGGATGCAGAAGCTCAGTTTAACCTTGCCTATATGTATGATTATGGTGTTGGTATTTCCAGAAATCATCTGACGGCAATGTTTTATTACTTACAATCTGGGGATCAAGGATATGTAAAAGCACAATTTAAGCTTGGGGAAATATATAGTCTGGGTTATGACGTTCCTCAGAATGCTAATAGAGCAATTGAATGGTATCGCAAAGCCGCAGATCAAGGTCATATAAAAGCACAATTTCAACTTGGTGAAATATATCACGATGGTGATGATGTTCCTCAGAATATCGATGCAGCAATAAAATGGTATCAACAAGCTGCAGACCAAGGAGATGCTTTAGCACAATATAGAATGGGGTCTGCTTATTATGCGGGTCAAGGGGTTTGCGAAAGCTATCAAAAGGCACTGGTTTGGTATCAAAAAGCCGCAGATCAAGGGGATGTTGATTCTCAATATAATCTTGGTCATATGCACGAACAAGGGCTTGGTGTGCCACAGGATTATGTAAAAGCAATGATATGGTATCTCAAGGCTGCGGATCAAGAGGATGAGGGTGCGCAATATAATATTGGATTGATGTACAGGCATGGGCAAGGGGTTCCACAGGACTATGCAAAAGCGATTGAATGGTATCAACAGGCTGCAGATCAAGGCCATGCGTCTGCATGTTATAATTTGGGTTTAATTTATAGCGAAGGCGAATGGGTTCCACAGGATTATGAAAAGGCAATAGAGTATTTTATGGATGCAGCTCGTCAGGATCATGCTTCGGCACAATATAATATTGGTGTTATGTATGAAAATGGGGAGGGAGTCGCTCAAGATAATGAAAAAGCCAAAGAATATTATAAACAAGCCTGTTTAAATGAATCACAGGATGGTTGTGATGCTTATAAGAGGCTTAATAACGAGTAGAGTAAATATAGTTTAAAAGATTGCATATTATGTTGTGGTTTGACTTTTTAATATCAAATACGTCTTAGCATCTCATCAGAATTCATTTATAACAGCCAACAGTAATTACTTTATAAGCGTATATTTTAAATGAATGGCTATATCCATCTCAGCTTTATTGATCTTTCTTTGGCGACATCGTTATTATTGTTCATTACAATTTTATCGATGGTGTTATCGATTGGTATAGGGCGAACTGTTATAATTGCTGCCACTCGGTTGGTACTGCAATTATTATTGGTAGGTTTTATATTATTAAAAGTCTTTGCATTACAATCTTTTTGGTACAGCCTGTTGGTTGTTATTGTGATGATGCTGGCTGCCAGCCGAGAGATCGTTGCTCGTCTTAAATCAGGAATAAAATGGCGCTGGACTTTGGGTATAAGTGGCACAGTAACGGGTATTGTGACATTGATTGTAAGCTTTGTTGCTTTGAATACAGCATTGCGCCCGCATCCTTGGTATGATGCGAAATATTTTATTCCTTTAACGGGAATGATCTTGGGGAATGTGATGAGTGCAGCCTCTTTGTCTTTAAAAGGGTTGCTGGATATCATCCAAAGAGAGCAGCGAACCATTGAGGCACGTTTGGCGTTGGGGTATACACGTGGGGAAACTTTTAATCCATTGATACGTCAGGCGGTGGTGATTGGAATTATGCCCTTAATTAATCAAATGTCTGCCGCAGGGATTGTAACGTTACCAGGAACGATGTCTGGGCAAATTTTGGCGGGAATAAATCCTTTTGATGCAGCAAAATACCAGATTTTATTAATGCTGCTTATTTCGAGTGCGGGGATTTTAGCTGCAATTGGGGTATCTTTTCTGGCGGTTTTACGCATTACAGACCACAGAGACAGGTTGAGAATAGATCATTTATTTAAAAAATAATTATTTAATAAAGCTGTTTATAATCAAGAACAGCTTCAATACTTGTTAAAGATACATTTGCACTTATGTAGCGAAAAAACCGAAGAGGAATATCCTGGTGCCAAGGAACAAGATGATGGTGATAACCATGCAAAAAATGGTTGTAGTAAAGGATTTATACTTATTAATATAGTTAAGTTTTTTTGCTAAGAGGGGGAAGGTGAACTCGAAGAATATTTGAAAATATGGCTTATTCCTGGCGCTAAAAATACGTAAAACAAATATTGACCAAGTTTATGTCTTTAACATTGGTATGATAAATATTACAATCTTAGTGATCGCGTATATCTATCGTGAAGTTTCGATTATACTAGGACAATAAAAAAGACTTTGAAAAAAGTTCAAAGCCTTTATTTAAAAAGTTGATATAAATCTGTTTTTAAGAATCGTCGTCTCTGCCATCATCTTTGATAACTTCGATTTCAGAGCCGATTGTATCGTCATCATCTTCAAGATCTGAAGTGTCTTCGATCACAGTATCAACATCTGTATCATCTGTATCTAAATCATCTGTATCTATAGAAGTATCTAAACCTTTATTATGAATAGTATCATCTTCTTCTGGAGGACGGCCACGGGGCAGTTCGACAGGTTGTTCAGTGCTGCATTTAGGGCATACAGGTGGCATTTTGTTAAGATCATAAAAACGAGTACCACATGAACAACATACTCGTTTAATACCCAACTCTATTTTAACCATTGATTTATTCTACCTCTAACCAATAAAGTATACACAGGCGACATGCCAGTTTATAGCCCATATGTCAAACTTTAAAATGACAATTTCAATATTTCTGATAAAAGTTTTATGACGCGTAGTGAATTATTTAGCAATAATTTATTTTAGAAAGTAAAGATATGACCAATTCTTCTGCAACAAAACCACTTACTGTTTCTTTTTTACAATCGCCATTACAAGGGAAAATTAAAGTCCCTGGGGATAAGTCCATCAGCCACCGTGCATTAATGTTTGCAGCCCTTGCTACGGGGGAAAGTCATATCACAGGGTTGTTGGAAGGCGAAGATGTAATGCAAACAGCACAAGCAATGCAGGCATTAGGTGCAAAGCCACAACGTATTGCCGAGGGTGAGTGGCATGTTATCGGTAAAGGCATTGGTCAATTAACTGAACCAGAAGATGTGCTGAATATGGGAAATTCTGGGACCTCTGCACGCTTGCTGAGTGGTATCTTAGCCAGCCATGGTTTTTTAAGCATTATGACTGGTGATGGCAGCTTGCGTAAAAGACCTATGAAGCGTGTTACTGTGCCTTTGTCAGAAACAGGTGCAAGGTTTGAGACACGAGAAGGCGGTAAATTGCCTATGGCAATCATAGGAACAGCGAAAGCCAAGCCATTAGAATATTGCCTGCCTGTTGCATCTGCTCAAGTGAAATCAGCTATTTTGCTAGCAGGGTTAAATGCACATGGGATTACTTGTGTTGAAGAACCTGTTGCAACGCGTGATCATACTGAAAATATGTTAAGTCATTTTGGGGTCGAGGTTCATGTTGAGAACTTGCCCAAAGGAGGCAAAAAAATCAGTGTTAAAGGTCCAGTAACATTGACGGGAAAAGATATCAAAGTTCCAGGGGACCCTTCATCGGCTACGTTTATGTTGGTTGCGGCTGCAATGATCAAGGGATCAGATGTTTGCATTGAAAATGTTGGATTAAATCCATTACGCACTGGTGCCTTTGAAGTTTTGAAATGGATGGGTATAGATTTACAAATCTTGAATGAACGTATTGAAGGTGGGGAACCAGTTGGAGATTTAGTGATCAAAGCAGGCGAGTTAAAAGCAGTGGATGTCCCTCCTGAACATGCACCTTCTATGATTGATGAATATCCGATTCTCTCTGTTGCAGCTGCATTTGCTCATGGCAAGACAATTTTCAGAGGACTAGAAGAGTTAAGAGTTAAAGAAAGCGATCGTTTTACTAGTATCGTGGAAATGTTACGTGGTAACGGTGTACAGGTTGATATAGACGGGGATGATTTAATTATCCATGGCACTGCGGGCAATATACCTGGTGGTGGATTGGTTGCTACACATATGGATCATCGTTTGGCAATGAGTGCATCTATTCTAGGTCTGGTTGCGCAAAAGCCGGTGAAGGTTGATGATATTACTTTTATTCGTACCAGTTTCCCAAATTACTTTCCATTAATGAATGCTTTGGGGGCAAAGTTTGACATATGAGTAAGAAACTAATTATTGCAATTGATGGCTTGTCAGGGGTTGGCAAAGGCACTTTGGCCAAAGCGCTGGCAAAGCAATTATCCCTTCCATATTTGGATACGGGTTTATTATACCGTGCAGTAGGCCGAAAAATGCTGAATGCGGGTGTTGCAGTAGAAAGTGAAGCTGTTATTCATATCGCAGAGCAGTTATCCCAAAAAGATTGGAGTAGGGATGATTTACGCACACCGGAAGTTGATAAAGCGGCCAGTCAGGTTGCAGCACAGCCCAAGGTAAGGGCTGCTTTGTTAGATATGCAGCGTCACTTTGCTACGCAACAAGGGGTAGTCATGGATGGTCGTGATATCGGTACAGTGATTTTTCCCAGTGCAGATATTAAGCTCTTTGTGATTGCTTCGGCCAAGGTGCGTGCAGAGCGTCGTTGGTTACAATATACCAAAGATCCCAATGATCCTTTGAAGACAAAGCAAATTGAAAAAATTGCTGCAGAGCTTTCCGAGCGAGATGAAGCGGATGCTTCTCGTGCGATTGCGCCCCTTCGTCCAGCAGAAGATGCTAAAATCATTGATACAGATCATCTGAGTGCTGATGCGGTGCTTGCTCAAGCACTGGAAATAATACATCGTTACTAAAGAGAGTTTTTGTTGTCTTATTTTTATAATTATCATTAAATTGGATTACGATACATTATAAAAATGAGTCGACAATGAAAGTAATTGGTTTATTGGGTGGTATGAGCTGAGAGTCAACCGTAACTTATTATCAACTCATCAACCACAAAGTCAAAGAAAAGCTTGGTGGATTACACTGTGCTAAAATTTGTCTTTATAGCGTTGATTTTGGTGAGCTTTAACAACTACAACATCAAGGAAAATGGGATGAAGTGGGGGAATTACTTGCCAAAGCTGCTCGTAAAGTTGAGGCGGGTGGAGCAGAATTTTTGGTTATTCGCACCAATACAATGCATAAATTTGTAGATCAAATCCAAAGTGTGATTGCTATTCCAGTCAGTCATATTATAGATGTCACGGCTTAAAAAATATAGAATGATGCGTTAAAACTGTTGGGCTGTTAGGCACAAAATTTACAATGGAAAAAGATTTTTACAAGCCTCGTTTATTGGATAAGTTTGATATTTAAACAATTATTCCTTCCTCTTCTCCACGTGAAATCATTCACGATATTATTTATAACGAGCTTTGTTTAGGAATAATAAATTCTGCTTCTAAGAGGATATTTTTGGATATTGTTCAGGATCTACATAAACAAGGTGCAGAGGGGATTATTCTTGGTTGCACTGAAATCCCACTATTGATCCAGCAACAAGATTCAGCTTTAGGTGATAAAAAGTATCTGGTTGATATGTAATAATCAATATTTTTAAAGCAAAGTGATGACTATATAATTAATGATTACTGTTTTAATTTTCAGGAATGACTCACTTAATGAAAAATAAGTTGTAATTATGAAAGCTGAATATTCGTTGTTTCGCATCGAAGTTGATCTTATCAATGTTTTTTTAATTATTTATATTGTAAAATATAATTTTAAATCAGCTTTTCAATGTAACTTGTTAAGTATATAGTTTTTGAAAATTAAACCGTTATTTAAATAACAGGTGCGCTGATGAAAAATACAAATACTCCCTTTTATAATCCATCGTTAAGTTATGAAAATAATTACCAACAAGGTCCTTTTGGCGATTTTTCAAAGCCTCCTAAGGTAAATATCCAAGTTGCCAAACCAACACGTTTTTTGGATTTGGATGTTAATTTACCATTTGGTATACCAGCTGGCCCTTTGTTGAATGCTAATTATATCAAAGCTGCTTTTGCATATGGGTTTGATTTATGTGTTTATAAAACCGTGCGCACCAAAGCGCATAAAAGCCATGCTTTACCTAATATATTATCCATTCATCCTCAGGGGATGCTATCAGCCAACCTTGATACTGTATTAGCTGATTATCATTATCAATCCCCAATTTCAATTACCAATTCTTTTGGCGTGCCTTCTTATAGTCCTGAAATTTGGCAAGAGGATTTGGCCAATGCCGTAAATGCGGCTCAAAAGGGGCAATATGTCATTGGCAGTTTTCAAGGGACACCAGGAAATTCTGTTAATATCGAAGAGGATTATGCATTGGCTGCACGGTTGGTTGCTGAGACCGAAGTGCCTATTTTAGAGGCTAATTTAAGTTGTCCTAATGAAGGTGTAAATAAATTACTGTGTTTTGATTTTGACAGGGTTGAACGTATTGCAAAAGAAATTAAAAACAGTGTTCCAGATAGACCTTTATTTTTAAAGCTTGCTTATTTTGCTAATGATGCAGAGGTTTTACCGCTTCTTAAAAAATTAGATGGTATTGTTGATGGTTTCAGCACAATTAACACCTTATCAGCAAAGCCCGTTGATCAAGAGGGAAAACCAGCCTTGGGGGCTGACCGACCAACAGGGGGTGTTTGTGGGGATGCTATTCGTTGGGCTGGGCTTGATATGGTAAAGCGTTTAGTTAGATTACGGAATGAGTTAACCAATCATTTTGCCATTATTGGTGTTGGGGGTGTTTGTTCCGTAGAGCATTATCAAGAATATATTGATGCTGGAGCCGATGCTGTAATGAGTGCTACGGGGGCTATGTGGAACCCAAATTTAGCGTTTGATATAAAGACACAATATAGCTGAGTAATTTTAAGTTATTATCTTTAAATATTTTTAAAAATTTTACTAAGAAATGATTGAATTACTTATATTGTTTCTATATAATCCCCGATAATATTTTTTCAGAAATATTACAAGTATTACTCTCATCTGTTTTTTGAAAATTTTCAAAGAAAAGTCGTATGTTTATTTTATCGTAATTAAAGTAAAAACGCGCAAATTAAAGTTGTATAATATTAGGGCAAGTCAAGCGTTAATGTTATAGCTAGGATTATAAAAGCACATGGCTGAAGCCACACAAAACCATCAAGATCACTTTGCTGGTGAAGATTTTGCAACCCTACTTGAAGAAAGCTTGGGTCAGGATATTGGGTTCGAAGGTTCCGTTGTAACAGGAAGAATCGTTCGTTTGACGGACGATTATGCGATTGTTGACGTTGGTTTAAAAAGTGAAGGACGCGTTCCTTTAAAAGAATTCGCACCTGTTGGTGCTAAACCAGAAATTAAACCTGGTGACATGGTGGAGTTATATATTGAACGTTACGAAGATCGTGACGGTTTAATTCTACTTTCACGCGAAAAAGCACGCCGTGAAGAAGCTTGGACTGCTCTTGAAAAAGCATTCGAAAACAACCAACGTATTAACGGAACAATTTTTGGTCGTGTTAAAGGTGGATTTACAGTTGATCTTGGTGGTGCAATGGCATTTTTACCTGGATCACAAGTAGATATCCGTCCAGTACGTGACATTAACCCAATGATTGGTGTTGCTCAGCCTTTTCAAATTTTGAAAATGGATCGTGCTCGTGGAAATATCGTTGTTTCTCGTCGTGCAGTTCTTGAAGAAACACGTGCAGAACAACGTAGCGAATTAATTCAAGGTCTTAAAGAAGGCATGATTCTTGACGGTGTTGTTAAAAACATCACTGATTATGGTGCGTTCGTTGATCTTGGTGGTGTTGATGGTCTGTTGCATGTTACCGATATTGCTTGGAAACGTGTTAACCATCCTTCAGAAGCATTGCAAATTGGTCAACCAGTTCGCGTTCAAGTTATTCGCTTTAATCCAGAAACACATCGTATTTCTTTGGGTATGAAACAACTTGAAGCTGATCCTTGGGAAAATGTTGCAAGCAAATATCCTTCTGGTGCTCGTTACACGGGTCGCGTAACTAACATCACTGATTATGGTGCATTCGTTGAGTTGGAATCTGGTGTAGAAGGTCTTGTTCATATTTCTGAAATGTCATGGACAAAGAAAAACGTACATCCTGGTAAAATCGTTTCTACTTCTCAAGAAGTTGATGTGGTTGTATTAGACGTTGATAGTTCAAAACGCCGTATTTCATTGGGCTTAAAACAAGTTCAACCTAACCCTTGGGAACAATTTGCAGAAACACACAAAGTTGGTTCTGAAATTGAAGGTGAAATCCGTAATATTACAGAATTCGGCTTATTCGTTGGTTTGTCTGCTGATATTGATGGCATGGTTCATATGTCAGATTTGTCATGGGATGAAGCAGGTGAAGCTGCAATGGCCAATTATAAAAAAGGCGATGTGGTAAAAGCTAAGGTTCTTGATGTTGATGTAGAAAAAGAACGTATTTCTTTGGGTATTAAACAACTTCTAGAAGATCCTGCTGCTGATGCATTAGCTCAAGTTAACAAAGGTAGTGTTGTTACTTGTACCGTTACAGGTATTCAAGCAAATGGTGTTGACGTTAGCGTGAATGATGTTCTTGTTGGCTTTATCCGCCGTACAGAACTCTCTCGTGACAAAGCAGAGCAACGTCCAGAACGTTTTGCTGTTGGTGAACGTATTGATGCTAAAATCGTTACAGTTGACAAAGCTGCTCGTCGTTTAACTTTGACTATTAAAGGTCGTGAAGTTGAAGAAGACAAACAAGCTATTTCTGATTATGGTTCTGCTGATAGTGGAGCTTCATTGGGTGATATTCTTGGGGCTGCTATTCGTCGTCGTAATGAAAACGATACCGATGAAGAATAATTTCTATTTTAAGTAGTAACTTAATAAAAAAATAACTTAGAATGAATATAAGGCTAAGTGTTATATATAATGCTTAGCCTTTATTATGTTCAAATATATTTATAACTTAAGGCAATTAAGTAATAGCAACTATTGACTATTTAGATTATAAATACATTTATTAAACAAGTCTCAATTAAACAATTTATATTAACAAACAATAAATTGCGTTTTAAAATATCAACTGGATGATAAGATTAAATCATGGCCGTTATTTACAATACGAATTATACGCATAATTCTAACTCCTATTTAACACTTGCTGTTGCTAGAGCTGCAAAAAAACTGTGGGGAGAGGAGAATGTTGAAGTTGCTGATAATATGACTTTACTATCTATTGCAGCAACACATGAGCATGAAGTTCTTATTTGTATAGATGGCCAGCGCACTGATTTTGAGTTAATGAAGCGTTTGCGTCCCTGCTTTAAGACGATGATTTTTTGGGCATTTGAAGACCCATTTATGTTGGATTTTAATGTACATGTGACATCCAATTTTGATTATGTGTTTACAAATGATCCGAGTTGTGTAGATTCATATCAAGTTGAAGCTTATTATTTACCCTTAGGGGCGAGTACATCTATTCATTTGCGTGATGTAAAAAATACCGAAGATCTAGATTATGATATCTTTTTCGCGGGCACAATGTGGCCTAACCGTGTCGATGTTTTGCGCCGCTTACTAATCGCTTTCCCTCAAGCACGCTTTAAGTTAATTTGCCCCGGCAATGATTATTTGCCGCCTTTACCAAAAGATTTGGTTGAGCGTATTATTCCAAGGCCTGTGAGTATTGAATCATTTATTGATTTTGCAAATGCAAGCCAAGTTACTTTAACAATGTTTCGTAATTATGCCAGCCACGGGGATGTTGGGCAGGCAACGGCTCCAGGTCCACGTTTATATGAGTTGGCTTTGGCTGGAACGGCGCAGGTTGTAGAGCTTCCTACTGAGATGGATGAGAAATACCTCAAAGAATTAAAAGGTGTTTCCATTGCGCGTAATACGAATGAAGTTATTGAATCCATTGCTAAAATCTTAAATGAAAAAGGTTTAAGAAAAAAAGTAGCAACTGATACACAAAAAGTAGCTTTAAGTCAGCATTTATATCTTAATCGCTTGCAAAAAATTGCAGAAATAACAGATGCGAATTTTAAGAAAAAACATAAGCAAGATATTTTACCAGAAAGACCACTAAAACAAGGTAAATTAAGAGTTTTATTCGTAACTCATTCAACTGTTCATGAGCATGTTTGGGGTGGAATTGAAGTTTATCAACAAATACTTTCTACGACTTTAGTAAAAGATGTTGAATTTTTTTACTGGTTGCGCAGACGAGGTGCATGTTATTTAACTGATGCAAACGGTAAAGAAATTGAGCGGTTTGATATGCCTGATGTGGGCTGGCTTGATTCTATGAATGATGCTGGCGAGGAAATGGCATTCTCAAGTGTTATAAATCAATACGGGTTCGATATAGTTCATATTCAGCATTTGGGGCATCATACATTATCCTTGCCTATTATAGCCAAAGCCTGTGGCGTTGGTGTCGTTTTCTCATTTCATGACTTTTTAGCAGTTTGTTCCCATTATAATTTACTGAATTACGAGCAACGTTATTGTGAAATTGATAAAAAAAATATAGGTGCATGTGATATTTGCTTAAAGACGTCAGAGAAACTTGAGTTTGGTGTTCAACAAACAAGACGTGCTTTTGTCGCAAAAATTATGAAAAATGTTGATGTTTGTTTATACGGAACTGAGCATTCATATGAGTTAGCACGTAAAATTTATCCAGTTTTGAATGCAAAACAAAATTATATTTTAGGCATTCCTTCTCCTGATACTACAATCCCTTTGAGAAAGAAAAAATATGAGCCACTAAATGGTAGAAAACTAAAAATTGCGACGGTTGGTAATTTTATTCGCTCTAAGGGTGCGGATACTATTCTTTCAATTTTACAATCGGCCAATCCTGATTTGTATGAGTTTCATATTTTTGGATATATGCAGCCCGACTATGAAAACGTTTTGAAAGAAATGAAAAAAGAGAACGTCGTATTACATGGTGCATATGGTTTAGGTGAAGTTGCAGCATTACAAGTTGCTGATGTGGCGATGACGCTTTCTATATGGCCGGAAACATACTGTATTTCTTTGTCAGAGGCATGGCAAAATGGTTTAATACCTATTGTTACGGATGTTGGTGCGTTGGGTGATCGCATCACTGATGGTGTGAATGGTTTTAAAGTTAAGATAGGCGCTGTTAATGAAGTAATTGATCGTTTAGAGCTTATTCGTTCTGATGAAAAATTACGTCAACAGATGATGGAAAATATAGTGCCAGATTTATGGGTAACTGCGCTAGACTATTCTAAAGAATTGTTGACTATTTACGAGAAAATTACTCCTTATGATAAATTAGGCATGAGTAATTTAAAATGGGATATTGGTCGCCTTCATTATTTACCACATGTTTCATGGAAAGACCAAGCGCCACCACGTCATATTTTTGATCCACCAATAGGAAATGACCTGCATGTTGAATTGCCTCAAACAGTTGATGATTGGGCTGTAGTTCAAGGTGCACATTATTATTTAGATGATATTTGTTATCATATTTTGAATGTAGATGATATTAATAGTTTTAAACCTGCAAATGAATTTCATATTCGAGGATGGTTTATTTTTCCAGAGCTTTCGAATGCTGGTACTTTATATACGGTACTAATTCAAAAGGATGGTGATTTGACTATATTTTTGGAATGCCAACGTGAAAATCGTGGAGATGTTGCACAAACATTTGCTAACGCACCTATTCGTAATGGTTTTTCAGGGACTGCTGCATTAAGAGGAAAATGGTGTGAAGGTCGCTTTAGAATAGGGTTGATCAATATCGTTAACGGTTCTGCTGCGTTTCAACTGACAACAAATGAAATTGATGTTAGTGAAGGGCAAGTAAAATCAATTCATAATGTGGCTCATAGTAATCAAGATATTTTGGATGATTTCTTTCGTATTATTGAAAAAGATGGATTAATGCGAGGGATTAAATTGAATGCATTTGTAGAAAAAAATATTCACGCTCAACGTTTTGGAGAGTTAGAGTATTGTATTGAGTATTTGACAGGCTTTATTCAAGATGATGAAGAAGTTATAGATAATGACAAGGGTTTATTAAAAATTTCGGGATGGGCATTTAATCGTAATAATTTAATGGCTGGTCGGATGTATATAGCATTTATTAACGAACAAAATGATGATTGTTTTGTCGTTGGTACATCAAGATTTATGCGACCAGAGACCTCAGAATATTTTCAATCTGCGCCATTAAATAATGGTTTTGTTTCTAAAATAGATCTGAAGCAAGGTTGTTTTTCTACGGTAAATGGGCATTATCACCTTTATTTAGTTAATGTTATACAGAATGAATATAAAGTTGCACAAACAAATATAATCATGCACATCGTTGACAACACAGTTGAGGATATAGCAGATAGTATTTTAACAGATGATGTGATCACCAAAAGTATTCAGCTGATTGATAGAAAATTTAAATAATTCGTAATTTTATAATTTATTAAATGATATCTGATTATATTTTATATTAAATAAAATGTAAGAAAATAAGGGTAATCTGGCTTGCAGTTATGTAAGTCAGATTATTCTACATAATGATTGAAGAGTAATATGAATCAAATAGAACGATCAAATATAAAATGGATGCAGTTTGATACTGAATGGTACTGTAAACGTTATTCTTCTGTTAATCCAATAGTTCAAGATATTTACGGAGGGGATATTCATTTATATTATCGAGAAAAAGGGAGAAAAGTTGGTCATTCACCTAATCCTTATTTTGATGAAAAATGGTATCTCTTACGCTATCCTCTGATTGCTAAGGCTGTTCGAGAAAATCAATTTCAGTCAGGTTTTGATCATTATTGTCAAGAAGGTTTTCAAAGTCATTCACCGCATTGGTTATTTGATGAAAATTTTTATAACCAAGCATATCAAGAGCAAACTAATAACTTTTCTGGTTATAAAAATGGTTATGATCATTATTTGAGTGAGGGGGATCAGTCTTTATATTCAGGAAGCCTTTTATTTAATCCTAGGCTTTATTTGTTACAAGGAATTAATAAAGAAATAGTAAATGAGCAGGGAGGTCCCTATCAATTTTTTTTAAAAACATTAGTTCTAAAAGATAAAAAGTTCAAAACTTCTTGGTTGTTTGATGAAGAATGGTATTTGCAAAATTATCCTGAAGTTAAAGTTTTAATATCTCGTAATTTGTATTTAAACGGGCTGCACCACTACCTATCAAATGAGACACCTTCATTTTTCTCTCCATTAATCGATTTTTCAGAGGAATTTTATTGCAAACAATATCCTGATGTTGCCTCTTCTATTGGTGTTGATAAGGCATTTAGAAGTGGGTTTATCCATTTTATTCTATATGGTTTTCAAGAAGGAAGAAAACCTAATGAAACATTAGATCTTGAGCAATTTAAAAAACAAGAAGATATTGTTGAAGTTGTATCTAGTCATCTATTTTATAATGCGTTTGAATATTGGGTTGCACAGCGTCAGTCATTATTATTTGAGAAGTTTTATGAAACCTATAAACTAGATTATAATCTTCATATTTCTGAGAAGACCGAAATATCACAAGATAAGACGAGCCTTGTTGATGCTGAGATAATATCAGATGATCAAGACTTAGAACGGCTTGATTTGGATGTTAAACAAGATGATCTTGAACATACTCATATCAAAGAAAATCTAGATACTAAAACGTTAAATGAAGAACAAGTGAATGTTAAACCACAAGTTTCAGAAGTTAAAATTGATAATGAGGAAGAGGTTCTATCATTTACTGTAAAGGAAGATCCTTCTTTATTCTTGGTGGATCCACCCAAGAAAGAAATTAAATTTGTTGCGCATCATACAGAAACTTCTAAAGCAAAAAATGATGTAGATGCTATTCAAGTTACTAAAGAGAAATCAGAGATAATTGCTGTTAGTTCTAATCACGCTTTTTGGAAAGATTTTGATGAAGAGTGGTACACTCGCATATATAAAGATGTAACTTCTCAAATGAAAGCATTAGAACTAGATAGCGTTGAAGAATATTATAATGCGTTTGGATGTCATGCGGGTCATTCTCCAAATCCATATTTTGATGAGCAATGGTATCTCGAAACTTACTTAGATGTTAAAGAAGCCGTAGAAAAACGCCAATATATTTCTGGATTTGATCATTATTGTAAACAGGGATATTTGACAAATTCCCCGCATTGGCTATTTTCTGAGGCTTATTATAAAAAGATAAACACCGGGTTAACAGATAAAGTCCTTGCAGAAAGTGGCTTTGTTAATGGGTATGATCATTATTTGAAAGCTGGAGATAAAGAAGGGCTGAGCGGAAGCTTGTTTTTCGATCCAGAATTTTTCATAGGTCATTATAATAAACCAATTCAATATAATATGGGAATTTATTCGTATTATTTAAAGCATATCGATAGCATTGATGGTTTGATAAGAACATCTTGGTATTTTGATCCTGTGTGGTATTCTCAGACATATCATGATGTTCAATTATTGATACAAGAGCAAAAATTTATTAATTTATTACATCATTATTTAACGAATGATATTCCAAAAAAATATTCACCATTACTTTGGTTCGATGAAGAATTCTACGTTTCTGAATATGCGGATTTATTGGTAGATCAAAATAAGATTGAATTATATAGAAATGGTTATGCTCATTTCATAGATAAAGGGATCGCTTTATTACTACAACCATCAATGTATGTAAATTTAGGAGCGTATTCCCTTAAAAAAGACGTAGTACATGATATGAAGGAAGGACTATACCCTAATATTTATGTGCATTGGTTGTCTAATCATATTGATATTCAGCATATTGATGATTTAAAACAAGAAGATACTGAAACTTATAAAGTTATTAGTGATATTCTTGAGGATAATAACGCTTATCAAGGTGCTGTGTGGGCACAGTTTGATGAAGAGTGGTATTTAACAATGTATCCTGATGTTTCAGAAAAAATGGAAATCTGTGGTATTGAGACCGTCCAAGAGTATTATGAACAAATTGGTGCCTTTTTAGGACAATCCCCCAATCCTTATTTTGATGAAGAATGGTATCTTAATCACGATGAAGCTATAAAAAAAACGATCAAAAGAGGAAAATTCAAAACAGGTTTTGAGCATTATTGTCAAATAGGATATAAGAAATATCAGCCTCATTGGCTTTTTTCTTCTGAATATTATTTATATCATAACCCTCAATTTACTTTTGAAATTAATAATTCGAAAGAGTATATCAATGCTTACGATCATTATCTAAAAAAAGGTGATGCATTACGTAAATCAGGTTCTCTTTTCTTTGATCCTTTGGTTTATGAGCGTCATTGCTACGAAAGTGGCAATGTAGAGAAAACTTTTTTTCCATATCGTAATTATTTATTGAATATCAGTAAAGCAGATCTCAGGGCTACTGTTTCTTTATATTTTGATACAAGATGGTATCTAGACAGATACCCTCAAGTGTTGGAAAAGATAAAAGCAGGAGAATTGACAAGTCCTTTACAGCATTATTTTATGAATTCTACACCAACGTTATTTGATCCTTTACCTTGGTTTTCTGAACGATTTTACATAGAGACTTATCCTGATTTAGCAGGTGCCATTTTGCAAGATGGTAGTGGCTTTTTTCGTAATGGGTATGAACATTTTATTTTGCACGGTACTTTTGAGTTTAGGAATCCCTATCCTGATGTTCATTTAAGAGAATATTTCTTATCAGGTTCAGTTCGAGAAGATATTGAGAACAAGCTTTATCGAGATGCATTTGCACATTGGATTTTTAATAAGCGTTTAGAGACATGGATTAATACTCTTCCAGAAGATTCTCATTATCGTTTAAATAATAAAACTATTGAATCTAGAGAATATTTTCGTAAAAAAGCACATTTTATATTACCTACAGTAGCACATCAAAAGCTGGATTTTTCTTATGAAGGAAAACCAGATATTAGTGTGATTATGTTGGTTAAAAATCAGCTGGCTGTTACATTGACGGCATTAGCTTCTTTACGGACAAATTACAAAGGAAAAATTCAGCTTTTAATAGGGGATAACTATTCAACTGATGATACGCGGTTTATGCAAAATTCTTTGATAGGTGCCCATATTACTCGTTTTGCTTATAATTTTGGATATGGCAGGGCATGTAATTATTTGATTGAACAAGTTGATGCTCCAATAACTGTATTCTTAAATAATGATATTTATTTATATCCCAGTGCGATTGACGTTTTATGCCAATATTTAGTGTCAAAATCAGATATTGGTGCTGTTGGTGGTAAAATTATTCATCCGGATGGTAATTTACAAGAAGCAGGTTCAATTATTTGGCGAGATGGAACGACGACGGGATATCTACGTGGAAACGACCCATCGATTGCAGAAGCAAATTTCGTCCGTGATGTTGATTATTGTTCAACGGCAATGATGGCGGTAAGAACAATTTTATTACAACAACTCAAAGGGTTTTCGCCTATTTATTATCCCGCTTATTTCGAGGATACTGATTTATGTGTTCGGATTATTAAGGCAGGGTATCGCGTTGTTTATCATCCTGATGCTGTTGTAGAGCATATGGAATATGCGTCAAGTGATCCGATTGTGTCTAGTGGGCTGATTCGTCGTAATCATCAAAAATTTGTTCAAGAACATACAGAATTTTTGCGTTTTCAGCATCCTCGGCACTCAGATAATATAACGATTGCAAGACAACGTGAAGGTGAAGGTAAACGAATTTTATTTGTGGAGGATCGTGTTCCACTTCGTCGTTTGGGTTCTGGCTATGTTCGTTCTAATGATATTATTCATCAAATGGCAAAATTAGGCTATCAGGTAACTGTTTACCCAATTAATAATAATTTTCCACATCTTTATCAAATCTATTCTGATCTTCCAGAAACAGTAGAAATCTTATTTAATAAGACTATTGATAATATTCGTGATTTCTTTTTAGAACGTGCAGGATATTATGATGCAATTTGGATTGGACGTACTCATAATTTACATCGAATTTTACCGATGATGGGTGAAGCTAATCGATATTTACCTCAAGATTGTCTAGTTTTAGATACAGAAGTAATAGCAGCGCCTAGAACTATATTGCGCAAACAAATTCTGGGTCTGGAAACTGACGAAGATGAAACATTACAAGATGCTTTGGAAGTTGAATTGTCTTGTGCACGACATTGCCAAACAATGATTACTGTCAATCAAATCGATGCTGATTATGCAAAAGAGGCAGGGTTCAATCAGGTCTCAATTTTGGGTCATATGGTGCATATTAGGGCAACACCTAAGGCATGGGAAGATCGCAAGGGTATATTGTTTGTAGGTGCTTTGCATGATGATATGTCACCTAATTTTGACAGTTTGCAATGGTTTGCTAGTGCAGTTTTGCCAATTTTAGTTGAAAAAATGGGAGATGAATTTACATTAACAATTGCTGGTTATGTACATCCATCTGTTGATATGTCTATATTTGCAAAATATCCACAAGTAAAACTATTGGGTCCTGTTGAGGATTTAACAGAGTTGTATAATAACCATCGTGTATATATAGCGCCAACGCGCTTTGCGGGGGGAATTCCTTATAAACTGCATGAAGCAGCTTCTTTTGGTATTCCAATCGTAGCAACAGAGTTGTTGGTTCATCAATTAGGATGGAATGACGATAAAGATATTCTAGCAGCATCGATTGATAACCCAGAATTTTTTGCATCACAAATTATACGTCTTTATCAAGAGAAAAAATTATGGAATAAGCTGCGAAAGAATGCTTTGACACGTATTGATACAGAATGTAACGAGCAGAGATTTAGAGACACTCTTCAACAAATTTTAACACAAGTAACTTCTCATACATAGGGAATGGGCAAAAAAATGGCAGTAAAAACGACAAGAAAAAAAACTCCAACACAAACAAAGGCGAGTAGCACGACAATCAAAGAAACGGCTACTATCAAAGTAACCAATGATAAAATGAGTGGCAAAATCATGGTTTGTAGTGGTGGTCGTTATGAATCTCAGGCCAATGCTCAAATTCGCGAAGCAATTATGTCTGGGTGGGAAAATGTTTTTGGTGAAGGAAATGTAATTTCTACGAATATCGCAGGCGCGGCAGCAGCGATTGAGTATATTAAACCTAAAATTGTTTTCTCAATTGGGTCTTATTTGCCAGAAAGTACATATTTTGGAGAAGTCTGTCAAAAAGCCAAAGAAGTTGGAGCAATAACGATTTTTTGGGCTACAGAAGATCCTTATGAGCAAGATGCAAATTATCGCATTATTGATGATTTTGATGTAATTTTATCATGCGATCGTTGGGGGGTTAATTTTTATGAGCATCCTCATGTACATTTTTTACCATTAGCAGCGTGTGAGAAATTACATTATCGTCCTTTGGACGAGACAATGGAAAAAAATATTGATGTTATGTTTTGTGGTGTTGCTTTTGGCAGTCGTAAAGACGTTATGCGCAGTATCAGACCAGCATTATCAGATTTAAATATTAAAATTGTTGGACCTGGATGGGGTGAATTTGGAATTGGTTTTTCTGATGCCCGAATTGAAAAAGATCAGTTGGTTGAATTATATCAACGCTCCAAGATTGTTCTGAATTTAGGCCGTAGCTTACATTTTGAAAATAAACGTTTTATTATCATGCCTTCTAATCCTGGCCCAAGAACGTTTGAAGCAGCAGCAGCAGGCGCAATGCAGTTATTTCATGAAGATAACTATGCCATTCATGATTTTTATGAACGTGATGAATTGCCGGTTTTCTCAACACGTTATGATTTTCAACAATTGTTGGATAAATATTTAAATGATCCAGAATTAATTCTTGATACTGCTAAAAAGGCTCAGGCACGAACATTAAAAGATCATACTTATACCAAGCGTATTGAAACCGTACTACAGATTTTGAAACAGGATGGTTTCTTGTCATAAGTGAGTAGTAATATTCATGGAAATATAGAAGGCATGTTTTTTAAAAGCATGCCTTTTTTAATAATTTAGGGGCTTACTTAATGATTATAGAGAAAGTAACGAGAGATAAAATAGGTGATTTACAACAAGTTGCTAGAAAAAGTTTCTTTGATACATTTGTGGAATTTAATACCCAAGAAGATATGAATGCTTATTTGCAGAATAATTTGTCTGTTGAACAATTAACGAAAGAGCTTATGCATCCTCAATCAGATTTTTTTATAGTAAAATATGATCAGGATTATGTTGGATATATTAAATTAAATTATGGAACGGCTCAGAATGAGTTCCAAGAAGATAATGCTCTTGAAATTGAGAGATTATACGTACTGCAACAATATCATAGAAAACAAATAGGACAGAGTTTGTTTAATTATGCTTTGGAAATTGCACATAAAAAATCTGTTGATTATGTGTGGTTAGGGGTTTGGGAGAAAAATCTAAAAGCAATTTCTTTTTATCAAAAGAATGGATTGACTGCTTTTGACAAGCATGAGTTTATATTAGGGAAAGATATACAAACAGATATTTTAATGCGTAAATATATTACTATTTCTTCTGAATGAGATGCTTAGAATGGCTAAACCTCTTAAACCTAATTTAAATTATGATTTATTAATAAAAAATACAGAGCGATTAGAGGATTTGTTAACTACATATAAAGACGGTGAATATGGTCTTAAAGCATTATACGAAATATTACAGCCATTATTCCAGCGAGTATATGAAAGGCAAGTAGAGAAAATTTTTGATGGTAAATCTTCAGTAAATGCTATTCTGAGTTGCGCTGGTTATCAAATTTCTGATTCAGGATATGATCGTTATTATCCTGATTTGAGAAATCTTTACTCTGATTTTTATTGGGAGGTCCAAGGTTTAGGGATACACTCAGATAGAAAGCCAGGTCATTTTCATATAAATAGTATAGAAACTGAAAATTTAAGATCTGGCGGTTGATATTTGTTATGACTTGCCAACAAAATAAGATAATTTACCAGGATCGATAGAAATGGCGTGTAAAGCGTTGCGCCATTTTTGTGTGTAATGGGGACTGAATAAAAGATATTCATCACAAGGTGCAATATGCCAAATACTATTTTTTAACTCTTCTTCTATTTGCCCAGGGGCCCAATTTGCATGCCCTAATGCAAGCAATGCATGTTTAGGGCCTTTTCCCATCGCAAGATCACGCAAAACATCAAGACTGGCGTTCAGCATAACCTTATCTGTAACAGGAATACATCCATTCGTTTCCCAATCAGTTGAATGCAGGACTAATCCATGGGCATTTTCAATAGGTCCTCCAGCACTGACAGAGAATTGTGCTTGTTGTGGAATAGGTGGAATACCCAATTGTTGCAATAACTCTTCGGGAGTTGGTTTTGTAAGGTGACGATTGACAATAATTCCCATAGCCCCTTCTTGAGGAGAGTAAGCACAAATAAAGATTACTGTTTGTGCAAAAGGAGGCGTTGTAATAAAGGGGCTGGCAATTAAGATATAACCAGCAAGACCATTGGTAAGATCAGAGAAATGCAAAATCATTTACCTTTTGACATAAGGAACTAAACACTATGAGTTTATTTTATGAGAATAATGAAGCTTTTTAAAGGTTATAATTGAAATATATTTTTAAACTATCAAAATTAATTTACTATAATTGCGTATCAATATGATTTTATAATGGTACAAATAGTTTATTATTTCAAGGAAACAATTTATGACGCATAAAGGGATTGCGCTGGTAACGGGTGCCTCTGCTGGTTTCGGTAAGGCAATCACTTATCAATTGGTTCAAGATGGCTATAAAATTATTGCAGTTGCGAGGCGTAAAGAAAAATTAGAACAACTTTCTCATGATTTTCCAGATCAGATTTATCCTGTTGTGATGGATATGACGGATACTCGTAATATGGAAACCACTATTCATACACTTCCCCCAGAATGGCAAGAGATTGATGTTTTGGTCAATAATGCAGGTTTGGCTTTGGGAGTAGATCGTATTCCTAATATATCTTTGTCCAATTGGGATCAAATGATCAAAACCAATGTAATTGGGTTAATTCATTTGACACAGATTATAATAGGTGGAATGCTGGACAGAAAGAAGGGACATATTATTTCTCTTGGCAGTATTGCAGGGACTTATCCATATCCTGGTGGAAATGTTTATGGAGCAACTAAGGCCTTTGTTGCTCAGTTTATGCTTAATTTAAAAACCGACTTGATCGGTACACCTATTCGCGTAACAAATATTGAACCTGGACTGTGTGGAGGGACTGAATTTAGTGATATTAGGTTAAAAGATCATGAAAAAGCACAAGCAGTATATGAAGGAACAACACCTTTAACAGCAGATGATATTGCCAAAACGATCAGTTGGGTTGTTGGGTTGCCTGCTCATGTAAATATAAACCGAATTGAAATGATGCCAGTATGCCAAGCACCTGCAGGTGTTGCGGTATTCAAAAGTATTAAATAAATAACTTATTGGAGAACAAATATGATTGATAAATCTATTCGCGAGATATTAAGAACAAAATATCGCGTTGAAAATGGTAAAAAATTTAAACTTACTGATTTTGATCCTGCTGATACAGCTGGCTTGTCCTTAACCAAAAAAGAAGCCAAAAAAGCGCTCAGAAAGCGTGTTAAACGTCTCTGTGAATTGCAAGAGCTATTATATGCCAATGCTCAACGCACATTAATTGTTGCTTTGCAGGGGATGGATACATCAGGCAAAGATGGAACAATTAAACATGTAACGTCTGGTATTAATCCTCAAGGTATTTCTGTGGCATCATTTAAGCAACCTGGACCAGTGGAGTTATCTCATGATTATTTATGGCGTGTCCATATGGCAGTCCCGGCTAAGGGTAAAATTGGTATTTTTAATCGTAGCCATTATGAAGAAGTTTTGGTTACAAAAATACATCCAGATGTCTTAGAAAAACAAAACCTACCTAAAGAAATTATGAAGGATAAAAAATTCTGGCAGCATCGCTATGAAGATATTTGTAATTGCGAGACTTACCTTGATCGCCAAGGTTACAAATTTGTCAAGATTTTCCTAAATATTTCCAAAGAAGAACAGCGTTTACGGCTTTTATCCCGTTTGGATCTAACTGAAAAGCAATGGAAGTTCTCTCCAAGTGATCCAAAAGAAAGAAATTTCTGGGATCAATATCAAGATGCTTATCAAGAAGCTATTGCGACCACGGCAACAACTGAGGCGCCTTGGTTTGTGGTACCTGCGAATAATAAGTGGTTTACCCGTCTTGTGGTTGTTGAGTTAATGATTGCAGAGCTTGAAAAGTTTGAGATGGTTGCTCCCAAACCTAATCCTGAAGTGCTAGCCTCTTTGAATTTGTTAAAGAAAGAGTTGGGTGGGGTTCCTGATCATCAAGAGCTTGAGAAAGAATTAGAAGTCAAAAAAATTAATGAGCTTAAGGAGATAGAAAAAAAGATACAAATGGAAAAAGAGAAATTAAAAAGTAAAAAGATTAAATAACGAAGAAAATGTATATTCGCAAATTTTTGAACCTTATTTTTGTTTGTATTTGCACTTTTGCCAATGTAGCCGCATTGGCAAAAGATTATGCGGCCTCTTGTGATAATAGAGGCTTTTTACAAGCACAGCAGAATTTTGAAAATAAAAGCGATTATTCAAAAGCTGATGTGCCCGTGCATATCTGTGGAACAGTTTTGGCTATTTCAGCGTCACGTTTTACACGTAGTGGTAAACATGGATATTTTTATTTGAACATCGGTTCTGGTGTTTCAATTCGTATTGTCAGTAATCTTGATGAGATGCATGCACCCCTTTGGCCTTGGGTAAAAAAAGGCGATTATGTAGAGGTTGCAGGGCGTTATTATTATGATAACCCTAGGCGTCAAGGGGTTGATTGGACGCATAAAGGAACCAGTCGTAAATGGCCATATCCAGGATATGTCAAAGTTCATGGTATCAAATACGACTAGTTCACTAATTATTTATGAAGATTCCAAAGCAGCTTTTTTCTGAGCTTTACGTTTTTTTGGTAAAGAGTTAGGTTTATATTCAAAAGATAATTGATCATTATGTGTTTGAATATGGGCTTCTCCACCATTCATTAACTGACCGAATAAGATCTCTTCGGCTAAAATTTTACTGATATTATCCTGAATAATTCTATTTAAAGGCCTAGCACCGTAAACAGGATCATATCCGTGTTTTATTAACCATTCTTTTGCACTGTGGGATAAAGTTAAAATAACTTTTTGCTCATTTAATCTATCTTGAAGTTCTTGAATGAATTTATTAACAACTTTGGCAATTGTTAGTTTAGAAAGAGCAGAGAATGGAACAATTGCGTCTAAACGGTTTCTAAACTCAGGCGAGAATGTTTCTTTGATAGCTTCATTATTATCAATATTAACGTGGTTATTTATAAAGCCAATTGAGGGTTTACCGAACTCGGCTGCACCAGCATTTGTCGTCATAATAATAATCGCATTTCTAAAGTTAACGAGCTTACCATTATGATCAGTCAATGTGCCATGATCCATCACTTGCAGTAAGATATTATAGATATCTGTATGTGCTTTTTCAATTTCATCAAGTAATAAAACACAATGAGGATGTTGATCTACAAAATCGGTCAGCAACCCACCTTGGTCAAACCCAACATAACCAGGGGGTGCACCGATAAGTCTGGAAACAGAATGTTTTTCCATATATTCAGACATATCAAAGCGAATAAGTTGTATCCCAAGGACTTGTGCAAGTTGACGTGCAACTTCGGTTTTTCCAACCCCAGTTGATCCACAAAATAAATAACTGCCGATTGGCTTTTCAGAAGAGCGCAGCCCTGCTCGGGACATTTTAATCGCAGAGGTTAATATGTCGATAGCCTGATCTTGTCCAAAAATTGCCTTTTTAAGTTTACCCTCAACTTGTTTTAAGGATTTTTTATCATCTGAAGAAACAGTTTTTTCTGGAATTCTAGCAAGCTTGGCAATTGTTTTTTCGATATCAATAATATTGATCGTTTTTTTCCTTTTGCCATCAGGAAGTAAAGCCTGGATAGCACCAACCTCATCGATAATGTCAAGAGCTTTATCAGGAAGTTTACGGTCATGAATATATTTTACTGATAAAGCAACGGCTGTTTTAATGGCTTCTTTAGTATAAGAAACATTATGATGTTTTTCATAATTTTCTTTCAAACCCAACAAGATTTGGAAAGTTTCTTCGGCAGAAGGCTCTACAACATCAATCTTTTGAAAACGTCTGACTAAGGCGTGATCTTTTTCAATATGCTGACGATATTCTTTATAAGTAGTTGAACCTATACAACGTAAGCTGCCATCCGCCAGAGCAGGTTTTAATAAATTAGAAGCATCTAAAGATCCATTGGATGTAGATCCAGCACCAACTATTGTGTGTATTTCATCAATGAAAAGGATTGCTTTATCTTCGTTTTGCAAAGCTTGAACGATGGCTTTTAATCGTTCTTCAAAGTCTCCTCTATAGCGTGTTCCTGCCATCAAAACTCCCATATCAAGGGCGTATATTGTACTTTTTTGTAAAATAGCAGGAATAGTTTTATTCACTATTTTTAAGGCTAATCCTTCAATTATTGCTGTTTTGCCAACGCCAGGGTCGCCAACCAATAATGGATTATTTTTGGTACGACGACATAAAATTTGAATTGTGCGTTCAACTTCTGCATCTCGGCCAATCAGAGGATCAATAAGACCCGATGCAGCCTTTTCATTGAGATTAACACAATATAGATGAAGGGGGTTTTCATTATTTTGATTGGGCTCTTTATGCTCTTCTAAAAAGAAATCTTCCAAATCATCATTTTCTTCGCCTGCATAATGATGCATTGGGGGGGCTTTGTTGATTTTATGAGCAATAAAATTAAGAACATCCAGTTTTGTAAGATGTTGAGTTTGTAAAAAATAAATAGCGTGGCTTTCGTGTTCCGAAAACAGCGCGACAATCACATTGGCAGCAGTGACTTCTTGTGTTTCGCTGGATTGAACGTGAATGCTGGCACGTTGTATTACGCGCTGAAAAGCCGTTGTGGGTTTGGGTTGGGTATCTATGTTCGTTGTTAAGATTGATAAATCATTTTGTACAAAATATTGAATATCATGACGCAATTGTTGAATATTAATACGACACGCATCAAAAATAACCAAAGCATCAGGATCTTCTGTTAATCCAAATAACAGATGTTCTAATGTTGCATACTCATGGTGATATTTCCCAGCTAATTCAAAAGCCCGGCGCAGGGAATGCTCTAAATTATTGGATAACACAATATTAGTACCTTTTATAACTACAAAATGCTTGAAGATTGATTGTATTGCAAGAAAGTTATTTTTCAAACACTATTTTCTATATAGATGCACTGTCTGTGCCTTCAAAGCTATTTTTTATTAATAATCAAATAGATAACGTCTAATTATTCTTTTTCAAGGATGCATTGTAAAGGATATTGATACTTTGTTGCTAATTCTATCGTTTCTTTTTTTTTCGTTTCGGCGATCTCGTATGTGAACGCTCCACAAACACTAAAGCCTGTATTGTGAATCTGGAACATAATTTTTGTGGCTTCTTCATTATTTTTTTGAAAAATAGTTTCTAAGACATAAACAACAAAATCCATTGGCGTATAGTCATCATTCAACATAATAATTTTATACAAGGGGGGTTTTTGTATTTGTGCAGATGTAAGGATATTTGTTTCTTCAAGAGTTTGAGAATCGGCATCATTAAAAACAGCGCAAAAGCAAATATGTGTATATAGAGATGAAAAAACAGACATATTAAGTGATAAATTTTCAGGAAAAAAATAAAATTGAACCAAACTTTACAAAATTATAAAAAAAAAAGAAACATATCTTTTTTTAAACATGCAAAAGCTTATTCATTATTGAATTCCAAGCATATCTATTTTATTTGGCTTTAAAGTTTATTTTTTTGATTATAATTTCTTGATAATATACTTTAATTATATGTAGTATCTGATTGTATTTTATAATTTTTATTATATTTTGGATTGATAGGATGGAACGAAAATGATAGAGTTAATTGGTTAAAATTACATAGATTAAGTTCGTATAGCGTTGACATTAAATAGTGCGTTACGTGGTATCCGTTACGAAGAAAAATATTAATCTCTGATTATTGGGGCAGCATTAGGGGAGCAAAGTGACAAGATATATTTCTCATCATAAGAAAGACGTTCTATCAAAGACACGGCTTTTAATGGCAAACTCACTATTGAAAATAAAGAGGAAGAAAACAGCAGGTTTCGTTGCGTGTTCTGTGTGGTTATGCTCTTTTATTTTGTCCCCGATGGTGCATGCACAATATGTAGGTCGAATTAGTACAATCGTTACGGATCTTAATGGAAGTGTTCTTTCTAAAGATGATGCTGATTTACAACGTTATCCTGCCAGTTTAACCAAAATGATGACGTTATATATGACCTTTCGTGCTTTGCATGCCAATGCGATTTCCTTAGATCAACGTATTCCTGTATCTATTCGTGCTGCTTCTATGGAGCCTTCTAAGTTAGGGCTAAGAGCGGGATCTACGATTACCATCAGAGAGGCCGTTTTAGGTCTCGTAACGAAATCAGCGAATGATGCGGCTTGTGCTCTGGGTGAATTTATTGGTGGAGGGGATGAAACCCGTTTTGCCCAGATGATGACCCAACAGGCCAGAGTGATTGGAATGAGTCGCTCAACATTCCGTAATGCTTCTGGTTTGCCCAATCCTGATCAAGTTACAACAGCAAGAGATATGGCGACTTTGGCGCGTCATCTAGTTTTAGACTATCCTGAATATTATCCTTTTTTTAAAGTTCCCTCTTATAACTTCAGAGGACGTAATATTCCCAATCATGACCCTTTGATCAAGGGTTATGCGGGTGCAGATGGTTTAAAGACAGGATATACAGCTGCTGCAGGGCATAATTTGGTGGGTTCCGCTGTCCAAGGAAACGTCAGGTTATTTGGTGTTGTGATGGGAGCATCAAGTAATGGTCAACGTAATACGATTATGATGAATGCGCTTGATAGCGGATTTGTTAAAAACGGTGTCTCGCCTGCCGAAAGACCCTTATTTTTAGCAAGAGCCAGTAAACGTGTAAAATCAAGGGGGCGCTCTAAAGTGATCCTTGCAAAGGCCAGTCGTTCTTCTAAAGTGCGAATTGTCGAAGTCGCACAAGCATCAAGTAGGTCAAAGAAAGCTACCGTTTCTAAGGTATCGACAAGCCGTGCTGTAAATAGCAAAACGACAGCAGCCAAACATAAAAAAAGATAATTTTTTTAATTAAAATATAAAAAAATCTATAAAGAATAAGTTTACGTTACCCAACTAATATGTATTATTAGTTGGGTATTATATTTTATAGCTTGCTTATATTGGAGACTTTGATGGCTGATAGACGGATGGTATATTATACTCAAGAGGATTTCGTTGGTTTAAGGGCGGCGGGACGTTTGGCTGCTGAAACCTTGGATATGATTGCTCCTTTTATTAAGGAAGGGGTTACAACGGAAGAGTTAAACCAAATTATTCATGATTACACGATTGAACACGGGGCTATACCAGCACCATTGAATTATAGAGGGTTTCCTAAATCTTGTTGTATTTCAATTAATCATGTTGTTTGTCATGGTATTCCAGGTGATCGTCGTTTAATGAATGGGGATATCCTCAATATCGATGTGACGCCAATATTAGATGGTTGGTATGGTGATAGCAGCCGTATGTATGTTGTGGGTAAGATATCTCGTTTAGCACAAAGATTAATTGATGTGACGTATGAATCTTTGGTTCGTGCAATTAACGAGGTTAAACCTGGAAATACTCTGGGTGATATCGGGTATGTTATTCAAGAATATGCCGAGGCTCAACGTTTCTCTGTAGTAAGAGATTTCTGTGGTCATGGTATTGGACGTGTTTTCCACCAAGAGCCTAATGTTTTGCATTATGGTAAAAGAGGACATGGACTAGAGTTAAAACCTGGTATGGTTTTTACAATTGAACCCATGTTGAATGTTGGAAAACCTGATGTGAAAATATTAGATGATGAATGGACGGCGGTTACACGTGATCGTTCTTTGAGTGCACAATTTGAACATATGATGGGTGTGACTGAGGATGGATGTGAGGTCTTTACGTACTCACCCAAAGGGTTAAATCAGCCCCCTTACGAGTAATAGGGATATAAATGGGTATTCCAAGTGAAAATTTTCATAATAAATCTCGTCAAGTATTTGATGAACTTAGAAATAGTGAGTTGTGGCAAGTAAGGGATGACGTTTATATCCCTACATTGCAACATGCTGTATTGGTTATGTTGGTTAAAAATGTAGAAGATATTATCGGAATTAATCTTCGTCATCATTATACATTAGGTTTTCGTAAATTTTTTATCTTGAATAATAACAGTAATGATACAACTGCCAGTATTATCAAATCGTTTAAATATGATCATAAAGATGCCAGTGTTTTTTATAGTACAGATTTTTTAGAAGGGCATTACCAGCAGACGAAAACTGAGGCAATGGCACGTTTTGCTGAATTTTATCTTAGAGAAGAGGGGGTTCCATCTTGGATATTTCCTATTGATGCGGATGAGTTTATTACGTGTTGCACTAAGGAAACAGATCAAGCTATTGAGAATTTTACGAAATATTTGATGGATCCTCATGCTCAAGTTTTTGTTTTTAATTGGGCACAATCCGCTTTGTTTTCAAAAGAAAGAAATGAGCTTACTACTTTTGAGCAAACTTTGTCGCAAACAGAGTTCGTCGTATGGAAAAAAATGAAGCCATGTGTTACGAAATCAGCCTATAGAACGGGTCACAATATGTCTCCAACCATGGGTAATCATTTTGTCAATGCTTATCAAGGCACGGATGAGGGGTTACGTTCTATGGTTGATATTGGTTTTTGTATGTTACATTTCCCGTTTCGTTCTTTAGATCAGTTTCGTTTAAAAATTACTGATGGAATGAGGGCGCTTGCACTTACCAACTATGATCAATCCATTGGGCATCATTGGCGTGCTTATTTTGCAGACTATCAGGAAAAAGGAGATAGTGCGTTAAAATGGTATCTTGATGAGCATATACGTCAATGTTTATAGTGCAGTAGAGTAACTAATTTATAATTTTGCAGCAGCTTTAAATATACATTCTTTCATTATTTGTGACGGATAATTTTTGCTTGTATCTTGTTTTTGTAAGCATTGTTCGAAAGATTGTTGAGTTTGTCGAGTTAAGTTTAATGTTGCTGCATCCCATATATATTTCTGAAATAGATTTTTTTTAGGATCAAAGTAGTGATTTTGGTAATATGTTATGCATAAATAAATTAAAACAATACTGAGCAAAGATATAATGATCCAATAAGATCCTACAAAAACACGATTGGTTATATGAATTATTTCAGATAAATTCATTGGATCCTATATGTACATTTTTTAACAGCTTCGAAATAAGTAAAAACTTTCGCTGTTTTGATACAATGATCAAATTGTTGTTGCACAATCGTTTGCCGATTAAAATCGATACGTAGAGAAGATGCATAGGCAATAATTGGGATGAATTCTTCATAATATCGGCTACTATCGTCAAAAGCGGTCATTAAAGCAAGCCTATAACAAGCAAAGCATAAACCAACTATCAGTAAAAGTCGTAATGTCCATTGCAATGTGATTTTCCAAGCGTTATGGAGCATATTTGCTTACTTTTTTTGTTACAAAAGAACAAATATTATCTCCTTTTTTTTTAAAGAATCAAGGGAATAACAAGTAAAATTATATTTTTTCACAGAATCTTGAATAGTGTCTTGTCATGCCCATTTGCCTTGGTGCATAGTAGAAACAGTTATTTGAATAATTTTTAAAATTTAAGGATGGATCATGTCAAATTTCTTTTTTAATGATCGTACAGCTCTTGTAAATGATGCGATAGAAGGTGCTTTGGTTACAGCACCCCATAAAAACCTTGCTAAACTTGATACAGACCCTTCAATGCGGGTTGTCGTGCGTAAAGATTGGGATAAAAAAAAGGTAGCGGTTGTTTCAGGAGGAGGTGCAGGACACGAGCCAGCACATCTGGGTTTCGTTGGAAAAGGAATGTTAACGGCTGCTGTTTGTGGTGATTTATTTGCATCCCCTAGCGTTGACGCTGTATTAACTGCAATTATTGCAGTGACTGGTGAAGCTGGTTGTTTATTAATTATTAAAAATTATACAGGCGATCGTTTAAATTTTGGGCTTGCTGCTGAAAAAGCAAAACATCTGGGATATAAAGTGGAAATGGTCATCGTTCGTGATGATATTTCTTTACCTGACAATAAACAACCTCGTGGTATTGCGGGAACAGTGTTTATTCATAAAATGGCTGGTTATGCAGCAGAAGCAGGCTATTCTTTGGCTGAAGTCAAAGAATTCGTTGATCATGCAAATAAACAAGTGTTCAGTATCGGTGCTGCAATGTCTGGGTGTCATTTACCTCAAGCACAAAGTGATGCACAACGTATTCCAGAAGGTTCTATTGAACTTGGGTTGGGTATTCACGGAGAGCCTGGCGCCAGCACAGTTGCAACCCAAAATAGCCGCGAAGTTATTGAGCTAATGCTATCAAAGCTTACTCCTCATGTTACAGGTAAAGATCGTGTTGCAGTGATGGTTAATAATCTTGGTGGTGTGTCTGCATTAGAAATGGGGATTTTAACCAAAGAACTCTATCACAGTGCCATTGCTTCAAAAATCTCTTGGATTGTTGGGCCAGCTTTAATCGTGACAGCTTTGGATATGAAGGGTTTGTCATTAACTCTTTTAGCACTTGATGAAAAAATTGAAAAAGCTTTAACAGCGCCTACAGAAGCTCCAGCTTGGATTAAAGCTGTACAACCTGAAAAAATGTCTGTTATTTCTTTGGAAGCAGTTGAAACCAAAGTCCAATATACACCCTCTGATGACAAAGTTTCTGGTAAGATCGTCGATGTGGTTACTCAGACATTAAGCGAGCTTGAAGACGAGCTTAATGCCCTTGATGCTAAAGTAGGTGATGGTGATACAGGGGCAACCTTTGCAGCGGGTGCGCGTGGTATTGCAGCATTATTAAAAGCTCAAGATTTACCATTGGCTGATCAATCTAAGTTATGTTTGGTTATTGGTGAACGTTTGGCTGTGGTTATGGGTGGTTCTAGCGGTGTTCTGATGTCAATTTTCTTTACTGGCACAGGACAAAAGTTGGCAGAAGGTCAGTCTCTGGTTGATGGTTTATTGTTCGGGTTAAAACAAATGAAGCATTATGGTGGTGCTGATTTAGGTGACAGAACTATGATTGATGCATTACAACCTGCACTAGAGGCTCTAAAACAAAGTAACAGCTTGGATGATGCGGCCAAAGCTGCAAATAATGGAGCAGAAGGCACCGCAAAATCCACCAAAGCGAATGCAGGACGTTCGTCTTATTTAAACAGTGACAGCTTGGCTGGCAATCCTGATCCTGGAGCGGTGGCTGTGGCAAAAGTATTTGCAGCATTGCTTAAAGCAGGTATTGTTTAATAATTAACCTGAAAAACTAATGTTTTGAGTAAATAAAAAAAACCGTATTCCAGCTAAGGATTACGGTTTTTTTATTGATAGAGTCTGATGTTACTTATGAACTGTTTTTAATTAAAGAATTATGTAAGAATTTCATTCTTGCTAAGACTGATTGAGTGTCTTCAATTTCTGAATTTTCAAATTAATACAAAATATAAATAAGGCGATAACATAGTATAGTCATATATTACTGAATAGTGATGTTATTGGGGCAATGCCACCATACAATTCATTAGATTTGAATTGTGTAACTCTGGACAGAGCAATAAAAAATAGAATAGTATTTTTGAAATATATTGAATGAACACATAACAAGAAAGAATTGCCGTGAGAACGATTTCTCCCCGAATGAAACTAAATGTTTTAAAATCCACCTTTGGAGCATTATTGCTCTCCAGTAGTTGTTTTTCTGTTCCTGCTTTTGCACAAGCGGGTAATGGGGCTGATGCGTTGGCATTCGGTGGAACACCAGCGGTAACGGTGTCAACACAACCCGTTGCGGCATATAATGGGATGGTTGTTTCTGCCAGTGATTTGGCTGCCAAAGTTGGCGCACAAGTGTTAAAAGATGGTGGAAATGCTGCGGATGCTGCGGTTGCGGTGGCTTATGCAATGGCGGTGACGTATCCTGCGGCGGGGAATATTGGTGGGGGTGGGTTTTTAACCATACGTTTGCCCAATGGTCAGGCTCATTTTGTTGATTTCCGCGAAAAAGCCCCTAGCGCTGCGACTGAAACAATGTATCAAGACAAAGATGGCAAAGTTGTTCCGAACGCATCTGTTCTGGGTTGGAAAGCGGTCGGTGTTCCTGGAACAGTGGCAGGTATGGAACTGGTTCGTGAAAAATGGGGCAGTAAAACCAGAGCAGATTTGATCGCCCCTGCGATTAAACTTGCCAAAGATGGGTATGTTCTAACCAAAGAAGATATTGAGTTATTTTCAACCTCTACTTCTGACTTTGCTAAGAACCCAGAAGCTGCAAAGATTTTCTTAAAAGCAGATGGGTCTCCTTGGAAAGTTGGCGATGTGTTCCGTCAAGAAGATTTGGCAAGAACGCTGACTTTAATTGCGAAAAAAGGGAATGACGCATTTTACAAAGGCAAAATTGCCAAACAAATTGTTGCTGCCAGTGTGAAACATGGGGGTATTTTGCAAATGAAAGATTTTGAAACGTACCAACCGCGCATCATGCAACCTTTAACGTGTTCTTATCGAGGATATGTGATTGATACGGCACCGCCTCCAAGTGGTGGTGGGGTGGCATTATGTGAAATGCTGAATATCATTGGTGGGTATGATATGCGCAAGCTGGGATTGCAAACATTACCAGCAGCCCAAAGAGAAATCGAAGCCATGCGTCGTGCGTATTCTGATCGTCGAGATTTAGGGGACCCTGCGTTTGTGCAAAATAATATCGAACGTTTTTTAAATCCACAATATGCAGCGGATGTTCGTAAAACTTTAAATTTCAAATATGCAGTTGATTCTGCCGCTTTGGTTCCAGGACAAGTGGCGTTGGCTAAAACTATAAAAGCTGGCGTTCAACAAACGCATGAAAAGAATGAAACCACGCATTTCTCTATTATTGATAAAGACGGCATGGCAGTTTCAATGACCTATACTTTAAATGGTTGGTTTGGTGCGCGCGTGGTTGCGGGGTCAACAGGAATCGTTATGAATGATGAAATGGATGATTTTGCAACCGCAGCAGGTCAAGCCAATATGTATGGAATTGTAGGAAGCAAAGCCAATGCGATTGTTCCAGGAAAAACGCCTTTATCCTCAATGACTCCAACCATTGTTTCTAAGGATAATCAACCATTCATGGTTATTGGAAGTCCTGGTGGGTCTCGTATTCCGACAATTGTTTTATCTGTGTTGACAGGGGTGATTGATTATAATTTAAATATTCAACAAGCAATTAATTTACCGCGTATCCATCAACAATGGGAGCCTGTTCCTGTGCAGTTAGAATTTAATGCATTAAGTCCCAAAGTTCGTGAAGAGCTAAAGAAAAAAGGATATCCTTTGGATTTATACTCTACATGGGGGATTGCAGAGGGCATTGTTGTTGGTAAAGATAAAGATGGAAAACGTATTTATTATGGAGGTACGGACTATCGTCATTCTGGCGGTGCCGCTGTGGGTGAATAATTTTTCATAAAATGAAAAAAAAGACTTGTCATCTACCCACCCTTTTGTGCTAGAAGAGGGGTGGGAAGTCATGAGTGGACGAATACCTTGTGAACTCGGTCAGGTCCGGAAGGAAGCAGCCATTGCGAGTATCATTCGGGTCATTTGTGGCTTGCCACCTTACATTCATCGTTAAAGGTAAGGATGCAGGTTTTTAAAATCTATACCTGCCTTTGTTATTTTATTTCCTGGAATGAGTTTATGACAGATCTTCCGGACGAGAATTTTCCTTTACCTAACGAAACACTAGCTGCTGGTTTATTTGAAGATTTACCCAAATCAACGCCAAAAGTTGAGAAATCTTATCGCGTACTGGCACGTAAATATCGTCCCCAAAATTTCGATGATTTAATTGGCCAAGAAGCCTTGGTGCGCACGATGCGCAATGCATTTGCCATGGGACGTGTGGCGCATGCATTTATGTTGACGGGGGTGCGCGGTGTTGGAAAAACAACGACGGCTCGTATTATCGCACGCGCATTAAACTGTGTTGGTGAGGATGGTCAAGGTGGCCCGACGGCTGATCCTTGTGGGGTTTGCCCTAATTGTAAAGCAATTTTAGCAGATCGTCATCCTGATGTATTAGAAATTGATGCTGCCTCTCATACAGGGGTAGATGATGTGAGAGAGATCATTGAGGGGTCTCGTTTCCGTCCGTTACAAGCACGGATGAAAGTATATATTATCGACGAAGTCCATATGTTATCTCGTAATGCGTTCAATGCATTGCTAAAAACGTTGGAAGAACCTCCAGAACAAGTTACTTTTATTTTCGCCACGACGGAAATCCGTAAAGTCCCCGTTACGGTATTATCACGTTGCCAGCGCTTTGATTTGCGCCGTGTACCCCAAGAGCAATTACAAGATCATTTTGCTAAATTAGCCGAGTTAGAGCACGTATCGATTGCCCTAGAAGCAATTAATTTAATTGCCAGAGCTGCCGATGGATCGGTAAGAGACGGGTTGTCTTTGCTTGATCAAGCCATCGCTCAAAGATATGGTCAAGAAGGTGCTGGACTAATTGAGGCATCCACTGTTTCAGAAATGTTGGGTTTTGCTGATCGTGCATTGGTGTTTGATTTGTTCAAAGCAATGATGGGGGGCAAGCCTGATAAAGTTTTAGAGCTTACCGATCAAGCTTATGCCACTGGTGCTGATTTAGGGGTGTTATTAACAGATTTGTTGGATTTAGTGCATTTGCTTTCTCGGATGAAAGCGGTGCCTACGTTACAAAAGAGTGCTGAACTTTCTGAATTAGAACGCGTTCAAGGTGGGGAGTTAGCAGATAAACTTTCTGTGCCGGTTTTGGGGCGTACGTGGCAAATGCTTTTAAAGGGCACAAATGAAGTGGATATGGCACCTAACCGTAAGGCTGCGGTAGAAATGGTGCTTATTCGTTTATGTTATGTTTCTGATCTTCCGTCTCCTGATGAGTTGATCAAGCAAATGAAGAATGGGGGAGGTAGCCCACAAGGAAATAATAATAAACCTCATATATCTTCATCGTCTTCTTCTGGCTCAACAGCCTCGTCGCCTGTGCAAGGAGATGGAGACACATTTTTATATGCAGTAGGGCAAAATAGTTCTGTATCTTCTGGATATCCTCAGGCGGATGTTATGCAGGCCGTGGGCGTTCCTGCGGTTCAAGAAGTGGAAACTTTACCAGAAAAAATCACTTGGCAGAGTTGGCGAGAAGTTGTTGTTTTTGTCAAAGAAAAACAAGAGCGTTTACTCCATGCGCATTTGCGTAATTTAGTACATTTAGTAAAATTTGCGCCACCTACGATCGAAATTCGAGTAGAGGATAAAGCGCCAAACAATTTGGCACAGCAACTTTCCAAGTTACTTAATACCTATTCAAATCAACGTTGGACGATTGTTCTGTCTCAACATCAAGGGGAACCCTCTTTGATGGAGCAAGAATCTTTACAAGCCGAGGCGGATTTAAAAGAGGTTGGGCAAGACCCATTTATATTAGGGATTCTGGAAATATTTCCAGGGGCACGACTTGGAAAGCTTGTCAATCCTCAACTAGATGAGTATGGTTTATTTCCAGAAAACATCCCATCAATGGAAGATGACGAGGGGGCAATGCGTTTTGATGACGAAGATATTCCCCCTTATGATCCTGATGAATATTAATTTTTAACTCATGGAGTGTATAAACTATGAAAAACTTTGCTAATCTTATGAAGCAAGCCTCGCAAATGCAAAGCAAAATGAATGAAATGCAAGAAAAGCTGGCTTTGATTACAGTAGAAGGTGTTTCTGGTGCTGGCATGGTGACGGTTGAATTGGCAGGTAAAGGGGAAATGAAATCGATTAAAATTGATCCTAAACTTGCTGATGCGAATGAAATGGAAATATTGCAAGATTTAATCGTTGCTGCTTATACCGAAGCGCGTCGTCGTTTAGATGAGAAAACCAAAGAAGAAATGCAAAAAGTAACTGGTGGAATGAATCTTCCAGAGGGGTTAAATTTACCCTTTTAATTGATTATATATTGCTGGATTATAGATCAGTAATATTATCAAAGGACAGAATAATGGGTGGCCCTGAAATAGAACGATTAATTGCGTTACTAAGCAAATTGCCAGGATTGGGGCCACGCTCTGCTCGCAGGGCAACACTTGCTTTATTAAAGCAGCCGCAATCTCGTATGTTGCCATTGGCTCAGGCATTACAACATGCAGCCGATCATGTTAAAATCTGTTCAGAATGTGGAAATCTTGATAGTTCAGATCCTTGTGTAATTTGTAGTAATCCAGATCGAAATGACGAGCAAATCTGTATTGTTGAAACGGTCGGTGATTTATGGGCATTGGAAAAGACATCGATCTTTAAAGGACGCTATCAAGTTTTGGGTGGGTCTTTGTCTCCATTATCAGGTATCGGACCAGAAGATTTAAATATTACCCCATTATTGCATCGCCTTGAGAAGCTTGAAGTTAAAGAAATTATTCTAGCTTTGGGAGCGACAGTAGATGGGGTGACGACCATGCACTGGTTGTATGATCAACTGTTACCTTATGGAGTAAAGATCACGCGGGTTAGCCAAGGCATTCCTATGGGTGGATCTTTGGAAGTTATGGACGAGGGAACGTTGACCGCGGCGATGACAACAAGACGATCTGTTTAGTTTTGTTGTGTGCGCAAAACCATAATTCCAGGTTTATTTTTTATATATTCTAAAAAAGGACTATCAACGACTTTTCTATTTTTTTTCAAAGAGGAAGCATTGCGGAAATATACTTGGTTGCCTTTTTTAATTAAAATACCTACATGGGATGCATCAAGCCCTACTTGATTAGTATAAATTCCGATAAAGTCCCCTGTTTTTAATTTACTAATCACTGCTTCATTGACATAGCTGCTTGGGATGTAATTGATATTTCTGGGGATGGCTCCAATCCCTGCCAGATATTCTGTGCCATCAGGTTTTTCATTAAGGCGTTTAAATACAGTAATACTGTTAGGGCTGATTTTTTTTGTTATTTCTTCAGCATTTTTAGGGGCGATATAATACCAGTCAGAAAAGAAATGTTTACGATTATAAAAATTGATGGTTCCATCAATATATCGCACTCTGATAAGGTTCTCAATAAAAGCATCAACGTTATTTGATAGAGATAATGCCAATACATAATCAATAAAAGTAAAGCAATCTACAGCATTTAAATTAACGACCATTTTTTCAGGCTGGGTTGAAGAGCCAATTAAGGTATCACTTTGATAAGGCGTGTTCAGAAATTGTTTTGAAATTTCTTCGATAGAATGTGATTTATTTTGTAAAACAGTATTGATTTCTTGTTGGGATTTATCATCAAGATAATAATGATAAGCAGCTTTGGCATCAGGTAAAGAGATACAAAAGCTATATAAAGCAAAAGATAAAAGCGTAATTTTTTTGGAAATAATCATGATGTTTCTGCTTTAGAATTAATTTAGCTATAATTGTATTATCTTCTTCTGGGATTAGGCATAAAGTAAAGAAAAAATTAAATAAAAATATCAACTTTTTGTGCATAATAGATTTTATCAAAGATAATTCTGTATCAATAGAAAAAACTTGTTAGGATTATTTAATTCATTAAAGTTTATATAAATAAAGGGGGTTTGTAAAAAATGAAGGATGATCTTTTATATCATGCACTAGAGCAACTCTCTGAAAGTATTTTATTATCTATTCCCGAGCCGTGCAAAGAAGGTGTCTTAAAAAACACGAAAATATTGCACGATTATAGTCAGCTTATTCATCAATTTAAAATTCCTGAAATTAAAGAGAATGGGTGAACGGAATGCGTTCTGTAAAAGACATTGCCAACTCTATTCGTTTGGGACGCGCTTCTGCACAACAAACTATATCTCATTATTTGCAAATTATTCGGCAATATGATCCACCAATAAATAGTGTAACGCGTATTTTGGATGAACGTGCGTTAAAAGCGGCAGAGCGGATCGATCTTCTTATTGCCACAGGTCAAGATCCAGGGCCTTTGGCAGGGGTTCCTTTTGCGGTCAAAGATCTTTTTGATGTGCAAGATGAGGTAACCACTGCGGGTTCAAAGATTTTATCAAAAAAATCATGTGCCAACCAAGATGCTGAGGTTATTCAACGATTATGTAAAGCGGGTGCTATTCCTGTGGCGACGTTAAATATGGACGAATTCGCTTATGGGTTTGTTACTGACAATGTTCATCATGGTATGACATATAATCCTCATGATTTATCGCGCTTTGCAGGAGGGTCATCGGGAGGATCTGCTGCCTCCGTTGGTGGAGGGATTATTCCGTTCTCTTTGGGATCTGATACGAATGGATCTATTCGAGTGCCTGCATCTTTGTGCGGTGTATGGGGCATAAGGCCAACTTTTGGTCTTATGCCGATGCAAGGGGTTTATCCTTTTGCTAAAAGCTTTGATACTATTGGTCCTTTTTGCCAAACGGTTGAGGATTTAAAGCTTGTTTTTAATGTGATGGCAGGGGTTGAGGATAACGCTTCTATTTTACCATCTGTTTCTGATTTGCAGATTGCACAAGTAGGGGGCTGGTTTGAAAGAGATGTTGAGCAGGATATTTTAAAAACTATTCAAGAAATTATGCATCTTTTTGGTCAGCAAAAAAAAATTGAAATTCCCTATATAGAGCAAGTGCGCACAGCATCCTATTTAATGACTGCTTCCGAAGGCGGAAATCTACACTTACCCATGCTCAGAACACAGCCTTTGGATTATGATCCTGCAACCCGAGACCGTTTGATGGCAGGGGCGATGTTACCTGTTGCCTCATATTTGCAAGCACAAAAAGTTAAAACATGGTTTCAAAATTATCTGGCCGAGATCTTTAAGGAATATGATCTGCTGATTGCGCCAGCAGTAGGGGCTGCAGCACCACTTATTGATAATCCTATTGTGTATGTCGATGGACAGCCAGTTCCTGCCAGAGTGCATTTGGGGATTTATACTCAACCCTTTAGTATGAGTAAATGTCCTGTTTTATCAATACCTTTTCAAAGAAAAGGAAAGCCACCAGTTGGTCTGCAACTGATTGCACAACCTTATCAAGAAAAGCTATTATTTGCTGTAGGTTCAGTATTAGAGCAAAATGGATTGGCAAAAGCATCTATTATTCACCGTGATGCTATTACATAAGTATTTTTTAAAGAAAGGAAAATCTAAATGGAGATGAAACGTCGACATTTTCTTAGTGGTATAGGGGGCTCTTTGATTGTTCCCGCTGCTAATGCAGCAGAACCCGTTGCTCGGAATAAAGTAAATTCATACAAGGTAACTTTATCCACTCATATTTTGGATATGGTTTCAGGAAAACCTGCGCCGAATGTTAAAGTAAATTTATATCAAGAAACAACGCTTTTATTTGAGGGTCAAACCAATCAGGATGGGCGCTGCGTGATTTTACCTCGTCATCAAGAGAAACTGGCAGCAGGATATTATCAACTGGCTTTTTATGTTGTAGAGTATTTTAAACGGCAACATTACGCAGTTACCGATCCTGCTTTTTTAAATATTGTGCGAATAGACTTTGGAATTGCTGAAAACCCTGCTTCAGATCATTATCATGTGCCTTTATTGCTTTCTCCTTATGGATTTTCAACATATAAAGGCAGCTGAATATAGATCGATTGAAATTAAGATAGTAATATATACAAATTGAATTTCTGGTTAAATATTCTATAGTGTTATTCATTCTTATTCTCATAAACCAGAAAAACTTCTTATGATTAAAAAAATACTGTTTATCTTAACATTTATCCATCGTTGGGGCGGTTTAATTGGAGGATGGTTTTGTTTTTTTTTGGTGATAACAGGTACGATTTCAATTTTTGACCAAGAAATTTCACAATGGATGCAGCCAGAATTGGCAAATTACAAGCCAACACAAATAGTGTCAGAAACGGGGTTACAAAGTGCTTATAATGTCTGGCAAGAAAATGCGCGCAAGAACCAATTTAGTTTTGTAATTTTACCTTCTGAACGATATCCATTTTTACAAGTGCTGAACAGTCACGGTAAATTATTAAGCTGGCAGAATATCGAACCAACTACTGGAGAGGTTATAAAATCTCCCTCTACTGTAGGAGGATATTTTTTTGATAGTTTACATAATAATCTTTTAATGGGTCGTCCAGCGGGTGATATAGCGATTATTACTTTATCTATATTGTTTTTTCTTTTTATTCTCAGCGGCTTTATAATTCATCTGCAGCATTTGTGGAAAGAGTTTTTTAAAATCAGACCTAAAGCATCCGCACTACGTTTTGTTTTAGATATTCATTTGGGAATAGGGGTTTTCTTTTTACCGTTTTTACTCATGATGGTTATTAGTGGCTTTTTATTTTATGCACCCAATTATATTTCATTCTTTAATCCATCCACCAATCATTATCACTCAGAAACTTTGAAAGATGTTTCTGCTACCCATGATCTTCCAGCACAGAATTTATATTCTTTGGTGCAAAAGGCACAAACTTCTTTTCACTCTATGCCAGGGTTTATATTAATTACCTCAAAGCAAATCCGTGTGGTGCAAAGTGATGTGGATCAATTGGCAATTATGCGTAATTATATCGAGTTTGATAGAGCCACAGATCAAGTTTCTCGTAATATTAATCAATCCTCAGATGGACGATATTTCCTTAATTTAATGTTTGGACTACATTTGGCGCGCACAGGGGGAGATGTGTTGAGGTGTATTTATTTTATAGCTGGGGTTGGGTCTGCGGCATTAATTGCGACGGGATTATTATTCTTTTCGAATAAACGCCGCCATTATAATACAAAGCACGTCTCTGCAAAATTGTTGATGTTCTATAAGTTAACTGATGGGTTGCATGTCGGGGTTATAATGGGTGCTTTAATGGCGTTATTATCAGTATTTTGGGTGAATATGCTTGTGCCTAAACATATTATTGATAAACCGTTTTGGGAAGTGACAATCTTTTTGTGTGTATTTATTTTATCGTTTATTCAAGGATTGTTTTATAGTTTTTATTTGACAGTGATGAAAGCATGGCAATATCAAATTGGATTATTTGCATGCTTATGTATTTTATTACCCGTTGCAAAAGCTATTTTATTCCCACAAATCCTGACGTCAATTTTTAATCAAAATGGTGTTTACACTGTGATGAGTATTACGTTTATCAGTATTGGTTTGATTTTTGGAATATTATATTTTTATTTGCAACGGAAAAATGTTTTTAAGCGAGTAGCGTAAAGAAACTTTTATCCAAGTTTGATAATATCTTGGATAAAAGTAAGCTAAAATTACCAGTTATAAGAAAGCTTTCCAATAACAGTTCTGCCTTGCCCGATGGCACAACCAAAAGACTGGCTGTAACAAGCAGTAAAGTAACGTTTGTTCGTTAGGTTTTGAAACGTAAGTTGAGCATCAAGCCCTTTTAAGGTTGGAAGTGTATCATCGAATTTATAATGTGCTTGCATATCTATCAAAGTATATGCAGCGGTTCTAAGGTAAGATGTATAATCCCCATTTGTATTGCCGTTATATCTGACACCAATAGCACCCCCTAGGTTTTTAAGTGTGCCAGACTGAATGGTGTAATCTCCCCAAAAGGAAAACATGTTTGCAGGGACTTGAGTTGGACGAAGACCGCTATATTGTCCTTCAGTAAATTTAACATTTTGGTGTGTATAAGCTAAGATTAAGTTTAACCCAGCAATTGGCGATGTATGGGCTTCCAATTCTAGACCTCGAGAACGCTGTTTTCCTGCTTGAATACTCCATGAAGCGTTTTCAGGATCTGGAGTTAAGACATTTGTTTGTTCTAGATTATAAATAGCTGCTGTAAAGAACCCATTGAAACCTTCGGGTTGATATTTAACCCCGAATTCATATTGTTCTCCTCGCGTAGGTTGGAACGGTTTTTGATCTTTTTGAGATACTTGATTAAGCGGTTGAAACGATTGTGAGTAGATGAAATAAGGAGAGATATTATGAGGTAAATTATAAAGGATACCTCCACGAAAGGTAAATGCCTGATCACTTTGTGTGAAGCTGTTTGATGGGCTAAGGTGATTTCTCGTATGAATAGTAGACCAATCATTACGAAATCCTAACTGCACGTGTAGGCGCTTATAACTCATATTGTCTTGTAAGAAAATAGCTTCTTGATTGGTTGTTGCACTCGTTTGAGTACTAATTGCAGGAATTTTAATCGGGGCTGAATAATTTGGGTGATATAAATTAAGAGGGGGGGCAGAGCCCCAACCATAGTCAAACCCATCACGTAGATTTTGCCAACTGACCCCTAATAATAAATCATGTTCAACAGGACCAGTATGAACGTTTCCATGTAATTGTTCTTCAATAGTCATCGTATCGAGATGTTCTTTGGAACCATTTGCTAGACGATACATATATTGACTTCCTGGGGAGTATCCAGCACTACTATTGCTAGCTCCACCTGTGCCATAAACTTGATTATAGTTGGTTCCAACATTGGTATAACGTCCTAGAGAACGAAATTGCCATTCTGGATTAAGTTGATAGATAAATTTATATCCTACGGAAGCTTGAGTACGATCATAATCTTCGAAATTTTTATCTCCTGAATAAAAATTAGAAGGAAAATGATATGGGCTGGATAAAACAGAGCCATAGGCAGGAAAGGTTTGATAGGATGTATCACTAGGATCAGCTTGGTAACGACCGTAAACTGTTAAGTTAATATCATCGGTGGGTTCCCAGTATAAGGATGGCTGGATTGCATAGCTTTCTGCTTTGGTATACCAATCCATTCCATCCTTTCTAAATCCAGTTCCAACAACGCGCCAAGAAAGATTATCAAGACCTTTGAACGTATCGCCCAAGTCAAAAGTGCCGCGGACATAATCATAATTTCCACCTTCAATGGATACATGACGAAAGCGTGATCCATTGGCAAATTTACTGGTTAAGGCTATAATGCCCCCTGGGCTACTTTGACCGTACACAACGGAAGATGGACCTTTGACGACTTCTATTTCTTGCAATAAGTAGACATCTACTTGTTGAGCGGCGTAATATTGCCCTTTGAACATTAATAGACCATCAAGATATTCGCTGGAATCAAAACCACGGATCGTCCCAAGATTATATCTGTTATTTGCACCACGTTGTTCCATAGCGACACCCGAACTGTAACGTAATGCTTGCCCTAGTGTTGTGGCATTTTGCATTTCCATTTGTGAAGCGGTCACCACGGATACTGATTCTGGTGTATAGATCAGAGGTGTATTCGTTTTAGTGGCTGCTGAAGATGACTTGACTACAATAGAGTTTTTCTGACCTCTTACGACAATTTGCTCATCATTTGATGATGAATCGTCAGATGCTTTTGTAGTATTTGTATTTTGTGTTGTTGATGAAGTTGTTTGTGCAAAACTTTGTTTTGGTAAAGAAAATAAGACAACACCAGAGGTAACTAATAATAAATAACGATACGTACAGGTCATGGGTTTGACAAACACTCTATATTAATAAATGATAATGATAATCGTTATCAGATAGTATATAAGAATACTCTTTTCAACCTAAATTTTTAAATAAGTATATTTATAATATTGATTTTTTATTTCGTATTTTAAACGTCTTATATTTGTAGAAGTTATTTCTTTTCATCTATTTTTAGTTTAAATAAAGTTGGGACTTTATTTGATGTAAAATCATGGTGTGAAAAAATGATAAAACGAGTTTTAACCGTAGCGATAGCAGTGGGGGCTTGTATATGGTTTGTTACGTATATCAAATCTTATAACAGCAATACAAACTTTAATGTTCAACAGCGTTTTGATGATATTATGGATTCAGCACAAGATCAGGCTCAATCCATTTTAAAAGAAGCGGATGAGAAGAAGAAAAAAGCGTTTCAAATTCTCAAAGAGAGAAAAGATACATTAATACAACAACAGCAAAAAGAATTATTTGATCAGCGTTAATGGATCATGAGTATTTTTATTTGCTTTTATATTCCACTGGGTCAAATTCAGTTCCATGGGTAAAAAAGACACGCCTTTTTTTGAAAATTCTTTATCAAAAGGTTGGAACTGAAATTTTTCATAAAAGCGAATAGCTGTTACTCTGGCATTTAAGTATATTGTTTCAATTTTTTTATTTGCTAACTCTAGTAAAATATGATGAAACAAGAAACTTCCAATACCTCGATTTTGATAGTCTGTTTTTGTTGCAAATTTACGAATTTGATATCGTATGGGCGAACGGTAAAAAACAGATAAACAACTAATGACTTTTTGGTCTTTAATATACCCATAATGAGTGGCATTCTCATCATCTTCTTCAATACAGTCTTGTAAAGTGCCATTAGGCCATAAGATATCCCTTCTCAAATTCAGGCAATCGCTTAGTTCAATTTGTTTAATTGAATTATGTAACATCGTAGACTCCTTTTTTTTGTAATAGATATGTTATTATTTTCTAGTAGAAATTTAATTTATTGATAATGTAGGTTTTTAATCTTTGATCTTAAAAGAGTTTATAATGAAACAAGTCTATAAACGTTTTTTCTGTAATGGAATATTTTGTGCATTCGTAATTTATGCCAACTTTCCTGAACAGTCAAAAGCATTTCAGGTACTTGAGCATACGGTTCATCTTGAACAAGCCGATACAAAACAAAATTTGGATCAATTAACCAAAGCAGCCACAGCTGGGAATGCGGTTGCACAATATCATTTGGCCCTTAGGTATCAACAAGGCCAAGGGGTTCTTCAGGATCAAAATACAGCAATAGAATGGTTCGAGAAAGCGGCTAAAAACGGTAATGCCAAATCACAATTGGCATTAGGAATTTTTTATGGTGGGGGTATTGGTGTGGAGCGCGACTATATTCAAGCGAGAAAGTTTTTAGAGCAGGCCGCTGCTCAAAGTGAACCAGAAGCTAATTTTTATTTAGGGTTGATTTATTTTAAAGGATTAAGAGTTCCCAGACTATACATAAGAGCAAAAAAATATTTTGAACTGTCGGCTCAAAAAGGTAACAGTGATGCTCAATATTTTCTTGGGCGGATGTATTATAGTGGACAAGGAATTCCACAAGATTATCACAAAGCAATAGAATGGTTTGAAAAATCTGCCAAGCAAGGAAACAAGCATGCGAATGCAATGCTTGGAATTGCATATGATAATGGTCACGGTGTTAAAAAAGATTATAAAAAATCGTTTTATTATTATCAACAAGCAGCCAAACAAAATGTTCCCGAGGCCCAACTCGCTGTTGGAGTGTCTTATTTAACAGGGCATGGAACCAAAGAAAACAAGCCAGAAGCAAAAGTATGGTTGCTTAAATCTTGTCGACAAAACAATAACTCTGCCTGTGAGATAATCTCCAGTATGAATTAAAGACACAATGGTTTGATAAAACATATTTTCTTGATTTTTATTATTGATTATCCGTCATAGTCTTATTAATTTTAACGAACTAGCTGTCTTTATTTTTCTCGGGCATTGATTAGGGTTTATATGATTCATTATATTTTTATTATACTGATCATCATATGCGTAATTTGTATTGCATTTGTTGTATATGATATAGGAATACGTAAATTTCGAATATCCAATCATATAAATCATGCCAGTTCCGCTATCAATTCGAATAATGAAGTAGAAGTGGATTTCATTGAATCCAGTACGCCTATGGATAAAGGTTTGATGCATTTTAAAGGGGATGGCGTACCTCAAAACTATAAAAAGGCCAAAGAGTTTTTTGAAAAAGCGGCGTCTGGTGGTCATGTTCAAGCAATTTTATACCTAGCTATTATTTTTTATGAGGGGTTGGGCGTTGAACAAGATGATTCCAAAGCCCTAGCTTATTTTGAAGAGGCTGCTAAAAAAGGTAATGCCAAAGCTATGTTTGCTTTGGGAAGAATTTATATTACGGGTCATGTGGTAGAGCAAAATTATGATACCGCCCGCGAATATTTTGAATCTTCTGCACGTCAAGGTGAGGTGGAAGCGCTTTTAAACCTTGGTATGATGTATTACGAGGGGGTTGGAGTTACTCAGGATTATAGCAAAGCAAGAGTATATTTAGAGCAAGCTGCTCAAAAAGGGGCTGCTGAAGCACAAAATAATCTAGCTTACATGTATGTCCAAGCCAAAGGCGTAGAAAAAGATCTTGAAAAAGCTAGAGAATATTATTCTTTTTCGGCTCGACAGGGAAATAAGCAGGGTGAATATCAATTAGCATTAATGTATTGGAATGGTGACGGAGGAGAGCAAGATCGTCCAAAAGCCAGAGGGTATTTCGAAAAGGCTGCTTATCAAGGTGAGGTTGAAGCTCAGTTTTTTATGGCTAATATTTACTATCATGGTCAAGAAATGGCTGTGGATTATAAAAGAGCTGCTTATTTTTACGAAAAAGCCGCACGTCAAGGTCACGTACAGGCTCAAAATATGATTGGCTACATGTATTCAGAAGGGCAAGGTGTTTCCAAAGATTACAAGCTAGCGATATATTGGTATGAGCAAGCTGCTAACTGTGGAGATGTTCAGGCACAATATAGTTTGGGATATGTCTATTTAGCAGGGCAAATTATTAAGATTGATCTTGTGAGAGCCTTTGAATATTTCCAAACTGCGGCGGAAAATGGGTATGATCTGGCTCAATTTAACCTTGCGATTATGTATTATAAAGGTGATGGTGTCCCCCAAGATTTTTTAAAAGCAGCGTTTTGGTTTGAAAAAGCTGAGGCTCAGGGTCATAAAAAATCCAGTTTTATTCTTGGAAAAATGTATCTAGAGGGGCAAGGTGTTCCTCATAATCATGATAAAGGAATGGCGCTGATTGCAAAAAGTGAAGGCTAAATAAGCGTTTCAATTATAAAGGTATTTTTTTCTATAATGAGATCATAAAACGTAGTATAGTCTTTTCACACTCCTAATATTCGCTTTTTGTCTTTGTTATATCGGTTTTTTATGTCCAGATCTCATATTGCTCTTGTTGGAAAAATAGCAGCGATTGCCTGTATTATTTTTATTGTTTTTTGTATTTGTTTTTATAAAACAATTCGAACTGGTTTTATTGAGGCACAATTTGATCGTGCCAGTATGTATATGCAAGGTGAGGGTAATCCTCAAGATTTTAAAAAAGCACGTGAATATTTAGAGCAGTCTGCTACTGCTGGCAGTGATAATGCTCAATATATGTTGGGTGTTATGTATGAGAAAGGCCAAGGGGCCTCTCAAGATTTTTCAAAAGCGATGAATTTTTACAAACAAGCTGCTAATAAAAATCATGCCAAAGCTCAATATGCATTAGGTAGTATGTATGACCATGCACGTGGCGTGCCAGAGGATCATACCGAAGCCGTTCGGTGGTATGAGAAATCAGCAAATCAAAATAACCCTGCGGCGCAGTATGCGTTGGGCTATGCATATTATAATGGTATCGGCACCACTAAAAATATTGATAAAGGGTTACAGTATCTTCAAAAATCCGCAGAAAATGGGTATGTTAAAGCCCTTTTTTATATTGGATCCTTGTATTTCGAAGGTAAAAATATTCCTCAGGATACCAAAAAAGCATTTTCATATTTCGAAAAGGCTGCTTACAAAGGCAATCATGATGCACAATTTTATTTAGGGGTGATGTATGAAAATGGGAATGGGGTAAAGCGCGATTATACCAAAGCAATATATTGGTATGAAAAATCATCAAAAACCCACTCGAGTGCAGCATTTAATTTAGCCAAAATGTATAAAAATGGTTTGGGAGTAGAGATTGATTATAACCATGCCTTTGAACTCTTAAAAAGAGCAGCGAATGGAAATAATATTCAGGCGCAATATTATTTGGCTAATTTTTATGACAAAGGGGACAATGTTCCACAAGACAGTGCTAAGGCAGCTTTTTGGTATGATAAAGCTGCAAAACAAGGGGATAGTAGATCTGCTTATCGATTAGGTGAAATGTATATAGATGGTCGTGGTGTGAATGAAAATTTCGACAAAGCGTTTCAATTATTTCAACAAGCTGCTCAGGATGGAAATGTTCAGGCCCAATTAAAGATGGCCACAATATATTTCAAAGGAATGAATACGCCAATTGATCATAATAAAGCAATTGAATGGTATCAAAAAGCTGCTAATCAAAATAATTCAGAGGCTTTACTTGCTTTGGGAAATATTTTTGATCAAGGGTTAGACGTTCCAAAAGATCAAGCAAAGGCAGTAGGATTTTATCAAAAAGCTGCTGAGGGTGGAAATGTCGAGGCTCAATTAAAAATTGCATCGTTTTATTTAGCGGGAACGAATTTACCAAAAAACCCAGCAAAAGCAATTGAATGGTATCAAAAGGCTGTCGACCAAGGAAATATTCAAGCAATGTTGGCATTGGGCCAGATTTACGAACAAGGTATTGGAACGACTGAAGATTATCAGAAGGCCTTTGAAATATATAGTAAAGGATTAAGTAGTCACAATGCTGATCTGCAATATGCTGTTGGCATGTTATATGCAAAAGGATTAGGGGTTTCCAAAGATATTGAAAAAGCGAGAAATTTCTTAAAAAAAGCAGCTCAACAAGGTTTAGTCGTAGCGCAACGTGAATATGCTAAACTTGATTTATCAAATCAGGTTCAAGATCCCAATATGCAAACAGTGATATCTTATCTTCAAGAAGCGATAAAAAATGGTGATGCGGAGTCTATGTTCATACTAGGAAATTTATATTTAAATGGTAATCATGTAACCAAAGATACCAAACTTGCCAAAGAATTGTTTATGCAAAGTTGCGAAAAGGGTTTTGAAAACGCTTGTCATATTTTAAAAACTACATATTAATTACGTTGTTTTTTTAATCAATTCTGTAGCTATTTTTATGATTTGAATATATAAATAAAGATGTTCATTTTTAAGTGATCTCTTTTCAAATTTGAAGTAGGAGTCTGTTCAATGTATATTGGTATTGATATTGGAACGTCTGGAATCAAAGGTATTTTGTTAGATGATAAACATCAAATACTTGCCAGTCACACTGAAAGTCTAACAGTATCGCGCCCACAAGCTTTGTGGTCTGAACAAGATCCTCATTCATGGTGGGAAGCTGCAGACAAAGTAATGTCTGCTTTAGGTCAAAAACATTCTTTGAAAGATGTCCAAGCAATTGGCCTAACAGGTCAAATGCACGGGGCTGTTTTATTAGATAAAAATGGCAAAATATTACGTCCAGCAATTTTGTGGAACGATGGACGTAGCTATCAAGAATGTGTGGAACTTGAACAAGCGGTTCCAGAATCTCGTAAAATTACTGGTAACTTGATGATGCCAGGATTTACCGCACCTAAAATTTGTTGGGTGCGTAAGTACGAACCTGAAATTTACAGTAAAATCGATAAAATCTTATTACCCAAAGATTATCTTCGTTGGTTAATTAATGGTGTTTTTGCATCTGATATGTCTGATGCTGCAGGAACCATGTGGATGGATGTTGGGGCACGTTCTTGGTATAAACCTTTATTAAATGCTTGTGGTTTAACTGAAGATAATATGCCTAAATTATTCGAGGGTAATGAATCTACAGGAACAATCAAACCCGAGTTAGCTAATCGTTGGGGGATGCCAAAGACTGTAACGATTACTGCTGGTGGTGGTGATAATGCTGCGGGTGCAATTGGTGTTGGTATTTGGCGTAAAGGTCAGGCAATGCTGTCCTTGGGAACCTCTGGAGTGTATTTTGTTGCAAGTGATGGTTTCCTAAGTAATCCTGAAAAAGCAGTTCATAGTTTTTGTCATGCTTTACCGAATACATGGCATTTGATGTCAGTAATGCTGAGTGCTGCGTCATGTTTAGATTGGGCTGCTAAAATTACAGGTGTTAAGTCTGTTCCTGAGTTATTAGCACTGGCTGAAACAACAGGCAAAGATCCTTCTTCTGTTATTTTCTTGCCTTACCTATCAGGTGAACGTACTCCACATAATAATGCCAAAGCAACAGGATGTTTTATGGGGCTAACACATAAGCATGACAGACAAGATATTGCACGTGCTGTGGTTGAAGGTGTTAGTTTTGGTCTTGCAGAGGGAATGGAAGTTTTACATGCTACAGGAATTAAGCCTGATAATATCAGTTTGATTGGTGGTGGTGCACGTAGTGCTTTTTGGAGACAATTATTAGCTGATATTACTGGATATCCGTTGGATTATCGTGAAGGTGGGGATGTTGGTCCTGCACTTGGCGCGGCAAGATTGGCGATGTTAAGTTGTAACCAAAACACTTCATTTGGAGATTTGTTGCCGCAACCTCCTGTTGAGGCATCTTATATACCACATCCTGATATTAGTGTTTTGTATACTGAAAAATATGAACAATTTAAAGCTATTTATAAAGCGTTAAAACCTATTTTTTAAAAATAAGAAATAATACATAAAAAGCTATCCCTTTATTAAAAGGGATAGCTTTATTTTTTTAAAGTCACTGTTATGACTAATTATTGTGATTTTGACGATGGTTATTGTGATGATTATGGTGATTATTGTTATAATCCCCATTACGATCAGAATTGTTAATGTTGTTATTATTATAATTATAATTATTGCGACGATTATTCATATTATCTAATTTTTTCTGTAAACCGTCTCTTTTTTTGCAAAAACCAATTGCAGCTCTGGGGTTAGGAAGGTTATTACGGCAATTATTATCCGCAATATCCCTTTGTTTGCTAATTTGTTGTAAGGCATTGTTTCTGTTTTGGGCGAAAGAAACTGTTGGCAGTAAAGTTATAGATAAAGCAAATACTAAATATTTTTTCATTTTATCTCATTATATTTAATTGATTATCGTTTGTTATAAAAAGGTTCCTTTAATCATAAGAAACCTTTTTCGCATATGTTGGTTTGACAACTAATGTTGGTGGCGGTTTCCACGGTCATTGCGATCATTATCATGACGGTTTCCACGGTCATTGCGATCATTATCATGACGGTTTCCACGGTCATTGCGATCATTATCATGACGGTTTCCACGGTCATTGCGATCATTGTCATGACGGCTTCCACGATCATTGCGATCATTGTCATGACGGCTTCCACGATCATTGCGATCATTATCATGACGGTTTCCACGATCATTGCGATCATTATCATGACGGTTTCCACGATCATTGCGATCATTATCACGACTGCTTTCACGGTCGTTATGATAATTATCATGACGTTTAGAATTGTTGTTATCTTGGGTATTTGTTTGTTGTGTTTGGTCTGTAATTGTATCAGTGCTTTGTGCGAAGGATACTGATGGCACCATGAGCACAGATAAAGCAAGTAAAGTATATTTGTTCATTATTTAAATTCTTTGACGTTTTATTAATTTATAATGATATTTTTTGTATTTTATTATGGTTATTTTATGAAATTATAAAGGTAATTATTCCATAATTGGAAAATTAGAGTAAGCCAAATTTTAAAAATATTTCTGATTTTTTTAATTATCAGTTATTTATTTTGTTACTCAACGAGAAATATAATTTATAGATACATCTATATGTATTGAAGTTCTCATTGTGCTTTGTATTATAATGCAAATAAGTTTCTGTATTTAAGTATCTTTATAGTTCAAGATTAATATTAAAAAATTATAAAATGTATAAAAGTTAAAATTAAGCATATTTAAAATTATAGAAAATATGCTTAATTTTAGATTATTGTAATGGCGGAGGAACCTTTGCCTCTGCTAACGCTCGGGCTTGATCTTGATTCATCTTGTCTTGATTAAAGCCTTCAACCATTTCTTGGAAAAGATTATGCCAATTTAACTTTGCATGTAGTTTTGTGGATATACTTCCCAAACCAATAGCAGAGCGATCAATTAGCACAAATTCACGTGGAGGGGTAATGCCACCTGTTCTTTGCAAGCCTTTATGGACTTTTTCAGCGAGTTTTCGCGCAAAAGCAGGATCTTGACTATCTTGAATAAATCGTTCTCTATCTTGAGTTAATGGTGCATATAAATAACGTGCCCATTCATTTAAGATTTCCATTGTTTCTTTGGAAATATCTTTAAATCCCCAAGAAGTATAAGCATGATGAGCCAGTTCATCATCATGTGTTTCAATCGCTCGACAAAGATCAATTACACCTTGTACAAATTTACCATCAAAAATACGGATGGAACCAAAATCAAGTAAACATAGTTTATTTTGCGAGTTGATTAAAAAGTTACCCATATGAGGATCGCCATGAATGACCCCGTAATGATAGAAGGGAACATACCACGAGCAGAATAAAGAACGTGCAATTTCGTTACGACTTTCTTGATTTAACCCACTATCTATTAATTTTTGTAAGCTTTGCCCTTCAATCCATTCCATTGTTAATAATCGTTTAGTCGAAAGTTCCTCAACTATATTTGGGACAATGGTTTGGTCGTAATCTTTAAGCATCAGAGAGAATAGGCGTATATTTGCGGCTTCTCTTTTATAGTCAAGCTCTTCTTGAATGCGAGTAACCAGCTCTTTATAAACTTCATCTTGTTTGATGGCATTATCTAATCGATGATAAATAGCAATTAATAAATTTAGCTGTTTTAAATCTGATTCAACAGAACTTGCCATGTCGGGATATTGTAATTTACAGGCAACCTCTTTTCCGTTTGGTAACGTAGCACGATGTACTTGCCCAAGGCTTGCAGCAGCAGCAGCCTCTTGAGAGAATTTGGTAAAATGTTGTTCCCAATTGGCTCCTAATTCTGCTTTCATTCTTCTGCGAACAAAAGACCAACCCATTGGGGGCGCATTAGATTGAAGATTAGCCAATTCATCAGCATATTCTTCGGGTAATACATTAGGAATAGTGCTTAATAATTGAGCAACTTTCATAATGGGGCCTTTAAGACCACCCAGTGCATTTTTTAAATCTTCTGCGTGCGCTGCTTTATTTACAGGAATTCCCATTTTTTCGCCAGCTAAACGCGCAGCAATCCCACCGACAGTTGTCGTGGATTTAATCATGCGACGCATACCACCAAAAAGGCTTGTTTTGTCTAGATCGTCATCTTTTTCCATGGTTTATGCTTGTTCCAGTTCATCGATAAATTGAGAAATTACATCAAGTCCTTTGCGCCAAAACGCTGGGTCAGAAGCATCCAACCCAAATGGAGCCAATAATTCTTTGTGTTTTTTTGTACCACCAGCTTGCAGCATTTCTATGTATTTTTCTTGGAAATTTTCATGCCCATCTTGATAAACTTTATACAAGGCATTTACTAAACAATCCCCGAACGCATAAGCATAAACATAAAATGGAGAATGAATAAAGTGCGGAATATAAGTCCAATAAGATTTATATTCTGGAGTAAACTCGAATGCAGGCCCTAAGCTTGCTTGTTGAGTTTCCATCCAGAAATTGCCTATTTCATCGGGCAACAACTCATTCGTTTGACGTGCTTCATGAACTTTACGTTCAAATTGGTAAAACGCAATTTGCCTTACGACAGTGTTTAACATGTCCTCAACCTTACGGCTGAGCATGATGCGACGTTGTTCTGGAGTCTTTTGAGATCGTAACAGACTTTGAAAAGTTAACATCTCTCCAAATACACTGGCCGTCTCAGCCAAAGTCAAAGGAGTATTGGATTGAATGTAACCTTGTTTAGCAGCTAAAATTTGATGAATACCATGACCTAATTCGTGCGCAAGGGTCATGACATCACGATTTCGTCCATGATAGTTTAATAAAATATAAGGATGAACGTCGGGAACTGTTGGATGTGCAAAGGCTCCAGAGGATTTTCCAGGGCGCAATGTTGCATCAATCCAAGGTTGATCAAGGAATTGCTTGATCATACTACCCATATCTGGATTGAACTCGTTATATGCTGTATGAACGATTTCTTTGGCTTGCTCCCAAGGGATGGTTTGATCTGTATCATCAGGCAAAGGGGCATTACGATCCCAATGTTGTAACTTATCAAGACCCAACCATTTTGCTTTGAGTGTAAAATAACGATGAGAAAGACGTTGATAATCTTGGGTTACAGCATTCACCAAAGCGTCAACAACCTCGTCTTCAATCATATTATCGCAGTTACGCTCTGAATCAACACGGGGAAATTTGCGCCATTCATCCGTAATATGTTTATCTTTGGCCAGGGTATTTGTAATCAAAGAGAAGAGGCGTATATTGCCATTAAAACTTTCACCTAATCCTTTGGCTGAATTTTCTCTCATTTGACGATCAGCAGAAGAAAGTTTGTTTAAAGCCTCACCCAGAGTAACCTTTTCATCTTGCACGGTTACTTGCATAGAGGCCAAAGTTTCATCATATAATCTTGACCAGGCCGTTCTGCCGGTAACAGATTTTTCATGCAGAACTTTTTCGATTTCATCGTTAAGCTGATAAGATTTAAAAACACGTATACTATCAAGAAAAGGTTTCCAAGATAACAAAGCTTCATTGCTTAGTTTTGCTTGTAACTCTTCTTCGGAAATGCGGTTTAACTCTAATGTAAAAAACAGAGTTCCAGAACTTATATTGGTAATTTGTTCGTTGATATACTGATAGAATTGAGCAACCTTGGCATCTGTTGAATCGGTAGCAAACATTAATTGAGCATAAGAGCCAACACGTCCTAGTATTTCACTAATTTCTTGATAAAGATCAATCGCCATCGAAAGCTCTTGACCAGACGCCTCTCTAAGATTGCCTTGCCAATTAGCCGCAAAGGCCTCTACCTTTAAATGTGCTTTTTCCAGATCATTTTTTAATTCTGGGCTGTCAGGTGAGGGATATAGATCGGACAAATCCCAAGAGGGAAGGTCTTCATTATTCGAGGTTCCTGAAGCTGTTTGATTTTGAGTATTATATTTAAAATGATCTAATGAAAACATGCTGTTCCTATAATTTTAGCTGAGTCAATACTGTTAAGAAGTTATCTTAGTATAGATTATTAAAAAAAGGAAAGATTAACTGGAACATAAGGGATGAATGATATTATATTTTTAGACATAAGATTATTTTTCTTTGAAAGCACAATAACGTAACCCTTGTAGGTTTAAATTAATATAACTTTCATTCTCCTTAAAGCTATTTGTTAAAATAAATAATTGATACAGCTTTTTAGACTCTGATAGCTTTTTTAATCTTTTTAAAAGGGAATACTTACAACTTAGTTTTAGAATGTCTTTTTGATTGATAAAAAAAGTAGCTGTATAATTTTTATTAAGTTATGAGATTTTATTTTTAAATTTAATTAGATAATTGTCATTTTTTATTTTATTTATCCAGCCGTCACCATAATAAATATGCCATTTTTTATCATTTTGAAGATTATTTAAATTCATTATTAGCTCTTGAACATTAAAAAAGTTATTTTCATATTCTATCGAAATTTCAAGGTTTTTATTACTTTGAGAGCGATCTATTATTTCTTCAAGATAACATTCAGTAATAGATGATTTTTTAGTAAATTTTTTTTTAAACTAGAATTTATAAAAGAACTATTATGGCGTTGTTCTGCGTTGCATATGCTTTTTATTGATTTGTTTTTATCTAATGAAATTCGATATATAAATTCCATACTTTCACTGATATTATGACGATTATTTTAGTTTGTAGATAATCTTTTTGCTTGTTCGTCTATATCCTTTTGAATACTGCAATTCTCGGTATGTTTGGGAGATATTCGAAAATGTACTGGCATTTTATATTCCCCTGGTTTTTTGCCAAAATTAACACAAATGACTGGAGCCCGACAATCTTCGTCAGAGCATTGAAAGTTTTGAGAAGATTTTATTAATTTAGAATAAAAATCATGAGCTTGTGTTGCTGTTATATTTTTTTGAAGGTCGATTGAGTAGGCATGAAGCATTTTCATTAAAAAAAACCTTTTGCTAATATAAAAAAATCTAATTTATAATTATAAAATTTAATATGATAATAATATCATTTTGATTGCTATTTACTTTGCAATATTTACAGTAGGTTATATATTAATTTTCATGAAAAAAACCAAGGCTGCAGACTATAAAGTTATTTTCCATCCTGAAAAGATACCCGCAAAACCTAAAACATATCAGTTGCAGGTTGTCTCTGAGTTTGAGCCTTCTGGCGATCAACCAGCGGCAATCAAAGCACTATCACAAGGGATAATGAACGGGGAAAGAGATCAGGTTTTGTTAGGAGTGACAGGTTCGGGTAAAACCTTCACGATGGCCAAAGTCATTGAGACTGTTCAAAAACCAACGTTAATCTTGGCACCCAACAAAACTTTAGCAGCTCAGCTTTATGGGGAAATGAAAGAGTTTTTTCCAAATAATGCAGTTGAGTATTTTGTAAGTTACTATGATTATTATCAACCCGAAGCCTATATTGCCCGCTCTGATACATATATTGAAAAAGATAGCCAAATTAACGAGCAAATTGACCGCATGCGCCACTCTGCAACGCAGGCTTTGCTAGAACGCAATGATGTAATTATTGTTGGGTCTGTGTCTTGTATTTACGGTATTGGGTCCCCCGAACTCTACTCGCAAATGGTAGTGAAGATAGAAGTTGGGGCTGAGATCAGTCGGGATCTTTTAATAAAAAGATTGGTAGAGCAACAATATCGTCGTAATGATTTGGCCTTTCAACGTGGGACTTTTCGGGTGCGTGGTGAGACAATTGATATTTTTCCTGTGCAAAATGCAGACCGTGCTTGGCGCGTGCATTTATTTGGCGATGAGGTTGAGGAAATAGACGAATTCGATCCTTTGACAGGTATTAAAACGGGATCATTACCTTCTATTACCGTTTATGCAAATAGTCACTTTGTTACACCGCGACCAACCCTTACTCAAGCGATGAAAACAATCAAATCAGAGCTAAAATTACGGCTTGATCAATTTGTTTCTGAAGGGAAGTTGCTGGAGGCAGAGCGCCTGCAACAACGTACGACTTTTGATTTGGAAATGATTGAGACGACTGGGTTATGTAAAGGGATTGAAAATTACTCTCGTTATTTAACAGGTCGTAATCCTGGTGAGCCACCACCGACTTTGTTTGAATATCTGCCTGAAGATGCATTATTAATTGTTGATGAAAGTCATGTCAGTGTTCCGCAAATAGGCGGGATGGAGCGAGGGGACTATGCGCGTAAAAAAACTTTGTCAGACTTTGGGTTTCGACTGCCATCTTGCCTAGATAACAGACCCCTTAATTTTGCCGAGTGGGATTCTTATCGTCCTCAGACTGTTTTTGTCAGTGCAACGCCAGGCCCTTGGGAAATGGAGCGAACACAAGGGGTTTTCGTTGAGCAAGTTATTCGTCCCACAGGGTTGGTAGATCCTGTGACAGAGGTTCGCCCTGTTGAGCTTCAAGTGGATGATTTATTAGCAGAATGCAGAAAAGTTATTGGCCAAGGTGGGCGTGTGTTGGTTACAACATTGACCAAGAAAATGTCCGAGAAATTAACCGATTATATGAATGAATCTGGGATAAAAGTGCGTTATCTTCATTCAGATATTGATACGTTGGAACGTATTGAGATTATCCGAGATCTTAGGCTTGGTGTTTTCGATGTCCTGGTGGGAATTAACTTGTTACGAGAGGGTTTGGATATTCCTGAATGCCAATTAGTTGCAATTTTAGATGCAGATAAAGAAGGATTTTTACGTTCCAAGACTTCACTTGTGCAAACAATTGGGCGGGCAGCGCGTAATGTTGATGGTCGCGTTTTGCTTTATGCTGATAAAATGACGGACAGTCTGAATTATGCAATTTCCGTAACGGCCAGTAGGCGAGAAAAACAAACGCAGTGGAATAAGGAACATGGAATTACGCCTGCTTCGGTGAAAAAGAAGATAGGGGAGTTGATGGCTTCGGTGTATGAACAAGACTATGTGACGGTTTCTAAGGGTAACATATTTTCAGATACTTCGTTTGTGGGTAAAAATTTACAACAAACCATTGCAGAGCTTGAAAAAAGAATGCATGCTGCAGCCGCAAATTTAGAATTTGAAGAAGCAGCGCATTTACGAGATGAAATTAAAAAGCTAGAAGAAACAGAATTAGGGATAGGAGGGTCTTTTTTAGATCAGAAGCAATCTTCTGTAATTTCTCCTAAGTTCAAAAAAAATAAGAAAGGCTGAGGGGCAGATATGTTAGAAATCAAATCAGGGCACCATAGGGTTGGTATATATCCTGCTTTGGGTGGTGCAATTGGGTATTGGTTATGTCAGGATACTCCTATATTTTATCCTTTGATTAATTCACATCTGGCAAAAAGCGCAAATCAGATTATTGCCGCATATCCACTATTACCTTATTCAAATCGTATTGCAGACGGAAAATTCGAATTTGAAGGACGCAAATACCAACTTGATGTGAATGCATTAAATGAAAAAGATGCTATTCATGGCAATGCCTGGGAAAGAGAATGGGAGCTAGAAAGTTTTTCCAAAAACAGTGTGACCATGATTTTGTGTCATGAGCCCGACAAAGATTCTAAAAAGCAATGGCCTTTTTCTTATAAAGCTCAGATAAAATATACTATATTGGAAACAGGATTATCTGTTCATTTATCCTTACAGAACAGTGATCGTTGTAATCAACCTGTAGGGCTTGGATTCCATCCTTATTTTCCTCGCAAAGATTCCGTTGAAGTCGGTTTTACAGCGAAAACAGTATGGAATAACGGTAATGATGGATTACCACAAGGTCGTATGTCGATTGATGGTCGATGGGCTTTTAACGAAATGCGCGCTTTGACTCAAGATGAACAGTTAGATAATTGTTATGCAGGGTGGGATAATTTCGCATTTATTCGCTGGCGATATTCTAATGCATATTTAAGCATTACCAGCAGTCATAATTTTCAACATTTAGTGTTATTTAATCCTGAAAATAAACCATATTTTACACTTGAGCCTGTGATGAATATGAATAATGCTATTAATATGCCTGAAATTTCAGATCGTGGCTTAACTATTCTAAAGCCAGGGCAACGTCTTGAGGGTAATATTTTTTACTCTTTTTCAGGGGACTGAAGAGGAATAAAAAAATGGCAGTTGCATCTCAAACGCCTCCACATTTAACGCCACAAGGATTTGATCGTTTAAAAGATGAGCTTAATAGTTTATTGCACAAAGAACGTCCCAAGATTGTAGAGATTGTTTCTTGGGCTGCGGGTAATGGTGATCGATCTGAAAATGGCGATTATATATATGGTAAACGTCGATTAAGGGAAATTGATCGTCGTGTCCGCTTTTTGTTAAAACGTCTTGATAATGCCGTTGTGGTTGATCCCAAAGAACAACCCCAAAAGGATAAAGTTTATTTCGGTGCAACTGTGACTTATGTCACTGAAGAAGATCAGGAATATACAGTTACCATTGTTGGTGTGGATGAAGCAATTACCGAGCAAGGTCAAATTAGCTTGATTTCTCCTATCGCTAGAGCTTTAATAAAGTCGAAAGTTGGCGATGAGGTAAAATATCAAAGCCCTGCTGGAGAAAAATTTCTTGAAATTCTAGAGATTGCTTATCCATCTTAAAAGATAGTTTAATATAAGTGAGTATAAAATCTATGCTAAAAATTGCTGTGCAAATGGATCCGCTGGAAAATATTAATATTAATGGCGATTCTACGTTTGCATTAATGTTAGAGGCTCAGGCCAGAGGGTATGAATTATTTGTTTATTCTGTTGATACGCTAAGTTTATGTAGCAACTCTAATTCAAAAAAAATTACCGCCAGGGGCAAAAATGTTACTGTGCAACGCATACAGGGTAACCACGCTCAATTTGGTGAAGAAAAAACGGTTGTGTTGAATGATTTTGATGTATTGTTAATGCGTCAAGATCCTCCATTTGATATGGGATATATAACAGCAACACATTTGCTTGAACAAATTCACGGTATCGGTAAAGATAAAGTTTTCGTTGTGAATAATCCTGCATCCGTAAGAAATGCACCAGAGAAAATCTTTGCAACCTTATGGCCTCAGATTATGCCTCCCACTCTGATTACAAGAGATATTATTGCCATACGTGAATTCCGCGCTGAATATAAAGATATAATTATTAAACCTTTATATGGAAATGGTGGAATAGGGGTTTTTCGCATTCGAGAAGATGATGAAAATTTAAACTCCTTATTAGAAATGCAATTTGCTGCTTCGCGTGAACCTTTGATGATTCAACGTTATGAACCTGCTGTACGTAAAGGGGATAAAAGAGTTATTTTGGTTGACGGAGAACCTATTGGGGCGATTAATCGTGTTCCACAAAAAGGTGATTTGCGTTCTAATATGCATGTTGGTGGTGTTGCGGTCAAAGTCGAGTTAACACAAAGAGACAAAGAAATTTGTAAAATAATAGGACCTACTTTGAAACAGCAAGGATTAATATTTGTTGGAATCGATGTGCTTGGGGATTATTTGACAGAAATAAATGTAACATCCCCTACAGGCCTACAAGAATTAGATCGATTTAATCAGATCAACTCTGCCGCTATGATTTGGGATGTTATTAATTCTTATGTAAGATAAGGTTTATTCTTTAGAAGGTTCAGCTTTTGATGTTTTTTCGTAATTGAAAGTTGTTCCTTCTCCTATATTTAAAGAACTTTCTTGTTGTTTAGGTATAGGAGGCATAGGGTCGTCTTTACCAAATTTATTGTCTAACCAGTCCGTAAATCTTGCGCGATCATATACAATATATGTTCCAACCCATATAGTGATGCTTAATATCGCCATAAACCAATTAAAATATGTCAACCACATAAGGGGAGCTGCTCCTGAATCTGCTCAATTATTTATTTACTTACTTGTTGTGATACTTATAATACATATTTGCTTTATAATAAACAATTAAAGGGCATCAAAAAAATAAAGTAATTAAATATGTTGCTTTTTAGTATTTTTTTCCTTGTTAAAATGTAAAAAAAAGAAAATCTAACTAGATTTTTCTTTGTTTTTGGTTAATAAGACTTGTTGTATAGTAATTTTGTTAATTGTTTTTAGGAGCAATAACGTGCCTCCTTCACCTCATACTGCGTTAAGCGCAGATGCTGTTAAATTAGCTTATCGTCGTTGGGCGATGGTTTATGATGCTGTTTTTGGAAGTATATCCTCGTTTGGGCGCCGCTGTGCTGTTGCCGAAGCTAATCGTTTGCCAGGACAAAAAGTTTTAGAAGTAGGGGTTGGGACAGGATTAGCTCTTCCTTCTTATAATCTTGATAAGAGAATTACAGGAATTGATCTGTCGACAGACATGCTTAAAAGGGCAAGGCAACGGGTTCAACGTCAAAATTTATCTAATGTAGACAATCTATTCGAGATGGATGCTGAGGAGACAAATTTTGAGAGTGGCTCTTTTGATATTGCAGTAGGTATGTTCGTTGCCTCTGTAGTACCACATCCAGATCGTTTATTTGCAGAACTAAAGCGAGTGGTTAAGCCAGGCGGTCATATTTTGTTTGTAAATCATTTTTTAGCACAAAAAGGGATCCGTTATCATGTTGAACGTATTATGGCCCCTGCATCAAAATCATTAGGTTGGCACCCAGACTTCTCAATAGAATCTTTGCTTCCACCAGAGGAGTTAAAACAAGCGACTCTGCAACCTGTTCACCCATTTGGTTTGTTTACATTGGTCAGTCTCCCTCGATAAAATTTGATGGTGATACTTTGTAAAAGCTATGTTATATCATAGCTTTATTTATTAGTAATGCGATAGAATATGTAATGAATACACATTATAAAATTGGAATGAGTGCTTTATTTCTGGCTATATTGGCAGGGATTAGTGGTGGTATTGCAGCTTTGTTTGTTCAACTCAATACATATATTCCTGTTTTGGGCAAGTTCAGTACAGTTGATTTTATACAAAATTTACCAAGAACGCATGCTAGAATGATGGTGTTTTTTGTCCTTCAACCAGCATTAATGTTAGGGTTTGGGGCTTGGTTCGTGCCTTTATTAATTAAAGCAAAAGATATGGCCTTCAAAGGAGTGAATGCTTTTTCTCTTTTATGTCTTGTTATAGGCTTTATTTGTAATTTCTTAACTTTTTTATACCCTGATCATGCATTATTTGCTTTGTATAGTTTGGGGTTGTGGTCGATATCAGCAGTTTTGTTTTCAATAAATATGTTAATTACGATCATTAATAATAGAGCACCTGACGTTAGTTATGCGTCATTGCCTTTGTTCGTTTGGGGACAAGGGATTTCTGCGGCTTTATTGTTACCTACGGCGTCTATTTTATTAGCAGCCTTAACAAAAAATTATTATCATGCTGCTTATTCAGCTGCTGCACTTCAACAAACTGTTCGTTCTTTTTCATATCCAATGTTGATGATTTTGATCATCCCAGCAATTTGCATGGTATTTCATATTATTACTACGATTTCTAATCAATCTATAAAACAAAATAAAAATGTTATTTTAATGCTTATTTTGGTGCCTTTTATTGTTTTACTTTCATGGAATAAAATGATTTTTAACACGCACTTAATAAGCATGCATCAGAATATTACATTACAAGTATTTTATGCATGTGCGTTATATGCGCTGACTTTATTTTTATTAGTTTATTGTATTAAACTTTTCTTTGTAGGTAAAAAACACTGTCCAGCACCTGTGCTATGGTCTTTTGGTTTTATAGGGTTATTAGCAATTGGTTGGCCATATCAAGGGATCACGAAAGAAGTTGGATTAATCCATTCTTCTATTTCCTATGGAATTCTTTTTGCGGTTTTTGCAGGCTTTTATTTTTGGATGGGCAAAATTCTAGGTAAGCAATATTCAGAATTATTAGCAAAAATACATTTTATAACGACCTGTGTTGGTGTTGTCTTTACACTAGATATGTTTGTAATAGGTGAAAAATCCATTCTTATTGGGGCAGTTTTCATGGGGCTTTCTTTGCTATCCTTTATTGTGATGTTGGTGAATGCATTACGTAGTGAAGTGAAATTACCAAGTAATTATTGGGGAGAAGGTGCAATAACTAATGAGTGGCAGCTTCCTTCCCCTGTTTTTTCTCATGTAAAATAGGATTTACAGAATGGGGCAATCACTTTCAGATGAAGTCGTAGGATCAAAACGGGTTCGATTCGATCCGGCTATGGTAGGCAGTGATGTTAAAGATTGGGTTGCTTTATTAAAACCCAGAGTGATTTCTTTGGTAGTTTTTACAGGTGTGGTTGGAATTGTTCTTGCACCTGGTCATATTAATCCAATTATTGCACTGATTAGTATTCTATGTATTTGTATGGCGTCTGGTGGGGCTGGTGCAATTAATATGTGGTATGATCGTGATATTGATCTGATCATGCAAAGAACAATCACACGCCCTTTACCTGCGGGCAGAGTTAAATCTGATGATGCGTTGATTTACGGAATTGGCGTTTCTGTCCTGTCTGTAATTTTAATGTTTTTGGCTACTAATTTTCTAACCGCAGCTATTTTAGCTTTTTCTATTTTCTTTTATAGCGTTGTTTATACAATGTGGTTAAAGCGTTCTACCCCACAAAATATTGTTATTGGCGGGGCAGCTGGGGCTTTTCCTCCGTTAATAGGGTGGACTTCTGTTACTGGCAGTCTTGATATATTCCCTATTATTTTATTCTCTATTACGTTTTTTTGGACACCACCACATTTTTGGTCATTGGCTTTGTATGCGTGTAAAGACTATGGACGTGCAGGTATCCCTATGTTGCCTGTTGTAAAAGGTGCGCGTTATACACGGTGGCAAATTTTAATTTATACAATTATTTTAGCAATTGTTACTTTATTACCTGTTTATTTAGGATATACTTCTTATATTTATATGGGTACAGCAATTTTATTAAATGCTGGATTTATTTACATGGCGGTTAGAGTGTTATCAGAACAGCAAACCGCTGACGGATTAAGTTTGAATAATGATAAAGCTGCCAGATATTCTTTTCGTTTTTCTTTGATTTATTTATTTTTCTTATTTTTTTCTTTGATTATTGATCATTTTGTTTAAAAGGAAATCGTCTTAATGAAAAGACAACAACAGGCCAAAGCAATTGCAATTTCGCTAACTGCGGAACAACAAAAAGAGTTTGACCGACGTCAAAATAAACGGAATATGGCGTTACTTTCAGCGTTGCTTGGATTAAGTGGGATTTTATATACTCTAGCGTTGATTCAATTATAATCAATGGCTTTATACTAAAAGGCAGATAGTTTTTCAATTATCTGCTTTATTTATATTGAGTGTAATTAGTTTATAAAAACTATGAAATATCATGAGGGTTTATCATATTTTATAGTTAATTAATGATTTGATATTATTATTTATTTCTAAAGAAGAAATATTCAAAAGGTAAGTTTTTCATACCTTAAAAGTTATTACATAAGTTGTATCGGAAAAGTAAGGTAGCATTTCAGATGTTATTTTTTCTATTTACCTTCAAGCGGTATGGCTGTGGATAATCAGACCGAATATCAATGCCACTATTGATGCTGTTGTATAACAATTTGGTCCAAGTTTGTGTGCAATGACAGTTGATGGTATTCAAATAAAGTCGCCGCTGAAAAATCTATGACTGTTATCAAAAAATGCCTAAAGTTTGCTTTTTAGGTGATGGTGTTGTCAGTTCAATCTTACAACCACTAATAGAAAAATCTGAAGCTTGAGGAAAAGCTAATCCTTTTGAGGATATTACTTACTCTAAGAACCACAAATTTTTAAAAGAATAAAAGAAAGAATGGTTTCTCAAAATATAGAAACTATACCGAGGAAGAAGAAAAAGAATATCAATTAAGTTCTGGAAGAGTATTCGTTAATAAAGTAAATGCAACTTACAATCTATTAGGACTGACCAATTTTTTAATTATATGAGTAATTGATAAGTTAAAGAGGTGCATGTATAAAACAAGTAATTACTTATATTATAAACTTAAAACTACTAATTACTATATTTTAATAAAGAAAGAGGACTATATAGTCCTCTTTCTAGTTTGGATTAGATTAGATGAGATTGCTAGTTTATTTGCTGAATAGCAGACAACAACCACCAATTATTATTAACAGCTCTGACAAAAGTCCAAAGCTCGGTAATAATAACAGGTTGATTTGGATCACCTTCAACAACGCGTCCAGTATTGTCTGTGGTAATATCAATCAAAGAATAACGCATAGAAACGGTTGCATATTCTCTGTTTCCTTCTTGCCATGCTTCTGACAGATCACCTTGCAAGAACTGAACATTAGAGGTGCTGTTATGCAAACCTTTGGTAGAAAGATCAGTTAATTGCTCACTGAAGTAAGCCAACATCTCTGGTGTGGTGATTTTTTGTAATCCAGCAAGATCTTGCCTATTCCAACTTTCTTGCACTTCAGTTAAACGTTGTTGGAATGCGATATAATCTTGTTGTTGTAACTGAATATTAGCTTGCTGTGTAGGAGGTTGAGCAGCATTCATTGCTGGATTAACACGACTAGCAGACATATTATTATTGTTATTATTAAGATTTGCACTACGACGTCTACGAATAAAGCGCATAACTAACCAAACAATTAACCCAATGATAATCAGGCGTGTTAACAAGCTCATAAAACCACCGCCTTGCTTTTGTGGGGCTTGTTGTTGGTTTTGTGCTTGGCCTTGTTGTTCTGCACCATTACTTGGTTGTTGAGCATTACTTTCTTTGCTGCCTGTCAGCATATGATAACCTGCTGCACCAATAGCACCCCCAACAAGACCTCGCGTAAAGTTACTCATTCCTGATGCAGGGGCAGCTTGTTGTTGTGGTTGAACAGGGCGATTCATCCCGCCACCAGCCATTCCTGAATTTACACCTGTGGGAGCAGCATTCGGCGTTGCAGCTGGGGGACGTGTCATCGAACGTTGCATGGGTTGTGCACCCATAGGGCTACTTCTGGTATAAGAAGGCGCACTAAATGTTCTGCTGCCACGGCTGCCCATTGATGAGCCTCGACCCGCTCTTGCCTCTGCCTGAGGAATTAAATCCACAAGAATAGGAGGAGCAACAAGAGTAAAACTTAAAAGACAAAGTAGGGTACGGCTATTTAAGGTCGTACGATTCATTTCTTTCATCCATTTCGGTAAACGTATGTTAATTGCCCGCAACACTCATTGCATCAATGCGTAATGTTGGGCTGTTAGTACTATAGCGGAATTTTAAATCATTAGCGACATGTAGTTGTGAAAACATTTCCTTGAGTGTCGAAGCAAGGGTAAATTCCATAATTGGCTCTGCGATTTGACCATTGCGGATCATAAAACCACTGGCGCCACGACTGTAATCCCCTGTGAGCATATTTACCGAAGAACCAATCATCTCTGTGATATAAAGTCCTTCTTTGATATCGGCCATCAGTTCAGTAGGGGTTTGCTGTCCTGCCATAACGTATAGATTAGTAGTTGTTGGTGATGGAGGAGAGGATGGGCCTCTGGTTGCATGCCCATTACTTTTTAACCCAAGTTGATTGGCGGTGCGGTTGTCTAGCAACCAATTCGCAATTTTTCCTTGATCAACCAATTTAAGTTCTTCGGGATATAACCCTTCAACATCAAATGGACGAGAGGCTAACCCTTTTACTTGATAAGGTTGATCAATAATAGTTATGCCTTCAGGAAAGATCAGGTTCCCCATATCATTTTTAAGAAAAGAAGTGCCTCTGGCAATGGCATAACCATTTAAAGCACTAGCCAAGTGTCCAATAATGGAGTTTGCTACTCTGGGATCAAAAATAACTGGTAATATACCCGTTTTAGGTTTGGTTGGATTTAATTTAGCGACTGCTTTTTCACCAGCACTGCGCCCAATTTGTTCTGCATCTTCCAGGTCTTTTAAATGTACGGTTGAATGATAATCATAATCGCGCTGCATGTCTGTGCCTGTGCCTGCTAATACACAAGCAGATAAAGAGTGAGACGTGCGGGCATAAGTGCCAAAGAAATCGTTACTGTTGGCCAGAATCATTTCAGTTTTGCCATAACCACAGCTGCCGCCCATAGAGTTGGTAATGCCTTTGACCGCCAAAGCTGCGGCTTCTGCCCTTTTGGCTTGTTCTAACATTTCCTGTGTAGAACGTTCAGAGGCATCTAACAAGTCAAGAATTCTAGGATCAATGCAGGGTTTATCAGAAGGTTCTGGTAACCCAGAAAAAGGATCTTCTGGTAAAATCTTGGCCATAGAAATCGCTTGTTCCACCAATTTTTCGATATTATCTTTTTGTAAATCTGTGGTGGAAATGGTAGCAGAACGTTTATCAATAAAAACCCGTAACCCAACAGTCTTTGTTTCTGAACGTTCCAACTCCTCTGGCTGGCCATTTCTGACCTGCACGCCAACAGAGGTCGACGCTAACATTACTGCATCAGCTTCAGTTGCGCCCGCTTTTTTAGCTTGATGGATCAAATCTTTGATAAATTTTTGATGTTGTGTCATGAGTTCAGACTTTCAGTAATATCGGCAAGAGAAGGCACATGGCGAATAGGCCCCAACGTGGTTAGAGTAGGTTTTCCATGAAAAATACTCTTGGCAATCTGATAGATATCTTCGATTGTAACGGCATCAATTTTTTCAACCATCTCTTGTGGAGAAATAATACGATTATAAATTTGTAAATGTCGTGCTATTTGCTCACAACGACTGGCGGTGCTTTCCATAGACATTAACAAAGAGGATTTAAGCTGGGCTTTGGTACGGTTAAGCTCTTCTGGTTTGATCAGCTTTTGGATTTTCTTGAGTTCTTGGATTAAAATGGGCATCAATTCTTTTGTTTGTTCTTCACCTGTGCCAGCATAAATACCAAATAACCCATCATCTTGATGTGCCGTGTTATAAGCATAAACAGAGTAAACTAAACCATGTTTTTCTCGTACTTCTTGGAAAAGACGTGACGACATTCCACCACCCAAAATAATAGAGAGTAGAATTGCTGCGTAATATTGAGGATGGTTATAATTAACGGATGGGAACCCCATTAAAATATGAGCTTGATCTAACTCTTTTTCTTTACGAAATTCACCACCTTGATAATTTGCAGGTAAGGCGGATTGTGCAGGTGTTTGAGGCAGATCTTTGAAATATTTTTCTGCTAAGGTTACGATGTTATCGTGATCCAGATTTCCCGCCGCAGCAAAAATTGTATTGTTACTGTTATAATGACGCGTCATATAGTGTTGCAAATGATCACGTTGCATAGTGCGAATCAGGTTTTCTGTACCCAGCGTTGGGCGACCCATTGGCTGATCAGGATAGGCAGTTTCTTGGAAGTAATCAAATACAATATCATCAGGGGTATCATTTGATTGTCCAATTTCTTGCAGGATGACACCACGTTCTCTTTCCAACTCAGCTGGGTCAAAAGTGCTGTGGGTTAAAATATCCCCTAAAATATCAACGCCAAGCTCGTGATCATTCTTTAAAAGCTTGATGTAATACGCGGTAATTTCACGTGCCGTATAGGCATTAATATGCCCCCCAACATTCTCAACAGTTTCCGCAATATCCAAAGCAGATCTGGTGTTTGTTCCTTTGAACGCCATGTGCTCTAGAAAATGGGAAATCCCATTTTCTTCGGCAGTTTCATAACGTGTTCCAACATTGACATACGCACCAAGGGAAATCGTTTCAACACGATCCATTTTTTCCGTTACAACTAACATTCCAGAGGGTAGGCGTGTGATCTTTATAGCTTGGTTCATATTTATCCTAGAGTGAAATTAAATATTGTTTTTATGCGCAACGGCGCGAACTGAATCTTCGATTTTTTTAAGGTCTGCAGGTAGAACTTCATAGCGTTCTTTGCGTTCATATAAATCAGCCAAAGCCAATGGCAACGCAGGTGTTATGCCTGTTGCTTGTTTAATGGCATCGGGGAATTTAGCAGGATGAGCTGTCGCAACAGTAACCATTGGAATTTCAGGATGACGATATTTTTGTGCTGTTGCAATCCCAATAGCGGTATGGGGATCTGCCAAATAAGCTGACTTTTTGTAATATTGCTGAATAACTTCTTTGGTTTCTTGATCGCTTAGTGCCATACCTTTGAAGTTTTCAGAGGCTTTGTTCCAAATGCTGGAAGGAATATCCATTTTGTTATTTTTACGGAAATCTTGCATAATTTGGCGGCATTGATCAGTATTTCGATCAAGTAATTCAAATAATAAGCGTTCAAAATTAGAAGAAATTTGAATATCCATAGAAGGAGACAAGCTTGGGCGAACGCCTTGGATACTCATATCATTATTAAGTAAAAAGCGTGTAAGAATATCATTATGGTTAGAACCCACGCACAGAAGGTTAATGGGCAGTCCCATTTTACGTGCAGTCCAAGCCGCCAAGATATTCCCAAAATTGCCTGTTGGAACGGTAAAGGAAACTTCTCTATCAGGAGCCCCCAGTAACAAAGCTGCATAAATATAATAGGGAACTTGGGCTGCAATACGCCCCCAGTTAATAGAATTTACAGCAGAGAGATGCATTTCATCTCGAAAAGGCGCATCTGCAAACATTGCTTTGACCAAGTCTTGGCAATCGTCAAAAGAACCTTCAACGGCAATATTATTAATATTAGGTTCCATTACGGTCGTCATTTGACGACGTTGCACTTCTGAGGTTCTGTTATACGGATGCAATATTGTAACGCTGAGGTATTTGCTGCCTTTAAATGCTTCAATTGCAGCAGAGCCCGTGTCTCCAGAAGTCGCTCCAACAATGGTTATTTTCTTATTTTTTTGACTGAGGACATAGTCAAATAAATGACCCAATAACTGCATCGCCATATCTTTAAAGGCAAGCGTTGGCCCATGAAATAATTCTTGGACAAAAAGATTATGGTCTAGCTGTACCAAAGGAACAATGGCTTGATGATTAAATCCTAAGTAAGATTTTTTACAAATATCAAGTAAAACAGCTTCGGGAATTTCATTTCCTGTAAAAAGATGAACGATCTTTGCAGCTAGTTCTGGATAGCTTAATCCCCTCATGTTGCGCAAATCATCCGCAGAGATTTGAGGCCAAGTTTCAGGAATATATAATCCACCATCTTGGGCAAGACCTGCAAGAAGGGTGTCAGAGAAATTTAAAACGGGGGCTTGCCCTCTGGTAGAAACGTAACGCATTGTATACCTAGTAAAAAATAATCAATTGAGGAATTTATTTATTTTGTAAAGGAGGTGGGGTTAAACTGTATATTTTTAAAGGCCATTCAATCGTTGAATGGTCTTGTTTATTCAAAATTTGTGTTTGATCAAGTTGTATCGTTGGGATATAAAGCTGGTTATTCTTATCCACATAAGGATGGGCAGGCCATTTTAAACGTTCATCCGTGATTAACTTGTTTAAAATACGCCCTGTGGTAAATCGATAAATACTGTTGGTTGCAATATCATCAATGTATATAGTTCCATCTGGCCCACAAACAATCCCCCCTGATGAAGGTGTTTTAAACCAAATCATCATTGCTTCGTTCAGTTCGGCTGGGGAGTAGGTTGCATCTTTGAGATACATGGTATCAATACGGTATAAAGGTCCACTGACAGCTTGGTAATATAAACGTCGGCCATCAGGAGAAACGGCAATTTGGTTAACGTTAAATTGTGACGTTTTATCAGAATTCGGCTTTATCATTTTATTATTGACAATAACAGCTTGCCTTGAATACAAAGAAGGCGAATTTTCAAGCAAACGTCTTGCTTTGCCCGTATTAAGATCATAGATAACAATTGCAGGCGTGCCTCTATCAGCAAGATAAATATGGTTCTGATATACAGCAATACCATTCAAAGCACTTTTATCAAGGATAACATTCTCAGGAATAGGGTATGTTTTGACGACTTGATCTGTTTTAGTATCAATTTTTACGATTTTAGCCGCTTTTTTATTAGTGGTATCACCAATTTTTGAAATGCCACTATCTAATACCCATAAATTACCATCTGGGGTCAAAGTCATCCCAGCAAGTCCAATAAAATTATTGCTGGGATCTTGTGTATTAATGGTATTCCATTGCTGATTGGGATAAGGAACAAGTGTATTATCAGATTTGACCACAGCCATAGAAAGGCCTTGCTCGTCCGTAAATCGGGGGAATTGGGCGATCATACGCTTATTATCATCTACAACGATATAATCGGGCAAATATTTATTAATTGTTGCGACTTCTTTTAAGGCATCAGAAGACAATAGAGCAGGTTGATCTAGTTTTTGTTTTGAATAAGCCAAAGATGGAGGTAACAGGCTTAATGCCAAGGCCAGAGATGCAGAACGGGTAAAAGATTTTAAAATGACCATAACCGATTTCTATTCCTGATATAAAATATAGATTTCATTTATAAGGTAATTTTACAAAAGATGATAGGGAATATCCAAGATAAAAGCTGATATTTGGGCGAGTTTTTTTTACACATTCATTATTTTGTGTTTGTGCAAAGCTTTTGTATAGTATTGATATGATGTATTGCCTTGTATAACTAAAAATTGAGTGAATTTATGGTAAATGAACAAAAAATTAAAACAGGACTGTCTTTACTATCTCAAGGGCTGTTCAAAGAAGCTGATAAAATTTTCTGTGATATTTTACAAGAAACACCAGATTTTCCTGAGGCATTGCATGGCAGGGCATGTGTTGCTCGCGCAGCAGGAGAGATTGCATTGGCGATTGGATTTGCGGGTCGTGCTATAGAAATTGAACCCCAATCATATTATTATATTACACTGGGTTGGGCTTTATATGAAGGAGGGCATCTTGTCGAAGCTCAAACAGCTTTTAAAAATGCGATTTTATCAGAGCCATATGATCCCAGAGCCTATCATGGATTGGCAATTGTCCAAGACGCACTTGAGGATAAGGCACAGGCAGAATTATCCTTGCGTAAAGCGATAGAGTTAGCACCTGATTCTTTGATATTTTGGAAAGAACTGGTGCGTTTTTACTGGCAAGGTAAAGCATTTGATCAAGCTTTAAATATTGCCAAGGATGCAGTCACTAATAATCCAGGAAAGATCGAATTTTTACACGAATTGGGCTTGGTTTTATATCAGCTTGGCCAATTGGGTGATGCGGAACGTGTGTTTAGAAAAATCATACGATTAAACCCTAAAATAGCCTCAGCTTATGCAAATCTGGGGGCTATTTTATTCCAGTTGAACAAGCTGAGGGAAGCAAAGGCTTATTTGACTGAGGCATTGAAACAGGCTCCAGAAATTATAGAAACGCAAGTTAATCTTGGTTTGGTGCAAATGGGGCTTGGAGCATTAGCTGATGCTAAAATATTACTTGAAAATGCATATCAACACTCTCCACATGATGCACGAATAGGACTAAATCTGGGAACTCTTTATTATGAGCTTAGGGAATTAGACAAGGCCGAAAAACTTGATCATTATTTATTGGAACAAGCACAAAATTTAGCATTAATTCAGAATGATAAAGATAAGATAAAAAATAACCTATCAACCATATTGCTTGCCAAAGGGCAATTTCAAAAAGGGTGGCAGCAAATGGAGGTGCGTCATCGCTTGTTACATCATTTCAAAGAAAAGGAAGCTATTCCAGTTTGGAATGGTAAAGAAAAAGTCGATCTTTTATTGGTTCGTGTTGAGCAAGGTTTAGGAGATACGATTCAATTTTCCAGGTTTTTAGGGGCTTTGTTACAAAAATATTCGATTATAATAGAAGCCCCTAAAAACCTGGTAAGGTTGTTGCAAGAGATAATGAGGTCATATAATGAGGGTAATTCATGGCAAGTCATCGAAATGGGGCAGGGTTTACCCCAAGGAATAACACATCAAGTCATGCTGATGAGTTTGCCTTATTTATTAGATATAAACACTGTTCCTTTATACTCCCTTGATAACTCATTATTCCAAGAAACGGTTCCATTAGTTAGCTCAGATCATTTGAAAGTGGGCTTATGTTGGTTTGGGAATAAAGATTATCGTTTTGATCAACTACGTTCCCTTGCTGTATCTGAGCTTTTTCCACTATTTAGTGTGCCTAGGATTGATTTTTATGCATTGCAAACAGGGCTTCAAAAATCAGATCTCCTCAAAGGCTTTGCTGGGATGATACCCAGTGGAGATTTATATAAAACCGCTTGCTTTCTACAAGAGCTTGATCTTGTCATCAGTGTGGATACGGTTATAGCCCACCTAGCAGGGACGCTTGGTAAACCAGTATGGTTATTAAACCGATTTGGAGGAGATTGGCGGTGGTATCCAGCGCATCAAGACCAATATGGATATAGTCTTTGGTATCCAAGCCTTAAAATTTACCAACAAGCTCAGTCTTTGCCTCCTGATCAAGCATGGAAATCTTTGATACAAGAGGTCAAAACTGATTTAATCAAAATGCAATCAACTGCAAAAAATTAATTTTTTTCTTCCTTTGGAGGCACCACTTCCATTTGCACAATAGAGGCTGTGCTGTTGGGTTGAATACCAGTAATATTTTCTTCAACCTCTTCTAGTACTTTCAAGATCGCTTCACGGATGATAGATAATCTTTTTTTATCCAGAACTTTAAGGCCAAAAACATCTTTGACATAAAATACGTCAACAGCACGAATGCCATAAGTTGTAATATGTGCAGAGCTGATTTGTAGTTTTTGTTCCTTAATAGTCTTAGTAACATCATACAAAAGCCCAAGACGGTCTCTGCCGTTAACCTCAATTACAGTGAAACCATTAGAGGCCTGATTATCAATAACAACGCGTGGAGGTACATGAATGGCACGCATGCGACGGCCATATAGCATATGACGATTACAGTCATTTAAACGTTGTTCAATATCAATTTTTTCTGCCAAAGCATCAGAGATTAATTCTATGATACGTTCTAAACGATGGGGATCATCAAACACATCTTGCGCTGCATCTTGTACCCAAAAAGTATCTAACACCATCCCATTGGTCAGGGTATGAATACGTGCATCAACAATTGATGCTCCAGCGACAGCTAACGCTCCAGCTATTTTAGAAAATAATCCAGGGTGATCTACTGCATAAACTGTAACCTCTGTCACTCCACGATCTGGTAAAGGATAAGAACGGATGGTTAAAGGTGATTCTTCTTTGTGTGCTTGGGTAATGAGATGCGCATGGCGGATATGTGTGTCTTCATCAAAAGACAGCCAATAGCTTGCATATCCCAAGTTCATAAAAAATTCGACCGCAGAATTTGGTAAATTTTGAATAGCAAATTGTTTTTCTAAATGATTTTTAACGCGATAAACGCGTGTGTCACGCTCTTGAGTAGCAAGGCTACCTTCTAATACTTCAGCAACACGATTGTAAAGCTCGGTTAACAAGGTTGCTTTCCAAGCATTCCATACTTTTTTATTAACTGCACGCATATCTGATACAGTTAATAAGAACAATAATCTTAAACGTTCAGGGGATTGTATGGTATCGACTAGATCCAAAATGGTTTTGGGATCATCAATATCACGTTGAAAAGCAGTATGACTGAGTAATAAATGGTGCAGAATAAGCCAAGAAACCGTATCTGTTTCTTCAGCAGACATGTTTAACCTTGAACAAATGGTTAGCGCCATTTCAGAACCTACTTCTGAATGGTCACCACCTCGGCCTTTACCCATATCATGCAATAAGGTCGCCATATACAAAGCTCTTTTGGATTGAATACCTTGTAATAATTTATGAGCAAATTGTAAATCGTCTTGGTGATATCCAGCTTCTAGTAATGCAAGTAATCTTACGGCCTCTATACTATGTTGATCCACAGTAAAGATATGATAAGTATCAAATTGCATTTGCCCTACCATACGTCGCCATTCGGGCATAAACTGGCCCAGGATTCCAGTCTCATTCAAAATATGCAACCAGTGCATATTAAATTGTTCTTCAGGTGGAGGCAGAATATAGGTTGTTCTTTCTTCCTGATTATCTTTGTTATTTAATAAGCGATAACGTGCTTTGGGTGATAAATGTATAGGGGTATCACATAAAAGATCAAGAAAAATCTCTGAAGCCTCGGCATTCCCACGTAAAGATGCTGCTTTGCGCTCCCAACGAATAAGTTGATGAACGGCCAAGGGATGAATAGCGCGTTTTTGTGTTTGTGCAAGCTTTAATAAGCACATCATTTCAATAGGATTTTTTTCAAAAGAAATATGTGCTGTTGGAAGGATTTTTCCTTCTAATAACGTGCATCCTGTATGAGGAATAAATTTGCCAGATTCAAACTTGTTAAGTGTTGTTTTCTGAGTATAAAGTGTTAATGCAGATTCGATCACATAAGTTAAACGCATGACTTCTCTGGCAGTAAGGAAGTAGTGACGCATAAAACGCTCGACACCTACTTGTTGACCATGTTTCGTATAACCAATACGCCCACCGACAACTGGTTGCATATCAAACGTTAAACGATCTTCTGCTCTACCAGAAATATAATGAAGTTGAAATCTTACCGTCCATAGAAAATTATGTGCTCGTTGTAAACGATGAATTTCTTGTTCAGTTAGGAGGTTAAGTTCACGAATTTTAGGAGATGAGAAATCAGCAAATTGATCAAATCCCAAAGTAAAATGATATTCCCAGTATATGGTTTGTAAGTCTCTTAGACCACCTTTGCCTTCTTTAATATTAGGCTCAACAAAATAAGGTGTATCTCCAAATTTTTTATGACGATTTTCACGCTCTTTACTTTTTTCCAAAATAAAACGAGAGGCACCAATTTCATTGCATAATTCTTTTAATTGAGGAATAAAATCGTTATAAAGCCCTTGATAACCACTTAGCAAACGGATATCTAATAATGCGGTAAGGATTGTAACATCCTCTTTTGCTGCCGTTAAACATTGCGGTATAGAGCGAATAGCATGGCCAATTTTCAATCCTAAATCCCATAAGAAATACAGATGTTGTTCGATCGTATCCTGTAATTCTTTGGATGGTTGTTTTGGAGTTATGAATAGTAGGTCTAAATCACTAAATGGGGCCAAGCAGTTTCTGCCATATCCACCTGTGGCAACAAGTGCAATATAATTATTTGGATCATCAGAGTTTAATAATTTATTATAAAACAGATCAAAAAGGACGCTCATTAACCCATCTATATATGCAGTCAGTTGTTTGCTTGCTTGCAATCCAGAGAGTCTGTTAATTTCAAATTCAGTACGAACTTGTGTTTGTACGCGTCCTAAATGGCGGCGAAAAATTTGAAGCAACTCATCTCTTGATAGATTAGAGTTGTCACGAAACGCTATACGAGTTTGTTCTCGTAATGTTTGTGTGGCGAGAGTAGGATTAGAAGGAAAGTCAGCTGTAGGATGCTTCAATTATTTGACCTGTTAGCAAAATTAATAAAAAACCAGTATTATATATTAATTTAAGGGGATATAATTATTTATCAATAAGATTTTTCAGTTCATAAAGAATATTTAACGATTTTTTTGGGGTTAATTCGTCTGGATCAATTGTTTTGATCAAATCAACAATTTTTTCATATTTTTTTGGTAACGTTTCTTGCTTGTTTTTTTCTTCAATACAAGGTGTAGGCAAAGGAAGGGTAATTTGAGGATTTAGATATTGTTTTTCTAAATTTTGTAAAATCTGCCCTGCACGTTTTAAAGTGGGTAAAGGAACACCCGCTAGTTGAGCAACATGAATACCCCAACTATGCTCGGCAGCTCCAGGAATGACTTCATATTGAAAAATAATACTATTTTTCCATTCTTGAACCTTCATGGTAAAAGGCTTGCATGATTTTAAGTGCTTGGTTGATTGAACTAATTCATGAAAATGAGTAGCAAAAATAGTTCTACATTGAATAATATTATGTAATGTTTCTAGCATAGCCCACGCAATGGCCATACCGTCCAGTGTTGATGTACCACGGCCGATTTCATCGATAACGACCAAAGATCTTGGCCCAGCTTGGTTTAAAATTGCAGCAGCTTCGGTCATTTCAACCATAAAAGTTGAACGTCCATGAGCCAGATCATCAGAGGCTCCAACCCGAGAGAATAAATGATCAACAATACCAATTTCAGCCTCTTCTGCGGGAACAGGCAGACCTGCTTGGGCTAAGATTACGCATAAAGCCACTTGCCTAAGGAAAGTAGATTTCCCAGCCATATTAGGACCAGTAAGCAACATAATTTTTGTTTTTTGAGATAAATCACAAGAGTTGGGAGTAAAATTAGCTTTGTGTCGCAAAGCAGCTTCAACAATGGGATGCCTACAGTTGGTTAGTTTAAAGACAGTATCATCACTAAGTGTTGGAACACACCAATGATAGGATAAATATAAAGTGGCACAAGATTGTAAAACATCTATCATGGCAATCGATTTTGCCAGTAAAGGCAGCTTTTTTTCTTTTAGAGCTTCCTCTATTAATTCCGAAAATAGTTGCCATTCTTTGTCCGCAGCCAGGGAATTTGCTTCAAGGATTTTTTCACTTAGTTCGTTTAATTGGACGGTGGTAAAACGTGAAAGATTGGCGGTGCCTTGTCGTAATATTAAGTCTGGATGCTCTCTAAGTTTGCTGCCTGCAGCATTACTAACTTCGATAATGTGCCCAAGTTGATTATGGTGCTTAATCTTTAATGTGTTGATATTAAATTTAGTTTTATACTCTTCTTGCAAACTGATAATAACTTGACGGCTATTATCCTTTAAACGTCGATAAGCATCTAATTCATCATTATAGCCTTCTTTGATTATAAAACCCTCTTCAACTTTTAAAGGAGGATTTTCATTTAATGCTGTGCGTAATTTAATGAGTAGTTCTTCACCATATAACAGATAGCCAGAAGTATTTTGAATGATTGAACAATAACGTCCTGTTTCTTTTTCATATTTTTTAAAAATATGCGCTATATTACGGCTAATTTCTAGACCATTACGAATAGAAGCTAAATCTCTGGGTTGACCTCTGCCCAAAGATAATCTACTCAGGGCACGTGCAATATCAGGTGCTCCTTTTAATATTTTGCGTAGCTCATCTAAAAGAGCTGCGTTTTGGTGTAAATATATCCAGCCTTCTTGTCGTTGTTTAATATATTTAATTTGTGTCAAAGGGGCTGATAACCAATTGGCCAACATACGAGCACCAGAGGCCGTTACGGTATAAGATACGCTGGAAAAAAGAGTAAATTTTTGACTGCCGTTACTATTTTGTAAAATATCAAGACTGTTACGTGTGGCGGGATCAATAGCCAAAATGGTTTCATATTGTTGGGATTGTGGGCGGGCTAATTGAGGGATTTTACCAGCTTGGGTTTTTTGAATATAATGAACTAATTCAAAGCTAGCGATAATCTCCTCATCACTAAAATTACCCAACGCATCAAATGTATTCACATTGAAAAGCTCTGATAATTCTTTTTCTGCTGTTTTTAAAGAATGATGGTCTCGAATAAGGGTGCGACGATTATCATAATCATTTAGTATAATATCTTTGCAACATAAAATTTCTGAAGGGTTAATTCGCCCCAGTAAATCATTTAATTTAGAGTGATCAATAAAAGTTGTTTCAAAAAAGCCAGTAGAAATATCAACCCATGCTACACCAATTGTAGACCCTTTATTTTTGAGATGAGGGATAATAGATGCAATATAATTGGCTTGTCCAGCATGTAACAATTCATCTTCTGTTAATGTACCAGGAGTGATCAGGCGAACAACAGCTCGCGATAATGGTCCTTTTTGTCCTTTAGGGCGATCTGCAGGAGTTTCTGTTTGTTCTGCAACAGCGACTTTAAATCCTTTTTTAATTAATCTGGAAAGATAATTGGATGCAGTACCAACAGGAACTCCACACATGGGAATTGGGTTTCCTCCATGGGTGCCACGTGAGGTAAGAGCGATGTCTAAAGCATTTGCTGCGGCTTCTGCATCACTAAAGAATAATTCAAAAAAATCTCCCATACGAAAAAAAAGTAACGCATCAGGATACCAATCTTTTAATGAAAACCATTGTGCCATTACAGGTGTGGCACCTTCAGAGGATGGAATTGTCATTTTAACTCGTCTAGTTCAGCAGTGAATGATCAACAATTTTCAAGATAAAATTGCTTTGTATTATTTTTTTAATATTCTCTTTGTAACTTTTGCAAAAAATTGCAAAAAGTTAATAACTCCGAAAATATGTAAAATAATACCGTACAATAACCCTCCTAAAGAGGTCAATAAAATCACAGAAAATAAGCGATATAAAATATTTTGTTCTGGAATTTCAACGAAACATAGATGCATTACGCTCATTAAAACCACACACATTAAAAGTGAGGCCACTGTCATAGCAGCGATTCGTTTCAACAATGAAAAAGGTACGGACAAAGCATCTCTTTTATAGAGCACAACAGCCAGTATAATGACATTGGTTATAGCTGCTAAACTATTAGCAAGGGGTGGACCCATATGGGCAAGAGGCTTCATAAAAATCAGATTAAGAATAAGGTTAAGAAAAATTGTAAATATTCCGATTTTAACCGGAGTTGTGGTATCTCCTCTGGCGAAAAATCCAGGTGAAAGGACTTTGATTAACACAAAAGCAGGTAATCCGATCGAGTACATTTGTAAAGATTGCGCAGAATAATAAACATCTTTAACTGTGAAGGCGCCATGCTCAAATAAAGTCGAAATAATTGGCGTTGCAATACTGAATAATCCAAAAGCCGCTGGCAGGGTCAACAGTAAAGAATAATCAAGGGCTTTATTTTGTGCATCAAACGCTGCATTGGGATCTTTGTTATGAAGGGCTTTGGTTAAGATGGGTAAAAGGGTTGTTCCTGCTGCTGCACCTAAGACCCCGAGTGGAAGTTGATTGATACGGTCGGCAAAATACATCACGGAAACACTGCCTGCTGGCAGTAAAGTTGCAATAATTGTACTAATAGTTAAATTAATTTGAGTAATACCGCTTCCAACAATACCAGGAGCCATTTTTCTAAATAATTGGCGTATATCGTTGGTTAATTTTGGAAAACATATCCTTATTCGCATTCCCGCTTTGTGGGCTGCAAATAACAAAATACCTAATTGCACAAACCCTGATAAAGTAACGCCCCATGCCGCAGCCCAAGCAGCATTAGGCATAAAAGGGGTTAACCATAAAAGAGCTGCAATTCCTACAACGTTAAAGCTGACATAAGCCGCTGCTGCAACACCAAAACGATGAAGACTGTTTAAAACACCGGCAACCAATGCTGCTGCACAAATTAATACCATATAGGGAAAGGTAATACGACTGAGGGCAACCGCTTCATCATAACGCGCTTTGTCTACGGTAAAACCAGGTGCAATCACTCTTACAATTTCGGGCATAAAAATTTCAGCCAAAATTGTAATAATAACTAATAAAGTTATAAGAACACTAAATGCTTCATTGGCGAAACGTTGTGCTTCTTGTTGATTTTTTTTCGTTAATGTCGTGGTGAATAAAGGTACAAAAGCTGCGTTAAAAGCACCTTCACCAAAAAGGTTGCGAAACATATTGGGAAGGCGAAAAGCCACCTGATATGCATCTTGTAAAGAGCCAGCCCCTAAAAAAGCCGCCAAAAGTTGGTCTCTGACCAGCCCAAGTAGGCGGCTGAGCATTGTCCAGCTGCCCACAGTTAAAATATTTTTTAACATTCTTACCTTAACGAAATTGAATGCATTTGAGGATAGTTAATCTGTTAAGATTACATATTCTCTTTTAGAAATCATAACAAGTCCGTTCAACTGCATTAACAAATCGTTTAGAAGCAGGGCTGGTTATACTGGAAAAGCTTTTATAAAGTTTTCCTTGACGATTAATAACATATTTATAAAAATTCCAACGAGGTTTTGCAAGGATTCCGCCTTGTTCTGATAACCATTTGAACAAAGGAATTGCATCATTGCCTTTTACATGGCTTTTTTGGGCCAAAAGAAAGCTGATATTGTAATTATTATTACAAAAATTTTGAATATCTTCATTACTTTTAAATTCTTGATTCCCAAAATCCCCAGATGGAATACCAATAATTGTTAATCCCCAATGGCGATACATAACCCATAAATCTTGTATAGCTTCATATTGAGGTGTGAATTTACAATGTGAGGCTGTATTTATGATTACTAAAGGCTTACCGCGATAGTCATTTAAATTGAGGGTTTCTCCAGATTGCATCGTTAGGCTAAAATCATAAATAGTTTGTGTGGGCATTTTTGTTCCTTGGTATCGTCTAATATTATTATTTATTAGTTTAACAGAGTCTTATTCACTGCCTAGGGGTCTAGACATTAAAATATTTTGCGCCGTTTTAATAGTAATTTTCTTATTTAAAATATGGGTAACGGCTTCTATAATCGGGGTATTAACGTTATGCAGCTTGGCTCTTTGTAGGATTGCAGGGGCAGTGGTAACGCCTTCGGCAATGGTTGTTCTTTGTGATAAAATTTCTTCTAGGGTTTTCCCTTGTCCCAGCTCATATCCCAAGGAGTAATTTCTTGACCCTTGGCCTGTGCAAGTTAAGATCATATCTCCAACACCTGCCAAACCTGATAAAGTCATTGGTTCTCCACCAAGTCCAGTGCTCAATTTAGAAAGTTCGGAGATACCACGTGTAATAATTGAGGCTCTGGCATTTTCTCCGAGGCCTGCCCCCATTGCAATTCCAGATGCGATCGCAAAAACATTTTTTGCAGCGCCACCAATTTCGACACCAATAGGATCATTATTAGCATAGAGGCGGAACGTAGAAGTAGAAAGCTTATTGGCCAAATCTTGGGCAAGCTCTTGATCTTTAGAGGCAATTACACTTGCTGTGGGATAACCTTTAGCCACTTCATGAGCAAAGTTTGGACCCGACAAAGCCCCATGCTTACGGTGGGGATAAATTTCCTCCAAGATTTCCAAAGGAAACTTAAGGCTAGTTGTTTCAACACCTTTACAACAAGCAATCAGCGGGCCATGACCATCAGGAATATAAGGTAAAATAGAGCGCATATACTGTAAAGGAACAGTTAGAAAAACAATATCAGCTTGTTTTGGAAAAGCATTGCTTACGGTAATTGTTTCAGGGATTTCTATACAATTTAAACGTGATAATATATTTGTTTGAGGATCAGGAAGCTCTTTTCTGCTCCATAAATATACATTAGCACCTGTTCTGGCCATTTGCAGGGCAAGGGCTATTCCCCAAGCACCTGCACCAATAACAGCAATATTTATAGGCATATTATATCCTTTAAGAGTCAAAAATTTGTGACATTTCTGATAAAGGCCAACGTGGACGAGGCAACATAGAAATATCATCTATGACTTTATTGTTTTTGGCAGCTTGTTGCAATATTTCTATGGCTGCCCAACCAATCATAACTGCGTTATCAGTACAATATTTCATGGGGGGGGCAACAAAGGGCAGATTATATTTATTGGCAAGCTCTTGTATATGTTTGCGTAAATATTGATTGGCCGCAACCCCACCAGCAGTAGCTAGTAAGGTGCTGTTTGGAGAGGCTTTGATCGCGTTTTCCAAACGATTAATAATGGCACTGGTAATCGCTTTTTGAAAACTTGCGGCAATATTAGCAGCCAGCTTACGTGGAAGTGTGTCTATATTTTCATATTCTGTTAACAAATTCCCCACAGCCGTTTTTAACCCAGAGAATGAAAAATCACATCCTGGCCTGCCATATAAAGGGCGGGGTAAAGAAAATGTATTCTCATCACCTTCTTTGGCTAAAGCTTCTAATGCAGGTCCCCCTGGCCAAGATAACCCTAACATTTTGGCAACTTTATCAAAAGCCTCACCAGCAGCGTCGTCAATTGTCCCTCCTAGGCGATGGTAATCACCAATATCCTTCACGTGGATGCATTGGCAGTGCCCCCCAGAGGTTAAAAAGAGGAGATAGGGAAAGTGCACTTGATGTTCAGAAATATGGGGGATTCTCACGGTTAATGCATGAGCTTCTATATGATTAATTCCGATAAATGGAAGGTTTCGAGCCAAGGCCAACCCTTTGGCAAAGCAGCTGCCTACAATAACACCACCGATTAATCCAGGTCCACAAGTCGCAGCAACGGCATTAATGTCTTTCCAGTCGATATTTGCTTGATTTAATGTTTTTTTAACTAGATCAGATAAATGAGAAAGATGGGCTCTAGCAGCAATTTCTGGAACGACACCACCAAATTGAACATGTTCTTTTTGTGAATAAATCTGTTCTGCCAGCACTGTTCCATCTGAGCATACGATCGCACAGGCAGTATCATCACATGATGATTCTATTGATAGAATTATCATGTTGTTATTTGTTTTTACGTCACTTTGGTGTATGGATGGCATAATAAAGCATTTCTTTAGTTAAAAATAGTCACTATTAAAGCGTAAAGTAGATCTTAAATGAGCACGGATACAGTATTTAATATTTTTTCTAACTCTGCTTTGCAAGATATTGCAGCCAAAGCAGCTAATAAAGGGTTACAAGAAAATCATGATACGTATAAAAGAAAAGGCCTACCTTTGAGAGTTGGTACCAGAGGATCTCCGCTTGCCCTGGTGCAGACTCGTAATTTTCTTACAAGATTAACACAATTTTGTCCATTGTTACGAGAGCTAGGCGCATTTCAAGAGTTTCAAATTCATACCACTGGGGACAGAGTACAAGATCGTCGTTTAGCTGAAATCGGTGGTAAAGGTTTATTTTCCAAGGAAATTCATGAGCAGCTTTTGGCTGGAAATATTGATTTTGCTGTGCATAGTTTAAAAGATTTGGAAACAACCTTGCCTGATGGATTAGTCTTGGCTTGCACTTTAAAACGTCAAGATGCCCGAGATGCATTGATTGTTAATGCCAAATATCGGCCTATTGATGTGGATTATCCTTTTGATTGCTTACCCCGAGGCGCAAAAATTGGAACGTCTTCGGTGCGCAGGCAAGCTCAGCTTTTGCATATGCGTCCAGACTTGGAAATTGCTTTGTTACGCGGAAATGTTCAATCACGTATAGATCAAGTGACCGCAAATAAATATGATGCAACCTTTTTGGCGGCTGCTGGATTGCAAAGATTAGGAATGGAGGATCGTATTGATGTGTTACTAGATCCATCTGTTATGGTTCCATCTGCGGGTCAAGGAATTGTCGGCGTTACGGTTCGTGCAGCTGATGTTGAGCTCAGAGAAATGTTGGTTGCCATTGAAGATCAAGAAGCAAAAGCAGTTGCAACCGCAGAACGTGCGTTATTAGCCGAGCTTGACGGGTCTTGTCGTACACCAATCGGAGGTTATGCTCAATTATTACCTGTTGTCGCGGGTGGGGAACCAGAGTTGCATTTGGTTGGTTTAGTTGCCAGAGAAGATGGTTCGTTTTTACTTAAAAAAGAGATTAGCGGTTCACCTGATGATGCCGAGGCTCTGGGGCGTGAATTAGGCGAACAATTGCGCAAAGATAGCCCCTCTGATATTTTTGATGAATAAGCAAAAGCCCTTTTTGGTTATTACGAGGCCAGAGCCTGGTTTAAGTGAAACGGCACAAAGAGTAAGCCAACTAGGGTGGGAACCTTTGTTAATGCCTGTAATGATCATACAGTCATTGCCTATTGACTTTGTTACGATTGAAAATGTTCAAGCAATCATTTTTACCAGTCGCCAATCCATCACACCAATGACAGAGCAATTATCAATACAGAATATTGCGTATCAACAAATTCCAGTCTTTACGGTTGGGGATATTACCGCCAAAGATGCTCTGCAAGCTGGGTTTTGCAATGTAATTAGTGCTGACCAAGATGCTGTTGCTTTGGCCTCTTTAATTAAAAAAAAATTAAATCCTCAAGCAGGAAGATTACTGTTTCCCTGTGCAAAAGGGCAGGGGAAATTACTGATTGCGTTGCTTAAACAAGCTGGGTTTATCATTTCTTATTGTGAAGTATATCAAACAAGGCCTGTGAAAAATTTGTCTGCTGCGTTTTTACAAGCTTTAAAAGCAGATAAAATTAATAGTATTTTATTTTTCTCTTCTGAAACGGTGCGTTTTTTTCTTGAGTTATTTCCAGAAAACTTACAAGGAAATTTAAAATTTATTCAAGCTGTGGGAATAAGTATCAAAACAAAATCAATACTTGAACGTGTTTCTTGGCGCTCTATTGAAATTCCCAGCTATCCAAGAACGGAAGAAATGCTCTCTTTGATAAAAGAGCATTCCTGAATCTGATATTATGCGTGACCAGCTTCAGTTTGTGTTTGAGCTGCTTGCTGTGCTTGTTTATTTTGCCACAAAGAGACAAAATCAATTGGTTGTAAGATAACGGGTGGGAAACCACCATCACGAGTTACATCACCAATAATATTACGAGCATATGGGAAAATTAAACGAGGAACTTCGACAAGTAGTATTGGCTCGATTAGTTCTTGAGGAGGTTCATTTAAAGTTACAACTGCGCAATAAACGAGCTCTGTAACAAAAACAGTGCGAGGTGTAATTTTATCTTTTCTTTCTGCTTCTGTTGCATCAACTTTAATAGAAAGACTAACCTCGTAAACACCCTCTTCACTCAGACGATTAGCATTTGCATCAATCGCAACAGAAATTTGAGGAGATTCCTCTAGGGTTGCAAAAATTGATGCACCATGAGGTACTTCAAAAGAAAGATCTTTGGTAAATTGAACATTTAAAGTCAGTGGAAGTGGTGGAGGTCCTTCTTCTAGATGAGAATCAGCGACATCATTCATTGTTTCAGACATAATTATCCTTTAAATTTATTGAACGTTATTCATTTTATTACTAAGAATTATACCATAATATTTAAAAATGATAAAAAATTAATATTAAAATTTTTATCATCATAGATAATAATATAACGCTTTGTTTTTATTTTTGTATTTTATACGTAAAGATAAAATTAATAAAAAATAAATATGAATTTTTTTTTGTAATGTGACAAATTATAAATATATTGTTAGTATAGATTTATAAATTAACGCAATTCTCTTTATCAGGAATTCATTAAGTTAACAGGTTTGAAAATGGATTTTGCTAATTTCCCAGTGGATATTATTATTCTGGCTTTAGTTGCTGGTTTTTTAATCCTACGCTTACGCAGTGTTTTAGGAAAAAAAACGGGCTTTAATAAAGAAGATAGAGTAGCCGCACCAACAAGTCGTTCATCAAATATGCAACAAGTGATGAGTAATAATCAGGACAAACCGACGGAGCCAGTGAAGCCCAAGGTTGAAGTTAATGTTCCTGCACCTGAAACAGAAGCTGGGCAAGCCCTTAGTAAAATAACGCAATTAGATGCATCTTTTTCAACACAAAAATTTGTTGATGGGGCAGAAATTGTTTTTCGTAAAGTGTTAACAGCCTTTTCTGCTGAAGATTTATCAGTCTTACAATCAATGTTGGTTGTAGATGCTTATAATGCATTTGAATCAGCAATTATCGCACGACGTAATCTTCAACAAAAACAAACGATTGAAATAAAATCTATTCACTCTATTACAATTAATAAAGCCCAAGTTATAGAGGATGCAGCGGTTAATCGTGCAATCATAGAGGTACAGTTTATTTCTAATCAAATTAATTGTACTTTTGATAAAGACAATAATCCTGTTACAGGGACGGAATCTGTTACAGAGTTCATTGATTTCTGGACCTTTGAGCGTTTATTAGGTGTAAATAGTCAAGGCATATCTTGGCGTTTAAAATCAGCACGTAGTGGTAATTAAATTAATTCTTTAAAGGGATAATTATGAAATCGTTTGTTCGTTTTTGTGCTTTGTTTTTAGCAGGTGGACTTGTCGCATGCGTACAAACTCAAGAGAATCTTTCTGACTTTTATCCTGTTTCATATCAGAATTTATCAGGTTGGGATAAAGAGAATTATAGCCAATTATTAACATTATTTCGTCAAAATTGTCAGCAAATTCAAAAATTACCTCCTAATAGATATTTGGGAGGGGTTAAAGGTTTGTTTGGCGGAAAAGCTCAAGATTGGCTTCCCGCTTGTAATGCGGCAATGACGATAAATATTTCTGATCCTGTACAGTCAAAACAGTTTTTTGAAACTTGGCTGCAACCTTATCAATATACATCATCAGGGCAAACAGGTAAAGTTACTGGCTATTATGAACCTGAGGTGCAAGGATCAACAGTTCGTTTTGGAGCTTATCAAACCCCAGTATATGCGAAACCCAGCGATTTAATTGCCAGAAAAAATACCGATGGGCAGGTTGAGTATGGCGTTGTTCAAGATGGTATTTTGGTCCCCTATTATTCTCGTGCAGAAATTGATCGTGGCGCGTTAAAAAGTAAAAATCTTGAGATTGCATGGGTCAAAGACCCAATAGATTTATTTTTTATGCAAATTCAAGGCTCAGGAAGAATAGTTTTACCAGATGGTAATATTGTACGTTTGGGCTATGCGGGTAAGAACGGCCAACCCTATACAGCTTTGGGTAAGGTAATGATTGATCAAGGTTTACTGGATGCTCAATCTGTAGATATGTATTCTGTAAGATCATGGTTACATAGTCATCCAGATCAAGCTGTCGCGCTGATGGAACAAAATAAAAATTATGTATTTTTTCGAAGCTTAAAAGATCAAAACCCGAATACTGGGCCTATTGGGGCTTTTGGTTCTTCTTTAATTGCGGGCCGCTCTGTTGCTGTGGATAGACAATGGATACCACTAGGTGTACCTTTGTGGTTGGAAACGACAATGCCTACAACTGCAAATTCCCAAGGCAGATCGCCTTGGAAACATATGGTTTTTGCACAAGATATTGGTGGTGGTATCAATGGGATAAATCGTATTGATTTATTTACAGGATGGGGCAGTCAAGCCGCATGGTATGCAGGGTTTATGAATGAACAAGGTAAAATCTTAATGTTATTACCGCGTCATTCTGAACAACAATCTTTGCCAGTAATGACGACAAAATAATCTTCTATTTAATGGTGAGGATTTAGGGTGTCTCCTAAAAAAATTAAAAAAATCGATATGGTGGTCGAGAGGGAAACTTCTCGGCCTTATAGTTTTAAGGTAGGTCAGCACACATTTGTGCGTGGCGATTGTTTAACTGTTTTAAAGAAAATGACAGAGGAAAGTATAGATGTCATTGTGACGTCTCCGCCTTATAATCTTGGTATAGCCTATAGTTCTTATAAAGATAAAAAAGAAGAAACGGATTATTTAGACTGGTTAGAGACAATTTGTGTCGAGATCAAAAGGGTTATGAAAAAGGATGGATCTTTTTTCTTAAATATTGCAGGATCTTCTTCTTATCCTTGGTTACCTTTTGAGTTGATGGTCAGGCTAAGACAACATTTTTACTTACAAAACCATATAGAATGGATCAAGTCTATTTCAATTGGTGAGGATAGCCATGGTCATTTTAAGCCAGTGCCAGGTAGCCGTTTTCTACATAGAAACCACGAACATTTATTTCATTTAACTAAAACAGGTAAAGTAACTTTGCAGCGTCTTAATGTTGGTGTTCCTTATAAGGATAAAACCAATATTAAACGCAGATCTCATGCTCATGATTTACGTTGTCGGGGGGATGTTTGGTTTATCCCTTATAATACGGTTCGAACAAAATCTGAAAAATTCAACCATCCGGGGACTTTTCCTGTAGCTTTGCCAGAAATGTGTTTGAGGCTTCATGGTAATTTGAAGCCTGTTGTATTAGATCCTTTTATGGGGACTGGTACGACTATATTAGCAGCAGACAAGTTGGGGGGACAGGCAATTGGGATTGATGTGGATAAAAATTATGTCAAAATAGCAATAGAAAGAGTAAAAATGTTACACTCAGATGGTAAAAATGGCTCTAAATTGTAAAGTTATTTGCAGAAAACGAAGCTTTTGATATTATCCCCACTGATTAAAATGTTTTGATTAAATAAATTTTTAGATATTCGATAGAAAGCTGATCATGAAAAAACTGATCCTAGCCATCATTGTTTTAGGCGCCGTAGTCTATGGTGGCACGACATTATATTTGTCTAGTTTTGACCGTAAAACAGCTCCTAGACTGGCTGAAAACTCACCTTCCCATTCAGATGCTGTGACAATGGCTGCTTTTGATGTATTAAAAGAAGCACGTTGTGATTACTGTCATGCTGAAAATGTTGAGTTACCTTTTTACTTTAAATTACCCATTGCAAGTAGTTTAATGGAACAAGATCGCTTTAAAGGGTTAAGAAATTTTCGTATGGAACCCGTTATTGCAGCAATTAATGAGGGTAAACCTGTTGGTTTAGTTGCGTTGTCACGAATTGAATTCGTAATGCAACGTAATTTAATGCCTCCTACATTGTACTTGATCATGCATTGGCATGCGCGTCTTTCCGAGCAACAACGTGATGATGTGATTAAATGGGTTCGACAAGAACGCCAAAAATATTATGCTACTCAAGGTGTTGCAGATCGTTTTGCTTCAGAGCCAGTACAACCTGTCCCTGAATCTGTGCCTGTTGATCCTAAGTTGGTTGTTTTGGGTAAAGAGCTATTCTTTGAAAAAAGATTATCAGGTGATAATACATTAAGTTGTGCAAGCTGCCATGATCTACAAAAAGGTGGTGTAGATGGACTAGTGACTGCAACAGGTATTTTTGGGCAAAAAGGGCCTATTAATGTCCCAACAGTTTACAATTCTGTTTTCAATCACAGTCAATTCTGGGATGGTCGTGCGGCTGATCTTGAAGAGCAAGCCGCAGGTCCTGTGATGAATCCATTGGAAATGGGATCAAAAACTTGGGAAGATGTTATTAATAAATTACGTCAAGAACCTTCTTATGAAAAAAGATTTGAAGAAGCTTTTGGAACGCCAGTCATTGATAAACAAAGAATTACTGATGCGATTGGTGCTTATGAAAAAACATTAATTACACCTGACAGTCCTTTTGATATGTATTTAAAAGGTGTGGACGGTGCTATTAATGCACAAGCAAAGCGTGGTTATGAGTTATTCAAAGAAAATGGATGTGCCAGTTGTCATAACGGTGTTGCCCTCGGTGGTGCTGCATATGAAGAGCTTGGTTTACAAAAAGATTATTTCGCTGATCGTGGTGGTAAATTAACTGATGCCGATATGGGTCGTTTTAATGTCACTCATAAAGACATGGATAAACATAGCTTTAAAGTGCCATTGTTACGTAATATTGCTCTGACAGGTCCTTATTTCCATGATGGAAGTGTAAAAACATTAAAAAAAGCTGTTGAAAAAATGTTGAAATATCAAACCCCTTATCATAAATTAACAGATCAAGAGGTTGATGATATTGTTGCTTTCTTAAAAACATTGACGGGTAAATACCAAGGCCAATCAATAGATAAGCTGGCACCATAACAAATAAAGATTTGTAAAATCGTTTAACCTTTCACTGGTTCACTGGTGAAAGGTTTTTTATTGGTTATGTTTAAAGAATTTAAAGGTAAAATAAATTGGCAAGAGGGCGACAGTTAAATAAAGAAGAACAATCATTATGGGATAATTTTGCCAATCGCATTAAAGGGATTCGTAAAGACACACCAAGGGAAACACCTATTGCTAAAGTGGCATTTCATGAGCGACCAGATAATAAAAAGAAATTATTAGCGAACGCTTATCGTTCACAAAGGCTTACTCAAACAGATAGTTTTATTCAGTATTATAAATTATTTAAGAAGAGACAAGAACAACCTCTTGAACACAAAAGCTTTATAACAATAGGACAAAAGCAAGCAGGTTTGGATACGAATACTTGGAAAAAACTACATAAAGGACAAATGCAGCCTGAAAAGATTCTAGATCTTCATGGTTATACAGCGCAACGAGCTTTTTTTGTCTTAGAAGAATTTTTAATTCGAGCACAGCGTAATAATATACGCTGTGTTGAAATTATTACTGGCATTGGAACTGGATATAAAGAGGGAGGCATCTTGAAACGAGAGCTCCCTTATTGGTTAAATCGTCCAGCGATTCAATCTTTGATCTTGGGAACAACTTATCCCGCACAATGGAATGGCGGGGCAGTCAGAATTTTACTTAAGCGTAATCGTTAAATTTATTGGCCAGGTGACCATTTTTGAAATTTAACAGATAACCAACGTTGGAGTGCCATTGTTGTAATAATAGGTGGACACATTTTACTTATCGTATCGTTACAAACAGGGTTCTCTTGTAATGTCATTTCCTCGCTTTTTGCTAAGTTAACAATTGCATTATCCTTTATAACTTTACCTGTATTTAAACGCCATTTAGCCAAGAGTGCAGAAGGTGTTAGCATAGGAAGCATAACTGCAATATTCGTTCGAGAAGCCAACGCAATCGCATTCCACGCATCAAATAACGTATTATCTGTTTTATAGTGATGTAGCTGATTATATAAATCAGCAAAGCGAGGGCCATATGTCGTCGAATTATCAAGAGAGAAAAAACTGTGTAGTCCGTCTTTTAATAAATCTGGTAAAGCCGCAATTGCTTGAGGAGTGCTCAGTTGCAAAGCGTCAACATCTCCTTTTTTCAAAGCCTTCACTGCGGTTGAAAAATCAGTTAATCCTTCAACGGGAATCGTATTTATCTTCAGTAACTCAATGCCCAGTAAAGTAGGTAGCTCACGGCCAATAATAGACGATACGGCAACTTTCATAGATCTATTTTTCAAAAGATCTGGAATAGAATTATGGAAAGGTTGACGAGCTATGGTGATTGACGGTGAAAGGCTGCATAAAACAGGGATCCACCGCTCGCAATCAAAATGGACACGTTTATCACCAGACATAGAGGCGATAAATGTATTTCCAGAAGTAATAAAAGCTGTATTTCCATCAGGTGTTGTTCTGGTATCGAACAAGTTTGCTCCTGTTACCCCATCATAACCAGTGGTGAAATGTACAGGTAAGGGGGTGTCTTCTTGTAAACTAGTCGCAAAAGCAGACGAAAGTTGAGATGCCCAAGAACCGAGTTCGCTTTTTTCGGGTCCTCCTACTAAAAAAGAAAAATCGTCATCTTTATGAGTTTTAATAGAGGTCATAGGCAAAGTTTCATTGGCATTCGCTTGTAATATACCAGTGGTTAGACCTGCTCCTGCTAGGGAAAGAAGACGAAAAAATTGACGTTTAGTTACCGATAATGGCATTCGAGTAGTATTTCTTTGTTAGTGTTTAGGTTGATGAAAAAAGGGTGTGGCAATTATGAAAGATTTTAGACTTTCTTTAAAGGTTTTTTTTACTTAATTTTATTTTCCATATAAATATAGCAATATAAAGGCAAAACTATTTCAAAAAAATGGTTTTATGCCTAGAATTAGTAAAGTTTATCATATCATTTGATGCAAAGCGGTTGTAATGTCTCAAACCTCTAAACCCTGTCCAGATCAAGACAAACAAAAAAAAATCAATAAAAAAACAATTTCACAATGGATTGAAGAACGATTACCTGTTTTTTCAATGATTCAACGTGAGTATATTCGGTTTCCTATGCCGCGTAACTTAAATATTTGGTGGACATTTGGAGCTGTGCTTACGGTTGTTTTAGTATTAATGCTGGCAACGGGTATATTTTTAGCCATGTCTTATACACCCTCTGCTGAGGGGGCTTTTGCATCTATTGAAATGATAGAGAGACGTGTGCCCAGTGGGTGGTTGTTAAGATCATTACATATGGCAGGATCTAATTTATTTCTTGCTTTTTTATATTTACATATTTTCAGAGGATTATATTACGGTTCTTATAAAAATCCCAGAGAATTAGTTTGGTTTTCGGGATTGTTCTTAATGCTCATGGTGATGATGACGGCATTTGCTGGGTATATTCTACCATGGGGGCAAATGTCTTATTGGGCTGCAAATGTTGTTATCCAAGCCATTTCTTCTATTCCTTGGATTGGGGAAGGGTTGGCTCATTGGTTAATGGGTGGCAGCTCACCAAATGATTTAACATTGCATCGGTATTTTGTATTACATTTTGTCATGGCCTTTTTAATTATTGGGGTTGTGTTTATTCATGTAGTTTGTCTGCATTTCGTTAAATCAAATAATCCCAAAGGAATTGAACCGAAGACTAAAGAGGAAACCTTACCTTTTTATCCTTATTATGTAGCCAAAGACGCGGTTGTTATTGTTGTTTCTTTGTTATTACTAATTTTGCTGGCTTTCCTTTTTCCTGACCTATTAACGAATAGTGAGAACTATACCCCAGCTAATCCTTTGGAAACCCCTGCGAATATAGCCCCTGAGTGGTATTTCTTACCTTTTTATGGAATCTTACAATTAATTCCTTTTAAATTTTTAGGGTTGGTTCTATCTGCGGGTTCATTACTTATTTTATTTGCTGTGCCATGGCTTGATAGATCATCGATTAAATCCGCGACATATCGTCCCCTATATCGCTTATCATTATTTATCTTGTTAATAGCTTTTGTGATTTTGGGTATTGTTGGGAAATATCATACACATGGTGGGTTAATTTGGTTGGGTAGACTAGCGTTGCTATATTATTATTTACATTTTTTAATGATTTTGCCATTTTCACATCGTTTTGAATTAAAACGAACATTACCAGTCTCTTTGTTAGATGACGATAAAGGGGCTAAATCATGATGGAAATTACTCGCAAGCTTACTTTTAAAGCCATTGGACTATTGATTGTGATGTTTTCTTTGAATGTTGCTGGATATGCAGAGAGAGTAGCAACTGATAAAAATTCCTACCCAAAATATCCTTGGAGCTTTTCAGGTATCTTTGGATCTTATGATTTATCTAGCGTGCAAAGAGGATATCTTGTTTATCGTAAAAGCTGTGCCTCTTGTCATTCTACAGAGTATATGCGTTATGCTGATTTACAGCAGATGGGGTTAACACTGGACCAAATTGATAAAATGGCGAAAACAGATCAAATTCTGGATGGTAAAGATGCGCAAGGCAAAGACCATTATCGCCCAGCAACTGTTGTTGATTATATCCCTTCGCCATATGCGAATAAGCTAGTGGCACAATCTGTTAATATGGGAAAAGTGCCTTTGGATTTATCCAGATATGCCATGACTGTTGATGGTCAAGCAGATTATATTATGGCGATCTTATTAGGCTATACAAAATCTCCCGTAGATTTTAAGCTTGATCAGGATGGACTATATTATAATCGATATTTTCCTGGCCATCAAATTGCCATGAGGCCTCCATTGGTCAAGGGGGGTGTTCAATATACGGATGGTACGAATACAACGATTGAACAGCAAGCCAAAGATGTGACTACATTTTTGAGTTGGACAGCGCATCCACATCTGATAGAACGTCATCGTATTGGGATTATGGCCCTGATTTATGTGGCCTTTATTGCTGTATTAACCTTTATTATAAAACGAAAAGTTTGGTCTAATGTCAAATAAACAAACACATGCTCAACCAGTTATTGGGATTATTGGTGGTTCTGGCCTGTATGATATTTCAGGATTAACCGATCAACAATGGGTCAAAGTGGAAACACCATGGGGCGATCCATCTGATGAGTTGTTGATGGGAAAACTTGAAGGGGTTTCTTGTGTATTTTTACCTCGTCACGGTCGTGGGCACGTCATTTCCCCTACAGAGGTCAATTACAAAGCCAATATTGCAGCGATGAAAAAACTGGGTGTTACTGATATTGTTTCTGTGTCTGCGGTGGGATCGTTAAAAGAGGAGTTGGCTCCTGGAACTTTTGTGGTGGTGGATCAAGTGATTGATCGTACTCGCCTAAGAGATAAAAGCTTTTTTGGCACAGGATGTGTTGCGCATGTTTCTTTGGCCGATCCTTTTTGTGATAGAATAGGACAAATATTATTTGATAATGCCAAAGAATTAGGATTATCGGTGGTTAAAGGGGGAACTTACCTTGTGATGGAAGGACCTCAGTTCTCTACTCGTGCAGAAAGTAATCTCTATCGTTCATGGGGAGCATCAGTAATTGGCATGACGAATATGCCAGAAGCTGCTTTGGCTCGTGAAGCAGAGATTTGTTATGCAACCGTGGCAATGGTGACGGACTATGATTGTTGGCACGAAGACCATGATGCTGTAAGTGTCGAGGCTGTGATTAAAACATTAACAGCCAATGCCAGCAATGCACGTTCTTTGGTTGAAAAAATCATTCCTAGTTTAGGAAAGCAAAGACCGGATTGTTCTGCTGGATGTGATCACGCATTAGAATATGCGTTAATGACAGCACCACAAAAACGTGATCCTAAACTGGTAGAAGATTTAAAAACGATCGCTGGACGAGTTTTATAAAAAATAGAATAGGAAAACCATGAATGAATAAGCAAAATTTTAGAAATAAAAACGTAGTTATCGTTCATGGTTATGCAGCTCCATCTCAGTCACATTGGTTTCCTTGGCTAAAGGAAACTTTAGAAAGCCAAGTTGCTGTCGTGACTATTGCTTGTATGCCCAACTCATCGACCCCTGACCCTGTGGAGTAGTTACAATATTTAGGACAACCTCTCTTTACCTTTAGATGAAAATACTATTTTTATAAGTCATAGTTTAGGGTGTGTCAGCGTGCTTAACTTTGTAAATAAATCCTGTAAAGAGATCGATAGAATAGGGGGGTATATATTGGTTTCTGGTTTCACTGAACCATTAGAAACACTTCCATTTTTAAAAAGACATACAGATAGTAAGTTAGATTATAAGGCTTTACTATCCTTCACATAGCAGCGCGTTTCTATAATTTCTTCGAGTGATGAAATTGTTTAGCCAAAGCTTTTTGAAAATTTAGCCATAATACTTAAAGCACAGATCGTTTATGTTAAAAATGCTGGCCATTTTCTTGATAGGGATGGATATAAAGAATTTGCTGATATTTTGCCAATTTTAGAAGTTAAGTGATATTAATACGAAACAAATTATCAAAGGTTGTTTCTCTGATAAGTTTTAAGAGTTCTTTATCGGTCACAAAGTTGATATGAATAAAGATACTGTAAACTATTTTTTTGATAATATAGCGAGTGTTTACAGGATAGAGCTTAATGGTTCGTTTTGTTATAATGTTTACTTTTAGTTTGATGCTATCGTCTTATGCTTTGGCAAAATCACCCTGCGCAACAAGGTGATGAATATCATTCTACCACCCTTGAGCAAGTTTTGAACTGTAAAAAAGTTAATTGTGCTGGTCACTATATTATTTATATGGATAGTTGTGGGACAGGCGGTTGTATTCTATATGCTATTGCAGATGCTATAACAGGAAAAAACATTGCCATTTTTCCAACCAGTTATATAGGAGACGTCGAGGATCAATATACGCCCAAGATTGATTGTAAAGTGAATAGTAAACTTATTCATGTTTCTGGAGTAAATGCAGAAAGAACAAATCAATATCAGGATGATTATTTTATCTTGGAAAATAATCGACTTGTCAAAATAACTGGAGCGAATAAAGTTATTCGAAGTGAATAAAATTGGTTAAAATTGCAGGAAAAATAAAAAAAGCTCTTCTTACATTACGTCAGAAGAGCTAAAGAATGGGATCATTTAACATATATTAGATTATATGGGGTGAGTTTTTTTAATTTCAATAGTCGGTATACCCTTTTTTTCCTTGAGTGAACCATGTTTCAGCATCATCAGGTGTAAATGGAATATCGTTTCTTATTTTATTCACAAGATCAGGATTGGAAATATAAGGGCGTCCAAATGCAACGCCGTCTGCTTGGTTATTTTCCATTATTTTTTTTGCAGATGCGCCATTATAAGAACCATTAATGATGAATGGGCCATTAAAATTCTCTCGCATCGCAGGGGCGATTGGTGAATGTAAGTCATCGTCAGTTAAATCCGCCATGATGAAATTATTCTCACCTGGTCTTGGTTCACGCACCTCTAAAAAATTAATTTTTGCATTGCTCATCGCTTGTGAGGCTGCAATAAATAGGGGTTCTGGATTGCTATCAAAAACACCTTGGATAGGTTCGTTAGGTGACAATCTAACTGAGGTCCGGTCTGAACCAACTGCTTGGCAAACAGTGTGAGTTACTTCCGTCAGTAGGCGAATTCTGTTTTCAATGCTTCCGCCATAATCATCAGTTCTGAGATTTGTACTATCTCTTAAAAACTGATCAATTAAATAACCATTTGCAGCGTGAATCTGAACACCATCAAAGCCTGCTTCCATCGAATTTAAAGCAGCTTGACGATAGTCTTGTAGTAATCTTGGGATTTCTGCAACTGGTAATGCTCTGGCTTGTTCAAGCGGTTTTTTACCTTCATAAGTGTGTGTATGGCGAGGTGATGTTGTCGCGGAAGCAGAGATAGGTGAGGGGTGAAATGAAGGATGAACTGTTCGACCCATATGCCAAATTTGACAAATGATTTTTCCACCTTCTTCATGAACGGCTTTTACAATAGGCTTCCAAGCTTCAATTTGATCTTTATTCCAGATCCCTGGTGTATATGGCCAACCTAAACCTTCTTGTGAGATGCCTACGCCTTCGGAAATGATCAACCCTGCACTTGCACGTTGTCGATAATAGTCAACCATCAAAGGTGTGGGAATATGTTCTTTACTCGCACGTCCTCGCGTCATAGGAGCCATGATAATACGATTTGATGCATGAATTGCGCCCAACTGAATAGGGTCAAATAGACTTGGCATAACGATAATTTCCTTTTTTAAAATATATTAAAAGTAAGTTAACAAAAAATAGACCGGTCGTCTATACTTTTATCAAAGTATTTTTATTTTTCCAAAATATTCATTGTATAACGAAGTGCAATTTTGAAGGGGTGTTTATTTCTTTGGATTTTTGTAAGTAAACTGGCTCCAAGCCATTGTTGATATAATTCTTGTGCTGTTAAATCAGGATTTAGATGATCGGGTATTGAGCCATCTTGTTGGCCTTTATATATGACGCTGGCGATTAAAGTTAGAACTTTATCGATGCCTTTACAGAATTCATGACGCATTGCTTCAGAAAAATCAGCTACCTCAGAACTTAATTTTACAACCAAACATCGACCTTCGTAATCATTATTGCATTGATTTTCATTCCAATTTTCCCAACAGCTCAATAAACGTTCTTTACCCGATAGATCAGGAGTATTAAATAATGTAGAAAGGTGAGTTGTATATTGATCCATATAATATTGAATAACAGCAACGCCGTAATCTTCTTTAGAGTCGAAGTAATAATAAAATGACCCTTTAGGAATCCCTGCTTTTTTTAAAAGTTCAGTTAGTCCAACATTGGTAAATCCGTGGCTCGCAAAGATTTCTTGTCCAGTTTTTAAAAGTAAATTTTTTTTATTATTAGGTATAGAGTTCATAATTATTTGAGATCTTTTTATTATTAGTTTAAGAAGCACTATAAGTGTAAATATTGCGCTTAATGTTGAGTTTTATAAGTTTTTTGCAAAAAAATCTAAAGTTCTTTGTTGAGCTAATTCATAAGCTTCTTTGTGAAAACTTGCACGTGCTTGGCATCCAAAACCATGATCGGCATTTTTATACACATAAATATCGACATCATTATAGGTGCGTTCGATTTTTTCAATCGCATCCAAAGGAATACTGTGATCAAGCTCGCCAAAATGCATTTGCACAGGGCAATGATGAGGATGATCAAGTAATGAAGGAATCATCGCTCCATACCAACAGCTTGCTGCGGAAAAGAGTTTTGTTTCTGTGGCCGCGCGCCAACTTAGGCTGCCACCCCAGCAATATCCTACGATGCCTATTTTGTCATAATTCAGATGCTGAGCCGCGGCAATAATATCCAACAAGGTTTTTTCAGGTTCAATTTTTTTTCTTAATTCGATCCCTTGCTTCATATCTTCTGCTTCATAACCCAGTGAAACATTGCGTTCAGCCCGGTCAAATAAAGCAGGGGAAATAATATGATAGCCATGTTTGGCAAAATTATCGCAAACATCACGAATATGAGGATTAACCCCAAATATTTCTTGTAATACAACTAACCCAGCCAAAGGCTTTGCAGGGATATGCTCATAAGCATTTAAAATATGCTGATCAGAAGTTGTTAATTGAATATCACGTTTCATAAATAAAACCCTTACTCTGTAATATAATACGTAAAAATTAAGAATAATATAGATTATTCTAAGATATGTTTCAAATGATGGTTTTAATAAGAATTTGTGGCTGAAATAGATTTAAATTTTCTTGACAATGTCTTAAGCAATACATAAATTAAACAATGAAATATCAATTTATATTATTGATATATCTTGGAGTAACGCGGCAATACGCGCGTAGTTAAAACCCATAATGCTGCTTTCATAGAAGGGCATTATATAGAAATATGGAGCGATCCAAATGACGAATTTTCGTCCTCTACACGACCGTGTGGTCGTTCGCCGTTTAAATGGTGAAGAAAAAACTGCTGGTGGTATTATCATTCCAGAAACAGCAAAAGAAAAGCCTCAAGAAGGTGAAGTCGTTGCCGTAGGACCTGGTGCTCGTAACGAGCAAGGTCAAATTGTTGCCCTTGATGTTAAAGCTGGTGACAAAGTATTGTTCGGCAAATGGTCAGGCACAGAAGTAAAAATCAATGGTGAAGATCTTCTGATCATGAAAGAAAGCGATATTATGGGGATTGTTGGTTAATTCCACAATTTCTTTGATGTATGATACGCTTTGTTTTTGACTTTATACTTTAATTGGAGAAATGAATTATGGCAGCCAAAGATGTAAAATTTGGTTCTGATGCTCGTCAACGTATGTTACGTGGTGTTGATATCCTTGCTGATGCAGTAAAAGTAACATTAGGTCCAAAAGGCCGTAACGTTGTTCTTGATAAAAGCTTTGGTGCACCTCGTATTACCAAAGACGGTGTATCTGTTGCAAAAGAAATCGAACTTGCTGACAAGTTTGAAAATATGGGCGCACAAATGTTGCGCGAAGTTGCATCTAAAACCAATGATATTGCTGGTGATGGTACAACAACTGCAACCGTATTGGCTCAAGCAATCGTTCGTGAAGGTTTGAAATCAGTTGCTGCTGGTATGAATCCAATGGATTTAAAACGCGGTATTGATAAAGCTGTTGGCGTTGTTGTTGAAGAACTACAATCAAAAACAAAAAAGATTTCTACACAATCTGAAATTGCTCAAGTTGGAACAATTTCTGCAAATGGTGAAACAGAAATCGGTGAAATGATCAGCAAAGCCATGGAAAAAGTTGGCAAAGAAGGCGTGATCACTGTTGAAGAAGCAAAAGGTCTACAAACAGAACTTGATGTTGTAGAAGGTATGCAATTCGATCGTGGATATATCTCTCCATACTTTGTAACTAATTCAGAAAAAATGACAGCTGATTTAGACAATCCTTTAATCTTGATCCATGAAAAGAAATTATCTTCTTTACAACCTATGCTTCCATTATTGGAAAGCGTTGTTCAAAGTGGTCGTCCATTATTGATCATTGCTGAAGATATTGACGGTGAAGCATTGGCAACTTTAGTTGTTAATAAATTACGTGGTGGTTTAAAAATCGCTGCTGTTAAAGCTCCTGGTTTTGGTGATCGTCGTAAAGCAATGTTGGAAGATATTGCTATTCTTACTGGCGGACAAGTTGTTAGTGAAGACCTTGGCATTAAACTTGAAAGCGTTACTTTGAAAATGCTTGGTAATGCTAAAAAAATTCATATCGACAAAGAAAACACCACCATTGTTGAAGGTGCTGGTGATGCTGATCAAATTAAAGGTCGTTGTAACCAAATCCGTGCACAAGTTGAAGATACAACTTCTGACTATGACCGTGAAAAATTACAAGAACGTTTAGCTAAATTAGCTGGCGGTGTTGCTGTTATTCGCGTTGGTGGCTCTACCGAAGTTGAAGTGAAAGAACGTCGTGATCGCGTTGATGATGCTTTACATGCAACTCGTGCTGCTGTTGAAGAAGGTATTGTTCCTGGTGGTGGTACAGCGTTGGCTCGTGCATCATTGAAACTTGCTGAAATTGCATCTCATACCAATGATGATCAACGCGTTGGTGTAGAAATCATTCGTCGTGCATTGCAAACGCCATTACGTCAAATCGCAGAAAATGCTGGTGAAGACGGTGCTGTAATCGCTGGTAAAGTTCTTGAAAATAACTCTTATAGCTTCGGTTTCGATGCTCAAGAGGGTGAATATAAAGATCTTGTTCAAGCTGGTATTATTGATCCAACTAAAGTTGTTCGTACAGCATTGCAAGATGCAGCTTCTATTGCTGGTCTATTGATTACAACCGAAGCTATGGTTGCTGAACGTCCAGAAAAGAAATCTGACGCTGGTGCAGGAATGGATGGTATGGGCGGAATGGGTGGTATGGGCGGAATGGGCTTCTAGTCCAACGTTAATACCCTTATTAGCTTGATAAATAAAAAGAGGGACGCCTCTTAAAGTTAAAAACCGCTACTTTTCAAAAGTAGCGGTTTTTTATTATGGATATGTGTATTTGGGGCTGCGTTAATTATCTAAGAACTAAGTCATACCAAACAGTTTTTTCCAGTATTATATCTATAGAGTTGATAAATTGTTTATTTCCAAAGGGCTTTTAATAATATGGATTCTAATATATTTCAAATATAGATAAATATTAAGATATCGTTTTGATGATGCTAAGCACGCTAAATATAATATTGAAAAAATAACAAAACCAAAAGTCTTTATCTTAGAAAAAACCGTAGTTGATATTAAAGTGATTTATTAGGCAATATATTTTAATATAGTTATAAATGTTTGGTTAAATTCGGATATTTGTATCAAATTTTAACTGGATAGCGTGATTTATTAGGTGTTCTGATAAGTATATATGCTTATAGTATGATTCTTTATACTATTACCTCGTACCAATGTGATCAAAAGCAAATTAATGGTGATTAGCTGCTAAATGATATTTAATAAGTTTAAACCCGCATTATTTTATTAAATATAACTTCTTATAATAGTCGTTACTTACTTTAAGATATGTTATATCTTTTATACTATCTATTATTGTATAATTATTTTTCAATTACTTTTAATTTTAGACTAATTTTTTTGGTTTATTTTTATGTGATTTATAGTTTAAGAATGATTTGAAGAAACAATTTCAACTATAAGTGACTAATATTCTATTAAAAATAAATAATATTATTAATTTATACAAAAAATAAGAAGATTTAGAGTTCGAAAATATGAAATTAAGTTTTCCTTTAATCAAATTATTTTAAATGTCACTGAAATAGCGAACTAGTCCTTTGTTAATAAAAAATTAACTTTTTATTAATAATCAATCATTCAAAATTAATATTTGATTAAATAATTTATTTTTTTTACATATTTTTGCATATTTTATTTGACACAAAGACCCTTTTCAGTGTCAAATGTAACTCAGAAAGGATTATTATAATTCTTTCGTACAAAGTAAATAAGGTTGTAAAACTTTATTTAGATATTTTAACTCTGATATCAGGTCTGTTTTTCAAGGGCTTGATTCTCTAATTGATAAAGGATCCGCGGTTAATGCAAACTGGAACCGTGAAATGGTTTAATCCTACAAAAGGATTTGGTTTTATTGTACCTGAAGAAGGTGGTAAAGACGTTTTCGTTCATATCACTGCAGTTCAGGCGGCTGGTTTACGTGATTTGAAAGAAAATCAACGTGTAAGTTACGATATCGTGACAGAGCGCGGTAAAGCTGCTGCAGCTAACTTAAAGCCTTTGTAAGGTTTAAAGCATTAGATTACTGGTATTAGAGTAAGCTCGTTTACCGTAAGCATACCGGTTCTTGTAAAAGAGCCGGTTTTGTCGTTTTAATAATCCTTCAACTAATATCTTGATAAAATTCATGAATAGATGTTATTGCATCTTGTAATGCGATTCGTACAATCGGCACGTCAGGAGGAAATGCAGAAAGCATTTTAGTGGGTGTGCGGCGGTCCAAGATAACGAAAATACCACGGTCCGTTTGTGTCCGTATTAATCGACCGAAAGCTTGCCTCAAGCGTAGGCGAACTAATTGTTCGTCATAAAGATTCGGATTTTCTGGGTAAAAATACTTACGTCTTTCTCGGTGCAGGATATCAGGTCGAGGCCATGGTATTTTTTCAAAAACAACTAATCTCAAAGCGTCCCCTGGGATATTAATTCCATCACGCATAGCATCTGTTCCCAATAAACATGAATGTGGCTCTGATTTAAAGAGCTCTATTAAACTGTTGTTATTCATAGGGTCGACGTGTTGAGCAAACAAAGAAATATTTTTTTCTTCAAGGGGCTGAATGATCCGTTGCTGCACGGCTTTTAAACGTTGTATAGCCGTAAATAATCCTAAGGCTCCGCCTTTGGAAGCTACAAAAAGATTGAGATAGGCATGTGCTAGATTGCTAATAGAATGGCTGTTTATATCATTAATAATATAAATACGTGCTTGTTTGGAATAATCAAAAGGACATGCAAGCGACGCCCGAATTGGGGCAAGAGGTAGATGCGGGGTGCCAATACGTTTTTCCGCAGCTTGCCAAGTAGCTTCAGTATCATGATGGCTATCGTCTCTGAGTGTAGCAGAGGTTAATATCATACCGTGGGCATAATTTGATATGGTTTTCATAAAAGGGAAGGTGGGGTCTAGCCAATGATGAAAAATACCAATATCCAAAATACGTGTGCCAACTTTATCCATTTTCAAGAATGTTACATGAGTTTGTTGCTGTTGTTGATTTTCGTTAGGTTGATCCAATAGGTTTAAGATATCTACCCATACACTCAATGGATTAATAGCACGTCGTTCAAGTGAGCTCATCGTGGTTTCAATACGATCTTTAGTGTATTTATCCAGCGTATCGATATCAGCTTTTAATTTATGCTCCAGCGTTTGGATAAATTGAGTTAAAGGGGTTAAAATTTGAAGAAAATATTCAGAGAGAATAGATGCTTGTTCTTGAAGTTGTGGCAGAATAGGGAATAAATCACATTCGTTTTGATCATAATATTCTGGCATAGGAATAGGGGAAGCATTTTTCTGAGAGCGCGCTTTAATTTGTGTATATACTAAATGGAAAAAATATTCAGTTGGGTTGCTGTTCGGAATATGTCGATCATCAAGCTCTGTGGAAAAATGTGAAGACCAGTTCAAGACAGGTAAGGCATGTGTGGCTTGTAAGATAGCTTCAAGTAAATTTTCAAGCTTATTATCGCCAACAATAACGTCGTGTATCCGTTTTTTTAACCCTTTAGAGCGAGTTTTGTTGCCTTCATTACCCAGCAACCATCGGCGAAGTTCACTGGTCTCTAGCATTGAAAATGCAACAGAATAAGCGCTATCGGTTGCGTCTAGTAAATGATGGGCTTCATCAAAAATAAAACGTGTGGGAAAGCTAGATTGTTCAGCAGAATCGTTATTTGCTTGCCAAGAGATATGCTGCATCACCAAAGCATGGTTGGCAATAACGATATCTGCGCTTTGTGCTTTATGAATAGAATGCTCAACAAAGCAGCATTGATAATGTGGGCAGGCTCCGTGAATGCATTCTCCTCTACGCTCAGCCAGTTGATAAAGTAACCTTTCGTTAAACAGATCATTAAACCAGTTGGGTAAATCGCCACCAAATAAATCACCATCGTTACTTTCTTCGGCCCAACGGCAGAGTAGAATAAGTCCAATTTTATTTCTATATTGTTGTTGAGGTAAAGTATTAAGATATTCCTCTAAGTTCAATAAACATAGATAATTTTCCCGTCCTTTGCGCACGACAACGTGCTTATTTTTTTCTTCTTGGTCGGGATAAAATCTTGTAAATTCGTCCTCGATTTGACGTTGAAGATGTTTGGTATAGGTATTAATCCAAACAGATCCTTCATTTTTTTCTGACCATAACGTAGCAGGAGCCATATAACCCAAAGTTTTTCCTGTCCCTGTTCCTGCTTCGGCCAAGACAACATTAGGGCATTCTGGGTGATTGCGTGAGGCAAAGGCTGCTCTGGATATATCGGCAAAGTCGATTTGTCCTATTCGAGTTTCGGCATCTGGCCCCAAAAGATTTGATAAACGTTGTAATGTTTCTTTGCGTTCTAATGGCAATTGCCTTGGAGGTGGGCGAGGTGGGGTATCTTGCCATTTAGGCAGATTGCGCCATATTTTGAGACTATCATTAGGTTGCAGATTTTTGGCTGGGATCGGTAAAGTTATCTTTAAAACATCCAGAATTAAAGGTGCCCATTTCCATTGTGCGTAAAATAATGCTGCACCTTGGGCTTGAAGAGATTCCGAAGGAAAGTGCAGTTGCTTTTCTTGTAATAATTGAGCAAGATGCTGAATAATAATAAGAAGAAAATCTGCTTCTACAGGGGTTGGACAAGGAATACCCAGTGACTTAGCTATGCTTTGAGGGGTAAAGCCCAACGATTTTGTTGGATAAATAAATGCGGCCAGCTCTAAAATATCGAACCATTCATGTGGATTGATATGTTTAGGAGAATGTAATTTGCGATAGGTTATGGGGGCATGAATGACAAAAACAGCCGGTTCTTTACTGATTTTTTTTATAGTTTGCTCTATAGATAAGTCGAGGATTTCTCCTTCAGAAGTTAAAAGAGAGCATTGATGTTGATGGATCGTGAGTGCTGAATATTTGTCTAAAAACATTTTTTTACTAACAGTTTAAGAATATATGATGATATTCTAATTTTTTGTGCTGTTCAATTGAACAGAGTGTTTTGTTGTTAATTTAATTTATTACAGAGGGTAGGCATGTTTAGAATGCCTGTAAAATAATGTCTGAAAATAACTTTTCTTCTTTTACATCGATACCAAAATCTTGGCCTTTTGAGGAAGCTGTTAAGCTTGTTGATCGTATAAAAAATAAGAAAGATAAATCAGATAAACCTGCTTTGTTGGAAACGGGGTATGGACCTTCGGGATTGCCTCATATTGGAACTTTTGGTGAAGTCGCCAGAACATCTTGGGTACGTCAGGCATACCAAGCATTAACGGTACAGCCTGTTCATATTTTGGCCTTTTCTGATGATATGGACGGTTTGCGTAAAGTTCCTGATAATGTTCCAAATAAAGATATGTTGGCACAGCATTTAAATAAACAACTTTCACGTATTCCTGATCCATTTGGAACACATGATTCTTTTGGGGCGCATAATAATGCGCAACTTTGCTCTTTCTTAGATCGTTTTGGGTTTGAATATGAATTTGCCTCTGCAACGAATTATTATAATTCTGGTCGCTTTGATGCGGCATTAAAGCGTGTGCTGGAAGTTCATGATGAGATTGTGGCTGTTGTTGGTAAGACCTTAAGAGAAGAAAGACGTGCGACTTATTCACCTGTATTGCCTATTCATCCTGAAACAGGGATTGTGATGCAAGTGCCAATGGAAAAAATTGATCCAGTTGCAGGAACTGTGGCTTGGCGTGACGAAAATGGTAAATTTTTTGAAACGTTGGTTACAGGTGGTCATGCCAAATTGCAGTGGAAAGCAGACTGGGCGATGCGTTGGTATGCTTTGGGTGTTGACTATGAAATGTCAGGAAAAGATTTGATTGATAGTGTGAAGTTATCAAGTAAGATTTGTAAAATTTTAGGAGGAGAACCTCCTATCAATCTGACCTATGAATTATTCTTGGACGATCAAGGGCAAAAGATTTCTAAATCTAAAGGTAATGGTCTGTCTATTGAAGAATGGTTACAATATGCGCCAGAGGAAAGTTTGGCTTTGTACATGTATAATGCGCCTAAACGTGCGAAAAGATTATTTTTCGATGTTATTCCAAAGGCTACAGATGAGTATTTAAAGCATGTTTCTGATTGGGCAGAATTGGAAAAAAATAAAGATAATCTAGAAGCAGCAGAAAAAGAGAAAATTTTCAATAATCCAGCATGGTTCATTCATCAAGGGAAAGTCCCAGAAAAAGTTGGTAGCCCAATCAGTTTTGCGATGTTATTAAACCTTGCGTCTGTCGCGAATGCGGAGCGTGCAGAAATTTTATGGGGCTTTTTAAAACGTTATGACGAAAGCGTTTCTCCTGAAAGTCATCCTATGTTGTCACAGCTAGTCGAGTATGCATTGGCATACTATGCTGACTTTATAAGACCTCATAAAGTATATCGTGCTCCTGAAGTCAAAGAAAAGCAAGCTTTGACAGCGCTTGCGGATAAATTGCGTGAAGTTCAAGGCCAATCTATCAATGCAGATGAATTTCAAAATATGGTTTTTGCAGTCGGTAAAGAGTTCGAGTTTGAACCTTTAAGAGCCTGGTTCGGATGTTTATATGAAGTTTTGTTGGGGCAAAAAGAAGGACCACGATTTGGAATGTTTATTGCTTTATACGGGGTTTCAGAAACAATTGAGTTGATTGAAACAGCTTTAACCCGAGAATGACCAGGTTATCGATCATAAGTAATTTGTTTTAATAACGATATAGTATGGATATGCAGCCAAAAAAATCTTGTTCACAAGAACTGACAAATTCGACTGAAAGAAACCATTTTAGAGATAGAAGCTGGAAAACATATTTTAAATATGGTTCCAAACTGTTCGGAATTATTCTTTTTGCGGCTGCAATCTATGTGGTGCAGAATGAGTTTAAACATCTTAGCCTTAAAGAAATTAAGGCTTCTTTAAGAGAAATTCCGAATGTGGCTTTATATGCTGCTGGGGCATGCACATTTTTATCTTTTTTAATTTTATCTTTTTACGATAAGTTAGCGGTCATTCAAGTTGGCCATCGTTTATCCTTTTTAAAAACTGCTTTTGCCTCATTTTGCTCTTATGTTTTATCGCATAATATCGGGTTTTCAGCGGTTTCTGGGGCGATTGTTCGTTTTCGATTATACGGCAGCTGGGGATTGCAAGCCATCGAAATTGTTCAAGTTATTGCTTTTTGCTCAGTTACTTACTTCCTAGGTGCTGCTGTTTTAATCGGGGGGTTGTTTATTTTCAAAGCAAGTGATCTTCCTGTAATAGGTCATGAGTTGCCTGGATATATTTTTGTTATTTTAGGCAGCTTATGTTGGTTATTTGTTGCTGGATATGTGATCATTTCTTTTTATTGTCATGAATTAAAATTTTGGAAATATCGTTTTTCTTTTCCTAGACCTGTTATGGCCATTGCTCAAATCATCATTGCTACTGCTGAAGTGATTGCAACAGCGGCCATTCCTTATTGTATTATTCCTGATCATTCACATTTGATCGGTTATCAATCGATTGATTTTGCAACATTTTTAGGAGTTTATATTGCAGCTTACTCAGCTGGACTAATTGCGAGTGTCCCTGGCGGTGCAGGTGTATTTGAAGGCAGTATGTTGCTGGCATTAAAACCTTATATGCCAGCTTCTGATATTATTTGTGTTATTTTTATATTTCGACTGTTTTATTACCTTGTTCCTTTGTTTTTTGCGGGCATTATGTTCGCAGGTCATGAGGTCTTTTTGAGAGGTGAGAACGCCCTTCAGAACAGTGCGAAAAAGTTTTTTATTTTCAAGTTACGTCCAAGATCATCCTCCACAGCCAATATTAGAGAAAGTGATGCTGCATTCTCGGTTAATATTGCAGCAGCGACAACCGCTTTGTGTGGTATAATTGTTTTAGTACTTCCGATGTTCGATCCGACGAAATGGGTGGCGCAGCAATCTATTTTCCTATTTATAGAGATTGCGGGAGATTACTTGCTATCTTTTCTAGGGATGTTTTTGTTAATATTAACAGTTGCCTTGACCCGACGGATTACAATAGCGTGGCGGCTAAGTTTAATTACTTTGGTTGTTTTGGTTGCTATTACTTTAATTCGAGGTGCACCTTTATTTATACCATTTTTGTTAGCACTTTCAGCCTTTTTTATTGCACCATTCAGAAATTGCTATTATCGCAAGGCAAATTTTTGTGCGGCACCTTTGTCTTTGAAAACCTTGATAGAAATCATGGTGCTATTTATTACAATTTATGTAATTATTTGGATTAGTCCACATTATACCAAAAGTCATGGCATCGTCGAAATTTTAATGTCTCGTGTTGTTCCTTCTGAAACAAAATGGGTCGTTTTTTTAATGGTTGTCGTTGGGTGTGTTATTTTATTTAAAATGATGTTGCCTGCACAAATAAAGTTCAAAAGCTGGTCTCATGAGTCAGAAGAGTTATATAATGTACTATCAAATTCTACGATTAATAGTTTAGTTGATCATATTCTGCCTAGTGCGATTTTGATTTGCTCTACAGAAGGCACTGTCGCACCATTTTTAAGGAAAGAAGGGCTGTTGGTAGGAATTGGTGATCCTGTTGGAAAAGAAAGTGAGATTATTAATACAATATGGCGACTGCGTGATTTAGCAACCCAAGAGCACCGCTCTATTGCATTTTGGAATGTTAGTTCAAAATATTTGTCTGTTTACCAAGATTTAGGTCTGGCCAATATCGTATTAAAAGACGAGCGCTATGTTTGTTGTGAGCTGTATTACATGAACTATTTACATCAAGCTATTGAAAGGAAAACAAAAGAAGAAAAAGAATGGTGTGAAATCTTATCGTAATAGATAGGTTGATACAATATCGCAATTAAATTCTTTTTTATTGGGAAAAGAGCTAAAAAGTGAAAATTGGCAGATTTGGAAAGGTTCTGTTTTAAATAAGTTATATTTAAAGAGCCAATTTGAAATCTGCTCTTGGTTAATACCGATACCTTTTGCAAGCGTAATGTGAGGAGTAAAATGTTTCTTTTTAGTCTTTATACCAAGCTTGCGGTTAATATACTCAATTTTATTTTTTAAAAGCGACAAAGACGATGTTGGTAAAACAGTCGCACAAAGTTTTATTTCTTGGGTAGGTGATGTATAATGGCTGACACCTTGTATGCTAAGTTCAAAATTATTAAACCCGATTTTCTCTAAGGCGAGATCAAGGTCATTGAGTAAAACATTGCTCTTAATTTCACCAATATCGCAAAGGGATATGTGATAAGTATCTGGATCGTTCCAGTGAATTGATGGCAAACTGCCACGTAATGATCCTATTTGCGTGCAGATCGGATCAGGGATAGTTAAACCAATAAAAAGCCTCATTATTTCCACTTTTTTACTATAAGTTTGTCAAATCTAGAATTTTTATAAACATAAAAACAACATATTTTTTTGTACACTTGATATTTAACTAACAATTGCAATATATTATTAGTTAATGAAAACTATTTTATGAGAAGAGTAAATGGCATTTCGTCCTAATTCATATAACGATACATCACAACATGTTGATGCTCAAGTTGCATTCGATGCAGGTCTTCGCAGCTATATGCTCCGTGTTTATAACTGGATGGCGTCTGGTTTATTATTAACAGCACTGGTTTCATATCTTGTTGCGAACTCCTCACTAGGAAGCCTATTTTATAAAATAGGTTCAGTGAATGGTGTTGTTACAACTGCCCCGACAACACTTGGGTTTATTGCAATCTTGTCCCCGTTGGCATTTATTTTAGTAATGTCCTTTGGTATTAACCGTCTGTCAACTCAAACTGCACAAGCGTTATTTTGGGCTTTTTGTGCTGTTATGGGAATCAGTATGGCTAATATTTTCTTTGTATATACATCAGGATCCATTACTCAAACATTTTTGGTAGCAGCCAGCATGTTTGCAGGGATGTCTTTGTGGGGATATACGACAAATCGTGATTTAACAAGACTCGGTTCATTCTTGGGAATGGGGTTGTTCGGTCTAGTTATTGCGATGGTAATTAACATATTTATGCACAGCTCAGGCATGTCTTTCTTGATTAGTTTGGTGGGTGTTGTTGTGTTTACAGGTTTAGCGGCTACTGATACACAAAGAATTAAACTTTCTTATCAAACAATTTATCAATATGAAGGTGCTGAAATGGCAGCAAAACATAGTGTGTTTGATGCGTTGACGCTTTACTTGAACTTTATTAACCTATTTCAATTTTTATTGCAATTCATGGGGGTCAGAGCAGGCAGTGATAACTAATTATAGTTAACAAAGTCGGCTTTTATCTTAAAAACGCACAGAAAAAAAACTGTGCGTTTTTTTATATTTTTGAAATTGTGTTGTAATTATCACTGACCTAGCAAAGTTATAATTGAGTTATTTTTTACATCGTTTTTATTAGGTATTAGGAGTAATATAAGTCAATCAACTCTATGAATAATGTTGTTATTTATAGAGTTTTTTTGATGTCTTACGAAAGTTGGTTGTAACATATTGTTATTTATAGTAGGAGTAAGGCACCAACTTAACATTATTGCTACACAAAGATTTGTGTCTTTTTTAAGTGTATAAAATGGTGTTATTATGAGTACAGGGTTTTTTATAAGGTAAACCATTATTTTATAAGGAATTCTAACAAAGAAAGATGTTCTATTAAATGAACAGGCTGATGAGTTGAGCAATGTCAGAATCAACGAGGCATAGAATGAAAAAAATATTACCGAAAATTACATTATCGGTAGTGGGTTTAGCATCTACCTTAATGTTAGGTGGATGTAATTTGGTTATAATGGATCCTAAAGGAACCGTTGGGCAAGGTGAAAAGCAATTAATTATAATGTCTGTAATAGCAATGCTGTGTATTGTTATTCCAGTAATTATTGCTACTTTGTTGGTTGCATATCGTTATCGTAAATCTAATACGAATGCGACCTATGCACCAAAATGGGACTTTTCAACAACGATTGAAATTCTTGTTTGGGGAATACCAATGTGTTTGATTGCATTCCTAGCATATCATACATACGTATCCTCTCATGAATTAGATCCTTATAAACCGATTGCTGCTCCTGCTGATAATCCAAATGTAAAACCTATAAAAATACAAGTTGTTGCATTAAACTGGAAATGGTTATTTATTTACCCAGAATACGGAATTGCAACAGTTAACGAAATGGCAATACCTGTGAATACACCTGTTGCGTTTCGTTTGACATCTGATGCAACTATGAATTCATTTTGGATACCACAATTGGGGTCTCAAGTGTACGTCATGGCTGGTATGCAAACACAATTGCACTTAATGGCAACCTCTCCTTCAGCAGAAGGTTATAGAGGGGTTTCTAATAATTACAGTGGTGCTGGATACTCAGATATGAAATTCCGTGCGATTGCAACTGATCAAAAAGGTTTTGATGAGTGGGTTGAGAAAGTTAAAGCTTCTTCTAAACAATTAGATGGAAAAGACGGTGACGCCTATAAACATCTAAAAAACAATCAAATGGAATATGCTAAGCAAAATGAAGGAAATGTTCTTCCTGAACCAGTACAATATTTTGGTACTGTAAAGCATCATTTGTTTGATGATATTGTTATGCAATATAACCACGGTCATTATGAAGTTGATACTCATGGCAACCCCCAAGCAGTTCCTACTCAATCTAATGATAATCACTCAGGGGAATAGGAAAAATGTTAGGAATTTTAACTCTTAAAGATATTCCGTATAATGTACCCATTTTGGTGGGAACATTTGTCGGTGTAGTCATTGTCGGGTTGGCAGTTCTTGCTGCTATTACTTACTATGGCAAATGGACAGTTTTGTTTAAAAACTGGCTTTTCTCGGTTGACCATAAACGTATCGGTATTATGTATATCGTTCTTGCGTTAGTTATGTTATTCCGTGGTTTCTGTGATGCGTTAATGATGCGTACGCAACAAGCGATTGCTTTTGATAGCCCAGGCTATTTGCCGCCTCATCATTATGACCAAATCTTTACAGCGCACGGCACCATCATGATTTTCTTCATGGCGATGGCGTTTATGCAAGGTTTGTTCAACTTAATTGTTCCATTACAGGTTGGTGCTCGTGACGTTGCGTTCCCATTTCTTAACTCATTAAGTTTTTGGTTAACAACAGCTGGTGCAATTTTAGTTAACATCTCTTTGTTTATTGGTGAGTTCTCAACTGCAGGTTGGTTAGCATATCCTCCAGTATCTGAATTACAATTCAGTCCTGGCGTTGGTGTTGATTATTATATTTGGGCTGTTCAGATTTCTGGTATTGGTACAGTGTTAACTGCGGTTAACTTTATGACCACAATCGCAAAAATGCGTGCACCTGGCATGACATGGATGCGCTTGCCAGTATTCTGCTGGACAACATTAGCATCATGTATAATGATTTATACGACTTTCCCTGCTTTAACCGTATCAGTAGCTGAGCTTACACTTGATCGTTATCTTGGTATGCATTTCTTTACCAACGATCTTGGTGGTAACGTCATGTTATACTTGAACTTGATTTGGGCATGGGGACATCCAGAGGTTTACATTCTTGTTATACCTGCTTTTGGCTGTTTCTCTGAATTGGTTCCTGTATTTTGTAAAAAACCGTTATTTGGTTATGCTACGATGGTTTATGCAACCTTAACAATTACTGTTTTGTCATTGTTAGTTTGGGTTCACCATTTCTTTACCATGGGTGCTGGTGCAAGCGTTAATGCCTTCTTTGGTATTATGACGATGATTATTGCTATTCCAACAGGCGTGAAAATCTTTAACTGGTTATTCACAATGTATAGAGGTCGTATTGAATTTACGGCGCCTATGTATTGGACGATTGGTTTTATGATTGTCTTTGTGATCGGCGGTATGACTGGTGTTATGCTTGCTATTCCTGCAAGTGACTTCGTATTACATAACAGTGAATTCTTGATTGCCCACTTCCATAATACAATTATTGGTGGTGTATATTTTGGATATATTGCTGGTATGAATTTCTGGGCTCCAAAAGTAACTGGCTTTAAAATGAGCCAAGGACTTGGTAAAGCTGCATTCTGGTTCTGGTTCTTTGGCTTCTTCCTATCATTCGTTCCTTTGTATATTACAGGTTTCGATGGTATGGTTCGTCGTTTGAACCATTATGACAATCCTGATTGGCATATGTGGTTAATCATTGCTTGTATTGGTGCTTTCTGTATTCTTTGTGGTGTTGTTTGCCAATTGTTACAAATATTCCTTGGTATTTGGAATATGGACAAACCAGGTCATAGAGATGTTACGGGTGATCTTTGGGATGGTCGTACTTTAGAATGGTCAACATCTTCACCAGCGCCTATTTATAACTTTGCTCATATTCCTGTTGTTCATGCACGTGATGCATTTGCATATGATAAAGAGCATGGCATTGATACACGTCGCACATCTGAACCATATCAAGATATTGTTATGCCAAAAAATACTTCTGCAGGCTTCTGGATTGGTATGATTGCATTCGTTTTAGGATTTGGTGCAGTTTGGCATATTTGGTGGTTAGTTGTTGTTTGTGCTATTCTCATACTGTTGATTGTAATTGGCTATAGCTTTAAGGAAGACAAAGAATTTGTTATTCCTGCAGCAGAAGTTGAACGTATTGAGAAAGAGCATTCTCGTAAACTTATGACACAGGTGGCTGAATAATGAGTGAAAATACTACAATGACAGCAAACGGTGCTCATCACGAACATGAAAATCATTCAGCATTTGGTTTTTGGCTATACCTTATGTCTGACTGTATTTTGTTTGGATGTTTGTTTGCCAGTTATGCTGTTTTACACGGACAATTTTTCGGCGCGCCAACATTTAAACAACTTCTGGATGCTGGAGATATCGAGTTTACCACAGTAGCTTATGAAACAGCTTTGTTGTTGCTCAGTTCTTTGGCTTTTGGTTTTGCGATGTTGTCTGCACGTAAAAGTAATAAATCTGGAACATTACTCTGGATGGTGGTTGCAGCTGTATTAGGTGCAGGATTTCTTGGGCTTGAAATCAAGGAATTCATACATTTAATTTCTAAAGGTGCGACTCCTGAATCCTGTGCACATTGGTCTGCATTCTTTACACTTGTTGGTACACATGGGTTGCATGTGACCATAGGGTTAATTTGGATGATTGTTTTAATGATCCAAGTTGCTACTAAAGGTGTAAATTCAAATATGATGCCTCGTTTAACTTGTTTAAGTCTATTCTGGCATTTCTTGGATATTATATGGATCTGTGTATTTAGTTTTGTATATCTGTTGAGTATGGTGTAATGGTAGAAAATCATGCAGTTTCTTCTCATGGGGAAGACCATGGACACGGCTCTATAGTTTCTTATATTGTTGGGTTCATATTATCCGTTGTGTTGACTGTAGCGTCCTTTTGGATTGTTTTGGCACATGCTTTATCAAATAGTGCGACAGTAATTGCATTAGGAGTGTTGGCTGTAATACAAATTTTTGTTCAAGTCTCCTTCTTCTTGCATGTTAGTGCAGCGCCTGAACAACGTTCAGAGGTAGTTTCTTTCTTATTCTCTGTATTTGTTGCTTTGGTTATTTGTTTTGGCACGCTATTCGTTATGCATAATGTTGGTCATTTAATGATGGCTCGATAATTTTCATAACAAGCTGTCTTTACTTAACTGGTAAAGACAGCTTATTGAATACAATAAAAGCCCTTAACTTTAAATAAAGTTAAGGGCTTTTTTAATAAGCAAATTAACGCTTGAAAATGGAACTAGTCTTTATGAGGTTCTTTTGAAAGCATATCTTTTTTATCTGTTTTGCCATTCCATTCATCTGCATCAGCAGGGGTATCACCTTTTCTGCTCATATTGGGCCATGATTTCGAAAGTTCAGCATTGACTTCTAACCAATCTGCAGCACGATCATCACTATCTGGGAAAATGGCTTCAGCTGGGCATTCTGGTTCGCATACGCCGCAATCAATACACTCTTCTGGGCTAATAACAAGGAAGTTTTCACCAGCATAGAAACAATCTACGGGGCAGACTTCGACACAATCCATATATTTGCAACGGATGCAGTTTTCTGTGACCACATAGGTCATTGCTTTCTCCGATTCATATCTGTTAAAGGGGTAGTTCCCTGATCATTAAGAATTCTTTGGCATTCAGGCAAAGGCTGAATGGTTTGTCATAGAGATTTAGTAACTATTTACAGCTATGACAAGGAAATATTTATATTCTTTATTACTTTACTTATGAATTTTCAAGAATTTCTTGATAAATCAAAGATATATTTTTTCCTGCAACACGTTGTTTAGTTAGATTTAGGATTTTAATTACTCTGATCGTGTCATTCCAAGGAAAGGTTAAAATATCATTTAATTTGACTTGATAGGCTGGTTTACAAACAGAACAAGCGTTTATACGAAAAATATTTTGGCTTACAAAACGTGTGCTGATGCTTCGTGTCTTATATATTCTGGCATGCCAAAGCCAAATGTCTATTCTTTGTGTATCAATATCGTGGTCAATCATGTCGGTTGTTATTATAGAGTTGTTGTAGATCAGAAACAGAATGGATAAGATTTTTCCTTTTTAGAAAAGGTTTCTTTTTAACTTTTTTATGAATTTGAAAAGGACGATTAGCGATTAATAAAGGAGCAGGGGGGCCCATGAGTTTCTTTGATGGGATTTGAGCTTTTTGCACAAATAAATTTAGAGATTTTAATAGTGAAGGGAGCGCTTCATGAATATAAGGCAGGGGTGATATATCTTGTTTTTTTATAGCAGCAGGATGATTTTTGATTTTATTATGTAGCACTTGCCCTATTTTTTCGGCAATATCCAAACGGATAAATTGATTATCTGCTTTGATCCATCCCAAATAACGATAAAAATTAAGGTCTGCTTTCTGAGTAATCGCTGGAATATGGACGAGATGTGGCAGCGGGATCGTTTCTGGATCAATGGGTGCATAATATACATGATAAATTAATGCTCTAAGTTTAACTTTATGAGCTTTAAAAATATCTTTTACATAAAATGCATATTGTCCCTGATTAATGCCGTGTCTGGATAAAATTTTCAGCATAGATTTTGAAAGCTGGAAAGGTTTGTCTTGCCATAAAATGCCGCCGTTTTCACTGATTTGATGAAACAGACCACGGATTAATGCTGGAAGCTTTGTATTATATTGTAATGTAAAAAGAGCAGGGCACAAGGTTTTAATTTGTGCATTAAGATAGTCTTGTAATTTTTTTAAAACAATTTGTTGTATGTCATTTTCTAGAAACTCATTTTCAATCAGTTGAATTTCTGGATGAAATAAATCATGGCCTTTCCTTAACCTTGCAATATTTGTGTTTTCCCATAGAATCAGCTTTGCTTTAATATCGATGTGAAACTCTTCAGGTTTTGCATTGATAAATTTTTGGAGTTGTTGAGGTATAAGCAGACGGATGTTACGTCTGATACTTTTAAGTGCTAGCTTATAATCTTCTTGAGGGATTGCTTCTTGTAACTCAATTGAAAATCCTTTGAATGAGCCAATTGATTGACCTTCTATTAAAATTTGCCCTGTTGTAGAAATAGAAGTGAACAGATTATTTTGTTCTTCGTTTTTTAAGTTACGTAATAATGAGGTTGCTCGTTGGTTTACAAAACGGCTCATTAATGCAGTGTGCAGTGAGTCCGAAAGGCTGTCTTCAACTTCTCTGGCTTGAGCTTGCCAATATATAGCATTTTCTAGCCATTGGTTTTTAGCAGCAATATAAGAACAAATTCGAACACCAGAAAGCCTTTGCATCAAGGTATCAATATCTCCGTGAGGATGATTTAGCTGTTCAATTTGTTGGTGCATCCATGTTTCTGGAATATGACCTTGTTTTAGTAAAAATAAAAATGTTTTTTTACAAATTCTTGCATGATTGTCGTTTCCAAGTTTTTTAAAGTCTGGGATTTGGCAATTTTCCCAAAGCAATTGTGTTTTTTCAATCGTCGTACAAGCCGCCATTATTTCTGGGTCTTGGATTAAATAAATCAACGTTTGTAGATCAGTAGCATGTTGGCTGGTGATTAATGTTTTCAGAGGGGCAGATTTGCTGAGAGAGCTTAGTAAGCGGGATGGATTTGAAAAATCTGGTGTGTGATTGCGCCAATAAATTTGCTTTAAAGAATCAAAATTGTGATTCTCCACTGCATTGACTAATTTCTCAGACATGCCAGAGCAATTCGCCGTGGTGCCAAAAGTACCATCTTGCATCCCTCGACCCGCTCTTCCTGCTATTTGAGCGACTTCAGAAGGGAACAAATGACGCAATTGCCGACCGTCATATTTAGATAAGCTGGCAAAGGCAACGTGATTAACATTCATATTTAATCCCATTCCAATAGCATCTGTAGCGACGAGGTAGTCTACTTCTTTATTTTGATATAACTCCATTTGTGCATTGCGGGTACGTGGTGAAAGGCGCCCCATTACAATAGCGCATCCCCCATGGCGTCGTTTGATAAATTCCGCAATGGCATAAACTTCATTTGCTGAAAAGGCCACAATCGCCGAACGAGGGGGCAATCTTGTAAATTTATCAAAGCCTGTATAACTCAAAGAAGAAAGACGAGGGCGGGTATCAATCTCTATTTCGGGAATCAGCTGTTTCAAGATAGGAGTAATTGTATCTGCTCCTAGAAACATTGTTTCAATAAGACCTCGGCAGTGAAGCAATCTATCCGTAAAAATATGTCCACGATCAGGGTCAGCACATAGCTGAATTTCATCAATAGCGATAAAATCAACAGAAATATGCGTAGGCATTGCCTCGACTGTGCAAGAGAACCATTTGGCTTTGGGTGGAATGATTTTTTCTTCGCCCGTAATCAGGGCAACATTCTTTTCACCCTTGATTCCAACCATACGGTCGTAATTTTCTTTGGCAAGCAAACGTAAAGGAAAACCAATAATGCCAGATCCATGTGCCATCATACGCTCAAGAGCAAGATGTGTTTTACCTGTGTTGGTTGGTCCGAGAATTGCTTTGATGATATGAGTTTGAGGCATACAAAAACTTTATTTTAATGAAAATTTAAATTTATTATTCTGTTAAAAAAAAATATGACATAAGCTTTATATATTTTGAAATTTATTTTTAGAATCTAGGATATCATAAATAATTCTTATTTTGTATTTTAGGTGTCATAACAGTTAAAAAATAATGAGACAAAATCAATCGATATGATCTTGTTTCATTATTGTAAATACATAAGGTGATAAAGGCTTTTATATGGATCAAGATCAAAACGACAGCTTACAGCGTAATTTAAGCAATCGTCATATACAATTAATTGCTATTGGAGGATGTATTGGTACAGGTCTGTTTTTAGGATCTGGTAGTACTATTCAATTGGCGGGACCTTCAATTATTTTTATTTACATGTTGATTGGTATAGTTGTTTTTTTGGTCATGCGAGCGTTAGGAGAATTGTTACTTTCTAACTTGAACTATAAGTCTTTTGTTGATTTTGTTAGTGAGTTACTGGGACCTTTCGCGGGATTCCTTTTGGGGTGGTCATACTGGTTATGTTGGGTAGTCGTTGGAATTGCAGATTTGGTAGCAATTTCAGGTTATACGCATATGTTTTATCCCAATCTGCCATCATGGGTTCCTGCCCTTGTTTGTATTTTTTTGTTTTATACATTGAACTGTTTAACCGTTAAACTTTTTGGAGAAATGGAATTTTGGTTTGCAATTATTAAAGTCATAGCTATTTGTGTTTTAATTATCGTGGGTGGAACTTTTGTTGCGGTCTCTTTTAAAGCATCCTCTGGTGAGGTGGCCTCTTTGAGCAACATCTTTAACGGTGGTAATTTACTTCCTAATGGGTTTAGAGGGTTTTTGGCTGGATTTCAAAGTGCTACTTTTGCTTTTATAGGTGTAGAATTGATTGGAACAGTGGCAGCAGAATCGAAAAATCCTTTTAAAAATCTACCCAAGGCAATCAATAACATTCCACTGCGAATCATTATGTTTTATGTTTTGTCTGTAATGGTAATTATGGCTGTAATTCCATGGCACAGCATTGATCCAAATAAAAGCCCGTTTATCGTTTTATTTTTGTTTGCAGGGCTACCAGCTGCTGCGGCAGTGGTTTATGTGGTGGTTCTGACGTCTGCTGCTTCATCAACCAATAGTGGTATTTTTTCAAGTAGCCGTATGTTATATGGATTAGCATCATTGGACAAAGCACCACGTTTTTTTATGCAACTATCTAAATCATCAGTTCCAGTTAATGGATTGCTTTTTTCTTGTGTATGCTTGTTATCAGCCGTAGTTTTACTGGCTGTTGGAGATAAAAGTATAATAGATACTTTTACTTTAGTGGCTTCTGTAGCAACAATTATTACCTTATTTACTTGGTTTTTAATTGTTTATTCTTATATTCAATATCGCAAAAAATATCCAGAACGCCACAAGGCTTCAACATTTAAAATGCCAGGAGGTGTTTTTACGTGTTGGGTCTGTATTGTGTTTATTTTTCTTATTATTTTAACGCTTACTTTACAACCCAATACACGTATTGGTTTATATTTGGGAGTCATATGGTTTGCCTTTTTAGGCGGTAGTTATCTTTTAATACCTCAAAGTGTAAAGAAGAGATGGAAAGTATTATTAAATTCAACTATAAGTACAAATAAATATTAATCTTAATTGTTACGAATATGTAAGTAATTAAATAGCCATTATTACGAATATGTAAGGTTTATTTTCATAAATAAACCTTATTTCATAAATAAACCTTACCTTTTATTTAAAAATATATTAAATGTATTTATAAATCTGTAAAACTACATTGTAATATTGATCAAAACATTTGAAGTATTTTCTATACATGTAATTATATTTAAAATTATAATTTCACCAACATTATTTTGATTTCAATCTTGATATTAATGATGTGGATACTCATTTGTTGGACATAAAGAAATAATCTTGAAACAGTTTTGATAAAATGAATGGTTTAAATAATATGGTTAACGAAACTTTATCTTCTAGACGACAAATTGTTATATTAAAAGAAACAATCACGACAATGGTTCGCCAAGAAGCCCCTGATCTATCTGCACGTCAATTAGCGGTTTTTTTAATATGCTATTTGGATGATACTGTTCAAACCGTTAGAGGTTTGGCAGCTAGTCTTAATGTATCTAAACCGGCAATTACGCGTGCCTTAGATCGTTTAGAGGAATTAGAATTCTTATCTAGAAAAACGGATCCATTGGACCGTCGTTCTGTTTTAGTTCAACGTAGTGATGCTGGTAATGAATATTTATTAAATATTCAAAAAATTATGAATAGTGCCTCTCAGGAAGATGCATAAACATATTAAAACTGACCTTATTTAAAGATGATCAGAAAAGGTCAATTTTAATATGGGTATTCAAAATAAAAAATGGCTAACGAATACAAAAACAATATACCCAATAAGGTATATTGTTTTTGTATAAGGCTTGAGTTATTTCTGTATTTATTGTTAGATAAAACAAGTATATAAATAATTAACTATAATTTATTTTGAAGGATTTATAATGAAAAAAATATCTGTCTTATTAGCTGCTACTTTTATTAGTGCACCTTTGTTGTTCAGCAACCAATCTTTTGCTGCTAATGATCATAAGCCAGTTGAGCATCCTGCTGCTGCATCTGAGAAACCATCAGGCACAGTGAATATGACCTTTCATTCTGCAGATGTAGGAGTTGGGTATACTTGGGGTGAAGGTGTTCTGAAGTATCGTGGTAAAAGCTATAATTTCCGTATTAAGGGTGGAGATATTGTAGCTCTTGGTTTTTCAAAATCTCAAGCTTCAGGTCATGTTTATAACTTAAAACATCTTTATGATTTTGCTGGAAACTATGCTTCTGCAAGTGGTGAAGCAACTGCTGGTGTAGGTGTTGGTGCAGGTAATTTGAAAAATACCAAAAATGTTGTTATTGCTTTTGATACGAATACAATGGGTGGGCGCGTAGCTGGTGCACCTGGTGGATTTACAATCAAATTTACAGATTCAAAATTACAACATGCTGCCAAAGCCAAAAATAAAGCTGATAAAAAAGCTGATAAGGCAAAGACAACAACAGAAGATTTAAACGAGCAACAATTAAATAAAATTAGTAAGTAATTATATTTAATACAAGCGATATTTGAAAAAATGGTAGGAGTTCCTCCTACCATTTTTTTATATGGTATTGTCTGGTTTTGTTAAGGATAAAAAGGGTCCAAATCAATTGGGGAACAATTAATAAGCTGTAGGCACAAAGTGTATTAAACATAGTGCTTAAAGGGATAAATAATATGATTACCCCTCCCCAAATACAAAAGCTCCATTGAACTAATGTTACAATGGCAGCTTTAACGCCACAACGATGTGCCATTTGATAAAGGTGGCTACGATGTGCTTGTAAAATTGGATCTCTATTTTTTGTTCGTCTGATTAATGTAAATGTTACATCGTAAATCACACCAAATAATAAGAAAAAGATCAAGATTGTTTCTGTAGGTATCGTAGTGAGCGTTATATGATCAATGTTATTCAAAGGAATAACAGCAAAAGTTGCTAAAAGTAACCCACAAGCTTGGCTGCCGACATCTCCCATAAAGATTTCTGCTTTGGGATAATTAAAAGGTAAAAAACCAATTAACCCACAAAGTAAAGCTAGTGCAATTAATCCAAACTCGATTTGATGTGTAGAATAATAAAAAAATATACAACAAATTGCTGCAATGCCCGCAGCTAGACCATTTAATCCATCCATAAAGTTAAAGGCGTTTGCGATATAGACTAGCCAAATAAGGATAATAGGTAATAAAAGAAAATATGATTGTTGAAGCAATGAAAGTGAAGGAATGATTAGGGTTATAATAATAGCACAGATTATCTGAGCTGCTAATTTGATAAGTGCAGGCCACTGCTTGATATCGTCTAACCATGAAATGATGGATAGAAATGCAACGGTTCCTAATAAAGCAATGATCGAAAAAAGATAAGGTTGATGTAGTAATGGAAAAATTACTATACTGCCTGTCAAGAATGCGCAGATAATTCCAACACCGCCTCCTTTAGGTGTTGGAACTGTATGAGAGCTGCGTTCTACAGGATTATCCATGACCCCAATTCGTGCCATTGTTTTAACAATAAGAGCAGACAAAAGCGTCGTTCCGATAAGCCAGGCTAAAAATAATAGATGATTTGTGTCAGGGGTCATTGTTTTTTTGAATAGATCAGTGATATGAGTTGATGATGTGTTATAGGCTATAAAGATGGAATGACGACATTGCAACAGTCTAATTTATCAACGACAACAAAGCAAACTAAGAGATATAATCGGATAGCGATCAATATATTTATGGACGCTATGCTTGCTGCGATTGCGGCACCTCTGGCGCGTTGGTTGTCTGATCCTCAAGGTGGATTGTTGCATCCATTATGGTTTTTAACAGGGGGAGTGTTGACTTTATTGGTTAGCGGATTGCCATTTCATATCCCACAGCAATATTGGCGTTTTTCTGGTATAGCAGATTTGTTGAATATTGCTGCTGCCTCGATTGCCAGTTCCGTTTTATTTACATGCCTTTTATTAGTTACAGGATTTTCAACGCCATCAATTACTTTCCCTATTATATACGCAATGGTTTTATTGATATTGATGGGGGGGGGGCGCGTTGGATATCGTTTATGCACTTCTGAAAATATAAAACTAGACCGTAAGAAAAAACAAAAAATCTTATTGCTAGGTAGTGATGAAGACATTGACCTTTTTATTAGAGCAACAAAAAAAGATGTGCAGAATTCCTTAAAAGTAGTAGGTCTTATTTCTTTTCGTCAAAGTCGTAAAGGACACCGTATTCATAATGCGCCTATTTTAGGTAATTTAGAAGAGTTGCCCAAAGCGTTAGCGACATTGGAATCTCAAAAAAAATTACCTTCTACTTTGGTTATCACAGGATCGGAGTTGAGAGGGCCACAGTTACGTCAACTCTTGTCGGTTGCTGAACAATGGAAAATCCAAGTAAAGAGAACGCCAAGTTTAACCAGTCTAACGCCCGCCAGCAATGTAGAATTGCAACCTATTGCTCTTGAAGAACTTTTGAACAGACCGCAAGTCCCTTTGGATGAAGAGGGAATGGAGTATATGATCAAAGATAGAGTGGTTTTGGTCACTGGGGCAGGAGGCAGTATTGGTTCAGAGTTAGTTCGACAAATCGCAAGATTATCACCCAAGTTATTAATTTTACTTGATCATAGTGAATATGCGTTATGGAAAATTAACGTAGAACTTGTAGAAAATAAAATCCCAGGTGAGCGAAAGTTAGTGCTGGCTAATATTCGTGATCAAGCAAGAATCGAAGCAGTATTTCAACATTATAAACCAGAGCTTGTTTTCCATGCAGCGGCATTAAAACATGTTCCCATGATTGAAAATAATCCTATAGAAGGGTTTTTAACGAATATTATTGGCACACGTATCATTGCCAACGCTGCGGCACAAGCAGGTGTTAAAGCACTCATTATGATTTCTACGGATAAAGCCGTTAATCCGTCTAGCTTGATGGGAACCTCCAAACGTATTGCAGAAATGTATTGCCAAGCATTGGATATGGCGATGCATCATCAGTCAGATGAAACGCAAGATATTTTGAATATTCCTGATAACAGTAAAATGCGTTGTGTTACCGTACGTTTCGGAAATGTGTTGGGATCAACAGGGTCAGTTGTGCCGCTATTTAGGCGACAATTACGTCATGGTGGCCCTTTGACAGTAACGGATCCAGAAATGAAGCGTTATTTTATGACGGTTCCAGAGGCTGTAGGTTTGGTTTTACAGGCAAGTGTGCGGGCGACTGTACATAAAAACGGAGATGTTGCAACGGATGAGATGTTGCGTAATGGGGGTATCTTTGTTTTAGATATGGGGGAACCCGTTAAAATTATTGATCTTGCACGCCAATTAATTCGTTTGGCAGGATTGAAACCAGACGAAGATATTCAAATCGTATTTACAGGATTAAGACCGGGTGAAAAACTGTTTGAAGAACTCTTTCATGGGCGTGAAGCCCCGATGCCGACAGATCATGCAGGGTTAATGATGGCGACTCCGAGAATAGTAAATTTGCTAGAGGTTAATTTTTTAATTGATCAAATTGCCGAAGCTTGTCAGCAAGAAGATGTAGAAAAAGCGATTACGATTGTTCAAAATCTTGTCCCCGAATTTAAACATAAATTGAATGAGAGTTGAAGTTTAATAAAAATTTATTCTTTATTGGCCATAACTTTATTTATACAGTCTCTTTATTAAATCTTAATTTGTGTGATAGCTTTAAATAATTAAACTTTATTTTCACATTATATTAAGGAAAGTTCTAATGTTATTTAGTCATGTGGCAGTTGGAAGCAATGATATAGAAAAATCAAAAAAATTCTATGACGCGCTCTTCAGCGTTATTGGTGGAGAAGCTCTTTCAGATCCTAAAGGGCGTTTAATGTATATTAAAGATGGTCAACTTTTATTAGTTACCAAGCCTATTGATGGTAAAGCTGCAACCTGTGGGAATGGGATAACAATTGGCTTTATCTTAAATTCTGCAGAGCAAGTAAATCAGTGGCATCAAGCTGGCATAGATCATGGTGGTAAATCGATTGAGGATCCTCCTGGTGTCAGAGAGGCAGGTAACAAAAAAATGTATTTAGCTTATTTACGTGACCCCGATGGAAATAAACTTTGTGGTTATTTTTCAATAGCGTAATTGATATAACTTTATTTAACTGATTAGGTTTAAAAAATATAATCAATTCATTTTAGCAAAAGAGAACAAAGATGAACAATATGATATCCTTTCTTGATTTAAAAAAACAACAACTTCGTTTAGGCGATGCCATTAAAAAACGTGTTGATCAAGTGTTATCGCATTGTCAATTTATTCTCGGGCCAGAAGTCCAAGAGTTAGAGGAGCGATTAGCAAACTATGTTGGGGCTAAATTTTGTGTTGGAGTTTCTTCTGGAACGGATGCAATACAAATTGCTTTGATGGCAGAAAATATTGGACCTGGCGATGCTGTATTTTTACCAGCGTTTACTTATACTGCAACAGCAGAGGTTCCTTTGGTTTTAGGGGCAACCCCAGTTTTTGTAGATATTGATCCTGAAACATTTCAGATTGATCCTACGCATTTAAAACTTTGTATTCAAAAAATTCGTAATGAGGCAAGGTTAAAACCAAAAGCGATTATTGGAGTTGATTTATTTGGACAACCAGCTCCTTGGGATGTATTACGTCAAATTGCCAAGCAAGAGCAATTATTCTTGTTAGATGATTGTGCGCAATCTTTTGGAGGAATGTATCAAGGTCACAAGCTTGGAAGTGAGGCAGATGCAACCGTTACTTCTTTCTTTCCATCTAAACCTTTTGGTGGATATGGCGATGGCGGTGCAATTTTTACCAATGATGCAGAAAAAGCCGAATTATATCGCTCCTTAAGAAGTCATGGAGAGGGCAAAACGCGGTATCAAGTATTGCGAACTGGAATGAATGGTCGTTTAGATACCATACAGGCGGCTGTTTTATTAGCGAAGTTGGATTTTTTTGATGAGGAACTATCGAGACGAGAACAAATTGCATGTTTATATGATCAACATTTAGCATCAATTGTTCAAGTTCCCATTAGAGTTCCCCAGAGTCAAAGTGCGTGGGCTATTTATTCAATTTTATTACAAGATGAACATTCACGTATTAAATTGCAAAACAAATTAAAAGAACAACATATTCCAACAGCAATTTATTATCCTTTACCCTTACATCAACAGCCCGCTTATTGTAATTCTCATGATGGCAGTGTATTACCTGTTTCAGAAAGAATATCTAAACAAATACTTGCATTGCCCATTCATCCAGAATTAACGGATCAAGAGGTTCTGCAAATTATCCATGCAATCAAAGGATAAGGCCTCGTTCTATGCGTAAACAGAATATTATTTTAACCTCACTCTTGGCATTTTGTGTTTTAGTGGTGCTGGTTGTATGGTTGTTGGTTCGTAAAGAGCTTACGCCTGTAACATTTCCTCCTGTTGTGAATGCTGAATTGATTGTTGGGCCATTACATAAAAAACGTGTTTTAACACCAGCAGAATTAAAAATTGTTCAAGATTGGATTCAAAAGAACGAAAAAGGATGGGGACCTTTGAAACGTAACCCACCCTCTACAGGGGATGTAGAAATACGTTTTAATCAGAATATTGATCCAAAAGAATATGCGGACAAGCCAAAAGAGCAACAGCCTTATCCTTTTACTTTGGTATTATGGTTGGGGATCAGCCAAGCAGATTGGAATAACAGAGTTTTTTATGAAGCAAACAAAGATGGTAAGACAAAAGTATTCTTGAAAAACTGCGATGATGATGAATTCGACCCATTAAGAAAATTGGTTGATCAGTATGATTATCAACGGACATTATTTCCCTAATTAAATAAAAGATTATCAAATGTCATCACAAGTACAAATCGCATTATTGAATAAAATATTATTATATATTTTGATATTTGTTGCTATTTTTTTTGTTATTGCAGCTAGAAGGCCTGATATTCTTTTACATCCTCAGCTTTGGGCCGAAGATGGTAAAATTTGGCTTTCAGGAGCTTATAATCAAGGGATATATTCTTTTCTTTTACCGCAAAATGGATATTATCAAACAATTTCTAGACTGACTTTTAGTATTGGATTGCTATTTGGTTTGTCTAAAGCAGCTTTGGTTGCAAATATTATTGCTATATCAATACGTTGTTGCTTGGTGATGTTTATTTTATCTTCAAGAATATCGTTTATTCATATATCTTACCGTATTGCAGCTGTTATTTATTTTTTATTTATGCCGAATCTCTCTGAGGGATATGTTAATATAACTAATGTACAATGGTATTTGTCTATATATCTTTTTATGATTATTTTTGCCGATGATGCCGAAAGTTTTAGTTGGAAGTTACATGATTATATTGTTTTGATTATTGCTGCATTGAGTGGTCCTTTTGTCATTTTTTTATCTGCATGTTTATTTATTAAACGGGTTGCACAATGGGGTGGTATAATTAATGCTGTGAAGCGAATTAATTATTTTGATATAATAATGGTTATTTGTTTTGTTATACAAGCTCTTGCCATTATTTTAACTGTCAGTTCACATGCACGATCTTCAGCTCCTTTAGGAGCTAGCTTTTCACTATTAATTAAAATTTTATCAACTCGTATCGTTTTGGGAACTTTTTTTTCTAACGATATGGTTTTTAATTTTGCGTCTAAAGAATGTTTTGTTTTTTTTAAAGGCTGGTTAAGTTTTGCTTTGATGTTTGTGGTTATGATTAGTATTTGTAAAGCAATTATATCTTCTGGATGGCGTTTTTGGATATCTGTAATTTTCCCTTCATTGATTATTGGTTTTACTTTGGCTAATCCAATGATGAGTTTAACAGAGGATCAATGGCCAACTTTTTTGATACCAGGTGGAGGAGAAAGATACTTTTTTATTACTAATTTTGCTTTTTTTTGTTTCATTTTATTTATAATTAGCCAAATGGGAAAATTCTCGCAGGCTTTATTATCTTGTTTAATGATATGCATAGTACCTTTGTTCTTTTTAAATTTTTCGATACCACCTTTGGCTCATGTTGGGTTTAGAGAGGATATTAAAAAATTTGATTTGCTACCAAAAGGGCAAGAAATGTCTATTCGAATTAACCCACAAGGTTGGCAGATGGATTTAAAAAAGAAATAAGCTATCAAATGAATGAGTAGTAAATAAATATTTTTATTTTTATTTTTATTTACTACATTGTTTTAAGTTACTCTTGATTTTCTTCCAACTCTGTATGGAGTTCTAGCCATAACTCTTCAGCTTCGGTTTGTTGTTTTTGAAAATCAGCCATTTTAATCTGAATGGCGGTGATTTCTTCTGGTTTGGCAGAGCTATAAAATTTTGTATCGGAAAGTTTATCCTCTAGTTTTTGAATCTCAGAAGAGCATTTGTTCATTATTTTTTCAGCATCTTTAATTTTGTTACGTAAAGGTTGAAGTAATTTACGTTTTTCTGCTCTTTCTTTTCGAGCTTCTTTTTGAGAGCTGCCACCAGAGTTACTTTCTGATTTTGCTTGTTGATTGGCTTCTTTTCGTTGATCATCCAACCATTGGCGATACTCTTTAATATCTCCATCAAAGGGTGCCACGGTACCGTTATTGACGAGCCACAAGGTGTCTGCGATTAATTCAATCAAGCGTGCATCATGGGAAATAAGAATAACTGCACCTTGAAAGGCTGACAGAGCATGAACCAGAGATTCCTTGGCATCCAGATCCAGATGGTTGGTTGGCTCATCAAGCAGTAAAATATTGGGGTTATGACGTGTGGCTAATGCCAGTACTAACCGTGCTTTTTCTCCACCAGACAAAGAGTTGACTTTGGTATCTACACGATCTGCATCTAGACCAAAACGTGCAAGTTGAGCACGAAGTTCGGTAGGAGCAGCTTTGGGTAAAGCAGTTTGAATATGTTGAAGAGGGGTTTGCTCGGGGATAAGATCTTCCAGTTGATGCTGGGCAAAATATCCTACAGATAATTTAGGATTATTTTGAATAGTGCCGGTAAAAGGGTTTAACCGTCCAGCTATCAGCTTAATAAAAGTTGATTTACCATTACCATTCGCTCCCAACAAGGCAATACGATCATCGGGGTCAATACGTAGGGAGAGATTAGATAGAATAGTGCGATCCCCATATCCAGCATTTACTTGGTGCAAAGTAATCAGCGGTGGAGGAAGTTCTATGGGTTGTGGAAACTCAAAGTGAATAGGGGTTTCTTCAACGATTGCTTGTAATGGTGGTAGTTTTTCAAGGGCTTTTAATCGAGCTTGTGCTTGGCGTGCTTTGGTGGCTTTGGCTCTGAAACGATCTACAAAAGACTGCATATGCGCGCGTTTGGCGGCAATTTTTTCGACTTCTCTATTTTGCTGTAAGGCTTTTTCATTTTTAATACGAATGAACTCTTCATACCCACCGATTGTCAAAGAAAGTTTGCGTTGATGTAAATGGGCGATCGCATTAACAGAGCTGTCTAATAAGTTACGATCATGACTGACGATCAAAGCGCTACCAGGAAAAGCCTCTAACCAAGATTCTAACCATAAGGTAGCTTCTAAATCCAAATGGTTGGTAGGCTCATCAAGTAATAAAAGATCAGGATTTAAAAACAAGGTGCTGGCCAAGGCAACACGCATACGCCATCCACCAGAAAAATCAGAGACTGAACGTTGTTGGTTTTCTTCGTTAAAGCCCAACCCTGCTAAAATAATAGCAGCGCGGGCAGGGGCGCTGTCGGCATTAATTGCGATAAGACGTTCGTGGACTTCTGCCAGTCTATACCCATCTTGGATTGTTTCTGCTTCGTGCAATAGACTCGCACGTTCTTGATCAGCAGCCAAGACAGTATCAATTAAGGATAGAGGACCAGAAGGAGCCTCTTGTTTTACACGAGCCATTCTGATTCGGCTTGGAATTAGGATTTCACCATCATCAATAGGCATATCCCCAGCGATAGCGGCCAGTAATGTAGATTTTCCTGTACCATTACGCCCAACCAATCCTACTTTTTGGCCATTTTCAATGGTTAAAGAAGCATTTTCCAAAAGGGGGCGACCGAAAATGCGAAGGGTCAGATTATTGATAACCAGAGTGCTCACAACGTTGCTCGTGTAAAATAGTGTAAATAATGATCGACAAAATAATAAAATTTCCTTTATTTACCAATAACGCGTGTCATTTACAAAGAATGATTTGCTTTATATCGAAATAAGGAAATATATCATGGCTATTCAAAGAACATTATCAATTTTAAAACCAGATGCAACACGTCGTAACTTAACAGGTAAAATTAATGCTGTTATCGAAAGCACTGGCCTTAAAATTGTTGCGCAAAAACGTTTGCAATTAACCCAAGCTCAGGCAGAAGCTTTTTATGCAGTTCATAAAGAACGCCCTTTCTTTGGTGAGTTAGTATCTTTCATGATCAGTGGCCCAGTTGTTGCTCAAGTTTTAGAAGGCGAAGACGCAGTTCAAAAAAACCGTGACATTATGGGTGCAACAAACCCTAAAGACGCTGCACCACATACTGTACGTGCTCAATTTGCTGAATCAATCGAAGCTAACTCTGTTCATGGTTCTGATTCTGCTGAAAATGCAGTAAATGAAATTAAATTCTTCTTTGCTGAAATCGAAATTAACGCTTAATTATTAAGCTGTTTAATTTGCTTTTTTTATGGGCTGTAAAGGAAACTTTCAGCCCTTTTTGTTTTAATATTTTAAATATTTTTTCTAAAGTAAATGCCTTTTATATTAAGATAAATTTTTATTTTGTAAGAGGTTATAAGAAAATGTCAGTTACATCTAAAGGTGATCTTAAAAGTGCACTGGAAAAGGCTACTTTAGATCAATTAAATGCCAAATGTAAGCGTGTAGAAAAGTTTTTTTTGATTGATATCATAAGAAGATTAATATTAGATTAAAAGGAACTAGCCTTAATAATTCATCATTTGAAATAACGGGTGATATTGATAATGTTGAAGATGTTACAAAAATAGTTTTGGAACAAATTAAAAAAATGTAGATAATAATTATATTTATATTTTGGATCAGGTTATTTCATCAAAAAAGCCCAAGAAATATTCTTTCTTGAGCTTTGTTTTAACCATTTATGAGTGCGTCAACGCTTGCCTCAGGTTCTTCTTTATGTATAAAGTTTTTTAAGACTTGAGAGTAAAGAAGATGTTCTTGTTTCAATAAACGCTTGGCAAGACTATGCTCTGTATCGTCGGGAAGAATAGGAACAATGGCTTGGCCTAGGATAGGGCCTTCATCCATAACTTCAGTGACAATATGCACGGTACACCCATGCACTTTCATGCCAGCCTTGATGGCTTTGGCATGCGTATCCAGACCTGGAAATAATGGTAAGATACTGGGATGGATATTAAGAATTTTACCTTCCCAATTATTAATTAAGAATGGGGTTAAAATCCGCATATATCCAGCAAGGCACACCACTGAAATATTGTGAGCTTGCAGGGCGGCATCAATTTGACGTTCGTGTGCTTGGCGATCTTTGCCAAAACCATGATGGTCTATAACCTGAGTTGGAATACCAGCTTCTCGGGCAGCATCCAACCCAGCAGCATCAGGGTTGTTGCTGATCACCAGTTTAATAGAGGCAGGAAAAGAAGGTTTTTTACAAGCCTCAATCAGGGCATCCATATTGCTGCCCCGACCACTGATAAGTATCGCAATCCGTTCTTTAAAAGTCATAAGCGTTTCCTGTTAGGGGTTAGTCTTCACCTGAAATAAAGGTAAAGTCTGGAAAATCGCTAAATTCAACTGTTGGCTCACTGTTTTGATCTTCCGCTGCGGTAATATGACCAATGACATAGGCCTCGGTATCTGTATCTTTGAGTAGCTCATTAACTGCAGCAACGTCAGAAACAATTAAAATCATACCGATACCACAGTTAAAGACTTTTAACATTTCTTCAGTAGATACTTTTCCCGCATATGCTAACCATGAAAAGACAGCAGGCATAGGCCAGCTTTCTCCATCAATAATCGCAACACTTCCTTTGGGCATTACGCGTGGAAGGTTTCCTGGAATACCACCCCCTGTAATATGAGCAGCACCATGAAGTAATCCTGCATTATGTAAAGCAATAACAGGTTTAACATATAATTTTGTCGGTGCCAGCAAAGCTTCACCCAAAAGTTGATCTGGATCAAAAGGAGCAATATCATCCCAAGCAAGATTTTGAGATTTAACGATTGAACGAATTAAAGAAAAGCCATTAGAGTGAGGACCACTAGAAGCCAAACCAATAATTTTGGCACCAGGCGCGATATTTTGAGGAAGTAAAGAATCTCTTTCGACAGCTCCCACGGCAAAACCGGCCAAATCATAATGACCATGTTGATACATCCCTGGCATTTCAGCTGTTTCGCCACCGATTAATGCACATCCACAATCCTCACAAGCATTACTGATCCCTGTGATAACGCGTTGTGCCTGTTCAAGTTCCAGCTTTCCTGTGGCAAAATAATCAAGGAAAAATAGAGGTTTCGCCCCTTGGACAATCAAATCATTAACGCACATACCAACAAGGTCAAATCCTAGGTTGTCACAAAGACTTGTTTCAATGGCCAATAATAACTTGGTACCAACACCATCCGTACCAGAAACGAGGATAGGATCTTTGAACCCTGCGGCTTTGACATCAAATAAAGCACCAAACCCCCCAAGATTACCCATGACACCTGGTTGGCGTGTTTTAGAAACAGCTGGTTTGATTGCTTCAATTAAAGCATCCCCAGCTGCTATATCTACGCCAGACTGTGCATAGGTTGCACTGTCATTTTCACAAGGGGTTTGTTTCGGTTCTGAGAAATCTGAAGTCATTATTAAGCAGCCTTTTATCTATATACTTGAAGTAATTGACGTTGAATTTGATTATGAATGATTTTTGCTTCATATTAAACTTATATTTACGGGCAGATATGATTTTTGGCAAAGCAAGAATGCAGAAAAAAATACAACAACAGCATTTTATAGAGCATTCGCGGCAGTTGGCATTGCCTTTTCCCTATACTCCGCGCTTTATTTACTCAGAATTTATCAGTGCACCCTCTAATGCAGGGGCCAGAGCGTGGCTGGGAATTAATCAGCGTGTTCGCTCTGTTCCTGATTGGCCAGATCAACGGTTGGCTATATGGGGCGATTCTGGTACGGGGAAAACCCATTTGTTACAAATATGGGCAGAAAAAGAATCTGCTTTATTTTTACCAGGATCAATCTTGGCTCAAAATTCTTCGGTTTATTGGCTGGAACAAATAAAAGAAGAATGGGTCAAAGCATTGGTTATAGATGATGCAGATATCATCACAAATTCGAATGCATTATTGCATTTATTAAACCTTGCTAAGGAATTGAACCTTTCTATTATTCTAAGTGGTCGCTCTCCACCAGCACGGTGGGATGTTGGTTTGCCTGACTTGGCTAGTCGGTTGCGGGCAATGACGACGGTTAAAATTGAACAGCCAGAAGATGAGTTGTTACGTATTTTATTTTTACGCTTGTTAGCTGAACGACAACTTATCGTATCGTCTTCTATGATAGAATGGTTGATTATTCGATTGCCCAGAACGGCTTTTGCGATTCGAGATGCCGTAAATCGTTTGGATAAAGCCACCCTAGCTGATGGAGGTGGGGTTACAAGAAATTTAGCAATCCGTGTATTAGAAGATTTACTTTCCTTTGATTTTGTAGAATCATTAAAGGATACTGAGGAGACATTATTTTTTTCTGACTTGAAATTTTAAAGTAGGATTCGATGACGCCCAAACCAAAAAATGCTGAGAGTAAACCAGTAAGTCAATCCGTTAATAAAACAACAACGGTGCGAGCTCGCAAAGTGGCGCCTAATCGCAAAGTTGTGCCTGCGCACGTAAAGCCAGAAATTGTTACCGTGCCCATTAAAAAAAGCCCAGAGCGATTTATTAATCGCGAATTATCTTGGCTGGGGTTCAACCAAAGAGTTGTCGAAGAAGCTCAAAATATCAGAAACCCTTTGTTGGAACGGTTACGTTTTTTATCGATCAGTGCTAGTAATCTTGATGAGTTTTACTCTGTTCGCGTAGCAGGGTTGGCAGGACAAGTCAGAGAGAAATTGATTACATCTTCTCCTGATGGATTAACGCCTGCTCAACAAATGGCTGCGATCAGAGAACGTGTAAAAGGCCTGTTTGCAGATCAGCAAGACACTTATACAAAGCTAAAGCAATTATTAGCAGAAACGGGTATAGTTGTTAGTCAGTCTCATGATTTAACTCATGATGATCTGTCCTGGTTAAAAACCTATTTTCTAGAGCGAATATTCCCTATATTAACACCTATAGCGCTAGATCCAGCTCATCCTGTTCCTTTTATACCCAATTTAAATATGGCACTTGCATTACGTTTGATAAGCCAAAGGAACGATCGTAATCGTAAATATGTATTAATTTTATTACCCTCGCAGCTTCCCAGATTTGTAGCGTTACCCATCTCAACAAAGCATCCTAAAATACAACGCTTTGTTTTATTGGAAGATATTATTACGCAGTTTATATCTATTATATTTCCAGGTTATAAAATCGGAAATTATGGGCTTCTGCGTGTAATTCGTGATACAGATGTTGAGTTTGAGGAAGAAGCTGAGGATTTAGTACGCTCCTATGAAACGGCGTTGAAACGTAGGCGCAGAGGGGTTGTTATTCATCTGGATATAGATAATCAGCTGCCAAGTAAGTTAGCTGATATGGTTGCACATGCGTTGGAAGTCCCTCCAGAAGAAGTCACTGTGCATCATGGATTATTAGGGATGGTCGATGTAAAACAACTTATCGTTGATAATCGACCTGATCTATTGTTTCCATATTATAAATCTCTTATTCCTGCGCGTATTCGTGAATGTGGAGGGGATATTTTTACCGCGCTTCGTTCCAAGGATTTATTAGTTTATCATCCATTTGAAAGCTTTGATGTTGTTGTACAGTTTTTACGTCAAGCAGCCCAAGATCCTCAAGTGCTGGCTATTAAACAAACGCTTTACCGCACTTCTAGCAACAGTCCAATTGTCAGAGCCTTGATTGAGGCTGCAGAAAGTGGAAAATCGGTTACGGCTATTGTTGAGTTACGTGCAAGATTTGATGAGGAAGCAAATATTCGTTTGTCACGTGATCTTGAGGCAGCTGGTGTGCAAGTGGTTTTTGGATTTGCAGACTGGAAAACACATGCAAAGCTCAGTCTTGTTGTTCGCAAAGAGGGGAATGTTATTCGAACTTATGCTCATTTTGGCACAGGAAATTATCATCCGATTACAGCAAAAATATATACTGATTTATCATATTTTACCTGTAACCCCAAACTTACGCGCGATGCGGCAAAATTATTTAACTATGTAACTGGATATGCACGTCCTTCACAGATGGAATCTATCGCTTTTTCTCCGCTAACTATTCGTAAAACTTTAAATGAGCTAATTGATCAAGAAATTGACTTTGTGAAAGCGGGTAAGGCAGGTTCCATATGGTTAAAAATTAACTCTTTGGTAGATCCAAGGCTTATTGATCGCCTTTATGAAGCGTCTTGTGCAGGGGTTAAGATTTCGATTATTGTTCGCGGGATTTGCTGTTTAAGACCTGGTGTTATTGGATTATCCGAAAATATAAAAGTCAAATCCATCGTTGGACGTTTTCTTGAACATGCAAGGATATTTGTGTTCGGCAATGGGCACGAGCTTCCTTCTAAATATGCCAAGGTTTATATGTCTTCTGCTGATTGGATGGAACGTAATATGGATCGTCGTATCGAGGAAATGATTCCTATTATTCCAGAGGAAATTCATGATAAAGTGCTTAACCAATTAATGGTTGCAAATTTGAAAGATAATTTGCAATCATGGCGTTTGGATCATGATAAAAATTGGCGAAGAGTAGAGCCAACAGATAAGCCTTTTTCGGCTCATGAATATTTCATGGAAAACCCATCTTTGACGGCAAAAAAGCATTAACTTTCAATCAATACTAAAGATACGTGAACATTAAACGATAAGGGTCATTTATATGAATTCTCACTCCTTGATACGCTCAGCAATTGTTGATTTAGGTTCTAATTCTGTTCGTTTGGTCGTTTTTGAGGGGAGAGAACGCAATCCCGTAATTATTTTTAATGAAAAAGCAACTCTTAGATTAGGTAGTGGTTTAGAAACGACTAAAAAGCTTAATCTTAAGGGCGTGGCTTTGGCAGAAGGCGTTTTTAAACGGTTTTATGCTGTGGCCACAACGATGGGTGCTGATCCTTTTGTTGTACTCGCAACAGCTGCGGTCAGAGATGCAACTGATGGACCAGAATTTATTGAAAAGCTGAAGCAATGGATGCCCAATGTTCCCATTCAAATTTTAACTGGGGAACAAGAGGCTGATTATGCAGCAGCAGGTGTTTTATGTAGCATTTCAAATGCAGATGGTGTTGTTGCTGATATTGGTGGCGGATCCATGGAGTTGGTGCAGATACGGGGTCAACAACGTTTTAACGCCCAAACATTGCCTTTGGGTGTTATTCGATTGATGGATCGTTCCGAGAAAAAACTTTCCAAAGCTAAACAGATTGTAAATAAAGATTTAAAAACAGTTGAGTGGATGGATGAAGTTAAGAAAAGAAATCTATATTTAGTGGGTGGTGCGTTTCGTGCCATGGCTCAGCTTTATATGGAATTTACTTCTTATCCACTTTCAATTGTTCATTACTATACGCTTCCTTATGATGAAGCAAAACGTATGGTTGAATGGACGATAGAAAAATCCAAAGGAGGGGTAAATAATATTCCTACCTTCATTCATAAACGCTTGAATGATTTGCCTTATGCGGCAACTGTTTTGGGTCAACTCTTGATGAGAATGCGCCCTGAAAAAATTGTCTTTTGTGCGGAGGGGGTGCGTGAAGGATGGTATATGCGTAATGTGGTTTCTGAAATAGCAAGATATCAAGATCCACAAGAAGCAGCAGCATTGGATATCAGTGAACGTTTAGGAAGAGTAAAAGAATTTCCTTTGGCATTAATGCAATGGACCAGCAATTTATTTAAAAATGAAAACGTTAATATGAAAAGATTACGTTGGAATGCATGTTTAATTTCCGATGCAGGATGTCATGATCATCCATCTTATCGTAAAGAGCAATCTTATTTTAGAATTTTATGTATGGCGGGCATGGCTTTTGACCATCCAACTCGAGCTTTCTTAGCGTTAACAACAGCAATGCGTTATGAGGCAGATGTTGATGAGGGATTTCTATCTTCTGCAAGAAAAATTTTGACACATAAACAGTTTGAACAAGCGATTATTTTAGGGATGGCTTTTCGGGTTGCTTATACCTTATCTGGGAACTTACCCAGTTTACTATTAAGAACACGGTTGAAAGTAGGTAAAAAGAAATTAACATTATATTTCTCTCATAACCTTGATGCGGTAATTAGTGATGCCGTGACAAGACGCCTAAGTCGTCTAGGACAATTAATGGGTGTTGAAACTCAATTATTACCAGAGCACGAAGATGAATCTAAACTATTAGTAAAATAACAACAGAATATTTTTGAATTAGGATATTCATTACTGTGTATCCTAATTACAAAGTTACATTTATTTTTTTATACCTATCCATTTTATATAAATTGATGGATAAAATCCTAAGCCTAGTGCAACGATAAATGCGTTGATTGAGGTCAGATTGATCCAGATCAACCATCCTGGATTGTCCCAATGATATAGACAAACTAGCAAACTCAAACAATTTAATATTACAAAACCACTTTTATAACAAAGATTTTCAGTAGGCGATGTATTCGCAAGATTATAACGTTTTCTAATAACGTTAAGTGCGCAAATCAGGAAAAATATACTGATCAGGTTAATTGTAATCACAAGAATAAACATTATTTTCTTCCTATGCTTTGGATATAAAAAAATAATCGTAGAAAAATCAAGCCTAAGAAGAAAATGACACTATCCATTATAATATATAAATAATGTTGATTAAAGATGGCTGCTTTCAGATAGGAAGAACATAGGGCTATGTCTAAAACAGGTAAAAATAAACATAATATTGAGAAAAATCCTATTGAACTTATCCAAGTAAGATAAGTTTTATTACAGGTTGTGCTTAAGATAGATGTGATTAGTATAATAAAAAAAACTGAAAAAAAACCAGTTATTTCCCAGTGTAATCTTTGAGGTAATGATATGGGAAGTAACCGATTAAGCCAAAAGAAGGCAACTAATGCGATTAATATTCCCATAATAATTCCAATATTAATACCTTCTACGGTTTTATAAAAATATTGTTTATACATCGAAGTATTCGATGAAACACTGTTTCTTTTTTTATTACAGAAAAGTAATAGGCCATAAGCTACTAAAACTGAGCTGCCTATACCCATGAGGAAAAAAACAATTCTTAAGATGGTATCGCCAGCCCTGACCATATGAATACCTAATAGCGTTTTATTTAAAAGACTAAGTGCCGTAGGGGGCGTGGAGGATGAAGTTTGTTGCATGGTATTGCGATCAAATGCGACATAGTTTTTAAGTCGTGCAATTCTCGCCTCATCATTTTCCATAAAGCGAATTTCTTTTTTTGCAAACACAATAGCACTGGGCATAGCTCCAAAATAAGTTTCTGCTTTTGCAAGGAGAGGGAATAGATCGGGACGTGTGTCAGCATTCGTTTTTTTATGATGTTGCGCAGAAATATGAGGTTTAGTTTCTGTGCTAGGCAAGTAACGGGGGGCTAAAAATAAAAAACCACTTATGGCAATAACAAAGAGGAAAGGTAAAAAGAAAATTCCAATAAGTGTATGTAGATCAGATTTAAATCGTAAAGATTTAGGTTTTGGATAGATGAAAAATAACTTTTTTATCAATGTCGGTAGGTAAATAACGATACCTGAAATTAAAATTAATATAAATGCGATATCTATCGTTAAAACAATAGCTCCGCCAATTGAGCGGCCTATAAATAAATGGCGGTGTAAACTATCAATAAAATCGCCTCCTCCAGTGGCTCTGGCAGGAATGACATTTCCCTCTTGAGGATGAATAACCACACCTTGGAGTAGTTCATCTTGATAATGTAAAACTCTAATAAACGGATCTCGGGCTGAGGGCAGGATAATTAAATTTTTACGAATATCCTTATATTCTTTCCAACTATCATAAGCTTGGTTCAAGGCTTGTGTAGACACATCCTTTGTCGGAGAATATAAAGCCAGTTCCGGTTGCATCCATTGCGTAATTTCTTTATCAAAAATAGAAATACTGCCTGAAATAAATATGATAAATAAAAACCAACCTCCGACTAATCCAATCCATTGATGACAAATACTAAAAAAAGAAAAAGTTTTTTTATTCATAAAAGTAGCCTATTGATAATAATGATTATTATTATCAATAAGTTTATAAAATATCTACTATTAAATTAATAATTATAAGAGTATGAATAAAATTATTGCTTTATTATTTATAATAAGTGGAAGTTTATGACAGTAGAAGGTGCATTACTTATTTCACCCCTTATTGGGTATATATTAATTATAGTTGGAATGATTGTTTTAATTATTTATAAGAAATTTTTTAAAAAATAATTGAACTATTTTAGCTTTTGTTGAATAGAATCAACAATATCTTCGAACATTTGTGTAGTTAATACACCTGTGCTGGTGTTGTAACGAGAAACATGATAGCTGTTTACCACAGTAATGTGATCATTGATTTTAAAAAATTGGCCGTGTTTAAATTTGATACTGGTTACGGGACGATTAAAACAAGCTAAAATATTTTTATGTGCGATTACACCCAGAGTTAAAATAAATTTCAAAGCTGGCATATGGTGTAGCTCTTTTAATAAAAAAGGACGACAGTTTTTTTCCTCTTGAGAGGTGGGTTTATTTTCTGGAGGGACACAACGTACCGCATTGATAATTCGGCAGTTACCTAAAGAAAGACCATCTTGGGGATCAGCTTTGTAAATACCGCTGGCAAAATGATATTTGACTAATGTGTTATATAATAACATGCCTGCATAATCCCCTGTAAAAGGGCGACCACTTAGATTTGCACCTTTGACCCCAGGTGCAAGACCCACAATTAAAAATTCTACTTGTGGATCTCCCCATGGTGGTACAGGTGCATTCCATCCTTTGGGATATAATTGTTTATTTTTCTCTCTATATTCCTGTAATCTAGGGCATAAAGGGCAATTCATATCAGGTTGCAAGCCGGGTATCATTATTCTGTAACTTATTCTGTGAAAGGAATAACAGGATTGGGAATATCATTTTGTACGGTGTTATCCCCCGAGCGACGTGTAAATTCAGGGGCAATATCAACAAGATCTAAAAACTGATCAGCTTGTCTTCGTAACTCATCACCAATCATTGGAGGGTTCGTTTTTACAGAAGATATCACAGTTACACGCACACCTTGTTTTTGTACCGATTCAACCAAACGGCGTAGGTCAGCATCTCCGCTAAACAATACAGCATGATCAATATGTGGTGCAATTTCCATCATATCGACTGCAAGCTCAATATCCATGCTTCCTTTAATTCTGCGACGGCCATTTTGGTCAGTAAATTCGCGTGCATTTTTGGTTACAAGGAAAAATCCATTATAAGCCAACCAATCAGTTAATGGCTTTAAAGGAGAGTATTCCTCGGTATCCAGCACAGCAGAATAATAATAAGCGCGTACAACATTACAATGTTTTCTAAAGAAGGCTAATAAGTTTCTATAGTCAACATCAAAGCCCAAGTTGCGAGAGGCAGAATATAAATTAGCGCCATCAATAAAGAGGCAAACCTTTTCATTTTCTCTAAAAAGCATGCAAATAATCCCAATTAAAAAAACAATTATGTAAAAAATCAGTATAATTGATATGAATAAAGTAGCAGATAGTATAATGATAACAATCTTAATATGTTTCAATTAAGTGACGAATTTTGTGTTAGATGAAAATATGATTATTATAGCAGTTGGTAGCAATCTTGGAGGCGTTTGGTCTGATACTCCTTATGGTATGTGTCAAGAGGCGTTGCGTCGTTTATCCGTTAAATTGCAATGTTCTATAAAGCAATCTTGTTGGTACCAAACTAGCCCAATTCCTCCATCTTCTCAACCTCTTTATACGAATGGGGTTGTTGCATTGGATGTAAAAATCAAGCCAATTGACTTGCTGAATATTTTAAATGAGATGGAAAAAGAGGCTGGTAGAGTGCGTCAGAAACTTAACGATGCACGACCGTTAGACTTGGATATTTTGGATGTTAACGGCGAAATAATCAATGATATACCCAAGCTCATAGTACCTCATCCCAGGATGCATCAAAGGGGGTTTGTATTATATCCATTACGTGATATTGACCCTGAATGGATACACCCCATATCACATAAAAGTGTTGATCAATTGATCTCGGAGCTTCCTAGCGATCAAGAAATCATTCCTTTTATAGATAATAAACAAGAAGAAATTTGATTTTTAGTTAAATTTAGAATAAACATACAAGATTGATTTAAAATCCGGAGATAAATGATTCATGGCACGCGTTACTGTCGAAGATTGTATTGAAAAAATTCCTAACCGTTTTGATCTTGTTCTGCACGCAGCACAAAGAGCACGTAACCTTTCAAGAGGGGAAGCTTTGACTTTGGAACGTGATAATGACAAGAATCCTGTCGTTGCATTGCGTGAAATCGCCGAAGAAAAATTAGATTTAGAAGCGATTAAAGCGGATATTATTCGTTCATTAGCCAGAGCACCAGAACCAGAACCTGTTGATGAAGAAGTTGTGGATTTAATTCCAACTGAAAAAAATATTTTCGGTTTACAAGATGTAACTGCTGAAGAAGAAAAACGTCATACTTCTCAGAACTCTTTTGAAAACATTAATGAAATTATGAGTGAGTTAGATCGTCGCCGCTCTGGGTCTGAAAATTTTTAGTAAAACCCTTGTTTTATTATCGGTTTTTATGCTTATACTTAATGATATGGTAATTAATCAGTATCAGGGGTTAAGTGGAAAATATTTATCTTCCCACAGTTTCATTAAGTGAAAGCGATCATATTGATTGTGAAGGTTTGATTCGTCATATTCGTAAATATGATAGTGAATCAGACCTTTCACTTGTTGAAAAAGCGTTCAAAGTAGCGCTTAAAGCGCATGAAAAACAGTTCAGAGATAATGGGGCCCCTTATATTATTCATCCCCTAGCTGTTGCTAATATCTTGGCTCATTTAAGGGTTGATACTACCTCTATTATTACAGGTTTATTGCACGATACAATCGAAGATACTGAAGTCACACGAGAGTTCTTGGAAAAAGAATTTGGGGTTGTAGTTGCTGATCTTGTCGATGGTGTTACCAAACTTACCCGTTTAGAATTACAATCAGATCGCACAAAGCAAGCGGAAAATTTTCGCAAGCTTGTCTTGGCAATGTCCAAAGATATCAGGGTATTAATTGTAAAGCTGGCCGATCGTTTGCATAATATGCGAACGCTTCATTATGTTCAACGTTTGGATCGCAAACAACGAATTGCGCGTGAAACCATGGATATTTATGCGCCCTTGGCCGAGCGCATTGGTATGGATAATGTTAAAACAGAGTTGCAAAATATTGCTTTTGCTGTTTTAGAGCCAGAAGGTGATGCTTCTATACGGGCTCGGTTAAATTATTTGAGGGGGCAAGGGGCTGATATTGTTGAAGAGGTTTGCTCTGAATTAAAGGAATTGTGCGAGCATTCTGGTTTAAAAAATGTTGAAATAACAGGGCGTGAAAAATCTTGTTATTCTATTTGGGAAAAGATGAATAGAAGGCAAGTCGCATTTGAACAACTATCTGATATTATGGCATTTAGAATTGTCGTTGATAGTAAAGAAGAATGTTATACTGCTTTGGGGATTGTGCATAGCAGCTATCCTGTTGTTGCTGGACGGTTTAAAGACTATATTTCAGCACCCAAAGCCAATGGTTATCAAAGTATTCATACAGGTGTTAACTTAAGGCAACCGCGTAATCAGCGTATTGAGATACAAATTCGTACGCGTGAAATGCATGATATTGCTGAAAATGGGGTGGCATCTCATTGGGTTTACAAACAATTACCTGTTGCAGATAAAGGGCAACAAAAACTCAACTCTGAAGTCAGTGTGGTGGCTCCTAAATTAAAGAAACTGCGCTGGGTTCAGGATCTTTTGGATATTTTAGAGGATTCTGCAGCACCTGATGAGTTTTTAGAAAATACCAAATTAGAATTATATCAAGATTCAGTTTTTTGCTTTACCCCAAGAGGTGAGTTGATTCAGCTGCCAAGAGGGGCAACGCCTGTAGATTTTGCCTATGCTGTACATAGTCAGGTAGGGGATCGCTGTGTCGGAGCCAAAGTAAATGGGCGTTTGGTGCCTTTGCGAGAGCAATTGCATAATGGTGCTCAAGTTGAGATTATGACTGCCCGTGAAGGAAACCCTTCTCCTTCTTGGGAGCGTTTTGTTGTCACGGGTAAGGCTAGAGCGCGTATTCGCCATTTCGTCAGCAGTCAACAAAAAGAAATTAAGGTTGAAGCAGGGCGCGTTGCGTTGGCTAAAGCATTTCGTCAAGAGGGTGTTGACGGATCTCAGAAAATTCTTGAAGGGGTTTTAAAACCGTTAAAACAAGCGTCCGTTACTGATTTATATGTTTCAGTTGGCAGTAATTCCTTGTTGGCAAAAGATGTTGTTTATACAGCTTATCCTGAGTTGCGCCCTATCAAAAGAGCTCCACGCTTTGTCCCTGGACTGACCGAGAAAAAAACACAATCCGCCGTGTTGAATGCAAATGCGCATCATCATAACGTGATCCCTTTAAAGGGAATGAGTAAGGGGATCAGTGTGCATTTTGCAGGATGTTGCCATCCTTTGCCCGGGGATACGGTTGTTGGAATTGTAGCAACGGGTAAGGGGATTACAGTGCATCGCAAATCTTGTTCTATGCTCAGTAACTATGCTTCTACACCTGAACGTTTTATGAGTATGGATTGGGATTATGATATTCTGGGCCATGTAGATGCCAAGAAAAATTTTGTCGGTCGCGTCAAGGTTGTCGGAGAAAATAACTCAGAGCTTTTGGCCAGCATTACTAATCGTGCAGCACAGTATAATGGTAGTATTCTAAATTTAAAGATTTTAAATCGTCATATAGATTTTATTGAAATTCTATTGGATTTAGAGGTGAAAGATGTTGAACATTTAAATTCTCTAATTTTAGGACTGCAAGTAATCAAAGGTATTATTCACGTTGAACGATCTACGTCTTAAGGGTTAAAAATGATTTTAGGTATAGGCTCTGATTTATGTGATGTAAGAAGAATAGAAGAAGTCTTAAACCGACATGGAAAGCGTTTTACTCAACGCATATTTACGCCTAATGAAATAAAAAAAGCAGAAGCACGTTACGGAAAAACGCGAATTGGGACTTATGCAAAACGTTGGGCTGCAAAGGAGGCATGTGCCAAAGCATTAGGAACGGGATTTACTGAGGACGTATTTTACCAAGATATTGAGGTTATTAATTTACCTAGTGGAAAACCCTCTTTAAAGTTAACAAATGGTGCATTAAAGCAGTTAAATAAATTAGGGAAAGAGGGTTATGAGCCGAACATTTTATTAACGATGACGGATGAGCTTCCTTATGCCTTTGCGCAAGTAATGATTGAATTATTGCCCAGTAAGGAATAAATAGGAGGAAAATTGTGATAACGCATTTGGCATTATCGCAAACTATATAAAATGACCCAACGTGATAGATAAGAGTTTATGAATAATAATTTGAAAAATGAGATAGATCAAATCCCACAACAGGGAAAGAAAAAACCTGGTGGTATCACAGAGTTGATTTCCACAGTTTTTTGGGCAGGGCTGATTATTGTTGTTGTTCGTTGCTTATTGTTTGCACCTTTTAATATTCCATCAGGCTCTATGATCCCATCTCTATTAATTGGGGATTATATTTTTGTCAGCAAATATAGCTATGGTTTTTCAAAACACTCATTTTTCTTTTCCCAACCTGATTTTAAAGGGCGAATTTGGTATACGCCTCCTCAAAGAGGAGATGTTGTTGTTTTTAGAAGTACCAAGGCGCCATTTGATTATTATGTTAAAAGATTGATCGGCCTGCCTGGCGATACGGTTCAGGTCAAGGATGGGGTGCTTTATATTGATGATCAGCCTGTTAAACGTCGTTTAGACGGGCCTTATACATATCAAGAATCTTTGAACGAGTCAGATCTTACTGAAAATTTATATACAGAATATTTACCTCGTAAAGATGGCTCAATTGTTGAGCATAAAATTTTACAAAGTATGAATAGTCCTTGTGGTCAAGATCTTGTATGCGAAGGGGATATTAATCCAAACTATACTATTCCTTATCATGTTCCTGCAGATCATTTTTTTGCTATGGGCGATAATCGAGATCATAGTGCTGATAGTCGTTTTAATAATCCTGATACGTCGAATTATTTGGGATTTGTACCTATTGAAAATCTAATTGGCAAAGTTCAGTTTATTTTTTACTCTTATGATAGTAAATATCCTGTATGGCAATTTTGGCATTGGCCTGAGGAAATACGCTGGAATCGGTTATTTAAGAGCGTAAAATGATAGTAGAAAAGCAAGAGGCGCTTGGCGTTTTTGAAAAAAAATTAGAAAGCAAGCTGGGATATGAATTTCAATCAAAGGCATTGTTAAAAAAGTCATTGACTCACCGTTCTGCGATTTATGAAAATCGAACTCCGAGGAAAAAAGTAAAGCGTGTCAGCTCCAATGAAAGATTAGAATTTATAGGTGATAGAGTTCTGGGGTTGGTGATGGCAGAATGGTTACTAAAGCGCTATCCTAATGAGCAAGAGGGTGATCTTGGTCCCAGACATGCGCACTTGGTTTCTAAAACTGTATTGGCACAAATTGCAGAGCTTCTTAATATTTCCGAAGCTATCCATGTGGCTTTACATGAAGAAAAAGCAGGTGTTCATCATACAGACAGCGTCTTGGCTGATGCTGTAGAGGCTATTTTAGGAGCTATGTATCTTGATGGTGGGTTAAAACCTGTTCAGAAGCTGGTTCACAAATTATGGGAAAAAATTATTGAATCCCAGCCTTTGCCGCCAAAAGATTCTAAAACTGCATTGCAGGAATGGGTGTTGGCAAGAGGATTACCTTTGCCTGTTTATGAGTTAGTTTCTCAAGAAGGGCCTTCTCATACGCCGATATTTGTAATCAAAGTCGTTGTGCAAAAACATGAAGGCCAAGGGCAAGGCGGTAATAAACGTGCTGCAGAAAGTGCTGCGGCAAAGAATTTGCTTACTCAATTAAACTCAATAAAAAAACCAAAAAAAGCAGGATAAAAAAAATGCATTGTGGATTTGTGGCTCTGATAGGGGCGCCAAATGCTGGAAAATCAACGTTACTTAATAAAATGGCAGGCGCAAAGCTATCAATTGTCAGCCCTAAAGCACAAACGACGCGTATGCGTATTTTGGGTATTGTCATGCGCCAGCAAACTCAGATTTTGTTGATGGATACGCCAGGTATCTTCAAACCCAAAAGAAAGCTCGACGAAGCAATGGTTTCTGCTGCTTGGACAGGTGCTGTGGATGCTGATATTACGCTTTTGTTAATTGATACAACTTTTGGGTTAACTGAAGAAAATATCGAAATTATTAATAAGTTAAAAGAAACTTCTCGTCGTATTTGGGTGGTATTTAATAAGATTGATAAGATTAATACACAAAAACTATTACCTTTGACCGAGGAAATAACAGCGTTACTACCTATTGAAAAAAGCTTTATGGTTAGCGCTAAGACAGGCAGTGGAGTTGATGATTTACTTGATGCTTTAGCTGAAGATTTGCCTAAAGGGCCTTGGTTATACCCCGAAGATGATTTAACCAATTTGCCTGATCGTTTATTAGCAGCCGAATTAGTCAGAGAGCAAATCTTTATGCAGACGCATGAAGAGGTTCCCTATTCTGTGACTGCAGAAACCGAGAGTTTCAAAGAAAGACCAGATGGTTCTGTTCGCATTGATGTGACAATTTATGTTTTGCGTGCTAATCATAAGGCTATTATAATTGGTGACAAGGGACAAAAAATTAAAATGATTGGTGAACGTGCTCGTAAAGAGTTGAATCGTTTGTTAGAGCGTCCTTGTCATTTATTTTTGATTGTTAAAGAACGTAAAGGCTGGGATGGTGAAAAAGCTCGATTGAAAGCTATTGGTTTGGAATGATAATTTTTTTATAAACAACAAACGCTGTCAAAAATGATTTCATACTTTTAAAAAACCGCCTGCTGATGTAGTATTCTTTACCGTTTATAATCCTAAACTAGATGTGAAAAAATAATGAGCTCTTCAAAAAATTATACCCCTAAACGTGTGTTATTAAAAATATCCGGAGAAGCCTTGTTAGGGCGCGGAGCCTATGGTGTTGATCCCGAGATTGCCAATGCAATTGCGGAAGATATAGCAAGTGTTGCCAATTCTGGTATAGAGGTTTGTTTGGTGATTGGTGGGGGTAATATTTTTCGTGGAATGACCGCTGCCGCCAAAGGAATGGATAGAGTTCAAGGCGATTATGCAGGAATGTTGGCAACCGTAATTAATGCGGTTGTGATGAATAGTGTTTTGCAACAACATAATATTGACAGCTATATTATGTCAGCGATTTCTATGCCGCAGATTGCTGAAACATATATTCGTGACAAAGCAATGCGCCATATGGACAAAGGGCATGTCGTTATTTTTGCTGCGGGCACTGGTAATCCATATTTCACAACGGATACAGCAGCTGCTTTGCGTGCCATTGAAATGGATTGTGACCTTATGTTAAAAGGAACACAGGTTGATGGTGTATATGATTCAGATCCTAAAAAAAATCCAGAAGCAAAACGCTATGATACTCTGACTTATACAGAGGCATTGGCCAAAGGATTAAATGTAATGGATGCGACAGCTTTAAGTTTGGCTCGTGATAATCAATTGCCTATTATTGTTTTTGATGTGCATGAAAAAGGGAATTTTAGTCGAGTTTTAAATAATCAAGGCACTTTTACCAAAGTTGTTGTTTCTGCTGAAACTGCTTCCTAGTTCACTATATTCAAAATTGATTTTATTAAAAAAGGATTTTTTCTGTGGTTGATGATATTGATAGCCTGAAAAAAGATATAGAACGTCGTATGAACAGCGCAATTGATTCTTTTAAGCATGACTTAGCGGGACTGCGTTCTGGCCGTGCAACAGCAGCTTTATTGGAACCTATTCGCGTTGATGCTTATGGCAGTATAACCCCTATTACTCAAGTAGCTTCGATCACAGCACCAGAACCCAGAATGTTAACCGTACAAGTCTGGGATAAAACATTAGTTAGTGCTGTTGACAAAGCTATTCGTGAAAGTGGATTGGGATTAAATCCTATGCCAGACGGTCAGCTTATTCGTGTGCCTATTCCTCAACTAACCGAAGAACGTCGTATCGAAATGGTGAAAGCTGCAGGTCGTTATACTGAGGCTGCCAAAGTTTCTGTGCGTGGTGTTCGTCGAGATGGTATGGATAAAACCAAGGCTGCTGAGAAGAAAGGTGACATCAGTCAAGATGATGTTAAGGATTGGTCTGATGAAATTCAAAAGATTACAGATCAATTTATCAGTAAAATTGATGAAATTTTTATTGAAAAAGAACGTGATATCAAGCAAGTCTAGTTTTAGACTGAATAGATATTTATAGTATGGCTTTTTCTTTAATAGATCACTCTGACGAATGTTTAAAATTGTCTGAACAAAAATCTTTGCCTCAGCATATTGCGATTATTATGGATGGTAATAGCCGATGGGCTAAGGCAAAGTCTTTGCCAAGAGTTGCTGGACATAAAGAAGGAGCGCAAGCTGTAAAACGGTGCATAAAAGGCGCAATTAGCAACCATATTCAATGGCTAACCCTTTATGCGTTTTCTTCGGAAAACTGGCGCAGAACGCCAGAGGAAGTTGCTGATTTAACGGCTCTGTTGCGTTATTACTTGAAATTCGAAGCGCGCAAATTACACAAAGAAGGTGTTTGCGTGCGTATTATTGGTGACATAACGCGTTTCGATAAAAAATTACAGCAAGAATTCAAAGCAATTGAACAATTAACAGAAAAAAATAATCGTTTGATTTTAACGCTTGCTTTATCTTATGGCGGTAGAGGGGAAATCCTTCAGGCCGTTAAGCGGATCGCTGATGATGTTCAAGAACACAAACTCATATCAGAGCAAGTGACAGAAGAAATATTTTCTCAATATTTGTTTGCTCCTGATATTCCTGATCCAGACTTAATTGTCAGGACGAGCGGTGAGTATCGTTTGTCTAATTTTTTATTATGGCAATCTGCATATGCAGAGCTTATCTTTGTAGAAACTTTATGGCCAGATTTTAACGAAGATCATTTCAATCATTTGCTGGATGTGTATGTTCGTCGTGAACGGCGTTTTGGCAGCAGGCCAGGATTAAAAGTCAGTGACAAATAAAACGAAATCTTCTTGGCAAGATTTGCCTTTGCGTATTGCGTCTGCTCTTGTGATTATCCCCGTAGCTTTATTTTGTATTGTTTATGGTGGTTGGTTTTATATCGGGTTATTGGTTATTATTTCAGTTGCCATGACTGTGGAGTGGGCTAACTTATTTAAAGCAAACCTGTTTAATTATCGAGTGGCTATCTTTTTAATTTGGCCCCTAGTTGCTTATGCAGCTGCACTGCAAGGGATGTGGTTTCCTGCGCTTGTTATTACGGGATGTTTTGCATTTATTTTCGGATCAAAATTATGGTTGGGCTCTGTGGTTATTGGTGGTGCAGGGCTTTCGCTACTTTGGTTGCGTTTTATGACTTTTTATGAAATGTGGACGGTTATTTTTATTGTAGCTGTGGTGATTGCAAGCGATAGTTTTGCTTATATTGCAGGAAAAACTTTTGGTGGGCCTAAGCTTATGCCTTCAGTTTCCCCTGGAAAAACATGGTCTGGTGCTGTTGGCGGATTAATTGGCGCAGGGTGCGTTGGTGGTGGTATTGTTTGGTTTTTATGTGGTGGTTTAACTACTGCTTTTATTGGTGGAGCGTTGTTTAGTGCGGTTACAGGTATTGTTGCCCAAATAGGCGATTTATCAGAAAGTAAGCTTAAAAGAGAATTGGGTGTCAAAGATTCTGGTAAAATTATCCCTGGTCATGGTGGGGTATTGGATCGTTTTGATGCTTTATTGCTTGTATCTATTTTTGTTGCTTTTATTTCCTGTGTCTTACCTACTGGCAATGCTTTGGATAAATGGGGTGGGGCGTTATTATCAACTAAACCAGTTGGCGACCAACAGCCTATCTTTGTTCCTTTGACGATTTTTAGATAAAATAACTGATCAACTTATGTGTAAGGATATTTAAAAATGAAAACAGTTTCTATATTGGGATGTACTGGTAGCATCGGTTGTTCAACAGTTGATTTGTTATTACAAGATCCGTCCTCATTTCAAACCGTTGCTTTGGTTGGTGGTAAAAATGTTAAAAAGCTAGCTGAACAAGCGATTGCTTTAAATGCAAACTATGCTGTGATCGCTGATGAGCAGTTTTTGCCAGAGTTAAAAGAATTATTATCGGGCCATGCAACCAAAGTAAGCGGTGGTAGGCAAGCTGTTTTAGAAGCAGCATCAATTGCTGTTGATTGGACAATGGCAGCTATTACGGGAGCTGTTGGTTTGGAACCGACAATGGCCGCTGTAAAAAATGGTAAATATGTTGCTTTGGCTAATAAAGAGGCCTTGGTTTCTGCTGGTGATGTGATGTTGAAAGCAGTAAAAAAAGCAGGTGCTACTTTATTACCTGTAGATTCAGAGCATAATGCAATTTTCCAGTCTATGGCTGATAAGCAAATTCAATCAATTGAAAAACTTATTCTTACTGCTTCAGGTGGACCTTTTCGTAATACATCCCTTGAAGATATGAAAAAAGTTACTTTAAAGCAGGCCTTGAAACATCCAACATGGACAATGGGTGCAAAAATCACCATTGATTCAGCTAGTATGTTTAATAAAGGTTTAGAAATCATAGAAGCTGCACGTTTATTTGATATGCCAGAAGAAAAAATCGATGTGTTAATTCATCCGCAATCAATTATTCACAGTATGGTTCAATATGAAGATGGCAGTATGATTGCTCAGCTTGGTGCGCCAGATATGCGTATTCCTATTGCTCATACATTGGCATGGCCACACAGAATGTGTTCTAATGTAGACCGTTTAAACCTGACTGAGGTAGCTAAATTAGAATTTGAAGCTCCAGATGAAGTGCGTTTTCCAGGGTTGCGCTTATCTCGTGAAGCCTTACGTGCTGGCAAATGTGCTCCTGCGATTTTATCTGCTGCAAATGAAATTGCAGTTGATGCTTTTTTAAAAGAGCAAATTGGGTTCTTGGATATTCCTCAATCTGTTGAATTTGTAATGAAGAAATTAGGTGCTCCAGAAGCAAATAGTATCCAAGAAGTTATTTACTGGGATCAAGAAGCCAGAAGACATGCCGAAGAATGGATCAAAAACCGTAATAGTATGTAATTTTATAAAATAGTAAGCGTGTAGGGTAAATTTTAATGTTGGCTATGTATGATTTCTTGCGAATGATTTTATCATTTGTGTTTGTCCTAGGGGTGCTCGTTTTTGTACACGAGTTAGGACATTATTTGGCTGCACGTTGGCGTGGTGTTCATGTTGATGTGTTTTCAATTGGTTTTGGTAAACCTTTATATCGCTGGTACGACAAAGTCGGAACCGAGTGGCGTATTTGTCCTATTCCTTTGGGTGGGTATGTAAGGCCCCATGGATTTGCTGATCCAGAAGACGTTACCGAAGAAGAAAGAGCGACTTATATCGACGGAAAAACCTTTCACGGAAAGGATGTCGGCAGCAGGGCTATTGTTATTGCAGCAGGACCCATATTTAATTTTTTATTAGCGATCATTATTTATTTTGGATTGTTCGTAACAGTTGGTCAACCTAAATTAGGTGAGCCCATTGCACAATCCATTATCGCAGATAGTGCTGCAGCCAAAGCTGGGATTCAACCAAAAGATAAATTGATTAAGATTGGTGATATTGACAAACTCAATGTTGAGAAAGTCATTTTATTTGCTCAACAACATCCTGATCTATCTACAACAATTACAGTCAATAGAGAGGGTAAAGATATCTCTCTGCCTATTACAATTGGCAGTCACAGCCAAGATGGTAAAAAAATTGGCCAATTAGGTATTGGACTTGATATGAATATTATCAAAGGTAAGCCGATGTCTATCGGGAGTGCAGCAATTGCATCTGTAGAAAAAACATGGGACGTTAGTGCTCAAACAGTTGTGGGTTTGGGGCAAATGATTACTGGTCAGCGTTCTGCCAAAGATCTTGGTGGGCCTATCAAAATTGCACAATTATCAGGGCAAGTATCTAAAGGCGGGTTTGCTGATCTTTTTAATTTTATGGCTATTCTTTCGATTAGCTTGGGATTAATTAATTTATTTCCGATTCCTATTCTTGATGGTGGCCGTTTGGTTTTTTATGCATTCGAAGCAATTTTTAGAAAACCTGTGCCAAAACCAATACAGAATTGGGCGTTTCAGATTGGATTTGTTTTGATTTTATTACTTTTTGTATTTTCAATGTACAATGATATCTCTCAATTAAGTGTATTTCGTTGGCTTACAGGTCACACTAATTAAAAATCTGTTATGTTTATAGCAAGTAACGACTTGTCAAATGGTATAAAAAACGGATACTCACTGAATTAAGATTAAATAAGACGATTTGTATTTGCTTATAAAAACTCTTGTGATATGCAATTTAGTGGGTTTCCATTGGTAATAAAGGGTGGCTGATTTGTCAGGTAAACGTTCGGCGCTGTTTGCTTCTGTATGTATGTTTCCGTTTGTGTGTAGCTCTGTGCATGCGCAAACAACAGGTAACGTGTCTCATAATTCCTCACACGGTAAGAAAGCTGTAAAAAGCACTCACCATGGGAAAAAAGGTTCTGTTGGTAAAAACTTAACAAAACAAGGTGGAATTATTCAATCCATCCAGGTTGTTGGTAATGATCGTGTTGAAACACCAACAGTATTATCATATATGTTGGCACAACCTGGCGATCCATTTAACAAAGATTTGTTAGATCGTTCCTTAAAAACCCTATACGCAACAGGGCTATTTAAAGATATAACTTTCCATCGTTCCGGCAATGATTTGCAAGTTAAAGTCGTAGAGAATCCTATTGTTAATGTTGTTGCTTTTGAAGGCAACCACAAGATGAAAGATGGGGATCTGCTTAAATACACGTCTTTAAAGCCACGTGCTGTATATTCACCTGCTTTGATTTCAGAGGATCGTAAACGTATTTTGGCAATGTATGCTGCCAAAGGACGTTACTCTGTTACAGTAACGCCACAAATCATCCATTTATCAAAAAATCGTATTGATGTTATTTATAAAATCAATGAAGGTCCTAAAACAGCGATTGAAAAATTAGCTTTTGTTGGCAATCATGCGTTTAGTGAGGCACGTTTAGCCCAAGTGACATCCTCCAAAGAAACAGCTTGGTATCGGTTTTTATCTTCTGCTGATGAATATAACCCCGAACGCGTAAAATACGATGCTGAATTGCTTCGTCGTTTTTATCTTCGTAATGGTTATGTCGATTTTAAGATCGTTAACGCTACAGGTGAATTGTCTCCTGATCACAAATCATTTTATATTACCTATACGATGGTAGAGGGGCCTCAATATCGATTGGGTAAAGTTGATGTTCGTTCTAACCTCGAAGGGGTTAAGGAAGATAAAGTCCGAGAAATGATTGTGATGCATAAAGGTCAAATTTACGATGGTAAAGAGATCGAAGATGTTGCGAAATATATTCAAGAAACATTACAATCACAAGGTCACCCTTTTGCAGTTGTAAGACCTGAAATTGCACGTAATCCTGAAAAGAAAAGAGTTGATCTTTTATTTGATGTGATGGAAGGGCCTCGTGTTTATGTTGAACGTATTGATATTAACGGAAATACCGTCACAAAAGATAATGTAATTCGTCGTGAGTTACCTGCTGCGGAAAATGATCCATATACCAACACAACTGAAAAATACATGAAAATGGCAGCTGATGATTTGGGATATTTCAAAGAGGTTAAAGTACAGCAAGTCAAGGGATCTGCTCCAGATAAACGTGTCGTCGCTATTAATGTTCAAGAAAAACCAACCGGTGAATTTTCACTTGGGGGTGGTTATTCTACCGATTCTGGTGTTTTGGGAAACATTGGTCTAAGGCAGCGTAATTTCCTTGGAACTGGTGTTGATGCAGGTATTTCTGGAACAGCAGCTTATTATGCAAAGCAAGTGAACTTGTCTGTTACTGATCCTTATTTTCTTAATAAGAATATGGTTGCTGGTATAGATTTATTCTATATTCAAAACAGTTATCAAACCTATCAGAACTATGGTGAAGATCGTTTTGGGGCCTCATTCCGTATGGGGTATGCGTTTAATAACGTTTTATCTCAACAATGGACATATTCAATTATAGACCGTCGTGTTCATGACATTTGGGATGATTCTTCTTACTATATTTTGGATCAAAAAGGGCATTCTTTATTATCTCAGTTAAGCACAACGATTGCTTATGATACTCGGGATGCTCGATTTAATCCTCATACTGGTACGTTGGTTAAACTAGGTGGAGATATTGCAGGTCTTGGTGGTGATGCAAAATATGCTCGTGGTAAAATTGACGCATCTCACTATATTCCATTGGATGAAATTACAGGCAACCGTGATTGGACATTAAGCTTAACCGCAGGTGCTGGGTATATTGCTGATATGGGCAGTGATAAAGACACAATGGTTATTGATAACTTTTATCTTGGGGGTAATAACTTAAGAGGTTTTTATGACGGAGGTGTTGGTCCACGAAGTCAGGGTATTCCAGCAAGGGGTAAGTATAGAGCCCATACTCAAGAAGATTTCTTGGGTGGGCGTACGATGTATACAGCTTCTGCACAGGTTAATTTTCCTATGCCAGCCGCAAGAGATTTAGGGTTAAGTGGACGTTATTTTGTTGATATGGGTGCACTTGATGGGTTAAGGGTAAAACGTAAATATACTAACCAATCAACGGCTGGTGATAAATATACTGGTGTTTATGGCGATAGTTTATCACCGCGCGTCAGTACTGGTTTAGGTGTTTCTTGGAAAAGTCCATTTGGTTTGTTAAACGTTGATGCGGCACTTCCTTTGGTTAAAGAAAAGCATGACCGTAAGCAATTAGTAAGATTTGGTTTTGGACAACAGTTTTAAGGGTAGATAATGGTTAATAAGTTAGGATTATATTTTGCTGTTGCTGGGGCTTTTTTAGCACCGTCTTTTATTACGATTGCATCCCCAGCACATGCTGAAGAGTCAAGTGGTTGGTTTATTCCCAAAAATAGTCAGCCTAAAACTGCGACTACTGCACCGAAAGCAGCTGTCAGGCATGCAGCTCCAAGAGCTATAGCGCCAGCACCACTTCCTAATGATGATGGCTCTGAAGATGGAGACGTGCAAAATCAAGCTCAGGCCGTTTTGCCGTTGCCACCAGTTCCTAAACCAGCAGCTTTGCCAAAGACTAATTCCCCACCAACAGCAGTTATTGGGGTCATTAGTGTTCCAGATGTGATGCGTCAATCAGTTGCAGCACGTGAGGCTGAAAAAATATTAGTAGAGCGTCGTGACCAATTGCAAAGAGATGTTCAAAAGGAGCAAAAAGCTTGGCGAGCTGAGCAACAGCAAATCCAAGCCAAAGCAAAAACCATGACTGATGAGCAACTTCAAGCACGTGGTCGCAAGTTGCAAGCGCGCGTGATTAACGCTCAAAAGGACTTCCGTAACCGCAGTCGTATCATCCAAGAAGCTGCACAAGTTGCTTTTGGTCAGGTAGAACGTGAACTTATTTTGTTAATTCAAAATGTTGCTGCAAGTCGTAATATGAATTTGGTTTTACACCGTGAGCAAGTTGCTTTGAGTGTAAATGAGCTTGATATAACGAATGAAGTTGTTAAAGAGCTAAATAAAAATTTATCTTCTGTATTTATTCCAGCAGCAGATGTTGATCCTGAAGAATTAGCAAAAAGTGGTTCAATGCCAACAACAGCCAACCCAGAGGCTGAACCAAAAACAGAAACAAGTAGTGTTGTTAAAAAAGCTCCTGAGCAACAACAGGGTAATAATCCTAAAAAATAAAGGTGTATCGCGTGAGTATTGAGCAAGAAAATCATCATCCTGGTGACAGTCGTTTTTTTTCTAAATCTGGTCCTTATACTATAGAAACTTTGGTTAAGGAAACAGGTGCTCAACTCAACTCACCTGATGTTCTTACTAAAGATATACAATATACAGGTATTGCTCCTTTACAAATTGCTAGTTCCTCAGAAGTTAGTTTTCTAGATAATAAACGTTATTTACCACTACTAGCACAGACCAAAGCTGGGGTTGTGATTGTTGCCCCTGCTTTTGCAGATAAAGTGCCACAAACCAGCCATGCTTTAGTGACCTCAAATCCTTATTTAGCTTGGGCTAGAGTTGCAACTTTATTTTATCCTAAAACGCCTGCAAAGCCTGGGGTTCATCCTACAGCTTACATCCATCCTGATGCAGTCATTCATCCTAGTGTAGAAGTGCAGGCTTTTGCAGTGGTGATGAATGGGGTGCATATCAATAAAGAATGTATTATCGGAGCTCACTCAGTAATTGAGCAAGGTGTGCAAATCGGTCAGTATTGTCGTATAGGTAATCATGTATCTTTAAGTCATGCAGTGCTTGGGGATCGTGTAACCTTGTATTCAGGCGCAAGGATTGGTCAAGACGGTTTTGGTTTCGCTATTGGTGAGCAAGGTTTTGTAAGTATCCCTCAAATTGGTAAAGTAATTTTGAAAAATGACGTTGAGGTTGGTGCAAACTCAACAATTGATCGTGGTTCAGTCAAAGATACTATTATTGGAGAGGGTTCCAGACTAGATAACTTGGTTCAAATTGGCCATAATGTAGAAATGGGAAGATGTTGTATTGTTGTATCTCAGGCAGGTATATCAGGTTCAACACAATTGGGTGATTTTGTTACTATTGCTGCGCAAGCTGGGTTAATTGGGCATATTCATATTGGAGACCATGCCAGAGTGGGCGCCCAATGTGGTGTTATGTCTGATGTTGAGGCGAAATCAGATGTGATTGGTAGTCCGGCAATGCCATTTAAAGAGTTCTTTAAAAACGTTGCGTTTTTAAGACGGATGGCAAAATCGTCAAAAGGCAAAGAAGATAGTCAAAAGTGAATTGATGATTTTGACAAAATAAGTATTAATAGATAACTATAAAACTGATATTATTTATAAGTGGTTAAAAAAAGTGAGCATAGAAACAAATAAAACAAATGTTGCCCCTCAAGACCAAGATTCTGCTATTGATCTTCCCGTCATTGATATAGAAGGCATTATGAGTGCAATTCCGCATAGATATCCATTTTTATTAATTGATCGGATGATCAATGTAAAAAAAGGATTGTCTGCTACCGGTATAAAAAATGTTTCTGTTAACGAGAATTTTTTTCAAGGGCATTTTCCTTCTCGTCCTGTTATGCCAGGTGTTTTAATCATCGAAGCAATGGCTCAAACTGCTGCTGTATTAGTTGTTAAAACGCTAGGCGCAGAATTTGAGGGAAAAATAGTTTATTTTATGACGATTGAAAACGCTAAATTTAGACGTCCAGTCGGGCCTGGCGACCAATTATTTATTGATGTAGTAAAAGAACGCCAACGTGCCAATGTTTGGAAATTTCGTGGTATTGCCAAAGTGGATGGTGTTTCTGTTGCAGAAGCAACGTTTGGTGCAATGATTATGGGATAATCAAAATATATCGTTATCGTGTATATTTTGATTTTTCTTTATTTGGTAAAGCACAAATGACATCAAAAAAAATTAAAAGATGGAGGAAATTCTGGTAGATATTTCAAACGCTACTGTCAGTAATAGCGAAATTCATCCATCTGCGATTATTGCTTCTGGAGCTAAAATAGGTCGTGGGGTTTGTATTGGCCCATGGTGTTCAGTAGGTGCAGATGTTATTATTGAAGATGGTGTCAAGTTAATTGCTAATGTAATTGTTGATGGTCATACTACATTGGGTAAAGATTCTGTGTATTATCCATTTTCAACCATAGGATTGGCTCCACAAGATTTAAAATATAAAGGTGAGCCAACGCGTTGTGTGATTGGCAGTAGAACAGTAGTTCGTGAACAAGTAACGATTCATCGTGGTACGACTTCAGGAAATGGGATTACTACGATTGGTTCTGATTGTTTAATAATGGTTAATGCGCATATTGCTCATGATTGTTATATTGGTGACCGTGTTATTATTGTCAATAATGTTGTATTAGGTGGACATGTTCATATTGATGATGATGCCAGAGTAATGGGGTCTGCGGCTATTCATCAATTTGTTAGAATTGGTAAAGCAGCTTTGGTTGGTGGTGTGACTGGAGTTGAATCAGATGTTATTCCTTATGGTAGTGTGCTTGGAAATAGGGCGCGTTTAGTAGGAATGCATTGGATATGGCTGAAGCGTAATGGTGTTCAAAGCTCAGAAATTCATATTTTAAGAAACGTATACCGCGCTTTATTTCCTAAAGATGAAGAATTATGTGGCGTTTTTGAAGAACGTTTACAAAATGTAAAAGATAAATTTGGACATATAGATCGTGTTCAAGAAATTATTGATTTTATTGAGCAGCCCAGCCGTAGAGGATTGGTAAAAGTAGGACGTTCAATTTCCTCTTCAGAAAAAGAGGGATAAATAATCATTTAAATGCAAAGCCAATTAATGGAAAACAAAACAGCCGTTGGAATTTTAGCTGGGGGAGGGCCTCTGCCAGGTAAAGTTGCAGAGGCTGTTTTTGCTATGGGACGTTCTGTATTTATTGTTGGGTTTCAGGATTTTGCAGAACCGCAAATTATTGAAAAATGGCCTCATGAATATGTAAGATTGGCTGCGGCTGGGCGTATTCTTGCTGCGCTTCGTGAAAATCATTGTGAAGATATTGTGTTAATCGGCCCAGTCAAACGTCCATCTTGGCGTGATTTACGACCAGATGCAGAGGGGGCAAAAATCCTTGCCCGCATAGGTAAAGCGTTATTTGCAGGGGATGATGGTTTATTAGCTGCGTTGGTTCGTGTGTTTGATGAAGAAGGCTTTAAGGTTCGTGGTGCGCATGAGTTTCTAGATCCTGTGATTGAGGGTGTTTTTGGAAAAATACAACCTGATTCTCAAAGCTTGCATGATATTGATAAAGGAATAGAAGTTAATCAAGTCTTGGGTCGTTTAGATATCGGGCAGGGGTGCATAGTCCAAAATGGCTTGGTCATTGCTGTTGAAGCGATGGAGGGAACGGATTCTATGTTAAAAAGAGCCAAGGATTGTCAGCAACCTGGTTTAGGTGCTATTTTAATTAAACAAGTTAAACCTGATCAAGAAAGACGTGCGGATATGCCGACAATTGGTCCACGCACGGTCATTGGTGCATATGAGTCAGGCTTAAGAGGAATAGCGTTTGAGGCAGGAGGTACGTTAATTGTGCATCAAGAAGAGGTCGTTCGTTTGGCTGATGAAAAAGGAATATTTCTGTTAAGTTATAATCCAGATACATTCAAACAAAAATATATAAAATGAAAGAGAAACAAAATGGCAACTTATCTTCATACAATGATTCGAGTTCACAATTTAGATAAAAGTTTAGCTTTTTATCAATCTCTTGGAATGAGAGAAATTCGTCGTAAAGAAGTCCCAGAGGGTAAATATACACTGATTTATGTTGGATTTGACGATAATGCTGCTGGTGAAGCTGAAATCGAATTGACTTATAATTGGGGACATGATGTGCCCTATGATATGGGCACAGGTTTTGGACATTTAGCCTTGGGCGTTGATGATATTAATGCTGTAGTAGAAGCAGTTCGTAAATTAGGTGGAAAAGTAACCAGAGAACCTGGTCCAGTAAAGTTTGGAACGACAGTGATTGCTTTTGTCGAAGACCCAGATGGATATAAGATTGAGCTAATACAAACCGATACTTACAAATAAGATTTCATGGATAATTATGAATAGACAAGATTTGCTTGCGTATGCCAAAGAAAATTTTAAAACCATTCCTGATTATCCATGGCTAAGATTTTCTGAATATGTTGTTTTAAGGCATCAAGGCAATAAAAAATGGTATGGCTTAGTCATGAACGTGTCAGGAGATCGACTGGGTTTAAAATCTAAAGATCATGTTGATATTTTGAATGTCAAAGTTAACCCAGAATCTTCTTATTTTCTGCAACTTAAGCCTTATATTTTTCCTGCTTATCATATGAATCGTGAACACTGGGTCAGTATTCTATTGAATGGCAGTGCTTCAGATGATGAAATTATTTTATTATTAGAGCAGAGTTATAAATTAACTAAATAGATTTATTTTTTGTCTCTTTTAAGTATTCCGCAACTTTTTCAATAGATTGTGCAATAGATTCTGCTGATTGTAATGTTTTTTCATCAGCTGTTTTATTTAACAAGATACGGTCAGCCATCAAAAGAGCTGGTGATAATATGCCTTTGACGTCATGTCGTAAAATAGAGAGTTGTGAGGCATGTTGTGTTTCTATTTTTGCAAGTTTTCTTTGATACCCAGTGATTATCAAGGTGGTTACAGTAGTAATATATAGACCCATTAGGACAAATATGCACCATAAAGGAAGGGTTGCATCATATAGAGAAAATGTTAAAACACATAAAAGGATTCCTGAACTTATTCCGATAAAGTAGCGAAAAAATCTTTTTTTCTGTAATGGTTTGGGCAGAGAGCTTGCCATCTATGAAAAAATCCTTTGGAAAACAAATTATTTTCCTTAAATAGCATAAAAAAGCAATTCTGCCTATGGACTTAGATTGACGATTTTCTATATTCAGATTATAACCACGTCTTTAGGACTATAATTATTTGTTAAGTCTGAATGCAATTTATAATATTTATTTGTTTTCAGAAGGCTTTAAAGGAGAGATTTCGTGAAGCGTACATATCAACCTTCAAAAATTGTTCGTAAACATCGTCATGGTTTCCGTGCACGTATGGCTACTGTTGGTGGACGTAAAGTAATTACCAACCGTAGAGCAAAAGGACGTAAACGTCTTTCAGCTTAATGGCGTTTGGCGTTAAAGCGAGTATGGTTTGTGACTGATATAGGTAACAAGCTCCAGCCTGTCTTGCGTTTAAAAAAGCGGGTACAATTTTTAAATGTAGCTGCAAACGGTCAGAAAGTCCCTACATCTAGTGTTGTCTTGCAATTATTACATAGAAATGATTGCGAAGCAGGTAGAGTAGGGTTTACCGTTACTAAAAAAGTTGGAAATTCCGTTGTTCGTAACCGAGTAAAAAGAAGGTTGCGAGGGGTTATGCAAGAATTAGCGCAAAAAAATTCTTTTCAAGGCATTGATATGGTGATGATAGGTCGTAAAAATACCTTTGAAAAACCATACCAAGCAATTGTAAAAGATTTTCGTTGGGCTTTGTATAAAGCTGGGGTTATATTGAATAAATAAATGAAACGAATTTTTATTGGTTTGATTTATCTTTATCAGCTGACTTTACGGCCATTACTTGGGCATCATTGCCGTTTTAACCCATCTTGTAGTCATTATGCCCAAAAAGCTATTCAAACACATGGTGTTTTTAAAGGAATCATGATGGGTGGATGGCGTATTTTACGGTGTAATCCTTGGAATTTGGGTGGGGATGATCCTGTTCCCCCTAAAAAATAAGGCGATATTTTTTTAAATTCAATGAATGATTGGCTGGCTTTGAATGGATAACAAGCGCTTTTTTCTGGCGACTTTGCTTTCTGTTTTTCTTCTTTTTGCATTTGAGTATTTTACCCCAAAAAAAGAAGAAACACACAACACAACACAACAGGTGAAACAAGAGCAAACGCCGCTTTCAACGCAAAAAGTTGAATCATCATCAAATCAAGAAGTTGCAGAAACAGGGCCAGATATCAGGGTTCCTATTAATGCAAATCAGGTAAAGGGTTCTCTTAATTTAAGAGGTGCTTTATTAGATGATTTGGTTTTAAAAAACTATCGTGAAACGATTAAAAAAGATTCACCACTTGTTCGTGTACTTTCTGGCCCTAAATCCAAAGATGCAAATTATGTGCAAACAGGTTGGGTCAATGCCGATCATGATACAACAAAACTTCCTGATATCAATTCGGTTTGGAAAACTGATCAAAAAGAATTAACCCCTGAACAGCCTGTCACCATGACATGGGATAACGGGCAAGGGGTAAAGTTTGAAAAAACGATTTCAATTGATAAAAATTATATGTTCAAGTTTGAACAAAAAGTCGTTAATTCATCAGATAAACCTGTTTCTGTTTTCTTTTTTGGCCGTGTAAGTCGTGGCTTTACACCAAAAGAGTTAAACGGTTACTTAGTACATGATGGCCCGATTGGGATTGTTGATCAGCGTCTTGAACAATACTCTTATGAAACGATTCGTAAAGATTCAAAAGCACCTTCTGATATTTCTTGGAGCAAGAATACAACTGGTGGTTGGGCTGGTATAACTGATAAATATTGGTTAACGGCTATCGTTCCTCAACAAGATAAAAATGTTAGTGTTGTTTATGGTTTTACACCAGATGCTGATCAGTCTGAGAATATCAACACCGGTGGTGTTGAAAAAGGAACATATCAAGTTGGTTTTACCTCACGTCAACCAATGGTTGCTGCACCAGGTGAAACTGTTTCAACTTTTGGACATGTATTTTCTGGGGCTAAGGTTGTTGAACTTTTAAACCAATATGAAAAACAATATCATATTCCTGATTTTTGGAAGGCGGTTGATTTCGGTTGGTTCGCGTTTTTAACGTATCCTATTTTTATTGTTTTGGATTGGTTGAATAATTTTTGGGGTAATTTTGGGTTAGCTTTGTTAACCTTTACCTTGATTGTTAAAGCTGTGTTTTATCCTTTGGCTTCAAAGCAATTTCATTCAATGGGTAAAATGAAGGCTTTACAGCCTAAAATGAAAGAAATTCGCGAAACTTATAAAGATGATCAACAGTTGATGAATCAACAAATGATGCGTCTTTATAAAGAGCAAGGCGTTAATCCTGCCAGTGGTTGTTTACCAATCTTACTTCAAATTCCAATTTTTTGGTGTTTGTATAAAGATTTGTATGTAACAATTGAAATGCGTCATGCACCTTTCTTTGGTTGGATTCATGATCTGTCTGCTCCTGATCCGACGAATATTTTAAATTTATTTGGATTAATACCATTTGATCCATCGACGATTTCACCATTTTTGCATGTTGGTATCTGGCCTTTGATTTTTGGTTTTACAATGTTCTTGCAACAAAAGTTAAACCCTGCGGTATTGGATCCAGTTCAAAAGAAAATGTTCCAGTTTATGCCATTTATTTTTACGGTTGTTTTGGCTACACAACCAGCAGGTTTGGTGATTTACTATAGTTGGAATAATACATTAACCGCATTACAACAGTTGGTGATTCAAAAGCGTATGGAAGCTAAAGCTAAAAAAGCATCTTTTAAAAAGGCAAAAGGATAAATTGTGGCCGAGTTATTACCACCATCTGCTGATGATTTAGAGCATCAAGCAAAGTTAGAGGCTGGGCGACTTCTCTTCGCCCAAGAATCCAAATTCTTTTTTGGTGCTCAACGATTAAACCAATTAGAGCCAGCAACTTTACCCGAGGTTGCTTTCGCTGGCCGTTCAAATGTTGGAAAATCAACTTTAATTAATGCGATTACTGGACGTAAGATGCTGGCCAGAGCATCTTCTGAACCAGGGCGTACAAAACAGTTAAACTTCTTTAATATTGGTAATCAGCTCGTTTTTGTTGATATGCCAGGTTATGGTTACGCCAAAGCCTCAAAAGATGTTAAAAGTGACTGGCAGAAAATGATGTTTGCTTTTTTAAGAGGCAGACCGACTTTGTTACGGGTAATGTTGTTGCTAGATGCACGGATAGAGTTGAAACAAAGCGATCATAATATTATGGATTTATTAGATCGTGCTGCGGTTACTTTTCAAGTTGTTTTAACAAAAGCAGATCAGTTATCTGCAGCGCAATTAGATAAGAAACAAGGCGAAATCTTAGACGTCATTAAAGAACATACTGCGGCATATCCTTTTATTCGTGTGACCAGCAGTCAAAAAAATATTGGTATTGAGGATTTGCGTGCGGATTTAGCACGTTTAATTACTAAGAACTAAGTTCTATTAGAACGATCAGGATTGTAAAGTTATGACCAACCGAAAATCATTAGATTCTGTAAAAAAGGCTGCAAAAGAGGCTCACGAACAGGCCAGCGTTTTAGCAAGAGCTTTGCCTTATTTGCGACGATATACAGGGGATACTATTGTTGTAAAATATGGTGGTCATGCAATGGTTGATAATGGCCTGTCCAACGCATTTGGAAATGATATTGCTTTGTTAAAACAAGTAGGCATCAATCCAATTATCGTTCATGGAGGTGGTCCACAAATTAATGCTATGTTGGAACGCATGGACGTTGAAACAACATTTGTTGATGGGCTACGAGTGACAAATGCTGCAATTATTGATGTTATTGAAATGGTTTTGGCTGGCACAGTGAACAAACAAGTTGCAACTTTGATCAATCAAGCAGGGGCTTTGGCAGTTGGTATATCAGGAAAAGACGGTGGCTTAATTGAAGCACACAAGCTGGTTAAGCATGTTTGGGATGATTCATTAAAAAGAGAACGGGCTATTGATCTTGGATTAGTAGGGGAGCCTGTGCGTATTGATCCTAGAGTTTTATATGCGTTATCTGGTTCTGGCCTTATCCCTGTGGTGGCACCTATTGGGATGGATAAACAAGGACAGACCTATAACATTAACGCTGACATTGCTGCCGGTGCTATTGCAGGTGCCGTGCGTGCATCTAGATTATTTATGCTGACGGATGTGCCTGGTGTTTTGGATAAAGATGGGAATTTAATCTCTGAGTTAACTGAGGAAGAAGCTAAAGAGGCGATTGCTACAGGTGTGATCACAGGGGGTATGATTCCAAAGATTGAAACATGTTTAGAAGCTGTGAAAACAGGTGCTCAGGCCGCCGTGATTATGGATGGGCGTGTTCCGCATGCCTGTTTATTAGAATTATTTACTGAGGGCGGGTCAGGCACTTTAATTCGTGCTAATCGTTCATAAAATTATTTAAGTATTGATTTAAGAAAGAGGGAAATACAAATGACTGATCATTCGATGTTACAAGCAGAAATTGAAAAATTATGGGAAGATCGTACTAATATTTCCCCATCAACCTCTGGTTCAGCACGTGATGCTGTGGAAAAAGCATTATCAATGTTGGATGCAGGGGAACTACGCGTAGCAACTCCTGGTGTTAGTGGTTGGACGATTAATGAGTGGCTTAAAAAGGCTGTACTATTGTCTTTTCGTTTATATGATAATTATGGCATGAAAAGTGAGGCAGGCGTTCCTGCTTATGATAAAGTTGCATTAAAATTTGCAAATTGGAGTGATGCGGATTTTGCGACAGCAGGTTTCCGTGCAGTTCCTGGTTCTATTGTACGCCGTTCAGCATTTATTGCACCAAATGTTATTTTAATGCCCAGTTTTGTCAATGTAGGTGCGTATGTTGACAGCGGTACTATGGTTGATACTTGGGTAACTATTGGCAGCTGTGCGCAAATTGGTAAAAACTGTCATATCAGTGGTGGTGTTGGTATTGGAGGGGTTTTAGAACCTTTACAAGCAGCCCCAGTCATTATTGAAGATGATTGTTTTATTGGCGCACGCTGTGAAGTTGCAGAAGGTGTGGTTGTAGAAAAAGGTAGTGTCTTGTCCATGGGTGTATTCTTGGGTGCATCTACCAAGATTATTGATCGTAATACAGGCGAAGTATTTATGGGACGTGTTCCTGCATATTCTGTGGTTGTACCTGGCACATTGCCTCCTAAACAAGCCACCAGTGAACAAGGTAATCCATTGCCAGGATTGGCTTGTGCTGTGATTATTAAACGTGTTGATGAACGCACACGCTCTAAAACATCTATTAATGATTTACTAAGAAGCTAATTTACAAAATATAGAAGGGGTGACTATTCAATGAGCGATCCAGTTTCTCTGTTACAAGAGTTAATTCGTTGTCCATCGGTTACCCCACATGATGCTGGTGCCCAAGATATTTTAAAGGCACGATTACAAAAAATAGGATTTGAAATCTTTGACCTTCCATTTGGCGAAGGCGAACATCGGATTTTGAATTTCTTTGCAAGGTTAGGCTCAGGCCATCCTCATTTTTGTTTTGCAGGTCATACAGACGTTGTGCCAGCTGGAAAGAATAATTGGGATAGTGATCCTTTCTCAGCAGAGCTTAAAGACGGTGTGATTTATGGCCGTGGGGCTTGTGATATGAAAGGTGGTATTGCTGCTTTTATATCGGCTGTTGAAAATTTCCTTGAGGGTCATTCTGAATTTTCAGGATCTTTGAGCTTTCTTATCACTGGGGATGAAGAAGGTCCTGGCATTAACGGCACGGTAAAAGTCTTGGAATGGATGCAAAAGCATAATCATATTCCGGATTTTTGCTTGGTTGGAGAGCCTACTTCTGCACAGGTTCTTGGAGATATTATTAAAATTGGCCGAAGAGGCAGTTTGAACGCGGTGATTGAGGTCGAGGGCACTCAAGGGCATGTGGCTTATCCTCATTTGGCTGATAATCCTATTCATAAATTAATGACGATTTTGACCTCATTAACACAACCTGTGTTAGATAATGGGAACGAATGGTTTCAACCTTCATCTGTACAAGTAACCTCTATTGATGTTGGAAATGTGGTTACGAATTTAATTCCAGGTACTGCAACAGCTCGTATAAATATTCGCTTTAATAATTTACATAGTGGCACAGCCTTGAAAGGTTGGATTGCCACACAATGTCACCGTGTTGCAGAGTATTGTAAGATTGATGTTGCCATTTCTGGTGAGGCATTTTTAACTGAGCCTGGTGAAGAAGTCAGGGCTCTTTGTGAAGCGATTCATCAAGTTAATCAGGTAAAACCACGTCTTGATACAGGTGGAGGTACTTCTGATGCACGTTTTATTTCTCAATATTGTGCTGTTGCAGAATTTGGTCTGGTCGGACAAACGATGCACAAAGTAAATGAGGCAGTTTCCATTCTGGATTTAAATCAGTTAACCACGATTTATCAAAATGTGATAGAAGCGTTATTTAAAGAATAATCTGAGCTATAAACTATAAAGAGGGTAAAAGTGAAAAGTACTATTCGTGGAATGTTTATGTTAGGAAGAGGAAAGCGTGAGGGTATTCACGAATTTTCTAACAGCTCAGATTCTGTATTAAGTGCGTTAGCCCCATGGATCGCGTTGGCAGTTGTTGGAAATCTTTTACCACTTTTGATGATGAAATTCAAAGACACACATGCGGTTTATATCAGTGTATCTATTTTCCTAGTTAAAATTTGTTCGTTATTGATAACTGTTGCGATTATTCATGCTTTTGCTGTTTTGTGGAAACACGAAGATTATTGGAAACAAACGACTGTTGCCGTATTATGGTGTTTTTGGGTGCCAATTCTCGATTGTATTTTGTTTTTCATGATCGTTGGCTTATTATTTTCAGGTTCTCCTAATATTTTGATGGCTTTACTTGGATTGGCCAGCATTTTATATTTGGCATATAGTCTTTGGTTAAATTGGTTTGTTATTAAGGTTGGCTTACAAACCACTGCGGCCAGATCTGCTGTGATTGTTGTAACATTAATCACGGCAAGTATGGTTATTTATGGTATATTTATGATGCATAACTATCCATACATGATGCAAATGGCACATGATTTACAACAACAAATGCAACATCAAGCTAAATCTGCTCAATAAATGGATCTGTTGGATAAATAACCTCGGTTAAAAATAATCCTGTCGCAGGGGCGTTGATTCCTGCGGCCTTGCGATCTTTGGCTTGTAAAATAGTGAATGCTTGCTCTTCTGGCCAATAGCCGTCACCAATCATTTTAAGGGTGCCAACCATATTCCTTACCTGATGGTGCAAGAAAGAGCGAGCTTCAGGTTCAAAGTATATATAATCATCTTTTTTATAAATATCGAAACGATCTAGTTTACGAATAGGTGAGTTTGCTTGGCAAGCTGTGGCACGAAAAGATGTAAAATCATGTTGTCCTAATAGATATTGTGCGGCTCGAACCATTTTGTCGACATCTAGTGGTTTACGTACATGCCAGACGTAATTCGTATTCAGTGCAGGTCTGCTGAGACGATTAAGAATGACATAACGATATTTACGTTGGACAGCTGTAAACCTGGCACTCCATTGTAAATCGACTTGACCAGCTTGTAAAATTGCAATGGCATGGGGTTTCATATAATGATTTAACCCATCGCATATTTTCTTTGCAGTCAAGGGAAGGTGCGCTGGAAAATCCAAATGGGCGACTTGTCCCATTGCATGCACACCAGAATCGGTGCGTCCCGCGGTAATAGAGTTGATCTTATATTGATTATTGCAGATTTTTTCCGCAGCTTCTTCCAAAACTTGCTGAATGGAAAGGCCTTTTTTTTGACGTTGCCAACCTACCAGTCCTGTGCCGTCATATTCAATTTTGACGGCCCATCTTTGAATATCCATAATCAACTAGCCCAGTATAGCTTTAGAATTGATAGAATTACCCCTAAGGAAATCTTGTACGGACATGGCTTTTTTGCCAGCCAGTTGGACTTCTAAGAGTTCTATAGTGTGATGATCCCCACAAGTTACTAATAACGCATTAGAAGATACGAGAGTAGAACCTGGGGTGTTTGTGTTTTTTTCTGTGCTGATTGCAGCTTTGGTTATTTTCAGCAAGTTCCCATCAAGTAATGTAAAAGTTCCAGGCCAAGGCGTTAAAGCACGGATTTGTTGGTCTATTTCCTTGGCTGTTAAAGCCCAGTTAATTTTACCATCTTGTTTGTTGAGCTGACGAGCATATATTACCCCTTCTTCTGATTGTGGATGGGGGGATAAAGAGGGATTATCAGCAAGAGCGTTTAAAGTTTGAAGGATTAATTTTCCACCGAGTTGAGATAAATCATCATGCAATGATTGAGCGGTTGTTTGATGCGTAATAGGTAGAATTTCTTCCTTATAAACGTCTCCAGTATCTAATCCAACATCCATTTTCATGATGCTAACCCCAGTCTGGGTATCTCCAGCCCAGATAGAACTTTGAATAGGAGAGGCTCCACGCCAACGTGGTAAAAGGCTGGCATGAATATTCAGGCAGCCTAACCTCGGTATATTAAGCATCTCAGAAGGAAGGATAAGGCCGTATGCAGCCACAATTGCTATATCAAGATCAAAAGAAGCAAAACGTTCAAATTCTTCGGGTTGATTTTTCAGTATTGTAGGAGAATAAACTGAAATATTTAATTGCTCGGCTGCTTGTTGTACTGCGCAAGGGCGAATTTTACGTCCTCTACCAGCAGGGCGAGCAGGTTGGCAATAAACAGCAACAATCTCGTGTCCAGCTTGATGTAATGCTTGTAAAGCAGGAACCGCAAAATCAGGTGTCCCCATAAAGGCGATGCGCATTTTGGCTTTCCTTGAATATAATTAACGGCTTTTTCTTTGGTCTTTAATAATCTTACGCATAATCATATTACGTTTTAACGAAGAAAGATGATCTATAAACAAGATACCATCAAGATGATCGGTTTCATGTTGAATACATCTGGCCAACAAATCGTCAGCTTGCATTTCTTGTTGTTTACCATCAAGATCCATATAGCGCAGCTTGATTTTCTCTGGACGAATAACTTCTGAAAACTGCTCGGGAACGGATAAGCATCCTTCTTTGGCTTCTGAACAGTCCTCTGATTCTTCGATAATCTCAGGGTTTAGGATAACATATTGTTCTTTCTCGTCACCTTCTTTGGCTAAATCCATAATAAAGAAACGTAAACCAATTCCTACCTGAGGTGCGGCCAAACCAATGCCTGGTGCATCATACATAGTATTAAACATGACAGGAACGATTTTTCTGACTTCTTCAAGGTCTTTTTCTTCAACTAGTCGTGCCTTTTTTCTTAAAAAAGGATCTGTTGCAACCAGAATAGGTAAAAGCTCTAAATTTTTTTCTTCAGTATTCATGTTTAATTTTATGCCGTTATAAAAGGTGTTTGTTACGTTTTTATATATATAATACAGTTGATATTACAATATTTTGTCATGATGATAAATCATAATTTTATAAGATATGCTTGCATAACAACCTATTTTTCCCATATTATATATTGAGGTAAGTGCCATAGTGGGCTTATTTGAATACATGTCTCGCTCATAATTAAAGGAGGAGGCTTTCATGTCAGGAAGGCTTTTTACGTCGCCTATGTTCCTGGGATTTGATCATTTGGAACAAATTTTAGAACGTGCTGCTAAATCTACGTCTGATGGATATCCGCCATATAATATAGAACAAATTAATTCTTCTAGTTTGCGTATTACATTGGCTGTTGCTGGGTTTATGATGGAAGATCTGCAAATTACTCAAGAGGATAACCAGTTGGTTATTCGTGGAAGACAGTGCGAAGATAATACTCAAGAACGCGTTTTTTTGTACAGAGGGATCGCCGCAAGACAGTTTCAACGCGCCTTCGTATTGGCTGAAGGAATAGAAGTCGAGAGTGCTTGGTTGGATAATGGCCTTTTACATATCGATATTACTCGTCCTCAACCAGAAATGAAGGTAAGGCGTATTGAAATCACACAAAATACAGTTTCTCGTAAGAAAACCAATACCAAAGTTCCTGCTTACAAAGGGCATCTGGCTGAACCCCATCATACAGAACGCTCTGGTTTAGAGAGAAACATTCAAACGATCGAAAAATAGAGATAAAGCACAAGGTTTTATATTTTTTTGATGTCATTGATGGAAAGGGTCATAAATATGAATGATCAAGATATAAATGATAAGGCTAAGTTAATCGCTGCTAAAGAAGATGAGAATGTTATCGATGTTCGTAATCTGACAGACGGGCAATTAAAAGCATTGGGTGTCAGCCAAATGGCATATGTAAAAATTGTTATGATTAATGGTGAACAAGTTTTTGCTATTCATGCAGCTGATGGAACCCCAATGGCAGTTGCAGATAACGTAAAGACAGCGTTTGCAGCTATTGTTCAGCATGAAATGGTGCCTTCTTTTGTAAATTAAACACAAGGCAAATATTGTTAAAGCAAAAGGGAGGATATGAAATCCTCCCTTTTGCTTTAGTTGCTTATACCAGAATCAAGCCAGACGACTTGGCCATCTGTATGGCGATAAACAACATTGATACGGTCGTTTTCAGAATTTTTAAACATTAGAACTGGACGTTCTGAAAGGTCAAGATGCATAATCGCTTCATATACAGTAAGGCTGTCAATCTCGGTAGCTCTTTCTGTAATGATACGTTCTTTGATTGCTTGTTCCAGTTGCTCTTGTTGTGTGTTTTCTTGCTCTTCTATTTCTTGGTCAGGGCGAATAACATATTGACGACCTTCAACAAATTTATTGAAGGCAGCTTTTGTACCTCGACGTCCTAGTAAACGGCTTTTATAACGGCGTAAGCGTTTTGTAATATGCTCTATTGCATTGTCAAATGCAATTTGTAGTTCTGTAGCTGAACCCTCACTGCGAATAGAAAGACCACGAGATGCATGAGTATGAATTTGGCAGGTGTAAGAAGATGGTAATTTATTAAAAGTAACAGAAATATCATTAATATTATCAAAATATTTTTGTGTAGTTTTTTCTAATGTCTCTTCAACTTTTTGGCGAAACCAATCGGGTATTTCTATTTTTTTTCCATAAATTGATATCTTCATTAATACTCTCCATCTTTTTTTATAAATATCTTATAGTTAGGTTACTCATGTCTTGATCATTGTGCAACACTGATTTTTAAGTATGACGAAGATATTATCGATACTATATTATTTAATAGAATTCACAGAGATAAGAGAATAAACTATTGAGCTTCAAAAGATTATCTTGGAATATAAACGGTCTTTTTTATATGTTTTAAAAACACAGTAATGGTAAATGTCATAATGACTAGCAATGCCCATGAACTCCATTTTCCTGTATGTACCATTGACCAAGAGGTAATTTGATTTGGGTATTTCCATATGCCAAAGAAGGTACTAATATTTTCCGCTAGCCAAATAAAAAAACCAATCAAAATAAATGCGAGTAAAAGTGGCATTTTCCTTTCACGGTCATAAGGGGTAAAGACAACGGTTGTACGAGCATAAAGCCCCAATACACCAGCAGCAATATACCATCTATAGTCACCAAAATAGTGATGAGTAAAAAAATTTATATAAATTAACAAAGAAGTAATAACTGCAAAAATATAAGGGGGATGATGATATATTTTCAGATCAAATAAGCGCCATGCTTGGATGATATAACTGCCAATAGCTGCATACATAAAGCCTGAGAATAAGGGAACATTCAGCACTTTGGTATAAGCAAAATCAGGATAACTCCATGATTGGATATTGGCAGATGTTTTGAAAACTTCTAACACAAAGCCTACAATATGAAACAGCATCACGGCCTTTAATTCATCTAATGTTTCTAGTTTGCTATAGACCATCCATAATTGAATTGTAATGGCAATAATGAATAAGACATCATAACGTGGAATAATCCAAATACCACTTTTGGGGACGATAAAAATAGAGAGAAAAAATAACCCCACAAACAGGCAAGAACGTGCTTCTTTAGCGCCAAAAAATAAAAATTCAACACAAAACCGCTTCCATCCATAAAGATGTGGGATAAGAGGAGGGTGCAGGAGTTTTTCGTCCAAAGACTGCAATGAGTGCATTTTTTCTCTAATCAAGGCATTTTTGACTTTATTAGGCTTGTTGAATAATATGATTTAATACAAAAAGATATTTTAAAATTATGATTCTATAAAAGAGAATTCTAGAGAAAGAATTCAAGAACAAGCAAAAGAGCATAGTTAAAATTAATTGAAATTATTCGCAACTTGTAAATCAAGTTATCCCCTTACTCAGTAAAAGTTAAGGGGATAACTTGATTTACATAGAGAATTTTTCACCAAGATAAACGCGACGAACATCTTCATTAGCAACAACTTCGGACGGAGCGCCTTCCATCAGTAATTGACCACTATTCATAATATAAGCGCGATCAATAATTTCCAATGTTTCACGAACATTATGATCTGTAATTAATACCCCAATTCCACGATCCTTCAGATGGGAAACAAGGTCACGAATTTCCCCAACTGCAATTGGGTCAATTCCAGCCAAAGGTTCATCTAGCAAAATATAATTTGGGTCACTGGCTAATGCTCTTGCGATTTCCAAACGACGACGTTCACCACCAGATAAAGATAAAGATGGAGAGCGACGTAAATGACTGATCCCGAACTCAGCCAGCAAGCCATCTAGAATTTCTTGACGTTTTTGAAAGTCAGGTTCAACAACCTCTAGTACAGCCATAATATTTTGCTCAACATTAAGTCCACGGAAAATACTGGCTTCTTGAGGAAGATAACCGATACCTAGACGTGCTCTGCGATACATTGGAAGTTTTGTAATATCTGCACCATCCAATTTGATTGAGCCTGTATCAGGTTGGACAAGGCCTACAATCATATAGAAACTCGTTGTTTTTCCTGCACCATTAGGTCCTAATAATCCAACAGCCTCTCCACGATGAACACGCAAAGAAACATTTTGAACAACAGAACGCTTTTTATAGGTTTTGCCAATATTGGTGGCGACTAATCCTTCTCCAGGAACATAATGAGGATTATTCTTATGGGTTGGTGTACCAGTATCAGTATTCATAATAGGATAGTACCTTGTATAAAAAGCAGTAGTGATTATTTAGGTTGATTATTAGATTCGTTTGGAACAACTAGACCCTGAACACGTCGTCCAGGTGCTTCTGTCATATGGGCGATACCTGTTTTCATGTTAATAATGGCGGCATGACCATTTAATTGATTAGATCCTCTGGTGATATGTACATTACCCACAACCCGAGCAATACTAGAATCAGGGACGTAAACACCCCGATCTCCTCTGACGGTTTCTGTTTGTGTTCTGACAACAACATTACCAAAAGCATTCACTTTTTCTAACTTACTAGATCTGCTCATATCATCAGCGTCATTGTTATTAGACGGTTTGTTTTTTGCGTTGGGATCTTTTTGATCTGTGGGTTTACTATATCCAACTAACACATCTGCTGTGATACGACGACCATCTTTTAGATTGGTAACAGTTGCATCTCCACGCCCCACAGACATACGGGTTTGGGAATGATATTCCATGGCATCTTTGGCTGTCATTAAGTTTTGTGGTGTCGTCAGCTTCATATTCTTACCTGTTAAGACAAGCGTAGCCTGATCAATATCATAAACGGCTTTATCTCCCCAAGCTTGGTCGGTATTGGTGTAAATATGTACATGCCCATAAGCATTTAAACGATAAATCTCGTTAGAACCAGAATCTTTTTGGGTGATGTCACCAGTTTTCTCTTGAGCTTTTTCTTCTGGTTTAGGTTGATCTGAACCAGCTTTTTTACGATATAACGCAACTAACCGATCAGCGGTAACAGTAACATTTCCTCTGACAGCTTTTGCTTGAGTATAGGCGGTTACAGATTTATTATTTTGATCCCAGTCAAACCCACCAAGAGCGGTAACCGTGATTTGTCCTCCATGAGACAAATCAATGTTTTGAGCTGATACAGGGGAAACGTGGAATAATCCAATACCTATTAAAGATGCAAAAGATAAAAATAAAGCTTGTTTAGTATTCATGGAGATTATTCCGACGTTTTAGAAGGTTGCGAAGGAGGAGAAGAATTTTTATCATCATTTAAAATTAAACGACCAGGGCCTTTGAATTGAGCAACATTAGTATGCATATCCAAGAAATAAGCTTGTGCATCAAGTTGACCAAAAGGACCTTCGGCATGGATCCAGTCATTAGCGGTAACGATTGAATCTTTTAAAGCAATATCAGCAATATCACTATACATAAACAATCCATCGTCTCTATATAAAACAACATTTTCGTAAAGGTTGAGGTTTTGAAGATGCTGCATATAAATGCCTTTATTAGCTGTAACCATTATCCAACTATTATTTTGTAATAGAATATCAGCTTTTGGATCAGCCAGACGGATCATATCGCTGTTGTTGGATTTTTGAATAACTTTACTCGAAGTAATTGTGTAAGGTCGTTCTGAAGAATCAAGGCCGTGAAACGTTGCCCCGATCATTGTCCCACTTTCTACTTTGATTCTAGATAATTGCTTAACGACTTCTTTATTCGTATTAATCATACGGTCAATCTCTGGCCAAATAGCAATTGAGCCTAATAAAAACAACGCAAGGATCGGTAAAACCCATTTTGTCCATTTAATTACTTTTTTACGACGCAGAATATCTTTTTCATGGGGTACCTGACGCCTCGTAATATTAGAGCTTGCACGTTGCTTTAAATATTTTTGCTTGGCTTGAAAGTCAGTTCTTTCAATCTGCGAAGTCGTTTTTGGCTGATCTTGTTTATTGTCAGTCATGCTATTCCTGCACGTAAAAGATCGTGAATATGTAAGACACCAGTGGGTTTATGGTTTTGGTCTATCACAAATAAACATGTTATGGGATGTTTTTTACTATTCATTAACCGCAAAGCTTCTGCGGCAAGAATATCTTCATGAACAGTCATGGGGCTTTTATTCATTACGTCCTGAGCTGTTAAGTTGCGAATATCTTTGTCAAGCGTCCTGCGAAGATCACCATCTGTAATTAAACCGATTAATATTCCTTGTTCAGAAATAATACCAATACATCCAAGGGCTTTTTTGGTCATTTCCATAATTGCTTCTAAGATTGGCATGTTAGGTGTACCCAGTGGAATTTCTTGATGTGTATGCATAAGGTCGCGTACAGCTTTTAACTTGCTGCCCAAACGTCCTCCTGGATGATATATACCAAAATCGGATGCAGTGAAATGGCGTTTTTTTAATAATGTAATTGCAAGGGCGTCACCAAGGGCTAATTGCATTATAGTGCTGGTTGTAGGTGCTAATCCAAAAGGACATGCTTCTTTAGATTTTGGTAGTATCATAGCAATATTCGCAGCTTTAGCCAAGGTAGATTGCTCGTTGGTAGTCATAGCAATTAAAAAAATATCAAATCGTTTTGTATGTGAAATAATATTGGTCAGCTCTGCACTTTCACCTGAGGCTGAAATCGCTATAACGACGTCGCTAGGTTGTATCATGCCCAGATCGCCATGAGCAGCTTCGGCAGGATGAACGAAAAAAGAAGCTGTTCCAGTAGAAGCAAGGGTTGCTTGAATTTTTTTTGCAATATGACCAGATTTACCAATTCCTGTTAAGATAACGCGCCCTTTGAGTGTAAATAATGTTTGAACGGTTTGATCAAAAGCTTCTGATAGGACATGATTATTTTGCAAGGCATCAATAAGCTCTTGAATCCCTTGCTTTTCGATAAGCAAAGCATCACAAGCATTTTGAATATCACAAATAGACATAGGTTCCATTTATTATACACTTAAAAATTGATAAATTATAAAGTATTCATACTATAAAACAGTTATCATCAGGGATCAAATAGATCTTTTACGAACTACGATGTTGAAAAATATCAGGTTCTTCATATCCTAAAATATCAAGATCTGCACGTGCAGAGAGAAAAGAAAAACAGGATTGAGCCAGTTCTAAGCGGTTTTCACGAATTAAAAGTTGTTTTAATGCATCCCATAGTCGATGTAAATATAAGACATCAGATGCAGCATAGACCAGTTGTTCTGGGGTTAAGGTGGGTGCACCCCAATCAGAGCTTTGTTGTTGCTTGCATAACTCAACTTTTAAAATATCTCTACATAAAGCAGCTAAACCGTGTTTATCTGTAAATGTTCTTGTTAGTTTGGCAGCAATTTTAGTACAAACTACTGATGAAAGTTTGATATCCAAAGCATATTGTAAAATACCCACATCAAATCTGGCAAAATGCATTATTTTTGTTACAGAAGGGGAGGTTAAAAGTTTTTTAAGATTAGGACACGCAGTAAAGCCTTTTCCCCCTAAATATTCAGGAATAAATTGCACTAAATGAACTTGACCATCACCACTGGAAATTTGTACCAGACACAAACGATCTCGATAATGATTTAATCCCATTGCTTCTGTATCAATAGCTATTATTGACCCAAGGTCTAAATGATCAGGTAAATCATGTTGATAAAGATGAATGTAATCAAGGGCAGTGTTATCATTTGTTGGCATAAATAAAATCCAGTAAAGGCTTTAAGTAAAAAGTGATTTATAATAAGACATAAAATAAAATAAGAATATTATTATTTTTTTATATCAGCTTGAGTAATTCCTCCCAAGTTACATAGTAATTTCCAATGTTCAGGTGTAATAGGCATAACGGACAGACGTGATTGTTTAATCAGGCTGACTTCTTGTAATTCAGGGATTGCTTTGATTTGTTTTAAGGTCACAGGTGTTGGAACGGAACAGACTGTTTGTACATCCACGCACGACCATTTTTGATCTGGATCGGTGGGGTCAGGATATGCCTCTTTGACAATACGGACAATACCAACAATCTCTTTACCAACATTAGAATGATAAAAAAATGTCAAATCTCCATTTTTCATAGATTGTAAGTTCTTTTTAGCTTGATGATTTCGAATACCTGTCCAAGGCTCAATATTATTTTGTATTTGTTCTTGCCATGAAAATGCATCAGGTTCTGATTTAATTAACCAGTAATTCATCATGTTTGTCCTTATTCTTCATTATATAGTGGTTACTTAATTATATATTATGACTTTTTTTTGTATAATAAAGTTTGATGAAAATTTCAGTTTAAAACAAATTTATTTTGATAAGTGATTTTAAATCATAAGTATGAAGAAATAGTCGATTGTGTATTACGAAAAATGAATAACAAAAGAATGTTTAAAATTATTTTGTAATTTTGCTTGTATTCTTGCTTTCCAATTTTTCATTAATTTTTATTATAGATGTAAGGATTTCTTATGTCACAGTATTACGTTTAAGAGTTATTTCTAACTTATTGTTATATATAAAATAAAATCTTATAAATTTCTTTGTAATAATGAATTGTGATAAATAAACAACATTTTTTATAAGATACATTAAGGTTATTGCTTTTTTATTTTCTTATTGATAATTATTCTCATTAACATCTTTAATAAGAATCATTCTTAATATTATAAAGCAATATGCAATGCAGAAAAACGGTATCAAAAGAATAGTTAAACCAGTATCACTGGCGACGGTGATGGTTACTTTGATTGGCAGCCCAGTATTAGCGAAAGATATTTCTACTGATAAAAAAGAAGTAGAAGCAAGAGACGGAGATACAGAAAGTTCCAAAGCAAATGAGCATATTCTTGTGCGTGGAAAAAAAACGTCGAATATTTTAACGCATGATACAGGCGTGGATTTAATGCCTCAGGATGTGATGCATACACCACAAAATATCAATGTCGTGCCTCAAAAAATCCTTCAAGAGCAAAATATAAAATCTTTAGATGAAGCATTAAAAAATGTTCCAGGGGTCACGTCATCTGTGGGTGAAGGACGTGGTGGTATGTCTGGAAATCAGTTCTTGATTCGGGGATTCCAAGCTCAAAATGATATCTATGAAGACGGATTAAGAGATTTTGGGGTTTATAGCCGTGATAGTTTTAATTATGACAGTGTTGTTGTGATTAAAGGACCATCCTCTTCTGTTTTCGGAAACGGAACGACGGGTGGAGCTATTAATGTTATCACCAAGAAACCAATGTTAACAGATCGCTATGATGTTAATTTCACGGGAGGTAACGGGGATTATTATCGAGGAACAATCGATTTAAATAAAGAAATTAATGATCATATAGCTGTTCGCCTGACAGCTGTGGGGAACAGTAACAATGTTGTTGGCCGTGATTATATCTATTCGAAACGTTGGGGACTAGCACCTTCTGCTCTCTTTAAGTTTAATGACAAAATAAACTATGTTGTACAGTTTATGCATCAACAAGATGATCGTATGCCTGACTATGGAATTCCTACATTAATTAAACCAGGGAACAGTATTGCCAAACCGATGACAAAATATGGGGTCAGAAGAAGTAATTGGTATGGTAGAAAAGAAATAGATCGTGATCAGACACAAGATAATCAATTAACAGGCAGATTAACTTATGATGTTAATCCTGACATCGTTATTCATAATGATACCAGATATGGAAATTATTCTCGTTATTTTGCGGTGACACGACCAAGATGTAATGGCAGACCTACTTGCAGTGGATTATTTTTCTCTAATAATCCAGGCGCAGCTATGATGAATACGGATGGGCCATCGCCTTATAATCAAGATACTTGGTCATTTCAGAATGTGCTATCAACAGTTGCTAATTTTGAAACATGGAAATTTAAACATCAGTTAACCGCTGGTGTCGACGTTGTCTATGCGAGTGAACGCAGAGAATACGGTGAATTTTCCGAGACATTCCCAGATAATAATGTGTTAAATCCAAGCCCTTATCTTCCAACGAACATTGTTGTGTTACCTGGGAATCCTCATAACACATCAATCAGTGGTGCGACAGGGGCAGGTGATCCAGCTTCCAGAAAAGGAAATACTCGGGATGTTGGTGTATTTATTTATGATCAAATCTGGTTTACCGAACAATGGTCTATCAAAGGTGGTGTAAGATACGATAATTGGAGAGCAAAATATAATACTGAAGGTGGAAGTTCGTTTACCGCAAATAATATGAAAACGAATAATAATGTTGTTAATCCCACCGCAAGTTTAATGTTCAATCCAGATGATAACCAAATGTATTATTTTACATGGGCTTTGTCGACCACACCTCTTGGAATGTATTTAACTAACTCTTATGCGCCGATGCAAGATGGCGAAGGGGGCATGAAACCAGAAAGAAGTCGTTTATACGAATTAGGTGGAAAATGGAGTTTGATGGATAAACGTCTCGGTTTAACGGCGTCGTTATTTCGACTTGAAAAAAACAATCAATTAGTTAGTGATCCTTTGGATGGTTCAGTAGTCAGCTCAGGCGATCAAGTTTATAACGAGGGGATTGAGCTGGGAATTTCAGGAAATATTACGAAACATTGGGACGTTTATGGTGGGTTTGCTGCATATCACAGTAAGGTAACAGACTCTCAAACAAAGGGAATGAAAGGATCTCGTGTTCAATATGTACCAACACAACAAGGGTCACTTTGGACAACGTATGAAATTCTACCGAATACCCCCTATAATTTACAAGTTGGAGGGGGAATTACTTGGAGGGGCGATGTATGGCTCAGTTATGTGAATACACGTCAGGCACCAAGGGGGAAAGCGCCTGCAAATATGAGTATTGATGCAATGCTTTCTCATAAATTTGATGAACATTGGAAGGTTGCGTTTAATATGTATAATGTGACCAATCGTTTAAATTATGATTCTTTATTTAGTAATCGTGTTACACCTTCTGCTGGTAGAGCATTTTTGTTTAGTTTGAATATGACACAATAATTATCAATTTTTCTAGAGGAGAAGATTAAGTCATGATTATTCATATTCCAGAGGTTTTGACCTCAGAAGAATTATCTTATGTGCGTTCTGTCTTTGCAAAAGCTCAGTTTGTTGATGGAAAAGTCACTGCGGGTGAGCAATCGATGCAGGTAAAGAAAAATGTACAAATTGACCAATCTTCTCCTGAAAGTAAAGAATTAGGAGAAATTGTTTTAAAAGCTTTAGGGCGTAATCCTATTTTTAATTCTGCAGTTATGCCTTATCGTGTGGTGCCCCCTTTATTTAACCGATATGATACGGGGATGGAGTTCCCCGATCATGTTGATAATGCACTTCGCCCTATTCCTGGGACAAATATGCGTATTCGTACAGATGTATCATCGACTTTGTTTTTAAATGATCCAGAAGAATATGAGGGTGGAGAGTTAATAATTCACGATCACAGTGGGTCTCAGGCAATTAAACTGCCTGCAGGGGATATGATTGTTTATCCAACATATAATTTGCACTCGGTAAGTAAAATTACAAAAGGCAGTCGTTGGGCGTCTTTCTTTTGGACCCAATCGATGATTAAAGAAGCCGATAAAAGGAAAGTTCTTTTTGATTTAGATATGACAATCATTAAGTTACGTACCAGAATGGATGATAATGACCCACAGATTTTAGAGTTAACCAATGTGTATCATAATTTGATGCGTATATGGTGTGAGCTGTAGGTTATATTCAATCAATCCTACATGAATATTTGTAGGGTTGATTTTATGACTATAAAATCTCAAGAATTTTAAGGGATTTATTAATCAAATCACGACGTAAAGATGGAGGGAACTCTGGCTTCATTTCAAGGTTCAAAGAAAAAGCAATTTTCTCTCCATTAGTTTTTTCAACCCATCCTGTTAACCAACCCACTTGTGGTGTTTTATTTATACCCAAACCACTTTTTGCATATATTTTATTACCATTGATCACGTCAATAAAAAGCATGTTACGAACTTCATCTTGGACTTGTTTCTTAAATGGTAATTGTTGATGTGCAAGTTTATAGACAAATTGTGCTTCTTGAACGGGTGTTACTTTTAAAGGTCCTGATAACCAAAATTTATCAACCTGATGACCTATATTTTCATTCCCAAAGTGGACACGCTTAACTTCTTTTTGCATCAGGGATAAACCCGTACGGCGAGCCAACTCTTGATAAACAGGAACAGCTGATAATCGCATAGCTTCTCCAAGGGTCATATCTTTGTCCCAAGAAGACAAAAAGTGTTTCTTGCCATCCCATTTAAAAATAGTTTTAGGAGTTGCTTTGTTATTTTCCAAGCCTATTAACGCATTTAATATTTTAAAAGTAGAGGCGGGGATATAATAGGTTTGCGCACGTGTTAAAGAATTTCCATAAGCTGTAATTTTATTATTGCTATCAATAATAATAACGCCTTGAGTATGTAATTGATCAAAAAGTTGTTTTATTTTAAGTTGTTGACGTTGTGTTATTTGAATTACTTTATTTTCGGCATGAGCAGGAATAGAAACCAATCCAGCACAAGAGATCAAGGGAAGCAGTATAAAAAACTGCCAGTTTTTTTTCATTTGATATTCTCTGTGATCATCATTCAACATTATTGCCAGCATTAAAACATATTTAATAAGCGATAGATATAATCAAGATCTTTTCCTGAACGATTGGGGTCATCAGCACGTTTACGAAGTTCTTCTTCTATTTTTCGAGCAGTAGATGCATTCCCAGACAATTCAATTTGACTATTATTTTCATTTGGAGACCTTCCTAATGGATCTTTCTTTTTATCAACGTCAGCTTTGTTGTCTGCTGAGGGATCTTCTTGAGGATTTTTTGCTGTAAAAACTGGGAAAAAATTAGAAAAACGCTGTGCTTCTTGTTGCATAGTTTTTTTGGCTGAATCTTTCCCTTTTTGCAAATTAATCAACGCTTTTTGTTGAGCTGCAGCAGCTTTGCTATCATCTTTATTTTCTAAAGCTTGCTGCGCATCTTGCATATTTATTTTTGCCAAATCCAGATTTTGGATAGGCTGTTTTGTGATTGCGTGCATTTGAGTTTGAAGTTTGGTCAAACTTTCAATTAATCCCTGTTGAGACTGTGCTGTTTGTTCAACAGAGGCCAGGGCGGGTTCAGATTTCTCTTCGTCTTTGTGCGGTGTTATTTGTTTGATAAGGTCAGAAGTAGAAAGCTTATTTAAATCTTGACTAGGACGCAAAAGAAGAGGGACAGACTGATTAAGTCTGGCATAAGTCTGATTTAATAAATCTTGCTGTTCTTTAATTAACTTTTCAATATCCTTGGTCAGTTTTTCCATTTCTTTTTGGGATTTAAGATGATCTTCCAGCTTTTTAATATCTTTAGGAGTAGCACCTCGCATCGTATTTAAAACTTGATTGGTATATTCCAATTGTTGCATAGCTTTGTCCATATTGCCATTTTCCATGGTTTTGGACATATCTTTGAACATATCTTCGAAGGAACGCGTGCTGGTATATTGCAACTCTTTGCTATTACCATCTTGAGGATTATCTTTGGCATTTTGTTTTGCAAGCGCCATCATTTTTTGTGCGACTGCATTTTGCAAGCGCTCTAGTCTTTTATTAAGCTCTTGTCGATCTTGATTAGTAATTTTATCTTTGCCAAGACGTTGCATTTTATCAAGTTGTTCTTGTACGCTTGCCTGTGCTGCGCGCAGCTCTATATTGGCTTTAGCAATTTCAGAGTTACTACTTTTTCTTTCCTGGGTATCAATCATAAGATCCCAAAGACGAGATAGCGTTTCTGTTTTGACTTGTGGGGTATTTTTATTGGCATTATCAAGGAAATAAATAATGCTGATATAATTTAAAAAGAGATCATAATCTTGAAACGCATTAGGGATGTTTTGTAGTTGAATAAGCTCATTGAGGGTATTTTCTTTAGAGAGCTTATCTGTTCCATAGGCTTGTCGAATTTGATCTAGTTTTTGTGCCACAGGAGAGGAAAAGGTTCTTCTAGGTAAGGTAAAAGTAACCACTTTGCTGGTGGTATTTTGTCCTGTGACATCGGTCGCACTGATGATTGCTTGTGCTTGGCTGCCAGCCCAAATATTGTTAGATAAATCTTGATGTAAAATTTGTGTAATTTTTTTTGGATGATCGCCTAAAGGTTGCGTTAAAGAGAGAATTTTTTCTTTGGGGTGCTCCTTATTTTGAGGCACCGTTACAACTAAGCGAAAGGACTGGATACCATAATGTTGTGAAGCTTCAAAAGGAAAAGCAGTTTTCCAGTCATAGTTGCTTTTTTCAATAGGGCCTGTCCATGTGACTTTGGGAGGCAAGTTATCAGGTAAGTTTATATTCCAAGAAGCAACTTCTCTGCCACGAGCTTGTATATTGATAGTTCCAGGATTTTCAATTGTTGCCTCAATTTGCCATTGATTAGCCTCAGGCTGTTGAATTGAAATGTTGCTTATTACATTTTTCTTTTCAGAGTAAATAAGTTCAGGGCGTTGTTTTAGATCTGTAAGGGCTATATGTAACCGTGCTTTGGGATCAGTCGCAATCGTCTCAGTTCTAGATTTAATATATATGGGGGCAGCATTACTATAAGAAGGTGGAATCACCCAAGCTTGAAAATTAGGCAATGGCATTGAGGCATCATCATACCCTGGTCGCATCGCGGATAATAAGCGAGATGAAGCAATATGCTTGTTTGATACGAAAAGTGCTGCAAAAATACAAATCGTAACAATTGCAATGCGATTTATATGGTAATGCCCTTTAAAGATTTTAGGTGCACCAACTTTTAAATCAGGAAAGTTTTTAAAAATTCTTTGTATATGAATATTCCAAACAGCTCTATTTTCCGTTTGCACAGGAGTATCGTAAAGCGTTTGTAAAGGTTGATTTGGTAATTTATTAATTTGTTCAATACGGTTTAAGTTTTCTTTGAAAGAAGTAAAAGGAAAACGTTTAATTTGGTAAATTACTAGTCCAATACTGCCAATGCACATAATAGCAAGGATAAGTATACGTAAAATATCGGGTAGACGCTGAGGAATACCCAGCAACCCTAAACAAAGATATATCCCCCATAAAGAGAGAAATAATAAAAAAATAGGCCAATATTTCTCTATCCAAACATTGAGTTTGGTAAGAAAAATAGCTTTTTTAATCTGTGCTTTATGTTCTTGGGGAATATTCATTAATTTACAAAGCTTGTTAAGAGTTTTTAGGATACCAAGAAGGTATTATTTCATCTTTCCATAAATCTTCGATAGATTGACGAGGTTGAATAACAGCAGATTGATTACCAGAAACCATAATTTGTGCGGCCAAAGGGCGTGCATTATAAGTAGAGCTCATGACGCTGCCATAAGCACCAGCATCCAAGATAGCAATGTAATCTCCAGGTAATAAATTCGGTAATAAGCGATCTCTCGCAAAAATATCGCTTGATTCGCAAACAGGACCATCAATATTTAACGATTGACAAGGACGTTGATAGATTTCTGGGGAAATTGGCAAAATTCCATGCCAAGAATCATACATTGCAGGGCGAACTAAATCATTCATTGCCGCATCAATAATAATAAAAGGTGCTGCATCAGGACCATTGCTCTTATGCATAACAACTTTACTGATTAACACGCCAGATGGGCCAATAAGCCAGCGACCAGGTTCAATTCCAAGTTTTAAATTCAAAGGACCTAGGACTTCTTTCATCAATGTTGCAATTGCATCGGGACGAGCTTCTTTTTCATCATGATAAGAGATTCCAAAACCACCCCCGCAATCCAGTGTGGAAACCTCCAATCCTTGATTGCGTGCTTCTTTAATCAAAGCAACCATTTTAATAAAGGCTTGACGATAAGGATCCGTTGATGAAATTTGACTGCCGATATGCACATCAAATCCTAAAGGTGTAATATTTGGCAACTCATAGGCTTCTTTATAAACCGCAATCGCTTGTTTATAAGCAATACCAAATTTATTTTCTGCTAGTCCTGTTGTGATTTTATGATGGGTCTTGGCATCTACATCAGGATTAATTCGTAAACAAATGGCTGCATTTTTACCAATTGATTGAGCAATCTTTGATAATAAATGTAATTCTTCACGGCTTTCTACGTTGATTTGTGCAATTTGTGTCTCAATGGCTAAACGTAATTCATCTTCAGTTTTTCCGACACCAGAAAAGCAAATTTTGGCAGGGGAGATGCCCGCTTTTAACGCTCTTAATAGCTCACCACCACTGACGATATCAGCCCCAGCACCTTCTTTGGCTAGCAGATCTAGAATCGCTATATGCCCATTGGCTTTCATGGCATAATGAATAGAGACATCCAGTTGTTCTGCTTTAAATGCTTGGTCCAGCTTGTTGTAACGTGCTTTTAAAATATCAGCATTAATAACCCATGTGGGACTGCCATATTCGGTTGCAATTGATTGTAAAGAAGCTTGTCCAAAAAGTAACCCCTGGTCTTTATCAAGGGTTAAATCTGGATGAGTTTGCAAAAGCGCTTCTATCGTTGCAGGCAAGGATTGAAAAAACGAAGTCATATAGTTAGAAAGCCTTTTTCTAAAAACTTAAACATTATTAAAGCAGTTGAATATATATAAGCGTGTAGTGTATCTTTTCTTCACTGTACGTGCAAACAAGAACTAGAAGCTTCATAATATTTTTTGGGAAGATTTCATGAGATTATCAATAAATCTGTTTACAATTTATGTTTTTATTTGTGCTATCACTAGTATGATCATTTTAAACAGCAACAAAGTAATTGCCCAAGATGTGCAAATTCCCAAATTACCTGGGTTAAATAAAGAAGACGAGCATCGACAAACCGTTGATGTTTCAGAGGAGCCTTGGCAAATTATCGGAAAAGTGCAAACGAATGCAGGTAAAAAATGTACTGGATTTTTGATTTCTCCTCGAATTGTTGTGACGGCTGCACATTGTTTGTGGATAAAAAAAACGAAACAGTTTTTTGCACCTCAATCGATTCATTTTTTATTAGGGTACCAACGTCAAAAATATAAAATTGCTGCATCTGTTAGTCGTATTTTATCTTTTGAAGCATATCGCGATTTAATGATGAATAGGGTCGATAATTTAATCTTAAATAAGCCTTTGGATGATATTGTCTCAGATCGTGTTTATTTATTACTATCCAAAGATATTTTGCCAGCTTCAAAACTCGTTCCTCTTGCTAAAGACTTGCCTGTAGAAAAGACCCCTCTTTGGTTGGGTGGTTATGAGCAAGATCGTCAGGAGGTTTTATATGCTGATAAAAATTGCGAAATATCTGAACGTGTTTATTACCCTGACAAACCTTCTAAATTATTCCATACGTGCCAAGCAACATATGGCAGTAGCGGTGCGCCTTTATTTACTAAAAATACAGATGGAAAATGGACGATTGTTGGAATACAAGTGGCAGCGTTTGATGGCAAATCAGGTGGAATAGCTGGTTCTTTGATTCAAAAATAAAAGCTTGCCTTTATTAATAAAGACAAGCTTTTTGAAAATCAATCTGCAGGGGGATATCCACGAGGATAAGTTATTTTATCTGCTGGTCCAGGTGGTTTAGGAGAGCCTTTCCGTCCGCAACCAGAGAGTTGTAAAGTTGCCATTGTTAAACAGCTAACTAACAAGCAAAAAGAAATATATTTTTTCATGGTTAATCCTGTAATATTTTTATCCATTTTTGTGCTTGAGTGATGACATTGCTTGGCGCGGTGCCTCCCTCACTGACACGAGAAGCCAAAGAAGCTTCGACGCTGAGCACGGAGAAGATATCTTGCGTAATTTTAGGTTCGATTTTTTGCATATCCTCTATGGATACTTGATCTAAAGTAAGGTTTTTTTGTTCAGCGAGGCTTACAATTTGACCTGTAACATGATGCGCTGTACGAAAAGGCATTTGTAGTTTTTGCACAAGCCAATCAGCAAGGTCTGTTGCCGTAGAAAATCCAGATCCAGCCCAACGACGCATATTCTCTTTGTTGGCTTGTAAATCCCCAATCATTCCCGAACATGCAGCAAGGCATAACATCATCGTATCAGTAGCTGCAAATACTTGCTCTTTGTCCTCTTGCATATCTTTGGCATAGGCCAAAGGTAGCCCTTTCATGACGGTTAATAACCCAATTAACGCGCCAGAAACACGACCTATTTTCGCACGAACTAATTCGGCTGCATCAGGATTACGCTTTTGTGGCATAATCGAAGAGCCAGTGGTATAGGCATCAGACAATTTGATAAATGAGAATGGAGAAGAGCACCAAATAACGATTTCTTCGGCCATTCGGGATAAATGCATGGCCATAATGGATAAAGCAGATAAATATTCCAAAGCAAAATCACGATCAGAAACAGCATCCAATGAATTTGCCATCGGGCGATCAAACTCCAATAGTTTAGCTGTCATTTGACGGTCAATAGGGAAGGAGGTACCAGCCAATGCCGCAGCGCCTAATGGACTTTCATTTAGACGGTTGCGTGCATCAATTAAACGTCCTTTATCTCTGGATAACATTTCAACATAAGCTAGTAGATGATGGCCGAATGTAACAGGTTGTGCGGATTGAAGATGCGTAAAACCTGGCATTGCCGTATCAGCATATTCCTCAGCACGTTGTGCCAAAGTCAACATGAGATGTTCAGTAGACAGAATCATTGCATCAATATTATCACGAACCCAGAGGCGAAAATCGGTTGCAACCTGATCATTTCTAGAGCGTCCAGTATGTAATCTTTTACCAGCTTCACCTATATTATCAGCAAGGCGAGCTTCAATATTCATATGAATATCTTCGAGGGCACGGCTAAATTGAAACTGATCATTTTCAATTTCAGTTTTAATGCGTGCAAGGCCTTCGTGAATAGTCATTTTATCTTGCTGTGAAATAATACCCATTTTAGCAAGCATTTCAGAATGTGCCAAAGACCCTTTTATATCTTGGTGCCAGAGCCTTTTATCAAAATCAACAGAAGCATTAATTTGCTCCATAATAGCAGAAGGCCCCTCTGCGAAACGCCCGCCCCATTGTTGATTGGCCAAATTTTTATTTTTATCTTGTGTCAATGAGTTATAGCTCCCAGAATTATTTATAAGTATACTGTCATTATTCTTTTATGTTAAGGATAAGAACAGGTAATTTCAAAAAAGAATCATTTGGATAAAATGTGTGAACAAAAAAACGAATCATTTTATATTAAAATTGAACATAGAATAAAATCAAAAGAAAAACATGTGCTTTCTGATAAAAAATTACTGGAATATTTATCTCAATGGATCAATCTTAATAAAAATATAACAGATTGGCAGAGTCTTACCTTGTCACGTTTTGGTTCTTTTCCTGCAATTTTAACGGCAAGTAAAGATGAACTCCAAAAAGGGTTGAATTTATCAGAGAAAGATTCGGCAAATATTAAACTATGTTATGAAATCTCTTTGCGGTTGTTAAAAGCAAGAATATATAATTGTAACATATTAGAAAATAAAATTTTTTTGACAGATTATTTAATTGCTCATTTGTCGCGTAAACAAACCGAGGATTTTTTAATTTACTTTTTGGATGAAGAAGGTCAAATCATCCAAGAAACGTTGCAAGGAAATGGAACGGTTAATGCTACTTCTTTATATATTCGTGAAGTGACGAGAAGTGCATTAAAATGCAATGCTCACTCGTTAATTTTGGTGCATAATCATCCCAGTGGGGTCGCAGCTCCCTCTGGTTCAGATGAAAAATTAACTGAAATGGTCACGTATGCGTTAAAGGTTATCAATGTGCAAGTCGTTGACCATTTAATTATTGGGAATGGTTGTTTTTTTTCTTTTGCAGAAAATAACCTTGTTATTCCTTCGAATATAAGCCGTTTAAAATAGCTTGAATACCGAAATCACCAGGCAAGCTGTTATAAGGGAAGATAACGTTAACATGGCCCATTTTACGACCCTTTTTGGCAATGTCCTTGCCATATAAATGCCCAATCAATTCTGGTGTAGCCAAAATTTGAGGCCATAACGCCATATCTTCTGGGCCAATCAAATTTTTCATCACAGCATCAGAATGCCTGATTGCGGGTGGCAAAGGTAACCCTGTGACAGCTCGAATATGCATCTCGAATTGATCAATAGGACAAGCATTCATGGTCCAGTGCCCAGAATTATGAGGCCTTGGGGCAATTTCATTAACCAATACTTTATTGTTACAATCAATAAATAATTCTACACCCATAATTCCAATTAAATCGAGAGACCTCGCTATATGCATGGCTAGTTCTTGAGCTTGTTTTTGAAGCTCGGGCAGAATGCGAGCAGGGGCAAGACTGATGTCGAGAATACCATTTTTATGCCGGTTTTCGGTAACGTCAAATGTCTGTACAACACCATGAATGTTACGAGCGACCATCACGCTGACCTCACAACTAAAATCAACCATTTTTTCAGCAATTAAAGGATGAGGCTTTAAATGAGCAAATGCGGTTATAAAATCTTCTAAGTTGTGAATGACAGCCTGCCCTTTGCCATCATAGCCCAAGCGAGTGGTCTTTAGAATATAAGGGTATCCTAAATTTAAAGCAGCACACTCACCATCGGCAGGTTGTTCTATTTTGATCCATCGAGTGGTAGGAATATTATGTTGATTTAAAAAAGATTTTTCCAAAATTCGATCTTGGCTGATCCGTAAGATATTTCCAGAAGGATGAACAGGACGAATGGAGGATAATAGATCAATGCCTTGCGCACTTATATTTTCGAACTCGAATGTAATGACATCAACTGCATTGGCAAAAATTTCCAGTGTTTTTGGGTCATCGTAAGCTCCAATCGTTGTTTTTGACGCAACTTGACTGGCTGGAGCATTTGGAATATCGGATAAAATATGCGTTTGAAACCCAAGGCGAGACGCGGCAACAGCTGACATGCGTCCCAATTGCCCCCCGCCAACTATACCAATGGTAGAATTAGAAGAAAGCATTAAAGACCTCTTTTAAAATAATATGAAGGGATTATACAGGTTCTAAACCAACTGATTCGGTTTGTTGATTACGCCATTGCATCAGGCGTTGTTCAATTTCGATGTCTGATAAAGATAAAATTGAGGTTGCTAAAATAGCCGCGTTAATAGCACCAGCTTTGCCAATTGCCAAAGTTCCTACTGGGATTCCAGCGGGCATTTGCACAATAGAAAGTAAACTGTCTTTACCATTTAACGCATGGGTTTGCATAGGGACACCCAAAACAGGCAAATGCGTCCAGGCTGCGGTCATTCCAGGTAAATGTGCGGCACCGCCAGCCCCAGCAATAATAACTTTGATACCGCGAGTGGCCGCGGATACAGAATATTCTCTTAACCGATCTGGAGTCCGATGCGCAGAAACGATTTTAACCTCATGAGGGATATTAAGCTCGACAAGGAAATTAACCGTATGGCTCATGACATCCCAATCAGATTGGCTGCCCATAATAATTCCAACAAGAGGGAAGGATTCTTTGGGTAAAGACATCGCTGATTATTCTTCTTCTGAAGTATCAGATTTATCAGCATATCCAGCAAAAATCTGATTAACATCATATTCTGGCTCTTGAGAGCTAGAAGAATGAGGTGGTGTAAATGCGTCTTCTAAATCTTGTACGGGAGCAGGAGCTTGAATGCCTTCTTTGGCAAAGCGTTCATTACCTTCTGCGACAGCAGTATTTAAATCCATTTGACTACAAAGGCCCAAGATAACTGGATCGCGAGGTTTAATATTAGAAGAGTTCCAATGTTGTTTATCTCTAACTTTGGCAATCGTATCTTTGGTTGTCCCTAATAGTTTAGCAATTTGTTGATCCAATAATTGTGGATAATTACGAAGTAAGAATGCAATAGCATCAGGACGATCATTTCTTTTAGAAATAGGGGTATATCGTGCCCCTTTTGAACGTCTTACAATTTGCATTCTGGAAGAAGACAAACGAAGTTTACGAGAAGTATCAGCTTCACAACGTGTAATTTCATCTTGCGTTAGCTGACCATTAGATACAGGATCATAACCAATGATACTTTGTGCAACTTCACCATCAGCAATAGCTTGTACTTCTAGAGGATGCATTCCACAGAAATCTGCAATTTGAGTAAAGGTTAATGCAGTTTTTTCAATTAACCATACTGCGGTTGCCTTTGGCATAAGAGGTAAAGTCATATTAATCCTATGAATGATATAGAGGCGTAAGCGTTAATGATTATATAAAATATGATACAGACCTTATTTTACATAATCATTATATGTGCAAAAGAAAATAAATCTAGAGTTAAGAAAAGTTAAAACCTTCTCTTAACTCTAGATAATCTATTTTGACAATAGAAATCAAAGAAAAAGGAATTAACCTTTTTTTTGACCAATACCAGCAAAACGTTTATTAAATTTGGCAACTTGACCACGAGAATCATTGATACGTTGCACACCAGTCCAAGCTGGATGAGACTTTGGGTCTACATCAAGACGTAAGGTGTCCCCGCTTTTACCATAGCAAGAGCGAGTTTTAAATTCAGTACCATCTGTCATGACAACAGTAATTTCGTGATACTCTGGGTGAATATCGGCTTTCATGATTTTCTCTTAACAGACTATAAATAAACCTCCGCAACAGACGGAGAAACAGTTTTTCCTTATAATCTGTTTATAAATTGAAATCAATCCATTCTATGTAATCTTTTTTAATTTCTGCTCTTTTTTATTATACAGGTAATGAATATATATGATTATAATATTAAAACGATTTTGTTTCATCAGTATTAGAAAGGGACTATAAATTGAGTGAAAATCAAACAGAAGTAAAAAGTAAAACACCTAAATGGCTAGCTGATTTTCAGGCTTTTATCATGCGTGGAAACGTTATTGATTTGGCTGTTGGTATCATTATTGGTGCAGCCTTTACGGCTATTGTTAATAGCTTGGTTAAAGATATTTTAAACCCAGTAATCGGATTAATTATTGGTGGAATAGATTTTAGTAATTTATTTATAACACTTAAAGGCCAACACGTTCAAACCTTGGCTGAAGCACAAAAGATTGGGGCTGTAACGATCAATGTAGGTGTATTTTTAAATGCCGTTATTCAATTTGTAATTGTTGGTTTTGCAGTTTTTTGGTTTGTTAGAGGTTTAAATAAGCTATATGTAAGCACCAAGAAAAAAGAAGAGAAAACACCTGAAAAACCATCAAAAGAAGAAGTTTTATTAAGTGAAATCAGAGATGCTCTGGTTGCGCAAAATAAAAATAATAGCTAAAGATAAAGGATGTATAACCAATACACAAAGATTACAGTGAATGAAAAAAATAAAATGTTTGTTTGTCCTAGCTATTTTGGTTACCCCACTATTAGGGTGTCAAATCGATCAGAATAGCAAATCTTATGATAAGCCAACACCGCACTCTGTTGCGTTAAATTATTTATTTGTTCATGGTATGTGTGTTGGCTATTTACAAAATTCCTCAATTACCAAAGAGCAATTTCTGGCTTTGGCTCAGTTAGATCAACAAGCTAAATTATCTGTTGTAAAAGCACTAACGCATTCCAATTCTGCTAATCTAGAGCAAGCTCAATATTTGATGAAACAGATAATTGCTTTTATATCCTCTGATAAACAGGATCATTGATAACAAAAAAAGGTAGTTCAAATAATGAACTACCTTTTTTTATAGAGTTAATTTATCAAAGTTTTAAGAAGCCTTTTTTGCTTTTCTTTTAAGGCTTCCTTCTTCCATAAAGAGTAATAAAGGTGCCGCAATAAAGATCGAAGAAGATGTCCCAACGACAATACCAAATAACATAACCCAAGCAAAACCTGATAAGGATGCGCCTCCAAATAGTGCCAAAGGCAATGCAGCTAGAAAAACAGTTGCAGAAGTAGCAAGGGTTCTGCTTAGTGTTTCATTAATCGACATATCTATAAGTTCACGAATTGGCATGGAATGATATTTGCGTAAATTCTCTCTTACACGGTCATAAACAACCACTTTATCATTCGTTGAATAGCCTAAAATAGTTAAAAGTGCAGCAACCATAACCAAATCAAACTCAAAGCGAGTAATGACTAGGAAACCGATTGCTTTGGTTAAATCAAGAAGCAATGTGATAATTGCACTGACCGCGAACTCCCACTCAAATCTAAACCAAATATAAATCATGATCATCAGCAAACTAAATCCAAGAGCTAGCAAACCATGATAAAACAATTCGGAAGACACAGAGGCACCAACTGCGTCTGCTCTGACAATTTTCGTACCATCTTGCGCTGAAGTAACAGCCTGTTTAACTTGGTTAATCAGTGTTTGGGTTGCTTCGGCATTATTTTCTTTGGGAGCATCCAAACGAATTAACACATTATTTTTTGCACCAAATTGTTGTAATCCAGCCGTTGAAATATGAGCTTGATTAAGCTCCATTCTAATTTTAGAAAAATCAGCAGGACCTTGGGTCTGGGCTTCGACAACCACCCCGCCACGGAAATCCAACCCCAGATTTAACCCTGGGTGGAAAAATAAGATAAGAGACGCAATAGACAGAACTGCAGAAGTAATCAGCCCAATAAAGCGTCCACGCATAAAGTGAATTTTAGTGCCATGAGGAACTAAATGTAATAAAGGACGGCCTAGCATGTTCTTTCTTTCAAATTGGTAGCTCTTTGGGACGAGTAACCGCATACCAGCGGATAATCAACATCCAAGATAAACATAAAGTCGTAAAGATCGTGGTAACAATACCAATGGTAATGGTTAAGGCAAACCCACGTACTGGTCCTGTGCCAAACACAAAAAGCATGACATGAGATAAAAATGCTGTAACGTTACTGTCAACAATAGTGCTGAGGGCTCTATCAAATCCTGTTTGAAGCGCATTTAAAGGGGTACGTCCATTACGAACTTCTTCACGGATACGCTCATTAATCAAGATATTTGCATCCACGGCCATACCCAACGTTAATAACATACCTGCCATACCAGGCAAAGTCAGCGTGGCTTCGAATAAGGATAAGATTGCCATCATTAATATCAAGTTTGCAAATAGGGCAACATCGGCATAAAAACCAAAACGACCATAAAATACTAACATAAAGACGATAACAAAAGCGAAACCAACAACTAAGCTGATAGCCCCTGCACGAATAGCATCTTCACCAAGTGAAGCCCCAATCGTACGTTCTTCAACGACTTTTAAAGGAGCAGGCAATGCACCAGAGCGTAACATTAACGCAAGATCTGTTGCTTTTTGTGCAGTAAAGCCACCTGTAATTTCCCCTCTACCATTAGGAATAATACCTCTGATGACTGGAGCAGTAATAACCTGATTATCTAAAACAATAGCAAAAGGTTTATCTTTGTTTGCTCTGGTTACATTTGCAAATGCTTGGGCACCAGCTGTATCAAATTGAAAATTGACAGCATATTCACCACTTTCTTGATTTAGTCCAGCACTGGCATTGGTTAATTCTGAACCATCGACCTCTACATGATCACGTATCGGTAGTTTTCTAGAAGGATCTTCCGTCATTGGCATAAAAGTAACCCCAGGAGGAGGAAAATCTGGGTTTGTCGCACTTTCATCCAATAGATGGAATGTCATTTTTGCTGTTGTTCCCAGCAGTTTCTTAATACGTTCAGGATCATCAACGCCTGGTAATTGCACAACAATACGGTCTTCACCTTGACGTGTAATGGATGGATCAACGGCCCCCGTGGCATCAATACGTTTTCTGATAATTTCGATAGATTGTGCAATGGCTTCAGCACCACGCTTTTGCATGGCTGTTTCTGAAAGCGTTAATGAAATCTGATCATTAGCACCGTCATTAACAGAAAACTCATTAACAACAGCTTTGGGCATAGCGCGCAAAGCTTGTAATACGGCATCTTTTTCAGAAGGGCTGCGTAGGGTAAAGTTTACACTACGAGTTTTATCAGAGATATGAATATCTTTATAACCCAGATTTTTAGAAATCAGGGTTTGGCGGATATTATCGCTGAGAGTTTGCAGACGATTTTTTGTAATTGTATTTAAATCAATCTGCATTAATAAATAAGATCCACCTCGCAAATCCAATCCAAGATGCACTTGGCGCCAAGGGATTTTGGGCGAGGGAGAGGACATAAAATTCGGTAAACATAATAATAGCCCAATAAAACAGGTAAGAATAACCAGGGCTAGTTTCTTGCGGCTGTAATACATCATCGCAGTAACGACTAAATCCTTATTTATAGACCATCATGGACTAAAATGGTTGATGAGAACGCTTAACGACGATGTCGTTGTGACGCAGGGTGTGGAATAAAGTTTTGCATATACAACAAAAACTTTATCAAAGTTAAAGATATATAAAACAAAAATGAAGAGTATTAAATAAGATAATTAAATTCGTGCCTATTTTACACTATTTTTGATAAAAAACCATAATATGTATCAAATTATTTTCTGAGTAATTGTTTTAGAAAATTAATTGTTAAGTGATGGTAAATATTTTTCTGTATTCATGTAATTATCAGTATATATTTTTTATGAGTTGCCGATATTCGCCGTTGTGATTTATGGCAATAAACACAAGTCAAGGAATAAAACTGTGAATGATAAGATAATTTCTTCTGGAAATATAATTAACACCAATAGTGATAATGGTAACATTTATCTTAACAGAGCTACTGTGATTACAGGTAATCAGTATGTTGATCAAGGACAAATTGCTAGCGATACAACGATTAGTAGTGGAACACAGTACGTTTCAGGAGGGAGAGCCATTAATACAAGTTTTTATAATGGATCTCAAGTTATCTCTTCAGGTGGTAGTGCTGACGGAAATTTTTTTTATGATGGATACGGATATCAAGTTGTTTCTGCAACAGACGCTTTCGTAGCTAACACTAGTATGAATAGTGGATATCAAAGAATACTAGGAAGTGCTATAAATACTAGTATTGGTAGTGGTATACAAGTGATTGGTGGTCTTGCATATGTATCTAATACTACTATTGATAATGGTGAGCAAGATATTTGGGGAGGTAATGTTCTTTATACCAAAATTGGTAATGGGAAGCAAAAAGATTGGGGAGCAGGAGTAGTTAGTAATACTACACTTATTAGTGGATCTCAAGAAGCTGGTGGAGCTAATTATACTAATAATTTTATTGATAATGGATTTCAAATAATTCATGCTGGAGTTGTTAGTAATACTAGTATTAATACTGGATATCAAATTATTTCTAATGGAAAACTTGATGGGTACCTTAAAAGCACAATTGTTGTTGATACACAAATTAATAGTGGTTATCAAACTATTTCAGGTGGAAGTGTTACTAATACAAGAATAAACAATGGCAATCAGTATATTTCTGGAGGAATTGTTTCTAACACTAATATTAACATTGGATCTCAAATTGTTTCAGCTGGAACTGTTTATGACACAAGTGTAAATAGTGGCGCACAAATTATTTATGGTGGGGCAATCAGCGGTATTACGCATTTATACACGAATGCCTCTCAAGTAATTATGTCAGGTGTTTATTTGAGTGGCGCAGTTGTTAGTGGTTCTGGAAGTCAAATAATTTCATCAGGTGGAGCAGTTTACAATAATACAATGCATGGAATAACACAGGTTATTTCATCTGGTGCTGTTGCGAGTGGAACAATTCTTGATGCAGATTTTTCTGTTTCATCTGGTAATAGTTTTTCCTATTCAGGAGACGGTGCCTCACAATTTGTTTTAGGTGGAGGAAGCGCTTATGGAACCATTATATGGGTTGGATCTCAGGTAGTATCATCCGGTGCTTTTGTGGATAGGACTGTTGTAAGAAATTTAGGTAGTCAATTTATTTCATCTGGTGCTATTGTTGAGAATACTACTCTTATTAATGGGGGTAAACAGTTTGTAAGTTCTGGTGCTAATATTAGCTATACAACGGTTTCACTTGGAGCAGTTCAATCTGTTTTATTTGGTGCTACTGTTGATTATACAAATATTGTTAGTGGTGGCTCCCAAACAGTTGCTTCTGGTGCCATTGTATATAATACGAGTATTCTTGGTTCTGGGCAGGGTACAGGGCGAACAAGTCAAACAATATTATCAGGAGGTATTGCAAGTAATACATTTATTAGTGGTGGATATCAAAATGTTGGTGATGGTGCGACAGCAAATAATACGACTGTGACTAATGGTGCTATTTATGCTGGTGATGGTTCAAATTTAGGCAATATTACTATTAATAATGGTGGTTGGTTAGATGTATCTATGGGTACAAATATTAAAGGCGAGGTTACATTAAATCCAGGTGGCAGTGCGTTGATAACAACATCTAATGGTGGGGTTATTAATCTAGTAGGTGATACAAATGGTGGATTAACGATTATTGGTGAACCACCATTAATTAACTGGGAAGGGAATGATGCAAGTGTTACCACTCAAATTCAAGGATTCTCTGGAACAGATGCAGATCATTCAGATAGTATTTTATTAGAATATGAAGATATCGAATTTGGAAAATTAACTGGTGTAACATTCCCAGATAATGATCATATTACCATTACAATGGATACAGGCTTTTCCCTTACGTTGAATATTGTTGGTATTAAGCAAACAGGATATTCAATTCAGACACCAAGTGATGGAGGATTAGGGTTAGTTCTAACAGTTTGTTTCTTGTCGGGAACAGAAATTCAAACAGAAACAGGAGTTAAAAATATTGAAGCTTTGCAATCGGGTGACTTAGTAACGACTTATGATTGGGCTAAAAAGAAATATATTGAACGTGTAGTTACGTGGGTTGGGCAAAAATATTGTCGCGTTAATAAACATCTTCCTGATGATATGGCAGGGTATCCTGTACGTATATTAAAGGGGGCTATTGCTGAAAATGTTCCTTACAAAGATTTATTAATTACCGCTGAACATTGTTTATTCTTTGAAGATAAATTCATACCAGTTCGTATGTTGGTCAATGGATCAACAATTTTTTATGATTACTCTATAACTTCGTATGAATATTATCACGTTGAATTAGAGGAACATTCTGTAATTATTGCAGATGGTATGCTTACTGAGAGTTATTTAGATACAGGTAATCGTCATGCTTTTAATCACCATCATAAAGTAATAGAAACTTCTTTATGCTCTGCAAAAGATTGGACGAAGAACGCTGCGGCACCTCTTGTTGTTGATAGAGGTGTGGTAGAACCATTATATAATGAACTCAAAGAACGCAACTCTATCGTAAAAACAGAGTATCAAGGACGTAATTACAAACTAATAGAAGATCCAGATATTTATTTGGTTACTGATCAAGGTGTAATCATTCGTCAAAAACGCGTTTTCAATGGTTATGTAACTTTTATGCTTCCATCAACAGTTCAATTTGTTTGGATTAACTCAAGAAGAAACCGCCTTTGTGATGTGATTGGTCCTTTCATAGATAACCGTCATTTCCTGGGTGTATTGATTAATGAAATAAAAATTTATGCTGATAGTGCACTAGAGTTCATAGAAGCTCATAAAGAGCAAGAGGAGTTATTGGGTTGGCATGCAAGACAAGAACAATTAGGGCGTTGGACAAACGGAAAGGCCTTCTTACCAATTAATAGTAAGAACTTATCAGATAACTCAGTATTGTATATTTCAATGCAGATATTGGCTGGTGGCCCTTATCTAGAGATTGCTCAAGAAGATGAGATTATTCTTGCAAGTTAAGAGATTTATTCGGTTGATTTAATTCTTGATAAAAAGCTTGTTGTAAAGCAGGCTTTTATTCGTTGTATTAAGTAAAAATGCAAGAATATATATAAATATCAATTTCGAGTTAATAAAAATATAAGACGAGCTTACAATTTATTTTTGAAAAATAGTTAACCTCTCAGTTTCAGTGACTTTGAAAGTGATTGGAATATAGTTCAAAGAAAGTAAATTAGCGATTGCATTAGCTTGCTGTTGTGAAAAATTCCCTTCAATCATTACCCTTCCACCGTATATAGGTGCTCTGATATGTGATGCAAATATAATTTCATTGTTCATAACGGTTGCTATAATTTTATCTACATTTTGGCGTGTAATATTATAAAGTTGTTCTTTATTAGAATTATCAAAATTTATATTTACGGAATAATTTTTTAAATACGGGTCGAATTTTGAGTTTGCGTTGATAATAGACTGACCGCTCATTAATTGTTGTTCATAGATTGGCAATGAGGTGTGTTGTGAAAATAAAAAAGGTAGAATGATTGTATCAATAGAGGAAGTGTTATGAGAAATAGAATTCTCATTAACAAGATGGAATGTTATATTTCCAACATTTTGAAAAAGGTTTGATAGATTATTTTTATTATCTTCTATTGGTATAATTATGAATTTATTAAGCGCCATAGGCAACATTATTGCGTGTATATTATTGATCATCAAAACGTCTTGAATAATCCATTTAGACTTTAAATATAATTCTTTTTCAATGCTTTGTTTGGGAATTGTTAAAGTCATTTGCAGTTGGTTACCAATTAATTCATTTTTTACCTCTGCATTATTAAGTATATTTTTAGGTAATATTTGTATGATGTTTAATATATTTGTGGAATCTAGAGCGTTTTTGTAAAAAATAATTAAATCATTATTTTTTTTTGCGATTTCTATATTATGAATAGACCGCTTATCGATTTCATTTTGGAGCTGTAGAGAAATTTTTGATAATTTATAATCAATAACTTTGTCCATATTGGCTTCGATGATGAAATATTTTTTAGCAGTCAAAATATTTATAAGATTGTTTGGATAAGAAGCTAGATCAGAGAGAACGCTATGAATGCAATTTGGTTTTGCTTGAACTGATTTCGTATAACCAAGGTTTGTAATAAAGAGAAAAAAACTTACACAATAAAGAAAGATATTTTTATTCATCTTGAGGTATGTCATCATTATTTTCATATAGCTATTAACTTCAACAAAGAAACATTTTTAAACTAAAAGAGTGCAGCATGAAAGAAAAAACAATATTACGAGTAGGGCTTGTTGGCGCAGGATATTTTGGACGGTTTCATGCATTAAAAACGGCCGCCTCTCAACGTGAAGCGTTGGTTGGTGTTTATGACCCTGTTGTTGAAAATGCTGAACGAGTAGGCAAAGAGGCAGGTGGTGCACCTTACATGCCTTTGGATAAGCTGTTGGATCAATGCGAGGCTCTGATTATTGCGGCTCCTGCCGAGGAGCATTATAAACTTGCAGTTCAAGCTATTCAGGCAGGCAAACATGTTTTAATTGAAAAACCCATTGCTTCCACCCTAGAACAGGCTGATCACTTAATTGAGCTTTCTGAAAAGGCGGGTATTGTTTTACAAGTTGGACATTTATTGCGTTATTCCGCTGAACAAAAAGCGATTAGTGAACGGATCAAACGTCCTCTTTATATTGAAACAACCCGTATTGCACCGTTTAAGCCTCGTGGAGTAGATGTTTCTGTGGTTTTGGATTTGATGATTCATGATTTGGATTTGGTGATGGCAATTGTAAATTCTCCGATAGATAAAGTCGATGCATTGGGGGCTGCGGTAACTTCCGAATTCGAAGATATCGCAAATGCAAGGGTGACTTTTGTCAATGGGTGCGTTGCCACAATTGCGGCCAGTCGGATTTCCTTAAAAACTGAACGTAAAATGAGAATTTTCTCTGAAGAAGGCTATTTATCAGCGGACTTTATGGAAAAACAATTGGTCATGATTGGTCGAGAAAAAGGCTTGCCTCTGCCTGGCACGAATGGGTTCAGACGCGAAGCAGTTAAATGGAAAGATCACGATAATTTAGAACAAGAACACGCCGCCTTTGCTGCGTCTTGCCTCGATGGCGCACCTGTGATTGTCGATGCGGTGGCTGGACGAAATGCGTTGGAGGCTGCCTTGGCAGTGATTAATAGTGTGAAAGAGTCAAGAGAGCGGATGCAAGCATCAGGGTTGTTAAGCCCGAAGAAGATGAGTTTTTGATTTTAAATGGAAGAAATTAACCTTTCCATTTAAAAGATAGGTTGATGAGCTATATTTCTTTCTGATTAACTCGTTTTGACAATTCTTCTGCACTTTCGATGCGTTCAGAATAGCGGTTGGTTAAATAATCACTTTGTCCTCTGGTTAGTAATGTGAATTTGTAGAGTTCTTCCATCACATCGACGATACGATTATAATAAGGAGATGGTTTCATACGGTCTTGCTCATCAAATTCTAAAAAAGCTTTGGGAACAGAGGATTGATTAGGAATAGTAATCATCCTCATCCATCGTCCCAAAATACGCATTTGATTCACGGTATTAAAGGATTGTGATCCACCACAAACTTGCATTAATGCCAAGGTCTTGCCTTGAGTATTTCGAATAGCTCCCGCAGCTAATGGGATCCAATCAATTTGAGCTTTAAAAATAGAGCTCATTGAGCCATGGCGTTCGGGAGAACACCATACCATGCTCTCTGACCATGCTAATAATTCATAAAGTTCTTTGACTTTTGGATGAGTATTTTCGGCGTTTTCGGGCAAAGGCAATCCTTTGGGATGAAATATTTTTACCTCACCACCAAGATATTCTAGAATTCGGCCTGCTTCTTGTACTGTCAATCGACTATAAGATTTCTCACGATTAGACCCATAAAGTAATAAAAAACGTGGTGGATGGGTTAAGTTTTTAGCTTGCACTTTGTCAAAAGAAGGTTTTTCAATTTGTTCTATATGAATATTTGGAAGAATCATGCGGATTGTTCTTTCTTAAAATATTTGCGGTTAAAGCTTAACGCAACATTTACTAATAAAATCAAAGCTGGTACTTCGACCAAAGGGCCAATGACGGTTGTAAATGCAACGGGTGAGTTGAGCCCAAATGTTGCAATTGCAACAGCCAAAGCAAGTTCAAAATTATTCCCTGCTGCGGTAAAGGAAATTGAGGTCGTAATGGGATATGTATTGCCCATCCATTTGCTGATAAAAAAGCTAATCATAAACATCAGCACAAAATAAATAATCAGAGGAACAGCAATTTTAATGACATCTAAAGGTAAATGAACGATATCGTTGCCTTTAAGGGAAAACATCGCAATAATTGTTAATAACAGTGCAATCAGGCTAATAGGGCTGATTTTTGGTAAGAATTGATCTTGATACCAATTAGCACCTTTTATATGGATGAAGATAACTCTGGTTAAAAAGCCTAATAAAAAGGGAATACCTAGATAGATCAATACAGAATGGGTTACTAACCAAAAATCAATATAAATAACTTCTGATTTAATTCCCAAAAATGGAGGAAGGTAGGTTAAAAAGAACCATGCATATGTGCTGAAAAATAGAATTTGGAAAATACTATTAAAAGCAACCAAGGCTGCTACATATTGATTATCTCCTTTTGCTAAATCATTCCAAACCAATACCATCGCAATACATCTGGCCAACCCGATCAGGATTAATCCTGTCATATATTCATAGTTATAACGTAAAAATATAAATGCCAGCACAAACATTAAACACGGCGCAATAATCCAATTTAAAATTAAAGATAAAGTTAGTGTTCGTTTATCTTTAAATATTTTTGGTAGAGTTGCATAATTGATTTTAGCCAGCGGTGGATATATCATTAAAATTAATCCGATAGCAATTGGAATATTGACATTATGAACGCTAGATTGGTTTAAAAATTGTGGAATTTGTGGAATAAAATTTCCAATTGTAATGCCGATCGCCATGGCAATAAAAATCCATAGCGTCAGGTTGCGATCTAAAAAAGAGAGTTTTGATTGGGACATATTGCTTTTTATGCTAAGGGATGGTGGGAAAGAGTAGTTAAAATTTCTTTTGCCCAAATGGGAAGGTCTGGATTTAAACGATAATATACCCATTGACCTTGGCGTTGATCCAGCAAGATCGCATGAGTTCGAAGTAATGCTAGATGACGAGAAATCTTTGGTTGGCTAAATGCCAGTTGCTCTGTGAATTCGCAAACGCAAATATTACTCTTGCTGATTACCATTTTTATGATTTGCAAACGGGTAGGGTCAGAAAGACATTTGAAGAAATCTGTTTGGTTCATTGATATATCCTTTAATACGAATATATATATATACGAATAATCATATATATTCAATCACAAAATCACTTTCTGATTTAGAGGCATTTTAAATCAGATTATCATTGTTTTAATTCTTCTTGTAACATTTCCAACTCCAACCAACGTTCTTCCATCTGATGATGTTCTTGATGGGCTTTGGTCAGTTGCTCTGTGAATTTATGGAAAGATTTTGGATCTTTTTCATAAAGAACAGGATCAGCTAGTTTTTCATTGAGTAACGCAATCTGAGTTTCTATTTTTTCTATTTTTTCAGGTAAATGATCCAGCTCATATTGATCTTTATAAGAGAGTTTCTGTGTCTTGCTTTTGACTGGCTTGCCAGAATTATCAGCTTTAGAGGCAGCTTTTTTAACAACTTCCTCTTCTTTCTGGCTTTGTTTACGCAGTGCCATCATGTCTGAGTAACCACCAGCATATTCAAGCCATTCGCCATTTCCATTGGCTATCAAAGTCGAGGTTGCCACGCGATCCAAGAAATCACGGTCATGGCTAACAACCAGAACAGTGCCAGGATAGGATGCAAGCAGTTCTTGTAATAAATCCAAAGTTTCCAAATCTAGATCATTGGTCGGTTCATCAAGAATTAAAACGTTAGAGGGTTTTGCCAGTGCACATGCCAAAAGTAACCGAGCTTTTTCCCCACCAGATAATGCATGAACAGGGGTTTTGGCTTGCTCTGGGTTAAACATGAATTCTTTCATATAACCTACGACATGTTTTTTTTCATCTCCAATTTGAACATAATCTCCACTGCCACTGGTCATTGTATCCGCAAGCGTTTTATTGGGATCTAATAATCTGCGTTGTTGATCTAATGTATTGACCTCAAGGTTTGCCCCAATTTTAATTTCCCCACTATCGGGGGTTTCTAAGCCTGTTAAAAGGCGTAAAAGAGTTGTCTTGCCTGCACCATTCGGGCCAACAATTCCCAGACGATCTCCACGCAAAACACGCAGATCAAGGTTTTGAACAATGACCTGATCACCATAGGCTTTGTTGATTTGCTCTGCCACTACCACCAATTTTCCTGAAATATCTGCTTGAGTAGCTTGCATAGAAGTCATAGACGGGTTTTTAACAATCTCTTGGCGTTTCGTGCGTAAGTCAGCCAGCTCTGCCATCCGGCGAACATTGCGTTTTCGACGAGCCGTAACACCATAACGAACCCAGTGTTCTTCTCTAACAATTTGACGGTTGAGTTTATGTTGCTCAAGGGCTTCTTGTTCAAAGAATTCTTCTTTCCATTGTTCAAATTGCGAGAATTTTTGCTCTAATTGTCGCGTTTGTCCTCGATCTAACCAAATAATACCATTCGCTATATTTTCCAAAAAGCGACGATCATGGCTGATGATAATCATAGCCGATGATAGTGATTTTAATTCAGCTTCCAACCACTCAATTGCAGGGAGATCTAAATGGTTCGTAGGTTCGTCCAACAATAATAAATCGGGTTTAGGAGCCAATGCTTTGGCCAAAGCACAACGGCGAGCTTCCCCACCTGATAAATTTTTTGGATTTTCGGTGCCATCTAGCTCCAGCGCATCAAGTAAAATTCGTGCACGATAATGGTCTTCATGGTCAGGTAACACAGAACACACATAGTCTAATGTCGTATTAAATCCCGAGAGGTCTGGCTCTTGTGTTAAATATTGCACAGACGTCCCAGGTTGTAAAAAGATACTGCCAGAATCAGCATGTTGCTGTCCTGTTGTAATTTTTAATAAAGTTGATTTTCCAGACCCATTACGTCCCACTAAACACACACGCTCTCCTGCGCCAAGGCTGAAGCTTGCATTGTCGATAAGCGGTTTTCCCCCAAGGGTAAAAGAAACATCTTGTAGCAAAAGAATAGGTGTGGACATAATGAATAGAACCTAAGGTCAGATATTATATTTTTAATATAGTAAAAAGTTTATATTGAAATATTTAATTTCCAACTTTGTTTTTTGATAGTATTTTAAAAGAAAGTCGTTGAGAGTAATGAATGCTGGGGCGCTCAATCATATAATAGCTTAATATACTAATTAAAATAGTTGTTATTATTTCTATAATAGAATGATAAATAATTGGTAAATGTTGATAGAAGTTTAACTTAAGATTTATTAGAAGACTTAGTCCTATTATCGGAAAATGCCATAAATAAATAGAGTAAGATATATCACCAAGTTTTTTTAGAGATGTTGGTATATATATTTTATTATGATATTCTAATCCAACAAAACCATATAAGAGCAATGCTGAACCAAATCCATTCAAATATACAATCTCCCAATATCCAAGGTAAGCGTGTTTAGGAACATTTACATAAGCATTTGATGCACCAATAAGAATTACTATTGCTCCAAATGTAATACTTATATATTTATCATAGAAAACATTTTTTCTTCTAATTAAAATAGGTAAAAGTAAGCCTCCTATAAAAAACTCTAAGACTCTGGGGTCTGTCATAGTATAATAATTAAAAGTGAATATATTATTATGATGGAGGATTATAAATATAAAAAGAATTCCTCCCCAACATAATAAAAATTGAATGAAGTATTTTTTGTTAAAAAAACATAAAAATAAGAATACACCCAAGTAGAAAAAAACTTCAAAAGAAAGAGTCCATGCTACGCCTAAAAATGGATAAATATGTGCTAATAATAATATAACTTTGAAATCATATAATTTTTGAAATTCAATACCGCGGTAACCGATTAGAAATGTTATAAAAGCAGCTACAGATATAGTAATCCAAAAAAGAGGATAAATTCTAAAAAATCTTTTAATTAAAAAACAAAAAGCATTTTTAAAGGAGCACTCATTTGTTTTAAAAATTAACAAAGTTATAATAAATCCACTAATAATAAAAAATAAATCAACACCCCAATTACCAATAGATATAAAGATACGTCCTAATTCCGAAATGACAGAGTGGGTATTTTCATTAGATCCAATTTTAGATGTGATGCAGTGTACACAGCATATTAATAAAGCAGCGATACCACGAAGTGCCTGTATGCTATTAAAAGTTTGTTTTGTCATTTCTAGGTCTTTTGATTATTTTTTTACAGGAAGTTTTATTTGGACCCAATTAGAAGGCCATATTTGGAAAGTGTAATCTGGATCTTTTTTCCATAATGCTACTTGCTGTTGCCAAGATAAGTAATTTTTAGGTGCTTTGACAATAAATGCTGGTTGTGTAAAAAAATGAATTCCACCAACGAAAATCAACCAACAAATAATGATTTTGCCAATTTTTCGTCTTACGTTAGGTAAATGATATGTTATGTAAACAAGCATAATACATAATAAAGATTGGCTAATAAATACGTAACGTTGATTAGCGAATGGAATTAAAAAGCTATTTCTATCCCCGATTGATCCGATAATAGAAATGCTAAAAAGTGTTAAAGCCGCTAGGAAAAGGAATATAGCGGGTCTTGTCGTTGCGTTTTTATAAAAAATGTAAATTATACCTGTGATGAATAAAGCCACAATGACACAAGGGAATACGAATGCATATAGATCATGCATATGATCATGTAAAAACGCCATATATGGCACTGTGTAGGAATTATTACCTAAAAAGGGAATATATAGTTCATGAATAAAGAAAATATTCAAAAAATCACTTACAAAGAACGCATGAAGGCGACCGTCTACTTTCTCATAAAAGAAAAAATACTGTATTAAACAACTGAGTAATAAAATTGAAAATTGTTCAATCCGAAGTTTATTTTTATCGATCCAGCAACGTATCGCATAAATAGGTAAAAGAGCAAAAACCATTAAACCAGAAAGCCCTGCTAGCAGTAAAATGATTATTTTTAACCATCTTTGATAAGAGTAACTGGGTTGAAGAATGAGGATAACACCACAAGCCAAAGTTAATTGAAACTGAATATGTAAACTATGTAAAGATGTCTCTGCTGTTTCAGGAACAAAGAGCAGCAATAAAGTTAAAAATAATCTTACTTGAAAAGAGACAAGCCATTCATCTTTTGCAGTTAAGAGTAAAAACAAAGGTAACAGTTGAAATAAAATTCCAATAATTGTTGTCAAATAAGGTGCATACTCAAAAGGAATACACCATCTTGCAATCAGGGTGACCCCATTTGTAGAAAGGTTTAAATAGCCAGCAAAAGGATGAAACAATGCTTGTAGAGGAGACATAGTCCAAGCATTGTAAAAGAAAATATACCCTTCTTCTGCCCAAAAGCGCCCATATAAAAACACGTCTGGTGCACGTAAGCACATTATGATTACAAACAAGAACAATAGCGCAATGGTTTGGATAGAGCGGTTACGTTTGAATGATGGCATATTTAAAGCTTTGAATATGTTTAATGAATATAATTTCAGTCAGAGTGTATTTTTATAAACCACCCTTTGGGCCATATTGCAATATTAATATTGGGATTTTGTTTTATTAATTTTATCTGTTGTCTCCACGGGGGGACACCATAAGAATGCGAGACAAAATGATAATAATTATAAGTATTGGCAATTAATAACCAAATACTTAAAGTAATACAAAAATATTTCCCCAATTTAGGTAGAGAATAAATAAAATAAACCAATAATAGACACATTAATGATTGGTTTATAAAAGCATAACGTTGATTAAAATAAGGTTCAAAAAACCAGTAACTTGGACCGATTGCTCCAAAAGTGGAAAGTGCAAGGTTCAATAAAGCGCTAATTAATAAGTAGCCAGCAAGCCTTGTTCTCGGATAATTATAAAAACAATATATTAGGAGCAGCAAAACAAATATACTTACACTACAGGCAAATATAGGTAGTTGCTGATTTTTAACTAATGATTGTAAATATAATAGATAAGGATTTGATAAAGAATTATTACCAAATAACGGAAGATATATATCTTTAGCAAAGAAAATACTCAGAAAATCTGTAAAGGACGTATGATATTGGCGCTGATTAAAAGAGGTATAAAAAAAAGAAAATTGAATGATATTACCAACAAGCAATGTTATGAATTGTTCTATTCTAGGACGGTCTTTATCAATAAGGCAGCGACATAAATATAGAGGAATTAAAATAATGCTTATTACACCAGAAAGAGCGGTTAAAAATAGAATACTTAATTTAAACCATCTTTGATGTGTTGGCTGGGTATCTAGTATTAAAATAATTGCAGTTGCTAAAGTTAACTGGAATTGAATATGTAAACTTTGTAATGAAATTTCCAGGGATTCAGGAACGAAAAGAAGTAATAAAGCGGCTAACAAACGGATTTTAAAAGAACTCAGCCATTTATCTTTGGCGGTTAAAATCAGAAAAGTTGGTAAAAGTTGAAATAATAGGCCTATTATCATAGTGACATAAGGCGCGTATTTTAAAGGTACACACCATTTGGCAAGAAGTGTTGCTCCATTAACAGGAAGATTTAGATAACCACCATAAGAGAAAAATAGCGATTTTATAGGATTGCTTAGCCAAGCATTTAAAAAAAATCCGCCTTCCTCTGCCCAAAAACGACTTTCAATGATAACTTCTGGTGAGCGCGTTATATGGATACAGGCTATTACTAATAATAGGAAAAAAGTTTGATATTTTTTTTTGTCATAATAATTTTGAATAGTTATCTTCATCAGAATGTCTAATTATTTTTTGGTGCCGTGTGTGTAGATAGTTGTTTAGGTATAACCATATACCAACCACTACTCCAGATTTTAGGGTGATATTCAGGATCATTTCTCCATTTTTCTAACTCTTGCCTCCAAACATGTCCAGCGCCATCTTTAGCTTCAGGAAGCAGTTGAAAAAAATTAAAAGAACCAACGATAAGCACCCATATAATAGTAGCATTAGCTACAATTTTTCCTGCTCTGGGTAATGTTACAGAAAAATAAAGAAGCATTAGAGCAAATAAAGCTTGGCTGAGAAATGCATAGCGTTCTGTAAAATAAGGATTAACTAATTGAATTGTGCCACCAACAACACCATAAATGGAAATACAAACCATCAGTATAGCTGTGATAAAAAAAAGTAATCCTTTGCGTGTTTTGGAATATTTGATGAAAATACTGGAGATAAAAATAATAAAAAAACTTGAAATTAAACAGGCTTTTATTGAAATCTGATGAGCCTCAACTTTATGAAATATATTGGCCATAATTCCTATAGACACGTGATAACGATGCCCTAAAAATGGAAAGATTATATCTCTAACATATAGAACACTACAAAAATCATTATAAGAAAAATGGCGTTGACGTACGATTGCAAAGTTATCAATATCGATTTTATGTACTAAGTTAAATAAGTAAAAGGAAAGTTGAATTGAGCTACCTAATACAAGTGCAATAGTTTGTTCATTGCGTAAATTTTCTTTTTCTAGCCAAGATTTTACGACAAAAACTGGAATAAGAACAACAGGGAGTAAGCCGCATAAAGGGGCAAAAAAAAGTAAAAAAAGCTTAAAGTAACGTTTATTTTTGATGTCCGTTTTTAAGAATGCTATGATTGTACAGGCCAACGCAAGGTGAAATTGAAGATGAAGGCTTTGTAAAGATATTTCAGAGGATTCTGGAACGAATAATAGCAATAAAGTTGCCAGTAATCGAACGTAAAAAGGGGATAGCCATTCATCTCTAGCTGTTAATAACAAATATATAGGAGTGATTTGAACAACCAATCCAACAAAGATTGTAAAGTAAGGTGCGAATTCTAAAGGAATATATAAATATCTGGCAATTAAGGTGGCGCCGCTGGCACCTAGATTAATATATCCACCAAAAACCACAAATAAAGCGTTCAAGGGGCTCATATTATAAGCATTAGCGTAAAATATATATCCTTCTTCTGCCCAAAAGCGGCCTTGAGTAAAGATATTAGGAGCACGAATAAAAAGAAATAATATATAAACAAATAGTAAGAGGCTGGTTTGATTACTGCGTTTATCTAATATATTGCCAGACAAAATATAAGACTTTCACTATATACTAAAAGATAAAATACGTTTTAAATTTATTTAGTTAGGGTCAGGGAGTTTGATAATTTTATTGACAATTTTTCCTAAATGCCAAATTAGTAGTCCTGTTCCAATAAAAGCAATGGCTAATAATAGATGTTTAATAGAAGCAATATGTTGTGTTTGTAAAGAAGTAACTTCTGTGCTGGCGATATGCCCCATGACGACATAACCAAACAAGGCTGGTAAAGAAGCAAGAGTTCCAATGAGATAAGCTCTTACAGAAATAGACGTCAACCCCAAAGCATAACTGGTTAAAGCAAAAGGCATAATGGGTGAAATACGTAATAAGCACACCAGTTTCCAACCATCAAGATGAAGTAAATTATCCAGTTTTTGCATTCTTGAAGATCGTTTTAAAAATTTTTCTATAAACGATCTAAAGATAGAGCGACTAAGATAAAACGAAATAAAAGCGCCAATCAAGGTGGCAATAGCAGAAAGGATAAACCCCTGCAATATACCATACAAAGCACCAGAACCAAAAGCAGCAGTGGATGCAGGTAATACGCCACATAAGGCAATAATAACTTGTATAATTTCGCTGATAATAAGCTCTTTGAGGGTAGAGGCTTGTTTTCTTTGTTGATAGAATTCTATTAATTGATGAAGAGTATCTGTATTACGACTGATTAAGATCCAGGCTCCAATTATGCTAATCGCGACCAAAAAAAAGATAAATAAACAAAATGATTTTTTAGAAGTTTTTTGAGACATAATAATTTATTTTTTGAATAGTGTATTTGAAATCAGCCCCAATTTATGTAACCGATACTCAATTGATGTCTTTAATACGCCCAGCCCATAAATAGTGCTGCGTTTTAAGTTAATAGAAGAAGCTTCTTTAAAATATTTAGTTGGGCAAGAAATTTCCCCAATACTAAAATTTTGATTAATAGCTTGTGCTAACATCTGATTGTCGAAGATAAAATCGTCTGAACAGCGATCAAGAGGCAAGGCTTTTAGGACTTCTTTGGTCCATCCTCTGTATCCTGTATGGTATTCTGAAAGCTTACTATTAAGTAAAATATTTTGAATAAATGTTAAGCCACGATTGGCAATATATTTATAAAGTGGCATTCCACCTTTCAAAGCACCTTTTCCCAAAATACGAGAGGCAATAACAGCATCATAATGGCCTGAAGTTAACATACTGACCATAGCTCTCAATAATTTAGGGCTGTATTGATAATCAGGATGTAACATAATAACGACATCAGCCCCTCTTTCCAAAGCGGCTTTGTAACAGGTTTTTTGATTTGCACCATATCCTTTGTTTTTGGCATGAATAATGGTATAAATATTTAACTTTTGGGCGATTTTAGCTGTTTCATCTTTGCTTGCATCATCAGTTAGAATAATATCATCTATAAGATCTTGAGGAATCTCATCAAAAGTTCTTTGTAATGTCTGAGCCGCATTATATGCAGGTAAAACAACCGTTATTTTTTTATTATTCATCATGATATTTGTGTTTCATTTAAATTATGAATTAAATAATTGTTTAACACATGAGACTTATTTTTTAAAAGCATTAATGTTTGAAAGTAAATTAGTTGTTTTATTTTAGTAACAGTAAAAAAATAAATTTTACTTGTTAGGTCGGCTAATTATAGATAGAACCATAGTTAAACGCCTATAAACACTTGGTCTTGTGGATTGGACAAAGCGGATTTACATGCAAAATAATAAAGCAAAAATTAAAAATTGGACGAAACAGCAAACTAAAATTGGAAAAAAGGCAGTTTTGCCACTTATAATATTGGGAATTATATCCAGCTTTATTGCTGTTGCATTGGCATGTTGTGTTGCGCAAATCTTGGGTATTTTACTGGTTCCTTCTTTATTGTTTTCTCTTGGGTTTGATCCATCTATATTACTAGCTAGTTTTGTTATTTTATTTATAATTAAAGGGATGATTATTTATAGCGAAGATTTATTAAGTGCTAAAATTGGGTTAAAAGCGCGTCATCGGTTACGCAAAGATTTTGTTCAACAAATTATGCAAATTGGTCCATCGATTTTATATCGACAATCAGGGGGTGGCTTGGCAACCTTAATTGTCGATCAGGTAGAGTCTTTGGATGGTTATTTTTCCAGATGGCTTCCTGCTTCAGTATTATGGCTAGTATCCCCGTTAATTATTTTAGTTTGTGTTTATTTAGTTCAACCATGGGCAGCTTTGGTAATAGGGGTATGCGGATTAATGGTACCAATTGCACAAGCAGTTTTTGGTATCGGCGCTGCCGTTGCGGCAAGACAACAATTTTTAGCAATGACACGCTTGCAAGCTCGATTTTTGGACCGTATTCAAGGAATTGCAACAATTGTCTTGGCTGGTAGAGCTGAAGATGAAGCAAAAAAGATTGCGCAATCTGCAAATGAGCTCAGGTTTAGGACGATGAAAGTGTTGCGCGTGGCTTTTTTATCTTCGGCCTCAATTGATTGTGCTATGATTGTCGCTATTATTTTGGTTGCGATCATGGATGTGCGACATTTTGCAGCTGCTGAACAAGGTGCAGTCACAATTCCAGTAGTTCATGCTTTATTTGCTTTATTAATCATTCCTGATTTTTTTGCACCCTTACGTAGCCTTGCCCTAGCATACCAAGACAAAGCGAAATTAACAGGTGCAGCGGCTTCAGCGGTTGAGTTGCCAGAGATTGGTCATGAGGTAGAAAAAACAGTAATTTTATCTAAAAATAAACCTGTTAGTATTGTTTTTGATAACGTCTCATATATTTGGGATAAAAAAAGAGGGCGTGCAGTTGACCAGATCAGTTTTGAAGTTGCACCGAATAGCACAACGCTTTTAATTGGGGCGTCTGGTGCAGGAAAATCTACAATTATCAGTATGTTACTAGGTTTTATTAAACCAACTTCAGGCAAGATTTTATTTAATGGTCAAGATGCTTCTCTGATTAATCATAATTCACTATCTGATTTAACGGCTTGGATTGGTCAAAAACCTGTTATATTTCTAGGAACTATCAAAGAAAATATCCTATTTGCAAAACCTGATGCAACACAAGAAGAACTACAAAAAGCCGTAAAAGCCGCAGCAATTGATCAATATTTAGAATCTTTACCAAAAGGACTTGATACTGTGATTGGTGAGGGAGGATATGGATTGTCGGGAGGGCAGGCACAAAGAGTAGCAATCGCCAGAGCCTATCTTAAAAATGCGTCTTTATTATTCCTTGATGAGCCAACAGCACATTTAGATCCAGTTACCGAACAAGATATTTTCAAGAGCTTGGTTGATTTAGCACAAAACAGAACCGTTATTATGGCAACACATTCTGCTTTGGGACAAAAACTCAAGGGAAATCATATTGAACTTGATCATGGGCATATTATTGCTCAGACAGAGGTGAAATAAGATGTCTGAATTTCAAGATCCTTTGGCACAAAAAGAAACACCCAAAGCAGCTTTTCAGCAAATTTTTAAAATTTGGAAACCTCATTTCGTTTCGTTAATGATAGGGATTGTCTTCTCTTTAATTGCACTGGCTTTGGGTTTGACCTTAATGGCTTCTGCTGGAGGTAAGATCGCATTTGCAGCGATGGGAATGGCGATTATCAGCTCTGTGTTCTTAAAAATGCTAGGTGGCGGACGCCTGTGCATGCGTTATGTAGAGCGTTTATACACTCATAATGTAATGTTCAAAGCGATTGCTGATCTTCGAGTTTGGTTTTTTTCTAAACTATCCAAAGGGGCAGCAGCAGGCCTGGGTTTTCGTCACAGTGGAGACGTTTTGTCCCGTCTTGTCTCTGATATTGAGACGTTAGATGGTTTGTATTTACGGTTAATGTTACCTTTTGCGGGGTCAATATTAACATTCATAGTTTTACTAGTTATTATTGGGTCTATTCACATACCTTTGGCTGTATGTGTTGCTGGATTATATTTTCTGGCAGGCTTTGTTTGTCCTATTATTTCAGCATTAATTACCAAAAAACATGGACAAACCTTGCTGCACTCTGTCGCACAGCTCAGAATAAGTGTTTTGGATTTTATTCACGGTCTCAGGGAAATTCGTGCCTTTGGTGCTGAAAGCCGTATTGAGGATTTATTAGAAGATAGAGAAAAGGTACTATTTTATAAGCAATTTCATCAGGCTAAGAAAATAGCTTTGATGAGTTTTATCTCTTTTGTATTAAGTCAAATAGCTGTTTTACTTGTTTTAGCGGCAGCTTTGAATATTGGCTTTCACGGAATAGGTGCAGCTCATATTGTTGTTTGTTTATTTTTAGTTATTACTGCTTTTGAAGTCGTGATTCCTTTAACCCGAGCTGGTGGATTAACGGGTCAAATTATTAATGCTGCAACGCGTGTAGTTGGCGTTAATCAAGATCATGTTGATAATATTCCCAAAGGGACAGAGCAAGCTCCTGAGCAAACAGATATTCAGTTTAATCATTTAGGATTTCAGTGGGATAAGAATCAACCTTTTGTATATCGTGATTTAAACCTTACAATCCTTCAAGGACAAAGAGTGGCTATTATCGGCCCTTCAGGTGCGGGTAAATCGACATTAGCAGCATTGTTGTTAAAGGTCATCGTACCTCAAGAAGGTAATATTACCCTAGGGGGGAAAGATATTGCCCTTATAAGCGAGGATTCTGTACGCACAAAAATTGCTTGGCTTTCACAAAATACGCATTTATTTGATGATACGATTCGTCAAAATTTATTACTCAGCCATCCTCAGGCAACTGATGATGAGTTATGGCAGGCTTTGTCCGAGGCTGCGGTTGCTGATGTTGTTAAAGCTATGCCTGATGGATTGGATACTTGGTTGGGTGAAGGTGGTATAAAGGTTTCTGGAGGGCAGGGGCGTCGTATTGCGTTGGCCAGAACTTTACTATCGAAGGCACCGATTCTGTTACTTGATGAGCCCACAACAGGACTTGATGCAGATACAGAGGCTGAATTTTTTAATATTTTAAATCAGGTTGCCTCTAATCGAACTATTATTTTGATTGCTCATCGCCTTACGGGCGTGGAAAAGCTTGATAAAGTATGGCGTTTATCTGACACTCGTTTGATTTCTTTAAATTAAAAAAATTTTTATATTTTTTATGTTAAAATGTGGGTATGTTACGAGGTAAGTTATTATAGCTTTGTGCTTTAAAGTTAAGGAAAATTAAATGCGTCGTTTTTTACCAATTATATTTGGCTCTTTTATGCTGGCGGCTTGTTCACAACCATCAAATTTAACACCTAATAATGATAGAACTTATGTGGTGTTTTTTCCATTTGCTTCCAGTGAATTGGATGATGCTGCAATGACAACAATTGATCAAGCAGTAAGATATGCAAAAAGCTTTCCAGAGAAAAAAGTTTATGTAGAGGGATATGCAGCAGTTTATGGTGATTTATCCTTGGATGAAATGATGGCTGCTCAACGCACACAAGCAGTTGCACAACAAATCGTTTCCGAGGGTATTGATAAAAGTCGTGTTGATGACAAAGCACAACAACCAGAACAAAGACAAAGCCAAATTGCAGCGCGTCGCGTTGAAATTGAAGTTAAATAACAGATCTGATTTATGATATTACCTTCTTTATTAAATGACGAAGATTCAATAAGGAAGGGTATCTCCCCCCAAGGGGTTCTGGAACATGTTTTCGGATATGAACATTTCAGAGGTTTACAACAACAAGCCATTGATTTTGTTATGCAAGGTCAAGATGTGCTGTTGTTAATGCCGACAGGGGGTGGAAAAAGCATTTGTTATCAAATCCCATCTTTATGCAGAGCAGGTATGGGGTTAATTATTTCCCCACTTATCGCATTAATGAACGATCAAGTCGCTGCCTTACGCCAGCTGGGTATTAATGCAGGGGCTTTACACTCAGAGCTAGAGCCTCAAGAAGCGACGACTATTCGTCAAGATATGCTCAGTGGATCACTTGATATGCTCTATATTTCACCAGAACGATTGCTTTCTGATGAAATGTTACGATTTTTAAAGAAAATTCCATTATCATTAATCGCTATTGATGAGGCGCATTGCGTTTCAGTGTGGGGGCATGATTTTCGCCCTGAATATCGATTAATGACAAATTTATCCAAAGAATTTCCAGGCGTTCCCAGAATTGCTTTAACAGCAACAGCAGATCCAACAACCAAGCAAGATATTATTGTTTCTTTGGGTATGCCAGATGTTCAAATCTTACAGGCTAGTTTTCATCGAACTAATTTATTCATTAGAGCAATACCTAAAGAAGGTGAAACAAAGCAGCTTTTAACGATTTTACAAAAACATTCAGAAGAAGCCTGTATTATTTATTGTGGTAGCCGTAATAAAGCAGAGCGCATTGCGGCTATGCTTGTTGATCGTGGCTTTACGGCTTTGGCGTATCATGCAGGCTTATCTGCTCTTGAAAAACGAACGGTATTGTTGCGATTTCGCTCAGGAGAGCCTGTTATCATTGTGGCTACGATTGCTTTTGGTATGGGAATTGATCGCCCTGATGTAAGATTGGTCGTGCATTTGGATATGCCCAAAGGACCAGAGCACTATTACCAACAAATTGGCCGTGCGGGCAGGGATGGTGATCCAGCAGAAACTGTATTACTCTATGGGGGTGAGGATATAGTTAAGGCTCGTTATTGGTTAGAACAATCCAACAGTAATGAAGAACAAAAAAGAATTGCTAGGTCAAGATTAAATACCATGATCGCATTCGCTGAGACAACAGATTGTCGAACACAGATTTTACTGCGTTGTTTCGGTGAAGAGTTACAAGAACCTTGTGGTCATTGCGATAATTGTAAGTATCCTGTTTCTTTGTTTAATGGTACGGTTGCCGCACAAAAAGTGTTATCAGCGGTTTATAGAACTGGCCAACGTTTTGGTGCTATACACATTATTAATGTTTTAAGAGGAAAAAAGAGTGATCATATTGATAATTATCAACATGATCAGTTGCCTGTATTTGGTATTGGTAAAGATAAACCCAATCAGTTTTGGCGTGCTGTCATCCGACAATTAATGGCCAAAGATGCATTAAGGCAAGGTGCAGAACATTCTAACTTGTTTCTTAATCAAGACAAAGCGTTGCCACTTTTAAAAGGCAACGAACAGCTTTACTTAAGAGAGGATATTGTTCAGGTTCGCTCTGAGAAAACGCATGCTTATCCACAGCAAATAGAACTTTCTCAAGAACAGCAACATATCTTTGATCAATTGAAATTGTGGCGTTTATCTGAGGCCAGAGAGCAAGAAGTTCCTCCTTATATCATTTTTCATGATGCGGTTTTACGAGAAATAGCAATAACGTGCCCTCAGAATATAGAAGCATTGAAAAATGTAAAAGGAATTGGAGACAGTAAAATTGAACGTTACGGTCAGATTTTGTTGGAGTATATTCACCGTTAAGGAAATCTTATATATTCTTAGACTATGGATATGATTTATTAGCGAGCTCACTCATTTTAAAGTTAACTATTTAATTCGTGTTATTGATGTAATTTTCGTTTGTATTGTGGTGTTCATGGTGAACTAAGTGTTACAAATCTTGGAAATACCATTGTTGGCTATTTAGATTATCTTTTTTTTGCATGAGTTGATTATTACGTTTTTTCAAAAATAAAATTTAGAAGGAATGTATTATTAATGATGCAGATTATTCTTTATATCTTTAAATAATCACTTGATTTTTTTCGGAAATTCTTACATATAAACTCTATCGAAATTGCTCGATAAATTCACACGTAAAGTCTTTGCCACTGGTGCCTGAAATATGGATCGGCGCTTTACGGAGGTTTAACCAGAAAGAAAGGATGCACGTCAAATGGCGATGCCACATTTTACCCTACGTCAATTATTAGAAGCTGGTGTTCATTTTGGACATCATACCCGTCGTTGGAACCCAAAAATGGCTCCATTTTTGTTTGGGGTTCGTAACCAGGTTCATATCATCGATTTGCAACAAACCGTTCCTATGTTGGATCGCGCATTGAATGCTGTTCGTGATACCGTTGCTAATGGTGGACGTGTTCTTTTTGTTGGAACAAAACGTACAGCAGCAGAAAGCGTTGCTGAAACTGCAAAACGTTGTGGTCAATATTATGTTAATCACCGCTGGTTGGGCGGAATGTTAACCAACTGGAAAACTATTACTAATTCCATTAAACGTTTACGTCATGTAGAAGAAACCCTTGATGGCGATACAGCAGGTTTAACAAAGAAAGAAGTTCTACAATTAACACGTGAGCGTGAAAAATTGGAACGTTCTTTGGGCGGTATTAAAGAAATGGGAGGTCTTCCAGACATTCTTTTCATTATTGATACAAACAAAGAAAAACTAGCTGTTCAAGAAGCAAATAAACTGGGTATTCCTGTTGTTGCTGTTTTGGATAGTAACTCTGATCCAGCAGGAATTACCTATCCTGTTCCTGGAAATGATGATGCATTACGCTCTATCAATCTTTACTGTGAGCTTGTAGCTGGTGCTGTTTTAGATGGTATTTCTGCTGAACTAGGTGCTTCAGGTCAAGATCTTGGTGCTTCAGAAGAACTGCCTCCTGAAGTAATGATGGAAACAGTTTCTATTGAAGAAACATCTGAAATCCCAGCTTAATTATCATAGTTATCAAAACTTGATTTGATATAGACAAAACCAATAACTTTGTCTGAATAGTGATAAGTGGGCGTCTCGAACTATCGGGACGCCTCTGCATTTAAAAAAGAGGAAAAATATGGCACAAATTACAGCTGCGTTAGTCAAAGAACTGCGCGAAAAAACCGGTGCTGGTATGATGGATTGTAAAAAAGCACTGAATGAAACTGCTGGAAATGTTGAAGAAGCAATTGACTGGTTACGTACTAAAGGTCTTGCTACTGCGGCTAAGAAATCAGGTCGTGTTGCGGCTGAAGGTCTTGTTGGCGTTGCAACTGCAGGTAACAAAGCAGCCATCGTGGAAATCAATGCTGAAACAGACTTTGTTGCGCGTAACGAACAGTTTCAACAATTTGTTGAAGATGCAGCAAAAGTTGCATTAACAACAGGGAATGACGTCGAAGCATTAAAAAATGCAACCATGGATAATGGTAAAACTGTTGCTGAGAACTTAACTTCTTTGATTGCGACTATTGGCGAAAACATGACCATTCGTCGCGTAAGCGTTCTCGAAGTTGGCTCTGGTGTTGTTGCAAGTTATGTTCATTCCGCACTTCGTCCAACTGTTGGTAAAATTGCGGTATTGGTTGCTCTTGAAGCACCATCAGCATCTGCTGATCTTGAAGACCTAGGTCGTAAAATCGGAATGCAAGTTGCTGCTGTTCGTCCAATTGCATTGCGTATTGAAGAAGTATCTTCTGAAGAATTAGAGCGTGAAAAAGCGATCTTTGTAGAACAAGCTCGTGCTTCTGGTAAACCAGATAATATCATTGAAAAAATGATTGATGGTCGTATCCGCAAATTCTATGAAGAAGTCGTGTTACTTGAACAAACTTGGATTCATGACGGCGAAAGTAAAGTTAAAGCTGTTGTTGAGAAAAGTGGTTCTAAGCTAGTTGTTTTCGAACGCTTCCACCTTGGTGAAGGCATTGAAAAAGAAGAAACAGATTTTGCTGCTGAAGTTGCTCAGGCTGCTAAAGGCTAATCTGACGATAAAGGGAGGAGAAGTTATTCATGCTTGAATGGTCTTCTCCTTCTATTATCCTAAGCACACGGTATTATGGCGAGATCGATGGAATTGTCAGTGTTCTGTCCTTAGATCATGGATTATATCGTGGCGTAGTGAGAGCAATGGGGGCTCGTAAAAATTCCTCAATTTGGCAAATGGGTAATTTTATTGCAGCAGAGTGGTCTGCAAGGTTACAAGATCAGCTTGGTCATTTCAAAGGCGAGCTTGTCAGAGCTAATTTTGCTTCTTTGGCGTCATTTCCTTTTGCTTTTTCCATTTTATCTTCGATATGTGCCGTTGCTGAGGGCAGTTTAATCGAAAGACAGTCTGTACCTGATATTGCACGTTTATTATTTAAAATATTGACGTTTCTGACACTAGATCCTCAGGAAGCCGAAGAAAAAGCCTTGTCTCAACTTCTTCGATGGGAAGTCATGCTGTTGGCAGAGTTGGGATATGGTTTGGATTTTTCTGTTTGTAAGGAATATGGAACGGGTATTTCTTATTGGGTTTCCCCTAAAACAGGAAAAGTCGTAACAGAAGAAATGGCAGGAGAGTGGAAGCCTCGTTTATTACCTTTGCCTGCTTTGTTTATTGATGATCAGAACCAAGGAAATTTACAAGATTGGTATGACGGGTTACGCTTAACTGGTTACTTTTTAGAAAAGCATATTTTTTATTTAAAGAACAAACCTTTGCCAAATGCTAGAGTATTATTGCTTGAAAAAATCAAAAGTCAGCTTTGAATTTTCATAATACTGAGAAGTAAATTTTGATTTTATAATTTAAAATATTTTTTTTGAGACAATGAAAATAGTTTTATGAATTTTTTATAACTGTTTAATTGGCTTTTGATTATACAAATAGAAGATAAAATTGGTAATAGAGTTTGCTTTAGATAAGCGTTTTCATCTTTGACAAGAAATTCTTTAAATCTTTGATAATCTTTATCTATAGATTGTGTATTCAATAGCTTAGGAAGAATATGAATTTGATATAATAAAGAGTTAAGGATTTTTTTTAATTCAACAGGAAGATTTTTCTCTTGTTGCAAGAAAATGCGTATTTGAATAATTTGAACGCCTGTCAAAATAATGGATTGTGCTCCGTAAAAGTAAATATTCTGATTTTCTTTTGGTAGGTTTTTGGTATCGTCAATAAGGTAAACAAGATTACTGATTTGTTGATCAATCCATTTTTGTGTTGAAGGTAAAATATATTTATTGGGAAGATTGCTCAAATTTAAAATCATTTGTTTACAGGTAAAGCAATATTCTTTTGTGTCATTAATGGGAAAAATCAAACGGCACATTAACCAAGTAAAAATAATGGCGCAGATCAAAGCTAGGCAAAGATTAAAATATGTTATTTCGTTAATACGACTTTGATTATTATAGCTGATTAATACAGAAAATAAAAAATTATAAGCAATACCAGTCAGTGCTATTGCTGGGTTACAAGATGCTAAACCAGCAATAAACATAAAAGGTAGAACAATAATGGTTAATATTTCAAAATTGCTGACAGGTGGGATTAATATAAAATTGATCAAAAAAGTGCTTAATATGGCATATACAGCACCATTTAAATAATGCTTAGCTGCTTTTGCTGGGCGATCCGCAATTGAGGTAATCGCACAGATAATCGCAACATACATGACGAATAACATTCCGTTACTCCATGCTGTAACCTGCCATATAATCGATGCTAAAATAATAGAGATAAATACACGCAGCCCATTGCTGAGTGATTTTCTCAAATTTCTATAGGTGTTAATTCGATAGTTATAATAGGTTGCTTTTTTACTTTTTGTATGATTGTTAAGTTGAATAAACATATATTCTAAATGAGATAAAGAATCATAAACAATAGATAACTCCGCAAACAATAATTCTTCTTTTGAAATAGTTTTATCCTGCAAATTGAGCAAAAATTCTGCAGTTTTAAGAAGTTGTTTGTATATATTATTTCTAACTTCTTTAATTCTTTTTAATGTGTCGTTAACGTTGGTATTGCTTTTTATTAAATCAGGTAATTCTGTAAAAAAAATAGCTGCTTTTTTTGGTAAATCTTGAATAGTGTTGTTTGTATTTCTGGTTGGAGCTAGTTTTTGTAAACAAAAAGTTTTAAATAAAATGTTATTAGCGATTGCCAATATCATTCTGCCATGTGCCCCAAGATGACTGTGTGGAGCAATTGCCATGTCTGTAAATTCAGATTGTTGATTAAGTTTATAAAAAATAGAAAAAATATTTTTATTATCTTCTAAGATAGAAATATTTCCTTTGAAAAAGCTTGATAAAACAAAGCAAGTTTTACTGATGGCTTGATCTAGATTGTTTTGTAACCATTGTATTTGTATCGTTCTTTGACCTCCTACACAAATAGAAGTCGCAGTCTTTTGAAGAATAATAGCGAGTATAATATAGGAGGCTCTGGCCATAGCAATATCAAAAGCTTGATTAGGATTAGGAATGGCATCAATAGCAATCAAAGCATATGTAAAAGCAGAAACGCGCATCCCATGAACGCGATAGTTATTAAGGAGCGTTGCCAAAAAGCAGCATAACGATACCCAAAAAGCAAGCGTGATCATAAATAAGGATGCTTGTTGAGGGAAAATCACGACCGACGTTACTGCGGCGAATGTTCCCAAGATTGTACCAAACAAATGCCAACGAGATTTTGCATTGCTTTCTTCTGGGGTTAAAAGGGATACCATCCATACAGTTAAGGGAGCCCAAAAAGGAGAGCTCATCTCCATCCATAAAGCAATATATAGAGCAACAATAGAGGTAACTCCTGTTCTACATGCAAATCCCAATGCAGGTTTGCTGGGTGCATATAACCACTGCCATTTTTTTAAATTGATAACGGGCAAGAATAATTTCATATGTTAAAGTTTAAATAGATATTGATCACTTTATTGTGATGTAAATTATATAACAGTAATTAGCAAAGCTGAGTCATAATTAATCTATTCTATAACGATAGTGGAAACAAAGGATAAATTATCATGGCTCGCGGTCAATTTTCTATTCAGGAACAAGAATATGGTAAAACCAGTGGTGGTGAGATTGTTAAAGAATTTACACTCAGAAATGCCAAAGGTATAGAAGTCAAATTTCTCACATTTGGGGGTGCAATTACTTCTTTGTTAATTCCTGATAATAAGGGACATTTTGAAAATGTCGTTCTAGGATTCTCAACACTAGAGCAATATGAGAATGATCCTGGCCCTAGGCCTTATTTTGGCGCATTGATAGGTCGTTATGGTAATCGTATTGCAGGTAAATTTTCTCTCGAAGGTAAAAGCTATAATTTATCACTAAATGAGAATTCTAATTGTTTACATGGTGGTAAAATAGGTTTTGATAAACGTGTTTGGCAGGCAGAAATTTTACCTCAAGATGATCAACAAGTTTCTGTATCTCTATCGTTACTTAGTGAGGATGGAGATCAAGGTTTTCCAGGAAATTTATCCGTTCGTGTCATTTACAGTTTAAATAACAATGATGAATTTACCATTCATTACCAAGCACAAACTGATAAAACAACTGTCGTTAATTTAACAAATCATAGCTATATTAATTTGTCAGGTGAGGGGAATGGCTCTATTGAAAATCATAGTCTTCAATTATTCTGTAGTCATTATACGCCAGTAGATCAAAATATGATACCGACTGGTGAAATTGCACCTGTTGCCAATACCCCGATGGATTTCAGAGCATCAACTCATATTGGCACCAATATTCGTGATAATTTTGAACAGCTATACAGAGCAATTGGATATGATCATAACTGGGTTGTTGATGGTAAGGTTAGTAAAGAAGTAAGACCTGCCGCTAAATTAGTTCATGCTGCCAGTGGCAGAAAATTAGATCTATATACAACGTTACCAGGAATGCAGGTATATACAGGAAACGCGTTGAAAGGTAATTTAAAAGGATATTCTGGCAAAGCTTATCGTCAGTGTGAAGGTATTGCTTTTGAACCTCAATATTATCCAGACAGTCCTAATCAACCGAATTTTCCTTCGACAATATTAAAACCAGGTGAAGTTTACGATCAAAAAACAGTTTATCATTTTTCTGTTGTGGAATAATTCTCAAAGATAATTCTGATTAAATCATGAGGTTTATGATAAGATTTTATGCCATAAAGTTTATGAAAAGGATCAGACAATGTTTAAATTATGGAGTAATTCTTATAAAGAAGGTGATACTATGCCAAAAGCACAATGCTTTAATGGCATGGGTCAAGATGGAGATAATTTATCGCCTTCTTTGTTTTGGGAAAATGCACCCAAAGGCACTAAAAGTTTTGTCATAACAATGTTTGATCCAGATGCACCAACGGGATCAGGATGGTGGCATTGGGTGGTTGTAAATATTCCAGCAACGGTAACTCATCTTGAAGAAGGTGCATCTTCTAAAAAAATGCCAGAGGATTCCATCCAAATTCGTAATGATTTTAGTTTTTATGAATATGGCGGTGCTGCACCACCTCCTGGGGTAAAACATCGTTATATTATAACGATCCATGCAATGGATGTTGAAAAACTCGATATCACCAAAGATGTATCCCCAGCATTTGTTGGCTTTAATACGCATTTTCACTCTTTGGGTTCAGCACAATTAACGTGTTTTGTTGAAACAGAAAAGTAAGTTTTTATGGCGATAAAGTTCTTTGAATAGAAAGGGCTTTATTTTGAACAACTAATTACCTAAGGGATGTGGAAATGAGTCAAACCAACGAGCCATGTGGAATTATTATGCCGATTTCAGCCATTGATGGTTGTCATGAATCTCATTGGTCGGAAGTGTTGGCTATATTAAAAGAAGTTATTAATACTGCAGGCCTAAAAGGGGATGTCGTTAGTTATGCTGATGAAGTAGGTATTATTCAAAAGCGTATCATTGATAATTTATATCATAACCCTATTGTGATTTGTGATGTGAGTTGTAAAAATCCGAATGTTATGTTTGAGCTCGGGATGCGGTTGGCATTTGATAAACCAACGATTATAATTAAGGATGATTGTACATCTTATTCTTTTGATACCTCACCAATTGAGCATTTAGAATATCCCAGAGATTTAAACTATATCAAGATTAATGCGTTTAAAGAACAATTGGCAGTAAAGATTAAGATTTTGCTTGAAGCTGTAAATAAAGATGGAGCTTATAGTCCGTTTTTAAAGAATTTTGGAGAATTTACGGTTGCTAAATTGGATCAAAAGGAAGTGTCTGGGCAAGAATACATTGTTGGAAAATTAGAGGAAATTAGTAGAAAAATTAGTTCATTGGAAAGTATCAGCAATATAATATCTTCTAGGGAACAAGTGGAGAAAATTGCTTCGGGATCAATAATAAGGAAAGTATTACCAATATCTTTATCTGAGGGAGAGTATAAAAAGCTGATTATGGATTTAAACACGAGCTATGATATTGATAGCTCTGGTTATGTTATAAGTATGAATGACCAACAAATATTAATCCTAAGTTCTAAAAAGCGTAGCCTCAGTTTTATCGATAAGGTAGTAGACCTTGAATTAGATGTTATACAAAGAAATAGAGAAAAAGCTGAGCGATCCGAGTAATTAATAAACAATTAGATTTTAATAATGAAATGAGATAGTAATGTTTGATGATATTAGATTCAGCTTTATTTAAAACACATTACGATTATAAATTATAAGAATTTTGCTTATGAACCGTCGCCAATTTTTAACAGGTTGTGTAACTGCCAGTATGATCACGGGTGTTCGTACAGTATCAGCAGCACGCCCTCAATATACACAACAAACAATACGTTTATGGCCTGGAACGCCTCCTGGTGGTGGTGGGCCTGTTGGTGAAATGACACTGTCTATGAATGGATCGGTCAGTAATGTTAGGGTTCCAACCTTAACCATTATGACACCCCCAAATCCTAATGGTCATGGCGTTCTGATCGCAGGTGGTGGAGGATATAAACGCATAGCTATACGCTTAGAATCTCGCCCAGCAGCAGAGTGGTTGGTTGCTCGAGGATATACGGCCTATATATTGACGTATCGTTTGCCCGATGAGGGGTGGAAAGCAGATGCTTTGGCACCGTTACAAGATGCACAACGTGCTATACGTATCATGAAGCAACGTGAAAAAAAAGTAAGTCTTCTTGGGTTTTCTTCGGGAGGGCATTTAATGGGAATGGCGGCGGTAAAATCTAAATTTCAATCTTATGAACCTCAAGATGAGGTAGATAGTTTGCCAGCTACTGTTGATAAAGCTGCATTAATTTATCCAGTCATTACCATTGAAAAACCTTATGATACGACCTCATCTCATCATGTTTTGGTCGGCAGAAAAGCTTCTGATGAGAAAAATGCAGAATGGTCAATTCAAAATTATGTAACACCTCATTCTCCACCATTCTTTTTAGTACAAGCAGAAAATGATCCTGTTGTTTCCCCACAAAATACTTTAATTATGAAGGAAATTTGTGACAGAGATCACGTGCCAGTCACGATGTATCGTTATCCTAAAGGTGGACATGGATTTGCTCTTGGAAAACCTAACACGCCTGCTTCGGAATGGCCTTCACATTATGAATTATGGTTACAGGATAAGTAAGATCTTATCCTGTCTGATTTAAAAGAGTTATACAGAAACTTTTCCTGCTCCATTCATGGCATGACAAATATAAAAGCTTTCTCTTAAACCTGTTTGTGCGTAATATTCTTTCTCAACAACTTTTCTAATAGGCTCTATCATATCATGAGGGGCAAGGGCCACAACACATCCTCCAAAGCCACCTCCAGTCATACGGACACCACCTTTATTACCTAAGACTGATTTTACTATATCAACCAAGGCATCAACCGCTGGTGCTGTAATTTCAAAATCATCTTTCATTGAGAGATGACCAGCTTGCATTAGCTCTCCTAATTTTGTGATATTATTTTCACTTAAAGCCTTGGCGGCTTCCAGAGTACGGGTATTTTCAGTGATAATATGCTTGGCACGACGATATACAACATTGCTCATTTTTGTTTTATGCTGTTCGAGTAATTCAATAGTTGCGTCACGTAATTTAGGAACATTTAAAATTTGTGCTGCCTCTTCACATTGTTGACGGCGCAAATTATATTCACTGTCTACCAAGCCATGTTTAACATTGCTGTTAATAATCACGACAGACAGATTGGTTGGCATTGAAATGGATTGTGTTTCAAGGTTACGGCAATCAATCAATAAAGCATGATCTTTTTCCCCAAGTGTAGAGATAAACTGATCCATAATTCCACAATTCATACCAACGAATTTATTTTCTGCCTTTTGACAAATTTTTGCTAAAGTTTTTGGATCAATAGGGAGGTGATAAAGGGTTTTAATCGTGGTCGCAATGGATACTTCTAGCGCTGCGGAAGAGCTTAACCCTGCGCCTAAAGGAACGTTTCCATGAATAATTAAATCTATTCCAGTAAAGTCAGAGTGGAGTTCTTGAACATATTTAAAAACGCCCCTGACATAATTTGCCCAACCTTGCTCGGATTTATTAATAGGTTTACCGAGATCAAAATTATCTTTTCCATCAAAATCTACAGCAATAATATTAACTTGATGATCAGTTCTTTTCTTGCTGGCAATAAAAGTGCTGTAGTTGATCGCACAAGGCAAGACAAAACCATCATTATAATCTGTATGTTCACCAATTAAGTTAACACGCCCTGGGGCTTGAATAACAAGTTCCGCAGGATATCCATAATGGGTTTGAAACTGTGATAAAGTTTCTTGGATCATTTTTTGCATTCAATTAAACCTCTTTATAATGGATGTTGCTTAAGACGCGTAACCGCTCGGCTGCCTGTTCTGCTGTAATATCACGCTGAGCTTGAGCCAACATTTCATAACCTACTAAGAATTTCTTAGTTGATGCAGAGCGTAATAAAGGGGGATAAAAATGGGCATGAAGTTGCCAATGTTCTTTGGGATCGTCAGTGAAAGGAGCACCATGCCATCCCATTGAATAAGGGAAAGAACAATTGAATAAATTATCATATTTTGTTGTAAGAGTTTTTAAAATAACGGCTAAATCGACTTGTTGCTCTGAGGTAAGTTCGTTAAGACGGTGTACAATTGTTTTAGGTAATAGCAGAATCTCGAATGGCCAAATAGCCCAATATGGCACTAATGCAACCCAAAATTCTGTTTCAACGACAATGCGCTCTTGGAGTTGTAATTCTTTTTGCACATAATCCATTAACAAAGAAGAATTATGTTTTTTGCAATAATTGGCTTGGCAGGTATCTTCTTTACGGATTTCATTGGGAATAAAATTGCCGCTCCAGATTTGTCCATGAGGGTGAGGGTTGGAACATCCCATCATGGCACCTTTATTTTCAAAAAGCTGCACCCACTTATAAACTTTACCCAGCTCGTTTAATTGTTCAATCCAAGTTTTGATAATATCTTGAATCGATGATACAGGAAGTTCGGGAAGTGTTTTGCTGTGATCAGGGGAAAAACAAATAACCCGACATGTGCCTTGAACACTCTCTATTTTAAATAAAGGATCATCAAGATGTTGATATTTCGGTGCATCAGGCAGCAAGGCTGCGAAATCGTTATTAAAAACATAAGTTGATTGATAATCGGGATTAATATCACCGGTGATTCGTTTGTTTCCTGCACATAAAAAACAATCTGGATCATGGTGAATAGCTTCTTTATGAACAGGGGGTTCTGTTTGCCCCTGCCAGGGTCTTTTTGCGCGGTGAGGAGACACCAATACCCACTCATCTGTTAATGGATTATAGCGTTGATGAGGATGATCAACGGGATTAAATATGGGCATTAGAAATCTCCTTAGTTATAAATTAAATAAATCCTTTGGGGTTTTGGCTTTGCCAGTTCCATGAATCTTTGACCATGTCATGGAGGCTCAGTTTGGTTTCCCAATGAAGTAACTTTTTTGCTTTATCAGCATTTGCCCAATAGGCAGACAGATCTCCAGCACGACGTGGTGCATAATGCCAAGCTAGTTTTTTACCAAATACATCTTCAAAAGCAGCAATGACCTCTAAAACACTATTCCCGTTACCGGATCCAAGGTTAAAAATATGTGAACCCTTATGATCTTGATTATATTTTAGTGCAGCTAGATGCCCGTCAGCTAAATCCATCACATGAATATAATCACGCACGCAAGTTCCATCGGAGGTTTCATAGTCATCACCAAATACAGCAAGAGATTCTCTTTGACCAATAGCAACCTGGGTCATATATGGCATTAAATTATTGGGAATTCCTTGAGGATCTTCCCCCATCAAACCAGATGGATGAGCACCAACAGGATTAAAATATCTTAGTAATGTAATAGACCAACCGTTTTCAGCAATATTAAGGTCTTGTAAAATCTTTTCGATAAAAAGTTTGCTGCGCCCATAAGGTTGAGTTGGCTCACCCGTTTCCATCGTTTCAACATAAGGGACAATAGGCTGTGTGCCATAAACCGTAGCAGATGAACTAAAGATTATTTTTTTTACATTTGCATCACGCATGGCTTCAAACAAGGTTAAAGAGCCATAAACATTATTATCATAATATTCCAATGGTTTTGATACAGATTCACCAACAGCTTTTAACCCTGCAAAGTGAATTACACTATCAATAGTATTTTCTTTAAAGATTTTTTTTAATAAGGCCTTATCACGTGTATCTCCTTGATAAAATTTTGGTTTTTTACCAGTGATCTCTTTAATGCGATCCAGGACAATTTCTTTACTGTTACATAAATTATCAATTACAATCGGTTCATATCCTTGGTTAATTAATTGAACACAAGTATGGCTGCCGATATATCCACACCCACCAGTAACTAAGATTTTCATGAAATTAAGACCTTTTATCAAAGAGACTATAAATAATAATTAGAGAAATTATATCGTTAAAGTAAAATTATACAAACATCTTCTTCTGAATAAAGGGTGGTATATGTATGATAATGAATGATGAACAAAGAGAGCTTGATTAAATATGAAAAATTATCTGCACTTATTAACAGTTAGTTTCTGTGTATTGATGCTGTCTGCTTGCACAATGAACCCTAGACAAAATGTCATTGTTCAATGGAAAAAAAATCAGCAAATGATTTTGGTTTTATCCTCTAATTGGAATAGTAACCAAGGAGTTTTATTGCAATTTGAATATAAACATTCTCGATGGATTCATATAGGTCAGTCTTTCAATGTTTCATTAGGAAAAAATGGTGCAGCATGGGGAATAGGGTTACACCCATACGTCAGTCAAGGTATTGTAAAGACAGAAGGGGACATGCGTAGCCCAACAGGAATTTTCAAAATAGGATCAAGTTTCGGATACGCTAAGAATGTTGATCGTTCGTATCCATATCAAGCATTAACTAAGGATGATTATTGTATCGATAATAGTCTCTCCCCATATTATAATCAAATAGTAAACCATCAAAAGGTCCTATTTAGCTTGCCTCAAGATTCGACCGAACCTATGCGGCGTGATATTCATTATAATGGAGATCAACTTTATAAATTAGGATTTGTTTTAAATTATAATCCTAACAATATTCCCAACGCGGGGAGTTGTATTTTTGTCCATCTTAGAAAAGATCGTTATGCCACAACAGCAGGATGTACTTCTATGGATGAAGTTCATATGCGTGCGTTGTTAAGTTGGCTTAATAGTGAACGAAATCCAGTTTTTGTTTTATTGCCACTAGAAGCTTATAAACAAAAACATAAAGAATGGGATTTACCGAATATAAAATGGGAATTTAAATGATTAAGATCAATAAACTAATGAAAAAATCATTTATGAAATGTATAGTTTGTTCATTACTAGATTATTATAATACTGGTTAAATTGACGAATTTAAATCGTAAGTATTATTTAATATTAATAGGGACAATGCTGACTGTTTTTTGAACATTGAATGTAATTATTTATATTATACTATAAAGATTTTATGGTGCGCCCTGCTGGATTCGAACCAGCGGCCCACAGCTTAGAAGGCTGTTGCTCTATCCTGCTGAGCTAAGGGCGCTTAAATAAAATCCTAGTGTGTCCAATTCATTTTGCGGTTATGATGATAATTATCTTCATAATTTTTTACTACAAAACGAGTTGTTCCTGGTTCTTCTATATCATAAGGAATAGATTTACGCTCAGCATAAGCAATTGCTTGTTCTTTAGTTTGAAAAGAAATGCTTACTTGAGTTTGTGTATCGTTACTGCCAACCCAACCAGTAATCGGGTCATGAGAACGAGGAGAGGATTGTCCATAATCAAGAACCCATAAATGACGAGCATGTCCTGATTGTGTTGCCTTTTTGGCGCGTTTGTAAATACGAGCCTTTGCCATATAATCCTCTTTGTTTTTTAAGTAAGCTCTAACCTAAGTTAGAGTTTATTAATGGTCGGGGAGCCCGGATTCGAACCGGGGGCCTCTTGTACCCAAAACAAGCGCGCTAGCCAGGCTGCGCCACACCCCGAATGAGCTTTTAATTAGATGGTTCTGAGCAAGAACGCAAGTCTTTTTTATAAAAAAAATTCATTTTTTTTATTTTTTAATTTTGATTAAAGGAGGAGCAAAAGCTGGTGCGGAATCCCAAGGAAATAAAATCCATGTATCCTGTTGAACTTCCATAATAAAATCATCAGTGCATGGTTTACCTGCTGGCTTTGCATATAAACAAACAAAATATGCTTTGGGTAATAATTTACGTATCGCTTTGGCAGTGATACCCGAATCAACCAAATCATCAACAATTAAGAATCCTTCACCATCACCAGCAATAGTAGGATGTTTGATGATTTTTAACTCGCCTTGTTCTTCTTCATCGTAACTAACGATTGAAACCGTATCGATTAATCGGCATTCCAGTTCTCTGGCGATGATGGCGGCGGGAATCATCCCTCCACGTGTAATAGCAACAATTCCTTTGAATTGTCTGTTGCTGAGTCGTTCACTAAGAGTGCGAGCATCTCTATGCAGTTGATCCCACGAGATGGTCATATAATGTGTTGTCATGAAAATAAAGAGCCTCCGTTAGGGATACAGTAATCTGGTTGAATAGGGATGTAATGCCCATCACTATCAAGCATACAAAGTAAAATAGTGTTTAATGTTTTGATATTCTTTTTATATCCTGGAAAGTTAATTATCGCACAGACATGTTTTTCCAAGAGGGATTCAACATTAATATATGGAACGGCTTGTAATAAACACGTTCTGATGCCGATAATTGAGCCAAAATTAACTTTCAACAAATAGCTTCCTGGTGAGGATATAGCATCTGCGTGAATAATTGTGCCTGCACGAATATCAAAAGAATAGGAAGGAGAAGAATTTGCCATCGTATTTTGAATATAAAGTGATCAATAAACGTTTAACCTATAAAAAAAAGAACGCTAAGAAAAGGTAAATATGTCAAACAATAAAAAAAATATGGGTTACGTGTTTTATTTTTATAAATGTTAATATATCGTTTACTTTAATTTTATTCTTCTGTAGTCGATAAAATATTAGAAAACGAGTTTTATATGCAAATATATTTTTTAAAAAAATGGTATCTAGCCATAAGTTTTTTCTTGATATTTTTGCTGATAGGTTGTGCTTCATCTTCTGTTCCAAATCTGAAAAGTGTCACCATGACACCAGAGCGTATAGCTAGACAAAAAATACAAACTCGTTTTTTCGAAGTTGAACAACCAGATCGTTTAATACGTGCAGTAATGAATGTTATTCAGGATCAGCATTATACGATTCGAGAGTCAAATATCCAAGCTGGAATGGTTTTTGCAGATCAAACCAATGAATTAAACGCACCATTTCGATTGTTTGGAATGCCTGTGACAGGATATAATCAGGGAAATATGCCTGGATTTGGATTGTCTTTTGGACCTTCTTTGGATTTTGGAAATGGCTCAGATATTCCTTATGTGCAACGCCATCTGGGTTCAATCTCGGTTGTGATTTATCCTGTTATGGATAAAAAAGGGTATGAAATGCATGTTTCCGTAGAATTGCGCAGTTTTTTAAACACAGGAATGTTAAACCGAGTTTGGCTTGTTAAAGACCCAGCGCTTTACCAAAAATTCTTTGAGGCTGTTTCCAAGGCATTATATCTAGAGGAGCATCCAGTATGAATAAAAGTAACTTATGGGGTGGTTTCTTAGTTTTGTTGATGTTGGCAGGTTGTAGTGGTTCTGATGCCCCAACTGATTTACAGTTGACAAAAACATTGCCTTCACAACTCAGGAATATGCAAAGCAAGCAGTTTAACCAATCAAATCAAAAGATTGTTTTGCAATCTATTATAAAAACATTAGCCAGCCTAGATTTCCAAATTGTCCGAGTAGATGTGCAACTCGGAATAATTGAGGCAATGCAGCTGGATCATGATCATATTATGCAGGTTAACGTTGTTATTCAACCTGCATCTGGTCGAGGTAGTTTAGTGCGAATAAATGCACGATATAATCAATATCCTGTTGAAGAAACGCAATTTTATCAACGTTTCTTTGACACACTATCACGCAATTTATATTAAAAATTATAGGTTATCCCTAGCATGATATCTTGAGTAACAACTTTTATTTTTGATTTCTCATGCCGACCAAGGTAATATGTTGACGCAGGTTGTCTCCATGTGGTGAGTGATGATTTGCCAGCACCTAAATATCGATAGCTAAAATCGAGATCAAAATCTTCATTAATTTTATATCGAACACCAGCGCCAGCATTCCAAGCAAAGTTGTTTGTAGTACGTGATCCTTTAATACCGTTTTTATAATATCCTGTCATTTGATTGCTCGTATCATAATCTGTATAAGAAACGGTTGGTTGAGATGTATGCTTAAATGATGCTAGGCCAACGCCAGCCATAAGATATGGGGTAAATGCAGATTCATTTTTAAAATCATAAAAGCCATTGAACATAAACGTATTTAGTTGGACTTTGTTATTAATTTTATTTTCATAATCAGATCGTCCTTCTAACCAAGAATAGCGAAGGGATTGGCGCTCACGCAGATAATTTGAACTGTCACCCATACGTGCCATAACATCGATTTCAGCACGAACAGGAACATTAAAACGATTATCAAAATTATAACCCACAGCAATACCACCACCTAGTCTGGCATTAGTGTGTGTACCACCTGATTTTCCATAATAAGTTTGATTAAAACGTGTTTCAGTTTCGTAATCATAACGTTGATAGCGCTCAATATATTTCTGATTTTTCTGTTGTAAAACAGAGGCTCCAACTTTTCCAGTAATATAAAACCCGGAATGCTTATTATCAATTGCAAAACTAGTTGTTGTTACACAAATCATACCAGCAACTAGCAAGAGATACTTTTTAAACATAATGAAAAACCTAAACTATTTCATGAGGCGAATAATTTTCATTTATATATAAAAAAATTTAAGAATAGTCATAAAAGAGATGTTTGTTTTTTTTGTAAAAGTATGTGTTGTGATAACAACACATACTGTTGTTATGTATAATCTGAAAAAGTAAAAATGCTCTGATAAAGTATTAAGTTTATACTCTCAGATTAATTAATTTTTTATTCAAATATTATAATTAAGATCTAGAAAATTTTGAGGCTTCTAACATCAGATTTTTGTTTGGACGCACGCCTGTATAAAGTTCGAATTGTTCTAAAGCTTGCAATGCAATCACCTCTGCACCTGTAATGACTGGTTTATTGTGTTTCCGCGCAGCTTGAATAAGGGGTGTTTCAGAAGGGAGAGCCACAACATCAAAGATATAATTAGCTGTCATAATCTCTTTTTCTGTAAATGCTAAATCATTTTCTTCTATGCCACCAGACATACCAATAGGTGTTGTATTTACCAAAACTTCACTTGGATTTTGTGGCATTTCATTGGAGTATTTAAAGCCATATTTTTTAGCTAGACTCATCCCATGTTCTTCATTACGGGCATATATGATAACGTTGGTAAAACCATTATCACGAAAAGCCGCAATCACAGCCTTTGCCATGCCACCACTTCCTCTTATAATAACTGTCATATTTTTATTGCTATAATTTTGTTCAACAAGTTTTTTTACTGCAAGATAATCTGTATTATAAGCCGTTAAGTGACCATTATCATTCACTATTGTATTAACTGAATTAATGGCCTTGGCTGTTTCTGATAAGGTATCTACAAATGGAATACAACTTTTCTTAAAAGGCATAGATACGGAACAACCCCGAATTTCCAAAGCCCGTACGCCTTTGATAGCATGTTCAATATCTTTGGTTGTAAAAGCTTTATAAATAAAATCTAAACCAAGTTTATTATATAAATAATTATGAAACTTGGTGCCCGTATTACTTGGACGAGCAGCAAGAGAAATACACAGTTTGGTATCTTTGTTAAGCATAATAGACTCCTTACTTTGTGTAATGAATAATGAGTATCTATTAATGGTAACCTGCATCTATAAAATGTAAATGCGTTAATAAATTTTGTTAGCGTTTAAAAAGGCTGCTTGAGATAAATGATTAAAGAAATTTTGATAAAAAACAGGATCATCATCCATAGGAATATTATTCCTTCGTCCTGATGCTCGAACGGTCATTGAGTGAGTGATTGGCTGTATAGTTACGGTAATTTCTGTAATATCATTGGCAAACTGAGCAGCATTTACAAAGCCCAGTTGATTGTCAATCCTGCCAATAATATATCCCATATCTTGCAAGGTTGAGACTATATTTTGCAACATTTTTTGCGTATCAGTTGTTTCAAAAGATCGGCTTTGAATAGCTCTGAGTGATAATGTTTGATGAGTTTGAGCTTTTACGTATTGGGCAGGAAAAGTAAAAACCGCTCCTAAAAGCAAAGAGCGGTATAAGTTCGAATGAAATAGGAACATTTTAAAAATTACTATATCGATAAGAGAAATCTCTTACTTTTTTCTGATCATCAAATTTAACAATGAGGGTCAATGTGCGTTGAGATACGCTGGTAGTATTTGCTTTATTTCCAATGCCCAAGATTAAAATTGTTGCCCATCCGCCAGAGTTTGTATGTGCACGCATGGTTGAAATACGATCCCAGACCCATACTTCGCGGTGCTGATCATCGGTTGTTACTATGTTGGGTGGTCCAAAAGTCTCAATGACTGCAGCACTGCTCATACCATTATGAAGCTGGCTTTCAATAGTACCCAACGTTAATCGAGCATCTGCATTTTGTGCTGCTTGCACATCATTTATTTGTTGCGGTGCAGATTTACAGGCAGAGAAAAGGGCAAGTAAAGGGAAAATTACATATTTTAAAGAACGCATCTGAGTCTCTCTGTCAAAGGGATAAGGGGCGATAAAATTATTTTATGATGAAAAAGGTTAATTGGAAAGATTTTCTTTTTGTATAAATAAAGATTTTGATAGAGGCTCAAAAAAGTCTTTTTGATAAAAAACAGGATCCATAATAATTTCATATCCTGTCGTATTATTACTGAATAAATTGGCGTTTCTTATATAGCGTTGTGCATTGGCGCGAACGGCAAATTGTTGTGGGTTTGTTTGATAGGCAATGACACTGATTAAAACATTCCCATCTCGTTGTGCGGTAATTTCTGCATTGTTACTGTTGACTTTGACAATATTATATCCTTGGTCTTGCAGTGTGGTCAGAATGGTTTGCAAAAGTATTTCTTGGCTTGGGGCAGAAAAGATGCGTGTTTGATTAATTCTTTTCTGAGTGGTGGGTGTTTTTATGGATGGATCATCGTTTGCACAGCCAGTTATTCCGATAGCAAAGCTTATGATTGCAACTTTAAATAGATGAGAAGGGAAAATTTGCATTTAATTAAGTCTTGTTGATGTGGATTGAATATGAAAAGGCATTAAAAAACTGTTGGTATAAAATTGGACTTTGAACCGTGCTGGATTGCCTTGGGGGTTGTCCTGCCAGATTGGCGCCTTCTTCACCATAATAAAAAGGAGAATAACTAAGTGATAACCGACAAGTAATTTTGGCTTCTTTCCCTGGGTTGGGAACTAGGGTTAAAGTAGCTTGGATAATCGTGTTTTCATCAGGCCGCGTTTGATTGGCCTTGATTAATCCCAATGAGGCCGAGCTTTCAGTAATGATAAATCCTAGATCTTGAAAAGTTGCTATTCCTATACTCAAAGCTTGTGCTTGATTAATGCCTGTAAATTCTCTGGTTTGTAAAGCACGAATAGCCAAAGGAGATGTGACTATATCTTGGGCATAAACAGCAATCGGGAAAGGGTTTAAGGCTAACGTTAAAATAAAGAAAGATTTGTATAAACTCATTTAATAAATCTTTATGCTATGAAAAGCGATTTTCTAGGTAAACTAAGATTTCAAGTTTATTCTTTTGCTCAAGATTATCAAGTTTAATTTTGTAACAGAGACTTGGGATAATTCTTTAAAATTGGTAAGTTATCAAGGTGCTTGGCAAGGATGTTATAATAGATTAAAGTAGCAATAATTTTGCACTCTAAATGTTGAGAATATAATGGCACTTTACCTTCTTGGAAAAACAAGTTTTTATTCGTCAGAAGACATTGTCATTAATGGGCGTATAATTTATGAGCAATACCCTCAGATTGCTCAACTCCTAAAAAAGCATTGCCCAACGATCAGCCTTGCTGAACCTACGATTACCGCTAATAAAGAATCTGATGATTCTTTTATTAGTTGGTACGCTGATACGAAAACAGAGCCAACTTTACCTTTGGAAAATCAACAGGATTTCGTTGAACAGAAACTGGCTGAAGCAATAACATCCTTATCAGATGCTTATTCTGAGGGAAGTGCAGATAGAGCGTTATTGAACGCTGCGTTATCGGTGCAAAATAAACAAGATATTTTGATTGCGAATGATCAAATTGTTATCAAAGGATGGGGACAGCCTGGATTGTCCCTTTTTTCTCAATTTACGCCTCAAAAAGAAATACCCCCTTTAACAGAATCTTTGACAGAGCAACAGCAAGCAGCGCCCCTTAAAACAGTTTCTCCTGTGATGGGAACGGCACAAGCGATGCCTAGAACGGCAGTTGGTTCTATGAATAAAATGCCGATATATTTAACACGACTAGTTGCCGCAGTTTTATTCTTTATTATTGGCTTGTTTATTGGTTGGCGATTAATTTATGCAGAGCGCCCAACTAAAATTGCCAAGATTCCAGTGATAGAGGCACAAGATCTGGTGCGTAAGAAACCAGAAATAGAAAAAAAGAATAAAGACCTAGAAGACGAAATTAAAAAGCTTGAAGAGCAATTAAAGAACCCGCCTTGTGATCTTGAAAAAAGTAGGGCCGCACCAGAGTTAAATAAAAGTCTTGATAACTCATCCACACCAATGAAGTCGGATGGTAAAAATTTCCAAGGGAGCCTGCCAGAGCTTTTGGAAAAGAGTACTGTTTTTATTTTGGTCAAAGCAAAAGATGAAGATGGTGATGAGGGTGTTGCTATGGGAAGTGGTTTTTTTGCGACTCCAGAATTAATTGTTACCAACAGACACGTTGTTGAAAACTCTGAAGATAATACGGTATTGGTAACCAATAAAGCGTTGGGCCAATTCAAAAAAGCTCATATTATGTCCATCAGCGACCGGTCAAGTGATGTTAATTCTTTTGATCTGGCAGTATTAAAAATAGAAGATGCGCCCCCTCAGCAGCCACTTAGCTTTACTTTGGAGGCTCAACCTTTACAAACGGTGGTTGCTGCTGGGTATCCTGGTATGATTCTTCGTCAAGATGGGGCTTTGAAACGGTTAGCTCAAGGCGATATTACGGCCATTCCTGGTGTTGTGTTAACCAAGGGCGAGATCAATGCTATTCAAGTCAATTCAAATGGTGAAAAAGTTATTCCTCATAGTGCAGCGGTTTCGCCAGGTAATTCAGGAGGAGCCTTGGTCGATCTTTGTGGCCGTGTTGTTGGCGTAAATACATTTGTGACAATGGATAAAGAAACATCTTCTCACAGTAATTATGCTCAAAAATCAGATGCAATTGTCAGGGCTTTGCAAAATGCCAATATTCCAATTCAAGTAAAGGCAGGTGCTTGTAACGATACAACTCCGTCTCAATCATCAGAACCTGAAAAGAATTCTGATACACCTAATAAATCTGAAAATCACGAAGAGTCTACTGCACCACCTGATCAAAAAAACGATGCAACCAAGCCAGAAGAAAGTAAAACTCCTTCTGTGCCAACGGTATCAGAAAAGAAACCTGATACATCTTCTAATACACCTGAAAAACAAAAAGAGCCTGCTGTTAAGCCTGATCAGAAAAGTGATGCTAATAAAGAAAATAACAACAAAGGATCTTCTGAAAATACTGCACCAAAAGCTGATCAAAAAAAAGATAAAATCCCTTCAACAACGGCAGATAAAAAACCAGATCAGTCCTCCGCCACTCATGGAGATAAACCATGACCTATCAGTTTATAGCAGGTAAACCTGTTACAACAACGAATTTTAAATCTGTTCAACCTCTTGGGGTGGGCGGGCAACTTGTGTTGGAACAATGGGAGGCCTTGTATCAAATATTAAAATATGAGATCAGCCCTCAATGTGCAGGATTGTTGTTGGAACCTGTTATTGATCGACAAAGAGGTGAGGTCGATTGGTATATTCCCTCTGATTTACAATCAGCAAAGACCTCTCCAGTTTCTAGGCAAGACTTGTTACAAAAAGCCGATCGCTTTATTGCTCAAGCTAGGCAATTAGCCAAAAAAATGGCTAATTCCTCTGATATGGTTCAAAGACAAAAAGGGGCTTTGCTTGAACAAGCGTTAAGTTATCCGTCTAAGGATTATATTATTGAGACACCCTATGGCCCTGCGTTGATTGCGTGGGGACATCAATCCAGTGAAAGTGATGTTCAACATGTGGCCGTTGTTGCTGCGAAAGGGGATCAGCAAGGTATAAAATCCACTTTGATTTTACCCCCTCCAATTTTACTGATTAAACAGCAAGGGCTTTTATCTTATTGGCCTTGGTTAATGGGGCTATTATTATTAATTTTAATGATTATTTTGCCTTGGTGGGAAGGTATTATTCCTGTTCAATATTGTCGTTATTATTGGTTAGCCCCGTTGATTTTACTATTGATATTATTACCGCTGATTGGTCTTTTTGTGAGAAATTACTTTTTGTCTGCTAAAAGGAAATAATATCATGGTTGTGGTCCTAAGCAGGCAAGATGTTCATCAATTAACACCTTTATGTCCCAGAGAAATTGGGTTATATGATCGTTTAGTTCATGAAATATCAACAATCGCCAGTTCTGAGCATGCAGCTCTTTTTGCGCGTGTTGAATATAATAATAATATTGTAAGATGGAGCGCAGAGGGTAAAGATTTTACGCCGTGGAATAAACTGAACTCATCTCAACAAGAAGCCTTATTAAAAGCTATTCAGTCTATATTGTCGGATATTCAACTTCAGTTGCATGATTATCCAGATATGATGATAGCGCAACAATTTGATCAATATCGACAAATTCCATCTACAGAGTATATTTATGCAGTTGATGGTAAACCTGTATTAACAGGCTGGGGATATGGCGGGGATAAAGGCAGCTATGACCCATTGGGTACATTGTTGGTTTCCATTACACCTCAAAAAAAATATCCATGGTTTATGTTCCCATGGGTTACGGCATTAATGGCGTTATTTTTAGGTGTATTAGCGTCTTTATTATGGAATGTTTCTCGTCATTCAGACAAAGTTTGTTATGCAACGTATCCCCTGGTTAAAGAGGTCGAGGATGCCTTAAAAGAACAAAACAATAATAATGATCTTACTAAAAAGCGCGATGGTTTATTAAAAGCGTTGGAAACTTTAAAAAAACAATGCAAAATTCCACCTGTACAGCCATTAGAACCACAAGATGTGCCAGACCTGAAGCCTTTACCAGAAGAGCAAAAAGTTCCTGAATTGCCTCCTGTTCCAGAAGTGGATAAGCTACCCAATCCAGAAACTGTTAAAAAGCAAGAAGTTCCTCAACCAAAACCTGAACCAAAACCCGATAATAAAGCTGCTTTGCCTCAAGATTCTTGGAATAAAAAAGATAAATCTATGTTAAATGGTTGTTGGCATTTAACAACGCATCTAGAGCTTTATGAACAACGTTTATTTGGCTCATCTCACCAACCGGTAACAAACTGGAATTTATGCTTCAATCCTAATGGTGCAGGAAGACAAGTCTTAACCCGTCGTGATGGGGGAACGTGTACTGGCCCCTTAAACGCGCAGTTCCAAGGGAATCAACTGGTTTTAAATCAACCAACAGATTGTCAAGGGGCTTTCCATTTAATTCCTGGACGTAATGTTTGTACGAGAATAAATGACCAAGAAGCTCGTTGTACATATATAGATGCTGAAGGGCACCAATCTACGGGAACGTTCAAGCGTTAAATTATAGAAATATAAATATTAAAATTAAGATTGGTTTAAAAGAGAGCAGATGTGCACAGGAATAAATAAGATATGAATTTGATTTTAGCACAGCACTCTCTTGGTCAGTTGTTTTCTTTATATAAAAAAACGCCTGAACAAGATCAAGAATTCATTCGTGAAGTATCTTGGAAGGTAAGCCTTCAGCATGCTGCTTTATTTGCCAAACCAAATTTTATAAAAGATACAATTTATTGGCATTCTGAAGGGCAAAATACAGTTTCTTTGCAATCATTGTCAAAGGCGCAACAACAAGAAATCATTGAAATCATTCAACTGATATTAATCGATATTGCTTCTATTGCCAGACTTCACCCAAATGACAAATGGTCTCGTTCTTTCAGTCTTTGCAGTTGTTTTCCCTCGTTGGATTATGTGTATGTTGTGGATGGTCGTCCTGTTATTACTGGATGGGGATATGCTGGGGAGAATGGGTTCTATGATCCATTACAAGGAGAAACAGTAACAATCAAAAAACAAACACAACGGTTTTTATGGTTAAAATTTCCATGGGTTACCGCTTTAGTTGCTTTGTTTATGGGTGTTTTAATTTCATTACTGTGGCATGTTACTCAGCATTCAGATAAAACATGTAATGTTCAATATACTTCAGCTCTAGAGGTGGAAGGTGCGTTGAGAGCTCAAGATAAAAATCAAGAGCTTAATAAAAAACGGGATATATTATTACAGTCTCTGAAAAACTTAGATACACAATGTAAGGTGCCACCCGTTCATACGCAACAACCTCAAAATACACCTGAATTAAAGCCAAAATCACAACAAACAATAGATTTGCCAAAAGAATCTTGGAATAAAAAAGAAGTATCAATGCTTGATGGATGTTGGAATTTGACAACACCGTTAACACTTGTGTCTCGCCAAAGTAAAAAAATTGTTCCAGTTAAGACGTGGCAGGTTTGTTTTAATGAGGCTGGTAAGGGTAATCAAGCAATTACGATGATGAATGGTGTTTCTTGCAAAGGGCCTCTTGCTGCGCGGTTTGAGGGTACAAAAATTATTTTAGAGCAGCCCAAAAATTGTGATGGTGAATTTACGCTTGTCAAAGGAAATCATACTTGCACCAGAATTAACGATCAAGAAGCAAGTTGTATTTACAAAGACGAAGAGCAAAAAGATTCTCATGGAAGTGTTGGTATTTTCAAACGATAAATAAAATAGAAGTAATTGTAATGATTAAAAAAATATTCTTAATTACCGCAGGTCTACTTTTCCCGTTGATCACGAATGCGGGCGAACCAGTTTATCAACTGGATGGTAAAGATGGAAACTGGTCAGCTTTTCATTATTATGATCCACAGTTACAAAAAGTTACTGCATGTTTTGCTCTGTCTAATGATTTAACATTAGGGTTCAAAAGTAATGATGAAGGAGTAGGTTTATTACTTTGGGATAAGCAAGGAAACCTGGTTCCCAAAACAGATTCTAAGGCTGCAATTACTGTTGGTAAGCAACATTTTATTTTTATGATGCAGGCAATGGATAAAAATATGTCTATGAATAGGTTAACTGAAACTGATTTTAAAGGGTTATTGCAAGCTTTGTCTTATGGGCAGATTGCTTTGCTTGAGTACCAAAAACATCCCGTTTCTATGGTAGACTTATCCGGATTACCCAATATGTTAGTCAAGTTTCATCAATGTATCGAAAAAGCCAAATTTAAAGATTATAAATAGGATAAATGGTTTGATAACAAAAGGTTGATAAGAAGATGTGTTTATACTTAATGAATATTTTGTCTTGTTGAATAATGGGTATTTTTTAAAGCAGCTATTATGCTTATCAAATTGCCAGAAATAATAATCTGCGCACTCAGATATGATTTTGGTATAGTAGCTATTATTAATCCAGCGCAAATGCCAAGTTAAATGATTAATATAAAAAGGCTTTATAAAATAAAGCCTTCATAGAATAAACAGTTATTTTACATCTTGTGCTTGCTTCAGTTTTTCAAAAGCAGCTCTTTGTTCAGGGGTCAGTTTGCTTAACTGTTCTGGGCTAACATTTTTCAATTGTGTTTGCATAGCTTTTTGTGATGTCTCAATTAGTGCTTTGCGTTCTTCTGGTGTCATTTTAGCCATCATATCAATTTGTTCAAGAGCTTTTTCTTTTGCTGTTTCAAATTGTTTTTTTTGCTCGGGAGTAGATGCCTTTTTAATCATAGCATCCATTTGTGATTCAACCACTTTTCTTGATTGTGCTATTTGTTCTTTTTGTTGCTCTGGAGATAACTTATCAAAAGCAGCCATTGCGCTGGCCATATCATTACCAGCAGGAGCTGAAGAAGCATGAGGTGCAGTGGTTTGCGCATATACTTGAGATGTGATCCCAGCTGTTAATAAAGCTGTACATACACCAACGGATAGCATGATTTTTTTTGAAATTAATTTCATGATAGACAATATCTCCAAAACACTTAAAAGGTTAAGCTTGTATAATATTGATAATTATACAAGCTTTTATAGTATAATAGTTTTTATAAAAAAGCTATGAACTAATTTGATCAAGTATAATAAATATTATTTTACTTCTTGAATCCATTGATGTGTATCTGTGGCATTGCCATATTGAATATCAACAAGCATTTTATGGATTTCTTGGGTTAGTTTTCCAGGATTGCCATCGTGGATTTGATATTCACCCTCTTTATTTTTAACAAAACCAATTGGCGTTACAACTGCTGCTGTACCACAAGCGAAAACTTCACGGATTTTACCAAGCTCAATATCTTTGATCCATTGTTCAGCAGAATAACGTTCTTCACGAACAGTAATCCCTTTTTCTTTTGCAAGGGTAATAATAGAGTTGCGGGTAACACCAGGTAAAATAGTTCCCCCCAAAGGTGGTGTTAATAATGAACCATCATCCATGACAAAGAAAATGTTCATTCCGCCCATTTCCTCGATCCATTTATGTTCACCAGCATCCAAGAAAACCAATTGGTCGCAATTATTTTTTGTTGCTTCTTGTTGAGCGAGTAAGCTTGCAGCATAATTACCACCACATTTTGCTTCACCAGTTCCACCAGGCGCAGCACGGGTGTAATGTTCTGAAATCCATACAGTTACTGGTTTTGCACCTTTGGAAAAATATGAGCCTGCAGGAGAAGCAATTAACATAAATAAATAATCAGGGGAGGCTTTTACCCCAAGATAAGGAGTGCTAGCAATCATAAAAGGACGAAGATATAAAGTACCAACGGATTGATCTGGAATCCAATTTTTTTCAATTTTAACGAATTCATGAACTGCTTGTAAAAAATAGTCTTCTGGTAAAGGTGCCATTGCCATACGTTTGGCAGAGTTAATAAAACGTTTAGCATTTGCCTCTGGGCGGAAAAGTAAAATACGACCATCTTTTGCTTTATACGCTTTTAGCCCTTCGAAAATTTCTTGTCCATAATGAAAAACACAAACCGCAGGATCCAAGCTGATATTCCCGTATGGCTTGATATGTGCATTATGCCAACCTTTTTCTTCATTATAATGAATTAGCAGCATGTGGTCTGTGAATTTTTTTCCAAAACCAGGGTCTTTTAATATTTCTTGTCTTTGTTCTTCTGATACGGGGAATGAATTTTGTTCGAATGCAATTTCAAGACTTTTCCCAGAGCTCATTTTCTTATCTTTCTTTAATTGGCTATTTTATGTAATTTTATTACAAAATATATAACTACAAAATTCTTTTATTTGCAAGAGTTTTAGTTTTATATAATTATCAAGACCGTTATAAAATAAACAAACTTTGTATAACAAGCAAATTTTATGATAAATAGCGTTTTTTATATATTAATATATAACGCACTTGAATGTGATTTTATCATATATAAGATTAACGGCTAGAATAGGAGTAATTTTTATAATTAGAAGCCTAATGCTAACAATTATAAAATACCAAAGTTACTCACAATAATACTAGATCAAATGAGAAAGAAGTTATTATGAATCTAAAAAATCCATCCTTATTTCGTCAACAATGTTATATTAACGGCCAATGGCTTGATGCAGACAGTGGTCAAACAGTTAACGTAACAAACCCAGCGACGAATGATGTGATTGGTACTGTGCCTAAAATGGGTGCAGATGAAACACGCAGAGCAATCGAAGCAGCAGAAAAAGCACAAGTTCAATGGCGCAGAAAAACAGCCAAGGAACGTTCTGTTATTTTGCGTCGTTGGTTTGATCTGGTGTTAAAAAATCAAGAAGATCTAGCGTTATTATTGACCTTAGAGCAAGGTAAACCTTTGGCAGAAGCAAAGGGTGAAATTGCATATGGTGCGTCGTATCTGGAATGGTTTGCCGAAGAAGCAAAACGTATTTATGGAGATGTTCTTCCTGGGCATATGACGGATAAACGTATTACGGTTTTAAAACAACCTATTGGTGTTACAGCTGCGATTACACCTTGGAATTTCCCTAATGCAATGATTACCCGTAAAGCTGGGGCGGCTTTGGCTGTTGGATGTTCGATGGTTTTAAAACCTGCAACTGCAACGCCATATTCTGCATTGGCTTTGGCTGTATTAGCTGAAGAAGCAGGTTTGCCAGCAGGGGTTTTAAATGTTGTAACAGGGGCTGCCAAAGCAATTGGTGATGAATTATGTAACAATCCAATTGTTCGTAAAATAACCTTTACAGGCTCTACGGAAATTGGTGCAGAATTGATGAAAAACTGTGCTGCAACTGTTAAGAAAATGTCTATGGAACTGGGTGGAAATGCACCATTTATTGTTTTCGATGATGCTGATCTTGATGCAGCGGTCGAAGGGGCAATGGTTTCTAAATATAGAAATGCTGGACAAACTTGTGTTTGTGCCAATCGTCTTTATGTTCAAAAAAATGTTTATGATGCCTTTGTTGAAAAATTAAAAGTTGCAGTAGGCAAATTAAAAATTGGTAATGGCACGGAAGCTGGTGTTACAATCGGTCCAATGATTGATGCTAAGGCTGTTGCAAAAGTCCAAGAACATATTGATGATGCTGTTTCAAAAGGTGCTAAAGTTGCTGCGGGTGGTAAGGCATTAGGCGGTAATTTCTTTGAGCCAACTATTCTTGCGAATGTTCCAACCAGTGCAGTTGTCTCTAAAGAAGAAACATTTGGGCCTTTGGCACCTGTATTTTGTTTTGAAACAGACGAAGAGGTCATTCGTTTAGCAAATGATACAGAATTTGGTTTAGCTTCTTATCTATATGCGAATGATATGTCTCGGATTATCAAAGTATCAGAAGAATTAGAATACGGCATGGTTGGTATTAACACAGGTTTGATTTCTAATGAAATGGCACCTTTTGGTGGTATTAAAGCTTCTGGTTTGGGTCGTGAAGGATCTAAATACGGTATTGAGGATTATTTAGAAATTAAATATCTTTGCCTTAGTATAAAGCAGTAAGTTAAATAAAAGGCTATTTAGAATATTCTAAATAGCCTTTTTATTAAGAAGGTTAACCTCCTAATGTTTTTTCAGCTAAAGCAATTGCAGATTCTTTGGTTTCTGTAACAGCAATAAACAAGCCTTTATGCACAAATTTCGATCCTGGAATTCCTGTTTCAGTAGCTAGAGCTTCACCCTCTAGTCCACCCCAGCTGGCTGGGAATAATTTACGCCGATCATTACCGTGCATGCGAATGGGAACCGTTCCAATACGCCATTCATTTTCTGCTGGGTATATGACAAGCTGTGTAGCCCATGCGTTGGCGAAAATAGGATAAATATGAGGCATCCAACGAGGGAGCATTAAAATACGTTTATCTGGACTATTTTTATAAGCTTCTTCAGTACATCCAATGGCTCTGAGGCGGGCAAATTCAATATTTAATTGATAAATTAAAATAGTACGAACAATTTTCGAAGCTTCAAAAAAACGTTCTAATTGGGTAGAAGAATCATCTGTATCCCATGCTGGATTAAATACATTGATAATAGAGGAAAAATTTAATCCATTTTCAGGGCGCATTTTACCGTTATCAATTGCATCTATTGGAATAACAAGTGCTTTTTCAATAACATTATGTGCAATTTTACGAGATTTATCATCAAGATCAGGTGCCAGTTTTTGAATTACGTCCAATCCAAAAGCACGCCAGATTAATCCAGCAGAGCTGTAGGGAATGGTTCCCTCTATACCCTTGGGTGTTTGTTTGATATCTCTTTCTGGTGCGCCAATTTGATGATGGTCAAAAAGACGTTTTCCATCAAATACCCCCCCTACGTCAAAGACGATATCTGCCTTTTCAATAATTTCAGTATCCCGCGTTCTTTCTACTTTAAAGGGGCGGTTATCTAAATCTAGTGCTAAGGATAATGTTGTGAACGAAAAAACATCATCAATATGAAATCGGCCATTATGGGTAACAATCAAAAGTTCTTTGTTACGATCCATGAGCCCTTCTGTAAGAGAATCAGAAGGAATTGTAACTGCACTAGACATAATGTCTCCTGTGATAAAAGCTATTAATATATAAAAATGTTAATTTTTGCCTATCATAAAGAAAAATAAAAAGAGAAGCGAGTGTAAAATTGTTTTTTAAGCTATGTATCAAAATCGATTGTTTTTTTATACTATGTGGCTTTTCTTAAGATTGATTATAACAATTTATAATATTTTAATATTTGCAGAATTACTTTAAAACAGTAAAAGAGGCTCTTAGTAGTTTTTGGACTAAGAGCCTCTTTAATGATTATCCTATAAATTTACTGACTGCGTTTAATAGCGCTTTTAATGAAGAGCTAAGAATATCATTATCAATAGCAACCCCCCAGAAGCTTTCACCTGCTCTATTAGAACATTTAATATAGCTGATAGAACGGCTATCACTATTTTTACCCAACGTATGTTCGTTATATTCAACAATACGGAAATCTAAATGTGTCTTTTCTTTTAAGATCGCAGTACCTGCTGATAAAACGCCATTTCCTTCGCCTTCCATCGTTGATTTTTTTCCATCAATATTCAATGTAAGTTTTAATTTGGTACTATTGGGCGCATTTTGTTCCACATTAAATTCTTGCAAAGTCAATTTATTTTGACCTGTTAATCCATAATGCTCACGGAAAATAGACCAGATTTCAGCAGGGGTCAGTTCATGACCTGATTGATCCGTTTTTTGTTGAATAATAATACTAAATTCACGTTGTAGATGTGGTGGAAGTTCAATCCCATGATTTTGTTGTAATATCCATGCAGCACCACTTTTCCCAGATTGACTGTTTACGCGAATGACGGCTTCATAGCTGCAGCCTAAATCAGCAGGGTCAATTGGCAAATAAGGCATTTCCCAATAGGTATGATTTTGTTTTTGGTGATTTTGAAAGCCTTTTTTAATGGCATCTTGGTGACTGCCAGAAAATGCTGTAAAGACAAGATCCCCAACATATGGATGTCTTGGATGAATAGGAAGTTCATTACATTCTTTGACGACTTCACCAATATGTTTTATATCGTGAAAATCAAGGTTAGGATGTATCCCTTGAGAATATAAATTTAATGCTAATGTCACAAGGTCTGCGTTTCCGGTGCGCTCGCCATTGCCAAACAAACATCCTTCAATACGGTCTGCACCTGCTAATAATGCTAATTCTGATGCTGCGATTGCGGTGCCGCGATCATTATGAGGATGCACACTGATGCAAACTTTGCTTCGTTGTGAGAAGTGAGTGCAAAAATATTCTATTTGATCGGCAAAAACATTTGGAGTGCTAGCTTCAACAGAGCTAGGCAAATTGATAATCATCGGTCTTTGCTCTGAAGGTTTCCACACATCTGCCACCGCTTCGCAAATACGAACCGCATACTCAATTTCAGCCAAAGAGAAATTTTCAGGAGAATATTCAAAAGTCCAATGAGTTTGTGGATTTTTATTACATTGATCGACAACTAATTGTGTGGCTGTCGTGGCCATATCGATAATTTCATCTTGAGATTTATTAAACACAATTCGTCTGAAGATTTCCGCAATGGCGTTATAGACATGAATAACGACTTTTTTAGCGCCTTTTAATGCTTCAAAGGTGCGTTCAATTAATTCTGGACGAGCGGCTGTTAATACTTGGATAGTAACATCATCAGGAATCATGTTATTATCAATTAAATAACGTACAAAATTGAACTCTGTATCAGATGCGGAGGGAAAACCGACTTCGATTTGTTTAAAACCACAATCAACTAATAACTTAAAAAAACGAATCTTTCGATCATGATCCATAGGGTTGATTAAAGATTGATTACCATCGCGCATATCCACGGCACACCAAATAGGGGCTTTAGTAATGGTTTTACTTGGCCATGTGCGCTCAGGAAATGGGAAAGCGTTAAACGGGCGGTATTTTGTTTCTGGATTAATTAACATTGGATTTGACCTTTTAAAATGTCTTTAATAGTGACGATTGAGATCAGTATAACCAAGGTAAATTTGATTCGCTTTTGAAGCCCAGACATGTTTTTTCTCAAAATGGACAATTTGTTCTATTATTAGCATTAAAACTGCTGTAAATTATCGTATGTTCGATAATATATAGCATGAATGGTTTGTCTGTTTTGACCCTCTTATCCGTTAAAGAATATCATTTTTCGAGTGAGCATTTTGAAGACAAGTTGCATCGGCATGAATGTGTGCAATTATTGGTCATTAAAAAAGGGCTGATTCGAGTGGAAACACAGACAAGCTGCTCGGTCATTACAGAAAAAGATGGTATTTGGATTATTGCAGGGTCGATGCATAGGCTGACAATGCTTAAGGATACGTCTTTATATAGTATCTATGTTGATCCGTTTGCGCGTGCTGATTTTCCCTATAAAACTCAAGTCGTGAATGTTTCGCCGTTAATGCATGCGTTGATGCCAAAACTGGTTGGGATCGATAGTCATTATTTACCTCATTCTATTGAAGAATGGATGATTGAGCTCTTTTTAAATGAATTACGTTCTTTGTCCGATTTATATGCGTTTGAACTGCCTTATCCTAAAGATGCTGAGTATCAAGATATCTGTCACTATTTTTCAGAAAATTTGGATTATCCTTGGTCTGTGGCTGATTTTTCGAAACGATTAAAGGTGAGTGATCGAACCGTTACGCGTCAATTTTATAAACAAACAGGGTTAAGTTTTGTCGAATGGCTCCGTAGAAAACGGATACAAGTTGCTTTGGAACTGTTAACCTCTGGCGAACCGATTACACAGGTCGCTTTGCAAGTAGGATATGATAGTCCAAGTGCATTTACGACCGTGTTTAAGCAACGGTTAGGGTTTACGCCAAGGGACTATGTGAATAAGGTGATGGGTAAGTAATAATAATGTTTATATAATAAACAAAATATAATCGTTTCAACTAAAGAGAAACTGAATGCACAAATTATCCTTAATTGTAGATACTAATTTTTTTCATGAATGTAGAGAAATCGAGACTCTGAATTGGGCTATATTAGGGAGTTTTGATAGCATTAATGTGATTGTTACTTCGCGTGTTATAGCAGAGCTAGATAAGCAAAAAAATGATTCTAAACCAAGAATTAAACGTCGTGCATTAAAGGTTAATACAATCTTAGCAAGTATTATAGATGCTAATTTAGAACCTTATGTAATTCAAGAAACGGTTCCGCGTGTTTTACTAACAGTTGAGAATATAGCACCATCTCGTCAATATAGTCATATTTTAGATGATCGTGTAACAGATGATATGATTGTTGCAACAGCATGTGCACTAAGGGATAAATATCAAGATAGAGAATTCTATTTGTTGTCAGGAGATTTGGGCGTAGCAGCAAAAGCATTAGATCCAGACATTCAATTAGCTTTTAAGCGTATTCCTGATGAATGGAAACGTGGTTTAGAGGAAGATGAAGAGCAAAAAAAAATACGGCGGTTAAAAGAAGAACTAGCTAAATATACAAAACAAGAGCCTGATATTCAGATTTCTGTAAAGAAGAAAGATGACCAAGAGAAAACAGATAAACTAGTTTTATCGCGCGATGCTTTTGTTTCATTAACCTATGAAGAAGTGCGTAAATTAGAAAAATATTTAAGAAATCAATATCCCGTAGAACCACAACCATATTCTTTAGTAATGTCACATATTAATCGCTTTTATAATGCCAATCCTGGAATTACTTTAGAAGAATATTATAATTATGAAAGAGAACATAACTATTGGTTGATAGAGAGTGAAAATGAATTTTCTAAATTAGATAAAAATTTTAATAATAACCTTTCTTGGATAGCTTGTATCTCTATTGATAATCAAGGGAGTATTCCCGCACAAAATGTTACTGTGCGTTTAACAGCGAAAGGAAAAATAAAAGTAGCTTATTATTGTGAACGAAATATAAGTAGAAATATTTTAACTAATCCTCCTTGCTTACCCTTTGCTAGTGGAATAACAGCTAACTATAATCCATATTCTAAACAACGTAATTTAGATAATATAGATTACCAACCATATAAATGGATAGAATTTACATTTGATTCTTTACAGCATCAGATTGGTGCTCAAAAATTATGGATAGATATATTTGCTGAGGATATTGATGAGCAGCTTAACGCCGCAATTGAGGTGAAAATATTTGCAGCAAATATACCGACTTCTATTAAAAAAACTATTTCCGTTCAATTACAACAAAAAAAGTGTTTGGCATTATTCGATAAAGCTAAAGAAATGATTGATCATATTGCAGATTAAGAATAGATAAGCTTTACAAAAATGAAATAGGATCAATATCCACATCAATTTTAACGCTTTTCTTAGCTTTTACGCTAGATAGCCATTGATGTAAAATCGGTTGAATGGCGATATGTTTCTGCGTTCTAAGTAACAGCCGTTGTCTATAGCGATTGCGCAGTAAAGCCAAAGGTGCAGGAGCAGGACCAAGAACAATCACACCTTCCATTTGTGGGGCATTTTGTCCAAGTTCATAAGCAATTTGCATCGCTTCATCACTCGTATCTGCACTGACGATAATGGCGGCCAGACGACCATAAGGCGGCCAAAATCCCATTTGGCGTTCGGCGGCTTCTTGTAACATAAATTCGTTGAAATCGCCTTTGACTAATGTTTCCATAACGGGATGATCGGCAAGGTAGCTTTGTAACATCACTATCCCTGCGGAGTGCGCCCGCCCAGCACGTCCGCCGACTTGGTGTAACAGTTGCAAAGTTTTTTCAGAGGCTCTTAAATCTGCACCACTTAATCCAAGGTCAGCATCAATCACACCCACTAACGTTAAAAATGGAAAATGCCAGCCTTTGGCAACAATTTGAGTGCCGATAATAAGATTAACTTCTTTCTGATCAATCTGACGAATAGCTTCAGCCGTTGCTTTTGGACTGGTTAAGCTGTCACTCGACATGACTAGGATTTTAGCATCAGGAAAAGTTGCGCGTGCTTCCTCTGTGATCCGTTCTATTCCAGGGCCAATAGGAACCATGCTGTCGGGTGCATCACAATAAGGGCATTCTTTGGGAATGGGGATAAAATACTCACAATGATGGCAAACCAAACGTTGAGTGCGACGATGTTCAACCAACCAAGCCGAACAATGAGGGCATTCCAGACGATGCCCACAAGCACGACACAGGGTTAACGGTGCATAACCTCGGCGGTTTAAAAAATATAAAACTTGCTCTCCTTTTTCAAGTCGCTGTTGAGTGGCTATGATTAAAGGTGGAGATAAAAATAAGCCTCTATGCGGTGGTGTTGCACGCAAATCCACTACTTGCACATCGGGCATTGATGCTCCGCCATGGCGTGCGGTCAGGGTTAAATGGTGGTATTTTTGATGATATGCATTGGTTAGGGTTTCAAGCGATGGTGTTGCGGAGACAAGCACCGCTGGGCAATTTGATAATCTGGCTCTTACAATCGCCATATCTCTGGCGTGATAAATAATCCCTTCCTCTTGTTTAAAGGAGGTTTCATGTTCTTCATCAATAATAATCAGCCCCAAATGGGTAAAAGGAAGAAATAAAGCAGACCTTGCCCCAACAAGCACAGAAACTTCATTGTTAATAACGGCTTGCCAAGTTAATTTTCGTTGTTTATTGGTTAAGTCAGAATGCCAAAGCGCAGGTTTTACGCCAAACCTTTTTTCAAAACGCTCTATCCACTGTGAGGAAAGTGCAATTTCAGGCAGTAAAATTAAAACTTGTTGTCTTTGCTCTATACAAGTTGCAATAGCTTGCATATACACTTCGGTTTTTCCAGAACCAGTAACGCCTTGTAGCAAGGTAACAGAGAACTGTTGCTCTTTGACTTTTACACTCAGAAAGTTTGCTGCTTCTTGTTGTTCATCAGATAATAGAGGAATATGAAAGGATGGGTCAGGCTCTAGGAATGGACAATGATAAGGTAAAAGCTTTTCCTCTATAATACCAGCCTTGGCGAGCCCTTGAATGACGCTGGAACTCACTTGTAACGCATCCGTCAAAAAACCAGTTGTAAATGGATTTTCTTTATCTTTTAAAAATTGGATAATTTTCTCTCGAGCAGGAGTCACACGGATTGTGTCGATTGGAGTGTCGGATAAAATCCATCCTGATTTGGGTACATTGGTGGAGGCATAAGTTTGAATACCACGTAGTGCAATGGCCAAAACCAACCCTGGAGGTGATATTGTATATGCAGCAACCCAATCAATAAATTCAAGGAGAATAGTAGGTAGGGGAGGAATCGGTAAAATAGATATAATAGATTTTATTTTATTTATTTTCTTAGGCTTTTCTTCAGGTAAAGAAATACCTTTAGGTAAACTGTGTTTTTCCCAAATAACCCCCATTTCTTCTCTGCTACCTAAAGGCACTATAATCAATGTGCCGGGTCTCAATGATTCATACTCTAGTTCTGGGGGAACTTGATAATAAAAAGGCTCTTTGAAAGGGTAAGGTAATAAAACAGGCAGAATATGAGAAGGGGGCATAATATTTAAAGTGTATTAATGGAACATAGTATGACTTATACTCTTATTTATAAGATAGCAGCAAATAAAGAATAATGTTTTTCGCTTCAGGTTATTTCCTCTTTTATTTTTGATAAAATAAGTTTAGCAATATCTAAGATTGATCTTTTGGTTTCAAAGTCACAGGAACCGTTACTTTTTTACCATCATTCAGTGTGATGATAATCATTTTGCTATAATATTCAGCGATAAAGACTTCTTTTAATTCTAGCTTATTGTTTTCTAATAAATGCGCAATAAATTGATTGTCAGTATCAAACAACTCTAATGGTAAACGTTGTATTTCACCTCTTAAGATTAAAACAATTGAAGGCTCATTTTGATTTTGTTCAATGATTGTAAGTTGTCCATTAGGTTCAACTTGGGCGTAATTTATTTCTTGAATAGAGCCAATACCTCTTGAATGTAAAATAGATAATAAGTTAATCATATCGATTTTGTTTTGTTTGTTATTGATTGTATCGATCATGAGTTGACCATTTTTAATGATTGTAATAGGGTCACCCAGTGTAAATGATCGAAATATTTCAAATTTTTTGGCTACTTTGTTAAGCAAATGCATTAAGAATGTGCCAATAATTAGTACCAATACATAAGTATACATCGGAATGGTATCACTATAAATGACCCCACCGATAATACCACCAAGAATAAAGTTACCAATCAAATCAATTGGAGACATTTGAGAAATTTGCGTTTTACCAGAAAGGTTAAAATAACAAATGACAATAATAAAACCAATTATAAACTTAAGAAAAACTAATGCGAAGAAAGTCATAAAAGCCTCCTTTATTACAAAGACATTATTTATTTTAAATTATAAAGTGAAAATATAAGGATTTTTAAAAAGTTATTTCTAAGTTATATCAAATATTTAGATAAAAACGAATAATATATTTCAATAGGAAATAGGTTCAATGATAAAAAATATTTTAACAATTGCTGGCACCGATCCCAGCGGTGGGGCTGGGATCCAAGCTGATATTAAAACATTTTCTGCACTTGGAACCTATGCCATGTCAGTGATTACGGCTGTTGTTGCCCAAAATACCCAAGGGGTCAGATCTTATCGAACAATGGATGCTGCATTTGTTGGTGAGCAAATAGATACTATTTTCGAAGATATAACTGTTGATGCTGTTAAAATCGGAATGTTGGCTAATGCAGAAATTGTGGAGGTCGTAGCCGCAAAATTAAAACAATATGCTGTGAAAAATATTGTTTTGGACCCTGTAATGGTGGCAAAAAGCGGAGATTCTTTGATTGATGAATCTGCGGTTTTAGCGATTAAAGAGATTTTATTACCCCAGGTAACAGTGATAACCCCAAATATTCCTGAAGCTTGCGTTTTATTAAATATTAAAGAGCCAATTGCTTTTGACGAAATGGAGCAAGAGGCAAAAAGGATATTACAATCAAAGTCCCAATGGGTTTTATTAAAAGGTGGGCACTTAATAGGTGATATTTGTCGTGATGTATTATGTAACTCACAAGAAACATATGAGTTTGTTGGTAAGAGAATTATAACAAAGAACGACCATGGTACTGGATGTACGTTGTCTTCGGCAATTACAGCTTTATTACCAATGATGACTGTCCCAAAAGCTGTTGAAAATGCCAAAGAATTTTTAGAAGAGGCTTTGAAATCGAGCAACCAACTATCAGTTGGTCATGGTCATGGTCATGGTCCATTGCATCATTTTTGTAATTTATGGAAATAATAGTGAACTGTAAATCAAGGTAAAATGAATGCTGGCTTTTGAATTATTACAACAATATTTAGGGTGGATGAGGGATAGCCGCAGGGCTTCTGAACATAGTTTGACCGCATATCAGCAAGATTTAACTCGGTTTTTGGGATTTTTAACCGTGCATTTCGGTGAGGAGCCCACCAAGGAAACTTTATCTACAGTCTCTCACAAGGATTTACGTTCATGGTTGGCTGATGAGAATACAAAAGCTCTGAATAATCCTCAATTAGGTCGCGGAAGACATACTCAAGATGCAGCTATTCGTACTCGTCGCAGACGGTTATCGGCATTAAAGTCTTTTTATCGTTATCTTGCCCTTCATCATCAAGTGGAAAATATTGCGCCCACTTTGTTAAATACACCAAAGGTGAAACAGCCTTTACCTCATCCTTTGTCTCAGGAAGAAGCAACCGCACTTGCCAAAGATATAGCTATTATAGATCAATCCCCATTGGCACAAAGTCGAGATATTGCGCTATTCACGCTGTTATATGGTTGTGGTTTACGTTTATCTGAGGCGTTAGGATTAGATTGGATCGACTTGTATCATGCAGGATTAAATGCAGATGGTGGAATGCTACGGGTTTTGGGAAAAGGGAATAAAGAACGAATATTGCCTATTTTACCGATGGTTGCAAAGGCATTAATACAATGGAAGGCACAATATCCTGGCATTTCAGAAGGTAAAAATCCTGTTTTTGTTGGACTAAGAGGAAAGCGATTAAATCCATCTATTGCACAAAAAACAATGCGAGAATATCGACGCATGATGGGTTTGTCTGAATTGGCTACACCACACGCATTACGTCATTCTTTTGCCACGCATATTATGCAAAATGGTGGTGATCTCAGAACAATTCAAACGTTATTGGGGCATGCCAGTCTTTCTACAACACAGAGATATACGTTAATGGATGAAACTCAATTATTAAAAATATGGGAAAAAGCACATCCGCGTGCGCATCAGGATAAGGAAATATGAAAAGAAACTTGTATTTTTGTTTTTATAGTCTGTTACTAGTACTAGTTTTTTTTAGTGTTGTTTCATCTGATGTCAAAGCACAAAATTCGTGTGATTATGAAAAAATAGGGCAAGCTCCTTTAAAAGATGTTGGGGGATTTTTACTGGTCACAGTAACGTTAAATGGCCGTCATTTTAACATGGTCGTGGATACAGGATCAGAAGGCAGTTTGATTTCTCCAGGAGGGGCAAAGTTACTAAACCTTCCTATCGACCCTAATCGTCAAACAGTTGTGCAAGGCCCCAGAGGGGGACAAGAGCTGGTGCAAAATGTCCTTATTCAACGTATGGGGTTGGGAAAACTGACCATAGGGCCTTTATCAGTACCGTTGGGAAATTTACCTTCCTCTCCCAGGCTTGATATTCCTGTGATTGGGTTAATTGGTGCAGATATTTTATCTCATTTTGATTTAGAGTTTAATGTCCAAGCGGGAATTTTATCTTTTTGGCACGTTGAGTCTTATTCTATGTTATGTCATGTTCCGCCCTTTTGGGGGGATAATATGCAATCTGTGCCATTAAAAATGGTGGGGCATCGTCCTTTTGTGGATGTTAAGGTTGATCACAAACCTTTGGTGGCATTACTGGATAGTGGCGCACGCTCTCGAATTGTGGCTTTTGATACGGCTTTAAAAATAGGGGTGCCGTACCATATCTTAACCCAAGATCCAGGAGGCATTGCCAGTGGTGTGGATATGCGCAGCACTCGGTATTATTGGCACAAGTTCAAATCCTTTCAATTGGGCGACGATATAGAACCCAACCCAACCTTAACGGTTTCTCCTCTGCATGATTCAATGAATATGTTGATTGGTTCGGATTGGTTCGCAACACGCCATGTCTGGGTATCTTATGCTCGTCAGAAGTTGTTTTTTATGAATAATGCGGTTAAGGGGAAATGAAATGAGTAATCTTCCTGTAAATGCTAAAACACTTGAAGAAGCATTACAATTTTTTTGATATGAAAATTGCAAAGCAAAAGGGAAAACAAGTCCCATTGAAAAGACTGCAATTCCTAATAATTTATAGAGTTTTTGTTGGTTGATAAGCTGTTCAGATCAGAAAAGCTTGATTTAAAATGATATTGTCGATATTTAATGACAAGATATAACAAACCAAAGAATGATCCTAAATATTGTAACAGTTTATAAATACACATTTCTTGTCTATTTATATTGTAAAAAAACAATATTTCTTACAAAACTGCTAGTCTCATGTGTAAAGCCATCCCATATAATATGTGTTGCGGCGCCAATAAATAGAGATATACCAATTATAATATAACCTCTAAGGCTCCATTGATTATAGGCTTTAATAGGAATAGGCAAGGCTTTGTTCAAACTAGAAGAAAGCATCGATAGTAATATAAAAATTACAATGCAAAGTGGAAACGCTGTATATAACCATCCCGTAAAATGATGTGCCGTGGTCGAGATATTATATAATCCAACCGAGTAAAATAAATCTGGTGATATACTGCCAATAATAAGCGCTGGCAGGTTTAAGAACTTTCCTATTCTAGATTGCTTTATGGGAAAAACGACAGCAGGATGGGAAAATGTCCAAGGCATAGCACATTTATACTCTTTTATTTGGCATGAACATAAAGATAAAGGCACTGATCACTGTGATACAACCAAGATAAAACCACGTATAATGAAAATGTGTCGCAGGCACAGCATGAAGATGAATTTTCTCATCTAATGTTAATAATATCGCAGAAACTGCAACGCCCGCTGCCATAGAAACTTGCATAACGGTTGATAACAAACAACTGCCTGCAGGTTGTCTTTTGGCTGATAGATCTAATACAGTAGAAGTATTCATTGCTGTGAACTGCATAGAGTTAATAAAGCCTGTGATAAACATTAAGGCTGCAATAAAGGTCCAACTGGAATGCTCATTAACAAAGCAATAAGACATATAAGATGCGCTTAGAAGAATAGTGTTGATAAATAGGAAATTGCGGTATCCCATAAATTTAATAGAGTGCGATACAAAAGGCTTGGCAATCATAGCTGCAAAGGCAAGAGGTAACATTGCCACGCCGCAAGCTACGGGGGATAGCCCCATTAATCTTTGTAACATTAAAGGAATCATGAATGGAACAGCACCACAGCCTAATCGTGCAACCAGATTTCCTAATATACCAATGGAAAAGCTTTTAATTTTAAAAAGAGTGGGGCTAAATAAAGGATAATCATGATACAACGATCTTACCCAATATAGAGCCAGTAAACATAATCCGATGCAAAAGATGATCGTGGGTGGTGTATAGTTTTGTGTTTCACTGTAAAGACTTAGTGCATAGGTAATTAATGCAATTGCCGCTGCAAAAATAATATATCCCCATCGATCAATACGAACGGCTTTGTCACTTTGCCTGGGAAAATAATGTAGTGCAAAATAAATACCAACTAAGCCAAACGGAACGTTAATCAGAAAAATCATAGACCAATCTAGATATGTTGCAATCATTCCTCCAGCAATCGGGCCGATTAAGGGGCCCATAAGCCCTGGAATAGTCACTAAACTTAGTGCTTTAACCAGCTCTTTTTTAGGAAATGTTTGAATAATCGCCAAGCGCCCAACGGGTAACATCATAGCACCGCCTATTCCTTGGATAATTCGGGCGACCAAAAGTTGATTTAATGTATGCGAAATTCCACAAAGAAAAGAGCCCAAAGTAAAAATACATAAGGCAATACAAAAAATAATACGACAGCTATATTTTTGGCATAAAACACCTGTCAAAGGAATGAATATGGCATTAGCAATCATATAATAAATAATTATATTTTTCGTAACAGCCAAAGGAGCGTGAAAAACACCAGACAAATAGGGAATAATCGTATTAACAGAGGTCGTATCTAACGATGCCATAAAAAAAGCAATTGCCGCAACGATTGGCAGTAATTTTCTTTGTTTATCTATGTTGATATCACTCATGATTTTTGATGTAGTTACTTTGTTTTATTTTATGTATGATATAGAAGAATACATGATGAATAGTATTTATGGCTTTTATATGCTTTTTTTAATCAAAAAACATATCAAAAGCAACATAATGAATATTATTTTAAACAAAATTAAACCATAATAAATTTATAAAATTAATATTGTTTTCTGCTTTAATTATAGTAATGAATACTGACTTTTTAATCATTAAGAGAGTAAAGATCGTATGAACCGCACTATTACGCTTATTCCTGACAGTGGCTTGCAATTTTGGTCCTTCGCTTTTTCTACTGAGCAGATTAAGAATATTCGATGCTGGTTTTGGGAGGAACGTGACGGTGAATACGAAGATGGCAGACCACGTTATATATTGCATGCCTTACAAGAAGACCAAGAAACAGGGGTTATCAAAGACCCCTTGACGGGCCGTGCTCCTCCAGAAGATCAAATTTATGATGTGACCTGGAAATCAGTGATTCAATTCTTAAAGAATCAATGGTTGCCTTTACCTTTTTTTGCATTGCTTTCTTCTGAACAGGGTGGCAGTAAAGTATTCCGTAAAGGGCCAGGAAATTGGGTGCGAGGTCGCTTTGCAGAAATGGAAAAAGATCAAATTCATCTTGATCTTGTTTTTGATACGACTTTAGAGGAATTATCCGGTGACGGTTTATATAATGCACCGACTTTTGAAGATAGCCAACGCCAAGATCATTTTAAATTTGTTTCTTCTTTGGGGGATATTGCTTGGTTTTTAAACGAGGCTTGGGTTGGAGATTGGCTTTTAAAGGTTCAGCAAGAAGCTCAAGAGAAATCAGAGCAAAAATCTTTTACAGATCGTTCATATTATTGCTGGCATTATGCAGTTTATCAAACCCTTTTGCAAATTCTGCAAGAAATTCAACAAATGCCAACTATTCATTTATTAGACGGTGGTGCGGCTAAAAACCTTCAAAATATTGTTGAAGTTGATTTAGTATTAGATTTAGGTAACTCAAGAAGTTGTGGTATTTTAATTGAAGATCATTTGGGGCAGGATTTAAATTTCTCCAGCAGCTATCCTTTGGCACTCAGAGATCTTACACGTCCTTATTTAGAATATGATCAACCTTTTCCTAGCGCCATTGAGTTTGCCAAAGCGAATTTTGGTAATGATTTATTGTCTCGTCGTTCAGGCCGTGCCAAAGCCTTTTTTTGGCCCAGTCCTGTCAGGGTAGGGTTTGAAGCAGCTCATTTAGCAGGTATGCGTATAGGAAATGAAGGGTTAACAGGACTGACGTCTCCTAAACGGTATATTTGGGATGGACGTTTATCTCTGCAAAGTTGGCGTTATAATAGTCGTTCTATTAGTGATGGAGGTCGAATTATTGATCCTCCTGTAAATGGACCTTTTATGGCAATGATATCTCCTGAAGGACGTGTCTTATCTGATGAAGAACGCCTATCAGGGGAAAATATCGCGACACAACCTAATTTCTCTCGCAGTTCTTTATTTACCTTTATGTTTGTCGAAATTTTAATGCAAGCGCGCTTGCAAATGAATTCTCCACAAAACAGAGAACAACGTCAAGATAAAACCCTAAGGCGCAGGTTACGATCCATTGTTTTAACAATGCCTCCTGGCATGCCTGTTGCAGAGCAAAAAATTTTACAAACCAGAACCAAAGCAGCCATTGATTTATGTTGGAAAATGTTGGGTTTGCCTTGGGATACACGCCCGCAGTTACAATGTCGTTTGGACGAGGCTACAGCTACGCAAATTGTTTGGTTATATAATGAAATTACTGAGCGTTTAGGGGGGAATGTGGATGAATTCATGCGCTTGCATGGTCGCCTTCGTCCTGATCCTGAGATAAACGATCAAATGCTGCCCTCTATCAGAGTGGCTAGTATTGATATTGGCGGCGGAACAACGGATTTAATGATCAGTTCTTACCATGTTCCTTCAGGAGAAACTATTTGTCCTAAACAGGAATTTCGTGAAAGTTTCAAAGTAGCTGGTGATGATATATTAGAACATGTAATTACCAATGTTGTATTGCCTCCTTTGGCAGAAGCTTTGGAAAAAGCAGGCGTTCAAGATACTCAAGTGTTGCTTAGTCGTATGATTGGTCAAGATTGGGGGGGGCAATCAGAACAAGAGCGCCATCTTAGGCGTTTATTCGTCAGTAATATTTTGGAACCAATCGCGATTGCTGTTTTAAAAGAATATGAATCTCTTACGGATAGAAGTATCGAGGGGTTAAATCCTTTTTATGTTCGAGATATTTTAGGTAAAGATAAAGAGAATATTGCCCGATCTGCCAGTTATATTCATCGTCAAGTCGAGTTGGCTGGAGCAAAGAATTTTGATATCACCGATGTTAAGATTGCTGTTAAAGTTCAGCATGTAGAGGCTTCTATTTCTCATGTGATGGGAGAGGTAATCTCTAACCTTTGCGAAGCAATCTGGGCGTATGATTGTGATGTGTTGTTGGTCTCGGGTCGTCCGTCTCGTTTCAGACGTATTGTTGATATGATCAAGGCTGCAATGCCTGTGCCGCCTCATAGAATTGTTGGAATGTATCATTATAGAGTAGGGGCATATTATGCATTTCGTGATGAGCGAAATCGGATTAGTGATCCCAAGACAACCGTTGTTGTTGGGGCTTCATTATGTTTGCAAGCAGAAGGAAAGCTTCAAAATTTTGTGCTCAGAACGCGTGATTTAAAAATGTATTCCACGGCACGTTTCTTGGGTCGTTTGGAGAAAAATGGACAGCTACGAAATAAAAATGTTTGGCTTTCAAATATAGATCTAGAAGGCAATAACAACGAAGAGGTTGGTTTTACCATTCAAGATTTTGAAAATACGACACGTATTGGGTTTCGTCAGTTGGGAATAGAGCGTTGGCCAGCCTCGCCTTTATACACGTTGGAATTCGGTAATTTTCCTGGATTTAACAGAGTAGCATTGCCTTTAACGGTTAAGATTGTCAGACAGGATATTGATCTGGACAAAGAGCAAGCGCAAAATGATTATTCAGGCAGAGAGCAATTTAAAGTGGCAGAAGTCATTGATCATAATGGTGAACAATATCCTCCACGTATTTTATCTTTGCGTTTGCAGACCATGCAAAATGTCGAGGGATATTGGCGTGATACAGGTCGCTTTACGTTGGCTTAAGGAAAGAAATAATCAAGATGGTTGAAGATAATCAAACAATAATAAAAACACAACAAGCCCGTAATGGTGATGTATTAAAAGCATCTGAACAAACCTTAACTTGGTTTACAGAAAATCCCAAAGCAATTAAAGGGGATGGGGAGCGTCTAAATGCCAGTTTAAGACGGTTTCGCAGGCAAGCGCGCCAACTAAACAGGGCCTCTCATCAACCTCCCGCCATTGCTGTCTTTGGTGCTTCTCAGTCAGGGAAATCGTATTTGGTCTCAAGTCTTGCTACGAAACCAGGGGAAACCTTGGTGGCTCATTATAAGGGTGAAAAACTAAATTTTCTACAAGATATGAACCCCCAAGGGGGGAATGAATCAACGGGATTGGTTTCTCGGTTTACGACGAAAACGCCGACCATTGTTCAAGAGGATATGCCTGTTCCTTTGCGCCTATTATCGGCAGCAGATATTATTAAGATTTTAACTAATACATCGCTCGAAGACTTTAAAGTCAAAGAGTTATCTATGGAAGAAGCAAAAATTGATGCTTTGTTTAATACCGCAGTAGCTTCTGCCAATGCCCAAAATACGATTTTAGATTTGGATGATGTAGAAGGGTTATTTGAGTATTTACAGGCTTTATATCCTGACTATCAGCGTTTAGAAAAGCTTGGTGAAGGATATTGGCAAAAATTAAAAGAGATGGTGCCATCTTTACCAGCAAGTGAATGTGCGGTTTTATTTTCGCCTTTGTGGAATGGATTGCCTGAATTTACCAATTTGGCACGCTCTTTATTTATGGTCTTAGAGCAAATGGGGCAACCTGATTTTGTATATTGTTCGACAGATGCGCTGCGCCCTAGAGAAAGAAGCATTTTAAATGTAGAAACGCTTTTTACCCTTGGTCAAGCTGACCCTGGCGATGCGATTACTTTATTGACTCCAAATCAGAAAAAAGTAACGATTAATCGTTCTATTGTCACGGCTTTAACAGCAGAAATTACAGTCCCTGTTGGGGATGCGCCCTGGCCATTTTTACAAGAGACAGATTTGCTGGACTTTCCAGGGGCAAGGTCTCGGGAAATGATTTATGATGCTCAAGAGTTTCTTGAGGCTCCTGAGGCTTTGGGACGTTTGTTCTTACGTGGCAAGGTTGCTTATTTATTTCAACGTTATGAAGCTGAACGTGAAATTTCCGCCATGTTATTATGTATTGGGGATTCAATTCAAAGTGTATCCACATTACCAGGAATGATTGATGGTTGGATTAAAACCAGTATTGGTGCAACCTCGGCTGATAGGACCAAGCAAAGAGATAATTTATTTATTGTTTTAACCAAGTTCGATCGTGAATTTGAACAAAAAGAGGGAGATGCTCCTTCATCGGGTTCAAGGTGGACAGCAAGAATTAATGCGAGCCTATTGGATTTTTTTAAAACGAGTAGCTGGGTAGAAGATTGGAAAAACAGTCGACCTTTTAATAATATTTATTGGTTGCGTAGCCCTGCGATAAGCTTTCCTGCTGTCATGGATTATCAGCATATTAATAATATCTCCAAAGAAGCAGGAATAGCCTCAAGAGCTCAAACACTGGTTGATACGATGAAACAAGCTTATTTAGCTAATGTCTCTATTCAACGTTATGTGGCTGATCCCGAACAAGCTTGGGAGGCAGTATTAATGCCTAATGATGGAGGTATTACCTATCTTGCCAATGCGCTCAGTAAAGTTTGTGATGCGAATTTAAAACTAGAACAAATTGCAGCACAGACCAACCAGTTTAGTGCTAATTTATCCAGATTTATTGCACCATTTTATCATAGTGGTAATAAAGAAGAGGCTATTCAAAAAGCTTCTTTGGAAGCGCAAACCATTGCTCGTTCTTTGATGAGGTGTGTTGCGGCGCAAATGTTTGGGCCATTAATATCCAGCCTGCAAGTTACCAGAGATCAAATGATAGAAGCTTGGCGCAGTTTGGAAACGCAGTCGGCTAATCAGAGGTTTCTAATGGGCAGGGCCAGTGATGTTGATAGTTTGTTCCAAGATATGTTTCCTGATGCAGAAGACGTAAACATTCCACAAAGCACAGAGGTTGAAGAACCAGCAACAGCTAAGGATCGTCATGAACAATATGCTGATTTGGCATTAGCTAAATGGAATAGTGTAATGGATCAATTTGCAAGCCAAGAGTATGTGGCTGATACTTATCAAATGCCATCAGAGCAACTAACCGCATTGACTGCCGAAATTGCTTTATTATCCAGAAGGCTAGACCTTAGAGATCAATTAGCAGATAAATTGCGTAAAAATGCTTCTTTGACAGGGAGTTCGTCGTTAAGAGGTGAAACGCAGGCTTTATTGGCTGAGATAGAGATTGGTAATTTTGTGAATTGGCTGGGCTATTTTAATATAGCTTTGGAACAACGTCCCATGACCAGAGGGTTAAAAGGTGAGCATATTTTTGCCCCTAAGGAACCTTTAAAAGGATTATTATTACCCGAGCAACCGACACCTTATAATGAGCGTTTTGTTAGAGATTGGATTTCTGCTTTGGTATGTCGTTTTGAGGAAAATGCTGGGGCTTCTGATTTAAATGGAATTGATCCAGCAGCAAACGCGTTATTAGGTAAGATTATTTCTGTATTGGAGCAAAGATAAAATGAGTTCTCAGTTAAAGGTTTCGGCCTCAGCACCAGGGGAAGCAACAATCATTCTTGTTGGTAAGGCATTACATTATGGAGATGTTTTAACAATTTCTTTTCCTCAGTTCTCATCTATTTCTTCACAGAAAGTTATTCAACAATCCGTTGTTGGTGATGATTTATTATTGATTATTGATGCAGATAGTTTGGGTGATATTTTAGAACCTGATAGTCCTTACCAAATAAAAGTACCAGAGCTTGAAATTACGAGTACGGTCATCTGGCCAGAAATCGTTGGAAAAAGAGGGGCAAGCACAGGGGTAATCAATACGACGAAAGCTTCGTCTCCTTCCAAAGTGAAAACACCTATAATAGAAGAAGAACAGCCAGCTTCGTTGTCTTTTGAAACAGAACCACAAACATCCTCTTTACCCTCATCTTTGATAGAGGATACTCATGAGGAACAAAAGACCGATTATTTTACTCAAATACAAAATAAAGATGATAAAGAAGAAGATGCACCTTTGGTCTCTGAACCATCTAAAAGACATCAATCTTCTGTTCCAGTCATTTTATTAAGTATTCTTGGTGTTTGTCTTTTATTGGCGGGGGGAGCAATTGCGTATATCAAATTTTCTAAGCCTCATTCTGAACCCACCAAAGAACAAATAGTTAAAAAAGAAGAACCCAAGAAAGAATTACCTAAGGCGGCTGAAACAAAACCGCCTGCGCCAGTGCAGCCTCCTAAAGCAGAACCTTCTTTTGCAGAAAATTTACAGAAAATGTCTGTGCCTGAAGTAATTGATAAAGCTCCTAATACAGTGATGATTACTCAGGAAGGCAAGCGCCGTTTAGAAGCCAAGCAATTTGACGATGGGATTTTATTATTGGAAAATGCAGCCGCTAAAGGGGATACTTTGGCGATGCTTAAATTGGGGTTATTATATAGCCCTGTTGATTTTAAAACTGGGGGAGCTATTCCCAGTCCTGATATGAGAGAGGCCGCTCGTTATTTGCAAAAAGCAGAAGAGGGTGGCCTAAAGGATGCAACAGCTCCAAGAGCAGCTTTAAAAGATTGGCTTACAAAAAAAGCGGATGAAGGTGACGATATGGCACGGTTAACTTTGAAGGATTTTTGGAAATGAGTTTCAATAATTTTAAGTCATTATTAAAAGTCAGTGTATCTGTTTTTGGTTTAATTGCAGGGGGAATAGTTGCTTATGCTCAAAGCTCTGAGCCTACTCCTTTATCTCCAACCGCTAAAAATAATACAACGTCCAAAACACCTTTATTAATAGAAGGCAAACATAGTCTATATCAGCGTATTATTACCCGTCCTGGTGGGATTATTTCCCCTGAGCCTTCACAAGAAAATTCTAAGCCTTTAGAAGGATTTAAAGTTTTTTACGTGTATCAGCGTCATAAAGATGATCAGGGTAAAGAAGACTGGATACAAGTTGGCACGGATCTGCAAGGCCATATTGCAGGGTGGATTCCAGTCGATAAATCGATTAATTGGTCTCATACTTTGGTGGGAGCATTCACCAACCCTGCGGGCAGAGAACGTTCTTTATTTTTAAAGACCGAGCAAGATGAAAAACAACTGATCACTGATCCTGATACCGCACAAAAAGCCAAAGAATTAACTCAGGCAGCCTTGTCTGGAAATTCGGATAAAGTTGTGGCGATGGAGCCCACTAATTATGTGGATATTACCAAAAATTTCTATTTGTTGCCGATCTTGGATGCACAGCAAATAGAACGCCCAAGTGGCCCACCTTTGCGTTTATTGCACGTCATTTCTGCACCTACACAAACTGGAGGTAGTCAAGTTAATGCTTCACCTGCAAATTTGCGAAATTTCAAAGCCAATTTGGTTTTTGTGATGGATACAACCATCAGTATGGAACCTTATATTGAGGAAACACAAAAAGCGGTTAAATCGATTGTCAGTCGCATTCAAAACACGGCTGTAAAAGATAATTTTCGTTTTGGTTTGGTTGCGTATCGCGATAGCTTAAATGATAATCCAGATTTGGAGTATGAAACAAAAGTATTTGCTAAACCAGATTTTTCCAAGCCAATCGATGTGATTAACGATTCTATTTCTATTGTTCATGATGCCAGCGTATCGTCTAAATCTTATGATGAAGATCCAATTGCAGGTATTAAAACAGCTTTGGATGAAATTGACTGGGATCAAGCAGCTGGTCGCTATATCATTTTAGTCACTGATGCTGGGGCTAGGGGGGCAGATCACCCAAACAGTATTACCAAGCTTGGGATCGAAGAAATTCACCAACTAGCTGAATCTAAAGGTGTTGCTGTATTTGTTGTGCATTTATTAACACCGTCTGGGCAGAAAAATAATAACCACTCAAAAGCGGAAAAACAATATCGTGCATTGAGTAAATATGGCACCGCAGGTTCATTATATTTCCCAGTCAAAGGGGGAACCCCAGAAGCTTTTGCCGAAGTCATTCAAACATTGTCCACATCATTATTACAACAAGTTTCTAATACTACGGGTCGCCCTGTTGCTGGATTAAATCCAGATACTAAAAATGCCAAACAACAAGCAATACAAAAGCAATTACAAGTTGTTAGTCAAGCGATGAAGTTAGCTTATGTTGGTAAAGAAGAAAAAACATCTGTTCCTGATGTCGTATCCAGTTACACAACAGATCGCGATTTGACTAATCCAATTAAGAAGTCTGTCGAAGTTAGAGTGTTGTTAACTCGTAATCAATTATCTGATCTGGCACAGGCTTTACAAATTATTCTTAAAACTGGGCTGGCTGGTCGTACTGAACCACAAACCTTCTTTACTCAATTGCGTTCCGCCTTTGCAGCCGCGGCCAGAGATCCATCTAAGATTGCGCAATCTCAGCAAATTGGAGGGATGTTAGGCGAGTATTTACAGGGATTGCCTTATAAATCTGATATTATGAATATTTCTGAAAAAGATTGGTTGGCAATGGGTGCCATTGCACAAAGAACCATATTAAATAATGTTGAAAGTCGTTTGCGTCTTTATCAAGAATATCAAGCACATCCTGATTTATGGGTAAATCTTAATGGAAGCAATGATCCTGGTGAAGCTGTCTATCCTGTGCCTTTGGAAGCATTGCCATAAATATGTCAGGGGTTCAGAAAAAAGAAATTTTTAATCTCGAAAAAATATCTCGTCAATTTACAGGCGGTATATCCATAGAGATTACCAAAGCGCGTATCATGCTAGGGGATAAAATTCTGATTTCAGGCCCCTCGGGTTGTGGAAAAAGCACGATGCTGGGAATGTTGTCTTTGGCATTAAAGCCAGACCGAGGGAAAACATTCTTGTGTGATCAAATAGATATTCTTCAAAAATGGAAGAATAATAAACGTGATGACCTGGCGATACTGAGGGCTTCGTTATTTGGCTTTATTCCTCAGACAGCAGGGCTTATACCTTTTTTAAATATCCAAGAAAATATTTCAATGCCTCAACGTTTGGTTGGAAAAAAAGATCAGGACTGGTTTTTCTATTTAGTGAATAGGTTAGAAATTAATCAGATCCTATCTCATAAACCGCATCAAGTTTCAGTTGGGCAACGCCAAAGGGTTGCAGTTGCCAGAGCTTTAATTAATCACCCTTTAATTGTGTTGGCAGATGAACCCACTGCCTCTGTACACCCATCCCTTGCGGATGGAATATTAGAGTTGTTGTTGGAAACAATTGAAAAAACAGGAGCTGCTTTGATTATGACTTCGCACGATACAAAGCGAACCCTACAATATGGGTTAACCGAAGTTCCGTGCGAGCTGGATCAGGAAAATCAAATTACCAGGTTAAGTTATGAAGTATAAATTTTTTCATGGATCACTCTCAGCGAAACTAGCTTGGCAAGATCTAAAAAGTGAACCGATTTTATCGCTTTGTCTTATATTGGGTATTGTTGCTGTTCTGGCTCCTTTAATTGTAATCGCTGGGCTGCGAAGTGGCGTTTTAACCAGTATCCGCCAAACATTATTAGAAGACCCTCATGCTAGAGAGATTGTCAATATTTCTAATCGCAGCTTTACAGATCATACATTAAAAGAATTGGCCAACAGAAAAGATGTAGAATTTTTAGTTCCAAGAACCAGAACTTTGGCTGCCAGTCTTTTTATGGAAAAGCAAAATGATCCAGGTTCGGGTCGTCATATTATGTTGACCCCTACAGCAAAGGGTGACCCTTTGTTAAAAAATATTTCTTCTTTTATTCGTGATAATCAAGAGGTTGTTCTATCATCTTCAGCTGCGGATCACTTGCATCTTAAAAAAGGGGATGAGGTAACTGCTTATTTAAATCGTATTTTGAACGGCGAGAAACAGCAAGTGCAATTTGTATTAAAAATTGTAGCAATTGCACCATCTTGGGTAACGGATCAAGATACTGCTTTTTTAACTTTGCCTTTGGCAATAGGAATTGAAAATTATCAAGATGGCATCAAAAACTGGCCAGCACAATTAAAAGACTTACCAATGCCAACGCAAGGCGCGTATTCTGGATTTCGTTTATACACACATAATATTAATCAATTGCCCGCTCTGGACACATATTTACGCCAGTCTGGCATTGATGTTGTCTCTAAAGCAGGGGATGTCGAGGGGTTGCTCTCTCTTGATTATCGTTTGTCATTGCTTTTTATCTGTGTTGCTTCTTTGGGTGGTGTGGGATTATGTATTTCCCTTGGAGCAGGGTTATGGGCTAATACCGAGCGTAAAAGAAAATCATTGGCGTTACTCCGCTTTAATGGGTTTAGTGCGATGGATTTAATTTTGTTCCCAATGGTGCAAGCCGTTGTTCTTGCTTTGGCGGGTGCGATTATAGCACTCGGGGCTGCTTATGGGGCGGGACAGTTAATTAATGTTTTATTTAGTTCGGTTTTACCCCAAGGACATTCTTTATTTTTATTAAACAATTGGATTATTTTGGGATCCTTGGGGCTGACCTTAGTGGGCGGGATTATTGTCAGTTTATTATCAGGTAACAGAGCCGCAAAAATTCAGCCTTGGGAAGGGGTTACTGCATTATGAAGCGTATTATTTATAGTTTAGCCATTGCTTGGGGATTATCCTCAATATCGGCTGATGCAATTGATGCTTCATGGCCCAAGAATTTGATAGATCCTCATCCAGCTGCTGATGATTTTACTTTGCCGATGCCTTGTGGAGGGGCAATGGTCTTCAGAGTGATTGAAGTGCCTTCAGAAGGTGGTGTGTTGGATGATATTCCTGTGCAAATGGGGCAAACCAGTACTGAACAAGGTTATAGTAATTATATTTATCAATCTCCGTTATCAGCGCCATTTTCATCATCTAAAGCTGGGATGAAATTTTATTATATTGGAAAATATGACGTAACGCGCAACCAGTATGACGCTATTATGAATAGTGGAACCTGTCCTAAACCTGATCAAGCAGGACAAAAGGCTATGAACAATGTCTCATGGTTTGATGCTCAAGATTTTTCTAAAAAATGGTCTGTTTGGTTACTACAAAATGCTAAAAATGTTTTACCCAAAAGGGATAGTAGCTATAGTTTTATTCGTTTACCAACCGAAGCTGAATGGTATTATGCTGCACAAGGTGGGAATAAAGTAAGCAATACCGAATTTTTAGAACCGACATGGCCTGTGCCCGAAGGGATAGAGCAATATGTGATGGCAGGATCAGAGCTGGCAAACGGTCAAGTTCAAGCCGTTGGTGCAATGAAACCTAATCCATTAGGATTATATGATATGCTGGGTGAAGTTGGGCAAATGATGCAAGATTATTATCATCTGAATCGCGTTGGGCGTTTACATGGTCAAACGGGAGGTATTATTGTCAAAGGAGGCAATTATACCTTTAATCCCTCTGATTTAAATACAGCCTTGCGCGAAGAAATTCCATTATATGATGCAAACAGTAACGAACCAACCAAACTTGCTACTATGGGTTTTAGAGTAGTGATTGCAGCACCCAGTTTAGGTAGCTTACAGGAAACGACACAAGCAGAAACTCAATTTACAGAGCTTTTGCAGAAGTCAGAAAATGTTACTTCGAATACGCATCAACTTATTAATAATTTAAAGTCACAAAGTACCGAAGCAACTACGAAAGCTGGTTTAGATCGTATTGCTGCTCAACTTGATTCCGATGCTAGAGCTAGAAATGATGCGCAAACTGCGACAATGCGTGCGCAGATAGAGGCGGCTTCTGCGTTAGCAATGAATATTTGGGAACATCAACATACTATTAAAATGCTAGAGGAATCTTTATCAACGTTAAAAATGCTGAATGACAAGCAAAAAGTTGGAATTAGAGCCAATATAAACAATCATAAAAAAATTATGAAAAGCTCTATTGAAGGATATTTAGATCTGATCCGACAAATAGCTGATGCACCTTCTGTAATTGATAAAAACAAACAATTTGTGATGGTGCATTCTGCATATAAAACCAGACAGTTGGATAATCTTGCCTTCTTTGCTGATCAAGCACAAAATTTACTTTCTTTGCCAAGAAAACAATGGAATGTTGATTTTGTCACTAAACAAATCAGCGATATTCCACCAGCACAAGCACGGGATAAGGAATAAGTTGTTAATGGATTTAAATATGAAAGAGGAAATAGAGTTTTATCAAAAAGATGAACCTAGAAAGTTCAACCTTCAAAATGATCTAATGGATGAGTTTTATTATTTCTTGGGATATTTAACGTTTCGGATGAATAAATTTGAAAAATTGTTATCTTATTATTTGTTTTTGCAAGAAAATATAAAAATAGCGGACTTATTACGATATAATATAGATTTTAAAAGAAAAATTTTTAGAACAAAGCGAAGAGTATAATAAAAAAATAACGAAAATTACGCTAGGTCAATTAATTAAACAGTTAAAACAATTTAACAGCTCTAAATTAAATTCTTTATCTGAGGAGTGCAAACAAAAAATATTGAAATAGAAAAACGTTTTGATGGACTATTGGATTTTAGAAACGATTTAACACATAGAATTTTTCCAGAAGCCTTTTTAGATGATTGTAAAAATATAAGACGGAATCCAGCAGAAGAAGCAAAGAGAATTCTTGCTTATTTAGAAACCTTAAGAACAGGATCTGCTTTTTTTATTAAAGATATTTTGTTTTTATTAGATGTAATTGATTAAATTACGCAAAAGATATTTAAAAAGAAGGATTAAAAAATCCTTCTTTAATTAGTAATTACTCAATTGTCATTAATGATGCATTACCACCTGCGGCAGTTGTGTTAATACTGGTGGACTGTTCCTCCATAAGGAAATCACTTGGGTTATATATTTCATCAACGATAAAGGCTGAAACGATACCATGATTTGTAAATGCCAAAGTTTGACGTGCATTTTCAAATTCTGGGCATGCATTCTCCCCAAGAATAACCACACAAGGGTTTTCGTCTGCTTTTTTAACTTTGGTAATTTCTTGTTTAAGGAAAAGAGGAAGTTGTTCATACCATTCTGTGATTTTATCATTAGCAAGAATATTTACAGAATTCCCCGCACCCAGAGCCAAAGTGATTTGACGCATTAAAATATACTCTGTTTTGGCAATACATAGCACAGTTCCACGAGGGGATAGGCTATAGATATTTTCTTCGCCAACGGGGCCTTTAAGCTCTATTTTTGTACCGACAAGTGTATGGGATAAAATTTCATGTGCAACAGGCAAGAAATCTTGTTTATATTGCTCAAGCCATCTGATCCATTGTTGAGCAATGGTTGGAGGGGTTTGTTTAGGTAATAAATCATAAGAAGGAGCTTGCTTTAATAATCTTCTTATAATAAAAGGTGCCCCAGCTTTTGGACCTGTTCCAGAAAGTCCATGACCGCCAAATGGTTGAACTCCAACAATTGCACCAATAATATTGCGGTTAATATAGATATTACCCGCATGGATTTTGCTGGTGGTATGTTCAATCATTTCATCAATACGTGAATGAACACCGAAAGTTAATCCAAAGCCTGTTTTGTTGATAGTGTCGATGAGGCTATCAAGTTGATTTCTTTTATAACGGATAATATGTAAGACAGGACCAAAAACTTCATCAGGAATATCAGAAATTTGATTAATTTCGATAATCGTAGGCATCATAAAGGTACCATTTTTTGTGCCGTCAGGTAAAGATAATGACCATACTTTAAATCCTTTACCTTTCATATACTCAACATGTTTATTTAAACGATCCAAAGCTTCCTGACTGATGACAGGGCCAACGTCCGTTTTTAAAGATATAGGATTAGCAACAGTCAACTCTTCTGTTGCGCCGCGTAACATAGTAATCACACGGTTAGCGCAATCTTCTTGGACACATAATACACGTAATGCAGAACAACGTTGACCAGCACTGTCAAAAGCAGAGGCAATAATATCAACGACGACTTGTTCAGCCAAAGCTGAGGAGTCAACGATTAGCGTGTTTTGTCCACCTGTTTCAGCAACAAAAGGAATAATATCACCTAATGGAGATCTTCTGCTGGCCAAGCCTTTTGAAATCTCACGTGCTACTGCGGTAGAGCCAGTAAACATAACGCCATAAACGTTTTTATGAGAAACCAGTGCTGCACCAACGTCGCCTTTACCAGGTAAAAGTTGCAATATTTCTGTTGGAATACCTGCTTCATGTAAGATCTGCACTGCTTTGGCTGCGATCAAGGGTGTTTCTTCGGCGGGTTTTGCAAGCACTGGGTTTCCTGCTGCCAAAGCTGCTGAAACTTGTCCAAGGAAAATAGCCAAGGGGAAATTCCAAGGGCTGATACAAACGACAGGCCCACCCAAAGCAATATGGGTTTTATTATCATAAGTCTGAGAAATCGTTGTGCCATAATAACGTAAGAAATCAACAGCTTCTCTGATTTCTGCTAAAGCGTTAAGAAAGGATTTTCCAGCTTCACGAACAATCAATCCCAGCAAAGGATATATTTGCTCTTCTAGCATATCAGCTGCTTTTAATAAAGGGGCTGCTCTTTCTTTAGGAGTGGTCGAGGCCCAACTTTCAGCAGCCTTAACAGCAGCTTGAAAAGCTTGATCAATATCTTCTTTAGATGCCTCAATTACTGTACCTACTTTATCTGTGTGATCAGCAGGATTTAATATGTCAGTTGGTTTAATTTTTGATTTTTTAACTTTACCTGCAAGAATAGGCAAACATTCCCATTCTTTTGGAGAATCTTTTAATGCTTTTGAAAGCGCTTGCAGGGTAAATTCGTCGTTAAAATCAATCCCTTTTGAGTTTAGTCTTTCTTTACCATAAATATCTAAAGGCGCTCTGATAGAAGAATGTTGACTTCCGACAGGATTAATTTTTAATGCTTCGGCAATCGGATCCGAAATAAGCTGGTTAATGGAAATAGAATCATTTCCAATTTGGTTAACAAATGAAGAATTCGCACCATTTTCTAACAAACGACGAACTAAGTAGGCCAATAAAGTTTCATGCGTTCCAACAGGAGCATAAATTCGACAAGGTCTGGATAGATGTTCTGCTTGAACTACTTTATTATATAATTGTTCACCCATACCGTGTAAGCATTGAAACTCGTATTGTTCTGGGTCATAATTTTTACCAGCTAGAGCATAAATAGTTGTTAAGGTGCGTACATTATGTGTAGCAAATTGCGGGAAAACCGCGTCACGATGCTCAAGCAGTTTACGTGCACAAGCAATATAGCTTATGTCGGTATAGATTTTTCTGGTATAAACAGGAAAATCAGATTGTCCTTCTACTTGAGCTTTTTTGATTTCACTGTCCCAATAAGCGCCTTTGACCAATCTAATCATCAAACGGCGTTCCGTACGACGTGCTAGGTCAATTAAATAATCAAGAACATAGGGTGCTCTGCGACCATAGGCTTGGACAACAAAACCAATACCATTCCAATCTTTTAATTCTGGATGATGACAAATAGATTCCATTAAATCTAAAGAAAGTTCCAAACGTTCACTCTCTTCAGCATCAATATTAATACCTACATTGTATCGACGTGCCAAAATAATTAAATTGGTGAGTGTTGGGAGCAATTCTTCCATGACTCTGTCATGTTGTGCGCGAGAATATCTTGGGTGTAATGCAGATAATTTAATCGATAAACCAGCACGTTCGTAAACAGTGTTTCCTTGAGCAGAACGACCAATAGCGTGCAATGCATTCTCATAGTCAATACGATAACGTTCGGCGTCTTCTTTGGTGATTGCAGCTTCGCCTAACATATCATAGGAATAACGAAATCCTATTTTTTCTTGTTTTTTACTGTATTTCAAAGCTTCGTCAATCGTTTGTCCCAGGACAAATTGCTCACCCATCATACGCATTGCGCGATCAAGGCTGAGGCGAATAACCCCTTCACCTTGGCGTTGTACTAATTTGGTGAGTGCAGCTGCTAAATTGCTTTCTTTGACTGGGGTTACTAATTTACCTGTAACGGCCAATCCCCATGCGGCCGCATTCGTAAATATGGGTTTTTTGAACCCTGCGTGAGAGGTCCAATCCCCTGAGCTTATTTTATCACGAATAAGTGCATCACGTGTTTCTACATCAGGAATACGTAATAATGCTTCGGCCAAACACATCAATGCGATGCCTTCTGCTGAAGACAAAGAAAATTCTTGAACGAGTGTTTCTACACCCTTTAGGTTACGATGATTTCTTAGATATTGTGTTAATGCTTTGGCATGATTTGTGATTTGCTCATTCACAGCATCAGGCAAGATTACTTGTTGAATAAGCGTTTGAACACACTGAGTTTCAGGAATGCGGGTTGCCTCAGTGATTTTGTTCCTTAAATTACCTTGTTGGTGTAAAATATCATCAAATTGAGAAAAAATGGACATGGGAGACCTTCGAAGCTGCAAACTAAATATAATTATGATTATGTAGTTTCTTACATCAAATATCTGCTCAATTAAATAGGATTTATATGGTTTTGATGGGTTTTTATTAAACACTTTAAGTTTATTTATCGATATTTATAATTAGGGGTAATATCCGCTCTGGTTTTGTATTACTTAAGGATATAATATGTTCGATATTTATAGCGGCCCTGTATTTGGCATGGCGCGTCAACAATTTTTGCAAGCTGCAGATATTTTAGAGATCCCGCAAGATCAGCGTGATCGTTTATTATATCCTAAAAGAGCAATTGCAGTGACATGCCCAATACATCGTGATGATGGCTCAACTGTTGTTTATGAAGGTTATCGTGTTCAACATCATTTGAGTTTAGGGCCAGCAAAAGGTGGTGTGCGCTTCTCTCCACATGTTGATATCGGTGAGGTTGCTGCATTGTCTCTGTGGATGAGCTGGAAATGTGCGTTAATGAACCTTCCTTATGGTGGGGCAAAAGGTGGGGTTCGTGTCGATCCTTATTCTCTTTCTTTAAAAGAGTTAGAGGCACTATCACGACGCTTTATGCAAGAACTGATTCCATTTGTTGGTCCACATGTTGATGTCATGGCTCCTGATATTGGAACCAACGAGCAAGTAATGGCTTGGTTTATGGATACCTATTCTAATGATGCAGGCCAAACTGTTACAGAAATTGTAACTGGTAAACCAGTAAGCTGTGGTGGAACCGTTGGACGTAGAGAAGCAACAGGACGAGGTGTGACGCATACAATTGTCCGTGCAGCAGAGGAAATTAATTTAAACCTTGCTCAATCAACGGCTGTGATCCAAGGATTTGGCAATGTTGGTTCTGTTGCAGCAAATGAATTGCATGCTTTAGGGGTTAAAATCCTGGCCATCAGTGATCATACTGCTGCTTATCATGATCCAAAAGGATTGAATATTCCTGAAATTATTGCATATGTTGCAAAACATGGTGTATTAAAAGGATATTCCAAAGAATGTTTGACTGATCCGAATACAATTTTAACGATTAAATGTGATGTATTGGTTCCTGCTGCGGTTGAGCGTGTAATTACTGAAGAGATCGCTAATAAAATTGAATGCAGAATTATAGCAGAAGCAGCGAATGGCCCAACAACATTAGAAGCAGATGCTGTATTTGCAAAACGTCCAGAAATTTTCATCATTCCTGATATTCTATGTAACTCTGGCGGTGTAACCGTCAGTTACTTTGAATGGGTTCAAGATTTACAACAATTCTTCTGGGAAGAAGAAGAAATTATCAGTCGTATGAAAAAAATCATGGATAAGGGATTCTATGACACTGTTAAAAGTGCCAAAGAATTAAAAGTAAGCAATCGTATGGCTGCTACATGTGCAGGGTTAAAACGTGTTCATCTTGCTAAGCAAGCCAGAGGTCTTTTCCCATAATCACATGATTACTTAACGAGTAGGATATTTCGGTAGATTTTTATTTACTGGAATATCCTGTTTGTTTTTGCTATTTTTCTTTGTAAAAATACTTTCAATAAAATCTAGTCGATTTTTAAAAGGGTCTTTTTCAAATTTAATTCCATCCATACCAAAATGCAGCAATTGTTCTGGTGCCTGATTAATTGGCAAAAAAATTGGAAACCCTTGGACGGATGGGTTACCATTCTTGGCAAAATTAACCCATGACATCATAATAGCCTTGGCCATAGCATGATCTTGGTTACTTACAGAACGATAAGCTTTAGATAAATTATCAAATATATAGGGAATTTCCGATGCGTGCGTTGCGCCAAAAGAGCTATAGGAACGAGCAGCATCCGCAATATATGAAAAGCGATAACGGTATACAGGTTTATTTTTACTTGCAACTTGATGTGCAAGTAGGCGTGTAGGTTCTAAAATCTGAGTATCAGCAATAAGTTGATGAATAATACTAGATTCAGACTTTTTATTGTCTGGATTATATATATGGTTAATGGCTTCTGTCGTTGTATGAAGATCTTTGGCTAAATCAGCTAAAGAGGTTTTAGATAATAATAAACCGTCACCATCCGTATCTCCAATTAACAAAGGAACAGGATAGAAATCTCCTTTAACATATGCTTCTTCAAGAGATTGAGTTAATAAGGTTTGATCAATAATTAATCCTGCAAATAAATTAGGCTGCAAATTTTGTATATTTAAATCATCAATTATATAATCTGTTGGTAAAGATCTAAGCTCTTGTAAGGCATCAACACCACTACTTAAAATATGATGCTTTTGTGCAAAATTAATTCCTATTGCTTCAGCTTGATTTTGGGGGGTAAGAGGGAATGCTTTGGAATGCCCTGTTCCAGATTGAATAATTGCTTTGTCAAATAAACCTTTGGCATCAGTAATAGTCATCAACGAAATAATGGAGGCCCCTCCAGCAGATTCTCCAAAAACAGTTACATTATTGCTGTCCCCACCAAAGGATATAATATTATTTTTTACCCATTTTAAAGCTGCTATTTGATCCATTAAGCCATAATTAGCCCATTGATCTTCTTCACTCTCTTGCTTTAAAGCAGGGTGAGCAAAAAAACCAAAACGTCCCAAACGATAATTAAAACTGACTACAACAATTCCTTGTTGAGCAAGAGCAGACGGATTATAAATTTCCAAAGAGCTGCCACCAGAAACAAATGCGCCACCATGTATCCATACCATAACAGGATATAAATGTTGATCCTGTGGATGATCAAAAAACGCTTTGGGTGCCCAAATATTTAAATATAAACAATCTTCACTAGTGTTTTTTAAAGCTGGATCAGTATCCCAACTAGTCGCCTTTTGACTGCAAATTGGAGCAAACCGTGTCGTTTCTTTTATACCTTGCCATTTTTGAACAGGCTGTGGAGGTAACCATCTAAAAGATTGAACTGGGGGACTAGCATACGGAACCCCTTTAAAAATAACTAAATTTCTATCAAAAATCCCTTGGATTTTACCTTGATTTTGTAATGAAATCACAGGAGCATTTTTTGATTCTATTTGAGGAGTATCAGCGAAAGATCCAGACATTGTTATGTATAAAGTTCCGGTAAAAAGTAATGATCGCAATAGAAAAGAAAAGCACATTGAGATAGTCTTTGAAAAAATAGCGAGTAATGCTTTATCCCTATAGATAAGCATTATAAAAATAAAGTGCTTTTAATGAAAGTGGTAAAAATACAACCCTATTTGTATATATATTGTAACATGTTTAATATTCATACACTACCGAGTTATTTATTGTAAAAATCTATGACAGATAATTTAAATAGAAGGTCATTGATAAATGCGTAAATATAGTTTTTATAAATTAATTACCATTGGCACAACTTGTGTCATGTTATCTGCTTGCTCTGCGACCAATAACCCTAATTTAACGCCTGAACAAAACAGACAAAATCAGCGCAATGCTCAGTATAATAATACAATGGGAACAGGTGCCATAGCAGGTACAGCATTAGGTGCATTGGTGGGTGGTCTTGCTGGAGGTAAAAAAGGATTGTTAATTGGTTCATTAAGTGGCGCAGCTTTGGGAACTGGTACGGGATACATGGTTGCTGAACGTAACCAAAATCAACAAATGACCGAGGATCAGTTAAATCAACAAATTGCGGCTGCACATCAAATCGCTTTGACAGCGCAATCAGATGCACAGCAAGCAGCACAACAAGTGGATGCTGCCCAAAAACAATTGGCAACATTAAACCAACAAATCGCATCTAAAAAAATCTCAACAACACAATATAAACGCCAATTAACGAAAATTCAAAAAACTTCTACTGATTTGAATAGTAAGATTAATTATTACTCAGAGCAAAGTCGTCAAATGCATCAATATGCGACATTATCCAAAGATCCCCGATTTACTCAAGAAGCACAACAAACAGACGATGCGATTAATCGTTTAAAGTATGCTGAAAACGTATTGGCCACTGGAATGGGGGCTCAGCCAACTGGTTATAGCCAAACAAGAGGGTAAAATGATAAAGTCTTTTCGTTTTTTCTTGCCATTGACAGGAATATTGTTGTTAGCAGGCTGCTCTTCTACGCAAGATTGTAATCCAGATCAGGCTGGTTTTTTTTCAGGTATTGGATGTTCTGTAGGAGGAGGATATCAAAACCGTACTCAAAATTTGCAAACTCAATTGGGTTCCGAAAAGCAAAATGCCGCGCAAAAACAACAGCAAGCTCAGCAATCATATCAACAGGCCAATCAACTTCAAGACAGTATTGCACAACGCAGAAATGAGTTGAGTAAGATTGATAGCCAAGCATGGGCCGCGCGTCAAAAATTACAGCAAGCCAAAGCAAACCATTCTTTGACATCCAAAGAGTTGCAATCAAAAGAAAAGCAATTAGCAGCTTATAATGCAAAACGTGCCAAGGTATCAACTGATCCTTCAGCGCAAGATCTCAATGCATTATCTAATATTTTAGGTAATATGTAGATACAAAAATAGCTCTTTTATAACTATAAAAGAGCTATTAATATCTTAATTAGAAAATTTATAATTAATTTTTACAATTTTTAGAAAATAGAATTGAAAGAGCAGCAAAGATTCCCAAGCCATCAATTGCTAATTCTTGTTTTCTATTATGTTTTAATCCAGTGATTAATAGACATAATGCAGAGGCAGCCAATAATAAAGCACCTAGTTTTGAAGTTTTTTTACAGCTGAGCAAAGCAGCACCAGCAATTTGTGCACCACCAATTGTCTTCATATTAGACTGAGTCCAATTTAGTTGTGAAAATCTTTTTTCTTGAATTTCAATACCCATAACTTTGCTGATTCCGCATGCGGCAAATCCCAGCCCAACAAGGGTACGCCATATTTTCTTACAAGGCTTAGCCATTTTAAACTCCTTTTAAAATCATAATTTCAGTATAAGGTTTCTTATTTAAAAAGTTAATATAAAAATTATGTTATTTGAAATATTCAACCTTAAAAGTGTTATTTCTAGGGCAATCATTGAAATAACATTTGTATTTTATATTATGCAATTGCTTGTTTTAACGCGGCGGTCATATCGGTTGTGGATGCGTTTCCACCAAGGTCTTTGGTACGGATTTTATCGTGTACTACAACTTTTTCAATGGCTGATTCGATCCGTTTTGCCAGATCTTCACGTTTAACATGCTCTAACATCATTGCCGAGGCACGTAATACAGCAAGAGGGTTAGCCATATTTTTCCCAGCGATATCAGGGGCTGAACCATGAACAGCTTCGAACATAGCAGCTTTTTCACCAATATTAGCACCAGGAGGCATTCCTAAACCACCAATCAACCCAGAGGTTAAATCAGAAAGAATATCCCCAAATAAATTCGTAGTAACAATGACATCATAAGTTTCAGGTTTAATCACTAATTCCATAGCACACGCATCAACAATACGTTCCTCGCAAGCAATTTTACCTTCGTATTCTTTGGCAACTTTGCGACCTTCCTCAAGGAATAAACCACAAAGCTCTTTTAAAATATTAGCTTTATGAACTAAAGTTACTTTTTTACGGCCATGTAGCACAGCATAATCAAATGCATATTTTACAATGCGGCGGCATTCTTTTCTAGATGTATATCCTGTACAAGTCGCAATCGCTTTTTGATCATCATCAACAGGAATATAATGTTCCATAGCAGCGTAAAACCCTTCAAGGTTTTCACGAACTAAAACAATATCTACATTTTCAAAACGTCCACCAGGAATCAAAGTGCGAGTTGGACGGACATTGGCATAAAGGCCAAATTCTTTGCGTAAAGTTACATTAATAGAACGAAATCCTTTACCAACAGGTGTTGTCAAAGGGCCTTTTAAAGCCAAACCAGTTTTATGAATACTGTCTATGGTTTGTTGAGGAAGAGGCTCTCCTGATGCATCAACAGCAGCCATGCCTGCTAATTGTTTATCCCATTGAAATGGCGCTTTAATTGTTTCTAAAATCTCAAGCGTAGATTTAATAATTTCTGGGCCAATACCATCGCCAGGAATAAGGGTTACGGGAATTAAATTAGCATTAGACATTTAAAATTTCCTTTAAATAAAGTTCAACATGACTGTGTTTTAATTATATTATAAAGTTTTTTATAAAATAGAAAAGGAACAACTATGTTACAGGCGCACACGCGCTTTGCAACCATTGTTGCTCTTCGATATCAAGATAGGGCGAAATCGTCTTGTGAACTTTTTGATGATACTGATTAAGCCAATTTTTTTCAGTTGGAGATAAATGCTCGGTTGCAATTAAATTGAGATCAAATGGCACCAAAGTCAAAGGCTCAAATTGCAAGAAATTATCAAATGAAGCCGTGGTTACCAGCAAAAGATTTTCTAAACGAATTCCATATTGTCCCGAAAGATAATATCCAGGCTCGTTGGAAATAATCATACCAGCCTCTAAAGGCACAGGAAAAGGGATAGAGGAAATACGGCAAGGACCTTCATGAACAGATAAATAACTTCCAACACCATGTCCTGTACCATGGTCGTAATCAAGCCCTTGTTGCCACAAAGCATATCTGGCCAAAACGTCAAGACGACTTCCTGTTGTTCCTTGTGGAAATACAGCAGCAGAAATAGCAATATGCCCTTGTAATACGCGTGTTGTAGCTTCTTTTACAGACATTGGAGCAATATTGTTACCAAGCCATATAGTACGGGTAATATCGGTCGTACCATCAAGATATTGGCCACCACTATCAATTAAGTAAGTTTGATTTTCTTTCAGTATTGAGCAATTCTCTGGGGTTGCATGATAATGAATAATGGCACCATTGGCCCCAACCCCTGAAATAGCAGGAAAACTTTCTTCTTTATAAAATATATCTCCAGACTCTTGGCGGAAAGCATTAAGTTTACTTGCAACCTCAACTTCACTTTGACCAATACCGTATTTTTCTAACCAATATAAAAATCGACACATTGCTACCGCATCTCGAATATGGGCTTGTCGTGCGCCATCTTGTTCTGTTTTATTTTTACAAGCTTTAAGGGCAATACAAGGATTGGTACGTTTATTAATAGTGACGTTATATTGTTCTAGGGTTTGTATAAACCAAACTGGCGTTTGGATGGGGTCTAATGCTATGGCTTTGTTACTAAAGCCAGCAAGATCTTTTTCCAATTCTTTATGAGATTTTAAAAGAATATGGTCACCAAGAAACTCGGATAAACCCTCTGTGTATTGAGAAGGTTCTGCGTATAAAAAAACATGATCTTGTTTAATAATTGCAAAAACCAAAGGAATAGGCGTATAGGGAACATCACTCCCTCTGATATTTAACAGCCAACAGATAGAAGCTGGGTCGCAAAGAATAAAAGCATTTTGTTGGTTTTTAATAAGCTCTTGTTGTAAATTGTTAATCTTTTCTTGATGATCTTGTCCTGAAAAACGCTCTTCATGAGGAGTAATCGGTTTATTCGGAGGGGTTGGTTGATCAATCCAAATAGCATCAATTAAATTTTGAGGTATAGGAACCATGGTGATTAAAGAGTGCTCAAAGGCTTTTAAATCTCTTTCACTCATTAATTTAGGGTCATATCCCACACGAGTTATATTTGCGTTTTGCTCTGCAATCCATTGACTGGGACGGTGCTTAGAGATATGAAAATTTTTCCAACAAGTTTCATCCAGCTCTTGTTGCATTTGTAAAATATAACGGCCATCGGAAAATACTGCTGCTTTGTTTTCAAGAATAACTGCGATGCCAGCACTTCCTGTAAAGCCAGTTAACCATGACAAGCGCTCGGCATATGGCGCAACATATTCATTTAAAAACTCATCTCCGCGTTGAATGATAAACCCATCTAGGTTCTGTTGTTTTAAAATAGAGCGGAGTTGCGTAAGCTTTTGTATTGGTGTCATGAATTCAGTGTTTTCCTAAAGAAATTAAAGATCAGATTTTAAAATTTTATACATAAAAAGTAGATTTAACCATTGATCGAATTTAACACCTGTTTGAGGTAGAACGCCACCATGTTTAAAATTAAACCATTCATGTAAGCGAATAGAAGCAGTATTACCCTCTGTAATGGCCGCAATCATTGTATGGACATGATGATTTTGTGCATAAGAGATGAGGTTTTTTAACAAAGCTTTACCAACACCCTTGCCCTGAGCTTTGGGAGAGATATAAACAGAATGTTCAACCGTATGTTTATAACCGTCATAAGGTCTAAATGAACCATAAGAGGCAAACCCTAATACTTTTTGAGTTTCATCAACAGCTACTAGGACAGGATAGTTTGCTTTTTCACGAGCTTCAAACCACTGAACTTGCTCTTGATAAGTTCTGGGGATGGTCATCCAAAAAGCAGTACCATTAATAATTTCATTATTGGTAATTTCTAAAATATCACGTAGATCAGAATGAATGGCGTGGCGAATATTAATCATGATGTTGTCGGTTTGTATAAAATTAACGCAGCCCAGCTGCCTTGAATAATTTTTTCTTGTAGTTTTAGTCCTTGGCGTTGATGTGCAATCAATACCATTGGAATTTGTGTTGCCAGTAATCCAGATAAAATTACTTTACCACCAGGTGCAAGGTTTTTAGCAAGGTCTTTCGCCATTTTACACAAAGGGCGGGCTAAAATATTAGCAAAAACCAAATCAAAAGGTGCTTTTTTACGAATAGAAGGCGATAACCATCCGTTTCCATGCTCACATATAACCAGGTTTCTTAATCCATTACGAATAACATTCTGTTTAGCTGCTCTGACTGACCAAGGTTCGATATCCACCGCCAAGACTTTTTTGTTTAATAATGCCCCAGCACCCATAGCCAAAATTCCAGAGCCACAGCCTAAATCTAGAATGCGTTTGGGTTTGCTATGTGCAATTTTTTCCAATGCAATTAAACAGCCTCGAGTTGACCCATGTTCGCCTGAACCAAAAGCAACCCCAGCATCTAATGTTAATACAAGATGTGAAGGTGTAGGCGTATCATCAAGATGAGTGCCGCGAATGATAAAGCGTTTACCAATGACTTGCTCAGGAAAAGCCTCATAGGTTCTGGCAAGCCATCCATCACTTTCGGTTGCTTTTCTGTGTAATTCAGGGGATATGCCCGAGATACTATTTGCCAATGTTAAGGCATTGGCCAGTTCTTCTTCGCCATAGCCAACATCCTTAATGCCTTCTAAACGCCAAATATTCTTGTCAGAATCTTCTTCGAATATACCCACCGTTGGGCATATGGTTCCCAGTGCATTTTCAAAGATTTCTACGTGTTCTTCGGGAACAACTACGGAAATAGTTTCAAGGGCGGTTGCGTGTCTTTTTATTTTTAATGTCATGATTCTAAGGTTACAAAGCTGTCAATTACGTGTTTAATATCTGATTTATCAAAATCAACTTCAAGTTTATTATTCTCAGTGCTGAGAACAGTTCCATGTCCAAATTTTTGGTGAAAGACACGGCTGCCTGCAGGAATATTTTTACTTTGAGGGGCAGAGTAGGTGCGTTTTGATGGTGAGTAAGAAGCTCCTTGTGATTGCGGTGAAGAAAATTTAGGAGAGGAATAACTATCTGAAAACGTATTTTTGCGAAAAGAGCGTTGCTGGCTTTGCTTAATATAAGATGTTTTCTTGGTATATTTGTCAGAAATCTCATCAATAAAACGACTGGGTAGAGAAGACTGCCACTGTCCATATATTTGTCGATTGGCTGCATGAGAGATAAATAAGCGTTGTTTGGCTCGGGTAATACCAACATAAGCCAAGCGACGTTCTTCTTCTAACCCGGTATTTCCACTTTCATCCATTGTCCTTTGAGAAGGGAAAAGACCTTCCTCCCATCCTGGTAAGAATACGATATTAAATTCTAATCCCTTGGCAGCATGAAGGGTCATGAGATTAATTTTATCATCCCCTGATAAATCATCATTATCCATGATTAAGGAAATATGTTCAAGGAACTCTACTAATGAAGGAAATTCAGCCGTAGCTTGGAATAACTCTTTGATATTTTCTAACCTTCCAGCAGCCTCTATAGATTTATCTTGTTTCCACATATCAATATAGCCACAAGCATTTAATAAATAGTCAATGGCGCTGATATGGCCTTCTGTTTCAATTTTCTTGCGAGTTTGATCCAGTAAATTCATTAATTGTGTAAGTTCGGTAAAAATTTTACCTTTAAGCATATTATTAATGAGTAGATGATCCACAGCTTGTAATAAAGGTATATCCAGTTCTCTCGCCGCCATGTGTATTTTTTGTAAGGCAACACTGCCGACACCTCTTCGAGGTACATTGATAATTCTTTCCAAGGCCAGATTATCATTGGGTTGTGCAACAATACGCATATAAGCAATGGCATCTCTGATCTCTGCACGTTCATAAAATCGTAAGCCGCCAATAATTTTATATGGTAATCCCAGTGTAATCATGCGCTCTTCAAAAGGACGTGTCTGAGAGCCTGTTCTCATTAAAATCGCCATATCGCCATAGCGATAACCATCTTTTTGTAAATGTATAATTTGATCACAGATTAATCGTGATTCTTCATCAGAATCCCAGACCGAAGCAATCTGCACTTTTTCGTTTTGTAATTCTTTATTGGCTGCTTGCAAGCTTTTACCAAGGCGTTCGCTGTTATGATCAATAAGTTCAGAGGCAGCACCTAATATATTTTGCGTTGAGCGATAGTTTTCTTCTAACCGAATAATTTTGGCTTCAGGGAAATCTTTTTCGAATCGTAAAATATTGGCAATTTCTGCCCCGCGCCAAGAGTAAATAGATTGATCATCATCACCCACACAACAAATATTGGCAACTTCACCCGATCTTTGTGCTAGAAGACGAAGCCATAAATACTGGATTGTATTAGTATCTTGATATTCATCAACGAGTATGTAACGGAAATAGCGTTGATATTTTTGTAATATTTCTGGATATTGGTTAAAAATATTCATCATGTGCAACATTAAGTCGCCAAAGTCACAAGCATTTAATTGTTGTAATCTGATTTGATAGGCATGATAAATTTCTTGAATAATTACTTTTTCAGAGGTGTTTTTCTCACTTGGAGCAAGATTTCCATAAGAAAAACCTTTGTCTTTCCAAGATTGGATAATTCCCAGTATCAGTTGAGGAGGGGTTGTTTTTATATCAATAAGATAATTAGGAATAATTTGTTTTATAAGTCGAAGTTGATCATCTGTATCTAAAATGGTGAAATTTGAACTTAGTCCAACAAGTTGAGCATTTACTCTGAGCATTTTTGCACATATCTTATGAAAACTGCCTAGCCATAATCCTTCTATAGGCTGTTGAATGAGGTGAGCGATCCGTTCACTCATTTCTTTCGAAGCTTTGTTCGTAAAGGTAACAGCCAAAATTTGATTAGGGTAAGCTTTTCCGCTCAGTAAAATATGAGCAAAGCGTGTCGTTAGTACTTTAGTTTTTCCTGTACCTGCACCTGCAAGGACCAGTACAGGCCCTTCTGTTGCTTCTACGGCTTCGCGTTGTGCGTTATTTAGCTGGTTTAAATACTCGGTCATATTTTTAAGTAGCTTTGATCGGTTATTGTAAATCGAAATAAAGTAAGATGATAAGATGGATAATTCTTTTTTACCGCCAGTTTCACAAAGAAGCAAACAATTTGCAAATCTCAATGGTGTTGGTCATCGTGGTCGGATGCGTTTCAAAATGTTGCAAAAAGGAGGCCAAGCTTTTGAGGATTACGAACTTTTAGAAATGTTACTATATCTTGTTATTCCTAGAAGAGATACTAAACCTTTAGCAAAACATTTGATTAATCATTTTGGTTCTTTGAATGGGGTTGTTTTTGCCGAAGAGGATCAGTTACAAAAAGCAAATCTTTCACAAGAATTTATTGAGATTATAGGATTTTTAAAACAGGTCATAGAACGTCTTGTTGCTCCTGATTTTTTTAATCGTCCTTATTTAAGGCGTTGGAAAGATGTGATTGTTTATTTGAATGAGTATAAATTAAAAAACGAATTGCATAACAAAAAAGTATTACGATTATTATTTTTAAATAATCAGCAAAGATTAATTTGTGACGAATATATTATATATCAAGGGGTTGAGACAATTTCACATATTATTCAAAAAGCTTTAAATTTATATGCAATGAATTTAATTACAGTTTATTATGTTTCTGATACTGCATTCACATCTGCAATGCGTCAAGGTGAGGCAAAATTTGCACTAACATTACAAAGTTCTGGCCGTCTTTTTGATTTGAATATTAGTGATCATATTATTTGTATGGATTCACAGTATTTTAGTATTTTTAAAAAAAATAATTTTAGTATTTAAAATCAGATTCATACAAAATATTAAAGGATAAATTAATGTTGCTTGATACTCATGATCCACATCCTGTTTCTGTTATAAATAAGGAATCTTTATCTCCGTTTTTTATGGTTTGCGATCATGCTGGTTGTCTGATTCCCTCGCAACTTAAAACTTTGGGATTACAACAGTCAGATCTTTGTCAGCATATTGCATGGGATATAGGCATTCAAAAAGTTGGTGAGGCTATAGCGGTTCTGATAGATACCACTTTTGTTGCACAAACTTATTCTCGATTAGTGATTGATTGCAATCGTGGGTTAAATAACTCAACCTTAATTCCTGAAGTTAGTGATTGTGTCGAGATTACAGGAAATATCAATTTGACTTTAGAGCAAAAACAAGCAAGAATCACCGAAATATATCAACCTTACCATCAAACGATTTCTCAATTAATTGATGAGCGGTTGAGGACTAATATCGAGACCATTTTTATATCTTTGCATAGTTTTACCCCAGAAATGAAAGATGGTTTCAAAAGGCCATGGCATGCAGGAATTTTGCACGGCCAAGATAATCAATTTTCTATGGTTTTTAAAAAAATATTAGAAGAAAATTATGCTTATCCCATAGGCGATAATCAACCTTATGCCTTATCACCTAAAAACGATTATACTGTTCCAACCCATGCTTATCAAAAAAAGCTACCATATTTAGAGTTGGAAATTCGACAAGATTTAATTACAACTGCTGATCAACAACAAGAATGGGCTGATCGTCTTTCTCTTTTGTTACCTTTGGCATTACAGGAGTATAGAGCAATATGCAGTTAATAACTGGTAAAGCAAAGATAGCAGCAGTATTAGGATGGCCGATTGAACATTCCCGCTCTCCTTTATTGCATAATTTTTGGTTACAGCGCTACCAGATTGATGGTGCCTATATTCCTCTAGCAGTCAAATCAGAGGATTTTAAATCAGTAATTAAAGGAATGATGGCTGCGGGATTTAAAGGATGTAATGTAACTATTCCACATAAAGAGGCTGCTTATCAATGCTGTGATTATGTTGATGAAACAGCAAAAAAAATGGGATCTGTAAATACTTTATGGTTTACACAAGATGGTAAAATCCACGGTACGTCCACGGATGGTGCAGGGTTTGTTGCTTCGTTAAATGATTCTGGAGTAAATGTATCAGGTAAAAAGATACTTGTATTAGGCGCAGGTGGAGCAGCACGCTCGGTCGCTTATTGTTTGCAACGAGATAGTGCGCAGGTAACTATTACGAATAGAACTCTAAAACGAGCAGAACAATTAGTTCAGGACCTTGGGGAGGGAGATATACTTGAATGGCAATCTTGGAATCAAGAGCTAGGTAAGTTTGATGTCTTGGTCAATACGACCTCTTTAGGTATGGAAGGAAAAGAAGATTTCCAGTTTGATCTAAAAAATGCCTCGCCTGATCTGATAGTAACAGATATAGTTTATGTTCCTAGAGTAACCCCTTTGCTAGCAGCAGCGCAACTAAAAGGGTTGAAAACTGTTGAGGGTCTTGGAATGTTGCTTCATCAAGCAAGGTTGGGTTTTACTCAATGGTTTGGGGTTGATCCAAAGGTTGACAGTGAACTGACCGAATTTGTAGCAAATAGTTTAAAGAAATAATAATTCTATGAAAATTTTGGGTGTTACAGGCAGTATGGGTATGGGGAAAAGCACAGTATGTGAGCTGTTCCATCGTTATGGTTTCCCAGTTTTTGATGCAGATCAAGTAGTACATCAATTACAAGGCCCAAATGGTAAAGGACTTAAATTAATTGAAAAGAATTTTCCTGGTTCAGTTAAAAATAATGCCTTGGATAGGAATTATTTGCGTCATATAATAGTTGAAGATCGTAGTAATTTAAAAAAAATAGAACAAATTATTTTACCCTTAGTAGCCCAGGAACGGGATCGATTTATTCGTCATGCACAGGCAAGGGGACTAAGTTGGTGTGTTCTTGATGTACCTTTGTTATTCGAGAAAAAAATTAATTTGCTCTGTACTAAAACTTTAGTTGTTACCGCACCTGTTGATGTACAAAAAAATAGAATTTTAAAAAGAAATACGATTACGTGGGAGCAAGCTCGTGCTTTTATTGACAGTCAGATGCCCAATCGAATAAAATGTAAAATGGCTGATATTCTTGTGAAAACTGGATTATCCAAAGCTCATACATTTTTTCAAGTAAAGAAAATTATCCGGTTAATGCAGGTGGATCAACTATGAATCAACGTTCAGTTTTATTCGATACGGAAACAACGGGGGTTGACCCTCTTAAAGGCGATCGAATTATTGAAATTGCTGCAATCGAGTTGATTAATGATTTACCAACGGATAATTATTATCATGCTTTAATTAATCCCGAACGTGATATTCCGATTGAGGCAACACGTGTTCATGGAATGACAATCGAAGATTTAAAAGGAAAACCGAAATTTAAAGAAATTGCTGATGATTTCTTAGAGTTTATTCAAGATGATCCTTTGGTTGCACATAATGCCCCATTTGATTTTAAATTTGTGAATGCAGAGCTCAGCCGTATTAAACGTTCTGAGATTTCTTTAGATCGTATGGTGGATACGTTAAAGCTTGCCAGAGCCAAATATCCTCTTTCCCCCAATAGTTTGGACGCACTATGCCGACGTTTTTCTATTGATCTATCTGCACGAACAACCCATAACGCGTTACTTGACTGTAAATTGCTTTCCGAAGTCTATATTCAATTAACAGGGGGTAGACAAAGAGGGTTAGGGTTTGCAAGTCAAGGATCTGAAAAAACTGGGAAAACCTATCAAAAATTACAAGACCATATGCCGATTTTTGTAAAACCAACAGAGCAAGAGCTTGAACAGCATAAAAAATTTATAGAAAAAAATATTCCTGAAGCTTTGTGGCATAAAAATAGTTAAATACAAATATTATAAAATAACAACAATAACAAGCGTTGCAAATTTGTTTCTATTTTTGATTAAATAATTCAATCTAGACTGATAGGCGCATAAACAGCTTTTCTTTGAAAAGTAAAAGACGTAGATAATGAACAGAATACTCTCCATTTTCTCTTTCATAGATTGTAAGGTTATATTATGGGTCATCAGAAACGCGCCTCTATCTCTAAGTTTTTATTTACATCAGCTCTTGTTTCCGCTGCTGTTATCTCATCTTCTGTGGCGCATGCTACACCTAAACAAGATCCATACGATACGTTAACCTTACAATGGGAAAATGACGCTGCATCTACTTTAAATGGTACTTCTGACCAATATTATACAAATGGTTTAAAAATTGGCTGGACTTCTCCAACTGATAAACTTCCTAAACCGATTGCAGATGTTAATACATTTTTACTTGGTAATGGTATGCAACGTATTCATTGGGGGTTGCAACAAATGATGTTTACCCCACGTGATACCAAAGCTTCTGTCAGGTTGCCTCATGATCGTCCTTATGCAGGGGTATTACTAACCACTGTTAATTTAATTAGTGATACTGATAATACGCGTAGTGTTTTTGGCTTTCAGGCAGGTTTGATGGGTCCTGGTGCTTTGGGACGTCAAGTTCAAAATGGATTCCATAGTATTATTGGAGATCATAAAAATAAAGGTTGGCATAATCAGTTGAAAAATATGCCAGTTTTTCAAGTGCAAATGGGACGTACATGGCGTTATAAATTTGCACAATTAGGTGGTGTAGATTTCGATGTTCTTCCCTCTGCAAATGGAGCCGCAGGTAACTATAAAACTTTTGCACAACTAGGTGGCATCGTCAGATTTGGCCAAGGGTTGGATAGTGATTTTGGACCTTCTCGAATTGGTTCAGGTAATGACGGCACAGATGCTTATGTTGGAACAAATTTTGTAAACTGGTATGTGTTTGGTGGAGTTGATGGTCAGGCTGTGGCTTATAACGCAACATTGCAAGGTGATCCAACACATTCGAATTCACAACATGTTTCAAAAAAATGGGATGTGGGTGAGATTCTTGCTGGTGCTGCTGTAATCGTTAAAGGGTATAAAATAGCATATACCCAAACATGGCAAACACAAGAATTTAAAGGCCAAAAAAGCGGACTTTTTAATTATGGATCAGTTTCTGTATCCTTTAAATTCTAGAATTGATTATCTTTGTATATAGCTTTTTGAAACCTCACTTTATGTGAGGTTTTTTTATGTAAAGCTGATTCAATACTTAGTTTACAATTTGAATTGAAATTGTAATTATTTATTTATTTTATCGACAGCAATCATAATCGATGTGATTGGCAGAGCAATTACGATACTGAATATAATGAATAAAAAAACAAATATGCATACACCCAGATTAAGAAAGTATTTTTATTTTACTTGCTAACCAGTGATGAAGCATCATAAAAATAAACGGGGACAGGATTGTAATTCATACTCAATGCAGAAATTACAAATGCTGTAAACCTATTATTTCAAAGCATAATAGGTTTTCATTTAAATTAGATAATGAACTAGTGTTGCACATTCGTGCATCATCAACGTAAAGCGCGTTGCAGCATTTTTTTAGGATCAAGTGTAAGTAAATAAAAGCGTGTGGTTGATAAAAGCGCTAGAATTCCTAATCCTACGCCCATTCCAGCCCAAAGGCCAGGGGCATTCCATTGCCAACCAAAAGCAAACCATACACTTAACGTATATCCAACACCCCAAAAACTAATCAGTGCCAAGATCATAGGAATAGTGGTGTCTTTTAACCCTCGTAAAGCACCCATCGCTACAGTTTGTATCCCGTCAACGATTTGGAATAAACCAACGACCTGAATAATGGCGACAGCAATGGCTGCTGTATTCGCATTATCTGGAGAAGTAGTATCCAAAGCTAGGCGGACGACCAGGTAAGGAAAGCTGAAAATAAATATACAAACAAAACTCATAATTAACGCGCTGAGACCAATTGTTAAAAATCCACTTTTGCGGGCGCGATAAGGCTTTTGTGCCCCAATCCAATAGCTGACCCGAACATTTGCGGCTTGTGAAATTGCCAAGGGAATCATAAACGCAAAGGTTGCAAAACTGATGGCAATTTGATGCGCTGCCAAAGATTCTGTTCCAAGTTTAGTTGCATTGAAATTAGCAAAGAGGAAAAGTAATATCTCAGCAGCAGCACTTATACAAATCGGTAACCCCAATTTAAATAAGGGTTTGAGCAACGCTAGGTCAATTGCAAAAGGATATAAATATTGCTTTAAATCTTTTTTAAGATGCGCCACCCCAATTAAAAGAAACGTTGAAAGCCATAAAGCCAGAGTGGTTCCTAATGCCGAACCATAAAGGCCCATTTTAGGGGCGCCCCATAATCCATAAATAAAGGCAGCATTTAACAACCCATTAATAATTGCAGTAATAGGAGTAATTTGTAGTAAAAGCTTAGATGCGTTTATTGCAGGTAAGATAACCCTAATAAGGCCCGTTCCTGCAATGACTGGAATAACACCCCACAGCAAAATATGCATGAAATGCTGTGATTTATCTAATATATTGCGATCATGTTCACCATTCCATTGCAGAATAGTGCTGGAATGATATAAAATATATAAACAAGGTAAAGATAAAAGAATACCAAAAATATAAGTGGTCCAATATATTTTTGAGACATTATGAATAGTTTTTGCGCCAATATTTTGAGCAATTAAAATAGCAGCCGAACTGATAGCAGATTGAAAAATAATACAAATAGAAAAGAAAATATTGGTTGTTAATCCACCAATAGCCAAAGTTTCCTTGTCAACGTGACCCAACAGGACTGTATCGGTAACGCCCATTGCCATTTGAAAGAGTTGTGAAAAAGCAATAGGAACAGCAATATAAGCAATTGCGTAAAGTTCACTTTTAAAAAAATTTTGTGTATTATTTTGCATTTAGGTATCTATGGTATAGCGAAAAAAAAGACTTGTATTTTTTTCTTAAGAAAATAAAAAACATTGTAGGCAACTTTAAAAATAGAGATAGTAAAGAAAAAAAGATATGAGCAAATTGAATTTATCGTTATATGACAGTCGTCAACATAAGGTTGTTCCTTTTGTTGCTTTGGATCCTTTGCATGTTCGTCTCTATTTTTGTGGACCTACGGTATATGATTTTTTGCATATTGGTAATTTACGAGCAATGCTTACCGCTGATATTTTGGTAAGGACGCTCAGATCATTATATCCCAAAGTCACATATGTTCGTAATATCACAGATGTTGATGATAAAATCAATGCTCGCGCAAAATTAAATAATGAATCCATACAGTCTTTGACAATCAGAACTACCAAAGATTTTCATCAAGACATGCAATCAATGTATATTTTACCTCCTGATGTTGAGCCACGTGCTACCGAGCATATTGATGATATTCAAAAAATGATCGTGCAACTTATTGAGAATGGTCATGCTTATGCTGCTGAGGGGCATGTTTTGTTTTCTGTTCCTTCTTTTAAAGACTATGGTCATTTATCAGGTAGGAATCCAGAAGAGCTGATTGCAGGGGCGAGGGTAGAGGTTGCAACTTACAAAAAGAACCCAGGGGATTTTGTCTTGTGGAAACCTTCGACTGAGGATGAACCAGGATGGGACAGTCCTTGGGGAAAAGGCCGCCCTGGATGGCATATTGAATGTTCTGCTATGTCTTATCGTTACCTTGGGGAAAATTTCGATATTCATGGTGGTGGGCATGATTTACTGTTTCCACACCATGAAAACGAATGTGCGCAAAGCTTATGTTGTTTTCCAGAAAGCAAATTTGCGAATATCTGGGTTCATAATGCGATGCTATTGGTGGATGGTGAAAAAATGTCTAAATCTTTAGGTAATTTCTTCACTATTCGTGAAATATTAGAACAACATAATCCAGAAGCTATTCGTTTTGCGTTACTTCAAGCGCATTACCGTTCTGTTTTGAATTTTTCTCAAGCTGGATTAAAAGAAGCAAAGCAAATTATGGATCGTTTTTATCGTGCTTTGTCTACTTTTGAAGCAGAGTTAGAGCAAAAAGTTAACTTACCAGAAACTTTTGTTGAAGCAATGTTGGATGATTTAAATACTCCAAAAGGATTAATGATCATGCATCAATTAGCAGATCAGGCGCTAAAAGGGGATAAACAAGCAGCATTACAATTAAAAGAAGCAGGCAAACAACTAGGGCTGTTTAATAGTTTACCGTCAAAATGGTTCCAAAATACAGATAAAGCACAAGAGGTAGAGGTTTTAATTGAACAACGCAATGCTGCGAAAAAAGCCAGAGACTTTGCCAAAGCAGATCAAATTCGTGATGATCTAAAAGCCCAAGGTATTATTCTTGAAGACAGCCCTCAAGGCACAACTTGGAGGCAAGTATAAGATGACGGGCAAGGATGGTGGCGCAGATTTAGAGCCAATAGGTAATACACCTGTCGTAATTTTAGTAAGACCACAGCTTGCAGAAAATATTGGAACCGTTGCCCGAGCTATGGCAAATGGTGGGTTATTTCACCTCAGGCTGGTTGCACCGCGTGACGGTTGGCCACAACAAATAGCGTGGCGAGCATCGTCTGGTGCAGATCGCTTATTAGATAATGCTCAGGTTTTCAAAACAGTGGAAGACGCGGTTGCTGATCTTCAACATGTATTTGCAACCTGTCCACGACCACGACATATTATCAAGCCGTTGCTTACTGCACGAGGTGGTGCGCTGGAAATGCGTGAAATGACAAATCGTGATTTAAAAGTAGGGATCCTTTTCGGTCCAGAACGGACTGGATTGGAAAATGATGATTTTGCCCATACAGATTACTGGATCAGATACCCACTAGATCCAAGATTTATGTCTTTGAATCTTGCTCAAGCTGTGATGATTATGGCTTATGAATGGTGGATGGCCACAGAGCAAACACCGCAGCGTCAATTACAAACAAACGGTACTCATATTGCCAACAAAGGTGAGCTGGAAAATTTTATGGATCATTTGGTCAAGGAGCTTGATCATTGTGGTTTTTTACGTAATGAACAAAAACGCTCGGGAATGGTTCGTAATCTTCGTCACTTCTTTCAAAGAGGAGAGGTGACTGACCAAGAATTACGAACCTTACACGGGATTGTCTCTGAATTGGTAAGAGGACCTAAGAAAGACAACCTTTAATTATTGCTATTATTTATTTGATCTTATTTTTTAAATTAAGACCCAGTTGTATCCAACCAGCACCAACAAAGATAAGATCAAAAGCAATCATAAAACCAATAAACCATAATCCACTGAGTGGTTGAATAAAGAGCATAACCCCTACGATAATACCCATAATACCACTAAACATTAAAAATCCCCAGCCGCCTGTTGATTTATGGTTTAATGCAATCATAATTCGCATGATACCGCCAAAACAAAAGCAAATAGCGAGAAATGTTGTAAGGACAAGAGATCCTAATACAGGTCCTTTGACAAGTAAGATCCCACCAACTAAATAGACAATCCCTGCAAGAGCGGAAAAAATAAACCCCTTCCAACCTTTAACGTAACAAGCATGAAATATCTGTGCAATGCCAGTAAGGATCAATACAACTCCCAAAGCAATAACAACAGCAATTGTTACGAGAACGGTATCGAGAAGTGCCAAGCATCCTAAAACAAGTGTAATAATACCCAAACCAATAAACCATTTCCACTTCTGTGCAAATAATTCGTCCATCAATAAACTCCTAATATATAATATCAATTGTTATTGATGCTATTCGTTTTGCCAATATTTTCCAAGTTATAATATTAAAAATAAAAACATCTATCTTTTGATTAAAGCAAAGAAGAGTTGCGAATTCACAAGGTAATTTATAAAAAAAATGCATCACAATTTTGGTAAATGTGATGCATTTAAATAAATTAATAATATAAAAATCAAGAAATTAATATTAATTATGCTATTTATTTTAATTCTTTATCCAACGATACATATGGACCACCTGCTACAACATGGACAACTAAAATATTAACACGTGGATCATCAGCATTATTATATTCTGTTCCTAATGGTAAATAAGCATTCCCATCTGTCCAGCGATATAGGTTACTTTCAATACCATGCCAACCTTTTAAGTTAGTTTGACTTAAATGTGCATCAATTGCTTTCATATTATTCTGGCTTAACAAAGTAATATTACCGATTAATACTCCTAAAGATCTTTTGTCGTCTACATATTGACCACCAATCGTATCATTTGGGCGACCAACATTAGAAATTAAGTGAATGTTTTCGATATCATTGGGGACAGCAAAGAGAAAACGATCTTTATTTTGCGCGTGAGAATAAATGATCTTTCCGCTTTCAGTTTGGATACATAATCGCGGATCTTTGTCCAATACAAGTGCATTCATTCTTTTTTTCAATCCTAATGTTTGAGCTCTATTTATAATTTGATTAAATAGTGGCTCAACCAAGTTACAGTCTGTAACTTGAGACGCACAACTATCTTTACTCCAGTTTTTCCCAACATTTTGTTGAGAAAATAGCACGACATTATTTTCAGGATCAATTAAGGTACGACGATTACCTACATTGAAATAACTCTCTGTTAACATTCCATCGGTATAAATTACTGAATTCTTATCGATTTCAACATGATAATAGCTATATTGAATATTCGAATAATTATAGAAAATATCGTAGTCATTGACTAACATGCGAGCAGGTACAAACTTATCATCAAAGAACAAATGATGTTCTGGAGTTATGAGTAAATCTTTGTATGGTATATTTCTTGCGATAGCATCTTTTGAAATTCGTAATGGATAACCAATCTTATCGTCAGATAGGTTCGGATTTACAACAACGTTTTGATATGCCACATTGTGGACGTCATTTTGGTTAACATCTTGTAAAATAATCGTATTCGATTTTCCAAGTGCTTTTCTTGAAAAATCATCAATAATATTTGATATATTAATGACTTTGGTTAGACTTTCGCAGCTTTTTGAACTTGTATTAACAAATCGTGCGTGATCATTAGTAGACAGGTTGGAACTAGTTCCATATCCGTACCAAATAACTGCAGAACCACCATTATTAATAGTGGCTATACCATTCAAATTATCATCATTATCTATTTCAAGGATGTCACCATCATTCACCGTTGTGTTGTAGACGTTTCCGTTACTTACATTACTCGTTGATGCCATCGTATAATCCTGTGAATTAAATATTTAATTAATGTCTATATAATGCACTTAATAACAATAAATTGTATTTCAATATAAAGAAGTATTTTTTTTATTGTTTATATTATTAAATACATTTATATATTTAATGTTTATTAACTTTTAATAAACATTATTAATATAGTATTAATAATGTTTGGTTTTTTAGTAATATTCTGTATTGTTCAATGATCAACAAAAATATATTACAATGATGATACAAATTCGTTTTTATTATTAACTGTTTGACTTTTTGAAGTAATCTTCGTATATAGCTTTCATTGCTGGGAAAGTGGTTTGTAGTTTTTACCAAGGTGTGTAGAGGTTAACTTGGTATATAAAATCATCGAACCCGTCCTTAGATAAGGAACTACCAGTACAAAAAATGTTAATATTGTTTGCCTCTGCAATATTAGATGTATAAGAAAGTCTTAATCGTTATGAGTAAACGTTTACAAAGTAAGTATAAAATTAACCGTCGTTTAGGCGTTAATTTATGGGGACGTGCAAAGTCACCTATTAACAAACGTGAATACGGTCCAGGTCAACATGGTCAACGCCGTCGTTCAAAGCCATCTGACTTTAGTGTTCAATTAATGGCAAAACAAAAGCTGAAAGGTTACTATGGTAACATCAGCGAAAAACAATTCCGTCGTTATTATGATGAGGCATCTCGCCGTAAAGGGGATACTTCAGAAAATTTGATCAATATTTTGGAACGCCGCCTAGACGCAGTTGTTTACCGTCTTAAATTCGCAGCAACACCATTCGCTGCACGTCAATTTATTAACCATGGACATATCTTGGTTAACGGTAAAAAAGTTAATATTCCTTCATATTCTTTAAAAGATAACGATGTTGTCGAAGTTAAAGAAAAATCAAAACAACTTGCGATCGTTCTTGATGCTGTTCAAAGCAAAGAGCGTGATACACCTGAATATTTGCAAGTTGATCATCGTCAAATGAAAGGCAGCTTTGTCCGTTCGCCTAAATTAAACGATGTTCCATATCCTGTGACAATGGAACCAAATCTAGTGATCGAGTTCTATTCTCGTTAATTATTCTTTGCTGTTATTGCAAGGTCGCCGAGCGGTATATATACGCTCGGCTTTTGTGTGTTTAAACCCCACTATTTTGAGTGCTTGTTATGTCAAATTCTGTTCAATCATTGGAAAAAGAAATTTCCCGTCGACGCACATTTGCGATTATTTCCCATCCTGATGCGGGTAAGACGACATTGACAGAGCGTATTTTGCATGCAGGTGGGGCTATTCAGATGGCCGGAAGTGTGCGTGCGAAACGTGAACAACGTCGCACGCGTTCTGACTGGATGAATATTGAAAAAGACCGTGGTATTTCGGTAGTAACCTCGGTTATGACATTTGAATATGGTGGGTGTATTTTTAATTTGCTCGATACCCCAGGCCATGAAGACTTCTCAGAAGATACATATCGAACCCTGACAGCGGTTGATGCTGCTGTGATGGTTATTGATGCCGCCAAAGGGATTGAGGCCAGAACGCGTAAGTTATTTGAAATTTGCCGCCTCAGGGATATTCCAATTGTGACCTTTATTAATAAAATGGATAGAGAAGCACAAGACCCATTTGATTTATTGCATGAAGTAGCTTCGGCATTGGCTTTGGAAACCACTCCATTGACTTGGCCAGTTGGCAGAGCTGCAAAATTCCTTGGGACATATGACCTGCGTAAAGATTCAATGCGTTTGAAAGAAGAGGTCGTGGATAACGATGAGCGCATTCTTCAAATGCAAGAAGAAGTTGAATTGGCTAAAGTAGGTTTGCCAGAGTTTAATCTTGATGATTTTAATGCAGGTTTTTTAACACCTGTATTTTTCGGAAGTGCGATTAAGGAGCTTGGTGTTGCTGATCTATTGGATGCATTAGCAGAGTTTGGCCCCAGCCCCAGAAATCAACCTAGTCAAGAACGTCAAGTAGCAGCGAATGAAGCGTCTATGACGGCTTTAGTCTTTAAAATTCAAGCGAATATGGATCCAAATCATCGTGACCGTATTGCTTTTGCACGTATTTGTTCAGGTCGACTCGAAAGAGGTATGAAATTGAAACATACCCGCACAGGCAAGACTTTCGCACTACATACACCACAATTTTTCTTTGCCAGAGACCGTCAGTTGGCTGAAGAAGCCTTCGCAGGGGATGTTGTTGGTATTCCTAATCACGGAACGCTTAGAATTGGCGACACATTAACAGAAGGTGAAGATTTGCAATTTACAGGTGTTCCATATTTTGCACCTGAAATATTACGTCGTGTAAATCTGAAGGACGCCATGAAAGCTAAAAAGCTAAAACAAGCGTTAACAGAATTAGCAGAAGAAGGCGTGGTGCAGTTATTTAAACCTCAAGATGGTTCAGCACCGATTGTTGGTGTGGTTGGGGTATTGCAGCTAGATGTTTTACAAACGCGTCTAAAACATGAATATGGTGTTGATATTACTTTTGATAATATTTCTTTTTCTCAAGCACGTTGGGTGCAAGGGGATAAGCTAACTATTGAGCGTTTTATCAATTCAAATCGCAGTGCAATTGCTGATGATATTGATGGCGATCCAGTTTTCTTGTCTACATCAGATTTTATGATGCAACGTGCAGTCGATGCTAATAAAGAATTATCTTTTCATGATATTAAACAAATTGGTATTGGGGTCACTTCTTAAAACCTCCAATTTTGTATTAAAAACTGTGTAGTCGGTAAAGTGTTTTCAGGTAATTCGGAATATTGTGAGCAACAAAGAATTTCATCATATTCTGGGTTATTATTTACTTGCCAAATAGTTTGTATTTGTTGAAATGATAATTTAGTTTCAAGTAAAATACCAATATCTATAATATGAGTATTAGTATGCTCAGTTGCAGAAATTATTCTTGGGTTTATTAAATTACTTTGATGTAACCCTAATTCTTCTTCGGCCTCGGCATAAAGTTGAGTATGCAGATCTACGTTATCTTTTCCTTCTCTAGATTCCACAGTACCTGCGGGTGGAGATTGCCAATATCCAGGCAAATAGACTGATTTAACAGTTCTTTTTCCTAATATAAAACCGTCTGGGCATTTGATTAAACCAATTACAGCAAGGGATCGTATTGATAGATCAGGATATAATTCTGGTTTTTCTGTTTGAGCTAAGACGTATCTATATTCTGTCCAATAACCTGTAATAGTTTCTGTGTTTAATTGCTCAATGTTGAAAACTCTTCCGTTAAAGAGGTTAGGGTATTGTTTTCTTTTATTATTCCAAATCGTATTTACTTCATTTTCAATGGAAGAGGAATATTTTTGGATATTAGAATTTATACTAATTTTTAAAGAAGAATTTAAACTAGTTGTATTCCACTGCATTTCACAAACCACCTTTTGAAATTAATGTGGATTTTGGCTGGGAGACCTGGATTCGAACCAGGGCTGATCGGGTCAGAGCCGATAGTTCTACCGCTAAACTATCTCCCAATAGATCAATTGCGCTTGAATGACTATCATTAAACTATATATAAAACAAGTATATTATGGCATATATTCCATAAATAGTGTAGAAGAAATAAATGGCTATTACTAAGCTTTGTATTCATTAAAATTGTCAATCAAGAGGTTTATCTTATAAGATTACTTTAAAAGATTGGAACGAGGGGCATGTTCGCAGCATTAGATTTAGGAACGAATAATTGTCGCCTTTTGATTGTTTCTTCAGGTCAAAGGGGGGTGCGGATTGTAGATAATTATAATCGTGTTGTTCGTCTGGGTGAGGGATTGTATGAAACAGGCTTGCTTAGCGAAGCTGCAATGGACCGAACGATGCAAGCCCTGCATCATTGTGCTGCACGTATTCATCGAAGAAAATCTTTTAATTTATATGCTGTGGCAACAGAAGCATGTAGACGCGCAAGTAATGCCCCCTTTTTTTTAAATCGTGTTCAAGAAGAAACAGGATTAAATATTAGTGTTATTTCCCCAAGAGAAGAAGTAGAGTTGGCTGTTACAGGATGTAGTACTTTTTTACACGATCGTGTGTTGCGTCGCAATAGAACTAAAACGTTACTATTTGATATTGGTGGGGGCTCTACCGAAGTTGCTTGGGTTCGTATTGATCCTGTGAGGCGTAAACAAACTTTAATTGGCTGTTGCAGCGTTCCTGTAGGTGTCATTACGCTAAGGGAGCAGTTTAAGCGTTTAACCCTAAATGAATATTATCAAATGGTAGATTTTGTTATCAGCAAAATTACTGAATTTGAACGTGTTCATCAAATTAGAGCAGAGATTTTACGTGAGCAAGTGCAATTTATTGGGGTGAGTGGAACCGTTACAGCTTTGGCTAGTATGATTTTGAAACAGCCTAAATATAGCAGGGCTGCAATTGATGGATTGATGTTAGAAACAACACAAGTCAAAGATATGATTCGTCATATCTTGGTCAGTAAATTTAATAAAATTTATGACTATGCGACGGTTAATCATAGTAAATTACATTATTTACTGCCTGGTTGTGCTATTTTCGAAGCTATTCACACAGTGTGGCCTGTGGAAGATATTGTTGTTGCTGATCGCGGTATACGTGATGGTATTATTGCAAAAATGTTGGATAATAAGTTAAATAAAGCTAATAAGCATAATTTTGATATTCTTCATTCTTTTGTAAAGAATTAAATTTTAAATTGATAAAGTAATCTATTATGGATGATAAAAATGCGAATGGAAGTTCGCCAAAGAAGAAAACTTCGCGTTTTGCAACCGCTGGGTTGACAGTAAAGTTAAAGAAAAGTCATGGACGTTCTACCTCACAACAAAGATGGTTAACCCGTCAGTTGAATGACCCATATGTTCGTGCAGCTCAACAACAAGGGTGGCGCTCTAGGGCGGCATTTAAACTTATTGAGTTAGATGAAAAGTTCAAATTCTTACGCCCAGGATTAAAAGTAATTGATCTGGGTGCTGCCCCTGGTGGATGGTCTCAGGTAGCAATATTTCGAAAAGCAACAAAAGTTGTTGGGATCGATTTATTGCATGTTGATCCTATTCCTGGCGCGGATATTATTCAGGGTGATTTTACAGACCCTGCAAATATGGATACTCTTATTGACATGTTGGGGGGTAAGGCTGACTTAGTTATGTCCGATATGGCACCTAATACAACTGGGCATTCAGCAACTGATCATATTCGTATTATTGATTTAACCGAAGATGCGTTGGCATTCGCTTTGGATATTTTAAACCCTCATGGGATTTTTATCGCCAAAGTATTCCAAGGAGGATCTGAAAAAGGAATGTTGGATAAGTTAAAACAAAATTTCAAAGTGGTTAAACACGCAAAACCACCAGCAAGCCGAAAAGAGTCCAAAGAGCTTTATGTTGTTGCAATTGGATTTAAAGGTAAGTCAGAAGAAAAAGAAGCGTAAAGAATTAAAACAACTTTTTACTCTTGTGAAACTTCACATTTAAGTGTATGAAGAATTGCCAATAGTTGGAACCCAAAAAATACGGGTTATCCCTTTTCTATATCGTTATTTAATCTCTATAAAGGGCAGCAAGATGGCAAATTCTTCTTTTCAAATCAAACAGATTCGTGAAGCACTGGCTTTCGATGATGTATTAATTATTCCTGCGCAATCTGATGTATTGCCCAGCCAAACGGATGTAAAAACGTTATTAACACGTTCTATCCCTTTAAATATTCCCTTGATTTCCTCTGCTATGGACACTGTAACAGAATATGCTATGGCGATTGCAATGGCACAAAATGGTGGTATTGGGGTTATTCATAAAAACTTGACCATTGAAGAACAGGCCAATCAAGTGCGCCAAGTAAAACGTTTTGAATCTGGTATGGTTGTTGATCCAGTTACCGTTCATCCTGATAATACGCTAGCACAAACTATTGAAATAATGAAGCAAAATCACATTAGTGGTTTGCCAGTGATTGAACGTAATACCAGTCGCTTAGTAGGTATTGTTACCCACAGAGACGTTCGTTTTGCGACAGACCCAAATCAACTTGTTTCTGAGTTGATGACGAAAGAAAACCTAATCACAGTCAAAGAAGGTGTAAAACCAGAGGCTGTTAAAAAGTTGCTTCATCAACATCGAATTGAAAAATTATTAGTTGTTGATACCCAAGATCGTTGTGTTGGTATTATTACCGTCAAAGATATGGAGAAATCTGTTGTATATCCTTTGGCAAATAAAGATCAATTTGGTCGTTTACGCTGTGCTGCGGCAACAGGTGTTGGCGAGGATGGCTATCAACGAGGAATTGCTTTGATTGATGCTGGAGTAGATGTGTTGGTAGTTGATACAGCACATGGACATTCATCTGGTGTATTAAAATCAATTGAAAGATTAAAAAAAGAACATTCAAATATCCAACTTATAGCAGGAAATATTGCTACACCTGAAGGGGCGAAAGCATTAATTGACGCTGGGGCTGATGCGGTTAAAGTTGGAATTGGACCAGGTTCGATTTGTACAACACGTGTGGTTGCCGGTGTTGGTGTTCCTCAGTTCACTGCTGTTATGGAAGTTGCTGAAGTTTGCCATAATGAAAATATTCCATTAATTGCTGATGGTGGTATTCGTACATCTGGCGATATTGTCAAAGCAATTGGTGCTGGGGCTGATGTGGTTATGGTTGGTTCTGTATTGGCAGGAACCGATGAAGCACCTGGTGAAGTATTTCTCTATCAAGGGCGTTCATACAAAGCATATCGTGGTATGGGTAGCCTTGGTGCAATGGCTAGAGGCTCTGCTGATCGTTATTTTCAACAAGATATTAAAGAGAGCCATAAGCTTGTTCCTGAGGGTATTGAAGGTCAAGTTCCTTACAAAGGCTCTGCCGAAGCTGTTATTCATCAACTTGTTGGTGGATTAAAAGCTGGCATGGGGTATACAGGAAATCCAAGCATTGATGCAATGAAGAAAAATGTTCAGTTCCGTAAAATTACTGGAGCTGGTTTAAGAGAGAGCCACGTTCATGATGTGACGATCACACGTGAAGCTCCGAACTATCGTCACAATTAATTAAAAGTAAATAAGTATCGAATTATGACACCTTCCGCTCAAATATCTGCGGTTATTGAACTGCTATTAACCATTCAAAACCAAAGGCACGCACCAGCTGATGCGACGGCTAATCGTTTTTTCAGACAACGCCGTTATATTGGCGGGGGGGATCGTCGATATGTTTCTGCTCAGATATGGGAAATCATGCGTCATCATCGTAAATTACAATGGTGGTTAAAACGTATTGGTAGCCAAATTAATCCAAGAATGATGGTTGCTACTTTTTTAATGCTATCTGGTAAAACTCTTAAAGAGGTTAATAATCTTTTTTCTGGCGAAAGATATGCCCCTTTATCTTTGACTCAAAATGAAGGATTGTTTTTACAATCCTTAGAAGGGCAAGAGCTTTTTTACAAAGAGATGCCAAAAGCTGTATTTTACGAGATTCCAGATTGGGTTTATCCATTGTTCCAACAACAATTTGGTGAAAATATTGATGCTGAACTTTCGGCATTGCTTGAACCAGCCTCTCTTGATTTGCGCGTTAATATTTTAAAAGAAGAACGTAATAATGCCAAAGAGATGTTAAAACAAGAGGGAATTTCTTCTGAGAAAATGCCTTTGTCTCCTTGGGGATTACGAGTTGAAGGAAGGCAATCTGTTACGTCTACTGATTTGTTCAAAAATGGCATCATTGAAATTCAAGATGAAGGTAGTCAATTGATTGCATTAATGACTGGGGTGACGTCTCAAATGCGTGTTTTGGATTTTTGTGCTGGTGCAGGCGGTAAAACCCTTGCTATGGCCATGATGATGCAAAATAAAGGGCAGATTATTGCCTCTGACGTTCATAATGTTCGTATTAATTCTGCTGAAAAGCGTTTTCGTCGTGCAGGTGTTTTTAATGTTCAAACACATTTATTTGCCGAGGGTGCAAAATGGATCAAAAGACGTGTTAAGACATTTGATCGTGTGCTTGTTGATGCACCGTGCAGTGGGACAGGAACATGGCGACGTAATCCTGATGCGCGTTTAAAATTCAAAGCGATTGATTTAGAAGAGCTCGTTGCAAAGCAAGCTGATATTTTAGATTCTGCTTCTAAAATGGTAAAAGAGGGCGGGCGTTTAATTTATGCAACTTGCTCACTTTTGCAAAAAGAAAATCAAGACCAAATAGAGTTTTTTTTAAAAGCTCATCCAGAGTTTAAATTGGTATGTCCAGACACACCCGAGAAATTATTACCTGATGAATTTTACAAAAATCCAAGCTTCCAATTAACGCCAGCACAATATAAAACTGATGGTTTTTTCTGTGCTGTTTTAGAGCGTTCCTAACTCACTGATTTTATTAAATTATATTTGAATTCAATCACTTAGATGTTATATTTTATAACATTTTATATTATTTTCATATATTTTTTAATATATTTTACACCAATTTACACCATGATATACTGCCTTATAGACTCGCATTTAAAGGTATATCATGGCAACCATCATTAAAAGAAACGGCTCTTATCGTGTTCAAGTAAGCCGTAAAGGGTTTCGTAAGTCTGCAACTTTTGATACTAAAGCTCAAGCTGAAATATGGGCTTATCAAATGGAGGCTATGATTTTAAATAATGAAAATCTTAATCAAGAGATTGTTGTTAGTGGTGTTCTAAGCGTTGTTGATGTATTCCAAAAATATAAAAATACTATATCTCCTGCCAAAAAAGGCTATAGAGAGGAAAGAAATCGCATCGATCAGTTGTGTGCAGACCCTACTTTTCTAATTCCGATTGAAAACTTAACGAATAAACATATGGCTTCATGGCGTGATAAGAGATTAACGCAAGTGCAACCATCCACTGTTAATCGTGAATTGATTTTGATATCAGAGCTATCATTAACATAGCAATAAAAGAATGGGGCGTTGAATTGCCTAACAATCCTATTCAAATGATACAACGACCTAAAAATCCAAAAGCTAGAGATAGGCGTATTTCAGAACAAGAGAAATTGCTTATTGTTAATCAGTTAAGTTGGGATATGAAAAGCTCTCCTAAGTCTTCCAGTCAATGGACAGCATTTGCTTTTTGTCTGGCTATTGAAACAGCCATGAGGAGAGGGGAATTATGCTGTTTTACTTGGGGTGATTTGCATTTAGATGAAGCTTATATTCATTTAGAAACAACAAAGAACGGTGATGAAAGAGATGTTCCGTTATCTTCTAAAGCAAAGGCAATGCCAGCAAACGCCAAACTTGATGCGGAAAGGCAAAAACTTAGAACAGCTTATGAAACGGCAGAAGCTAAAGCTATAGAAGCAATAACCCCTACCGCTATAGATTTTATGAAAGCATTGACAGGTTTTGTTTCAAATTATCCTAGTTTAGCAATGGCGACAACGGCCATTACTACGTTTGGGGGTTCCATTTTTGGTTTACTAACAATTTTAAAGTTATCAAAAGGGCTTTTACCAGGTGTGGGTATCGCTGCAACTAAAACGGCTCCTAAAAGTGGTTTAGGTTCTGCATTATGGCGTGGAGCCAAATGGGGTGGGAATAAAGTTTGGGATGGAACAAAATGGATTGCAGGGAAAGGCGTTGAAGCCAGTGAATGGGCAGAGCGTAATCCAAAAGCTATTGCAAAAGGTGGCGGTCGTTTAGCGGGTGTTGCTCCTATGGTTGCTTGGGATTTAACAGGTGGCAATATCACTGATGCACAATCAACCTCTATGTGGGATGGTATTTCACGTCGCGATAAAAATGGCCAGTGGAATAGAAATGGACGAGCAAGGAATATTGAACGCGAATTAAATGCCAGAGTATTGCAATCATCATGGAACAATAAATACTATGTTCAAACCAAAGGCGGGGTTTATGTTTATATTGACAGCCAGTTTTACGAGCCTATCGAACAGATTAAACGTCGTTTAGACAATAAACAAATTGATATACCTAATCAGCCAAGCACAAGTGTAGGCAAGACAATTGCTGATGCAATTATTCCGTCTGCCCGTGCTGGTGATCGGGTGCCTGTGATAAGAAGTGGCGGTGGCAAATTAAATTCATCTGCTGTTCAAAGTGCATTTAAAATCCTTACATCAAAAGATGAAAATGGCTCCTTTACTGACGAGCAGGCAAAAGGAATTATTGCTAACCTGATGGGTGAAAGTGGTAAAGGATTAAATCATCAAGCTATTGGAGATGGTGGCAAGGCTTTTGGAGTGGCTCAATGGCATTCTGATCGGCAAGCTAATTTTGAAAGAATATTTGGGCATGATATTCGTCAAAGCACACTTGAAGAACAGATTAAATTTTTAAAATGGGAAATGCAAAATACTGAAAAAGCTGCGGGTGATAAGATAAGAAAGGCTACGAATGCTAATCAAGCCACAATTGCATCTGTTGCTTATTATGAGAGGCCTAAAGATATACAAGGTCAATCAATTGAAAGAATGGGTCATATTGTACATGTGAATCGTGCTTTAAATCAGAATAAAGTAAATATATCCCCATATCAACGTCAAGCACAAATGAAGCAAGCACAGGCTAACAATACAACGCACAACATCAATAACAGTCCAACGGTAAACATCAACGTAACGAATGGCTCTGTAGAGAACGTTAAAAAGGCGGTTAAGCAAGCGGTGGGTTATCCAAGTGCTAGAAACTTTAATGGAATAAGTGGGATGAGTTAATGGGTGAAACAATATCTGTTGGCACAAAAGCCATCGCAAATGCTTTTATTCATCGTAAATTAAAATACAAATTTATCGGTGGAAAAAATCAGGCTGGTAAGAAGGTTTTTATCTCTAACAATAAAGATAACTCTCTAATGTTAGAACATTATCGGTCAGAGGTTAAAATAAATGCGTATGGTGGAAGTGTATTGGAACAAGCCACGATTACGATTTACAATATGCCAATAAACCTTGCCAATGTCATTTCAACAGTTGGTTTTTACAATAACGAGGCTTGGCAGACACAAACCCAAATTGAAGTTTACGCAACTACGGATAGCAGTACAGAAGAAAATCCCGTTTGGACTAAAATCTTTACTGGCAATATTATGGTTTCCTATGCAGATATGAATGCACAACCAAATGTTAATGTACGTATCGAAGCACAAACAATGGGCGGCACAAACTTGATGCCAGCCGATTCAATATCTTTCAAAGGAAAAGTCCAAGCCGAAGATGTGATAAAGGGCATCATCAATAAATATCAAAAAAGATATAGCGATACGCCAAATGGTCTTACCACAGTTAAAAATCTGGGTGTGACAGCTACGTTAAACAATCCAAATTACAGTGGCCCATTATTAAACCAATTACAAACTTGTGCGAATGATGCTGATTTTGAATATTCAATCAATGGGGGTATTCTATACATGTTTCCATCGGGTGGTGATGTTCAATTCTCACCACTTACCTTTTCGCCAGCCACAGGAATGATTGGATATCCAAGTTATTCAGGTAATGGAATAGTTATAAGAAGTCTATTTAAACCAACCTTAAAATGGGCGCAAAAGGTAAGAGTAAATACCAATGGCCAATTTAAGCCAGCAGATGGAATATGGCAGTATATGGTCTCAATGGAGCATGATTTATCTTGTGAAATGCCAGGAGGGCCTTGGTTTACAACAATAGAAATGGCTAATCAAAATACAAGAGGGGCAATGGGCGATGGCGGGTAAACGTTCTGTAAATTGTGAAGAAAATCTTATTAATACAAGGATTAAAGCACAAATAAAGAATATTAATACTGCCACGATTGTCAAAGTTCTGTCTGTTGATACGACAAGCAAAACAGTCAGAGTCCAACCAATGGTGCAGATGTCTGATTCAAAGAATCAATCCGTAGATCATGCAGAAATTAACGATATACCCTATACACGCTTACAAGGAGGCACTTATGGGATTATCTGCGACCCTGTTGTCGGTGATATTGGTTTGGTTGTATTTTGTTCTCGTGATATTTCCAACGTCAAAGAAAATAAAAAAGTAACGGCGCAAGCAAGTAAAAGAGCCTATTCTTTATCAGATGGTATTTATATTGCCTCTTTGTTATTGGACGAACCAACAACGTATTTAAAGATAGATGTTAATGGTGTGGAAATTAAAGGAAGGCTGACTGTATCGGATGATGTGATTATTGCTGGCAAGTCTTTTAATTCCCACGTACACGGAAAGGGGCATAATGGAGATAATACTACCGAGCCTGTTGGTAGTGTTTAATAATGACTTACTAAGCCCCCATTAAAATATAATTCACTTTGCCCATAAGGAATTGTAATATCATTTCTTTCTTTTTTGTTGCAGCGCATCCAAAAAGCACCTCTATTTGAATTGTACTGTAACCCTAAACACCAGCCTAATTTTTCAAGTTTCTTAAAATTATCTTCTCTTTGTTCGCATTCTTTTTGTTGTTCAAGTATTTGTTTCATATTGCCTTGAATGTTTTTACATACATGTGTTTTATCTTCTATCATTTTCATTAAACTAGGAGCATCATCACTTTGTCCATAAGCAACGGCTGGCAATCCAAAAGCTAACATACTAGCAAGCAATAATTTCTTCACAACGACTCTCCTTTTCCGAAACGATAGGGAAGTTTAGGAGCGTTGGCAAGGGGTTATTTAATCGTAATCGATTCCCAAATTGTTTTGGCGACGTAATTCATCAAATTCATCTCTGATAGATTCATTTCCATATTTCGTATCAAAAACAAGATTTTCTAAAGCAGATAACCTTTCGTTGGTATCAGAAAAAGATTGCTCTAGTCGATCTAATATTTCAGCCGTAAGCGAGCGTCTTTTTTGAGATGCTTCGTGTTCTAGTTTCTCCCTCATATAATCAGGGAGTCTAAGTTTAAATAAAGGATCAGCTCTTTTCATAATTTTTTCTATAGCATTTTTTTTTTAATAGTGATATAGGTTACATTATGGTATACAATATATACCATATAATATTATGGGAATTTATTATGGATACAAAAACTACATGTCATAGCATCAGACTACCTATTGAATTGAAAAAATGGGTTAAAGATAAAGCTGACGAGGAACGTAGATCGCTTAATAGTCAATTTGTTTATTATATTGATCAGGCGAGAAAAAATGAGAAAAAGGTCGTAATGAATGAAAACTGAAACGATCTTAACAACAGACAATAAAAAAGCAGCAGAAACACTTTGGACGGTCGCTTCTGCTGCTTTTCTTAATCGCTATTCCAAAGAAAAGGAAAATAGCTGTGAGTAATATTAATAGCATAAAAATTGTAAATGTGGGAGAAATTTCTCTTCCAATCACTGAATATAAAAAACAACGTGTAATTACGTTGAATATGATGGATGAAGTTCATCAGAGAGTAGATGGTACAGCGCGTCGTAATTTCAATAAAAATAAATCTAGATTAATAGCAGGTGAAGATTACTTCGATATTAGGCAAGCGAACGAAATTCGTACGCTTGGTTTTGCAAGAAATGACGGTAGCGTTCCCGAAAAAATTATTCTCTTAACTGAAACTGGTTATTTGATGCTGGTAAAATCTTTTACAGATGAATTGGCATGGAAAGTTCAACGGGAGTTGGTTTCACATTATTTCCGAGTTCAGCAAGAGGCTATGGTTACTTCATCAAACCAATTGGGTGGTATCGTCAAAGGGATTGTGAATAAATCTTTACTTCCGATTAAGGAACAATTTGAAACACAGATCAAAGCGTTATGTGAGGAAATTCGGTTTCTTAAATCAAGTTATGACCCATCTGGAGCGTTTGTAACTGATTATAAGCCGATTGTTGAGTTTTTAAAGGATATGAAGATTCCACAAAAGGGTCGCCGTAGATTAGTTTATAAATGTACGCATCGCTGTAGAAGGTATTTATTATCTGTTGGTAAAGGAAACTTGGTGCGTCCAAGCCGTGAGACTGGTCGTTGGCTGTATCATGTTGATGGTGTAAATGAATGGCTTAAATATGAGGGACATGCTGTAATTGCATTTCATATGGATAAGCTGATCGGCCAAGGTCGTTTACAACTCGTTTCACAATTTTAGAAGTATTCATTATGACAAAAAAGACATTTAAATTCACAGCTCGTGATAACACTAACCCTCTTTTAACAGAAGAAGATTTTCAATGGCTGGATTTCAGTGAAGCTGCCTTGGCATTAATTAATGATACCGAAGATCATATTGATGATGAGAGTGTTTTAAATATGATCTCTGATTATAAAATTACATATGATTCTGGGACAGATTTTAGATTAAAAGCTGCACAAAAAGCATTAGCATTGCAACCTCAAACACCTTTAAATCGTTTGTTAATGGTTACTTTGCAAGACTTCCAACGTTATCTTAAAATATGAGGAGGATAACATGGCTATTTCTGCTTGTGTTGATTTCGAGGTTGTTAAACAACAAAATGTTATTCGTTATAAGCAAGATCATCTTTTTAAATGGTTTACTTATAATTTAAGACCTGCTGCTCAGATGGTCGAAGAATCTATTCAAGAGATTTTCCAACTTGTTGGCGAACTTGAAGACGATGACAAAGATATGAGGCTTGGTGCTTTAAAGGAAAGGATTGAGCTTATGCTGGGTCTTATCCAAGAAAAAGCTACAGATGCCAGAAGATTAGCAGGTTAACTATTATAAGAATTAACAAACAACGAAGCCACCCACGCGGTGGCTTTTTTATTGGAAAAATCATGGCAAGTATTGGAATAAGCACAGTTGCGGGGTCTGCATTACAGGCAAAAGGGTGGCAATTAATCAATGATCTGGTTAATCGCAACACACAAGTTGGATTATTCAACAAAGACGGTAATCCGTTTTATATTCCTGTAAATCCTGTTTTTATTGCTGTTGCCCCTGATAATGCAGATACAACAAATGTTCCTAATACTGGCAATGCTGGGGTCGCTGGTAAGGTTTACGATGCTTTAACTGGTTCTATGGAATCCTTTAAAAAATCATTATCAGTTAATACACAAGTTGAAGCTGGCGTTGTTCAATTAAACTACAGCAATCCAACAGAGATCACAGATGCCCCATTAATGGCAGGACAGTTTATGTCTTATAACAAAGTTGTCCGACCGATTACTGCAAATGTGAATTATGTTGTTACAGGAACAGAAAAACAAAGGAAATATTTCGAAAAAGCTTTGAAAAAAGCTCGAGCTTCCTTGCAGTTATTCACTTTACATACAGTCGAGTTATCCATTCCTTATGTGAATATTATTGATTTTTCTATAACCCGAGGGCCTGAAAGCCAGCAAATGTATAATGCGTCTATTTCGGTAAGAGAAGTTGTTCAAAAGGCTAACGCCACATCACTTGGTTATGCGACGGCTGGAAGTGGCACGAGTAAAGATCAAGGGCAGTTGCAAACGGAAAAGGCAAGCGGTGTTCAAGAGCAATCAGCAAAGAAAAAACCATAATGCAAATTATAAGTCTAGCTAAGGTTGATAATCAATTTTTCACAATCCCTTTTCAAAACGAAGATTATCAATTTCAATTAAGAGATACTTTAACAACAGGCGTTTTTCTTGATGTTTATCGTTTTAATGTACCATTAATAATGGGAATATTGTGCATTGATCGGGTTCATTTAATTAGATCAAAATATAAAGAATTCCCTGGTGATTTAATGTTTATTGATGATCAGGGATTTGATGATCCTCAATTTACTTATTTCGGTGATCGTTTCCAACTGGCTTATTTAACACCTGATGAATTAACAATAGGCAATTAATATGAATTTATTATTAACAGAAGATTGGGATATTTTTGTTGATGGCACAGGTCAATTAGCTGTTACGCCATCAATAGAATACGATATTGCTCAACAGGTTGCTAATGAAATCAAGTTATTTGAAGGTGAGGGTTGGTTTGATCGTTCACAGGGAATGCCACATTTTACCAAGACTTTTGAAGCTAATCCAAACTGGTCATTGATTAAGCAAATATTTACACAACATGTTGAAGCTGTTGACGGCGTTATAGAAAGTGAAATCGATTTTTACCTAGATAAAGACCGTGCATTACACGGGGTAATCTATACCACAACAACCAAAGGAACCTTGGCAAATGTCATCAATAACTTATCATACTAATGTTCCGACATTAACATGGACAGATGATGGGATCACGTTACCAGAGCCAGACGCTATTTTAAACGGTTTTATTCAAGATGTGCAAAACGCTTTCCCAGATGCCGTATTGTATGATTCTAATGGAAAGTTTTTACTCTCCACACCTTGGGGGCAATTAATTACTTCATGGGCTGCGGTTGTTTTAGATAAAAACAACCAGATTGCATTTTATGCTAATCAAGTTGATCCATCTTATGCAATGGGTCGGATGCAGGATGGTATAGGGCGTATTTACTTTATTGAACGCAGACCAGCAACTTATACAGAGGTTGTTGGTGTTTGTCGTGGTGGTATAAGCGTCCTTATTCCCAAAGGAACTTACGTTGCAGATAGTGCAAATAACAAATACAGGGCCAAGCAAGATTATACAATCGGTGATGATGGAACGGTCAATGTAACGTTTATATGTGAAACAAAAGGGGCGATTGAATGCCCAGCTAATTCGCTCTCTATGTATGAAATTATAACTGGGTGGGATAGTGTATCCAATCCAAAAGCAGGGGTCGTCGGACGTAATTTAGAAAGCCAACAGCAATTTGAACAAAGACGCAGACAATCGGTAGCTGGGAATAGTGTAAATAGCGTTGATAGTATTATGTCGGCTTTATTAACATTAACTGATGCAAATGGAAATCCTGTTTGTCAAGATGTCTATGTAACAGAGAATAATTTATCTGAAGGTATTACTAATGGTTCTGTATTCTTAAAGCCACATTCGATTTATATCTGTGTGGCAGCATTAGATAGCCAAGAAAACGAACAGTTCATTGCAAAAACTATATGGAATAAAAAACCTCCTGGATGCGCTATGACAGGAGATAAAGTGGTTACTATTGAAGATGATAGCGGTCTTTACTCAACGGCGCCTACTTATAAAATTACCTATTCTTATGCAGTTTCTGTCCCAATTTTTTTTCAGATTGTAATGGCGCGTTCGCAAGATCAACCAAAAAATGCTGCCGATCAAATTAAAAATGCTGTTTACAATGCGTTTACTGGTGAAGATGGATCAATCAGACCTAGAATTGGATCACGAATATTAGCCTCTGATTTTTTCCGTCCAGTATTGGCAATAGGGAATTGGGCAAGAGTGATCAGTATTCAAATTGCTAGAGACGGGATGTATAGCAACTCTATTTCTATGGGAATTGATGAAATCCCTACTTTAACAAAAGACAATATCACGGTGATTTTTAATGGCTAGTAATTTGGTATTTGATCCTGATAATCCACCACCTTGTCTTAATCCTGATATAACGGTTATTGCTCAATATGCCAATTCACCCAATATATTAACTTTAATTCATAATTTTAGTTTAAATATCAAGGTGTGCGGGTTTTTTACAGATTTTTACAATAATATTTGGAACCTTAATACCGCTAATGCCCACGGTTTAGATATTTGGGGAATTATCGTTGGGGTCAATCGAACGGTCAAGACATTTACGGGGTTCTTTTGGGGGTTTAACGAGGAAACGCTTTTACTTGCGCGGCCTTATCATGACATTACTGGTTATAATGATAGCTTAACGAATGATGAGGACCGCAGAACAGCCATTGGAACGTTTAGAGATTTTCAGGAATTAGAAGGAGAGATTACTTTTAATGATGAGAATTTTCGAAAGCTTATTTGGGCAAAGGCTCATGCGAATATCGGTAATTATACCTCGTCTGATCTAAATAAAATCTTGATGCTGCTCTTTGGTGACAAAGAAAAAGGACATGAGCTTTATGTCCAAGACAATCAAGATATGAGCATGACGATAGTATTTAACTTTCTACCCACGAGCGATGAAGTGGCAATAATTCTTAACGCAGGAATATTATTTAAACCTGCGGGTGTTGAATTAAAAGTTGATTTTCAAATAAAAAATTGAGGTTTTAAATGTCTTTAACAAGACCAGATCCTTTTTTGTCAAAGTGGGCAGAAAATGGGGAACGCTATGATGTGCCTAATTCTGGTGCTGATACGGCAAAAGGTAAGGCTGATATTCAAACAGGCTTTCCAGAAATTACGATGAAATCTGTTTTAAATGGCGGTGTTCCGCCGTGGGGTCAAGATCATAATGGTATTTTATATAAAATAACTGAGGGTGTTCAATGGACACAAGCCGGTGGTACTTATATATATGACAAAAACTTTTGCGACACGATTGGCGGTTATCCGCTTGGTGCAAAAATTAAATCAACCATTTATAACTATGTTACTTTTATTAATATGAAAGAGGGAAACAAAGAAAATCCTAACGATTATACTACCCCTAATGAGTTTTGGCTGAGCGATGCAAAAAAAGGAAATGGTTGGGCGATTTTAACGATACCCAGTTCAGACAATAGTATCACCTATTATACCAGTGATTTCAAGTTTGCAACGACAGTGGCAGGCAACAAAACAGAATTATTTGTTCGGCCATCATTCGATGGCAGCAATTTCCTTAAAATAGAAGGTAGTAATAAACCTTATCAGAATGTTCAAGCGGCTATTAATGACATAGCAGATGGTGGAACGGCCACTATTCATATTTATTATCCAGATGGTCCGTATTATACAACACCCGATAATACAAGTAATGCCAATACGGATAACCAATATTGGAACATAGGGAATAAAAATATTACTCTTGATATTTATGGTAATGACGACCTTGATAAAATAGGTAAAGAAATTACGGATAATTTTAAACCATATAATAAATATGTTTTTAAGGAGTATGAAAGACTTAAGGTTTATATGCCCTCTTATACCTCTCATAGTTCTTGCGTTGCCTCGGGGATTGTTGGGAGTGGTAATTTAAACATCTCTGGGATAGAGTTGATTGTCATAGACCAAGTTGTCGGCGGCGATTTTAATGGAGCCTTTATAAACCCTTTAAAACTTGATGCACATGGTTGTATTTTTTCAAATATTGGGGTTTACCCTGCTATTTGGGGCGGATGGGGTGGAAACACAACATCTGTTAAAATAGATCAATGTCAATTTAATACGAAAGATGGATCTGGTCATTTCTTTTGGTTGTCTTCAGATATTTTAAGCTTAACAGTTTTGGAAACATTTAATCAATTAGAAGATTTCTCTTATGAGTTTTTTGCTTCGAATAGTAAAGATTTTTTAGGAAAAGCATCATCTTATCTTGATTTTAAATTAGTAAAAACAGGATACACCACAAGCGATGGTAAAGGAGCAATTTATACGCCTCAGGGGTTAAATACGTATTTACCTTTAACTATAGATATTGAACTTTAGAGGTCGATTCATGGAACTTTTATCACAATATACTTTAAGCCCATATCGTAATTATAAGGTTTCTAAGCGCACGAACAAGGGCATTGCTACTTTCCCAACCAAAACAGTTTCGACTTATTTAGATTATAGTGTGGATTTCAGTCGAAAGTTGCAAGATGATGAACGGGTTTTATCTGGAAGTGTTGCGATTACCAATGGTTTTGGTTTAACGATTGAAGCAGTTGTCTGTAATGGCCCTTATTTAACGGCGTTTATCAGTGGGGGCAATTCCAACAATAGCTATTACTTGACCTTTGAAGCACAAACAAATCTAGGTGGCAGCTTTGTTCAAGACCTCATTTTGCCAGTTATTGGTAAAAAGGAGAATATACAAGAAAAATATTCTTTTTGGGCATTTACTGAAAAGATTAAACCACCCAATACAAGACCGCCTTTAAATGCAATCAGGATTAATGACCGTTATCTGTTAAATGATAGCGGTTTTTTTATGGGGATTTAAATGACAGAAAAAAAATGTTGTGATTGCAGTCCTTTAAATAATTTCACTTCATGCGATGAACAATCAGAAGTTTCTTCCGACGGCGTAGAAATTATAAGTAATGCGAACTCAATTTTAACGACAGATGAAATATTAATCATTCGTAAGAATTGTAAAGGAATGCGCGTTTATCAGGCATCTTTGAATGATTTATCACCAGAAACAGCTTTGTTTATTTTGTCTAAAGCGGTTCAAGCAATGCCACAAGAAGATGTAGGGGATGGTTACACCTTATGGAATGATGATGGCTTTATACGTGTTTCTGGTGGTGTTGAAAGCCAAGGTCGAATGAGTGCCAAAGCATTGTCGCTTTCCTTGATGGAATTATACAAAAAACTACCAACACAAAACCCAAATGATGGAAGTCCTTGGAATAACTCAGGGTTTATCATGCAAGGCACTCATGTAAAAGGAAATGAAAATGGGTCTGACTAATAATGTGATTATCCCAGGTGGATGTTTAAAAAATCAAAAAATTGAATTAAAATGTAAAGCACCTGATGAAAAGCTTCCATATTTCTTTTCAATGGCTAATCAACTTTTACCAGATGAAGAGATCCTTCAGGTAGTAGGTCAGCCAGGAGGAAGTAGTAATGTTGAGATTACAGACTATGTAAAGAACGTAAATACATTTAATTGTATGATTTCTGGTGGCCGAATGGGTATTAACGTCCCTATCAGGTTTATCATGACAACAAATCGAGGCTCCCGATATAGTTTTGTTTGTTTTTTACCAATTAGACAGCAAGGAACCTTAATAAAGAATGATTGCGATGAAATAGGTGTGTTTGATAACTCCTCTCCAGTTGGAACTATTGTTGTTAATTCAACGACAACATTACCCCCTGGTCAAAAAGCTAATGTTACAAATGTTGGTACATCCACAGCAGCTTTTTTGAACTTCGAAATTCCACAAGGTGATGAAGGAAAAGCAGCTACTATTGAGATTGGAAAGGTTACAACAGGTGAGCCTGGAAGTAATGCGGCTGTAGTTAATTCTGGCTCATCATCAAATGCCATTTTAAATTTTACTTTACCAACAGGGAAAGATGGCGAGGTTCAAACCGTTAAAATCGGAGAAACCAAGACACTGCCTGCTGGACATGATGCCACTGTTGAAGCAACTACGGAAAATAATGTCGTAACTTTAAACTTTGGCATTCCAAGTGGAACCACGGGCGAAGCTGGTCAATATATTCTTAATATTGGTGAAATTACAACACTAGCACCAGATCAACAAGCGACTGCAACAATTACTAGTGATGGGAAAGGTAATCATTCCTTAAATCTAGGTATCCCACAAGGTAAAGTTGGACAACAAGGCAATTCAATTTCCACTTTATCATTTTCTAAAGATAAAATTGTGACAACATTGTCAGACGGATCAACTTTAGAAACTATTCCACAAGGTATTTACACTCTACATGGAATTGTAATTGCTCCCGATAATATTGGGGAGCTTCCTGATGACTTGGTTTTAAATGGTAATATTTATACCGCCCCAGACGCTTATTTGAATGGAAGCAAAAAACTCCCAGAGGGTTTATCTCTCAATTCAAATATCGTGATGACTGACGGTTCTGTCTATTTCCCAACAACAATCAACAATAACGGCGTTCTTTGCGCTGCTTAATTTAATTGAAAAGGACTAATAAAAATGGCCGATACAAACACAATGGGTAAACCTATCAATCTTGATCTTTCTGCATGTTCTGCAAGTAATGATGGAGGGAAAACACTAAAAACATTGTCTCAGTTGGTTACTGATATTAACAATAATACTACTCATCAAATTAACACTGATGAATTGAAAAAAAAAGTAGATAATAATACTGATGCTATTCAAAATGTTAAAGAACAAGCGGATAAAACAGATAAAAAAGTTGATGGTTTAACAAAAAAAGTTGATGAGTTAAGCCCTGATTCTTCTTATGTTGCTAAGAACACAGCATTCCAAGCAAAAGGATATTTACCATTAGACGCGAATGGTCAATTTGTGGGGCCAAATCCAAGAACTGACAATGTTGTTTTTAGTAGTTGGGGTTATAAGTTTGATGTAAATGGTAATGCAGTTGGTTCGAATTCATCACAAATTCTTAATAAATACCAAGTTGCAGCAAATAACGCTGGAACTAGCGTATCTCAAGAGGGTAGATTTGTTTACACTTCTGCGTATGATAAAACCATAGCAAAGGGTAGATTTGCTTTTGATGCAGAGACAGTTGACTCCTTGTCTGGTAATATAAATTTAGGGTCGACGACTAATCCTTGGAATAATATTTATTCAAAAACAGCTCTTACTGTAACTTCTGATAAAAATGTAAAAACTGAGGTTCAATTAGAAGAAAATATTGCGAATCTATTGTTTGAGAAGTTAGAGGCAAAAACATTTACATTAAATGAAGTAGTTGCAGAAAAGGGGGATGAAGCCCGTATTCATACTGGGTATTTTGCTCAAGATGTAGCGCAAATTTTACATGACGGTGGTGTCGAACCTTCTTTAATTGCTATGTGGATTCAAAATAAAAATGAAACTACTCAATTGATAGAAAAAGAAGACGGAAGTTTTGAAGAAACCACAGGAAAGATTATTGATAAACAAGGTTTAGAGTTTATTCAATCTTTACGCTATGAAGAAATATTGGTTGCCTTATTACAAGGTGCAAAGAATAAAATTTCAACGTTAGAAACCCGTTTAGCTGCACTTGAACAAAGATAAGGTGACTAATTATGAACAATTCGAAAAAATTTATTGGCAGCAAAGGTGAAATTTTATACGGGTATCAAATTGTTGACCGTTTGAATTCGGGTTGTCCTTCTCTTCCGATGAATATTAATGGTAATACAGAGCTTAATTTTGCAAATGTTGGAGATATTTCTTATATTTGTTCAATTACAGGTCAATCAAAAATTACCATAAAACCTGGAAAAAAGGGGCAACTCCAAAGAATGACCCTGTTAATTGTTAATAATGCTAATAATTCTGTTGTAACCTTTTCTGAAAACGTCATTACAGGGAAAGATAACCTTTATATTCAATCAACAATAGGTTCTTTTTCAGTAGTTGAATTTATTTATGACGGATATTTGAAAATTTTTGGAAGGTCTCTAATCAATGGCTGAGACTGGATTTATTAATAATGGCAGTCTTGTTCAATACGGACAAGGTAACACAAGTGATAGTTGGGATTATTTGATTGAGGACAAAGCGCCTTTAAGGATATTAATCTCTGGGGATTTGCCGAACTCTAAAGACGGCAGTTCTATGAATTGTAGCTTTTATTCTGGGACAATTCCCTTATTTTCTGCGGCTGGAACGTGGGGAATACAAGGTCAATCTAGCGTTAATTCCTCAAAGAAAAATTGGAAACTTAAATTAATTAATCCAAAAACAGGAAAAAAATTAAAAGTTAAGTTTGGTGATTGGTTTCCCTCAAGCTCTATTACTTTAAAAGGGTATGGCACAGATAGAACCCTTTTGCGTGACACGACCACAACAAGATTGTGGCGTAACATGTATTCTACGCACTTTAATGGTTTGTTATCGTCTGATCGTAATTATAACTATTTCAAAGATAAAAATTGTGCCTCGATGACCTCTGCGCTGTTCACAACAGATGGTTCACCTGTTGAGCTATACTTTAATGACCAATTTTTAGGTATGTATGTCATTCGATCTGATGTTGATAACGATACATTTTTGATGGATCCAGACAACCCTAATCATATTCAAACTCAACCACAAAAAGCATCTAATTTTTGGCTTTCTGGGAAATATACACAAAGTGAATGGGATTTTTATTGCCCAGGAACGGTTACGGCTGACACAACTCAAAAATTACAAGATTTTATCACTTGGGCCTGCGGCTGTGTTAATGGAACAATTGATTTACGTTCTACATACCATGATCACATAGATTTAAAATCATGGATTGATTATATTCTTTTATGTGAAGTTAGCGCATCTTATGATTCAATTCAGAATAATTTTGAGATGGCGACATGGAACGGAACAGACGCAAACCCAATTTGGTCTATTTTTCCATATGATGAAGATGAAACCTTTGGGATTGTTTATGGAAAAACAACAATCGCTCAAACAGATCCTCTAACTATTGGTTGGGTGATGAGAGAAAAGGGCAATATTGGTAATCAACATCCAGTATTCTTTGAAAAAATATTAGATACTTTTTGGGGCGAAGTAAGAGATCGATATTATTATCTTCGTTCGAATAAAATACTGGATACCTTTACTTTTGATCAAATGATTAAATCGCAAGTGGATTTAATTAACCCTAAATCCTTAGAGCAAGATTTGAAGTTATGGAGTGCTACGGGACAGACAGGGTTTGGTACGGGATTAGATGTTTCTGATTACGGTCGAAAATGGTCATTTGTCTACATCAAAAACTTTTTCTCTGATCGTTTAAAATGGCTGGACCAACAATTTAATATTTAAAACAACAATCAGGCATGAGAACGGGGCGCATCAAGCGTCTTTTTTTATGCCTTTTTTATGCTTAATGTAGTATAATAGAGAGATATTTTGCACAAACAGTCTGTTATGGAGTTTTAGAGTATATGGTTAGTGCTAAGCAACAATTAACTGGTCTTGAGGATGATGGTATTGAAGTTCCAGAAGAAGAGCCAATTGAATATCCTAATGTCACAGTTAATGTGCATAGAGATCAGTACTCTATCTTTCAAATTAAACGTAAAATTGAACAAAAATTGCTGACCGTATCTCCAGAATTTCAACGATTAAATGCTTGGAATAATAAACAACAATCAGAGTTGATAGAATCAATCTTGATGGGAGTACCGATACCTGTTTTTTATTTTTTTGAGGATAGCACTGGCAATCAACAGATAGTAGATGGGAAACAGAGGATTACTGCATTATGTAGTTTTTTAAATAATGAATTTAAACTATCCAAATTAAAAATCTTAGGTACGAAAAATGAAGTTGAACATTTCAACGGTAAGTTTTTTGGAGATTTAGAAGCCAAGTGGCAATCTAAAATAGAAGATTACCAGTTGATAGTGTTTGTGATTAAACCTCCTACACCAGAAAATATAAAATATGATATTTTTGATCGAGTTAATAGAGGTGGAACTCAACTAAACGCCCAAGAAATGCGGCACGCTTTATATAATGGAACAGCAACATCATTATTAGAAGAGTTAGCAAAAAATGAAGATTATAAAAAATTAACTGGTTTTGATAGTCGGGAAGACAAAAGAATGAAAGGTCGGATGATGATCTTACGTTTTATTGCTTTATATTCAACATATCAAAAGTGTATTAACATTCAATATTCTTCAGACATGAACGAGTATTTGGCTAATTTTATGAAATTTATTAATGAACCGAAACAACAAAATTTAATTACTGAAATAAAGAACATTTTCTCTCTCACTATGAAAAATTGTTACAGCTTATTCGGTGAAGATGCTTTTCGTTTTTCTAAAACAGGAGTTTCAGAAAGGCGAAAACCAATAAGTATGGGACTCTTTGAAATGGTATCATATGCTCTCGCATGTGATATACCTACTGATACACAAAAACAAAAACATATAATTGACATGATTGATCAAGCAAAAAAATACATAGAAGAGAACAATTTTTTTCACAGAATTGATTCCAAAAAAGTAGTTGATTTACGCTGTTCAAAAGCTAAAGAAATTCAAGAAAAAATAAGAAATATTCAAATGGAAACAAATTAAAATGATAACTCAAATTAATGTCGACGGCTTCAAAGCAATTGATAAAGAAGAGTTATCTTTTAAACCTATCACATTACTAATAGGAGCAAATTCATCAGGAAAATCTTCTATTTTACAATCTATTATTCAACTTCAATCTTATATAAATTTGAATGCATATGGAATACCTCAAACAGATAAAGAAAAAGTTTTTGGTGATAAATTTAAATCATTAAGGCAACCATTTTTACAAATTAGAAATAAAAATATTAATGCTCGGAAAGTAGAAGTTTTAATTAAATATAATAATGGAAACTGTAATCAATTATCATTAACTGAAGAAAAAGATAATATTAGCGTTGATATTAAACACCTTAGTAATCTACATTACCTATCTGCTAATAGGAAGGAATTTGAAGCTATAACTCTTACAAATAATTTATCTGAGGATTCTATAGATTATTTCGGTTATAATACACCGTTTATTTTAACAAAAAATAGGAATTTACAATTAAGAGATGAAGTGTGCTTTGATCAGAAAGTTAAGACACTGGACTATCAATTAGATTATTGGTTATCAAAGATTATAAACCAGAAGATTTCGATTGTAACTGAAAATAAAGAAATAGAACAATTTGTAACGTTCTATTACTCAATGAATGATTTATCAAATATAGCACCGAATTCAGTTGGAACAGGACAGAATAATTTAGTACATATCTTATTGATGTGCTTATTAGCTAAAAAAGATGATATTGTCATAATTGAAAATCCTGAGTTGCATTTGCATCCTAAAGCTCAAGCTATTTTAAGTGATTTTTTTACTATGATCGCTAATTCAGGTGTTCAATTAATATTAGAGACTCATAGTGAACATATTCCTCTTAAGTTTTGTTATAATGTATATAAAGAATCTTTAGATCATAATAAAATTATTATTCATTATAAATCTTCTGAAAAAGATAATTTCATTCCTATTTATATCAATCAAAAAGGACGCTATTCTAATAAGGAAGGTCAAGAAATACAATTTCCTAGTGGCTTCTTTGATGCAACTTTACAAGAAGTATTAGAGATATCATGAATACAAATCCATTATATTTAGTTCTTAGTGATGATCTTTTGCTTTTTTATTTTAAAATAAAGGATGGATTGATCGGTTCAGAATATTTGGATAAACAAAAGCTGCATAATTTTTTTAAATTTTATCGCCCGCACCTAACTAATATTAAACAATTAAATAGGCTTATTAATAATCAATTAATAGACGAAGCTAGAGCGGCGAGACTAAGACCTACACTTTCAAAACAAGGTTTCATAAATAATTTAGATTTAGAGGCACTAGCACATTATACTATATTAAAAATCATTTTAACAGATACAGATAGCGAAGTACAGATTGACGCTTGTTGTTATGTAAATATTAATAAGACAACATTTGATACCCATTATGTTATTTCTAAGGCTGCTGGTGAGTGTAGAAATGATTTGCTTAATTTTTTATCTCATGTTTTTTCTAAAGCAAAATCTATTACAATTTTTGATAAGCATATAGCCGATAAAGAAGAATTTATTAAATTTTTAAACTTATTCCAAGAATCTCAATTAACTATTTTTATGGATTTAAAACAGGATGTATGTACAAAGATAAAGACACAATTTGCACATTTTACTATAAAACAGGATAATCATTTTTCTAAAAGAACAAACCATGATCGTTATATAATTGTTGATAATGAGTTACAGATTATATTATCCAGTGGGATTGAATACTTATTTGATTCTACGAAAGAAATCACTTGTATCTTTTCAAATTATATTACACCAAATTAAGATGTTCTTTTCTTAATCAATGAAAATATAAAAGCTTTATCATTATTAGCCGTAAAACTTCATTCTTTAGGATGGAGATTTGACCGCCACCCCTTCCTGAAGTGAGTGGATTCCTGCCGTGTTTAGTCTGTTATGACTAACTTACCTTGGGGGTTCCTGTTGGTGATAACTTAGCGTTATATACACAAGATTTAGATTAAAAACAATACTACAAGCCACTCATTACGGGTGGCTTTTTTTATGGGAAAAAACGAATGAACACAGATTTACTATTACAAGGATTTCAATATGTGTTGGGAGTAATCCCAGGGGATATTGCGGGAAATATTGTTGCTGTGGTGACGGCTATCGTAACGTTGTGTACGTTGATGATGCGTTTTTGGAAAGAGCCAGAAATGACCAGTAAATGGCATAGCCTTTGGCAAGTTATTCATGTGCTGGCATCCTTTAAAAAGCCAGATGAAATTAAGGAGAATAAAGATGGTCAGAAGGATCGTTAATTCTCTGCGAAATCATGATCACTGGTTTGCAGAATGGTGGAGTTCTATTTTATTGATGGCCGTTGGGGTTTATGGGCTATGTGAGCCAACGAGCATTATTATCCAACAATCTTTTATCGATGGTTTCTTGCAATTCATGCCTGATAAGGTGTGGGAGCTTCTGTTTGTTTATATTGGCTTACTTCAATATTGTGCATTGAATTATGAAAGTTTGATAGGCAGGGGAATAACTGCATTCTTTGCATCATCATTATTAATATGGGGATTTTTAAATATTCTCTTTTATGGCCAATGGCACTTCAGCCTGATTGCATGGGGTGTATTCGCAACGATCAATCTTTACGCGCTTTGTCGGGCCATACGGGGGATAGAGAAATACCATGAATCTCTTTGAAATCCTGCGTTGGTGGTGGGAGAGTAACGCCGAATGGATCAAAATCCATGATCCTTGGGTCATTCCCGTTGTAGCAATCAGTATTCCAATGTCATTCGTTATCCGTGCAATATGTGCGGTGATTAAAACGTGGAAAGAGAAGTAATAAAATTAAATTTGTTGTTATAGTTATGTACTGATATAATATTTATATTGTTTAATATTTCAAACGACAATTTTTATATAGTTTTATATTTATAAAAATAATTTTTTATTGAATTAATATTTAAATAAAGGAGTAAATATTATGGCTACAATTAGAGATAATGATGTGTATTTTAACCTTCCTTCTGGATACAACATTATTAGTGGTAAATACTTAGTAACAGGTAGTAGTGTAACTGGTGGACAACCTAGCGATGTTAGAAATGGCTCGGTTTTGACCTGTGGAGGTGATGGTAAATTTCGCTTTAGAGTTGGACGTAAAGGCTCTGGGGCTGTTGCAAGTTGGTTTAATGGTCAAGTAGATACCGCCAAAAATACGACTTTTGGTCATGCTGCTGGTAATTTAAATTTTGCATTTATTGGAAATCTTGAATTAACCGTTCAAAATAGCGGTGTAACAACTACATATAAATTTAATGATGTTGTCTTGGCTCAAGGTAAGTCAGGTTCTACGAATAATTGGTGGTTCGGTGGCAAAAATTGTGAGCGTACTGGTGATAATCAGGTGCAGTTGCTAAGTGCAGATGGATTAGTTAAGTTAACATTTTATAGGGGAGGAAATGATCCTAACGCCGTATCGTTTAGTATGCCTACAAGAAACACTGTTAGTTTAACGCTGGATGATAGTAATCATACATTTAAAAAGGTATCATATAGAGTAAGTAGGTTTTGTGCATCTGATAATCAAATGTTTCAAGTAAATAGGGAGTATTCTTTCGATGTAAATGGAAAGTCTGTTATTTTTGATTTTGGATTTGATCGTAATGGTACAGCTAAAACAGCGAATTGGTTTAAAAACGAAATTACGTCCTCACAAAGTACTTTCGGTCATGATCCTGGTGAATTAAATTTCGCTGTGATTGGTGATTTAACGATAGAGTTAGAAGGAAACAAATTACCTAATAATAAATATGAATTTGTGTTTAGAGATGTTGCTTTTGCTCAAGGGCATTCTGGAACTTCAAACAATTGGTGGTTTGGTAGCAAAAATGGTCAATATCAATCTTCTGATTCTTTGATTATAGATTATATCCTAGATGAACTAAAGGCTCCTTTTAAATTTTTGCGTGGTGCTAAAACGAGTGTTAACGAAGTTAAAATGCAAATGCCAGAGTTTCCAAAAGGATATTGGTGTATGAATAAAAGATGGATGAAAAGGCTGCCGAATGGTACAATTTTAAACAATATTATGATGCCAGGCAGCCATGATGCAGGGATGTCAGAGATTCATAATTCCACACTTAATATATTCGGTTTTGAGCCAATAGCAAATATAGCTGGCAGAACTAAAACTCAGGAATTTGGAATAGAGGATCAGTTACTTTTAGGGGCAAGATATTTTGATATTCGCATAGATTATGACGGTCTTACATCCTGGACTGCCGAAATGGTGACATATCATCGTGGTGGTAATAAATATACTACGGATTTTCCAGGAGCCAATGGGCAAAATTTAAAAACAATTATGGAACAAGCTAAGGCGTTTTTGGAGTTATGTCCTTCTGAGGTTGTCATATTTAAAATATCTCATATTCGAAATTATAAAATTTTAGGCTATGAAGTTCCATGGCATTATTCTGAAGACGAGATTAAATATCATCTTGATCAATTTTTAAATGATTACTCCGATATTTTTTATAAAGGTAAAAATGTTAATTTAGTAAAACAACCTTTATCTGAGCTGCAAGGTAAGCTTATTATTGCTTATGATTATGATTCATATATTCATTGTGAGGAGGAAGAAGGTGGTGATTTGGGTAATTGCGTTAATACGAAAGTAAACGTTATTGATCCTGCCAAGGGACGTTTTAGGTATAAAGATAGTGATGGCGGAGCAGTGCAAGACAGCAATTTTTCAGTATATGATAAATATTCAGAGACAGATATTTATGAAACAATGTCTGATAACCAAATTGAAAAATGGAATAAATATGGCGGTTTAGGAAAAGATTATTTATTTTTACTTTCTTGGACTTTAACTGGAGTATCTCTTTCATCTAAATTTATAATTGATCTAGCAAAAATTGCCAATGATAAATTACCAACAGTTTTATATGATAGAATTATAAAGCAAGGGCAATCTAAACCAAATATCGTATATCTTGATTTTTTAAATGAAAAAATAATAGATACAATTATTTCATATAATTTTAAATAATTTGTTAGGAAAGCCAGCATATAGCTGGCTTTTTATATTTATATTCTTATCGCAAAGAAATATCATATGTCTAAAATTACGGGTGGAATTTATATTCCACATTTGAAACAAGAAATTATTAGGCCAGCATTGGATTATCTGGGTCTTGGCGGTGCTAGGGCCATTAACCAAGTTACAGGCACATTCCTTGCAGAAGGATACGCTGGAGGGGTTACCTATCTCAAACAATTGGGTAATGGCCCTGCTGTGGGTGCGATGCAGATGGAGCCAGCGACTTATAATGATATTTGGAAGAATTTTTTGGCTGGCCCTAAACGTAGCCATCTTGCAGCATTACTCAAAAATATCGCGGGTGAATGGAATACAGATAATAACGGCATCCCAAAACCCACGACAATCACGGGCAATATTTTCTTTGCCGCAGCGATGTGTCGAGTGTTTTATTTAAGAGTTTCTACTGCGTTACCGAGTGCAACAGATGCCACCGCAATGGCCCAGTATCACAAGAAATATTATAATACCGCTCTTGGTAAAGCAGTCTGGCAGGATAATGTCGATCGTTTCAAGCAGGCTATTGATGCTTAATCCAACCACCCGGAAATTCCGGGTAGTTCAAAGAATTTACACCAAATTACACCTAATTAACAATTAACATATTGTTTTTATTGATTATTAGATGCTGTTTTAGAGCGTCAAAAGGAAAAGGCAGCCGTATAATTTATTTTTTATTTAATTTGTAAAAATAGTTAATAACTTTTTCCATAGTGAGTCCTTGTACAATTATTGTGAAAATAACACAGACATAAGTTATAATAAGGATATCACTTTTCAGTTCTCCATCAGGAAGGGATAAGGCAATTGCCAATGAAATCCCTCCTCTTAATCCTCCCCAAGTCAAGATTGAAATTAATCCTCTACGGTTACTGTCTTTATATAATAAGACAGCACCGCTGATTCCGATAGCAATGAAACGACTTAGAATCAAGAATGGGATACATAACAAGCTAATGAGCAGTGTTTGGGGGTGAAACGGAATAATCATAATTTCCAAACCAATAAGCAAAAATAATGATGTATTTAAAATTTCATCAATTACATGCCAAAACCCTGTAACTGTATCATGGTCCTCTTTGTTAGGACGCTTTTGAAGATAATCACCCATTAATAATCCGCTAACGACAACAGCGATCGGCCCAGACATATGTAAATGCCCAGCCAGAGCAAACGTGCCCGCTGCCAAAGCGAGAGAGAATAAAATCATAATCTCATCATGATTAATTCGCTTCATAATATAGATAATGATCAAAGCTGTGATTGCTCCGAGGATACCAGAACCAAATACTTCTTGTATAAAGACGAGCGAAAGTCCAGCAGCACTGGGATAAATACCGGTTGTTGCGATGGTGATTAATGTTGAAAATGCCAATAAAGCAATACCATCATTAAACAAGCTTTCTCCCGCAAAGATTGCTTGCAATCGATCAGGTAGACCTAATCTACCTAACATATTAATAATTGCAACAGGATCTGTTGGAGCTAGGATTGATCCAAGGATTAAACACCAAATAAAAGGAATTGAAATAGGAGCTAGGTAGAATAATAACCAAAAAGCACTTCCTAGTGTAAAAATACAGATTAATGTTCCTAAAATTGCCAAGGAGGCTACGTTAAATTTAGCTTTCCATAGCTCAGCAAGTTTTATATGTAAACTTCCTGCGAACAACAAGAATGCCAAAGCACCGTTTAATAAAAGTTTTGGAAAATCTAAATCAGATAAAATATCTTTGGCAAAATGGTATCCCGAAAAAAAGGAGATTGAATAATCACTGATAAATAAAATCAACGAAAATATAAAAGCCATAATCATAATTCCAATAGTCATAGGAAGATGAAGGAATTTATGATTAATTGCACTGCTGATTGCTGTCAGTAAAAATAGGCAAGATATAAGCGTTAGGATATCCATATGTCTTTTCTTTTTTAGAGTTTTTTATTTAATTAAAATAAATATTTTCTGATGATAACTTTTTTTTTATGATATTATAAGTAATAAATATAGTATTGATTAAATATTAGGACTGATATGGCTTTATAACCATTTCTCAGGAATGGTTAAATTGTTTCAGGTGTGTTTTAAACAGAAGGATGATGCTTGATGGCTGGATTACACCCAATTTTGGTTGTTGATGATGACCCAAAACTGATCGAAACACTATCTGAACAGTTACAGTTAGATGGTGAATTTGAGGTTTTTGGTGCAAATACTGTTGAAGATGCAAAAACAAAAATCTTAAAATCAGACAAACATTATGATGCAATTATTTTAGACGTTATGCTTCCTGATGGTGATGGATGTGATTTATGTGCTTATCTTCGTAAAGAAGGGTGCAGAACGCCTATTATTATGCTGACGGGTTCTGATGAGGAAAATGATGTTGTTCGAGGTTTAGATGCTGGTGGTAATGATTATGTTTCAAAGCCATTTCGTATTGCTGAACTATTAGCACGATTAAGAGCTCAAATGCGGATTTTTGAAAATAGTGAAGATGCTGTTTTTGCAATTGGCCCTTATGTATTTCGTCCATCAGCAAAGTTGTTGCAAGAAAATGAAACTAATCGACGTATTCGATTAACAGAAAAAGAAGCTGCAATTTTAAAATTTTTATATCGTTCAGGCACAAGACCAGTGCCACGTCAAGTTTTGCTCAATGAGGTATGGGGGTATAACTCTGCGGTGACAACGCATACCCTTGAAACACATATTTATCGTTTACGTCAAAAAATTGAACCAGATCCTACAAATGTCTCTTTGTTAATCACCGAGGCTGGGGGATATCGGTTAAGCTTGTCAGTAGAACAAAGAGAAGATTCGTAGATTTATATTAAAAGAAAATCTTGAACACTTAAAATTATTCTAAGAAGAAAGATTTTCTTTTAATTCTAATAAAATAGGAACATGATCTGAAGGTTTTTCCCAGTTTCTGACTTCTTTAAAAATTTGAATCGTTTGTAAATATGGAGCCAAGCTAGGGGTGATCCATAGATGATCCAACCGACGACCTCTATTAGATTTCTCCCAATCTTTGTTTCTGTATGACCACCATGTATAAAGTTTTTCTGTAGATGGAACAATCTCACGCATTGCATCTATGAAACCTGTTTTTAACCAACTTGTAAGTTTTTGCGTCTCTATAGGGGTATGACTTACGACTTTTAGAAGTTGTTTGTGGCTCCATACGTCATGCTCTAGTGGAGCAATATTAAGATCACCAACTAGAATACTATTTTCTTCTATATTTTTTTTAAACCAATCCGTAGTTTCTTTTAGAAAATTCAGTTTATGTTCGAATTTAGTATTAATAGAAGGGTCAGGCTCATCTCCACCAGCGGGTACATAAAAATTATGTAAAGTAACCAATTTTCCTTCAAAATGAAAATCAACAGCTAAATGACGGCAATCCTCTTGATTACACCAGTTTTTAGATGATGGACTGATTTCAAAAGAATGTTTAGATAAAATGCAGATCCCATTGTAACTTTTCATTCCTTTATAGGCGATATATGGATATCCAAGTGCTTTTATATCTTCTTGAGGAAATAAATTATCTGGTACTTTTGTTTCCTGTAAGCAAATAATATCAGGGTTAGCCAAATCAATAAGTTCTTTTAATAAAGGCAATCGTAATCTTAAAGAGTTAATGTTCCAGCTAATAATACGCATTATTTTATTTTCAATGATAGAGTAAATAGAAGATATATGGTGGAAAATATAAAGTTGTTATAAAGAAATTTATTCTTTTTTAAAAGAATTTTTTAGATATTTATTTAATTTTGTCCACTATTTTCATCAATTTATTTTTTTAGGAAAGGTGTGCATAATGTCAAGTTATTTATTATTAAGGTCGTTTCAATTTTTTATAAAAATACTTTAAAAACAATATGTTAACAAATATGATTAATTTTTAGGCAATACATGATAGAGCTTGATAAACTGCCCATTAGATCACTATATTGAATATTCATCCCTATAGTTATCCACAGAAACAGTGGAGAACTAAAATAAATGTTAGAAAACAAAGCTAAACCTTACTATAATGAAAATGTAACAAAGAGCTTTTATATGAATAACAAGCCTAATTCATCTCTTACACCTGTCGAAGGTGTGTTTGCGATTAAACAAGCATTAGAAACAATGCCTTCAGATGCTGGGGTATATCGTATGATTAACAAAGCTGGAGAGGTTTTATATGTTGGCAAAGCAAAAAATTTAAAAAAACGTGTGATTTCTTATACACATCTGTCTCGATTGTCTGATCGTATCCGTAGAATGGTTCAACAAACTGTTTCTATGGAAATTATTACGACTTATACAGAGGCTGAAGCATTATTGTTAGAAGCAAATTTAATTAAAAGCTTCAAACCACGTTATAATATTTTATTACGTGACGATAAAACATATCCTTGGTTAGTTATGAGTAAAGACGAATGGCCCAGAATTGATAAACAACGAGGCAAGGTTACTAGAACTAATGAATATTGGGGGCCTTTTGCCTCTGTTTGGGCGGTTAATCAAACTCTTGAATTACTGCAAAAGATATTCTTGCTTAGAACGTGCACAGACAGCGTTTTTAATTCACGCACACGACCATGCTTGCTTTATCAAATCAAACGCTGTGCAGGCCCTTGTGATGACCGTATATCACCATCTGAATACACTCACCTCGTTGAGCAGGCAAGATTGTTTTTATCTGGTCAAACAGTTTCTATTCAACAACAACTAGCCGAGGAAATGGAAAAGGCTGCATCAGAAATGGATTATGAACGTGCAGCTGTCTTGCGAGATCGCATTCGAGCTTTTACCTATGTGCAAAGCAGTGGTGTTGTTAATCCTGCTTCTATTATGGATGCCGATATTATAGCCTTATACCAACTTAGTGATAGCTGTTGTATTCAAGTGTTTTTTATTAGAGGCGGCAGAAATAATGGGAATAGGGCTTTTTTCCCTACACAAATTGAAGGGCAGTCTGCTGAGGAAATTATTTCGGCTTTTCTTGGACAATTTTATGAAAACAAGCCTCCACCTCAGCAAATTTTATTAAATATTGGTTTGTCTGAATTATCCTTGATGAGCGAAGCTTTATCTTTGAAAGCTGGGTATAAAGTTACGTTATCATTACCACAAAAAGGCGAGAAAAAAGCAGTTATTACTCATGCTGAAGATAATGCCAAAGGGGCATTAGAGCGAAAATTAGCAGAAACAGGAACTCAACAAAAACTACTTGGACAAGTCAAAGCGTTATTTAATTTAGAGCACATACCTAAACGAATTGAGATTTATGATAACAGTCATATGATGGGCAGTCATGCTTATGGAGTGATGGTTGTAGCTGGACCTGATGGATTTAACAAATCGGCGTATAGAAAATTTAGTATTAAATCCTCAATTTCTCCTGGAGATGATTTTGGTATGATGAGAGAAGTCTTTTCCAGGCGTTTTGCTAAAGGTAAGAATACAGACCGAGAAAATTGGCCTGATATATTATTAATTGATGGGGGTGCAGGCCAATTCTCAGCAGTAGATTCTATTTTAACTGAACTTGAAATTACTGACATAAAACTGATATGTATAGCGAAAGGTAAAGATCGTAATGCTGGTAGAGAATGGTTTTTCACAAAGGATCAAGAACCTTTTCAACTAGCTATTCAAGATCCCGTATTATATTATCTACAAAGATTACGTGACGAGGCCCATCGTTTTGCCATTACTACGCATCGAAGTGGACGCTCCAAAGCTATTCAACGTTCTGAGTTAGATGACATTCCTGGGGTAGGGGCAAACCGTAAACGATTATTATTAAATCATTTTGGCTCAGCAAAAGCTGTGAAGGCTGCCAGTTTATCTGATATTACCGCTATTCCAGGGATTAATCAAACACTAGCAGAGGTGATTTATGGGCATTTTCGCTCTGAATAGTTTTAAGTATAAAATTATAGATTTGTTATATGATTTTTTTCTTAAATAACGTATAAGTATATAAAATATCTTATATATTCCATACACCTCAGCTTACGTTTGCGAAAATTATGTTCTTTAATTTACCGAATTGTTTGACCTTATCGCGCATACTAATCATTCCCATATTGGCTATTTTGGTAATGGTTGGCCGTCCTATGACTGATTTGATTGCTTGTATTTTGTTTATTTTTGCAGGGATAACAGATTATCTTGATGGTAAACTTGCACGTGCATGGCAGCAACTTTCTGAAATGGGCCGAATGTTAGATCCTATTGCAGATAAACTGCTGGTAGGAATTTTGTTAATTGTGATGGCTGCTTATGCACGCTTACCCTATGGTGGAATTATTCCAGCAATGGTGATTCTTTCGCGTGAAATCTTGGTAAGTGGATTAAGAGAGTTTTTAGCAACAGCTCAAGTGGGATTACCTGTAACAAAATTGTCGAAATGGAAAACAACTTTTCAAATGGTTGCACTGGGATTTTTACTAGCAGGTGATACGAGCGCTAAAATGTTGGGTATCAGTTGGTTTCCTGTCAGCATTATCGGATCAATATTGTTATGGATTTCCGCTATTTTAACAATTATAACTGGCTGGGGTTACATTAAGACTGGATTTAAATTTGTTAATAAATAATTAATTTTGATATATTTATAATCATTTTTTACTTGAGATTTTTTCGCTTTAAAGGCAAATTGCAACCTGTTTTGGTTTAATTATGAGTTGGAGGCTATGGATGCGCAGACATGCTGCTCTTATGGCAACGGTGTTATTACTTAGTGGTTGCTCCGGGTTTGATCGTTTTTTAGATGATACAGTGAGGCTTCCTGGGAGTGATAACCCTGAAGCACCAAAAGGAGATTCTGAAAATATGATGAAAGCTCGGGGTCAAATGGTAACATCAACTCCGATTCTTCCTCAAAGTGGAAATATATGGCCCTCCCGTCCGCCTGCATTGCCTACATTAAGTGATGTTGCCAATGATGAACAATCTTTTTCATTATCTGATTATAGCCACGCATTTGGTGCGGATGAGGATGTTGTAAAACATGAACAGGGCACAAATCATACTTTACCATCTGATTTTCCAGAAGATGGGGATTTAACCGCTGGTGAAAAAAATCAAATTAAAAATGGTGCTACTATAAATAAATCAGGTGGTTTTGGTAGTAGTAATGGTGGTATCTTGCCTGATCATATTGATGATCATGCTCCTAAATATATTGAAAAAGATACGAATAATAAACCTATTATTATACCTAATGGAGATGGCACTAGTACGGTAATCAGCTCAACTGGGAAAGTATCTGTTATTAAAGATTCCCACAAATCAGAAAAATCCGCCAAAACACAAAATACATCTTCTGAGCCACAACGAGACGATACTCCAGCTCAGAAAAACGCAAATTAAAATTTTACCCATAAAATAATGTATGAACAATTGCCTGAGTTAACTTAGTTAACTCAGCAGTTGTAATGGTAAAAGATGGGGTTAAGTAGATAATATCTCCAAAAGGTCTGATCCATACTTTATGGTCTAGTAATCTATTTTTTAACAGATTAATATTTTTAATCTTATGTAACTCGACAACACCAATGGCACCTTTGACCCGAACATCTTTGACAATATCGAGTTTACGACATACTTCTAACTCGGCAGTCATTTGTAACTCTATATTTTTAACATTATTTTTCCAATCATATTGATCAAATAATTCTAAAGATGCAATAGCACAGGCGCAGGCTAAGGGATTTGCCATAAAGGTTGGTCCATGCATCAACGCATGATTTTCCTTATCAGATAAAAAACCATTAAAAATATGTTCTCTCGCAATAGTGGCAGCCAAGGCCATAGTGCCTCCACTGAGTGCTTTGGACAAAGTTATAATATCTGGCACGACATTTGCTTGGTTACATGCGAATAGGCTGCCTGTGCGTCCTAAACCTGTAAAAATTTCATCGAAAATAAGAAGAATATTAAAATGATCAGCTTGCTTACGTAGAAACATCAGTAATTCAGGGTCATGAATTAACATACCTCCAGCCCCTTGAACTAATGGCTCTATTAAAATAGCAGCAATTTCATGATGGTATTTTTCAAGGAAAGCAATAAATTCTTGTTGTAGCTGTTTGGTTTTAGGTAGCGCGATAATATGCTGATGCGGTAAAATTCCTTGAAATAATTGGTGCATTCCTTCATCAGGATCGCAAACAGCCATGGTTGCCATTGTATCTCCATGATAGCCACCATAAAAAGAGAGAATTTTGGTTTTTTTTAAATGGTTTTGGTTTAACCAAAATTGAATAGCCATTTTCATAGCAACTTCAACAGAAACAGATCCTGATTCTGTAAAGAAAACTTTGTTCAAATCACCAGGCAATAAACTGGCAAGCTTTGCTGATAATTTAATGGCAGGTTCATGAATAATCCCTCCAAACATAATATGAGGCATTTTATATAGCTGTTTTTGGACTTGTTCGGCAATATAGGAATGGTTATAGCCATGACAGGCTGTCCACCACGAGGCGATGCCGTCAATGAGTTCTGTTCCATCACGTAAAGTAATTTTGCAGCCCTTTGTAAGTTCAGCAACGATAGGATTATTACAAGTTTGCATTTGAGTATAAGGAAGCCAGATATTTTTAAGCATTGAACCAGACATTTTCTTTGCATATAAAAGGAAGGGATAGAAAATTAAAATTAACGATATTTAATAGTGAACTCAAACAGATTATTTTTATGAACCAATTTGACAATTTTTTTCAAGAAGCTTTATCAAAACGTGAAGAAGAGGGGTTTCGCAGAAAGCTGACACCAATTGACGTGGCTAGCTCAGTTCAAATCCAAGTTCAAGGGCAGAAATACCTTAATTTTTCCAGTAATGATTATCTAGGTCTGTCTTTTCATCCAGAATTGCTACAAAAAAGCCAAGAGTGTGTTGCTAAATATGGCACGGGTTCTGCTGCTTCTCGGTTGATTACAGGACATACATCGTGCCATCAAGCTATCGAAACACAACTTGCCCAGTTTTTAGGAACCGAAGCCGCTCTGGTCTTTGCTTCTGGTTGGCAAGCAAATGTTGCTGTAATTGCTTGTTTAATAGAAAATTTACCAAAGCCTGTTTACGTTATTACGGACAAGCTTAATCATGCAAGCTTGCATTATGGATGTAAAGCAGGTCAAGGCAAGCAAATCAGATTTCGTCATAATGATATGAATCATCTTCAACAACGTTTAGATTCTCTTAAAGATTTAGATGGCAGCAAATTAATTATTACTGAAACAATATTTAGTATGGATGGCGATCAAGCAGATTTAAAAAGCCTAAGACGATTGGCCGATGAGCATTATGCTTTTTTGTTTCTTGATGATGCACATGCTACAGGGGTCCTAGGAGCGCAAGGGCAGGGGTTGGCACCAACTTATGCTGATTTAACAATGGGTACCTTCAGCAAAGCCTGGGGAAGCTTTGGTGCATATATCGCAGGGTCCAAAGCATTATGTGATTGGTTGGTTAATTTTTGCTCTGGATTTATTCATACAACCTCTTTACCCCCTGCAGTTAATGGCAGTATTGCTGCTTCACTAGAGCTCATGCCTTTATTAGATAAAGAGCGTGCTTATTTAAAACAGCGGTGGCAATATGTAAAACAGCAATTATCTTTGTGGGGAATTAATACAGGGGATACGGTTTCTCAAATTATACCTTTGATTGTAGGCTCAGCAGAAAATGCGTTGGAGATTACAAAATTACTAAAACAAGAAAAATTATGGGTTATGCCTATTCGTCCTCCAACGGTCCCTGCACATAGCAGTCGTTTACGTTTAACCCTAAGTGCAGCTCACCAGTCAAAAGATATTGAATATCTACTTGATAAAATTAATATATTGATCAAGCAAAAGCCCTCTTTATGGAAAAGCAGATGAGTTCAAAATATCGTTTATTATTTGCACATGGTTGGGGATTTTCTAAAGAGTTTTGGAAACCTGTTGCGAATTTATTTCAAGGTTTTACTATTGATTATATAGATCTGGGATATCTTGACAATCAGGTGACATCTGACAAAGCATTACTAATAATTCAAGAAAATCAAGATAATATAATAGCCATAGGGCATTCTTTAGGGTTTATATATCTACTTAAACAATTCCCTCTTAAATTCTATCATTATGTCGCGATAAATGGTTTCTTGCGTTTTTCAAAAGCGGATGATTTCGCTTCCGGTGTTCCTTTACGTATTTTACAGCGCATGTCTAAAAATATTGAAAAAGACAGTTCGGCAGTTTTATCTCAGTTTTATGAACAATGTCAGTATCATCAAACACCATCATTAATTTTGAATATAGAGCAGCTTAAAATAGGACTGGAATGGCTAGAAAAGGATGATTTTCGATCATGTTTATCAACTATTCAGAATAGATTGACGGTTATTGCTTCGGATCACGATCCTGTTGTTTCAAAGGAAATGACAAGCCACTCTTTTAAAAATCAACCCATTCAATGGATAGAAGACAAAACGCATATACTACCAATAAAAAAACCTGAATTATGCGCTTCAATCATCAGGAATACCCTCATATCAAATGAATTATAATAAGCAAAAAATCATTCACTCTTTTAATCAAGCTGATTCATATGAGCAATCAGCTAAAATTCAAAAAACAGTAGTGAAACGATTGGTTTCCTATATAAAGGAACTCAATTTTGATCCAAGCCAACCTTTATTGATTCTTGAGATCGGTTGTGGAACAGGATTACTTACACAATATTTATTAGAGTTATTTCCCAAAGCAAAATTTGTAATTACTGATATTTCTCCGAAGATGGTTGAGCGAACAAAAGCCAAGTTTGAAAAAAAATATTCAAATGTTCAGTTTAAAATTATGGACGGCGAAGCTCTCCAACTTGATCAATCTTTTGATTTGATTTGCTCCAGCCTAGCATTTCAATGGTTTGAAGATTTAAAAGGTGCTTTACAGAGAATAACTGATTTTTTGAACCCTAATGGTGTATTGCTTTGTTCGACTTTGGCTCAAGAAAGCTTTGAAGAGTGGAGAGCCATCTACGATCATTATGATTATTCTTGTCCACTTCAATCTTATCCCAAATTAGATAAGTTAGAATCCTATTGGCCAACTTTAACTGGTGGCGGTTATTGGGAGACCGAAAGTATTATTGATTCTATTCCAGATGGTCTTGAATTTATCAAAGAGCTACGTTGCATTGGTGCGCATACATCTTTGGCATCTCATCATTCCTTATCAGCGGGACAACTACGCAAGGTTATTATCAAATTCAACAGTGATTATGGATATACAACTTATCAGGTTGCTTTTGGTTACTTTAAACGTTTTTCAGCCAAAGGTTTTTTTGTAACGGGAACAGATACAGATGTCGGAAAAAGTTTTGTTTCAGCATGTTTGACCAAAGTTTTAAATGCTAAATATTGGAAGCCAATTCAAACGGGATTAAATTGTGATCAAGGGGATACAAAAACTGTTCAGCAGCTTGCAATGTTATCAGATCAGCAAGTCATTACCCCTTTGATAGAGCTTCAAGAGCCATTTTCGCCAGAAGAAGCTGCCGAGCGAGAAAATATCATATTAGATATTGAGCAATTGGACCTTTCATTATCATTTCACGATCAGCCTTATATTGTTGAAGGCGCAGGGGGGGCATTAGTACCAATTGCTGAATATCAGTTTATGATCCAGCTTATGAAGAAAATAAATTTACCTGTAATTATTGTAGCCAGAACTGAACTTGGGACTTTAAATCATACATTACTAACTCTTGAGGTTATAAGAAAATATCATATACCGATTGCAGGCGTAATTTTAAATGGGAAACCCAATCCTGCAAACAAAGAAGCTATAGAGCGTCATGGTAAAATCAAAGTTATTACCGAAATTCCACATATGGAAAAACTATCACTTGAATTTATATCGCAACTTTCCCAAGAAATTGCGTTATTTTATTAGAACTATTAAGTAATTTGTTGTATAAAGAACAGGAACCACGATTGACTATTTGATATAATTTGAAAAAATTGCATGAAAATAGGAAGATTGTAAGAATTAACTTGATCTTTTGATAAAATGTAAGCATTTAGATAAAAGCAATATTTTAATATGAAGATAAGCTGATCAAAACGAGGATGTAATGGCTAAAAGTAACACAATTCAAATTAAATTACTTTCAACTGCTGAAACCGGTTTTTTCTATGTAACCAGAAAAAATGCCAGAGCACATACTGGTAAAATGGAATTAAAGAAATACGATCCAGTTGTTCGTAAACACGTTGTTTTCCGTGAAGCAAAAATTAAATAATTTTTCTTAATTGAAATAACAAATAAGAAAGGCTGGGCAGTTTTGTTCCAGCTTTTTTTATGCTCAATCGATAGACACTAACTTTAATAAAGATGATCGTTAGCTTTATATGGAATAACAATTTCATTTTCTTGAGAGAAACTCAGCATTACACGGGTACGTTCATCTAATAAATCTTTGTCTAAACGACCCTCTTTCAATCCAACAACCCTTCTAGCCCAAGCTTGTTGCTCTGAAATAGCATCTTGTTGTGCTTGTTGAGCTTCAACCAAAAGTTTTTGTTGTACATAATAGCTTTTTAATCCATGAGCACCATCCATTGTGTTCCACAGAAAAAAACCTGTTAAGCTTAAAAAGAAAACAGGGGGAATAGTTGCTTTTATAGCTTTTTTAACAATATGTAAAAACTGCATTCACTAAACCCTATGAAAAATTATGGATAAAGTCGGAAGTAATCTATAACTTCCGACTTTGTCAAGCAAAAGACTATAAAATTTCTAATGCTTTAAATGCGTTACGACCAGCATATCTTGCTGCATTACCTAAATCTTCTTCAATTCTGATCAATTGATTATATTTAGCAATACGATCTGAACGGGATAAAGATCCTGTTTTAATTTGACCAGCATTAGTTGCAACAGCGATATCAGCAATAGTTGAATCTTCTGTTTCACCAGAACGATGGCTGACAACGGTTGAATAACCATGACGATGAGCTAATTCCATAGCTCTGAAAGTTTCTGTTAATGTACCAATTTGATTAACTTTAACAAGCAATGAATTAGCAATGCCTTGTTTGATACCTTTTGCAAGTCTTTCCGGATTTGTTACAAATAAATCATCACCAACTAATTGAACTTTATTACCAAGTTTTTGTGTCAGTTCTGACCATCCTTGCCAATCATCTTCAGCAAGACCATCTTCTGCAGAGATAATTGGGAAATCATTACAAAGACCAACGATATATTCAACCATTTGGCTAGAGGTAAAGATTTTACCTTCACCTGTCATGTTATATTTACCGTCTTTAAAGAATTCGGATGATGCAAGATCCAAAGCTAATGAAACTTCTTCACCAGCTTTATAACCGGCTTTTTCAATAGCTTTCATAATATAAGACAAAGCTTCATGAGCAGATTTAAGGTTTGGGGCAAATCCACCTTCATCTCCAACGCTGGTGTTTAACCCAGCTGCATGTAGATCATTTTTTAAAGTATGGAAGATTTCTGAACCCATTCTGACTGCTTCAGCAATAGAAGATGCACCATGTGGAACGATCATAAATTCTTGAATATCAATAGGATTATCAGCATGTTTACCGCCATTGACGATATTCATCATTGGAACAGGTAATACATGAGAGTAGGGAGAACCAAGGTAACGATATAAAGGTAGGCCAAGTTCATCAGCAGATGCTTTTGCTACAGCCATTGACACGCCAAGTGTTGCATTCGCACCCAAGCGACCTTTATTTGGTGTTCCGTCAAGTTCAATCATAACTTCATCAACAAGCATTTGGTCTAAAGATTCAATACCGACCACTGCTTCTAAGATTTCACTATTTACGTTATTAACAGCTTTTAAAACGCCTTTACCAAAATAGCGATTTTTATCGCCATCACGTAGTTCAACCGCTTCATGAACACCAGTTGATGCACCAGAAGGAACTGCAGCACGACCAACCACGCCAGATTCTAATTCTACATCTACTTCAATAGTTGGTGTACCACGACTATCAAGAATTTCACGTGCTACGATGTCAACAATTGCACTCATTTTCTATCCTAACGTATATTAAGTGTTTTAAAAATATTTTAGATAATAAAATCACATTTCTTAAGAATACTGCCAAAGTTCAAGTTAAAGCAATATAAAAGCATATGTATTAGCAAAGGAACTTTGTTAAATACAAATTAGTATAGTAAAGAAAATGTTATTTTACTAGATATCCCTTTATTTATTTTAGAGTCATAATAGTAGTTTTAGGAGAATCTTAATGAAGCGTATGCCTCTTATATTTTTTTTATTAGGGGTTTTATCACCAGTTCCTTTGGTGATTATGGCTTTTATGATGATGTTTTATTCACCACAAACTGCGTTGCCAATATTGGGGCCTTCTTTTGTAGGATACGCAGCAATTATGCTTGCATTTATTGGTGGAATAAACTGGATTCTCGCAATGCAAAAACCTGTTATTTTGCTTGATAATGATACGAATAACATTAGTAAAAAAAGGTTACTTATAGCAGTAGTTCCCTGCTTATTTGCACAGTTTGCAATTATATGTACAGCTAATCAAAAATGGGCAATTGCATTATTTTTATTAATTATCGGGTATGCAACCACATTGTTTTTGGAAAGAAACGCTTATTTGCAAACTGAACAACCTATCGGTTATAGATCCATTAGGTGGCTTACAACCTTGGTTATTCAACTTTGTTTGGTAAGTGCTATAGTTTTTAGGGCGCCTTGGTAATTTTATCAATTTGATTAAGTTTGTTTAAAAGGGCAGGGACATCACAAAGTTTAATCATATTGGGACCATCACTTGGCGCATTATCGGGATCTTCATGGGTTTCAATGAATAAAGCTGCAATTCCAACAGCCATGGCGGCTTTTGCAAGGTAACCTACAAATTCTCGTTGCCCGCCAGAAGAATCACCCATACCACCAGGTTGCTGTACTGAATGAGTTGCATCAAATACAACAGGATATCCTGTTTGCGCCATGATGGGTAAACCACGCATATCACTTATTAAGGTATTATATCCAAAAGAAGTGCCACGATCACAAAGTAAAATCTGATCATTGCCCGAAGATGCAATTTTATCAGCAACATTTCTCATATCCCAAGGAGCAAGAAATTGGCCTTTTTTTACATTGATAACACGGTTTGTTTTAGCAGCTGCAATTAACAAATCGGTTTGACGGCATAAAAATGCAGGGATTTGTAATATATCAGCAACCAGAGCCACCTCTGAGCATTGCTCAGCAGAGTGCACATCCGTAAGAATCGGTAGTCCTAATTGAGTTTTAACCTCATTTAATATAGCTAGACCTTTTGTTATTCCCAATCCTCTTTGTTTTTGGATACTGGTACGATTTGCTTTATCAAAAGAGCTTTTATAAATCAGTCCAATTTGTTGTTTTGCACATATTTCTTTTAATTGGTGTGCAGTCTCTAATGCATGATCCTTAGATTCGATCTGACATGGGCCTGCAATCAAAGTAAATGGCAAGTTGTTTGCTATTGTTAAAGAACCAACATGGACTGATTTATTCAAATTCATTTAGATTTTTCCTGATCAATTGCAGCTTTAATAAAGCCAGAAAATAATGGATGAGGGGCGAAAGGTTTGGATTTTAATTCTGGATGATATTGCACAGCAATAAACCAAGGATGATCCTCATATTCGACGACTTCAGGTAAAACTTTGTCAGGTGACATACCAGAGAATTTTAATCCAGCACGTTCAATTTGTTCTTGATAGTGAATATTGACTTCATAACGGTGACGATGGCGTTCATGAATGGTTGTGTTACCATACATAGTTGCGACTTTTGATCCTGGTGTAAGCTCAGCAGTATAAGCACCAAGACGCATGGTACCCCCCATATTATCCCCTGAATAACGGCGCTTTACTTGTCCAGAATCAATCCATTCTGTTAATAACCCAACCAAAGGTTCTTCCGTAGGACCGAATTCGGAAGATGAAGCCCGGGGCAATCCAGCAAGATTTCTTGCACATTCTACGACTGCCATTTGCATCCCAAAACAGATACCCAAGAATGGAATGTTATTCTCACGTGCATAGCGAATAGCTTTGATTTTACCTTCGCTGCCACGCTCACCAAAACCACCAGGAACTAAAATTGCATTCGTGTTTTCAAAAAAGCTGTCAACATCTTGTGCATCTTCTAGATCTTCAGCTTTGATCCATTTAATTTTTACTTTGACTTTATGAGCAATTCCACCATGTAAAAGAGCCTCTATCAAAGATTTATAGCTATCAAGTAAAGCAGTATACTTACCAACAATTGAAACTGTTACTTCACTATCAGGATTCCTGAGTGCATCAACAATTTTATGCCATTTGCTTAAATCAGGTTCTTTATCATAAGGCAGATTGAAATGACGCAAAACTTCTGTATCTAAACCCTCTTTGTGATACTCAATAGGACATGCATAAATTGTATCAACATCTAATGCAGGAACTACAGATTCTGTTCTAACATTACAGAAATTAGCAATTTTTTGACGTTCGTGTTTAGGAATAGCACGATCACAACGGCATAATAAAATTTGTGGTTGAATACCGACATTTTGCAATTCTTTAACAGAATGCTGTGTAGGCTTTGTTTTTAATTCGCCCGCAGATGCGATCCAAGGCACTAATGTTAAATGCATGAATAGTGTTTGATCATTTCCTAGATCATTACGCAATTGACGAATTGCCTCTAGGAAAGGAAGACTCTCGATATCACCAACGGTTCCACCAATTTCAACTAACATGAAATCAACAGCATCTGCATCTTGTAAAATAACAGATTTAATTGCATTAGTAATATGAGGAATAACTTGAACTGTTGCCCCCAGATAATCCCCACGTCTTTCACGCATCATTACATCAGAATAAATACGTCCAGATGTGGCATTATCATGACGCGATCCATCAACACCTGTAAACCGTTCATAATGTCCCAGATCAAGGTCGGTTTCTGCACCATCATCTGTTACAAAAACTTCACCATGTTGATAAGGACTCATTGTGCCTGGATCAACATTTAAATAAGGGTCAAGCTTTCTTAACCGAACAGAATAACCACGCGCCTGCAACAAACTTGCCAGCGCTGCAGAGGCGATACCTTTTCCCAAAGAGGAAACTACACCACCAGTAATAAACACAAATCGCGTCATATAGCCTTCTTTATATTGTTCTAACTAGAGTAAAAAATTAATAAATTTTAAATAAAATTATTTATTTGGTGTCGTTTTGTCATTTTGTTGTGGTTGTGTCTGAGGTGCAGGTTTTGGTTGAGACTGAGTTGTTTTTGGGGATTGATCAAGGATACTGTCAATTTTATTAGAACCACCACCTTTATTCATAACGGCTATGGTGATGCATAAAATCATAAAAATTGAAGCCAATATCGCCGTTGCGCGTGTTAATAAATTAGTAGTTCCACGCCCAGTCATAAAAGATCCCATTCCTTGACTGCTTCCGATACCCAAGCCCCCACCTTCGCTGCGTTGAATTAAAACAACAGCTATCAAAGCCAGAGTGACCAATAATTGTACGAATAGAAGAATAGTCATCATGTGTTTTGTATACTTTCACTAGCAGTCAAGAAAGAAGATTTAAAAAACTATGTAAAATCTTGAGCGATTGTAAGGAGTTGTAAAAAATCTTCTGGGATCAAACTGACCCCGCCAACCAATACACCACCAAGCTCAGAAGTTGCAAAAATATCCTTTACATTATTTGGCTTAACTGATCCACCATATAATATAAGTGTTTTTTTACCATTTTCTCCGTATTGAGCAACAAGTTTTTCACGAATGAAGAGAATCACTTCGGCGATTTCTTCATTTGTCGCAGTAACTCCTGTACCAATTGCCCAAATAGGTTCATATGCAACTAAACCAACAAAATGTTCAGGTAGAGATCCTTTTAATTGTTCAGCAAGAACTTCTTTATATTGACCAGATTCTCTTTCTTCCTTGGTTTCACCAATACAAACAACAGGTAATATATTTGCATTTTGTGCTGCGGTTGCTTTTTGATTAATTAACGCATTGCTTTCTTTATATTCTGATCTACGTTCAGAGTGACCTAAAATAACATATTTAACACCAATATCGTTTAGCATTGCTGCGGAAATATTTCCTGTATAAGCACCTTTTTCAGCTACATGACAGTCCTGAGCACCCAGTTCAAATGGTGTGTTTTTAAGATGTTTGCCAATATGATATAATTGTGTAAAGGGAGGACAAATAACAGTAGGTGCTAGATCTTTATTTTTTTCAGCATAGGCCAGTAAAGAAGAGACGATATGATCAGCCTCTTGTGTTAAGCCGTTCATTTTCCAGTTACCAATAATTATTGGTTTAACCATGTTAAATACTCCCTATATATGAATATTATTATGAATGAATTATAAAAGTTCGATTTATAATTGAATGATGGTATCATAGAATATAAAATATTTTGATATAATTCAAAAGATATAACATTTTTTTTGCAGCTTGGACATATATAGGTTATTGCTACTTTATATTAAAAAGTTAATTATTCGCATTTAAATTATTGGGTTACGTTACATGTTGTCTCGGTTAAGACATTTACTTATTGATTCTTGGTTAGGGCGTATTTTAGTTGGCCTTATTTTTCTTGTATTTATCAGTTGGGGTGCTGAAACCATTATTGAATCTTGGTCTCAAAGAGATGGGAATGTTGTTGCTTGGGTTGGCAGTCAAAGAGTGACAATGCAAGAACTAGATTCGGCAGCAAAAATGCAACTTCAACAATATGCGACACAACAAGGATTTTCTGATCCTTCACAAGTTCCTAATGTGATGAGGGGATCATTAGTTAATCAAGCATTACAACAATTAATTATTCAAAAGAATTTAATTGCTGCTTCTGAGCATGCTGGATTAAGTGTATCTGATGAGACTTTGCGTAACTTGATCTTTTCATTACCTGTGTTTCAAACCAATGGTAAGTTTAGTAGAGAGCTTTTTAATGTTTATGTAAAACAAACAAATATGACAGAAGCAGCTTTCTTGGACATTTTACGCAATCAAATTGCGATTTCAGGATTAACAGAACCCGTCACCGCTGGTGCAACGACCTCTGATATTATGGTGAAATCTATTTTTGCTTTTCGTAATGAAACAAGAAAGCTTACTTATATACAATTACCATTTAGCCAGTTTAAAGCCGAGGCTACACCTTCTGATGCTGTTTTGAAAAGATATTACGATAATCATCTTTGGGAATTTACGGTTCCAGAATTCAGACGTATCAGAATGATCTTTTTTACTCCTGAAACTGTAGAGAAAAGTATTGAGGTCTCTGACGCAGATGCACAACAATATTTTAATTCACGTAAACAAGAATTTAATAAACCAGAATCAAAAAATCTTGAAATTATAACCGTAAAAGATAAAAAAACAGCAGAGGATCTTGCTGGGTCTTGGACCAAAGAACCTTGGGAAAATATCCAAAAAGAAACACAAAAGGCAAATGGTTTTGCAACAACTTTAAACGAGTTTACTCATCAAACGTCTCCTTCTGCGGAATTAGCCGATGCTGTTCAAAAAGCTCCTTTAAATATAATTTCTGCTCCAATTAAAACCCCTATGGGATGGAGTGTATTTAAGGTAACTGCCATTTTACAACCTCACGAAGTTGCTTTTAATACAGTAAAAGACAAATTAAAAGCTCAAATTACTCAAGCACGTGCTAAACAAAAATTTGTTGATAATATCAAATCAACGCAAGATATGTTGGCGGGTAGTACGGGACGATTGGATGATGAAGGTGTGAAATATCTTGGTGGAAAAGGTATTGTAGCCCTCAGGGGAACATTGAATGAACAAGGATTAAATCTAGATGGACAACCTGCTCCTATTCCTTCTGATGACAAAGTAAAGCAAGCAATTCTTGGGAATGTTTTCTCCAAAGCTAAAGATGCGCCAGCATCCTTAATTCAAGGGGATAATAATATTTACTACGCCTTTTTTGTAGAAGATATTGATCCAGCACATCAACAAACTTTTGAACAAGCCAAAGATCGTGTCATTAAAGCTTGGCAACAAGCAAATATCAAGAGACAAGCGAATATTACTGGAACAGCAATATACAAACAAACTCAAGATAGCCAGAAATCTGTAAAAGAGTTGGTTAATCAGCAGTTTCAAGCCAAAGAAAGTGAATCTTTCTCTCGTGTTAACCCATCAAAAACCCTGCCTGCAGAATTACAAGCACAGGCTTTTTTGATGCAAATTGGGCAAACGACTATGCTTGAATCTCCAGATAGCTTTTATATAGCAACTTTAGATAATATAAAAAAACCAAAGCCTCAAGATGATCAAGCTTCTTATAATGCATTAAGAGATACTTTAAAACAGGCGGAAAGTAACGATATTTACAATAGCTATGTTATCTTTATTAATAAAGAAGGTAAGGTTGATGTGAACCAAAAAGCTGTTAATAATATTATCGGTCAGGGTAGTAACTAAAAAAGGATTTTACATCAGTGTCTTATGATGAATTTAAAATAAGTGATAAAAAAACAGTTGTTTATACTGTAAATTCTGCTGATCTAATTACACCTGTTTCAGCTTTTTTACAGTTATCTGGCATCGTGGGTAAAAATCCAAAAAATATCTTTTTACTGGAAAGTGTGCAAGGCGGTGTAGCCAGAGCACGTTATTCAATTATTGGGTTGCTTCCAGATATGGTGTGGAAATGTCATCAAGGGGTTGTATCATTGAATACTGACCCTTTGAATAATCCTGATCAATTCGTTATTCAAGATATTCATCCACTTGCATCACTTCAACAATTTATTGATGATAGTCAATTGGATATTCCCGATACCATTCCACCAATGGTTGGCGGTATTTTTGGATATTTGGGATATGATATGGTTAGACAAATGGAACATTTGCCCAGCCCTCCTAAAAATGATCTTCAACTTCCCGAAGGGATAATGTTCCGCCCGTCTGTGTTTGCAATTTTCGATACAGTTAAAGATGAGTTGACATTGGCTGTTCCTCTGAGAGGCAAAACTGTTGAAGAGCAAGAGAAAGCTAAAAACTTACTTCGAAAAGCTCAGGCAGCATTAAATGAGCCTATACCCTCTGATAAAAAATTCAACCAGACCACTAATAATCATGCTCAAACGCCATCCTCAACTTTTACCAAAGAAGAGTTCAAACAAGCAGTCGAGAAAGCAAAAGAATATATCTTTGCTGGAGATGCGTTTCAGGTAGTGCCCAGTCAACGTTTTTCCATTCCTTTTAAACTTCCACCTGTTGCATTATATCGTTCTTTAAGAAGAATAAACCCAGCACCTTTTCTGTTTTGTTTACAGCTGGATAATTTTGCTTTAGTAGGATCATCCCCTGAGATTTTAGTAAGGTTGCGTGATGGAACCGTCACAGTAAGACCGTTGGCTGGTACACGTCCCAGAGGAAAGACTGAAGAAGAGGACTTACAATTAGAACAAGATTTGCTGGCTGATGCAAAAGAGTTGGCCGAGCATCTAATGTTAATTGATTTGGGTCGGAATGATGTGGGGCGCGTTTGTGAAGTTGGATCTGTGAAAGTAACAGAACAATTTGTAATAGAGCGATTTAGCCATGTTATGCATATTTCTTCTAATGTTGAGGGAAAATTAAAACAAAATCTAACAGCTCTTGATGCTTTAATTGCGGGCTTCCCTGCTGGGACTTTAACGGGGGCTCCTAAGATCAGAGCAATGGAAATTTTGGACGAAATTGAACATACGCAACGTGCAACTTATGCGGGATGTATTGGTTATTTTGGTGCTGATGGGAGTATGGACACATGTATTGGTCTAAGAACGGCATTGATCAAAGATGAAACGATGTATGTTCAGGCAGGTTGCGGTGTTGTCGCAGATAGCGATCCTGAATCTGAGTATGAAGAGACCAAACATAAAGCAAGGGCTTTATTTCGTGCAGCAGAAGATGCATGGTCTTTTGTTCCAGATATTGACCCACAAGCTCATTAATCCAATATATAAAGAATGAATAATTTTAAAAAATGCAGATTTTATTGATTGGCAAGGCCACATGATTTTACTCATCGATAATTATGATAGTTTCACCTATAATCTGGTTCAGTATTTTGGTGATTTAGGCTATGAGTGTCAGGTTCGTCGTAATGATGAGATTACGGTAAAAGAAGTTATTGCGTTAAAACCTGAAGCCATTGTGATTTCTCCTGGGCCATGCACGCCCTCTGAAGCTGGAATTTGTTGTGACTTAATCAAAGCTGCCGCAACGACGATCCCTATATTAGGTGTATGTTTAGGACATCAGGCGATTGGACAAGCTTTTGGTGCAAAGGTTGTTAAAGAAATACCAGCACATGGTAAAGTATTTCCAATTATGCATACAGGAGAGGGCGTTTTTAAAGGATTGAATAATCCCTTAAAAGTAACGCGTTATCATTCTTTGGTTGTGCAATTAGATACTTTATCAGACAGTTTCTTACCAACAGCATTTACAGAAGATCGTATTTTAATGGCATTTCAACACAAAGAACTGCCTATATATGGTGTTCAATTTCATCCAGAAAGTATTGCATCCGAGCAAGGTCACGAATTACTACAGAATTTTATGAACTTGGCCAGTGATTGGAATAAAAAAAAAGCTTTAAATGTTAGTAAATATTTACCTTATTTATTTACACCGACCTTAGAAAAATCTTTACAAAAAAACAATTTTTCTTTGGAAGAAACGACAGAGATTTTTAATGCTATTCTCTCGGGATCTGTTCCTGATACACAAATAGCGGCTTTTTTGATGGTTCTTCGGATACGAGGCGTAAGCGTTGCAGAATTAGAAGGCGCAACCAGATCAATGCGTCATCAAATGTTGCCGATTACGTTGTCTGATCCTTTGACAATTGATGTGTGTGGTACGGGTGGGGATGGTCAAAGTACATTAAATGTTTCTACAGCTGTCAGTTTTGTATTAGCGGCAATGGGGGTTTCTGTTGCTAAACACGGAAACCGTGCCCAATCATCCAGATCTGGTGGTGTTGATGTTCTAGGGGCATTAAACCTTACACCACAAACAAATTTGAATATTTTACAAAATCATTTAAACAAGTATAAACTAGCTTTTTTACCCGCTTTTGTACATCATCCTGCTTTAAGTAAAATTAATATTGTTCGTAAAGAGCTTGGTATTCGAACTATATTTAACTTGCTTGGACCACTTTCGAACCCTGCAAATGTTCAATATCAAATGATAGGTGTTTATGATACGAAGTGGTTAGAGCCTTTTGCCAAAGTTTTACAAAATCTTGGTTCTAAAAGAGTATGGGTAGTTCATGGCCTTCTTGACGAAACTGAACAAAAGCAAGGGGTTGATGAAATTACTTTAGCTGGGCCATCTAAAATTATGGCCTTAGAAGATAATAAAATTATCCCTGTTACTTTATCTTTAAAAGATATCCAAAATGCTGGATTATCGCCTGCGCCTTTGTCAGAAATTACAGGCGGATCACCCAAAGAAAACGCTGCATCTATGCTTGCATTATTTAATGGTCAAAAAGGCGCTTATCGTGATACAGTATTGATTAATACAGCTGTTGCATTACATATCGTTAAAGATTATTCTTTAATAAATGCTAGCGGAAAAATTGATACTGATATCTTAGGAAAATTAATTTTAGAAGCAGCTAAAGCTATTGATAGTGGTGCTGTATTATCTATATTACATGCAATTCAGCAAAATAATTAAAGTAAACACCAGTTATATATTATGAATGAAATCACAACATCTGATCCTGTTTTAAATGCAATATTAGAATCCGAAAGTGAAAAATCTGATGTTTTGGCACAAATTTGTGCTAGAACCAGAGCAGAAACACATCAAAAGGCAAGTGTTAAATCTCTTAAAGAGATTGCGGAAGAGGCAAAAAACAAGAAAAATCCAACACGTGGTTTTGCACGGGTATTAAAAGAAAAAATGGCCAAAGGTCATATGGGATTAATTGCAGAATGTAAAAAAGCTTCTCCTTCTGCGGGGATAATTCGTCAAGATTATGATCCTGCGATGATTGCTGTTCAATATGAAAATGCAGGGGCTAGTTGCTTATCTGTTTTAACAGAAACAGGTTATTTTTATGGTAATAACGAAGATTTGAAAATTGCTCGAGAAGCATGTTCTTTACCTGTATTACGTAAAGATTTTATCCTTGAACCTTGGCAAGTTTATGAAAGCCGTGTGATTGATGCAGATTGTATTTTACTGATTATGGCTGCTTTGAAAGATCAAGAAGCAAATGATTTGGTTGAGTTAGCCAGATGTCTTGAGCTTGATATTCTAGTTGAAGTTCATAATGAAGAAGAGTTAAACCGAGCTTTAGCCTTAGATGTATGCTTGATTGGAATTAACAATAGAAATTTAAGCACATTAAAAACTGATATCAATGTTACAGAAACTTTGGCTCCGTTGGTACCACCTGATAGATTGGTTGTTTCAGAAAGCGGATTAAAAACATTCGATGATATTCGCCGAGTACAGTCTATTGGTGCCAGTGCGGTATTGGTTGGTGAAAGTTTATTATCACAACAAAACGCAGGGGCAGCTGTCAGAAATTTACTCGGTATAGCCTAGACTGTATTTTATATTGTTGTAAATTGGTTTGATAAACGATTTACAAGGGAATTATAAATGACGGTAAAACGAATTCTTGTGCAACATGAACAAAAGCAAATTGTAAATTCGTTACCTAAACCAGATTGGATAAAGGTCAAAGTTAATCAATCAACTGTTTATAATGAAATGGGTGATTTGGTTAAGGAGCATCGACTTAATACTGTCTGTGCCGAGGCAGCTTGCCCTAATATTGGTGAATGTTGGACTAAACGTCATGCAACTGTAATGATTTTAGGCAGCATTTGCACTCGTGCCTGTGCTTTTTGTAATGTGGCTACGGGAAAACCATCAGCTGTAGATCCACAAGAAGCCAAACGTTTGGCTGCAATGATACAGAAATTAAACTTGCGACACGTTGTAATTACTTCTGTAGACAGAGATGATTTGAAAGATGGTGGGGCACAACATTTTGCTAATGTTATTGCTGAGATCAGAAAAACATCGCCTTCTATAACAATTGAAATTTTAACCCCAGATTTTTTGAGAAAAGAAGGGGCATTATTAACTATTGGTAAAGCTCAGCCTGATGTTTTTAATCACAATGTGGAAACAGTTCCCAGATTATATCCATCCATTCGTCCTGGTGCACGTTATTTTCAATCGTTGAGAATCTTACATGAAATTAAACAATTACAACCGAATGTTTTTACGAAATCAGGAATGATGCTTGGTCTAGGAGAGAGCAAAGAAGAAGTGACGCAAGTTATGGATGATTTACGTTGTGCACAAGTCGATTTTTTAACATTAGGACAATATTTAAGACCCACAATTGAACATGCATCAGTACAGCGTTATGTTACTCCTAAGGAATTTGATGAATATCGTCATATTGCTAAATCTAAGGGGTTTTTATTGGTTAGCTCATCGCCTATGACGCGTTCTTCCTATCATGCAGATGCTGATTTTGCAGTATTACAAAAAAAACGCCTTTTTACACATTTATCAAATTAAATATTTTGGAGATTAAATCCTATGCCTACACATGCTGAAAAGCGCTTTATTGCTCATACTCCAGAACAAATGTTTAATTTAGTTGCAGCAGTTGATTTATATCCAGAATTTTTACCTTGGTGTACGGGCGCGATTATTCGTTATCGAGATAAGGAATTATTATTAGCAGATTTGAAAGTAGGTTTTGGACCTTTCAAAGAAGTGTTTGGTAGTCGTGTAGAATTATATAAGAGTGAAAATAAAATTATTGTGACCTATGACCGTGGTCCTTTAAAATATCTAAGTAATCAATGGCTTTTCATACCTGACCCGAAAGGCTGTATTATTGATTTTTTTGTTGATTTTGAATTTAAATCAAGAATCATGCAAAAAGCAATGGGGCTTGTTTTTAACGAAGCTGTTCAAAAAATGGTATCTGCATTTGTCAAAAGAGCAGATTTCTGTTACTCTGAAAACTATAAAAAGATACAGAAATAATAAAATATATCTAATAAATATAAGTTTATTCTCTTGTAATTTTTAATGATATAATTAGATGATAAACTATAGTTTTATCATTTATCAATAAAACCAATTTAGGTTACAATGAAGAGACATTAATTGGTTTCGTATTTAAGTAAAGGGTTTGTTATGAAGTCTATTTTTAAACTATCTCTATTTGCTGCTGCTATGACTTTTGCAGCTTCAAATGTTGCAATGGCTGCGCCTGCACATAATCAAGATGCTCATAAACATTACAAAGGGCACCAAGTTAGCAAAAAAGTTAAAAAAACTGGTAAACAAGCACGCAAACATCAGCAAATACCTGCTGATCAAGAAACAGCAGATTTGAATGCTCGTAGCTTGCAAGCAGTTCAAACTGTGAATAATGGGGGAAACCCTGCAGCGGTTCAACAAGTTGTTCCAAATCCAGAAATGCAACTCCCTCCAAGTGCGAGAGTGCCATTGAGTGGAAATCAAACAACACAAACTTTAAATCGTGATAGCATGCAAGATGTTAACCGATATGACAGTCGGGGTCGTCGTGTAATTGTGGCTCCTGGTACTGGAAATACGGTTGCACCACCACCTCCTGGTGCAGTTAATCCAAATAATATGCCTCCTGTGCAATAATTAATTGTTGCTAGAAGACAAGAAATAGCCCCTTAACTCAATTTAAGGGGCTATTTTGTTTTAATATTGTTTCAAAATTAGTTTGATTGCTTCATTAATTGTTTGCAATCTTATCGCTTCTCTATTTCCCAGAAAATTATATTTTTTACATATTGCTTGTGCATTACTTTCTTTAAATCCAATCCATACTAAACCAACATTGTCATGCACGTCTGGGCCTGCATATCCTGTAACTGACACGGCTATGTTTGCATTTGATGCTTTGCTCAAAGCACCAGAAACCATCTCAAGAGCAGTTTGCTCGCTAACCGCTCCGAATTCCTCAAGAGTCTGACAACTAACATCTAATATAGTGGCTTTCATATGATTAGAGTAAACTGCAAAACCGCCTTCTATATAAGCGGAAGAGCCAGGTAAATCTGTGAGATATCCACAGATTAGGCCTGCTGTACAACTTTCTGCTGTAACAAGTTTAAGATCATTCGTTTTACACAAAATTGAAAATTCTAAACATAAAGAGTATAATTCTTGCTTTAAAATATCAATATTCACTCGCTTATATCCTCTTTGAATGTTTATTACTTATTTATTAATTGATGTCTGATAAATAATTGTATTTTCAATTACTCTTTGAACGTAATTTCTGGTTTCTGTATATGGAATTTGCTCTATCCAATCGATTAATTGATTTTGAGCATCAGAGCCCTTGGATGGATCTTCATATTGAACAATCCATTTTTGTACACGGTTAGGGCCTCCATTATATCCAGCAACTGTGTAAGGAATAACATTATTAAAACGTGTCATCAGTTTGTTTAAATAAGCAGTGCCAAGCTTAATATTATTTTCTGGAACAATCAAATTACCAGGATTTCCCATTTTTGCAGGTAGACCAATTTGAACGGCAACCTCTTTGGCAGTAGAAGGCAATAATTGCATTAAACCATAGGCATTTGAGGGGCTGACAATTTTTGGATCAAAGCTGCTTTCTTGACGCATTACACCAAGTTCAAGGCCTTCAGGTAAGTTAGATGATGGAATGGCATAAGGACGAGGCCAACCATTTTTTAATAAAATGGTGCCCTTAGCTCCAGCAAATCTTGCCATCATTACAGCATCTTCGGGTAAATTCATTTGATTAGCAATACTGGCATTCATTGCTTGTTCTATCGTAGAACTGCTTTGTTTATTTTCTGCCAGCAAAAATGGGCGTGCATGTGGAAAATCATTTCGTGAAACTAAAATCTGAGCTGCTTGAATTAACTCTTTGTTTTTAAAAGAATTTAACTCTGAAGACGACCATGATGACTCTTTGATATTTGACAGATATTTTGTAATGGCATTTGAGATTAATGATGGATTTAAAATAACACTACCATTATGAATATTTTCTAGCTCTGCAATTGCCATTTGCCCATAGAAAGTGGTTGGTAATTGTGCTGCTTGTTGCCAAGCTTGCTGGGCAGACGAAGCATTATTCATGTCTTGATAAGCACGTCCTAACCAATAATAACCTCGGCTAGTGGTGATTACAGAACTTGCTTGAGTTAACTTCTTAAAATATCCGATTGAATCTAAAGGTTTATTTAATTTTCTTAGTAAAATCCATCCTGCTAAAAATGATGAATCTGCAGAGCATGAATCATTATTGCAAGCTTCTACTGAAGCCAAAGCGAAAGCAGTTTTAATATTCCCTTCATCCAACAAAGAACGAATAAGGGTATTGCGTTCTATCCAAAATCGTTTTTGATCAGAATTACGTTCTACTTGAAAGCCAGTTTCTAGCCACAATTTTGCAGCTTCATCATTTCTGCTTTGTGAACGTAGCCAACGTAATCGAGCATAAACTAATCCAGGTATTTTTAAATCAGATGAATTAAGCGAAGAAAGCAAACTTTCCGCATCGGGTTGTTGTTTGCGTAAAGCTAGAATAGCAGATGCAATTTTTTGTTCGGAAGGTTGTAAATTCTGAATTTGTTTGGATGCTGCTGCTAGATAACCATAGGACTCAAGGTAGTTGAACCGTTCCCATTGGTTTCGTGCTGTTAATTTATTGTTAAAAATAGTCAATATTTGCTGTGCATCTGCAAGTTTCGTTATGGAATGTGTCCAAGCATACTGAGCTTGTTGAATCAATCGATTTGTGATTTGAGTTTGTTGCGCGCAAAAAGTTAACGCATCTGCAGTTGTAATAGATTGGTTTTCACATATTGATTTGATGACATTTTTGTCAGTTTCGGTCAATAAAGCCTGCTGCATTTTTTGGATAAATACTTGGCGATTGGGCCAAGATGGATTTTCTTGTATAAATTGCGCATAAGTTATGGTGCTGCCACCATTAGGTTGTAAAAGCTGTAAATATAAATCGACTTTTTGTTGTACCGTTGCGTTGGGGGATAAACCAACATCATCCACATCATTTTTTTCTGAGAACGTTTGTGGAATTCCTGACGAAGGCGCTGTATTGGATAGCGTTTGTGCATAAGGTTGAGATTTCACGGAGTTACTATTGCTGCTGCATCCAACGATAGATATGGAAAAAACGGTTAATATAGTTGTAAAATTAAAAAAGGATTTCATTGTCAAGATATTCATCTAAAGAATATAGCCTTTATGAGGGTCAAATGTTTTTGTCAGACAAATATTAATTCAATTATCCTATAAAAAACAATGAATAATCTTATTTATTGACGATTATGTTAACTATTAATTATATGCTTTTGCCGATACCATAACAAATTTAACAAGATGTCATGTAAATTTAATTTATTTTAAAATTAAAAAATCTGGATGAAAGCGGAAAAAAATATGATATAAACTATTTTTAAGCTATCGACATAGAAAGGAACGACGGGGATGATACCGCGTTATAGCCGCCCAGTAATGACTGCAATTTGGGCACCTGAAAATCGTTATCGTATTTGGTTTGAAATCGAAGCTCTGGCCTGTGAAGCAATGGCCAAATATGATTTTATCCCCAAACAATCAGCAAAAAACATTCGTGAAAATGGCGACAAAGCCATGGTTAAGTTTAATGCTGACGATGTTGCTAAAATTGACGCAATTGAAGCAAAAGTACGTCATGATGTGATTGCTTTTTTGACATGGTTAGCTGAAAATATCGGCGAAGATAGTCGTTTTGTTCATATGGGCATGACTTCTTCCGATGTATTAGATACATGTTTATCTGTTCAATTAACCCAAGCTGCTGATATCTTATTAGAAGATTTGGATAGAGTATTAGAAGCATTAAAAAATCGTGCTTTTGAGCATAAATATACCTTAACTATCGGTCGTAGTCATGCCATTCATGCTGAACCTGTGACTTTTGGTTTAAAATTGGCTGGTTATTACGCAGAATTTGCACGTAACAAAACGCGTTTATTACAGGCACGTGAAGAAATTGCAACTTGTGCAATTTCTGGCGCTGTTGGCACTTATGCGCATATTGATCCAAGAATTGAATCTTACGTTGCTGAAAAATTGGGATTAACAGCAGAACCTGTATCAACCCAAGTGATTCCTCGTGATCGTCATGCAGCCTTTTTTGCTGCATTAGGCGTTATCGCCAGTTCTATCGAACGGTTAGCTATTGAAATTAGACATCTTCAACGATCAGAAGTCCGTGAAGCAGAAGAATATTTCCATCCTGAACAAAAAGGATCTTCTGCAATGCCACATAAACGTAATCCTGTATTAACAGAGAACTTAACGGGTCTAGCTCGTATTGTGCGTTCTCATGTTGTGCCTGCGATGGAAAATGTTGCATTATGGCATGAACGCGACATCAGCCATTCCTCCGTTGAACGCATGATTTGCCCAGACGGCACCATTACCCTTGACTTTGCATTAAACAGACTTGCAAGCGTTATTGAAAAATTAGTCGTATATCCTGATCGCATGCAGGAAAATATCGAAAGTCTTGGTGGGGTTGTTCATTCTGGTGAAGTATTATTAGCACTTGCACGTGCTGGACTATCAAGAGAGCAATCTTATCGTATTGTGCAACGCTCTGCGATGGAGACTTGGACTAAGTTAGGGAAGCCTGAAGGTAAAAGCTTTAGAGAGAATTTAGAAAACGATCCAGAAATTACAGGTCGTATTGATTCTTCGATCTTAGACAAAGCTATGGACGGCAGTATGCATGTTCAAAACCTTGATCACATTTATCAAAATGTATTTGGTGAAACAGGACCTAAACCAAAGAATTAATTATCTTTGATAAAATAGCTTGTAAATCAAGCTATTCTGTCAATATGATATCTATGATATTAAATAATAGAACATATTCCGTTTGATATTATTTAATTGTTACAACTTTATTACGATATATTAAGGGACGATTATGACCCGCCGTCGACAAATTTATGAAGGTAAGGCAAAAATCCTCTATGAGGGGCCAGAACCTGGAACAATTGTTCAATATTTCAAAGATGATGCCACTGCTGGAAATGGTGCCAAAAAAGGAACTATTACAGGAAAAGGTGTTTTAAATAATCGCATCAGCGAATATTTAATGACGCAAATCGAAGATATTGGCATACCGACCCACTTTATTCGTCGTTTAAATATGCGCGAACAGTTGGTCAAAGCGGTTGAGATTATTCCTCTGGAAATCGTTGTTCGGAACGTTGCTGCAGGCAGTATTGTTAAGCGTTTGGGATTAGAAGAGGGTCTACGTTTACCACGTCCTTTGGTAGAATATTACCTTAAAAATGACGATCTTAATGATCCGTTGGTATTAGAAGATTATATCACGGCATTTAATTGGGCAACCGTTCAAGAAATGGATGAAATCGTAACTTATACACTCAGAATTAATGATTTCTTAAGTGGATTACTTCTTGGTGTTGGTATCAAATTGATTGATTTCAAACTGGAATTTGGCAGATTTTGGAAAGATGATGAATCTCACATCGTTTTGGCTGATGAAATTTCCCCTGATAATTGTCGTTTTTGGGACATTGAAAGTGGCGAGAAACTAGATAAAGATCGTTTCCGTCGTGACTTAGGTAAAGTTGAAGAAGCTTATCAAGAAGTTGCGCGTCGTTTAAAAATAATTCCAGAATCAAATATTGAATCCCTCAAAGGTAAAGAAGGCTTGGAGAGTATCTAAATGAAAGTTCGTTTAATCATTATGTTAAAGCAAGGGGTTTTAGATCCTCAAGGCAAAGCAATTAATCATGCTCTACATAACCTGTCTTTTGAAGAAGTCCAAGATGTTCGCGTTGGTCGTGTGATTGACTTAGAAGTCACAGAAACATCTTCTGAAAAAGCAAAAGCCAGAGCTACTGAAATGGCTCAGCAATTGCTTGCAAATGGTGTGATTGAAGACTTTCAAGTCGAGGTTCTAACATGAATACAAAAAGAGCCTTACTTTTGGCTGGTTTTGGATTGATGGTGATTTTTGCTACTCCGAATGCTATGGCACAAAGAGTAACACAATTACAAGCAGGTAAATTCTTGCAATATTGTAAAAATCCAAAAGCCTTAAAATTATGTGATGCGTATATCAGTGGAATTTCTGATTCTGTTGCTTATTCAAAAATGTTTGCTAAAAACCAAGGAGATGTGAAATCACCTGCTGGTTTTTGTATTGCCACTAATATTTCTGGTAAAGAAATGAGGGATAAAGTGATTGCGTGGATGGATGGTCATTCAGACAAACTGACGCAACCTGCTGGGGCGGCTGTATTTACTGCATTACATGATGCCTATCCATGTAATCCTAATCAAAATGGAAAAAAATAATGAAAATAGGTATCGTTGTTTTTCCAGGCACTAATCGTGAAAGAGATATGGTTATTGCTTTTGAGCGCGTAATTGGGGTTAGACCAAGTATCATTTGGCATCGTGAAACATCGTTACCACAACTTGATATGGTTGTACTGCCTGGTGGATTCAGTTACGGGGATTACCTGCGTTGTGGTGCGATGGCCGCACACTCGCCAATTATGCGTGAAATTCAAGCTTTTGCACAAAAAGGCGGATATATCATGGGTGTTTGTAATGGTTTTCAAATCTTGACTGAAGCAGGCCTTTTACCAGGTGCGTTATTGCCGAATGCAAGTTTAAGATTTCTTTCAAGAGATTGCCATTTGCGTATTGAGCGTAATGATACGCCTTATACTCGTGGATGGAAGCAAGGTGATGTATTCAAAACCGCAACTGCGCATGGTGATGGTAATTACTTCTGTGATGCAGAAGGATTAAAACGCCTTGAAAGTGAAGGGCAGGTTGTGTTTCGTTATACTTCTCCAAACGGAGAAATTGATCCATTGAATTCAGATTATAATCCAAATGGTAGCATTAATGCGATTGCAGGGATTGTAGATCAAACGGGTCGTATTTGTGGAATGATGCCTCATCCCGAAGATATGGTTGACCCATTAATGGGCAGCGAAGATGGAAAACCTCTTTTCCAAGGAATCATGGAGACATTAACACGATGAGTAAACCACAACTTATTGTAAATGAAGAGCTTGGTAAAGAATTTGGTCTTTCAAAAGACGAATATGCCAAAGTTTTAACGATCATGGGCAAAACCCCGAGCCTAACAGAGCTTGGTATCTTTTCCGTGATGTGGTCTGAGCATTGTTCTTATAAATCTTCACGTGCTTGGCTCAGTAAACTGCCAACCAAAGCACCATGGGTTATTCATGGACCAGGTGAAAATGCTGGTGTTGTCGATATTGGTCAAGGGTTGGCGGCTATTTTCAAAATGGAAAGCCACAATCATCCATCCTTTATCGAACCTTATCAAGGTGCTGCCACAGGTGTTGGTGGTATTTTACGTGACGTCTTTACCATGGGCGCACGTCCGGTTGCCAATTTAAATGCCTTACGTTTTGGCAGCCCAGATCATCCTGCTACGCGTCATATTGTTGATGGCGTTGTACGTGGCATTGGTGGTTATGGAAACTGTGTTGGCGTTCCAACAGTTGGTGGTGAAGTAAACTTCCATGCCAGCTATAATGGGAATCCTTTGGTCAATGCCATGAACGTCGGTGTTGCCAGACAAGACCGTATTTTTCTTTCTGCTGCTGCTGGTATTGGGAACCCTGTCATTTATGTGGGGTCTAAAACTGGTCGTGATGGCATTCATGGCGCAACTATGGCCTCTGCTGAGTTTGACGAGGACGCAGCATCAAAACGTCCAACTGTTCAAGTTGGTGACCCTTTCGTTGAAAAATTACTAATTGAAGCTTGTTTGGAACTCATGGCAACGGATGCGATTGTTGCTATTCAAGATATGGGTGCGGCTGGGCTGACCTCTTCTGCTGTAGAGATGGCAGGAAAGGGTGATGTAGGAATTGAATTAAACCTTGATCATGTTCCTCAACGTGAAGAACAAATGACAGCCTATGAAATGATGTTGTCAGAAAGCCAAGAACGTATGTTAATGGTTTTACGTCCTGATCGTACAGATCTAGCAAAAGAAATCTTTGAAAAATGGGAGCTTGATTTTGCTATTATTGGTCATTTGACCGATACAGGTCATATTGTTATCAAGCATCATGATAAAATTGAAGCCGATATTCCATTAAAACCTTTGGCTGATGAGGCACCTGTATATCATCGTCCAACTGCGCCTTCTCCAAAACCAGAACCCCTGGGTGCATTAGATGTGAATGTCAGTATCGAACAGTCCTTAATTAAATTGCTAGGATGTGCAGATCTTGCTTCTCGTTCTTGGATTTGGGATCAATATGATAGTACTATTGGTGGACAAACCGTATATCGCCCTGGTCAAGCTGACGCTGCAATTATTCGTGTTGATGGAACTCAAATTGGTCTTGCGTTAACCACAGATTGCACACCGCGTTATTGTGCAGCTGATGCATATCAAGGTGGAGCTCAAGCGGTTGCAGAAGCTTGGCGTAATATCACCGCAACAGGTGCGAAACCCTTGGCAGTTACCGACAATCTGAACTTTGGTAATCCTGAAAAACCAGAAGTCATGGGACAAATTGTTGCCGCTATTGAAGGTATGAGAGATGCATGTAATGCTCTGGATTTCCCAGTCGTGAGCGGTAACGTTTCATTATATAATGAAACTCGGGATGCAAATGGCGAGAACGTTTCTGTATTACCAACACCTGCCATTGGTGCCTTGGGTGTGATTGATGACGTTTCTAAGACGGTCGGAAATACCCTTAAAGCAGACTATGACCTTGTTGTCATTGGTGCAACCAAGGGCGAATTAGGACAAACATTGTGGTTAAGAGAAATCTTGGGTAAAGAAACTGGTAATCCACCCCAAGTAGATTTGCAAGCAGAACGCCGTAATGGTGATTTTGTCAGAGAGCAAATTGCTAATGGTTTAATCAATGCCTGTCATGATTTGTCTGATGGTGGTTTGTTAGTTGCAATTGCTGAAATGGCAATGGCAGGTAATATCGGTTGTACTTTAGATGTACCTGATGTGGGAATGCGTCCAGAAGCTTATTGGTTTGGTGAAGACCAAGCACGGTATTTAATCATGACCTCCAAAAAAGATACGCTTTTACAAGCCGCCAAAGAGCATAATATTCCAGCAAGACTTGTTGGTTGCACTGGTGGTGACAGTATAGTTATGCCTTCTGGTGCAGTGATAACAATTGCTCGAATGAGAACTGCTTCTAAAAGCTTTTTTGAAAAATTAATGAAAGTCTAATTTTATGGATGTATCTGAAATCGAAAATCGCCTACGAACCGCTTTTCCTGATGCAGAGATTGATGTCGGTGCATTAAAAAAAGATGGAAGGCATTTTTATTGTAAAATTTCAGCAAAAGAATTCACTGGTTTAAATAAAATTAAACAGCATCAGTTAGTATACAAAGCATTAGGGGATTATCTTCAACAAGATCTTCATGCTTTAGCTTTACAAACTGATGCTCTCTTAACTTAAATTAAATATTGGAAAAAAAATGAGTAATCCTGTTTTTGATCAGATTAAAAATATAATCGATTCTAATGATGTAGTTTTGTTTATGAAAGGAACAGCAGATTTCCCAAGCTGTGGATTTTCTGCAAAAGTTTCACATATTCTTGCTGATTTAGGTGTTTCTTTTAAAGATGTAAATATTTTAGAAGACGATTCTTTACGCCAAGGATTAAAAGAATTCTCTAATTGGCCAACGTTTCCTCAACTTTACGTCAAGGGAGAATTGGTTGGTGGGTGTGATATCATCAGAGAAATGCATGAATCTGGTGAATTAGCTCAACTTTTTAAAGATAATGCCATTTCTTGTCATTAATATTTGTCACATAAAAACAACATAAGAAGGAAAATTATTAAAAAATGATTTTTCTTCTTATTCATGTATATCCAAGACAAACTTTTTAAGTTAGCTTTTAGCGTAACATTTTATGTATCCGTCAGCAGTTAATCTTATATCGTTAAAGAGAGAATAAATGGTCAGACATTTTAAAAAAACAGTTTGTATGCTTTTTGGTGCCGCAGCACTTATTTCCTTATCTCCATCTCCAGCAAAAGCACAACATATTGTTACTGAAACTGAAGCTGGTAAACTGACCTTTGAATCTTTAACTGCTGCTCCAGCCGCTCGTCATTATAAGGCAAGAAAAGTTTCTTATAATTCTTCTTCACAAAAAAGCCATTCAAAACTTGTTAGAAACGTTTCTTATAAACAAAAAGGCAAACTTACTGTAAAAAACGCTGTTTATAAGTCTTCTGCACACAGAAAGACAACATCAAAACGTCATCGCAGCTAATTTTTAATTTTCTGTTAAAATGATATTTTCGAAATGTTCGATTTGTCCTAATTGATCAATAGCGATCAGGTCAAATCGAACATTTTCTATTTCAGGATAATGATATTCTAAATAATATGATGCTGCTTTTAACAGTCTCTTTTGTTGATGTAGACTGATTGCTGCCAAAGCATCATTCATTTTTTTCCTAGCTTTGACCTCAACAAATAATAACAAGTTTTCTTTTTTAGCAATTAAATCGATTTCACCATACGGATTGTGAAATCGTTTATGTAAAATATTCCACTGTTGTTTTATTAAATAATTTGCAACAATATTTTCAGCAGACAAGCCTTTATGATAGGCAAACATACCTAGTTTTTGATTGCTATTTTTCATTGTGATATTTTATCATGAAATAACTCTATTTATAAAATAAATCTTAGTATTATATTTTTATTATGAATATCATTAAAAACTGAAAGTTTGATTGAATGCATGTATTTTATACGTATTTATTTTTAACAGATTTCAAGCAAGATTGGTTTTTAGCGATCTTACGGTTTATTTTGATATTATTTGTTATATTTCATTCTTTACGTCATGTTCGCGATACCAGAGCTACTATTGGTTGGATTGGCTTTACGTTAATTATGCCGATTACTGGTTTTATTCTTTACTCTATGTTTGGTGTGAACCGTGTGATGAGGCGAGCACAAAAAATGTTCAATAACCGTCCTTGGCACAGTCAATTATTAAGTAATATGACCCAATATTCTGTTAAGGGGCATTTTTATCCTTTGGCTAAGGTCGTGGAAGGGTTTACACAACGCCCATTGTTAATGGGTAATCAGGTGGACATTTTAAATAATGGGGATCAAGCCTATCCTATTATGTTACAAGCTATAAATTCTGCTAAGGAATGTGTTTTTTTATCATCTTATATTTTAAAAAGTGATGCCACAGGAAAAATATTTGCTGATTCTTTAATAGAAGCCCAAAAAAGAGGGGCAACGGTTCGGGTTTTAATTGATGGAATAGGAAGTGGATATTTTTATTGTCCTATTGCTAATTACCTAAAAAAAAATGGGATTATTGTTGATCGTTTTATGCATTCCTTTTTACCTTGGAAAATGCCTTTTATTAATCTTAGGACACATAAAAAAATATTAGTTGTTGATGGTAAGGTTGGATTTCTTGGTGGACTTAATATAGCTAATGAAAATGTGCTTTTAAAAAAACCTAAACATCCTGTATCAGATACACATTTTCAGGTAACAGGGGGAATTGTGCATGAGTTAACAGAAGCATTTTTACAAGATTGGTTTTTTGTTACTTCAGAGGATTTGAACAAAAAGAAATTTTATCCTACTCCTGAAATAAAAGGAGATATGGTTTGTAGGATTATTACTGCAGGCCCTGATTCCGATTTGGAAAAAATCAAATATACGATGATGCAGGCAATAAGTTTGGCCAGAAAGTCTATTCGTATTATGACACCATATTTTTTACCTGATGATCGTTTTTTATCTCTTTTATGTCTTGCTGCTGTCAGAGGTGTGAATGTTGAAATTATTATTCCCAAGCAAAGTAATCAACAATTAGTCGACTGGGCTCGGAACATCAATAATATTATGCCATTACAACTTGGGTGTAAAATTTGGTTAGTTAACCCCCCATTTAATCATTCAAAATTAATGGTTGTTGATAGGGTTTGGTCTTTTGTTGGCAGCTCTAATGTTGATATGCGCAGCTTACGCTTAAATTTTGAAATTAATATGGAAGTTTATGATAAAGAATTTGCCGAAAGTATAGATGACTTTATGGGTTCCCATCGAGATAAATTATTAACATTAGATGCTTTGCAACAAAGACCAGCAATTGCTAAGTTTAGAGATGCAACTACAAGGCTTTTGCTGCCTTATTTATAACGTATTATAGAGGTCTCAATGTAACCATAATGGGACGATGATCAGAGGAAGAACGTGATAGAACTTGTTTATCTATACATTCCATTCCTCTGACTAAACAACGATCCAAACGAATAGGGAGTATATTAATCATTTTATGAGTTGGCACACGGGGGCCGACATCATTAAACCCAGGAAGCATAACAGGACCAACCAAGTTATAGTCTCCTAAAACAGCGGCACAGTCTGGTAAATAATCTGAAAGTACTTGCAATTGTCTTCTATTTAGAATCTGTCCATGTGATAAATGAACGTTAGCAATCCAAAATTTCCCATAGTCAATTAATTGAGCTACTCTTTTTATCAAAGCGCCTTTGGGCAAGGTATATGTTGAGGGTGGTGCTTTGAAAGGATAAGGGCTCCAACAAGCAACACCGTGGATACGCCCAGGGAGAGGGAAACGACTGTAATATCCACCTATTAATTGAGGTAAAATATTCATTTCTTCTGTTGCTTCTTGCATTAAAAGTAATTCTGGTTGGTGCGTATTTACGAGATAAGCAACGTCATATGGAGAAGCACCAACTTTTCTTAATAAATTCCAACTTATAATTTTGAAATATTGTAGATCTGGCTGTGTATCAACACGGTAATGGGCGTCAATTTTAGATGGGTAAGACATAAATATTATTACTTGTCACTTATAAATATTTGCTGAGTCTATCATAATCACACTTTGTTTATAATTGAAAATATTATTTTTCAATGCCTTCTTTGGAAAACTCCAAAGTCAACGTATATCCTAATCCTAATAAAACGGGCCCAAGAAAAATCCCTAATCCGCCAAAAGCCAAAACCCCTCCTAGAATACCAAGGACACTCAATAAGTATGGAAGCTTATTACCAGAGGAAATAAACATGGGTCTGATCACATGCTCTACACCAGATATAATTACAATACCATAAGTCAAGAGTAACAATGCAGAAATGATATGATGATGATAAAAACCAAGCCAAATAACTGCTGGAATCCATACAACTGGAGCCCCAATTGGGAAAAGAGATAGAAAAGCTGCAATACCTCCTAATAAAACAGGTTCTGGAATATTAAATAGTGCTAAACCACAACCCGTCAAAATACCCTGTAAAAGAGCTGTTCCGATAATCCCATATACAGTTCCTAGAATTGTTTTATTTGTCATTTCGACTAGACGTTTAGAAGACGGGCCTGCAATTTTAAAAATAATATCTAAGATTACTTTTCCTAAATAATCACCACTTAACCAAAAGAAAAAAGAAATGAATAATGCAAAAGCAAATTGAATAAACCCACCAATTGTTTGTAAAAAAACAGAAAAAGAAGCTCTAGTAATATCATAAAGATAAGGACGAAGGCTGTCTCCAATACTTAATAAATGTTCAGCGCCTTGCTCCCAAGTTTTGGCTAAATAATTATTGATAATAGGGATATGTTTCATCCAATTGGGTGGGGTTACAAAATTAATAGAAGCAGTTGCCGAGGAAATCGTTTGTACAACCCTTGGAACATCATCGATAATTGCCGAAGATAAAATAATAATAGGCATGACCATACACAAACCGCAAAAAAGCGTCATTAATAAAGCTGCAAAGACTTTCCCAATATATTTTTTTAGGAAAACGTACATTGGCCAAGTCGCAAAACTAATAATAGCTGCCCATAAAATAGAAGAGAAAAGAGGGTGTAATATTAACCAACATCCATATGCAATTGCTGCTAGAATAATATATAAAATGACACGCTGATTCATAATTTTCTCTATCAATATATTTTATATAAAAGACTGTAAAAAGATTAAAAACTTTATACAATATGAATTGTTAAAAATACCATCATTAAAATTGGCAAGGATAGACTATGGTTACTTTATCTCCTGATGAATACGCAGTTTCTCATGGTTGGAAGGAATTATCAACATTACTTGTTACTGCAGGTAGACATAAAGAATCTCTTTCTGATCAAGGTCAATTTGTAAACGACCCTTTGCATCGAGGTTCAACTGTAATTTATCCCTCAGTTTCGGCAATGCGTAATACTGAAGGTCAACAATATCAACATCATACTTTATATGGAGCAATGGGATCTCCCAATCAACATGAACTTGAAAAAGTTATGACGTTGATAGAGGGTGGAAGTCATACCCAAATTGTATCCTCAGGATTAACGGCTTGTACTTTACCCTTACTGGCTTTTTTGTCTTCTGGAGATCACTGTTTATTAATTGATAGTATTTATGGACCTACAAAGCGCTTTTCAGAAAAAGTAATGAAACGTTTTGGTATAGAGATAAGCTATTATCCAGCAGATATTACGGTCGCTGAAATCGAAAGATACATACAACCCAATACCAAAGTCATTTTTACAGAAAGCCCAGGCAGTCATACTTTTGAAATTCAAGATATTCCAGCACTTGCTAGGCTGGCACATCAACATCATATCAAACTATTTTTGGATAATACTTGGGGAATAGGGATCTTTAAGCCATTTGAGCATGGCGTTGACGTCTCTGTGCAAGCTTTAACCAAATATGCGAATGGGCATTCTGATCTTGTGCTTGGAGCTGTGACAGTAAACAGTGATCCAGACTGGCATCTATTAAGAGACACGGCGATTGCTCTTGGTGAGGTCGCTGGACCTGATGCTTGTTGGTTAGCCCTAAGGGGCCTTAGAACCTTGGGTGCGCGGTTGGAACAACAATCAATTTCTGCATTACATATTGCCAAGTGGTGCCAAAACCAACCAGAGATAGAGCGTGTCTTACATCCAGCTTTATCAAGTTGTTATGGTCATAACTTATGGAAAAGAGATTTTTCAGGTGCAAGTAGCCTTTTTACACTCGTTTTTAAAAGTCATATTCAAACCCAACAAGTTATTAACATAATTGAAAGGTTAAATCTTTTTGCTATTGGTGCATCATGGGGCGGATATGAAAGTTTGATTTTACTGACTGATGGTGAGATCTACAGGAATTTTCCTAATCAACTCTTAACAGGGTCGGCATGTCGATTGCATATTGGCCTTGAAAATACTCAAGATTTAATTGATGATTTAAATAGTGCTTTCTCTATTTGGCGTTCATAAAAAAATTAGCGTTGTCGAAAAGTTAAAGCCTCGGCAACGCTGGATATATCGATTTCCGACTTTAATGCCAGATCAGCAATGGTTCTGGAAACTCTTAAAAGTCGAGTAATACCTCGAGCAGATAATTTTAATTGCAGGGAGGCTTTTTCTACCATTTCTGCAACTACTTGATCGAGTTGAATATGATTAGTATTAATTTCATTATTTAGCATATTTTGTCGTGTTAGTTGTTGTTCTCTGGCCAATTTTATACGTTTTGCAACGATTTCACTTTTTTCTCCAGAGGCAATATTAATAATATCTTTAGGTAGAACAGGTTCTATATTAGTAATTAAATCAATACGATCAAGTAAAGGACCTGAAATCTTTCGGGTATACTCTTCTTTACATTTAGGAATACGGTGGCATTCGCGCTCGGTATCGCCTGCATACCCACAACGGCAAGGATTCATAGCAGCTATAAACTGAAAATATGCAGGATAAGTTATATGCGATGTAGCTCTGGCAATTGAGATATTGCCTGTTTCTATTGGTTGACGTAAAGCTTCTAAAGCATTTCTGGCAAATTCAGGGAGCTCATCTAAAAATAAAACTCCATGATGAGCTAAGCTAATTTCTCCAGGTTTGACTCTAACACCACCGCCTGTAATGGCAACTTGACTTGCTGAATGATGAGGACTACGAAAAGGAGGGCGAATAATTGGTGCAGAATTAGGTAATAACCCAGCAGAGCTGTATATACGTGTCACAGCCAAAGATTGTTGTGGGGTTAAGTTAGGAAGTAAACTTGGTAAACGTGCTGCTAACATAGATTTTCCAGCACCAGGAGGGCCAATCATAAGCATAGAATGCCCACCAGCAGCGGCAATTTCTAAGGCTCGTTTTGCCCCTTCCATACCTTTGACCTCATATAAATCAGGATCTTTGGGAGGAAGTGGAAAATCAGAAAATTCAGGTTTAGATAGGATTTGTTTGCCAGTAAAATGATGTAGTAACGCTAATAGTGAAGGGGCGGCTAAAATATCAATATCCCCACCAAGTAAAGCTTCGCTTCCTTGATTATAAGGGCAAATTAACCCTCTCTCTTCCGCTGCAGCACCAATTGAAGCAGAGATTACACCATTCACATTTCCCAAAGCACCATCTAGAGAGAGTTCCCCCAAAGCTGCATAATGCATCAGTTCTTCTTGAGGCATAATATCCATTGCACATAAAATGCCCAGTGCAATCGGCAAATCGTAATGCGTGCCTTCTTTGACAATATCTGCGGGAGCTAAATTAACTAGAATTCGTTTGGGGGGCAAGGCAATCCCCATCGAGGTTAATGCGGCACGAACTCTTTCTCGTGATTCTGTAACGGCTTTATCAGCCAACCCCACAATAATAAAAGCTGGCAATCCACGGGTCATTTGAACCTGGACCTCTACAGGAACAGGATCAATACCAGAAAATGAAAAAGTTAGAACTCTGATAATACTCATTTTCTATCGATCCATAAAGTTAACATTACATTATGAAATTAAAATATATAATTTTATAAAATTAACAACTTTTTTATCAATAGATAAAATTTACAAATATAATATATAAATAGAAAATTTTATAAAGTAATGGAAAAATATAATTATTGAAAACTAATAAGCATCATACTTCATCAAAAAAATCTCTTTAGAAAGATTGGATGATTTTCTTTAATCTGAGCTTACATGCTCAAATAAAAATATAAGTCGTATTATCTAATTTTCATTCCTACAAAACAACAAGTCAATAGATACAAACTGCCTTGTTTGATTATATTATTCTTCATTACCACAAAGTTGCTTGCTGATATCATATATAATCTGGTTAAATTGAGTATAAACCTCATTTTTCTCATTAAATATTTGATTATCTAAATAGTGCTTATTTGATATGTAATTTAAAGTGATATGCCATGGCTTTCTTAATGAAATAGTTGATTGTCCAAGGTTAATTAAGTCATAATTATTATCAAGCTGATGATATACATCCTCAGATAATTGATCTGTATATAAATATGGATTAGGTAATTTAATAATTTCCCAGTTTAATCTAGATACCTCAAATCTCAGCAACTCATTATTCACAGTGTTTTCGAAACCATTTTCATAGACATAAATCAAATCTACTAAATCATAAAATATATGAATGACTAAATAGCCATCATTATTTAGGTAATTTTTTATATCTCTTATAAACTCAATATTTTTCAGAACATCATCTTTAAAATATAAAATTACTTCATCAATCATTTGATATTTTTGTATTTTACTCTGATATTTATTATCAAAAAATTCAGAATAATTATCTGTTGAAAAAATTAATTCAAATAGAAAATTCTTACTTTCTTCATGAAAATAATCGTAAAGCATATTAAGAAAATCAAAAACATCTGATTGTGAAATAAATGTATTTGTATAATTCATAATTTTAAGTCAAAGTTTTGCATAAAAATATCATATTATGGGTGCAAGAAAACACCCATAATTATATTAAAGCTTATTTATCACATGGACGGTATAAAATACGAGCACGAATAGTGCCATCTAATTTACGTAGAGAACGTAAAATGTCGATATCTTTATCATCTTCAGTTGTTGCTTCAATAACGACGTAACCAACTTCACCACTGGTTTGCAAATATTGTGCAGAAATATTTGCGTTAGCTTCGGTAAAGATATTATTGATTTTTTGCATAATACCAGGAACATTTTTATGCACATGCATATATCTTGTTCCTTTTAAGCGAATAGGAAGTTGAACCTCTGGGAAGTTCACAGAGCTAAGTGTTGAACCGACGTCTGAATATTCAATGAATTTATTAGCAACTTCACGACCAATACGTTCTTGAGCCTCGATCGTAGAGCCCCCAATATGTGGAGATAAAATAACATTATCCAATCCACGCAAAGGAGATGAAAATTCTTCACCTTTTTCTTTAGGCTCTTTGGGGAACACGTCAATAGCAGCACCTAATAAATGCTTACTTTTTAATGCCGCTGCCAAAGCATCAATATCGACCACTTGACCACGAGCATTATTAATTAAGAAAGAGCCAGGCTTCATCATAGCAATTTCTTTTTCCCCAATCATATTAACAGTGCTTTCCAGATGTGGAACATGCAAACTGACAATATCACTTTGTTTTAACAGTGCAGCCAAAGACTCAACAGGCCGTGCATTTCCATGCATTAATTTATCAATTGGATCGTAATAAATCACATGTAGTCCAAATGCTTCTGCTAAAATAGAAAGTTGGGAACCAATAGATCCATACCCCACAATTCCAAGCGTCTTCCCTCTGACTTCCCAGCTATTTGTGCTACTTTTATCCCATAGCCCTTTATGGCATTCATCTGAACGGGTGAAAATACGACGTAATAGCATTACGATTTCACCCATTACTAATTCAGCAACAGAGCGTGTATTACTAAAAGGTGCATTAAATACAGGAATACCGCGATGACGTGCAGCGTCTAAATCAACTTGGTTTGTACCAATACAGAAACAACCAATGGCAATTAATTTATCCGCAGCATCTAACACGGCTTCGGTTAAATGGGTGCGGGAACGAAGACCAACCAGATGAACCCCTTTGATAGCTTCTTTTAAAGCATCTTCTTCCAAAGCAGTTTTTAAGTAGGTAATGTTATTATACCCATTTTGTTTTAAAAGCTCTACAGCACTGTCATGCACACCTTCCAACAACAAGATACGAATTTTATCTTTGGGTAAAGATAGATTAGAAGCCATTTTATTTTCCTATATTCCAATAAAAAAAATTAGTCATTATTTAGTAAATTAACCACCTGTTGTTTTAACTTGGGATCACCAAGTGCCAACACGGTTTCTTTACTATTTAAATTCAAAGGATTTCCTTGCCAATCTGTGATACTTCCACCAGCACCTTCGATAATAGGGACCAAAGCTGCCCAGTCCCATATTTTATTTCCATATTCTATAATTAAATCAATTTGCCCCAAGGCCAATAGACCATAGGCATAACAATCACCACCCCAGCTAATGCGCTTTGCCTGATTTAAAACTTTTTTCCAATATGTATTAGGCGCAGTTTCAAAGATTTCTGGTGCAGTACATGATGCCTCAGCAAACCTTAGTTCAGAGCAAATTCTGGTACCAATTTTCCCACCAAACTCTGAAATAAATTGTGCAGGCTGTCCTTGAACGCCAATCCAACGTTCACGTGTGATGGGTTGATCAATAATTCCCAGAACTGGACTGCCTTCATATAACAGAGCAATTAAAATACCAAATGAGGGACGCCCTGTAATGAAAGCACGTGTACCGTCAATTGGATCAATAACCCATTGATATTTTGAATTGGTTTTATTAATCCCAAATTCTTCACCAATAATACCAAAATGAGGTGTTTCTTTTTGTAAAACTGCACGAATAATTGTTTCAGATTCGCGATCTGCCTGCGTAACAGGAGACTCATCTGATTTGATGTCTGCTTGTAATAAAGGCTGTCTGAAATAAGGTCGAACCGCTTTACCCGCTTGTGTAGCAGCTTCCTGAGCTATTTGGAGATAGGAATCTAAGTGATGTTTAGTCATAAGATTAATGGTTACCCTGTGGAGAAAGAGAACGAAGATATGAAATAATATTTTTTCTTACTTCTGCAGAACTGACACCTTTATAAATCATTTTGCTGCCAGGAGCCCATTTTTGCGGATTCTCTATCAATTGATCCAAATCACTTTCAGTCCAATTCGTTTTTTTATTTTTAAGAACCCCAGAATAGGTATAATTAGACTGTGACGCAATTGGTTTGTTTATAATATTATATAAATTGGGTCCTAATCTGGCATTTCCATTTTGGGTATCTGTATGACAAACAGCACAATTACGTTGAAAATCTTCTTTACCTTGAACAACTTGAGGATTTTTGTCTTTGGTTGGTTCTGATTGTTTGTTAGCTGTAGGCGTAGTTTTAGATTCAATAGCAGGAGCAGAAGGGGATATACTTTTTAAATAAGCAATAATATTGATGCGATCTTGGGTTGATGGAACGCCAGGATAAGCCATAATTGTATCAGGAGCAAAATTCATAGGGCGAGACAGCCACAAATTAAGATTTTGTGCATTCCAATATTCTATATCATGCTTTTTTAAACTGGTTGAATAGTAAAAACCAGGAACAGATGCGATTTGACTACCCATAATATCATATAAGTTAGGGCCTATTTTTTGCGGACCATCTTTGGTGAATGTATGGCATAGACTGCATTGTTGAGCAGCAAGCTCTTTCCCTTTGGTAACATTTCCAGAGGCAAGATCAATATGCTCATTTTGATCACCATCAATAAAAAAAGCAGGTCTAAAAGGCGTTGTATCGCGAATCATTACTGATCCTATGCCCCAAGCTCCCGCTAAAACACAAACAGAAAATACGCCGGCGACTGCTAATCTATTCCAATCGAAACTGTCCATTTTTGAATAATTTTCTTTATACTGTAAAATGAGCTAGACAACCATTATTTGTTTATAGAATAAAGATACGTTATCAGCTATAAAAGAAAAGAAAAAAAACGATCTTAATTGAGAACCACAACCAAATGAATGCGTTAATTATAATCCCCGCACGCCTGGCCTCTACAAGGTTACCTAATAAACCCTTGGCCGATATTTATGGAAAACCAATGATTGTGCATGTGATGGAACAAGCACAAAAAGCCAATATTGGTCCTGTTATTGTGGCTTCTGGTGACAAAGAAATTACAGATATCATTACTCAAGCTGGGGGCAGGGTTATTGATACAGACCCTGATCTTCCTTCTGGTTCAGACCGCGTTTATCAAGCATTTCTGAAAGTTGAAAACCATCAAGATTATGATGTTATCATTAATTTACAAGGGGATTTGCCTTTGATAAATCCTGATGATATCCGTCAGTCTTTACGCCCATTATCAGATTCAACGGTTGATATTGCGACTTTGATTGCACCTATTAAAACCGATTTTGAACGTAACGCCCCCTCTGTGGTCAAAGTAGCATGTAGCTTTAAAGATCAAGATACTATAGGAAAAGCACTCTATTTTTCCAGAGCGCTTATTCCTTCAGGAGAAGGGCCTCTATGGCATCATGTAGGAATTTACGCTTATCGCAAGGCTGCATTAGAACGTTTTATTTCTTTACCAGCATCCTATTTGGAAAGCAGAGAAAAGCTTGAGCAACTTAGAGCTTTAGAGGCTGGGATGAGTATTGGTTGTGCGACTATTCAAGATGCGCCATTCGGTGTAGATACACCAGAAGACTTGGAAAATGTCAGAAAAATAATAAAAGGTTAATCTATAATGACAGAAAAAAAAATTATTGCCTTCCAAGGCAGACCTGGCGCCTATTCTGACCTTGCTTGTCGTGAAGCCCGACCTGGTTGGACGACTTTACCGTGTGAAGATTTTCATGCAACCATTAAAGCTGTTCAAACAGGCAAAGCAGATCAAGCTATGTTGCCCTGTGAAAATAATTTAGTCGGGCGAGTGCCTGATATTCATACATTGTTACCTTCATCAGGGTTATTCATTGTTGATGAACATTTTCAGAGAGTTGAACATTGTTTAATAGGAATCCGAGGGGCAAAAATTGAAGACATTAAACGTTTGCATACGCATCCCGTAGCTATGGGGCAAGTAGCAGCGCTTATTCAAGATTTAGGTATTGAACCAATTATTGAATTTGATACTGCGGGTTCTGCTGAAATTATTGTTCAGTTAAATAATAAAGAAGACGCAGCAATCGCATCTTCCTTGGCTGCAGAACTTAACGGACTTGAGGTTTTACGTCACAATGTAGAAGATGAATCCTATAATACGACACGGTTTTACATTGTAGCCCAAGAAAAAGATGTTCCACCATTTCACGAAAAAGATGTCATAACAACATTGTTATTTAAAACTAAAAATATTCCTTCAGCTTTGTACAAAGCTTTGGGAGGGTTTGCTACCAATAATATTAACATGACAAGGTTGGAAAGCTGCATGGCTGATGGGACTTTTATAGCTACAAAATTTTTAGTTGATGTTGATGGACATATAGAGGAAGCTGGTTTAAAGCGTGCTATTAATGAGTTGCGTTTTTATGCCGAGGAATGTGTTATTTTAGGGGTCTATCCTGCATCACCATATCGTCAATCAAAACAACATTAATCTATATTTTATGCTATAAATTACTAAGAGAAAGAATACAAAGGAACATTTCATGACAAATATTTGGCTAGAGGGCTCACTTACAGCATTAATTACTCCTATGAATCAAGATGGTTCTTTGGATGTTAAGGCGTTTGAGAAATTTGTAGATTGGCAAATACAACAAGGCACCTCTGCGCTTGTACCTGTTGGAACAACAGGGGAAAGCCCAACTTTGTCTCATGAAGAACATAAAAAGATTGTTGAAATTGCAGTTAAAGTCTCTGCTGGGCGTGTGCCTGTTTTAGCTGGTGCTGGTTCTAATTGTACAGATGAAGCAATTGAAATGGCGAATTTTGCCAAAGAGATCGGTGCAAATGCGGCTCTTGTTGTAACGCCATATTACAACAAACCTACTCAAGAAGGGTTGTTCCTCCATTATTCAGCCATTGCTAATGCATCAGAGTTCCCAATATATATTTACAATATTCCTGGACGTTCTGTAATTGATATGTCTGTAGAAACGATGGCTAGATTAGCGGAAAACCCTTATATTGTCGGTGTGAAGGACGCAACTGCGAATTTAGTTCGCCCTATTCAAGAGCGCCGTGCGATTAAAAAACATTTTAATTTGCTTTCTGGTGAGGATGGAACAGTGGTTTCTTATCTAGCTGCTGGTGGGAATGGATGTATCAGTGTGACTGCGAATGTTGCCCCGAAATTTTGTGCGCAAATACACAAAGCTTGGAAAGAAGGAAAGGTTGCAGAGGCGATTGCTCTGCAAGATCGTCTTTCTGTACTACATGATGCAATGTTCTGTGAAAGTAACCCAGGGCCTGTTAAATATGCAGCATCGCTCTTAGGTTTATGTAACGAAGTTTGTCGCCTGCCTTTGGCACCGATTACTGATGCTTCAAGGCAAAAAATTAAACACGCCCTAGAGGTGGTTGGATTATTAGGTTAAGTTATGGCTGAGAAAAAAACGAATAGTTTAATTTCTTTTGGAAATGTTGCTAAAAACCGAAAAGCTACTTTCAATTATTCTATAATAGAAAAAATTGAGGCGGGCATTATGTTAAAAGGGCCAGAAGTAAAAAGTTTACGTAATGGCCGCGCAACAATTAATGAGGCTTTTGCCGGAGAAAGGGACGGGGAAATATGGTTGTTTAACAGCTATATTCCTGAATATCAGGGGGGTGTTCTGTCCAAATTTGATCCCAAAGCACCACGCAAATTGTTATTGCATCAAAAGCAAATTAACAAATTATTGGGATCAATCACACGCGAAGGCATGACGCTTGTTCCTTTGGATATATTCTTTAATTCCAGAGGGATAGCCAAGGTTTCTTTGGGGTTAGGGCAAGGTAAAAAGAAGACCGATAAACGCCAGGCAATCGCAGATCGTGATTGGAAAAGAGACAAGGCAAGACTATTAAGAAATAAAGTTTAAATTTTCTAAGAAACTTTTGACAAAAACTAAATAAAGTACCATCATAAAACAGAGGTGATCACAAAAGAGAGAGTGAAAACTTAGTGAAACTATTTAATTTTTATATAATAATGATTTCAAGCTCTTAAGGCTTCCTGTTGTTGAACACGCTCTAGATATACACTATTTTTCTAGTAAGGTTTTCTTGAATGGCAGATTCGGTATTAATAATAAATGCAGGTTCATCAAGTCTAAAATTTTCTTTGTATCGTGAAGATGCAAAGCAAGAGTTTGTTTGTAGCACTAATGGGTTGCTAGAGGGGATTGGGACCAACAAACCTCATCTCATCATTAAAGATAATAAAAAAAATATACTGTATGAGAAAAATTGGATAGATCCTAAACTCTTCCAATCAAGTGCCAGAGGTGCCCTATTTGATGAAACGATGGAGTGGCTATTTACTCATCTAGGCAATGATCAAATTATTGGTATTGGACATCGTTTCGTTCATGGTGGTTCTAAATACTCTGCTCCTGCTATTGCTAATGAAAAAGTATATGAAGATTTAAAAGCCCTCACTCCTTTCGTACCTTTACATCAGCCTGGTAGTTTATCGCCTATGCGCGTGATGCTTGATAAAAGACCTGAAATTGTTCAAGTTGCATGTTTTGATACGGCTTTTCACGCAACCATGCCTGATTATGCAAAACGTTTTGCATTACCCAGAAAATATTATGACGATGGGGTACGGCGCTATGGTTTCCACGGTTTGTCTTATCAATATATTGTCCAATATTTACAAGAAACGAACTCTCCTTTAGCCAATGGTAAAGTTATTGTTGCACATTTAGGAAATGGTGCCAGTGTCACCGCAATTCATAATGGAAAATGTATCGATACCTCTATGAGTTTTACACCGCTTGATGGTTTAGTCATGGGAACACGTACTGGACATATTGATGCTGCAATTATTTTGTATATGCTACAAGAGGAAAAGTTATCTGCTGATGAAATTCAAGATTTGATTTGGAAAAAATCTGGCCTTTTGGGTGTTTCAGAGGTTTCAAGTGATATGCGTGATATTGTCGAAGAAGTCAATACAAACGGCACCAATGCAGTTTATGCAAAACAAGCACTTGATTTATTTACATATAGACTGGTTGGCGAAATTGGACGATTAGTTACCTCCTTACAAGGTTTCGATGGTTTAATATTTACAGCTGGTATTGGTGAACATTCTTCAACTTTGAGGTTTGAAGTTTGTAAAGCTTTAGAGTGGTTAGGCGTAAATATTGACAAAGAAGCAAATAATTCTGGAGATCTGATTATCAGTAAACCAGAAAGTAAAATTTTAGTTCAGACTATTCCTACAAATGAAGAGTTGATTATGCTTCAGGAAGTTTTGAAGTTCGCCAAGAATTAAAGAAACCTGCAACAATTTTATTAATGAAAGACTTTGATATTTGTAGATTATAATAAAAAAAAGGACGTGGATAAAACGACGAATAAGAATCCTTTATCTTCTAAAGAAGTAGAGCTATTTAACAAATGGTGGCATGTTGCTAATTATTTGTCCGTTGGACAAATCTATTTAATGAAAATCTGCTTCTCAGAGAGCCTTTAAAATTAGAACATACAAAACCCCGCTTGTTGGGACATTGGGGTACGACACCTGGTTTAAATTTCATCTATTTATATTTAAACCGTATTATTAGAAATCGTGATTTAAATATTTTATATGTTGCAGGTCCAGGTCACGGGGCTCCAGGTGTTGTTGCTTCAACTTATATTGAAGGAACTTATACCGAGCTTTTTCCCGATATTACTGAAGATGAAGCTGGAATGCAAAAACTTTTCAAACAGTTCTCTTTCCCAGGGGGTATTCCAAGTCATGCCGCACCAACCACTCCCGGCTCTATTCATGCAGGTGGTGAATTAGGGTATTCTCTATCTCACTCTTATGGTGCGATTTTTCATGATCCAGATTTAATCGTTGCTTGTGTTATTGGTGATGGTGAAGCAGAAACAGGGCTATTGGCTGCTTCGTGGCATAGTAATAAATTTGTTAATCCAAAAACAGATGGTGCTGTTTTGCCTATTTTACATCTTAATGGATATAAAATTGCTAATCCAACTGTTCTAGCTCGTATTTCTCATGAAGAATTATCAAATTTAATGCATGGTTATGGTCATGAGCCTATTTTTGTAGAGGGGCATGATCCTAATGAAATGCATCAAAAAATGGCTGTCGCTTTTGATGAGGCATTTGATAAAATTAGACAAATCCAAAAAGATGCCAGAGAAAACAATAAAACAGATCGTCCATTATGGCCTATGATTGTTCTGCGCAGCCCTAAAGGATGGACTTGTCCAAAAACAATCGAAGGCGAAAGAGTAGAAGATTTCTGGCGTGCCCATCAAGTACCATTTGGTGATTTAACAAAACCTGGGCATTTAGAGCTATTAGAAAAATGGATGAAAAGCTATCATCCAGAAGAGTTATTTGATGAATCTGGTAAATTATTCCCCGAAATTGCTGCGTTAAACCCAGTAGGTTTTAAACGCATGAGTGCTATACCTCAAAGTAATGGTGGTGCAGTCAAACGAGCATTAAAACTACCTAATTTTACAGAATATGCTTTGGCTATTAGTGCACCTGGAAGAGAGGAAGGAGAGGCTACACGTATTTTAGGTAGTTACTTGCGTGATGTTGTTAAAGCAAATAAAAATAATTTCTTAGTTTTATCTCCTGATGAAAACAATTCTAACCGCTTAAATAACGTCTTGGAAGTTACTAACCGTGTTTGGAATGCAGAGATTTTTGATTTTGATGATCATTTGGCTCATGAAGGTCAAGTCATGGAAATCCTCAGTGAGCATACAATTGAAGGATGGCTAGAAGGATATTTGTTAACAGGACGTCATGGTTTCTTCTCTTGTTATGAAGCTTTTATCCATATTGTCGATTCTATGGTTAACCAGCATTCTAAATGGATTGATGGTGCCAAAGAGGTTGAATGGCGCAGGCCAATTGCTTCATTAAATATCTTGTTAACATCCCATGTATGGAGACAAGATCACAATGGATTTAGCCATCAAGATCCTGGTTTTATTGACCATGTGGTCAGAAAACAATCTGATATTAGTCGTATCTATTTACCACCTGATGCAAATACTTTGCTTTATATTGCTGATCATTGTTTGCGTACAAGTAACAGAATTAACGTGATTGTTGCTGGTAAACAACCACAAGCACAATGGCTCAGTATGGATGCTGCAATTAAACATTGTACTGAAGGTGTTGGTATTTGGGAATGGGCCAGTAATGACAAAGGGCATGAGCCAGATGTTGTTCTTGCCTGTGCAGGTGATGTTCCAACGATGGAAGCATTAGCTGCCGTTAAAATCTTACATGAACATATGCCAGAGTTAAAAGTTCGTTTTGTTAATGTTGTTGATTTAATGACATTGGCTGCACCATCTCAACATCCTCATGGTCTGTCAGATGGCACATTTGATTCCCTTTTCACTAAAGATAAACCAGTGATCTTTGCTTATCATGGATATCCTCAACTTATTCACTCTTTGGTTTATAAAAGAACAAATGCGAAAAATTTCCATGTTCATGGCTTTAGAGAAGAAGGAACAACAACAACCCCATTTGATATGGTAGTTTTAAACAATTTAGATCGTTATAACTTGGTTGCGAATATTGTTAATCGTACAGCCAAGAATAGTTCAAAAGTTGCTTATATAAACCAAATGGTTTGTGATAAATTAGTAGAACATAAACGTTATATCCACGAACATGGTCAGGATATGCCCGAGATCCGTAATTGGTCTTGGACTTCTTAAATTAAAATGATAATGGAGGAGAAGAGGAAATAGTCTTTTCCTCCTAATTATTTTGACTGGATATTTCTTTACATATAATCCTTACAGAAGGTTCTGCTCGTTTACTACAAATCGCTTGAACATCTGTTTCGCAAAATTGTATAGAATTCGAATATAGCGCTCTTAATATAGCGAGATTAATATCTCTTTGGGTATTGGGGGCTTTTGTTAATTGTTCTTTTAAATTATGTAGTTTTTTTAAACTATCCATACATGTTGGACTGATTGTCTCAGGTTTGGAATTCAAAACTTTGAACATTGTTTGCAAATGTTTATCTAAAAAGCTAATCGCTTTTTCATCATTTGACTGAGCAAAAGCAGAACATACAATTATGCTTGAGCTTAAAAATATACTTAGACATATAGCTTTTTTCACATAAATATCCCTATGTAATGATTACTCAATATTATATCAAAATAAAAATGGAAACTATAAAACTTTTATTATTCAGTTTTTTGTTTTGTAAAAAAATGTGTCATATTAAAAGTTTGTATAACTTTCTTTAATTTTATACATTCTATCCTATTACTATCCTTATATCATACACAGACTATTCCTCAAGCTTATCCCCGAAATTGTGGATAACTTTTGCATGCACTTTAAAAAAGACATACAAATTTGAAAAATCTTTTATTTAAAGCTAAGAATTATATGGTATCTTGTTTTATCGCAAATAGTTAAAGATTTGATTATTAATGGAGTATAAAATGTCTATGAATAAAAATAAAAAAAAGGCAGCCATTTTCGGGATTAAATCCTCATTACTAGGCTCTCTTTTATTACTAGCAGCTTGTACTGGAACAGCTGGCACGCCAGTGCCTCCTGGAACAGAATCAAAAGCTGGATATGGTACAGCTTGTAAAGCAGGAGCATATTCTTGTAATACTCCTTATCCTGTTCCTTTGGGATCTCCTTGTAGTTGTCCTGGTCTTGGGGCTGCTTCTTACGGAAATGTTCACGCAAAATAATTATTTCGTTGATGAATATTTTTAATTTCTTTGTAATCAGATACGGATAACTTTTCAATGGATTTATTCGCATCTGATACTGATTCAGAAAAACAATCTATATCTGTTAATGGTACAGCCAAAGAAAAATCCCCTTTGGCTGATGCTTTACGTCCGAAAACTTTAAATGAAGTGATTGGTCAGGATCATTTGTTGGGCCCTGATGGTATCTTAACGAATATGTTAGGACATCATACTTTATCAAGTTTAATTTTATGGGGAAACCCAGGCACTGGAAAAACAACAATTGCACGTATTCTTGCTCATGAAACAGATCTGCATTTCCTTCAAATATCAGCTATTTTCTCAGGGGTTAGCGATTTAAAAAAGGCTTTTGATGAAGCGAAACGGTTTCGCAATCACTCTGGTAAAGGCACTTTATTATTTGTTGATGAAATCCATCGCTTTAACCGTGCACAACAAGATGGCTTTTTGCCTGTTGTAGAGGATGGTACGATCATCCTTATTGGTGCGACAACAGAGAACCCGTCTTTTACTTTGAACAGTGCTTTGCTTTCACGTTGTCAGATTTTAGTTTTACGCAGGTTAGATGAACAGGCTCTTAGTTTACTTTTGTCTCGTGCAGAGCAGCAATTAGATCGTCAACTTCCTTTATCTAAAAATGCACGTAATGATTTAATTTCTATGGCTGATGGAGATGGTCGTTATTTATTAAATATGGTTGAACAAATTATTTTACATGCTAAGAATACAATTCTAGATAGTAAAGATTTAACACGTATCCTGAGCCGCAGGGCTACTTTATATGACCGTAACCGTGATGGACATTATAATCTAATTTCAGCTTTGCATAAATCATTAAGGGGCTCTGATCCTGATGCTGCTTTATACTGGTTTGCTCGAATGTTAGAGGGTGGAGAAGATCCCAGATATATTGCGCGCAGGTTAACTCGTTTTGCAGCTGAAGATGTAGGACTTGCATCACCTAATGCATTAACCCTTGCAATTGCAGCGTGGGAAACATATGAACGTCTTGGTACGCCTGAGGGTGAGGTTGCTTTAGCAGAATTGGTTGTATATTTAGCAACAGCTCCCAAATCTAATGCTGTTTACAAGGCATATAACGAAGTAAGAGCGATTGCTAAAAAAACTGGAAGCTTTATGCCCCCTGCACATATTTTGAATGCTCCAACAAATATGATGAAGGATTTAGGATATGGAAAAGGATATGAGTATGATCATGATACTGAAGAGGGCTTTTCTGGTCAAAATTATTTTCCTGATGAAATGCAACCTCAACAATTTTACACACCGACTAATCGTGGCGTAGAGGATACTATTGCTCAACGATTGTCTCACTGGAATCAACTAAGAAAAAAGCGTTCTGTATGAAAATTTTACATATTTCAATTTTAAAAGAAGATGGCGATGTTAGACTAGATCGTTGGATCAAACGGCAAAATCCTAATATCACCCAAGGCGTAATCCAAAAATTATGTCGTACAGGACAAATTCGTGTCGATGGAAAACGAGTTCAAGCCGCAACACATTTAAAAGAAGGTGAGATCGTTCGTTTTCCAATCGTTGAGATTGATCATGAAAAAGCCAAGCAACCTCAACAAGTTGATCCTAAACTAGCAAAACAATTAAAAGAATGGATTATTTATCAAGACGATGATTTGTTTGTTATCAATAAACCTTCTGGCATAGCTGTACAAGGTGGCAGTAACGTTACCAGTCATATTGATGGAATATTAGAAGCTTTACAATTTGACAGTAAATATCGCCCTTCTTTGGTACATCGTCTTGATAAAGATACTTCTGGACTATTGTTGATAGCACGCCACCCAGCTTCTGCTGCTAAACTCTCAGCAGCTTTCAGAAGTAGGGAGATGAAAAAAACCTATTGGGCGATTACAACGCGTCGACCTTCACCACTCAGTGGCCGTATTGATTTACCTTTGTTAAAAGTAGAATACCAAAATGGTTCTCATATAGAGGCCGCTGATGCTAAAAATAAAGAAGCACAACGTGCCATTACAGAGTACGAAGTTAAAGATTTTGCCGCCAGAAAGCTTGCTTTGGTTGAACTTTATCCTTTAACAGGGCGTATGCATCAGCTGCGTGTTCATTGTGCAGAAATGAAAACGCCTATTCTAGGTGATAAAAAATATAATAAAGAAATGCCTTTTATGGATGGTTTTTCTCAGAAACTACATCTTCATGCGCGTGCCCTAGATATGCCTCATCCGTCAGGGGGAAGGTTAGTTATAGAGGCACCTTTGCCTGAGCATATGAAAGAAACATTTGAGCATTTAGGGTTTGTGATCCCAACAGAAAAAACAGCTATTCGGACTAAAAAATGAATAAAAAAAAGGTTATTCTTGGAAGTTGTGGAATTATATTCTGCTTAATAGGGGGTAGTTTGTTCGCATTGGATCATTTTGTTGATCGCAAAATGATCTTAGAACAACTGTATTCGAATGTCGAAAAACAGACAGGGCGAAAATTAACTCTTACTAATCTAGATATTCATATTTTCCCTTGGCCAGAAATCCAAGCTTCTCAGATAACCTTGTCCAACATGCCGAATGGTAAAAACCCTGATTTTATTACCGCAGGTCATTTAAAAGCTGATTTAAATATATGGTCTCTGTGGCAGAAAAAAATACATTTTCAAACCATTGAGCTATCAGATGTTAAAATATATCTGGAGCGTGATGCACAAGGAAAGAAAAATTGGGATTTACAATCTATTGAAAAGCCAAAAGATATTTCTGCAATAGATGCAAATAAAGTATCTCGACGTAAATGGAAATGGCAGTTTAACAACGTACAACTTTTAAATGTGGAATGTTGGTATGATGATGCTTATACCCACAAAAATGCACATCTTATATTTACTCAAGCAGAGCTGAATCAGCTTGAATCAAATAAAGTTAAATTTAACATTAATGGTTCACATCATCATGCTGACTTTACTATTTCTGGCAGGGTAAGTCATTTTGATGAGTTGTTAGAAAATGAAGGGATTGTTTCGCAACCCGTTAAATTTCAAGTCAATTTAACGCAGTATATTCGCAAGCAAAATATTGGCAGTTTACGTGTCAGTGGGACTTTGAAAAATCTCGTTCAAATAAAAGGATATGATATTACACTGCGAGGAACTATTTTAAATCTAAATGATTTGAACCAACTTTTACCTCATGCGAATTTACCTTCTATTGAAAATATAACCTTGAGTACGGCTATTAAAGATGTTGCTTCTGATAATGATCCAGTGGCTAAACCCCAAATTAATCAGCTACAACTTCATACTGGTAAAATAAAAGCAGATTTTTTGCCTGCTGATTTACAACTTACCAGCACTGAAATCATTGCCAATGATTTAAATAGTAATGTCAATACTCAGATTACAGGTCAATTATATGGCACTATGTTTCGCTGGTCAGGAGATTTGGGATCATTAAGATCTTTACAAAATAACTTTTTCTTTCAAACTAAAAAAATGCTTTCAGTATCAGGAAAATTGACCTCTGCCAATTATAATCTCGAATTAAACGGAAATATAGGCGGTAATACACCATCATTAGATGTTAATCTAAATCTTTTAAAATATAATAATTACTTTAAAGGAATAGGAGATATTAATGCTCAAAATATTAAATATACAGGAAAAATTACAGCTTCATTTCCACTAATATTATCTTTTTTTATGCATATGTCCAACGAGGATTTGTATAATATTTATACAAATGGCAAGTTAACTAGTAATAGTATCAAAGTTAATCAATTTCATTTCGATAATTTCTCTACTAATGTTGCTTGGAAAAATAAAGAGCTTGCTTTAACGCAGTTTCAACTTGCTAATAATGTGAGTAATTTCAAAGGAAATATTTTATATTCTATAAAGCAAGCCCCTCCAACAATAACTATTAACCTAAAACCATCTTCATTTCCTATGAAATGGATGGAAGCATATTTTGCTATTGCCAATGTCTATACAGGACAAGTGACTATTATGGGAGATTTCTTCAGTAAAGGTTATGATTGGCAAGAATGGAAAAATAATATCACAGGAAAATTGGGATTGCTGGGAACAGACGGCAAGTTAGAAGCAGAAGGTCTTAAACATTATATTGGCCAAGCGGCTTCAACTTTGCCCTTAAAAGAATCTTTGGCAACTCAATGTCTGGCAGTTCGTGCGCAGATTAATCCTGAAATATTATATTTTGATACATTAACCTTACAAACCAATCAATTTGCGCTGAATGGACAAGGTGATTTGAATATTCCTGATCAAAAATTAAATCTCCACTTTACTCCTGATATTCGTCTGGGAGCGATCAGTGCTTCTGCACCCATACGGGTGGGGGGAACGCTTTCAAAACCTTATACAACTTTTGATAAGAATAAAAATAAGGTTTTTTCTCTGAATATCAATGCATTAACAAAATCAGTAGTTCCTACAAATTATTGTAAGGACGCATTGGATAAGGCTAGAAACCCTTTGGGGATTTCTCTGAAAAAATAAGTAAATGTTTAAGAAGGATAAGATATCATTATGAGTGAAGTTATTAAATTACGTCGCTTTTGGGAAACTGTGAGTATTGTTCATAATGATATGGGATATCAAATTTTATTAGATAAACGTCCCGTAAAATTACCTAAAAAAACAGAGCTTTTTGTTCAAAATCATGTATTAGCAGAAAAAATTGCTGAAGAATGGGGAAAAGCAGGGGCTAAAAAAGGCGATACATTCTCTTTTGATGATTTACCAATGACCCAAATTACAGGAACAATGATTGAAAAAGTTGCACCTGATCGCCAAATTTATATTCAAGCTTTGCTGCCATACGTCAATGGGGATTTATTATGTTATCATGCTGAAACTCCCAAAAAACTTATTGTGCAACAGCAAGAAAAATGGATTCCTTTGATAAAATGGATAGAGGATAAATTTCAAATCAAGCTAAAGATTCAACCTGGAATCATGCCAATCAATCAACAACCAGAGGTCATTAATATTTTTGAACGTTACCTTTTGCAACTTGATGATGCAGAGTTAACTTTTTTTGCTATTACTATCCCTTTATTAGGAAGTATGATTTTAACTATTGCTTTAAAAGAAGGTAAAATTAATACACAACAAGCTTTTAAATATGCTTATCTTGACGAAACCATTCAGGCGGAAATTTGGGGAAAAGATACAGAACAACAAGAAAGATTAAAGAAAATTAATGCAGATTTAATTGATTCTTTCGAGTTTTTAAAAATTTCTAAAAATTAATATTTCACAATAAAAATATATTTTATTTATGACATTTTCAAAGTAGTATAATTCTACTAAGAATGTATGTTTTTAGAACAAAGAAATAAGATTTTTTAAGAAGAAACAAGATGTCAAATAAAATTTCAACATACGAAGCTGAACTCAAAGAAGCTAATCATAAAATGAGAAATCATAAGTTGTTTAGCTATATTAAAACAATTGATGATTTACGTTATTTCATGAAATATCATGTTTTTGCTGTTTGGGACTTTATGAGCCTTGCAAAACGTCTGCAACAAGAATTTACATGCGTAACCATTCCTTGGACTCCTAAAAGCAATAATAAAGCAGCAAGAGCTATGAATGATATTATTCTTGGCGAAGAAACTGATGTTAACCTTGATGGAACACACGCCTCTCATTACGAAATGTATTTACATGCGATGAAAGATGTTCAAGCAGATCCTAAACAAGTTCTTACTATGGTAAGTGATTTTGAAAAAAATCCAAAAGGGAATTTCAACGAAATCGTTGCTAAACAAGACATTCCTGATTACGTCAAACAATTTGTAACCCATAATTTAAATACAGCCATAAATGGCAGCATAGATGAAGTTCTTGGCTCTTTTTTTTATGGCCGAGAAGATGCTATTCCTGAAATGTTTAGTAATTTACTAAAGGAATGGGGATTAAAAGAGGAAGATTATCCTAAATTTGTGTATTATTTAGTCAGACATATTGAACTTGATGGCGATTCTCATGGTCCAGCCGTCAATAGTATCATTTCCAACTTAAAAGATAACCCAGAAAAATATATCTCCTTATTAAAAAGTGCCATAGCTGCTGTTCAACATCGAATTAATCTATGGGATGGAATCTATACAGATTTAACCGCTGGTGTCGCTAAAATATAACTTTTAAATAAAGTAGTAAGGTTTTTTAATAAACCTTACTTACTCATGTTTATTCTGGTAACAAAATACTCGTCATTGCCTGACAAGCAATACCTTCTTCTCTACCTGTAAAACCAAGTTTTTCAGTTGTTGTTGCTTTTACGGAAACACGAGAAAATTCAATTTGCAAAAGCTCTGCCACTTTTTCGCGCATTTGATCAATATATGGGCGCATTTTGGGACGTTCACAAATCAAAGTTAGATCAATATTAATAATCTTTCCTCCACGTATGCGTACACGTTCACCTGCATGAATTAAAAATTGTTTACTATCTGCATTTTTCCATTGATTATCAGATGGTGGAAAATGAGCCCCAATGTCTCCTTCTGCCAAGGCACCATAAATTGCATCACACAATGCATGTAAACCAACGTCTGCATCAGAGTGACCAGCCAGCCCAAATTCATGAGGAACCTCTATACCACATAAATGAAGAGGACGTCCTTTTTCAAAAGCGTGCACATCAAATCCAGCACCAACTCTGGGTAACATCATATTACTCATTAAACATTCCAGTCTTTTTAAATCTTCCTGATAGGTAAGTTTTATATTATTTTCATCCCCTTGAACTATAGCAACCTTTAGACCAACATTTTCAAATAATGCAGCATCATCTGTTGCGCTGGAACCCGCGGCCTGCCTATGAATTGTCAAGAAAGGCTGAAACTGAAACCCTTGAGGGGTTTGTGCCCTGTATAAATTATCCCTAGAAACAGTTTCTTCTATGAACTGATCTTTATTTCGTTTTAAGGTTTCTGCTACAGGAATAGCAGGAATAGCTGCTGGGTAATCTTTTAAAGCCTCAACAACTCTTAGAATAATATCGGTAGAAATATTAGGTCTGGCCCCGTCGTGAACTAACACAATATCAGGTTGCTTCTCAGCAGGTAACTTCGCTAGAGCTTCTAATCCTGCACGAACACTGTCTTGACGTTCGGCGCCACCTATAATAGGAGGTAAAATTTTGTTACTATTTAAAGGTGCCAAAATAGATAAAAGTTGATCGGGATCACCAACGGGTTGAATACAAGTTACGTGAGGTAAAAAAGCTTTTGTGGCATGATAAATGACAGGGTGCCCCAGCAAATGAATATATTGCTTTGGCACAGTTCCATCTTTATTGAAACGTTTTCCTACACCGGCTGCGAGGATAATAAGGGCTATACGCATAAAATTAAGATATCCAACTTATTGAAGATTTTACTAAGTGTTTTTATTTAAGAATAAGCTTTTATTCAAGATTGAATAATAGAGCTATTATGATAATGTTGCCAGGTGATTGTAAAGAAAGCAAAAGATTGTGACCATTTCTACTAAAACTATTCCTGTATTAAAACCAATTTGTTTAGACAAAGATAAAATTATAGATGTTCCCATTATTCTTGCCCCTATGGCTGGGGTAACGGATTATCCTTTTCGTAAATTGGTAAAAGAATTCGGAGCAGGGCTGGTCGTTTCTGAAATGATTGCATCTTGGGCGCTTATTCGAGAAAACAAAACAACTTTACAAATGGCTGAGCCTCTTACAGATGGTTTAAATTCTACACAATTGGCAGGTTCTGATCCCACAGCAATGGCCGAAGCTGCTAGAATCGCTGTGGATCATGGGGCAAATATCATTGATATTAATTTTGGTTGCCCTGTTAAAAAAGTAGCTGTTGGTCAACAAGCAGGTTCAGCATTGATGCAGGACGAAGAAAAAGCAGCAACTATTTTAAAAGCTGTTGTCAAAGCAGTTAACGTGCCAGTGACCCTGAAAATGCGTATGGGGTGGGATCAACAATCTTTGAATGCGCCAGCACTTTCGAAAATTGCGGAAGATTGTGGAGTTAAAATGGTGACGATTCATGGTCGCACTCGACAACAACTTTATCGTGGTTCTGCCGATTGGGCTTTCATTCGTAGCGTCAAAGAAGCTGTTTCTATTCCTATCATTGTGAATGGAGATATTATTGATATTGAAACAGCAACAATCGCACTTCAACAGTCTGGAGCAGATGGCTTAATGGTTGGGAGGGGATGTTACGGAAAACCTTGGTTCCTTGCACAATTAAGACATTATTTTACGCATCATGAAATCCTTGATGATCCTTCTTTGCCAGCACAAAAAGAGATTTTATTAAAACATTATAACAGTATGTTATCTTATTACGGTGATCGTTCCGGGGTCAGATTATCACGCAAACATATTTCATGGTATTCAGCTGGATTACATGGTTCGGCTGCTTTTAGGGCATCAATCAATCAAATGGATAATCCTGAAGACGTGATTACAGCTATTCAGACCTTTTACGATCAAAATATTCAACATCAACAAGAAGCTTTACTTCATTAATATTTGTGAAAATGCAAGAACCTCTTAAAGATTCGAATGGCTATGATATTATTGAATCCTTGCCAACCCCTTTGATTGTGGCAAATGATCAATACAATATCTTATATATGAATGGTGCTGCTGAAGATTTTTTAATGATTTCGAGAAAAAACCTTCATCAATATTCTCTCTACTCATTCTTCCCCAAAGCCTATGACGTTGCCGACCTTATAAAAAAAGTAAAAGCAAAAAAAAGGGCTATTGTTGAATATGAAGTCGATATTTTTACTTACAATCAGATCATTAAACCAATAACATTATATATTGCGCCTTTTATTAATAATGAAAACTATATAACGATCAGTCTTCATGATTATTCAATTGTTAAAACAATTGAAGAAAAAGAAAGCTTCCATAAAGTTTCTAGAAGTGTAGCAAATATGGCTGCTTTGCTTGCTCACGAAATAAAAAATCCACTCTCTGGTATAAAAGGAGCTGCTCAATTACTAGAGAATTCTTTAAATGAAAATGATAAAGAGCTTACAACCTTAATTTGTAATGAGGTCGAGAGAATTAAGAACCTAGTTGATCGAACAGGCGTTTTTTATAATCGAACTTTGCAAATTAGTGATGTTAATATTTACTCTGTATTAGCACACGTAAAAAAAATAGCTGAAAATGGATTTGCCTCCACTATACCTATCAAAACTATTTATGATCCTTCTTTGCCATTGATAAAAGCTGATAAAGATCAATTAATCCAAGTTTTTATTAATCTCATTAAAAATGCGGCTGAAGCTATTGGTACAACGCGTAAGGATGGAGAGATTACGCTTATTATTGGATATGAACCTCATTTGGTTATGAATATTTCCAAAGCTAAAAAAAGAGTAACATTGCCTATGATGATCATTATTCGTGATAATGGTCCTGGCATTTCAGATTCTATCAAACAACGTTTATTTGAGCCCTTTGTCAGCAGTCGACCTAATGGAACAGGATTAGGATTGGCACTTTGTGGAAAAATCATTAATGATCATGGAGGAATCATTGATATTCATAGCCAAAAAGGTAAAACTGATATAAAAATATTTTTACCACTTACTGGTTTTTAACTCCTGGATATTTTTAATAATGTTTCAAAACGCTCCAACAATTCTTGTTGCCGACGATGATCGTTCTATTCGCACCGTCCTAAAGCAAGCATTGAACCGTGCAAAATATAATGTAGAACTGACCGATAATGCTACAGAGTTATGGCAATGGGTTTGTGCTGGAAAAGGAGACGTCATTATTACTGATGTTTCAATGCCAGATAAAAATGTTTTTGAAGTCATCCCAAAGATTAAAGAGATTAATCCAGATTTACCGATTATTATTATCAGTGCGCTTTCAACTTTATCAACGGCTTTACAAGCTGAAAAAGAAAGTGTTTTTGAATATTTACCTAAACCATTTGACTTAGATAAACTTCTTAATGCTGTTCAACAAGCGTTAACGCTTTCTAATAATGTAAATAAACAATCAGAAATTACCGAAGCACTACCACTGGTTGGCAAATCTGCTGTAATGCAAAATATTTATCGTATGATTGCACGCCTAATCAATTCTGATCTAAGCGTCATTATTTCTGGGGAAAGTGGTACAGGTAAAGAAGCTGTTGCAAAAACTTTGCATCATTATGGCAATCGACGAAATTATCCTTTTATATCCTTGAATATTACGGCTATGTCTGCCAGTGAAATTGAAAATAAGCTATTTGGAAATGAAGATACAGATAATTATCAACCAGGATATTTAACACAAGCAGCTCAAGGCACTCTATTTTTAGATGAAATAGGAGAAATGCCAATTGAAGTTCAAACACGTTTAATCAGAATTTTAAAAGATAATAGTAAAGGTTCGAAATTATCAACGAGGATTATAGCATCTACACGCCAAGATTTATTCACATTGGTACAGAATCAAAAATTTAGAGAAGATTTATATTATTGTTTGAATATTATTCCCGTGTACATGCCCCCACTAAAGGATCGTGCTGAAGATATTCCTTTATTAATCCAATATTTTTTACAAGAAAATTCAAGTTCTACAACATTAACAGAACAATCTATTAATCTTTTAAAAACTTATCACTGGCCAGGTAATATTCGTGAGTTACGAAATTTGGTTGTACGCTTGGCTGCATTATATCCAAATCAATTGATACAAGATGATTTGATCACCAAAAGTCTACAAAAAAAATTGTCTCAGAAAAAACAATCCGAAACTTTATCTTTGTCTGTATTTATTGAAGATCACATTCGACGTTATTTTTTTGAAAATAAAGGCTTACCAATTAATAAATTATATGGTCAAATGGTTGCTGAAGTTGAAAAACCACTAATAGAGCAAACTTTAATTGAAACGGAAGGTAATCAAATCAAAGCTGCTGCTATTTTAGGTATTAACCGAAATACATTACGAAAAAAAATTAAAGATTTTAATATTACATATATCAAAATAAAGGCTTAATGTGTCTAGTAAAGTCAATCGTCAAACACTCTTAAGGCTAATGGAAAGGCTTTCAGGCAGGAAAGCAACTATAACATTGGTAGCACTAGCTTTATTTTTTGGTGTGGTTACTTTTATTTTTTTGTCTGGAGGGATCGTTACTTCACACAAGCATCATATACAGCTAATAATTTCTTTATTAAATTTATTTGTCTTATTGTTATTAGTAACCACTTTATTTGTTCGTATTTTGCGTGTTATTGCAGAGCGACGCAGGGGAATGGCAGGCTCCAAGCTCCATGTAAAACTGGTTGTTCTCTTTGGAATTATTGCTACTTTTCCCACTATTTTAGTCGGTATTTTTGCAACTATTTTATTTCATTATGGTATACAAATTTGGTTTAATAATCGTGTTAGCACCGCCTTAAATGAGGCTTTACAAGCTTCAAGAGGATATTTGCAGGAACATAATGCAAATATTCGTACTGAGGCTTTTGCATTAGCTAATTATATTCAAGGAATGCAAAATAATTTAGCTCAAGCAGGGCAAGATCTCTTTGATGATCCCAGCGTTTTAGATCAAATTCTTGATTCGCAAGCGACGTTAAGAGGATTAAATGCAGCTATTGTTTATAATCCTTCTACACAAAAGATTATTGCCTCTGGAGGGTTATTAAATAATATTTCTTATATTAAAAATTTACCCCGTACAACGACAAGTTTCATGTCTCATAACGATGTGGCTATTCTCGATTCATCAGACGAAGAAACGGTTAGGGCGGCAATTTCTTTAAATGATACCCCGCCTTTAATGTTATTGATTATTCGTCCAGTTGATCCAAACATTTTAAACCACATGTACAAAACTGAAAAGGTCGTTAATCAGTATAATTTATTAAGTGCTAATCAATCAAAAATACAAATTATGTTTATAATTATTTTTGGATTGGTTGCTTTATTAGTTTTGGCAGCAGCTGTACTATTAGGACTATATCTTGCTAATCAAATCGCACGACCCATTGGGTTTCTAACGCTTGCTGCGAAGAGAGTAAGCGAAGGGGATCTTAATGTTAGTGTTCCTGAGCGAGATAAGGATGACGAGTTAACTGATTTATCCCGCACTTTTAATCAAATGACGAATCAGTTGGCTGTTCAACACACAGAGTTAGTCGAAGCAAATAAACAAATTGATGATAGAAGGCGATTTACCGAGGCAGTTTTATTTGGTGTATCCAGTGGTGTAATTGGATTAGATAAAAAAATGGCCATAGAGCTTCCGAATCGATCTGCAAATCAATTGCTAGATGTTGACTTATTCGAGCATGTTGGAGAAAAAATTACAGATATCGTACCAGAGTTTACAGATTTTTTAAATAAAAATACAAATAATGTTCAACAATCAAAACCAGAAGAAATACAAATTCAAACACAAACAGGAAGCCATGTTTTATTAGTACAAATTGGCCCAGAAATTCAAGGTTCCGAAATCGAAGGTTTTGTTATTACCTTTGATGATATTACAGACCTACAATCCGCACAAAGAAAAGCTGCTTGGGCAGATATTGCCAGACGAATTGCTCATGAAATTAAAAATCCACTAACCCCTATACAATTATCCGCTGAGCGCTTAAAACGTAAATATCTTAAAGAAATTCAATCAGATAGCCATATATTTAGCCAATGTATTGATACTATTGTACGTCACGTAGGCGATATTGGGCGGATGGTGGATGAGTTCTCTTCCTTTGCACGAATGCCTCATCCTGTAATGAAAGAAAATAATATTTCTCGCATTGTTAAAGATACTCTGATCTTACAACAAAATGCACACTCTGAAATTACCTATCATGTAGACATACCAGACCATGGTCCGTTTCTAGATTGTGATCAAAGATTGGTAGGACAAGCATTAACAAACTTGTTCCAAAATGCTGCAGATGCTATTGGTATGGTTAACAAAGATAATAAAAATGAATCAGAAATTACAGGAAATATATGGATTAAAGTACAAGAAACTAAAAATGAAATATGCTTATCCGTAAGTGATGACGGCGTTGGTCTTCCTCAAGAAGACAGATTACGTTTGACAGAACCTTATGTTACTCATAAACCTAAGGGAACAGGATTAGGCCTTGCGATTGTAAAGAAAATTATGGAAGATCATAAAGGAACCTTACAATTAAAAGATCGTGCCGAAGGAAAAGGTACAACATCAATTTTGACTTTTCAAAAATGAGGATAATATGGCGCATGAAATTCTAATCGTCGATGATGAACCTGATATCAGGATGCTTATCGAAGGAATTTTACAAGATGAAGGATATTCAACACGTCTCGCAGGGGATGCTGATTCTGCGATTAATGCTTTTCATGCAAGAAGACCTTCTTTAGTCATTCTGGATATTTGGTTACAAGGTTCCAGAATGGATGGCTTGGAAATTTTGAAATTAATTCAAAATGAAAAACCAGCAGTTCCAACTATTATGATCTCTGGTCATGGAACAATTGAAACTGCAGTTGCAGCATTACAGTATGGGGCGTACGATTTTATTGAAAAACCCTTTACTTCTGATCATTTACTCGTTGTCGTTCGTCGTGCATTAGAAAGCGCAAGATTAACACAAGAAAATGCTGAGTTACGTATACGCAGTGGAGTAGAAATACAACTTGATGGTCAAAGCCAAGCTATTAGCGTTTTAAAAAGTCAAATTGACAAAGTTGCACCAACTGGGTCCAGAGTTTTAATTTCTGGTGCTCCTGGAACAGGTAAAGAAATTGCAGCTAGGTCCATTCATAATCTATCAAAACGTGCAAGTGGGCCATTTTTAGTTTTAAATTGTGCAATTTTGTCTCCTAATCGTTTCGAAGAAGAACTCTTTGGAATTGAGGGAACGGCTGATGGCAGCCAACAAAGAAGAACAGGTGTTCTTGAAAGAGCACATGGTGGGACTTTGGTTTTGGATGAAGTGGCTGATATGCCTCTTGAAACCCAAGGGAAAATTGTCAGAGCTTTGCAAGATCAAACTTTTCAACGTGTTGGTGGCTCTACACGCGTAAAAGTAGACGTAAGAGTTATAGCAACAACCAACAGAGATTTAAATACTGAAATTAGTAATGGTAATTTCAGAGAAGATTTATATTATCGCCTTGCAGTTGTTCCTTTAAAAGTTCCCAGCCTTAAGGAACGACGTGAAGATATTCCAGAGCTTGCTAGACTATTTTTAAAACGTTGTTCTGAATTAACAGGGCTTCCTTTGATTGACTTGTCAGCTGATGCGCTCACCACACTACAAACCTATGATTGGCCAGGAAATGTGCGTGAATTACGCAATCTGATGGAGCGATTGATGATTATGATGCCTGGAAATGTCAGTGAAGCTATTCGTACTGATATGCTCCCAAGTAATATTGGTCAAAATGCTCCTGGTCTATTAAAAGTTGATACGCAGACTGACATTATCAGTTTGCCTCTTAGAGAGGCCAGAGACCTATTTGAAACACAATATTTACAAGCTCAACTTATGCGTTTTGGTGGAAATATCAGCCGAACAGCAGGATTCGTCGGAATGGAACGCAGTGCCCTTCATCGTAAGCTAAAACAATTAGGGGTTACTTCTTCAGAAGAAAAAAATAACAATAACAATAACAATAACAATCAATAAGGTTTCATTGTGTCAAAAGATACGTATCAAAATATTCAAGATGTTTTTCTAAATCAGCTTAGAAAATCTAAGGTTTCAGTCACGGTTTTTTTAGTGAATGGGGTTAAATTACAAGGGATTGTTTCTGGTTTTGATAATTTCTCAATTCTATTACGAAGAGATAGTCACTCTCAGCTTGTTTATAAACATGCAGTAAGTACAATTATGCCTGCAACACCAGTGCAACTTCCGTTTAATACACCAGAAGAGCAATTGAAAGATAATTAATGACAGATTTTGATTTAGATCATCAACAAACACGTGCCGCAGTCATTGTTCCTTGGGATGTTTCAAATCGTCAATCGAATAATCGAAATTCACAATCCAGATTAGAAGAAGCTATTGGGCTAGCCTCTTCAATACGCTTGGATATTTTATATCAAGAAATTATTAATTTACGCTCTTATCGCTCTGCTACATTAATCGGGCAGGGACATATAGAAGAATTAAGAAAATCTATAGAAGAAAACGAAATTGAAATTGCTATCTTCGATACAAAACTAAGCCCTATTCAGCAACGTAATCTTGAAAAAGCTTTAGAGTGTAAAGTCATCGACAGAACAGCTTTGATTCTGGACATATTTGGTGAACGTGCACAAACTAAAGAAGGAACGTTACAGGTTGAATTGGCTCATTTACAATATCAACGTAGTCGTTTGGTTAGATCATGGACCCATTTAGAGCGCCAACGAGGTGGTTTTGGATTTATGGGAGGTCCTGGGGAAACTCAGATTGAAGCAGATAGACGTCTTATTGATGAGCGTATTATTCGATTAAAGAAAGATCTAGAGCAAGTTCGCCGTACTCGAGGATTACATCGTAAAGCTAGACAAAAGGTTCCTTTTCCGATTGTCGCTTTAATTGGATATACGAATGCGGGTAAATCTACGTTGTTTAATCACTTAACGGGGGCAGACGTTCATGCTCAGGATCAGTTATTTGCAACGCTTGACCCGACGATGAGAAAATTACAGCTTCCTTCTGGTAAAACAATTATCTTGTCAGATACGGTAGGGTTTATCAGTGATTTGCCTACAGAGTTAATCGCCGCCTTTAGGGCAACATTAGAAGAAACAGCAGAAGCAGATATTATTCTTCACGTTCGTGATATTTCTCATCCAGAAACAAGCGATCAACGTCAAGATGTCTTTTCTGTTTTAGATATGATGGTTAAAGATCAAATTCTTGAAGCAAATTGGCGAGAAAACACAATTGAAGTACTTAATAAAATTGATTTAATTGAAAATATTGCTTTGATTGAAAAACCATCTGATTTTATTGGTATTTCTGCTTTGACAGGTGAAAATTTATCTTCTCTTATTCAAATGATTGATGATCGTTTGGCAAAATTAATGGAAGAAGCCAACTATTCAATTCCTGTTAATGATGGTGCTGCATTATCATGGCTTTATGATCATGGTGAAGTTTTGCAACGCCAAGATGATGAAAAGAATATAGCCGTGTTTGTTAGACTGTCACCAGCCAACAAAGCACGCTTTGAACAGCTTTATTCTTACTAGTCTTTACAATCTAATTGAGCTTCGAATACACGATGGGTTTTACAAGGTTTTGGAGCAAGGCGTTCAATCAAATTACGCATCGCTTTATTACTTTCTAAGATCCATCCTAATTCAATCATGTTGTAAGATAAAGCTTCACCACGATTAAACAACTCATCAATAACAAGAGAAGGGATTAACGCACCCATCGCCGTATCACGGATTGAGTGACTGATTCCCAATAAAATAACCCGAGCAGATTTAAACTGATGACGTAAAGCTTTATAACCCAATTTACCCCATCCAATTATAGAAGGTGAAGGGCCGACTTCCTCTGAAAGATCAAAAATATTGGGGATCATCAAAGCAACAGCGACAGGCATTTTGTTTTGCTCTACCAAAACATAGTTATCTGGTGTGAGCATCAATTTTAAATCTCGGATTAAAATAGACATTTCAGTTGGTGTTAAAGGAACAAATCCCCATGTGTCATCCCAAGCATCATTATAGAGTTGACGCAAAATTTCTCCATCACGAGAAATTTCTTTCATATTCAATTTTCTAGTTGTGATATTACCAAGACGACTTGATCCTACTTTTAATCCTGAAGGAATTTTATGAGCTTGTCTGATCTCTTTTGACATAATCATTTGATAAGAAACTAAGTCCATAGCTTTGAATAAACCCGCAGCCTCTATATGTTTAACCAAATACTGTGGATGCCATGGCATAGCAATCATAGGGGGTTCATTTTGCCCTTCAACCATTGCTCCAGCTTGCGAGTTTGCATTAAGAGTATAAGGGCCTCTAATTTTTTCCATGCCATGTTTTTTCAACCATGTAATCGCAGTACTAATAAGTTGCTGTACAACTTCTGCATCATCAATAGCATCTAAGGCACCGAACAAACCAATAGGTTCTTTCCATTGGCGTAATGCATTTGGATCAATTTGTGCGGAAATTCTCCCAACGGGTTCATTATTCTTATATGCAAGAAAATATTGAGCTGATCCATATCTAAAAAAAGCAGATTTTTTGGGATGTAATAATGCTTTTTCTTCAAAATCCAAGGGAGGAACATAACCAGAATATTTACTGTATAATAAGCGCGGCAATCGAATAAAAAGATCCAGTTGTTTTGCCGTTCGTACAGGAAATACTTTTAAATCGTTCGATATAGCGGGAGGTACAGTCATGTGAAAACCATTAGTTAATTAAATCAAAAATGAAATTTATATTTTTGAAATTTAGGAAAAGGAGAAGTATAAAATTACTTATCAGAGTTTTATATAAAGGTTTTTTATCTTTATAGATATAACTTTATACAAAAAAATATTATTTTAAGGAAATTTCTTTGCCCAATTCATTAAACTCTATTTTAATTACGGGTGCCTCAAGTGGTATCGGTCAATCTTTAGCTTATTTTTATGCTGAGCCAGGGAAAAAACTGTTCTTATGGGGACGTTCAAAAGAGAAATTAGAGCAAACAGCAAAAAAATGTCATGATAAAGGGGCAGTTGTATATCTTTATCAAAGTGACCTTACGAATCCTATTAAAACTACGAAATTATTACATGAAATATTAAATAAATATAACATAGATATGGCAATTCTTGGTGCTGGATCAGGAGATATCAAAGCAGATAATGATGATATAGAATCACAACAATTACTTTATAACTTAGCTATGTTAAATTATGTGACCCCAAGTTTAATGGCTAATTTAATAGCACAACAAATGATACAAAAACAAATTCAGGGAAAGATCGTATTAATTAGTTCTGTTGCAAGATTTCACTCTTTACCTTTTGCCACAGCTTATAGCAGTTCAAAAGCAGGTTTGGCACGATTCAGCGATTCCCTTAGAATTGCTGTGAAAAAATGGAAAATTCAAATCACATTAATTACACCTGGTTTTATTGATACACCAATGAGTCAACGGTTAGAATGTGATAAACCCTTTTTAATCCCAATAGACAAAGCAATCCTTCAAATTACGAACGCCATAGCAAAAGGTAAAAGAGAGCTTGTTTTACCTAGAATTTTCAAACTATTAAAATGGATTGATTTACTTTCCCCTGATTGTATCCGAGATTTCATCTTATCTCGGATCAAAGTCAAACAGTATTAATTTAGGGAAATGGAGGTCCGGGAGGGAATTGAACCCCCGTAAACGGATTTGCAATCCGCTGCATGAGCCACTCTGCCACCGGACCATTTGACTCTCAATAAATGCTTGTATCATCTACTATGACAAAAAGGTCAAGAAAAAAATGTAAAAAACTTTACTTTTCATCCATAACGATTTCATGGTATTTAAACACAGCACACTATTACGGATCTTTTAGGAAACAATGAATCACTCTCATTTTGATTTTGCTCAAGCACGACAGAATATGGTTGAAAATCAACTTCGTCCTGCTGAAGTTAACCATACACAAATCATTGAAATCATGCGCGCGATCCCTCGTGAGGAATGTGTTGATGTTTCTCAACGTGAAATGGCGTATGCTGATATTAATTTACCGCTATCAAACAATCGTTTTTTAAGTGAACCTAGAGTAGTTGCAAGGTTAATGCAATTAGCTGAAATCCGTCCATCTGAAAAGGTTTTGATTGTTGGTGCCTCTACAGGATATATGTCAACAATTGCTGATCTATTAGAAGCTGAAGTCTTTGCTATTGAAGAAGATGAAAAACTTTCCCTTCAAGGGCAAGCATTCTGTAAAAAATATGCAAAAAATGTTCAATGGCAAACAGGAAAGTTATCAGAAGGTTTTAATACACAAAAACCATTTGATATCATTATTATTGATGGTGCAATCACAGATATTCCTTCTGATTTAATTGATCAGCTAGCCCTAAATGGACGAATAATCACCATTATGAAAAAAGAGCAACAAGTCAGCCACGCTGTAAAAATTGAAAAAACCACAGATGGAATTTCAATACGCTCTTGTTTTTATGCGGGTTTACCTTTATTGCAAGAATTACAAAACTAACATTAGAAGTATTTGGTAGAAGGTTGCTGTGATGATAAAGTGTCGGTATTTTGGTGTAAGTTTATTTACTTTTTTAGTAAGCTCTACAGCTTGGGCTCAAAATTACGATGGAACTGGATCTCCCAGTTTTGTTCCTCATACTTTAGAAGAAGCATTATCCACTGCTTATTTAACCAACCCAGAGTTGCAACAAGAGCGTGCCAATCTAAGAGCAGCAGATGAAGGCGTATCCCAAGCAAATGCTGGTTGGCGACCTACAATTCAGACAACATTAGCTGGATCTATCAACAAAGGGGATAGTAATGGGGTATCGACATCTGAAGCAGGTGGGCAATTATATACAAGTAATAGCCAACAGAGCTCTAATGGGCAATTAGGGTATCAAGCACAAGTTGTCATTACTCAGCCTATTTACCAAGGTGGTAAAACAACTGCTAAAACACATCAAGCTACCAGTCAAGTTATGGCCGAGCGTGCCAAATTGCTATCAACAGAACAACAAGTCTTTCAAAAAGTTGTCAAAGCTTATGTAGGCGTTATTCAAGCACAGCAACTTTTACAAATTAACATTAACAACGAAAAAATTCTTGCTGAACAAGTGCGTGCTACACAGCAACGTTTCAGTTTAGGTGAAATTACTCGTACAGATACAGCTCAGGCAGAGGCTGCATTGGCTGATGCACGTGCGAAACGACAAACTGCCGATGGAAGCCTTAGAGAAGCTGAAGCTACTTATGCACAAGTTGTAGGGATTGCACCACCTCCTAATTTAACACCGCCACAACCTTTAATCTTACCGGTAAAAACAGAACAAGAAGCAATCTCAATTGCTGCATCTAATAACCCAGATATTATTGCGGCTTTGTTTGCTGAAGCAGCACAAAAAGCAGCTGTCAATCTGGCAATTTCTGAAATTATGCCCAAGGTTAATGCTAGTTTGCAATATTCAAGGTCAAAAGATCAAGGTATTGGTCTAAATCAAACTGATAGCAAAGTAGGGACCGTGCAAATGACAATGCCTATCTATCAAAGTGGTTCTGAGTATTCTGCTATTCGTCAGGCTAAACAACAAGTTCAAGCAGCGCATCGGCAAGTTAGCAGTCAAAGAAGAACAGCGATGCAACTTGCCTCTAGCAACTGGCAAAAATTTCAATCAGCAAAAGCATCAATTAGCAGCAACCGTTCAGCAATTGCCTCGAATATCGTTGCTTTGGCTGGTGTTGAAAAACAAGCTGTGGTTGGAACCAGCACAACTTTGGAAATGTTGCAACAACAACAAACTTTGTTAAATTCTCAAACTACACTGATTCAAAATCTTGGAACCATGGTTACTGCATCTTATGACGTTGCTGCTGCTATGGGACGGTTAACAGCACAAGATTTAAAACTTAACGTTCCTCATTACGATTATACTGCTTATTATAATGCAGTTAAAAATAGATGGTGGGGAATGAATGACTATGCACAAGATCAGCCTGGTCGTTAATATTATATTTTTCCACTCTATTTAGTATATTATATCATCCAATGTTAGATAAAAAATTTATCCCTTCCTCTGTTGAAAATGATCTTTATCGCCTTTGGGAGGAGTCTGGTTTTTTCTCAGCTAACCCTGAACAAAAAGATAAAAAACCATTTGCAATTATGATTCCTCCACCAAATGTGACAGGAACATTGCATATGGGTCATGCATTAACAATGACATTGCAAGATACCTTAATCCGTTGGCGGCGTATGCAAGGATATGATGTATTATGGCAACCTGGCACTGATCATGCTGGCATTTCAACACAACTTGTTGTTGATCGTAAACTTAGTGAAAAAGGAATTGATCGTAAATCCATTGGTCGTGATGAATTTATTAAGCATGTTTGGGAATGGAAAGCTGAGTCTGGTGGAGAGATTACCAAACAATTACGCAGGTTAGGGGCTTCTCTGGATTGGAAAAGAGAACGCTTTACGATGGATGAAGGCTTGTCTGAAGCCGTTAAAAAAGTTTTTGTAACTTTATACCGCGAAGGTTTGATTTATCAAGATAATCGCCTGGTCAATTGGGATCCAGTTTTTCGTTCTGCGGTTTCTGATCTCGAAGTTGAAAACAAAGAAGTTAATGGACATCTTTGGTATATTCACTATCCTATTGAAAATAGTGATGCGATAATTACGATTGCCACCACTCGTCCTGAAACAATGTTGGGCGACGTTGCTGTTGCAGTACATCCTGAAAACGAAAAATATAAACATCTTGTTGGTAAGAACATCATATTACCATTAACTGGTCGTTTAATTCCCATTATCGCTGATGAATATTCTGATCCTGAAAAAGGGACTGGTGCTGTTAAAATCACGCCTGCACATGATTTTAATGATTTTGAAGTCGGACGAAGACATAATCTAAAACTCATTACTATTTTAGATGAGAGTGCAGCCATAGATCTGAGTGAGTTATCAGATAATGAAAGAACAGAGTTTGTGCTTTCATTGGATGGTTTGCCAAGAGATAAAGCACGAAAGCAAATCATTGCCGAGCTTGAACGACTTGAGTTGCTTGAGAAAGCAGAACCTCATCGCAATCAAGTGCCTCATGCAGAAAGAGGTGGGGCTGTTATTGAACCTCGTTTGACAACACAATGGTATTGTGATGCTCCAACTTTGGCCAAACCTGCAATTGAAGCTGTACAGACTGGTAAAATCAAATTTGTTCCTAAACAATGGGAAAATACTTATTTTGCATGGATGCGTGACCTTCAACCTTGGTGTATCAGTCGTCAATTATGGTGGGGTCATCAAATCCCAGCATGGTATGGCCCAGATAATCATGTTTTTGTTGCTTATGATGAAAATGAAGCCAAAGAACAAGCATTCAAGCATTATGGTAAAGAAGAAATTTTACGTCGCGATGAAGATGTATTAGATACTTGGTTTTCTTCTGCATTATGGCCATTCTCGACGTTGGGTTGGCCGAATGAAACTGCTGAATTAAAAAAATATTACCCAGGTAATGTATTAATTACAGGATTTGATATCATTTTCTTCTGGGTTGCCAGAATGATGATGATGGGTACGCATTTTATGCAAGATATTCCTTTTGAAACGGTTTATCTTCATGGTCTGGTGCGTGATGAAAAAGGACAAAAGATGTCCAAAACCAAAGGAAACGGAATAGATCCTTTGGAGGTTATTGATGAATTTGGTGCAGATGCAATGCGCTTTACGGTTTGTGCATTAACAGGGCCAGGTCGTGATATTAAACTTGGAAAGAAACGTATCGAAGAATATCGTTCATTCATTACTAAAATATGGAATGCTGCACGTTTCTGTGAAATGAACGAAGTTAAATATAATCCTAATTTCTCAGTTAACAATGCTAAACTATCTTTAAACCGTTGGATTTTAGGTGAGCTGTCACAGGCAATTATAGATGCAACAACAGCATTGGAATCATTCCGTTATGATGAGTATGCTTCTGTTTGTTATCATTTCACATGGGATAAATTCTGTGACTGGTTCCTAGAATTCGCAAAAGCAGCTTTTCAGAATGAAGATCAAACGATTGTCGAAGAAACAAGAGCTGTAGCAGCGCTTGTCTTAAAAACACTTCTTCAGATTTTACATCCAGTTATTCCATTTATAACAGAAACGTTATGGGGAGAATTTAATTTTGGCAACAAAGGAACATTAATGGTTTCTGAATGGCCAATTGCAGAAATGTTCTCTACGGTAAAAACACAAGAGTCTTCTGAAGAGATAGGTTGGGTGATTCGATTTATTACAGAGATCAGAACTTTAAGAGCCGAAATGAATGTACCACCAGCAAAATTTATTTCAGCCTATTTAAAAGATGCTAATGCAGATACATTGCAATATGCGAATGTTTGGGGTGATGCTATCAAACGTATGGCAAGAGTAGATTCTATCGAGTATCTGCAAGGGGAATTACCGAAAGATTTTGCGCAAACTATTGTAAATGAAGCGACTGTTATTTTACCTTTAGCGGGTATTATTGATATTGACGCCGAAAAAGCGCGCTTAGCTAAAGAATTAGATAAAATTGTTGACGAACTTACAAAGTTAAACACTAAATTATCTAATCAAAATTTCATACAAAAGGCGCGGCCTGAAATTATTGAAGAGAGTCGCGAACGTTTAAAACAGCTGACACATGATAAAGAACGTATTGAATTAGCGTTAAATCATTTTTAAATGAAATGAATTATAAAATAATTATAAATAGCTGTTGAAAAATAACTTTCAGCAGCTATTTTTTTGATAATAAGAAATTAATTATTTAAACTAGGGGAATTTATAATGAAAGATGAAGAATATATCGAAACTGTTGTCATTGGTGGCGGATGTTTTTGGTGTGTCGAAGCAATGTTAAGCCAATTCAAAGGTATCAAAGAAATTATACCTGGCTATGCAGGGGGACATACTGAAAATCCAACTTATAAACAAGTTTATACAGATCAAACAGGACATGCAGAAGTTATCAAAATTTCATTTGATACTCGTTTGATTATGATTGAAGATATTTTTCGTATTTTCTTTTTAACTCATGACCCAACGACACTGAATGCACAAGGTGCAGATGTAGGCACAAGATACCGCTCCGTTATTCTTCCTGCTAATGAAGAACAAGAAAAAGCTGCAATTTTAATCAAGAACGAGATTGAAAAAGCTGATATTTGGGACAAACCCATTGTGACAGAGATAAAAAAATTAGATCATTTTTATCCCGCAGAAATAGAGCATAAAAATTATTTCGAATTGCACCCTGAGTTAGCTTATTGCCAAGCTGTAATCGCCCCCAAGGTGCTTAAAGTTCGTAAAGAATTTACTGATTATTTAAAAAAATAATGATTTATTGTTTAACGGTTTTATCATCTTCATCCAAAAAGAATTGATCTGATTCTTCATCAAAATCGAATATCTCGGCATAACGTGCCCATCCAATAATGGTGGATAACGTTTGCCTTGCATATTCTGGTGACATTGTATCTTTTAATTCGTCCCTAAATCTTTCCGCGCTGGCTCGATGATTAGAACGTTCATCCAATACACTGCGAATAGCACGAATCAAAGTTACATTTTTGACAAGACTATGTCTGAAGATATCTTTTCGTTCTTCGATCTCAGAGTGAACCAGTTCTTTTCCTAGCTCTGTAAGGATAATATCCCCCTCTGCCATGTCAGCGAAACCCAGCATTTGCAAAGTTTCTCCAATAGGTAACAAATCATCCAGTTCCATTTGTAAACTTTGTGCAAGTTTAGGTAAATCAGCTCGACCTTTATATGGTTCTGCTAACAAAGCTTCGACCATTCCGATCATTAAATTCATAGACATCGGCGGAATTGCTACAAATTGATTACTGTTTGCTTGTTTAACATCCAAATTATCAGGGCTTATTTTAGCTGGTTCACGATGCGTCATTAATGTGTAGATTTTATCTACTAATTGACGAAACGCAAAATCTTCACGGTTGCGAGGATGAGGGAAAGTAACCTCTACTTCATGTGCAACACTTCCTGGGTTTGAAGAAAAAATCAACAAACGGTCACACATTAAAACAGCTTCTTCAATACTGTGGGTAACAATCAGCATAGCCTTTACAGGTAGCTTTTTTTCAACCCATAACTCAATTAAGTCGGTACGTAGATTTTCAGCAGTTAATACGTCTAAAGCAGAAAAGGGCTCATCCATCAAAAGTAAGTCAGGATGCACAACAAGGGCTCTGGCTAACCCAACACGTTGGCGCATACCCCCAGATAGTTCTTTTGGATAGGCTTTTTCATATCCACCCAATCCAATCAAATCAATAGCTTCTTCTGCTAATTGTTCACGTTCTTTTTTATTAACGCCTTTGGCCTCTAATCCAAGTTGCACATTATCTTGCACTGTAAGCCAAGGAAAAAGAGCAAAGGATTGAAAAACCATTGCAACTCCTTCGGCAGGGCCAGATAAGATTTGATCTTTCCAACGAACTTCACCTTTGGTTGGTGCTAATAATCCAGCAACAATACGCAGTAAGGTTGATTTTCCAGAACCCGAACGTCCCAATAGGCCGACAATCTCACCACTTTTAAGTGTAACATTAACATCATCCAATACCACTAATTCTGAGTGGTTCTCTTTCGGATAAGATTGTTTACAATTTTTTACCTCGATCAAGGTTTCTTGAGTATTCATACTTTAACTTCCTCTTACGAAAAGGATAGGCGACGTCGAGCATAATCATACAGAGGATGCCAAACTAAACGATTAAATAAAATAACAAACGTAGACATAACAACCATACCCAGACCCACTTGGAAAACATCTCCAGCATCGGTCGCCTCGGCAATATAAGCCCCAAGCCCGGTTGCTTTTAAAGTATCATTTCCCCAGCTGGCAACTTCGGCCGCAATTGATGCATTCCATGCTCCACCGCAGGCTGTCAATGCCCCCGTGATATAATACGGGAAAATCGCGGGTAACATAACTTTGGACCACCAAAGCCATCCTTTAATATGAAAACTTTTTGATGCCTCTCTAAGGTCTCCTGGAAATGTAGAAGCTCCACCAACAACATTAAATAAAATATACCATTGGGTTCCCAATATCATCAAAGGGGTTAGCCATATTTCTTTATTCAAACCAAAATGTACAATACCTACAACAAAAAAGGGAAAAAATAAGTTGGCAGGAAAGGCCGCCATGAACTGTGCTGCAACTTGGGTTCTTTTAGCCCACTGAGGGCGCAATCCAAGCCAAATACCTGCTGGCACCCAAATAATTGTAGCAATAATGATCATAACCACTACGCGAATTAAGGTAATAAATCCAAGACCAATAACATGCAACACTTCTTCAAACGAGATATGCCCATAGACGGATTGGTAAATAAAATAAGCAGCTGCTATCCCTAGCAAACACAAGATCGTCACATAAATAATATCGATCGTTTTTGAAGAGATGATATTTTTAGACAAATATGATTGTCTAAATGGGCGTTTACCAATCGGTAAGATTGCGATCCTGTGTGCAAATCCCTCAATATAATCCGAAATCCAACGTATAAAGCTGGTACGATGCATAAGGCGTAATAACCAAGGAGTTGTATCCGTATCGCTATTTGTTGTTTCAAAGCGAAACTTAGCAGACCACGCTACAAGAGGACGGAATAATAATTGATCATAAGCTAAGATAACAAATAGCATTGCCCCAATAGCATAAAAAATAGCAGCTAGATCTTTATGTACAATTGCCGTTCCGACATAAGAACCAATACCAGGAAGGGTGATTTCAGTGTTACCTACAGAAATAGTTTCTGAATAGACAATCATAAACCAACCACCAGACATGGACATCATCATATTCCAGATTAACCCTGGCATAGCTGCAGGAACTTCTAGTTTCCAAAATCTTTGCCAAGAGGTTAACCCAAAGCACTTAGCTGCTTCGCTCATATCCTCTGGAATGGTTTTTAGAGATTGATACATGCTGAATGCCATATTCCAGGCTTGACTTGTAAAAATCGTAAAAATAGCAGCTAGCTCAACACCAATAATTTGCCCTGGGAATAATCCCATGAAAAATACAACCGTAAAAGTTAGGAACCCTAGAATAGGAACTGACTGTAAAATATCTAATATAGGAACCAAAATCATTTCGGCTCTTCGGCTTTTTGCTGCTACCACAGCATAGGTAAACGTAAAAACCAAAGAAGCAAAAAGGGCTGCAAACATTCGTAATGTTGTTCGTATTGCATATCCAGGAAGATATGATGGATCCAGGTTAATTGCCTGAGCACTAGGGATATTTAAAGGTTGTAGTACATGCCGCGTTGCCGATGCAATGGCAATCCCAAGTGCGATAACACACAGGATAGTAATAACATCAAAAAAATTCGGTTTTGCCCGAGCAGCAACGCTGGCGGGGATATTGTCTTTTGCCATTGAACCCGCCTTTATCCTTATATAATTGTTAATGTGGTAATGAAGAATATAGCATTAAAACAAGATACTAAGCATCTCATTTTAATGAATTTTTTATTAAAATTTAATGGCCTGTACTGCCAAAACCACCACTCGATCGTTCGGTGTCATCTAAACTGTCGGTTTCCTGCCACACACCACGCACAACAGGCGTTAATACAGCTTGGGCAATACGCATTCCACGTTCAATGATAAAAGATTCTTTATCTGTATTGATAAGAATAACTTTAATCTCACCACGATAATCTTCATCAATTGTTCCAGGAGAATTTGGAAGCATAATACCGTGTTTTAACGCAAGTCCTGAACGAGGGCGAATTTGTAATTCATATCCCACAGGTAACGCAATTTGCAAACCAGTAGGAATAAGTAGTCTTGCTTGGGGGAAAAGTATGATAGGTTCATCAACAGCTGCTAATAAATCCATACCCGCAGCACCCGCAGTAGCATAAGAGGGTAATGGTAAATCTTTGGCATGTGCCAATCGTTTTACCAAAATAATAGGGAAGGGTGGTAATGTCATAACGTTACCCCTTATGTTTTAATGATTAAAAAACTTAATGATTTCTTTAGTTAACAAACGGCCAATTTCTCTTTTATCAGCGCGTTTAAAATGTTGCTTATCAGAGGATGACAAGATTGTCACCTCATTTTCGACTCCTCCCATGATTTTTGTATCAGGGCTTACATCATTAACTACAATCCAATCACAGTTTTTACGTTTTCTTTTCGCATCTGCATTATCTAACAAATCGTTTGTTTCCGCGGCAAAACCAATAACAAGCTTAGGACGATTGATATTTTTCTGAGCAATCGTTGCTAAAATATCTGGGTTTGTTATCAAATCAAAAGTTGGCGTTTGTGCATCACCTGTTTTTTTTATTTTTTTATTTGAGATATTTTTAACACGCCAGTCAGCTACTGCTGCGGTCATTACGGCAATATCGACTGGAATATTAGATAAACAAGCATCCAACATTTCTTGAGCCGTTTGCACTGAAATAAGACGAATATTCTGTGGTGGAAGTAAAGAAACTGGTCCTGAAATTAATGTAACCTGAGCTCCAGCGTCATGTAACTCTTCAGCAATGGCATATCCTTGGCGACCCGAAGAATAATTTCCTAAAAATCGCACTGGATCAATCGGTTCATAGGTTGGCCCTGCTGTGACTAACGCAGTTTTTCCAGATAGTGGCTTTGTCGCAGTAAAATAATGCTTAACTTGATTAATCATTGTTTCAGGAGCGACTAAACGACCAAACCCATACTCACCACAAGCCATATCCCCTTGATCTGGTCCTACAAACACAATATCTCGTTGCTTCAATTTTTGTATATTCTCTTGAGTTACTGCATTTTCCCACATTTGCACATTCATAGCAGGAGCAACAAAAACAGGGGTAGTCGGTAATGTTGCCAGCAGCAGTGCGCTGGCCAAATCATCAGCCAACCCCGTTGCCATTTTAGCTATTAAATCAGCGCTGGCTGGATAAATAATAACCATATCAGCTTGCCTGCTAAGGGTAATATGTTCGATTTCGCTTATTTGAGTGAGAGCGAATAAATCTTGATATACTTCCTGTCCACTGAGGGTTTGAACAGAAAGAGGTGTTATGAATTGTTCTCCGCCCTTAGTAAGAATACATTTTACATTCATCCCTTGAGTGCGTAGCAATCGAATAAACTCAAGGGCTTTGAAAGCAGCAATACCACCACTAATAATCAAAAGAATATTTTTTTTCATCAGCTAAAGCTCTCTTAAATTTCTTACTAGGATCGTAAAGTTTTATATTTTGGTTAATACTGTTAAAACAGGATCTTCTTGAGTAATTATGACATAATCTGGATTATTATCGAAAGCAGGAATAATAAATAAAGGATTGATCCAATCATCTTTATTGACCGCTTTAAAAATATAATCTAGCAGATCATTTTTGTTAGTTTCAATAACATTCCCTGTTAAAAAACGGTTTTACTTTATATCTTGGATGATTACTTATAATCAAATAGCGATGATCAATTACGAGCTTAAACAATCCATCCAATTCAATGTTTTTTTGTAGTTTATAGTTTCAATTAACTTTAAAAAAAACATAAAGATATTTGAGGCTTTTTTTTGATCAAATATCTTTGCTTTACGTAAATTAGAAAAACTATATTCCATTATGATAGAAGCCATTAAGGCTTTTTATTAATTTTGAGATTAAATACGCCATCCAGAGTGAATTGCAGCAATACCTCCAGAAAGATTTTGATAAGTTACCCGTTCTAACCCTGCATTTTCCATCATGCCTTTTAATGTTTCTTGATCAGGAAACATACGAATACTCTCAGCTAAATATTGATAGCTGTCTCCATCCTTGGCAATGATTTGACCAATCCGTGGAAGTGCTTGAAAAGACCATGCATCATACAAAGGGCGTAACATAGGAATGATAAGCTTAGAAAACTCTAAACATAAAAAACGACCACCTGGTTTTAAGACACGACGTGCTTCAGCAAGAACATTGTCTTTATTCGTGCAGTTACGCAAACCAAAAGAAATAGTCACACGATCTACTGAGCGATCAGGCAAACAGATTTTTTCGCCATCGACGCAAAAAAGATTAATATTTTTAACATAACCTTTATCAAAAGCACGGCTTTGTCCAACACTTAACATACTATAATTTACATCGGTTAAATAAGCAGGGCCGCCTCCATTTTTTAACCAACCAAATGTAATATCGCCTGTTCCCCCCGCAAGATCTAACAAAGTCAGATTCGGTCTGGGAGCTAGTTCTTGAATAAAAATTTTCTTCCAAACACGATGAATTCCCAAAGACATTAAATCATTCATCACATCATATTTAGAGGCAACACTGTCGAATACCTCTCTGACCATCGAAGATTTTTCTGTTTGATTAACTTTACGAAACCCAAAATCTGTGACTTGATCTTCTTCTGCAAAAGAAGAATGATTGTTATTATTATTCATGTGATTATTTTTAAGAAAAACCTATGCCAGAATTACCAGAAGTCGAAACGATTAAACGAGGACTAGAAAATAGTCTAAAGAATCAGACCGTTTTATCTGTAAAATGTCATCGTGATACGCTACGTCAAGTCATTCCAAGACGAATAGAGTCCGATTTAACACATGCCAAGATGATCAACTTTGCCAGACGAGGTAAATATATCTTAATCGGGCTAAATAACCAACAAACTATTTTATTTCATTTGGGTATGTCAGGAAAAATAATTATTAGCCCTGAAATTATCAATTCCACCATACAAAAGCACGAGCATATGACCCTAATTACCCAAGAGGGGCAAAGATTAAGTTATATTGATCCTCGGCGTTTTGGAGTAATAGATTTATATCCAAGTGCACAAATCCATCCTTTATTAAGGCGTATGGGGCCAGAACCTTTGGGGGATAATGCTTATCAACAAACTCTGATCATACATTTGCAAAAATATTTAGCGAATAAGAAACAACCTATTAAGCTGACTTTATTAGACCAGCATATAATTTCAGGCCTAGGAAATATATATGTATGTGAAGCATTGTTTCTTGCTGGGATTTCACCATTAAGAGAGTCTAAAACGTTAAAGCATTCTGAAATTATTAAAATCGTTAAAAGAATTCAAGAAATATTAACCCAAGCCATCGAAGCTGGAGGGTCGAGTATACGTGACTATGTTCATTCAGATGGCAAAAAAGGATATTTTCAAATGCAATGGAAAGTTTATGGTAAAGAACATGATTTATGCATAAATTGTTTGACAAAAGGAAAGAAAATAGGAATAAAACGGATAACTCAAGGCGGAAGATCCAGCTTTTATTGTGATAATTGTCAAAAATAAAAGATATTTCCCTTGACGGGGCTTAAATAAAAGATTAAAAATCTGGTTTTAATTAGTATATCATCTTATTGATATTAGTTTGTTTTTATAAGAAGAAGTAAACAGGAAATCCATGGCGAATATCGCATCTGCGCGTAAGCGTATACGTCAAACGTTAAAACGTACCGAGAGAAACAAAGCTCGCAGATCAAGAGTACGTACGTTTGTTAAAAAAGTAGAAGAAGCTATTTCTTCTGGTAACAAAGAAGAAGCAGTCGTAGCTCTTCGTAATGCACAGCCAGAAATGCAAAGAGCATGCGGGAAAGGTGTTGCACACAAAAATACTGTGGCACGTAAGATTTCTCGTCTATCTCACAGAATTAAAAGCATTGTATCTGCTTAATCTTGTGTTAAAAGTAAAATAATAAATAAACAAAAGATATTTTACCTTTTGTTTATTTATCTATAAAACTATTAAAAAACCGACGAATGTTTTCATTCATCGGATTTTTTTTGTCTATAATAATAAAAATATTTGATGCTTTATAAAACATATGAAGCAGTGTATCCTTTATACATATCACTCGTTATTTAACCTAAGAGCCGAGCCCCAATCGCCAATGTCTGATTTTACCGAAGAATCTAACGAATTTACGCTCTCCTTAAAAGATGCAGATCCAGAAACCTTGAAAAGCATTTTAGAAATTCATTGGGATCGTATTTGCTCTCGCTTGAAAATCGAAGTGGGTGAAGTTGAATATCGTACATGGCTTCAACAAATTACTCTAGGTGGAATAGAAGAAGACGAATTAACTCTTTATTTGCCTACGCGATTTTTGCGGGACTGGGTAAGATCACAATATAATAGTAAATTAAATCAACTCTGGAACAGCGAGCTTTCTCAGATTCGTCGTGTAGAGTTGGCTTTAACCATTCCATCAGCAAACTCGGAAGATAGCCCTACTAAAACGGAAGTTACTCAAGAAAATCATATAGCCTCGCCGTCAAATAGAGCAAACAAAGATAGCACTCAACCTATTCAAGAAAGATCTGTTCCAATTACAGATAATAAAGAAGATGAGGGCAGTAAACTTCCTTTACAAACACAACTTGACCCACGATTTACCTTTGATAATTTTATTGTTGGCAAACCTAATGAATTTGCTTATGCATGTTCAAGGCGTGTAGCAGAACGCCCTTCTAGTCCTGGATTTAACCCATTATTTTTATATGGTGGTGTTGGTTTAGGTAAAACACATCTGATGCATGCAATAGGGTTCGAACTGGCCCAAGCAGGCAATATTTCTGTATCTTATATGTCTGCAGAAAAATTTATGTATCGATTTATTGCTTCTATTCGTTCTCAATCTACCATTGAATTTAAAGAAGAGTTACGCTCTGTTGATGTATTGATGATTGATGATTTACAGTTTCTTATTGGCAAAGATAATACACAAGAAGAATTCTTTCATACATTCAACGCATTGATTGATGCGGGAAGACAGATTATTGTTTCTGCGGATAAATCACCGTCGGATCTTTCAGGTTTAGAAGATCGTTTACGCACCCGTTTAGGATGTGGTATGGTAGCAGACATCCATGCAACGACTTATGAGCTGCGCATTTCTATTCTTGAAGCCAAAGCTGCTTCGGCAAAAGTTGTTATCTCTCCGAAAGTTTTGGAATTTTTAGCTCACAAAATAACAACGAATGTCAGAGAACTTGAAGGCGCTTTAAATCGATTAATCGCACATGCGAACTTATTTGGTCGCCCTATTACTTTGGAAGCTACTCAAGAAGTTCTACATGATATTTTGAAATCTCATGAACGACGAGTTACAATTGAGGAAATTCAAAGAAAAGTTTCAGAACATTGTAATATTCGCCAAACAGATATGACTTCTGCTCGTCGAGCCAGAGCCGTTGCTAGACCCAGACAAATTGCTATGTATTTAGCCAAACAACTAACCAGCCGTTCTTTACCCGAAATTGGTCGTAAATTTGGTAACAGAGATCACACGACTGTGATGCATGCAATTAGCCGTATTTCTGAACTAATTGAAAAAGACAGTGCTTTTGCTGAGGATGTCGAGCTTTTACGCAGAATGTTGGAAAGCTGATTCATTTTTTTGTAGAAAAAAGCCTAATATTCTGTTACTAAATAAAGATTCATAGCATATATAAATGTTTACATATTACAGAATAGGTCATAGTTGATGAAGCTGAAAGTTGATCGCACTATTTTACTTAAAGCCCTGGCACATATTCAAAGTGTTGCAGAAAAACGTAACACTATTCCCATTCTTGCCAATGTTTTAATCGAAGTGCAAGACGGAATGATGACATTAACCGCAACTGATATGGAAATTGCGATTGTCGAAACCATTCCAGCCGAATCATTGGAAAATGGTGCTGTTACAGCACCAGCATCAGTTCTATATGAAATTGTTCGTAAACTGCCAGATACTGCACAAATTGAATTAACACATACGAATGATGACATGCCTTTATCCCTTCGTGCAGGAAAGTATGCAACAAGTTTAAATGTTTTAAATGTCGATGAATTTCCATCTATGACATCTGGGGATTTTCCACATCAGTTTAATATTCCAACTGAAACATTGAAAAAACTGATTGAGCAAACGCGTTTTGCTATTTCTACCGAAGAAACTCGTTATTACCTTAATGGTATTTATTTACATATTATGGAAACGAGTGAAGGAAATAAAAAACTTTGTGCGGTTGCAACCGATGGTCATCGACTTGCTAGAGTAGAAAGCGTAATGCCAGAGGGTTCTGAAAATATTCCAGGAATTATTATTCCTCGTAAAACTGTATATGAGGCTTATAAATTGCTTGAAGAAGCAAATGATGAGATCTCATTATCTGTTTCTGATACTCGTATTCAATTTAAATTTGGATATATTACATTAACGTCTAAATTAATTGATGGTACGTTTCCAGAATATGAACGCGTAATTCCTAAAAACAATACCAAGATATTACGTGTTGGAAAACAAGATTTTGCGACAGCTGTTGCTCGTGTTGCTGCTATCAGTATGGAACGTTCAAAGCCAGTTAAATTATCATTAGATAACAACTCTCTGATTTTATCAGCCAGCAGTGTTGATCAGGGCAATGCCAAAGAAGAACTTGACGAAACGCAAGTACAATATGACGGCGGCCCACTTGAGATTGGATTTCAAGCACGTTATCTAAATGACATTACTGATCAAATTGACAGTCAAGTAGAGTTTGTATTGGCTGATAATTCAGCACCGACTATTGTGCGTGATGTTGATGATATGTCTGCTTTATATGTTCTAATGCCAATGCGAGTTTAATGTTTAATTTTTGTGCTCTGTAAAGTTAGGGATGACTTCTTTACTTCGTCTTACCTTGACTAATTTTCGTAATTACGATCGGTTGGTTTGGTCACCCTCTGCTCAAAAAATAGTTGTTTACGGAGCAAATGGTAGTGGTAAAACAAATTTGCTGGAGGCTTTATCTCTTCTGGTTCCTGGAAGAGGATTAAGAAAAAGTCGTGTTGAAGATCTTGTCAAATCTGATCGTCAACACTTAGGGTGGGGAGTTGTTGGACAATTTTCGCACCCTCTTATCAATAATTTCGAAATTGGTACAGGGTGTTTTCCTAACAATAACAAAAAACAATTTCGCCTAAATGAAACACCAGTGCGCAGTCAGCATGAAATATCACAGTATTTATCTGCTGTTTGGTTAACGCCACAAATGGATCAGTTATTTTCTCAGAGTGCAGGAGGGCGCAGACGTTTTCTGGATCGATTAATTATTACAATGGAAAATTTTCATACCAAAGAAGTCTTTGCATATGAAAAATCTATGAGCCAACGCAATAAACTTCTGGCAAATAATAATTATGATCCCAATTGGTTGAACGCTATTGAAGAATCAATGGCTAGACATGCAGTAGCTATCACTGCAACCCGAAACACTTTCATTCATCAAATGAATCAATTAAGAATTATTAATGGCGTGTTTCCCGAAGCCATCCTTAAGCTACAATGTCCTATTGCTGATCGTTTAATGCAAGAACCAGCTATTGTGGTTGAGGACTTCCTTCGTCAACAATGGAAAAAAGATCGGCACCCTGATGCTCAAAGCAAATCTACACGCTTTGGTATTCATCGTTCTGATGTAATATTTATAGAAAAAAAATCACAAACACCGGCTGGTATGGCAAGTACGGGTCAACAAAAAGCATTATTAATTGGGATAATACTCAAGTTGACCGAGTTAATTAAAAGTCAAAATATCAGTCTACCGTTATTGTTATTAGATGAACCTTTGGTTCATTTAGATGAGATTCATCGTCAAACGTTGCTTTCGACATTGTTAAATCTTGACAGTTTCACCATGATGACAGGAACAGATCATTCTTCTTTTAAACAATGCACGAAAAAGGCTGAATTTTTACAAATAATTCAGGGGGAAATCGTGTAAATCTTTTCTTTTTTATAGAAAATCTGCTATGATTTTCTTAATTTTCTCACTTTGTCTATTTTATAAAAAAGATAGCTATCTCGTTATTTCGGAGCCTTATCGATTATGGTCACCCCACAAAATCCTTCTACAGATTCATCTACAGATACCAATGATGAATATGGCGCATCTTCTATTTCTGTTTTAAGAGGACTGGAAGCCGTCAAAAAAAGACCTGGTATGTATATTGGTGATACGGATGACGGGTCTGGCTTGCACCATATGGTGTTTGAAATTATTGATAATGCTGTTGATGAAGCCCAAGCAGGATATGCAGATCAATGTACATTAACCCTTAATACGGATGGCAGTGTTACGGTCAGAGATAATGGACGTGGTATCCCTACTGATATTCATCACGAAGAAGGGGTCAGTGCGGCTGAGGTTGTATTAACAAAACTGCATGCTGGGGGTAAATTTAACCAAAATTCTTATAAAGTTTCTGGTGGATTACACGGTGTTGGTGCTGCTGTTGTAAATGCTTTATCTGAATGGATGGAAGTCCGTATTTGGCGTAATGGCAAAGAGCATTTTATTCGTTTTGAAAATGGGGATACGACTTGTCCTTTAAAAGAAATTGGCCCCAGTGATGAACCTACTGGCACCGAAGTTACCTTTAAAGCCAGTGACGAAATTTTTACCCATATTACATTTGAAATCGGAATATTAATTCGACGTCTTCGTGAGTTAGCATTTTTAAATTCAGGATTAAAAATTACTGTTACCGATAAACGTGAAGAAGAGATAACAACAGAACAATTCCATTATGAAGGTGGATTAGAGGAATTTGTTAAATGGATGACAAGAGCCAAAAACAATCTTATTGAACCGATTAATGGCGATGTATATCATGAAAAAAGCAATATTAAAGTTGAATGCTCTTTGGTTTGGAATGACAGTTACAACGAACATGTTATTTGTTTCACCAATAATATTCCTCAAAAAGATGGGGGAACGCACCTTGCTGGATTTAGACAAGCTCTAACTCGTGTTGTAACGAAATACGCCGAAGGCGTTATGAATAAAAAAGAAACTTTAGCGTTGACTGGTGATGATATGAGAGAAGGCTTGACAGCTATTCTTTCTGTGAAAGTACCTGATCCCAAATTCTCATCACAAACCAAAGATAAGCTGGTTTCTTCAGAAGTACAACCAGTTGTGCAAAGCTGTATATCAGATGCTTTGGGGCATTGGTTTGAAACTCATCCCAAAGAAGCAAAAATTATTATTGCTAAAGCACTTGATGCTGCTTCTGCCAGAGAAGCCGCGCGTAAAGCACGCGAATTAACAAGACGTAAAGGCATATTAGATATTTCTTCTTTGCCTGGAAAACTTGCTGATTGCCAACAAAGAGACCCATCAAAATCTGAAATCTTTATTGTAGAGGGAGATTCTGCAGGCGGTACAGCAAAGCAGGGTAGGGATCGTCGTTTTCAAGCTATATTACCTTTAAAAGGTAAAATCCTAAATGTGGAACGGGCACGTTTTGATAGAATGCTGAATTCTGCCGAAATTGGTACTTTAATTACGGCTTTGGGAACAGGCATAGGTCGTGGTGAAGTTGAACAAGGTGGTTTTTCTATTGAAAAACTAAGGTATCATAAAATCGTTATTATGACAGATGCTGACGTTGATGGATCTCATATTCGAACCTTATTATTGACGTTCTTTTTCCGCCAAATGCCCGAGCTTATTGAAAAAGGCTATATCTATATTGCTCAACCACCTTTGTATCGTGCGAAAAGAGGAAATGATGAACGCTATCTGAAAAATGATGAAGCATTAGAAACCTATTTACTGGGTAAAGCCATACAAAATGCTATTCTAACTTTTTCAAATGGTAACAGTCTTTCTGGTGATAGTTTAACAACCGAAGTTCTTGAATATGCAAAAATTACACAAAAACTTCAGTCTTTGGAAAAACATGCACCTTTATGGATTTTAGAACAAGCAGTTATTAGTAAATTTCTACATGCTGATCCTGTTATGGCACAGCCTCATTTAGAGGATTTTCAAAATAGATTAAACGCATTATCTTTGCCTAATGAGCAAACTTGGAAAGTCACAAATGATGATACAGGAATAGGCATAAATCGCACAGTTAGAGGTGTTGGTGAAAATTATTTTATTCCAGCCTCTATTTTAAAAGGGCGTAATATTCATTGGATCAATACTCATCAAGATGCAATGACTCGTGATTTCTATGAAAGTGCAGTTTTGAGTATTGATAATAAAGAAGAAAAAATCAGTGGTCCAAGTGGCGTATATGAAAAATTATTCAATTACGGGAAAAAAGGCTTAGCTATTAACCGCTTTAAAGGCTTAGGTGAAATGAATGATGACCAATTATGGAGCACGACTTTAGACCCAGCAACCAGAACTTTATTACAAGTAAGAGTCGGAGAAACAGAAGAGGCTGATCAAGTATTCACCACATTAATGGGCGATGTCGTAGAACCAAGAAAAGAATTTATTGTTAATAATGCGTTAAAAGTAGCAAATTTAGATATTTAGATTTTCATCATAAAAATAATACTCATTACTAAAGAAAGGCATTATTTTTATGTAGCATCTTTTAAAAAGAAATATTACTTTACAATTTATTTCATACCAATGAATTTATGTATAAAGGTTAAATTGTCTGATGTTTTGTCCCTTTTGTGGAAACGAAGATACCATGGTAAAAGATAGCCGTTCCACAGAAGATGGAACGGCTATTCGCAGAAGACGTGTTTGCACGAAATGTAATGAGCGTTTTACCACGCTGGAACGTGTTCAAACACGTGAAATTATGGTTTTAAAACGCAGTGGACAGCGCGTTCCTTTCGAAAAAGAAAAGCTGATCCGTTCTATTGATCTGGCAACACGTAAACGACCAATATCTGCTGAATCAATTGATCAGATTGCCAACAAGCTTGAAAAGCAATTTATTGATTTAGGTGAAAACTTGATTTCCTCTGAATCAATTGGTAGAGCCACTATGGAAATTTTAAAAGATATCGATAAAGTTGCATATGTTCGCTTTGCCAGCGTTTATTCTGATTTTAAAAATGTTAAAGATTTTGCAGAAATTTTGCAAACTATGGAACATCACGATAAATAAAAGTTTTACTCTAAAATAAAGAATTTCACTTTAGGTTAACAATGAATACTAATACTCAAATTACTCAACGACCAAGAACTTTAACTCGAATTGCTATTGTTCAAGCCTTGTTTCAATGGGAGCAAGGGACTGAAAAAGCAGCGAATTTAATTATAGAACAGTTTTTATTGCACCGTATTGATCCTCAATGTAATGAAGAAATATATAATGATGGCAAGGCCTATATCCCTAATGTAAATTTGTTTAAAAATATAATTCAACAATTTGTGCATCAACACTCTGAAATTGATGTTATTTTAATCAAAACATTACCCAAAGATTGGCCTTTACATCGACTTGATCCTGTTGTGAGAGCAATTTTAAGAGCTGCAATTACAGAGTTACTCAATGATGCCAAAGATCCACCTACCAAAGTGGTTATTAATGAATATATTGATGTAACTCATGCTTTTTGTGAGGGAGATGAATCATCTTTAATCAATGGTATTTTAGATAATATAAGTCGTCAATTACGTCCTGAAAACGCATCTTCTGCTGATCAAACATAAGGTTTCTATGCAAAACTTTCTTGCTCCTGAATTTCAATTCATTCACCAATATATAAAAAAATTGGCAGGAAAGGGCGCTTTAGGACTAACAGATGATGCTGCTATATTGTCTGTAGAACCTGAATATGAGCTGGTATTAACAGCAGATGCTATGGTTGAACATGTACATTTTTTTTCCAGTGATGCTGTTGATTTAATCGCACAAAAATTGCTGCGTTGTAATTTATCAGACTTGGCGGGAATGGGGGCAGAACCTGTCGGGTATCTTTTAACTGTGTCTTTGCCTAAACATTGCTTTAACGCTATGTGGTTTGAGCAATTCACCAGTGGTTTACAAAGAGATCAAGAGTTATTTCATATTTCCTTATTAGGTGGGGATACCACAAGTAACCCTCATAACATGGTTTTCTCTCTCACCGCTATTGGAAAAACATTAAAAAACAAATCCTTAAGAAGGAATAATGCCCAAGTTGGAGATGGTATTTGGGTTACAGGAACAATCGGCGATGCAGCTCTGGGACTTTTGGCTCTAAAAAATGAAATAAATGATGTGGATGGTTTTTTAACGCAGCGTTATCATTTACCCCAACCAAGACTAGGATTAAATCTTGTGGATATTGCATCGGCAGGAATGGATATTTCTGATGGTTTAATACAAGATTTAGGCCATTTAACTCGTGAAAGTCAAGTTGGAGCCATTATATACGCTGATCAAATACCATTATCTAAACAAGCTAAGATACTAGGTAATTCATATTTAGAAACTTGCTTAACTGGTGGTGATGATTATGAACTTTTGTTAACCATACCACAAGATAAAGAACAACAAGCAATTACTCAAAGTCATAAAGCAAATATTCCTTTAACTAAAATTGGTTATTGCACAGACCAACAAGGTTCTGTGATTTGTTATGATAGCAATAAGATTACAATGAATTTTAAAAATACAGGATGGAGTCATATTTAAGTTGATATATTTTTAATAAATTGAGTTGGCATAATATATATTATACGTTCTTTATTATAATTCAAAAATAACACCTATATCCTTAACAAACTTCAGAAATCTATGTTAACCTAAACTTTCAAATTTATTTTATATTCAAAGGGAAATTTTATGACTTATCTTTATGATCGCGTACTTTTAACCAATGATGATGGCATAGAAGCACCTGGAATAAAAATTCTTGAAAATATAGCCTCTAAGATTGCCAAGGAAGTCTGGGTTGTAGCCCCTGAACAAGATCAAAGTGGAACTTCTCAATCTATTTCAATACATAATCCCCTTCGTGCTTTTGAAAAAAGTGATAAGCATTATGCTGTAACTGGAACTCCAGGAGATTGCGTTGTTATGGGACTGAGACAAATTATGCCGCAACTACCCGATGTAATTTTATCAGGTGTTAACCGTGGCTGTAATTTGGGTATAGAAACACTCTTTTCTGGCACTGTGGGTGCTGCTATGACAGGATGTTTATTAAATATTCCCTCTATTGCATTTAGTCAAAGCTTCAGAGATGGGCATGATATTTATTGGGAAACAGCCTATCATTATGGCCCCAAAGTCATGGAAAAGCTTTCAACTCTTTCTTGGCAACATCCAAGAACCTGTTTAAATGTAAATTTTCCAGATTGTCCCTATGATGAAGTGAAATCTATTGAATTTACCAAACAAGGTATTGGTTATATTGATGATATTTCTATTGTAAAAAAAACAGATATGCGTAAAACACCATATTATTGGCTTAACTTTGATCGTCCTATCAAAGAAGATATAGAGCTTACTGAAACTCAAGTGGTTAATAATAAATCCATTTCTATTACTCCCCTCTCCTTTGACCGTACGAATAATGACCTTTTACAAAAAATGAAATCTTAATGATTTGATAATAAGGGAAAAATAATATTTCTCCTTCTCATTCAATCCTTGCCCAAGGAAATTTAACGGGTAAACCTTGAAATTGCAAAAAGGTTTACCGATTGAACCTCATCCAAAATAGACCAATATTTAAGCAGATGTTGATGTTCAGTCTTTTTTCTTAATAGATCTAAGACTTCCTGAATAATTGGTATGTTTACTTCTATACCATTCCATAGATAGTCGTTGATGATATCTAACATTAAATTCAACAATATATGTCGCCTTGGATCAAAAGAATTAATGCCTAAATAAACGATTATATATTTTGAAAGCCATTTTTGTGTTCAAAACTCATTGGGTAACCCGTACTCCCAATCTTGAATATTATCAGAGCAAAAGATAATTTTAAGTTTTTACATAAGCGTTTAATTGCATCTTGCATTATTTGGCCGATAAATTTCCACCACCAAAAATATAATTACTGATTTGCTGTTCAATACTAGTATATGGTTGGGTATTAGTAACAAAACTGTCAGGTTTTAAATATTCCTTTGATTTTCCAGGATGAACCATTATAGAGCCACTATCTGTCATCCCTAAAGAACCTATACTAAAGCTGCTATCATCAGGAAGATGAATGGTTTTATTGATCTCTAGTTTTACATCGGCCATAAATGTTTTTTTATTTAGTTGAACCGAACGTACTACCCCAACTGGCACACCTGAAAGGATAACACTTCCACCAGGTTCAAGTGTATTGGCAGAGTAAAATTGAGCAGTCAAAGGGTATTTATCTCCTTTAATACCAAACATTGTCATTCTTGAATAAGAGTAAAAACCAATAGCAACCACTAATACCAATCCACTTGCTATATAAGCGCTTACTTTAATGTTTTTCACTCTGTAATCCTCGTATATATATAAATCAATTTAAATTTAAATTGTCGTTCAGTAATTAAGATTATATTCATATAAGATGAAATACGATATAGTTTTATCTTATCCTATAAGATTTTCTTTTAGAATATTTCGTCTCAAAATACAAAAATAAAAAATATATACAATACGGATGGGTATTTATGTCATTCCTTCAGGCTATTTTTATTGCAATTTTACAAGGTGCAACAGAGCTCTTCCCTGTCAGTAGTTTGGGACATGCTGTCGTGATTCCAGCTTTGCTGGGATGGCTTATCAATCCTCAAGATCAAACATTTTTACCTTTTATCGTGATGTTACATTTTGGTACAATGTTTGCGTTACTCATATTCTTTTGGAAGGATTGGCAGGCTTTAACCAGAGGTGTTATGGGAAAAGAGGGACCCGCAATACGTGAGCAAAGTATTTATGTTGTCTTACTACTTGTAATTGCAACATTACCCGCCATAATAATTGGTTCTATATTAGAGAGTTTTATTCGAGGGCTTTTCTCAACACCTGAAATGGTATCAATTTTTTTAATCTGTAACGGATTAATGCTTTTTGCTGCTGAAAAACTCAGAAAAAAAAATCAAAACTCAATCATTGCTATCGCAGACTTAACCCCCAAAGATGCTTTAATCATTGGTTGTTTCCAATGCCTAGCCTTTTTTCCTGGCTTATCACGATCTGGTGCAACCATAGTTGGTGGTGTAATACACAAATTATCTTACGAAAATGCTGCTCGTTTTTCTTTTTTGCTAGCATTACCTATTATTTTCGCAGCGACCATTCATCAAACATGGAAAATTTATAAACATAATATTCCAATTGAAAATTTTGGGACGATATTTATTGCAACGATAGTTGGTGGAGTAACAGCTTTAATCAGCACTACTTTAATAATGAAATATTTTCATAATCATGAAAAATTGGCTTTAACGCCATTTAGTTTTTATTGTATCGCTTTAGGCAGTATCAGCCTACTTATTTTTTTAATCTAGCCTCTGAATAAAGGCTTCGTTTACAATAAAACGAAGCTCTTTAGCAACGGTTTAAATTAAAATAAAAGCTTTTATTTTTTTATCGTTTAATTTTTTTTTAATGCCATATACTCAATTTATAACAAAATACGGTGAGTATATTATGAAAAATAATACGCCTACAAAAACAACATCCACCTATAATATTATGATGGTTGGATTCTTAGCCTCACTTGCAGGGCTTATGTTTGGTCTTGATATTGGTGTAATGTCAGGTGCCAATGCTTTTATTAAACATGAATTTTCTGCATCAGATCACGATATTGAAACCATCGTCAGCAGCATGATGTTTGGTGCTGCGATTGGCGCTTTGGGATGCGGATGGGCATCTGCCAAGTTTGGACGTAATCGCTGTCTGATCCTAAGTGCTTTGATCTTTATCGTTTCTGCGATTGGATGTGCATTAGCCCAAGGCATTATTGATTTGGCTATTTGGCGATTTATTCTTGGACTTGCGATTGGTATTGCCAGTACGACAGCTCCTTTGTATATCGCAGAAATTGCACCAGAAGAAAAACGTGGTTCAATGATTTCAACTTACCAATTAATGGTTACTGTTGGAATTTTACTGGCATTTATATCTGATACTATTTTAGGATATTATAGTGCTTGGCGTTGGATGTTAGGTATTATTGCTGTACCTGCTATTCTATTCCTAATTGGATTATTCTCTTTACCAGACAGCCCAAGATGGCTTGTTATGCGCAATCGCAGACAAGAGGCTTATGATATTTTGCTAAGCTTACGTGGTGGTAATGAACATATCGCTCAAAAAGAAGTAGAAGAGATTGAAGAGCAAATTAAAAGCCCTAAAAAAGGCTTTAGTTTATTTATGTCTAATCGTAATTTTCGACGTTCTGTTGGGCTTGGTATTACCTTGCAAATTGTTCAACAATTTACAGGTATGAATGTAGTTATGTATTATGCTCCTCGTATCTTTTCTGATATGGGATATCAAGGCAGTGCTACCTTATGGTTTACTGCTTTGGTTGGTTTAGTCAATGTTGCTGCAACCTTTATTGCCATTGGTACTTGTGATAAACTTGGTCGTAAACCTACTTTATATGCTGGTTTTGCTGTTATGGCAGTAGGGTTAGGTGTCATTAGTTTCTTAATGAGAAATGGAAATATTGCTGATCCTACAATGCAGCTTTTCTGTGTTGCTATGTTGCTTTTCTTTATTGTTGGTTTTGCGATGTCTGCAGGCCCATTGGTTTGGACAATATGTTCTGAAATTCAACCATTACAAGGAAGAGATTTCGGTGTTGCTGCTTCTACGGTAACCAATTGGTTAGCTAATTTTGTTGTTGGTTATACTTTCTTGACCTTGAACAATAACCTTGGCTCATCACATACATTTCTTCTTTACGCTATATTAAACGTCATCTTTATTGCTGTTACCTTCTGGTTTATTCCAGAAACATCTAAGGTAAGCTTAGAGAAGATTGAAGAAAATCTTATGGCAGGCAAACCACTTCGTAAAATTGGACGTTAGCCCCTAGTATTAAAAAAAAGCCAACCTGAAATAATTTTAGGTTGGCTTTTTTAGTAAATATTGTTGATTTTACAATCAATATCATTTTTTTATATAATTTCTTTACATCATACATCAAACTTTTTGATTATATTAAGAATATAGTTAACGAAATAATAACCTAAAATCTCATACAAAAAATTGATAAATTGCAGCAGATACAGCTATACACCCAATAATTGTTATAAATATATTGCTTTTTTTTCCTCTATATTTAGCCAGTGCTGGAATAGTATGAATAGCATACATTGGCATTAAAAAAAGAAATATAGCAAATACTGGGCCACTGATGGATTCAATTAAAGTTAAAACATTAGGGTTATATATTGAAACCAGCCATGCTGTAATAAAAATAAAAATCGTTGTAAAAATTTGTAAGAATTTACCTTGTTTTACATCTATATTTGCAAATTTAAAACTTTTGATAACAACCCCATGAATTCCTTCTTTTGCACCTAAATAATGCCCTAAAAATGATTTGCACATAGCAACAAAGGCTACTATTGGGGCTACCCAGCTAAGGAATGGTGTATGAAAATGATTGGCTAGATAAGACAAAATTGAAACATTTTGTATTTTTGCTTCATGCAGATTTTCTGGAGTAAGGCATAAAGAACAGCTAAACACAAAAAATAAAACTGTTACTACCATTAAAATATTACTGTATTTAATAATACTAGAACATTTCTTTTCTGCTTTATCACCATATTCTTCTGTTTTTGCAACAGCCAAAGATGAAATAATAGGAAAATGATTAAATGAAAAAACAGTAACAGGAATTAACAACCATAATGTCAATAACAGTCCATTGCCACCTTGATGCACGGCGCCAGAAAGGCTGACACTTTTAAAAATTTCACCCGTCCACTGAGGAATAAGACATACAGAAATAATCATGAGGATAGCAATAAAAGGATAAACTAATGTTGACATGATATTCACGATTAGCATTTTACCGCATTGCACAATCATCATTAAAAAACCAACCAAAATAAAGGCTATAAGTGCTCTGGATGGTGGGATCATGTGAAGCTGGTTTTGAATAAAACTTTCAATCGTATTGGTTAAGCTGACACTGTACATTAACAAAATAGGATATAAAGCAAAACAATAAAGTACGGTGATGAGGTATCCCAGATATTTACCAAACTGCTCTTCTACTACAACTGTGATATCAGCACCTTTGCCAACCAAAATAAACCGACATAAAGCCCTATGTGATAAATAAGTCATAGGAAAAGCAAGTATGGTCAATACTAGTAAGGGAATAATTCCTCCTGATGCAGCATTAATTGGCAAGAATAATACACCTGCGCCGATTGCTGTACCATAAAGACTGAGCATCCAAACGGTATCAGAGGATCCCCACTTTGGCATTTCGCCAGAATTATCTTGTCCCATATTAAAATAGTCACTTTGTTAATGATAAAATAAAATTTTGTTTGTAAAAAACGCATTGTAATATTATTTCAAATTAAATCGAATTAAAACTATTTTAATGAAATATAAGTAAATAATCTATCAACGGCATATAATTAAGACAGGTATATCAAGGACAAAGCATCACATAAGGTTTTTCATACTCTTGATGTTTAATAATTTTCAGATCTGCGCCATACCATTTAATTAAAATTTCTTCGGTAATGACATCTGTAACACTGCCACTTGCAACAATGGAACCTTTATTAAGTAAATAAATTTGATCTGACCAAAGCGATGCAAGATTTAAATCATGTAACACCATACAAACCGATAAAGAATATTTTTTAACAAGACTACGTAATAAACGAAGCATTTGTTGCTGATGATATAAATCGAGTGCTGAGGTAGGCTCATCTAAAAATAACCAACCTGATGGCCCCTCTTCTCTCCATAACTGAATTAACGCCCTTGCAAGCTGAATACGTTGTTGTTCACCTCCAGAAAGAAACGCATAATCTTTATGCACTAGTGGAACGCATTGGGTAATTTCAATAACATGATCAAGGATATTTTTATTCATGGGTTCTTCCCATGGAGATCGACCTAACTTGATAATATCCAGTGCAGAAAGTGAAAACGGAATAATACTCTGCTGTTTCATCACGGCACGTTCTTTAGCAAGATCTTTTTTACGCCATAAGTGTAGAGGTTTACCTTTTAAAAAGCATTCTCCTTGCGTTGAAGGATAATATCCCGTCAACACTTTGAATAAAGAAGATTTCCCCGCACCATTGGGACCAATTAGGGTAATTAATTCCCCTTGAGTTAAGGTAATAGACACATCAAACAAAATCTTATGATTGTTTTTAACAAGGTGAATATTTTTTCCATGTAAAGTGTGCTTTATCATGCTCTACGTCTCCATTGTTCTTTCAAAATTAACCAAAAGAACCATGGTCCTCCCAAAAGACTCGTTAATAAGCCAACAGGCATTTCAGCAGGCTGTACCATTATTCGAGCCAAGGTATCAGCAACGAGTAATAAAAGTGCTCCACTTAACGCCGAGGCCGGAAGCAAAATTTTATGATTATTTCCAAAGATTAAACGCATAGCATTGGGAATTACTAAACCCAAAAAACCAATAATCCCACTCACTGAAACAGCCGTTCCAACCAATAAAGCACTGAGTATTAATAATTGTTTTTGTGTTTTATGAACATTAAGGCCCAAATAATGTGCATCTTCTTCGCCTAGTTGTAACAAATTCAGACGCTGGGCATAGAATTGAATAATAATTACAGTTGGAATAATTAAAATAAGTGTAATAAAAATTAATGGCCACTCTGTTTGCCCCAAACTTCCCATACCCCACAAGGAAAGTTGACGAAGTTGTTGATCATTGCTTACCCAGGATAAAATTCCTACAGCTGCGCCGCCCAAGGCATTAATAGCTATACCAATGAGTAACAAACTGGAAAGATTGCCTTTGGTTAAATTACTAAGTTGAAAAATAAGTATCGTAACTAATAAGCTACCAACAAATGCAGCAATCACAGGTAACCACAATGTTAAAAAATGAGGTAGTGCCATTGGAATTACCAATGCCACAGCAACAGCAAATCCAGCCCCACTGCTAATCCCGAGCAAACCAGGATCAGCCAGAGGATTACGAAATAATCCCTGCATCACTGTTCCCGATATTGACAAAGCAACCCCAATAATCACTGCTAATAAAATACGAGGAAGACGGATATTCATCCAAATACGATGATCTATATCTTCAGGATCAAAATTAAACAAAGAAGACCAAGAAAGATGTACAGGACCAATATTGGCTGCTCCTATTATTGCTCCGATTAAAAGCAATAATAAAACCATCAGATAAACAAAATATCGTTTATCCATGAGCGTCTGCTTCAGCCTTCATTCGTAAATCTTTGATCGCTTGAGGGGTGCGTAATCCAAACCCAAGTAATGCCATTTGATCAATAATAATTAAATTGCGATTCTTGGCTGCTGGAGTTAAAGCAATTCCAGGTAACTTCCATAGATTATCTGCCCCACCAATGGTTTTAATCGCATCACTATCGGTGATGATAATATCAGGAGCTGCTGCAATGATACCTTCCTGAGACATCGGTTGATAATGCAAAGAACTTCCCATCCCATTTTGCAGCCCTGCATCATGAATAGCAGCGTCCGCTGCTGTATCTCGCCCAGCAACCAAGTTATTAATCCCAGTATGTGCCATAATATAAATTACGCGTAAGGGTAATTGCTTCTTGGGCATAGATTCAATAGTTTTTTCCACCTTTGCAAGCAATGGTTTGGCTTCTTTTTCACGATGCAACGCCGTAGAAATCACATTAATTTTTTTAGGAATAACCTCCAAGGAGTGTTTTCCAGAAACATATACCACAGGAATACCGACTTTTTTAATTTGCTCTAGAACTGCAGAAGGTTGAGCCAAATCGCTGGTAATAATCATCGTTGGTTTAAGCGACAAAATACCTTCTGTATTCAATTGACGCATATATCCGATATCTTTGATATCTTTTACTGCACTAGGTTGATTACTGGTAGTATCACGTCCAATCAGTTCATCTTGTGCGCCCAAAGCGTATATAATCTCTGTGACATCACCTCCAATAGAAATGACACGCTCTTTGGCTTGTATTGAAAAAGATGTCATCACCAACGATAGAGTTGCATAAAATAAATAAGAAAGTCTCATGCTACTTTGGCTTTCAAAGCAACCGCATCAATTTGATTACGCCAAGTTTCTTGTTCTAAATCGCCTTCTGTTCTTTGTCCATAAAGCTGAGCAATTTGCGTGCCATCTTTGGCAAATAGTTCAAGGCTGGTCACATATCCTTCTTTGGTTGGTTTACGCGTAACCCATGTTTCTGCAATTTGATCTTCCATCAAATGCATCGTGAATTTAGGATTAAAAATATTTAACCAATTATCTTTCGGCATTAATTTTTCAATTACACCCGTAAAGATTTGCACACAACCACGATTGCCAATGAAAATCATGATTTCATTACCATCATTCAAAGCTAAATTAAGGATCTCTGATAAAGCACTATTATCCACTTGGCATGCTAGCGTATCACTGACTGATGAAAACGCTTGTTGACGGGTGACATTATGACGATTTAACAAGTTAAAGAACTGATGAACGTCTGTCATCGCACGCCATTCTTCTTCTATTTTCTTGGCATCAAATAGAAGGTTTTCAGAAATATGCTCGTGTGGGGAAACTAAGAACTGATCCAAAGATTCCATTACAAATTGTGCAACCAAAGCATCCCATTCCTGACGATTTGTATTATCGGTCATATAAATTTTTAGAATGGCATCACCATAAGCATCAAAAATCTGAATGCTTTCTTTTTCACCTCGCTTTGTCATTTCTTTGATATAAAAAGAACTGACCCATTTACTGACAAAAAGACGTTGATCCAAAGCACGTGGGTTTAAAACGAGCCCACCATGATTTCCCAATTTTACATTGTCATATTGCCCAGCTTGTTCATGAACGGCATATTCATTACGAACAATATTCATGGTTTCACCGACTTTATGTAATTCTTTTAACAAAGCAGCAAAATCTGTGCTAAACGGTTTTGCATCGGCACCAATACGTGCATAACAAAGCTCTGCCTCACTGATACCTATCATTGTAGCAAGGTCACGTGCGAATTTATTCGTATGTTCGGCTTTTAAGGTTAAATAACGTTGATAATATGCGTTCATAATGAATTATCTCTATGCAGTAATAAGGTTTCATATTCAATTTGGCCTATATAAGCATAACTAAGAACGATTATCAATATCAAATGATATTAATTATTAACATCATATTCTAAATCAAACTATTTAAACTCTCATATCAATATTTATGGTTTTCTACGGATGCTCGTTTTACTATCAACTTTATTTCTTAATTAAAAAATGATGATGTATTTTGTATAATTATACTCTCTTGGAATAATTATAATTTGATCAACATTTATACGTTAATTATATTTAACTGTTAATATTTATTTTAAACTAAAAAAAGCTGAACCATAAAAATATGATTCAGCCAAATCTCTCAACAGTTTATATTGAGGCTTAGAATTCTTTATAAGGCAAAAATTTACCGCTCATCACAATATTTACTCGATCGCCATTAGGATCATTTTCACGTTTTAAATCCATTTTAAAATCTATTGCGCTCATAATCCCATCACCAAATTCTTCATGTATCAGCTCTTTAAAAGTCGTGCCATAAACGCTGACCAATTCATAAAAACGATAAATTGTTGGATCTGTAGGAATGATGGTGGGTAAACTTCCTCTATAAGGAACCACCATCAACCATTTTTTTTCTTCTTCAGTTAATTTAAAAATATCTGCAAGAACAGAAGCTTGCTTTTCATTACAAGTCATTTGGCCTAAACATGCAGCCGTAACCCACTCTTTGCTACGACCAACCTTCTTGGCAATATCAGTCCATTTTAGACCTTGTGTTACTTTACTCGTAATAATCTTTTCAGTAACTTCTAATCTACTACTCATCATATTTTCCATATTACTGATTTGTTAAATAATTTATGGTCTTTTTATTAGATTTTTTTTATAATATAAAAAAAAACAACTTATTGATATAGATACATTGGCTATATTTGCATCATCTAAAGTAGAATATAAACCAGTCAAATATACTAATAAAATTATTATGATTTTAATTACAGGGAGCCAATGTCACTGCTAATCCACCCTGTGAGGTTTCTCGATATTTGGCATTCATATCTTTACCAGTTTGATACATCGTTTCAATAATGTTATCCAATGATACGGCTGGGTGTGTTGTCCGTCGCATTGCCATTCTGGCAGAATTAACAGCCTTAACAGCAGAAATAGCATTTCTTTCGATACATGGGACTTGTACCAGTCCAGCAACAGGATCACATGTTAACCCCAAATGATGTTCCATCGCGATTTCAGCAGCAATACAAACTTGAACTGCACTGCCCCCAATCAGTTCTGTTAATCCGGCCGCTGCCATAGAGCAAGCAACCCCGACCTCGCCTTGGCAACCAACCTCTGCCCCGGAGATAGAAGCATTTTGTTGATATAACCCTCCAATCACACCAGAGGTTAAAAAAAAGCGAACATACATCTCATCCGTTAAAGGTTCAACAAATCGATCATAATATTCTAATACCGCAGGAATAATCCCACAGGCTCCATTGGTTGGCGCAGTAACCACACGTCCACCCGCAGCATTTTCTTCACTGACTGCCAAGGCAAACATATTAATCCAATCTAAACCAACCATAAGATCATTTGACCATTTATTTTGTGCCATTAAAATACGATTTAACAACGGTGCGCGACGAGATATTTTAATCGGGCCAGGCAATAATCCATCCGTTTTTTGACCGCGTTCAATTGCTTTATGCATTACCTTACCAACACCAACAAAATAGCTTTCAATTTCTTCTTTGTTCCGATAAGCAAGTTCATTTTTCATAACTATTGTTGAGATTGGCAAAGAAAGCTCTTCACAATATCCGAGTAAAGTTTTAGCAGAATCTATAGGGTATGGAACATTCATATTATCAATAACAGGATGATGGAATTCTTGCTCTGAAACAATTCTTCCCCCTCCGACAGAATAATATGTTTGTTGCTCAAGAATTTCTTGTTTATTGAAAGCCGTTATGGTCAGTGCATTTTCATGTAAGGGTAAAAATTGCTCGTTGAAAATAAGATCATTTTCTATTGAAAAAGGGATTACATATTTACCCTGATAAATAGAAAGCTTTTGTGTACTTTTGATTATATTAATATATATTTCAATTTGATCGATATCAACTTTATCAGGTTCCTCGCCCATCAATCCTAATATAACAGCAATATCAGTTTTATGTCCTTTGCCTGTTAAGGAGAGTGAACCATACAAATCGACTTTCATTCTTGTTATTTTATTCATTAAATTAAGCTGTATTACAGAATCAATAAAACGTTTGGCTGCTATCATAGGGCCTACTGTATGCGAACTAGAAGGCCCAATACCGATCTTATAAATATCAACAACACTTTTCATTTTATTTTCCTTCAACTTTAGCAAACAAAATAATATTTTATTTTTTAAATAATAGTATAAACATGTATAAATTATCGAGAGCACATAAAATATATAAAATAATTCAAACAGTTTATCTATGATATGAGTATCTATCTAATATTCTTTTGTTTGCAATTCGCTCTATATAAATAAGTTATAGACAGCTGCTGAAATAGCAATACATCCCATAATAACAATAAAGATATTGCTTAATTTACCTCTATATTTTGTCAAAGAAGGGATTGTGTGAATAGCATACATCGGCATAAGGAATAAAATCATAGCCAATACAGGTCCGCCAATAGATTCAATCATTCCTAAAATGCTAGGATTTAATGTAGCGATAATCCATGCTGTAACAAACATAAAAATCAAAGCAAATTTGTTTAATGTCTTCTCCTTTGCACTCATTCCAAAATAGTGCATTGATTTTAGAACAACGCCGTTAAACCCTTCCCTAGCCCCAAGATAATGCCCTAAAAATGATTTAGAAATTGCAACAAAAGCAACAATGGGTGCAACCCAATCCAAGAATGGTGTTTGAAAATGATTGGCAAGATAGGAAAGAATAGAAATATTATCCGCTTTAGCTTGCTCTAAATTAGCAGGGCTTAAGCAAAGCGCACAACTAAATACAAAAAACAATACAGTAACAACCATCATAATATTACTATATTGAATAATCTTTGAACATTTTTTTTCAGCAAATTCCCCGTATTCTTTACGCTTTGCAACAGCTAATGAGGATATAATTGGTGAATGATTAAATGAGAAAACCGCAACAGGAATAATCAACCATAAAGTAACTATAAGTCCCTTACCACCTGCTTGAGTAGCACCAGATAAACTCACATTTTGAAAAATATCCCCCGTCCATTGTGGGATCAAATATAAAGCTATTACCATTAAAACGGCCACAAATGGATAAACCAACGTGGACATTACCCGAACAATTAAATTTTCGCCAAATTGGACAATTAAAATCAAAAAACTAATTAAAATAAAAGAAATAATTATTCTTGACGGTGGCGTCATATGTAATTGATTTTCAATAAAGCTAATCACGGTATTTGTAATACTGACACTATACACAAGCAAAATAGGATAAATTGCTAAAAAGTATAATAGAGTGATAAGAAAACCCATTTTTTTACCAAACTGCTCTTCGACTACTTTGGTAATATCATCGTTGAAAGATGCAGTTCCAGACAGCACAAATCGACATAGTGCACGATGTGCGTAATAAGTCATCGGAAAGGCAAGTACAGCTAAAACTAATAGAGGAATTAATCCCCCTGCTGCGGCATTGATAGGTAAAAACAATACCCCTGCCCCAATCGCAGTTCCATAAAGACTGAGCATCCAAATAGTGTCAGAAGAACGCCATTTGGGCATTTCACTCGAAATGTTTTTTTCCATATTTTATTACTCAAAATTAAAGAACGAATTTTTCTAATATTTAATTCGAAATCTGCAAGAACCAAATAAAATTTATCTATATTTAATATAATTAAAACTATAATTTACATATTGAGCTTCGTGCAATATGTAAATTATGGTTATCAGGTAAATTGATTGAATATTATAGTAAAAAAAAACCTGCTATATCATTAATGATGAATATAACAGGTTTTATTAATTAGCTTAAAATTCGCATGAAAAACTTTAAATTAATCATCTTTTTTCTTTGATTATGTTACTATAAAGGTAAGCACTTTGCTTTATAGTGCGTTTTTGTGTTTGCCAGTCAACATAAATCATACCAAATCTTGATTTATAACCACTAAACCACTCTAAATTATCGTGACTTGACCAAACCATATATCCATCTATGTTTGAACCACGTTGCATGGATAATATCATTGCTTCAATATGTAACTGAATATAATTAGAACGTTTTGTATCTTCTACTTTACCATTGATCAGTTGGTCTTCACCCGGGAAACCAGCACCATTTTCTGTAATAAGAACTGTGGGGTTACCATATTCCGTACGAATTCGATCTAATAGTGCAGTTAATTGATCAGGGCGAACTGGTCCATTAAAAGCTGCATCTTGCCCAACTGGAATAAAGGTTTCTGGATTATATCCAGGACCTTTCCCATGACGAACATAGTTAGGTGCATAAAAATTGATACCTAAAAATTCAAATTGCGCATTCTGAATAGTTTTAGCATCTTCAGCTTGAACTCCAATATCTATATTCATGCTTTTTACCAGCGATAAAATATCTTCTGGATATTGACCTTTATAAATCGCATCAAGAAACCATCTATTAAGCACACCATCGGCAATTTTTGCATCAGCTTTATCAGCAGCACTCGCATTTGTATCCGTAAGAATTGGACTCAAAGGCAAAGCCATACCTAAACGTCCTTTATACCCACCAGCACGGAAAGATTCTTTAGCTTTTGCTGCGGCTAACAAAATATGATTATAGGATTTAAGCGAAACCTCCATAGTTTCAGAAGTCGCTATAACTGGTAACGCAGTATTGTCAAAATTACCTGCCAAATAACGTTTTGCAAGAATATTTTGTGCAACTTCAACAGAAGGTTCGTTAATCAAGACGAAATCCTGTATCAAATCTGAGAAATGCGTAAATATAATTTGTGCATAATAATTAAACCAATCAATAGAGTCTCTGTTCTCCCAGCCCCCTTTGTTTGCAAGAGCCAGAGGCATATCCCAATGATATAATGTAACCAAAGAGCTAATACCTGCTGCTTTTAAATCAGCAATAAACCTGCGGTAATGTTCAACTGCTTTCATATTAACAGGCCCTAGACCATCGGGAATAATACGGGGCCATGAAATTGAAAAGCGATAGCAATTGATTTTAACTTTCTTTAACAGTTGAATATCCTCAAGATATTGATTTCTATCATAAAAATTAATAGAAACATCACCCGTTACACCCAGTCCACCCAGTTGTTTTTCATTTAAATAATAGTCCCAAATAGATTTGCCACGACCTTCTTCGTTGACACAACCTTCAACTTGGTAAGCTGCTGAAGCGGCTCCCCATAAAAACCCTTTTTTGATTTTGAAATTTGAATTAGTGGAACATCTATTTTGATAAATATTTGTATTAAATTGATTTTCCATTTTAATTACCTTTTTTGTAAAAAAATCAAAGTATAATTAAATATAATTTGATTAAAAATTTATTAAATATAATAATAATTGATAATATAAAGAAATATATACTTATAATTCTTTATATTTAATATTATATACCTTTTTTTATATTAAATAAATACTAATTCATTCCAATATCAAAATATATATTTATATATACTATTTTATTACTTTTAAAAAAAAACTATACTCTATAAAGAAATAATTATTTTCAGATTAGTAAAAAAAAATCCAGTAAGCTCTATGAGCAAACTGGATTTAAAAAAATTTGTAAATAACTCTGTTTATTCGACAGTTACTGACTTAGCCAAATTTCTGGGTTGATCTACATCCGTTCCTTTGAGTAAAGCAGCTTCATAAGCCAACATTTGCACAGGAACCGTGTAAAGCGGCGGTGTAACAAAAGAATGCACTGTAGGAAGCACAACGATTTGCTCTGCAATATTTTTTACCCGCTCAGCACCTTTGGCGTCAGTAAATATCAAAATACGTCCACCTCTGGCTTTAGCTTCTTGCAAGTTCGACAAAGTTTTTTCAAATAAAGGCCCTGATGGTAAAAGAGAAATGACAGGCACGGTATTATCAATTAACGCAATAGGCCCATGTTTCATCTCCCCAGCAGCATATGCATCGGCATGAATATAAGAGATTTCTTTAAGTTTTAAAGCGCCTTCCATCGCTACGGGGAACATAATCCCACGGCCTAAATAAATAACACTTTGAACCTGAGAAATAATGTGCGCCATTTTTTGGATTTGTTCTTGCATTTGCAAGATTTCTGCCACGCGGCTAGGCAAATCTAATAAAGCGGTTAAACATTCATCTGCATATTCAGAAGAAATTGTCCCGCGTTCTTGCCCCATTACCAAAGTTAAACACGCAAGCACCGTTAATTGCGCTGTAAACGCTTTTGTCGAAGCAACCGCAATTTCAACCCCAGCATCCATTCCTAACACCACGTCACTCTCACGAGCCATGGAGCTATGTTCGTTATTTAACACAGAAATGATTTTTTGCCCTGCTTGTTTTAAAGCACGAAGTGCTGCAAGTGTATCAGCAGTTTCTCCAGATTGTGAAACTAATAATCCCATACCCCCTTGATCAAAAGGAGGATTGCGATAACGCATTTCACTAGCAACATCCAAGTCAATAGGCAGGCGTGCAATTTCTTCTAACCAATAACGCCCAATAACCCCAGCATAAAATGCTGAACCACATGCGGTAATAATACCACGTTTAAGGTTTTTAATATCAAACGGCAACTCTGGAAGTTCTATTTTATGCGTGACAGGATTAACAAAGCGACGCAAGGTTTGACCAATGACAACTGGATGCTCATGGAGTTCTTTTTCCATATAATGACGATAGCCATCTTTACCAATAGCGCCTGCCATCAATGCTGTGGTTTGTACAGGACATTCCACAGTCGAACCATCCATATCAAAAAATTCAGCACCTTTATGAGACAAAACTGTCCACACACCATCAGGCATATAAGCGATTTTGCGGGTCATGGGGGCTACCGCCAAACTGTCAGAACCCAAATACATTTCATCTTCACCAAAACCGACTACCAAAGGGGCACCATGTCGGGCACCAATCATGATATTTTCGTCAGATGCAAAAATCATTGCAATTGCATATGCCCCCTCAAGTCTTTGCAATGTTGCATATGCTGCTTCTTTGGGTGTTTTTCCTTGTTTCAAATGATAATCAACCATCTGAACAATGGTTTCACTGTCAGTTTCACTATTAAAAACCTGACCAAGTTCAATCAGCTCTTGCTTTAACTCTTCATGGTTTTCAATGATTCCATTATGAACAACGGCAACATTTTCAGTTGCATGAGGATGCGCATTATTTTCCGTCGGTGCACCATGAGTTGCCCAGCGTGTATGTCCAATCCCAGTAAGACCAGGTAAAGGTTCACCATCCACACGCTTTACAAGATTATCAAGCTTTCCTGAGGCTCTTCTTCTGCCGATATGGCCATTTTCAATGGTTGCAACTCCAGCGGAATCATATCCCCGATATTCTAAACGACGCAGAGCTTCGATAATGGTAGGTACGGCGGGCTGTTTTCCTAAAATCCCAACAATTCCACACATAGATTTAATCTCCTAGTTTTCTTGACGCTCTATTTCGCCGTTTTGTTTTTATTGACTTGGCGCGCTCTGCCAAAAGCCAAGGTATTCTCTGGTACATCTTCGGTGATAACACTGCCCGCGGCAATTAAACTTTTATTACCAATTTCTACAGGTGCCACTAAAATCGTATCCGATCCAATAAAGGCTTCTTCACCAATAATCGTTTTGTGCTTGTGCACGCCATCATAATTACATGTAATCGTTCCTGCGCCTATATTCGTTTTACGACCGACTTCGGTATCGCCAAGATAGGTTAAATGATTAACCTTAGCACCCTCACCTAGTATCGTTGCTTTTAATTCTACAAAATTACCCACATGGGCATCTTGTCCAATCACAGCCGCAGGACGCAATCGGGCATAAGGGCCAATGATTGCCCCCTTTTTTACCTCACATCCTTCTAAATGACTAAAAGAACGAATTTCAACCCCTGAATGTACATGAACATTAGGACCAATCACCACATGTGGATAGATTATAACATCCTCATCCAAAACCGTATCTGCTGACAAAAATACTGTTTCAGGAGCAATCATTGTTACGCCATTATCCATTGCTTTTTTTCGCAGTTTCTTTTGGACGATATGTTCTGCGATGGCTAGCTCGGATTTAGAATTAATCCCACTTAATTCATCCTCTGATGCGCGAAGTGCTTTGATACGCCGACCCTCTTGCACAGCAACAGCAACAGCATCTACAAGATAATATTCTCGCTTACTATTTTTATTCTCTATTTGATGCAGCCAATATTTGAAGGATTTAACTTTTGCGCACAAAACACCTGCATTACAAAGATGATTTTTCTTTTCTTTTTCAGTAGCATCAGCAGTTTCAACTATACGTCGAACCCAACCATTTTTTTCAATCACACGACCATAAGATTTAGGATCAACACATTCCATAGCCATTAAAACCATGTCAACCCCATGCTGTTGTTGACATTCCAGTATATTTCGTAACGTTTTTTGACTAACTAGTGGATTATCCGCATAAAGAATAGTGACAGTGCCTTTGCCAAAATAAGGTTCGGCTTGCATTGCCGCATGAGCAGTACCCAATCGATCCTTTTGCACCACAACCTGATGAGGGGCTGCAAGAGCTGCCACTTCATCCATCTCAGGACCAATGACAACAACTACTTTATCAAATATTTTCTCCACATTATCCAACAGATAACGCAGCATTGGTTTTCCAGCCAAAGGATGCATAGCCTTGGGTTTAGAAGACCTCATACGGGTTCCCATGCCTGCGGCTAAAATAACCGCAACAGATTCTTGTAAAATATTTGTGGATTTACTCATAACTCGCCATAATAATAAATTCGTAATATCTTTATATTTATAACCAATTTTATAACTTTAGAAAGGGAAAAATAATGTCTTATATTTCCAATCCCGTAATTGTGTTCGACATGGACGGTACTCTAATCGACAGCTTACCTGATTTAGCCAACAGTGCACGTTTCTTGATGAAAGAATATGACCTTCCCTCAGTCACAGACCAAGATGTGCGTTTAATGATTGGTGATGGTATGAGGGTGTTGGTTGAAAGATTGTTTGCCTTTGCTGGAGACAAAGCTTCAGCGATTAATTTTGAAGAAGCCATGGATCATTTTATTGCCTATTACATGGATCACTCTACTGAATATTCCAAACCTTTTGACGGTGCAGTGCAGGCTATGGAAGAATTTAAAAAACGTGGCTGGAAAATTGCCCTTTGCACAAACAAAATCACCAAAGCTGCCGAACAAATCTTAGTTCAACTCAAGATTGATCATTTTTTCGATGCTGTAGGTGGTGGGGATTTATTCGCTGATAAAAAACCCAATGCATGCCATTTAGAAGGCATCATGAAAATGCTTAACGCAGATCCTGCAAAAACAGTAATGGTTGGGGATCATATCAACGATATCCTCGTCGCTAAAAATGCCAAAATTGCAGGGAGTATTTTCGCAGCATGGGGGTATGGAAAACCTGTGTTAGGCCAACAAGCAACGCGAAGTGCACATTCTATTTCAAAATTACCTGATTTGGCAGAAAGTATTATAATCAAGTAATATAATGAAATAGGGTTTGTAGGAGGGGATTATGCAAAATATTAAATTATATAGTTGTGCAGAATTATGGAAAGTATTTAAAGAAGGGCTTCAACAGGATTTAACGCTACATAATTTACATGTAGAAAATTCCTCCATACTAGCAAAAATTGAAGGATATGAATTTAATTTTTCTTATATTTTAAAAGAATGTAATAGAAATATTAATGTTAATTATTCTGATTTCGAGAAATTATATAGTGATTTAAAAAGCTACAAATATGATAATGAAAGGCTATCTCTATATTCTGATATATATTTAGAGGAAGCAATTTTTCTTCCTGATGTTTATTCTTTTATGGTCGATGCTAAATTTCCTATAACTATAAAAAATATAAACATAAATAACAAATATACAATAACTATAGATCGCGCTTCACAAAAATACGGTCTTATGACGCTTGATCTTTATAATAAAGCTCAAGAAAAGAACAAATCACGTGATATTAGTGTATTTTTATTCTTTAGTTTGTTTAACTTTTATAATGCCCCTGAAAATCTCGATATCAATTCTTTGCTTAAAGGTTTTTATTTTACAATAACTATTAAAATAGAGGCAGAAAATTCTAAAACTCTTGAAGAACTTAAACAATTATCAGAATCTGCTATATTTCAATTAATGCTAAAATCCAATATTGGATGTGAATATTATTTTACTTCAGATTCTTTACTTAATCCAAATAAGTTAAATTATAAATATTGGACTTTAAAAAGTGCTCTTGAACCACCTAAACGTATTTATCAAAAACATATTCTTGATTATTATCGCCTTGCTTTATCATCACGTGAACCTTTTTCTCAATATCTTTCTTATTATCATATTGCAGAGTATTTTCTAGATGAAGTCTTTAACCAAAATCTACGAAAACAATTCCAAAATAAAATAACTAGTCCTCATTTTGATAGTAAAGATGATAAAGAGTTAAATAAAATCATTAATTTTATAAAAAAAGAAATAAAAAATTGCAAGGAAAATGGGCAAGGAAATGAGTTAGAATCATTAAAGTTAGTTCTAACTAAATTTATTGAAATAGATGAGCTACAAGAAAAACTGACATCTGAACAAATTGAATATTATCAACAAAATAAAATCAAATTTAGTAACGCCCCCACAATTTCGTTTAAAGATAAGCAAAATTTTTATACTCACCTGGCACAACGCATCTATAAAACACGCAATGCCTTGGTGCATAGTAAAGATAATGACAAAGAACGTTATAAACCCTATCAAGACAGCGAAGAGTTAAGTAAAGAAATCCCATTAATCAAGCTGGTGGCCGAGCAAGTGATTATTAATTCATCAACCCCCTTATAATCTCCATTAATTTTCTGTATTTATGTATTTGAACTTATTTATTTCAAATGACCCACATAGTCATAGACACGACAAATGACATATAATTTGAACTTTAAAACAATTTTTTCCTTGTTTCTGATTGGAATCATAGGCGGGTGTGTTGGTATCGGCTTAACGTTGCTGATGCATTTCTTGCAACATATTACTTTTGATGCGCCGATTGATGCAATGATGCCTTTTCGAGTGATGGTTGAAGATGCTTCTCCGCTAAGACGTGTATTGGCTTTGCTAGCTTGTGGTTTAATTGGTGGGGTTGGTTGGTTTTGTATTCATCGATATGGTCAACCTTTGGTTGATATTAAAACGGCTGTACTAAACAAAGACAAAAACCTTCCTTTCCTAACAACCTTTTTTCACTCCTTATTGCAAATCATCACCGTAGCAATGGGATCACCTTTGGGGCGCGAAGTTGCCCCTCGAGAAATGACAGCGACTTTTGCTACGCAATGGATAGGAATATGCCATTTTTCCGATGAAGAACGAAAAATACTCTTGGCTTGTGCCTCGGGTGCTGGGTTGGCAGCCGTTTATAATGTGCCATTGGCTGCTATGGTCTTTACCTTGGAAACCTTATTGCTCAGTTGGAGCATTACTTCGGTTATCTCTGCTTTTATTTGTTGTAGTACAGCAGTCTTTATAGTGCGTATTGGCCTTGGGGACTTAGTGCAATATCCCATAGAGTATTTAAGATTTAACGAATATTTGGTCTTTTGGGCGGTTATAGCGGGGCCCATCATTGGTATAACAGTGTTTTTATTTGATAAAAGCATTAAATGGCTACCTAAATTACCTAAATCAAACCCAATTATGATTTTAATATCAATTGGTGCTTTTGGGTTGATTGGTATTCTATCGATTAAATTTCCAGAAATCCTTGGTAATGGTAAGGCTGCAAATCAACTTACTTTTACCTCTGATATTAGCTTAAATTATGCAATAGGACTATTTTCTACTAAGTGGACAGCTATTCTATTGGCAATGGTTGCAGGAGCTTATGGTGGACGTATTACCCCCAGTATGATGCTTGGTGGAGCGCTGGGGTTTATTACAGCATGTTTATGGAACATAGCTTTACCAAATATTCCAATGTCCAGTTCAGCAATTATTGCCGCAGCTGTTTTTTTAGGAATAGCTCAAAAAATGCCATTAACTTCAGCACTCTTTATGATTGAGTTATCTCGCTTTTCTCCTGCCTATTTTTATCCAATTTGTTTATGTTTTGCGACCGCTTTACCAACTTATTATTTTATTCAAAATAAGCTGACCAACATAGCTTAACTATCTGTTAAAATTCACTTAGTGACTTGAATTTTTCTCAATACGCCTGTCACAATTCCCATTTTAGGATTTTTAAAATCAAATCTAGCGGGCAAATAGCCAATACCCTCAATATCCTTGAACCATATTGAGCCTGGCTGTTGTTGCGAAAGCAAAACACGATTCTTAGAATGTGTTTTAAAACCACCCACTTGTTGAGCTGTTGCTCTACATAATATTGCTTTGCCTTTATAAGGGCTGGTCCATGTTGAGGGCATCTCGCTTTCCCCGACGCTTTGACTATGAAAAGTAAAAGAGCGTAAACCATCCAATAAATTAAATTGACTATCACATTTTCCTGTAGTTCTAACGTGATAAATCAAATCAGCCATCGCACTTAATATATCCAGGCTATGTGTTTGTTGTGCTGGAGTTAAAGCGTCCCTGTCATCACCACGTGCTGGTTCAAGTGTTGTTATGTCAGTTTTAGTTCCATAATTTGAATTCATTACTAGCTTGAACTGACCATTTTTATCTTTACCTATGGATTGATACGTTCCAGGAAAAGCATGACCATTTTTAAAAACACCATCAACAGTAGCATTCGTATCTAAACTAAAAACAAGGCTAGCCATCCCTGCCGAGGCAAAGTTTGCTTTCACTTTATAAGTTGTTGCCGATAATTCATAATCTGCCTTCATTGTAATAACATGCAAGCCTTTATTATAGATATCATAAACCAATCTTATAGATTGGTTTTTACCACTAGATACTTCTTGTGCATAAACCACACTGCATAAAGTCAAGCTATACAAAGATGCCACACTCATTACTTTTAAAAACCGCTGTATCATTCAAAGACCTTCAATCATAAGATGGAATTTAGAATAATATAAAAGAATTATGGCATTATATAGGTTAGTTTATTTTTAAATTTTATAATTAATATGGATAGAAATTAAATTACTCTATCCATATTTAAAAGAGAACAACTTTAAACGTTTAATACCCCTGTATCAAAAGCCTCTGCATGAATATTTTTAGCAGGAACCCCTAAATTTTTAAGATCTTTGGCTCGCTCTTGCATAAATTCTGTTGGACCACAGAGATAATATTGAGCATCAGGAATAATCGTCTCTTTGACTGTATTTAAATCTACTCTGCCAATATAATCATATTGTTCATCTTGAGCTTCTGGTTCAGAGTAAAACATAATTCTTTTCATATGATCATTTTTTTGAATGATATCGTTAATTTGATCATACATTGCGAGTGTTTTACTATTACGTGTACCATGAATAAATGAAACTGGCCGTTGAGTTTGATGTTCTGATAAGTAAGTAAGCATAGAAACCATAGGAGTAATACCGACGCCTGCGCTAATTAAAAAAACTGGCTTATCACTTTTTTCATCCAAGAAAAATTCTCCACCAGGAGGTGCCAAATCGATCACATCCCCTTCGTTGTAATTTTTGTGTAAAACATTGGATACGTGACCTGCAGGACTATAGGCATTACCATCTTCACGTTTTACAGAAATACGATAAGCGTCCGCACCTGGTGCATTAGATAATGTATATTGACGAGGTTGTATTAAATCCCATTCTGGAACATAAACACGAACAGAAATATATTGACCGGGATGAAATTCAGGAACCTTTCCATGATCAACAGGTTTTAAATAAAATGAAGTAATCTGATCTGTTTCAGCTATTTTCTTAACAATTTTAAAGCTTCTCCAACCAGTCCAGGATCCTTCTTGAACAAGATCATTATAAAGCTTTGTTTCCATCTCAATTAATAAATTAGCAAGTTGCTCGTAAGCTTTGCCCCAAGCGTCGATTAATTCGTCTGTTGCTCCTTCCCCTAAAACCTCTTTAATTGAAGCCAGTAAATGTTTTCCAACAATGGGGTAATGTTCTGCACGTATACCTAAACTTACATGTTTATTAGCAATATGAACTAAGGCTCCTTGTAAAACGGTTGGATTATCAATATTTTGTGCATATGCCAATACAGCACCAGCTAACGCATGTTGTTGTTTACCAGCCTCTTGATGACCCCGATTAAATACTTGTTTTAATTCTGGATTTTGAGCAAACATTCTTTCATAAAAATGGGATGTCAACGCAACACCATGTTCAGCCAATACTGGAACTGTGGCTTTTATAATAGATTTTTGGTTTTCCGTGAGCATAAAAACAACCTCTCAACAAACTATAGAAACTAAAATGCAAATAAAGTACATCTTATTGAATATTATAACTATGAAAAGCTTCGAAGCATTCTTTTCCTTTAAAGATATAAAAAATATACATCTTTAAAATTAAAAGTAAACTATTTTGTACATCTTTAAGTATTTTTTTATAAGCCTAATATTTTTTTTGCTTTGTAAACAATGACTTCTGTATCATCCAAAGGTCCTGTGTTCCAAATTTCAAAACGACCATAAAACAATTTGACTCGTTTTTGCTGCTGCATAGACTGGATAAACAAAGAAATTCTTTTAGATTTTCCTGGTAATGATATGATCATTACAGGAACAGAAGTTGCGACAGCTTCTGAAACCATAGAAACACTATCCATTGTTACCAAGATTAAATCAGCACATGCTAGCAACCCTAAATAAGGGTTCTCACCTATTCCATCCCAAATAAAAGCACCTAATGGAGTTAGTATTGCTTTAAATACATCAATAGCTTGAGGATCTGTGCGTCGCGAAGGCGTCAAAGCAATAGTAACATTCTCTGTTATAATCAACGCTGCTAATTGATTAGCAATCTGCCTCGCTTCATTCAGCCCAAGAGTAAAACGTCCATTGTTTCCACCTATTAATACTGAAACCAAAGGTTTTTTATAATTTTTGAAAAAAGGAGCCCATTTATCCTTACTTTCAGCCAAGAGTTGCGGCGAAATATGGTGCAAAGCCGTTCTTGAAATAAGGATATTTTTCCCCTCAAGCCGATCATGAGGGTTTACAATTACCAAATCAAATTTATTAGGCGAGATCCTAGGGTTTTGAATATGTATTGCTGGGCGCTCTGAATTGCGAAGCGCTGCATTAATAACCCCACCTACACTGCCTACACTAATTATAATTTCACTTGGCTCTATATGAAAAGGCTTTACCGACTTTAATGGAAAAGGCCAATATGGTGCTGAAATAAAACTCCAAGGCCTTTTAGGTGTTAAACTGCATAATTGTTTTTGATACCCTGCACGTTCCGCAAAACCAAAAGCTTGAGATTTCATTCCTGCGAAATCTTCTGTTAAAATAGTTGCTTTTGCCATAATCTTTTGACCTTATGGTGACTTATCGAGTTTATTCGTAATTTCATTAATCAGATGCTCTGCGAGCTCTTTCCACTCTTGATCAGCGTCGTGCTTTTTGCGAGATATAGGAAAATTAAGCTGTAAAATTTGATCTAACCCTTTAGCAATTTCATTTATGGTGGGCTCACAAATAAAAACTAGATCCAAATCTTCTTTTTTAAATTGCTCGGCTAAACCGCCTACATTAGTAATTAAAATAGGTTTACCAAATGCCAATGCTGTTGCTGCAATACCGCTTTGGCTTGCTTCTCTATATGGCAAAATAACAACGTCAGCCCATTGCATTAACTCCGCAATCTCTTCCTCTGGCACCCATCTATTTTCAACTGAAACGTTATCTCTTGCATTTAATCGATCTAATAAAGGATTTTGGGGGCCATGACCAACAATACGCAAGCGGTAAGCTTTTGAACTAGATACATGATCCAAAGCTTCTTCTAACAGGTCCAATCCTTTATACAATAACAGACGTCCAAAATTCAGAAGCTTAATTTCTGTTCCAGACACACTTTGTTGACTATTGTTTATTTTATAAGAAAAGGGTGGATGCCACCCCTCTATAATTTGAGACGTTGGTACGTAATCAACAGCAAGTAATTGCTTATAAATATATTTTGAGAAAGTAACAGTTAATCTTGATTTTTTAATCAAGATTTTTTGTAAAAAATGCTGAAATAAATATCCATCCCCAGGATGTGGGTGAACATCATGTACAACAACTACGTACGGAATATGTAACAATCGTAGTGTTATCGCCATAATTAAGTCCATAGGCCCAGGCATGGTACAAATGGCTATATTAATTTTATTTATTTTAATAAATTTAAACAAAGATGCAATTATTAAAGGGGCTTGTAAAATACGACATATATACCCCCAAATAGAAGAATATGTTTTTACAGGTAAATCAACAACCAAATTATTAGCTTTTATAACAATTTCAGCTTGGGTTGATAAAGATAAATATGTGTTAATACCAGGAATTGACGTAACTGCTTTAGAAAATTCAACAGCAGTCTTAGGCCCAGCACCGCGACGTCCCCATTGCCATATCAACATATTAAGAGGTTTTTTCATCCTTTATTAATTACCGCACCTATGGCGGATAACCCCTTTATCAAAGACTGTGAATTAAATTGCTCTTTAGCTCTTTTACATGCAACTTTACCTAATTCAAAACGATAATGCGGATTTAAGACCAAATTTTGTATCGCTTGTGCAGCAATACCACAATCAGGCTCTGCCCAATATGCATTCGAAAACTGATATACACTTCGTGAATCTTGCACAGGGATTAATCTATAATCAACAGGAACTCCACAAGATTCATCAATAAATTCTTCTGTTGCAGACCAATTTGTAGAAATAACAGCTTTACCACACAACATAGCTTCAGCGGGTACCAACCCAAACCCTTCACTGCGATGTAACGATAAAATAATATCAGAATATTTAAATAAAGCTTGATTTTCAACTGCTGATAAAACATGTTTAATAACAACAATATTATCACGATCTTGTATCATATTCATAATTTTCGCCATATCATCATGATAATATTCCGCATAGGTAATTTTTAGTACTAGAGCTATGTTTTTAACATGCTCATATACTTTAAGGAATGCTGAAATTGCTCCAATAGGGTTTTTTCTGGCAAAACTTGATGATAAATTAAAAGAAACTAAAATAATAATTTTGTTTTCTGGCAAACCTAACGCCTGACGACTAATATTTTCTACTGGATATGTAATACGATCAGCAATAGGATGAGGAACCACTCGAATTATTTTATTAAATTGCTTAGCCCATTTCTCCATAGACTTTGCGACAAATTTCGAAGGCACCCAAATTTCATGAACAAACTGAAAGCCCACTATCCAGTCTTTTGGTAATACTTCAAGTTCCCAAGCCCAATAACCAATAATTTTTCGATTTTTAATATATTTTCTGGGTAACGAAAGCAACGCATAGGGAATTTGAGGAGAATTAATATGTAAGATCAATGGAGCATGTAAATATTTTGATAATAATTGAGCAGATTTTTTATATCGTGCCATTGAAAATGAATAAGGTGAAACATCAAGTAAATGAGCGTCAATGTGATGCTTTTTTAAAGCCTGATGCATAACCCGTGCACCTTCTCCAAGCCCAGAAGCACGAGTAACCTCACCACCAATGATAACTACTGAATCAACTGGTGGGGATGGTGTTATTGACGGAGCTATACACCCCCCAAACCTAGCCAAACCATAGCGGCGACTAGATGGAGGGAACATACGCCATAACTGATGTAATGGCTTAATCAGCAGTCATACTCCGTCTAATAAAACAAACTATTTATATATAGGAAAACGATTACAAAGTGCAACAACTTTTTTATGCACTTCTTGTTCTATTTTACTGTTATCTCCATCTGAAGCATCAGCCAAAGCGGTAAGTACTTCGTTAATTAATAAGCCAATCTCACGGAATTCAACTTCTCCAAACCCACGAGACGTTCCAGCAGGACTTCCAAGACGAATACCAGAAGTAATAGCAGGTTTTTCTGGATCAAATGGAATAGCGTTTTTATTGGTGGTAATCCCTGCTCTTTCGAGGCTTTCTTCTGCTTGTTTCCCTGTTACTTTTTTAGGACGAAGATCAACTAATAATAAGTGACAATCAGTACCTTCGGTTACAATATCAAAACCACATTCAATTAAAGTTTCAGCTAAAACTTTTGCATTTTTAGCAACAGACTTTTGATATTCTTTGAATTCTGGACGTAATGCTTCACCAAAAGCAACCGCTTTGGCAGCAATGACATGCATTAATGGACCACCTTGCAATCCAGGAAATACAGCTGAATTAATTTTTTTAGCAAGATCAGGATTATTTGTAAGGATAATCCCTCCACGTGGTCCGCGTAAAGTTTTATGAGTTGTACTGGTCACGATATCAGCATAAGGCACTGGATTTGGAAATAATCCTGCAGCCACTAAGCCCGCAAAATGAGCCATATCAACCATCAGATATGCACCAACTTCATCTGCAATTTTGCGGAATCGTTCAAATTCGATGATACGAGGATATGCAGACCCTCCAGCAATAATTAATTTTGGTTTTTCTGCACGTGCAATTGCTTCCATCTCATCGTAATCAAGATATCCATCCTGACGGCGAATACCATATTGCAAAGCATTGAACCATTTCCCAGAGAAATTAGGAGCTGCCCCATGAGTTAAATGCCCACCAGAAGCCAGGTTCATTCCCAATACTTTTTCACCAGGCTTTACGGTCGCCATATAAGCTGCTAAATTTGCATTTGCGCCTGAGTGAGGCTGTACGTTAGCATATTCTGCACCAAAAATTTTCTTTAATCGTTCAATAGCAAGTGTTTCTACTTTATCAACTTCGACACATCCACCATAATAACGACGTCCAGAGTACCCTTCAGCATATTTATTGGTTAAAACACTTCCTTGAGCTTCTAAAACTGCTTGAGAGACAAGATTCTCACTAGCGATCAACTCGATACCGTCTTGTTGGCGAACAAGTTCACCATGAATAAACTGGCTTACTTCTGGGTCCGTGCTAGATAAATCAGAATTAAAAAACTGATTATAATTTTTTGTATCGGGCATTAACAAATTCCTGCTATTAAGACTAAAGGGTTTAATTAAATTTCGTCTATCTATATAAATAAATTATATTCTTAATTTTTTAAACATCAAAATTATAAAAAAAAGAATTTTAATCTTTGCTTTTTTTATTTTAAATAAAAGAATTTGATGCCTTCCCCTCTTTAAAGGAAAATATGCATATGGGAAAATTAGGTTTTGTCTCTTTATTCAGAAAGAAAAAAATAGAGTCACCTTCTGCTGATCACAATAGTCTAGCACGCGTTATTGGTATGCCCAGTCTTATTTTCTTTGGAGTTGGTGGAATTGTAGGAACAGGTTTATTCTCTATCACAGGAATTGCAGCTTCTGAACATGCAGGACCAGCGGTAATTTTATCCTTTTTTATTGGTGCTATTGCCTGTGCTTTTATAGGGTTATGTTATAGTGAACTAGCTGGAATGATAACAGTATCAGGCAGCTCCTACAGTTATACCTATATAGCTTATGGTGAGATTATTGCCTGGATGGTAGGATGGAATCTGGTATTAGAATATGCCGTTGGCGCAGGTGCCGTAGCCGTCAGTTGGTCCAAATATATGTTATCCCTACTCGAAGGATTTGGTATTCATCCTGATCAACGTTATATAGCATCTCCTTTTGAAACGATTAAGTTGGCTGATGGCACTGTTACGCATGGTATAATAAATCTGCCATCTATGGTTATTGTTATCATTCTTTCATTTGTATTAATGAAAGGTATAAGAGAATCGTTAACGTTAAATAATATAGTTGTGTTTATAAAAATATTCGTTGTAATCGCATTAATTGCGTTTGGTTTGCCTTATATTCATGCCAGTAACTTTGTCCCTTTTATCCCAGAAAATGTTGAAAATCAATTTGGCCATTTTGGTTACTCTGGAATTTTACAAGCCGCTGGTATGGTTATTTTTGCTTATATTGGTTTTGACAGTGTCTCTTCGACAGCACAAGAAGTTAAAGACCCTGCAAAAAATATTCCTAAAGCAATTTTAATTATTATTGCAACCTGTGCAATTATTTACGTTTTGTTTGCTTTTGTTATTGTTGGCCTCGTTTACTATAAAGATTTGGTTGGGGATGCTGCCCCTGTTGCAACTGCGATTAACCATACACCTTATGTATGGTTACAACCTGTTGTTAAATTCAGTATTTTATTTGGATATATTCCTATCTTGTTCCTTTTACTTATTGGACAAACGCGTGTGTTTTATTCATTGGCAAGAGATGGCCTTATTCCTACATTTTTTTCAAAAACGCATCCAAAATATAAAACCCCTTGTTATTCCCATATTTTCTTTATGATAATGATTTGTTTTCTATGTGCCTTTTTGCCGATGGATATTTTGGGAAATATGTGTTCCATTGGTGCCTTATTTGCCTTTGTTTTTGTGTGCTCTGGGGTCATAATTTTACGAAGAACTTATAAAGATTATCCCAGAACATTTAAAGCTCCTGGTGGCGATATTATTCCTGCAATTGGAGTTATAACAAGTTTAGTACTCATGTATTCGTTAAATGGATTAACGTGGACTATGATGTCTATTTGGTTAACAATTGGGTTAATCATTTATTTCAGTTATGGATACTGGCATAGCAAGCTAAATAAAAAACTTGAAAATATATAATTATAAAAATTAAAGTTAAAGGATATAATGATGATTGGTAATTTTCCATTAACACGCATGCGTCGTAATCGTTTAAATCAAACAACGCGTCGACTGGTTGCAGAAAACAAACTCAGCATCGATGATTTAATCTGGCCTATTTTTATCGTCGAAGGACAAAATATAGAAACAGAAGTTGCTTCAATGCCAGGCGTAAAACGCGTCTCTGTCGATCGTCTGGGGGCATATATTGAACCTGCTGCAAAATTAAATATTCCTGCACTGGCATTATTTCCTGTTACGTCCAAAGAAAAACGTGATCCAACGGGTTCAGAATCTTATAACCCAAACAATTTAATGTGCTCTGCTGCAAAAGAATTAAAAAAGCAATTTCCTGAAATGCTTTTAATTGGTGACGTTGCTTTAGATCCATATACCAGCCACGGACATGATGGCATTGTAAAAAACGGATATGTCGTCAATGATGAAACCGTAGAAGTCTTAATCAAACAATCTGTTAATCAAGCCCATGCTGGTATCGATATTATTGCACCATCTGATATGATGGATGGTCGTATTGGCTCTATTCGTCAAGCTTTGGATCAAGCAGGATTTATCGACACACAACTTATGTCTTATGCAGCAAAATATGCCAGCGTTTATTATGGACCTTTTAGGGATGCTTTGGAATCTGGTGGCTTATTAAAAGGCGACAAAAAAACGTATCAAATGGATCCAGCCAATCGTGGGGAAGCATTGGCAGAAGTTGAATTGGATATTAAAGAAGGGGCTGATTCCATTATTATTAAACCTGGAATGCCCTATTTGGACATTATTCGCTCTGTGCGTGATAAATTCGATATTCCAATCGTTAGCTACCAAGTATCTGGTGAATATGCCATGTTAATGGGGGCCATTCAAAACGGTTTCTTACAAAGAGAAGGCGCTATTTTAGAAACTTTACTATGCTTTAAACGCGCAGGTGCAAACGCCATTATGACTTATTTTGCATTAGAAGCAGCAAGATTATTAAAGGAATAATGTGATCAGATGCACCTTTACAATTAAAGGTGCATCATAGGACAAGATATAGAAACAAAAGAGTTACTTCGTAAAAAAAATATATTATTTGCGCTGAAGATCGTATTTCTTCCAAAGAATTCTCACCAGATATAGTTATTAATAAAGGTAGATATGAATTTTATGATATTGGAGCAGATTTTTTAATTATTCATAGTGCGGACGTTATTGATTTATCAATTGAATATTTTAGAAATTACTTTCGGTAAAAAAATATATTGATGATAATTGGAATCCTTTATTGATATCTCTTCTATCCTTTTTTATTTTTTTGATCTTTAAATTTAAATACAGACAGGTTTAGAACATTATCTTATTTGTTCTTAAACGTCCTATTATTAAAAAACCAATATACAATAAAAAGGATAAACAACCTATTACAGCGATAGAATTTGCAGATATCATGATTGATTTCTTAGAGAAATATCAAGCTGGATATCAATTTAAAACTGATTAGTTTTTATTCAATAAATCCTATTTATCTTATGCATAAGGATAATTGCTTTCAACAGGACGCATATCAAACAATAAGGTTTCAGCATTATCACCGTGACTAAAAGTCAACTGCCGCTCATGACGGATACGAGCCCCATCACCTGCATTAAAAACTAAATCATTGACTATTAAGCTACCTTTTGCGACATGAAGATAAACATAACGGTTTTCTGGAATGGTAAATATTGCTTGTTCTCTAGCATCAAATAAACCTGAGTATATCCTGATATCTTGACGTATATAAAGAGAGTTTTCCTCACCATCAGGTGATATAATCAACTTTAGTTTCCCCCTTTTCTCTTCTGGCGATAAAGAATGCTGTTGATAGTTAGGCTGAGTATTTTCTGTATTAGGCATCACCCAAATCTGTAAAGAATGCGTTTTATGAGAGTTTGATGGATTAAACTCGCTATGTGTTATTCCAGACCCTGCACTCATTAATTGGATATCACCTGCTTTGATAACCGATCCATTGCCCATTGAGTCTTTATGTTCCAAGGCACCCTCTAGGATATAAGTAAATATTTCCATATTTTTATGAGGATGTGTTCCAAAACCCTTGGATGCTGCTATTTGATCATCATTAATCACCAAAAGATCAGAAAATCCAATTTGCTCTGGATCCCAATAATGCGCAAAAGAAAAGCTAAACCTTGCTTTTAACCAACCATGGTCAGCCGAACCACGCTCGTGAGATAGTCTTTGTTCAATCATCATATTTCCATAATGTTATTGATATAATACACTATATATAACCATACGAAGTGACCGAATATAAGAGAATATCTGGTTAAAACTGTTTAAACCTATTCATACATAATCATTCCATAAAACGGCTTATGACAATAGCTGTAATAGTTTTCTCTTATCAGGCTTACCAATGACAGTTATCGGAATCTCGCTGATAATAATTATCTTTTTAGGCATTTGATAACGAGCAACCTTTGTTTTTAAGCAAATATATAATGCTTCTTTAGATAAATTTTTATCTGTTTCCAACACAACAAAAGCAATCAATCTTTGACCAAATTCAATATCAGGAACGACTAGAACAACAGCCTTTATAATAAAAGGATATGCCAGCAAAGTTTGTTCTAAGCTAAACGGATATACATTTTCGCCACCCGAAACAATCATGTCATCTACACGCCCCTGTAAATAATAATACCCATTTATATCCTTAGAAACCAAATCTCCCGTTACTATCCATGTTGTTCTTTGTATTGACCAAGCACATTGTATATAAAGCTCGCCTGCACCATCCCTGATAACTTGTCCATCCTTTACAATCTTAGCTTTTAATCCAGGAATTGGTTTGCCTATTGTTTTTGGAAATTGCAACAAATCAGTCGGCCTAGCAATCATACAAACCCCTGCCTCTGACGTGCCGTATAAATTAAATAAAATGTTTCCCAATATCCTCAACGTTTCGGTAACCAAAGATTCTGCAATGGCTGCACCACCAGTGATAATACATTGCAAAGAACGTAGCTTACGATCATCATGCCTCAGCATTCTGTTCAACATTAAAGGAACCAAAGTCACGACTTGTATTTGATGTTTTTCAATTAAATCACAAGCTTCATGGACTATAAATTTCTTTTTTAAATAACCCGTTGCGCCTAATATGACCGTCATACATAATGTTGCCATGCCAAATCCATGATAAATAGGCGTTGCAATATAAATAGTTCGATAACGATATAAATTTAATTGGGTGAGCAACTGATAAAAAGGAACTAAAAAATTACCCACTTTAGAAGATCGTTCAGCACTTTTAAACGCTCCCGTAGAACCGCTGGTCAATACAATGATCTTTGAAAAATGTGTTCTTTTTCTTTGAGTATTCGAAGGATAGATTTTTTCTTTTAATAAAGACTTAATCGATATTAAAGTGTCATGATCCATAAAAATGCTTTTTTCTAAAGGAACATATTCTATTTCAAAATCATGTATAACCCACTGAAACTGATGCTTTTCATGTAAACGTTGAAATTGTGCAGACGATATTTCTGCGTTTAATAAATAAATATCCGCTCCTAATACAGATAAAGCGAATAAACTGTGAATTAAATGTAAATGATTATAAGCAATGATTGCTATTTTTTGGTGTTTTTGAATAGTATAATGACAGTAAAATTGATCCGCCAAATGCTGAGATTTTAAATATAAATCGTGATAACTAATATGCGTAGTGTCATCTTGAAAAGCTATTCTATCGGGAAATAATTTCTGCGCAATATAAAGAAGCGCCATTAAATTCATACCAACAGTTGGAATGCTTTTAATCAAATACCAGATGCCTTTCAACGTCAGCAATTTGATTTGATAAAGTGCTTTAATCCCTTCCATTACTTTTATTCTTTAAATAAGATTGCATTAATTTTACCCATGATCTTGCAAAAAGAATGGACAAGAGCTGACCTGATAACGTCCACCAAGGTTTATAAGATGCTTTTTGATCAATTATGAGCTGACAAATATGATCAGCAGCCTGTTCTCGAGACATTGTCGGGGCATACTGATATGCCTGCGTTGGCTCTATCATCCGCGTTTTTACCAATGGTAAATAAGCAGTAGAAACAGTTACGCCCTTTATTAACAACTCTGCCTCGGCACAACGCAACCATTGATCAAAAGCAGCTTTAGAGGCTTGATATGCTGCCCAATAAGCAGTAGGAGCCAATAATACATTTACCGCAGAAACATTAATAAAATGCCCTTTATTGTTAATTAGTTGCGGTATTAAAGCAAAACATAACTTGACTGGTGCAAAATAATTTAGCTGCATTGTTCGTTGAAAATCATGAAAACGATCTAATGATTTCATCGTAGAACGACAAATAGATTTTCCTGCATTATTAATCACAATATCAACAGTGTATTTCTGCAAATAAAGTATAAATTGGTCAAGTTGTAATTCATCGGATAAATCAGCAGAAAACAGATGAATTGTTGCAGGTTTATTCTGTAATTCTTGCTGAATCTGTTGGAGCTTTTCTTTTGTCCTTGCCACGAGAATAAGATGACAGTCAATCTCAGACAATTGGCAACAAAGCTGTTCTCCAATTCCGAAACTCCCACCCGTAATAACAATGGTTTTCTTTTGTAGCTTATCAGCTAGTAAGGCTTTGTTTATTTTAACCCGTGGAAATAAAATGCTCTCTATTATGCCTATCAACTTATTTATATCCGTAAAGAAAATAATTCAAAGCTACATAATTAGAATCAAGCATACAAAACAAAATATATCTTATTTTCTATACTTGATTTATTAGAAAGATTATCCTCTTAACCAATTTGGTGATTTTTTACCAACACCTGCACGATTACCAACAAAATCTTTTAAATCTTCGAAATTCCGTTTACGGCTTTTCTCTGAAATTGTTAATCCTTCTTCAGCAGAGAAAATTGTTACAATTTTTGGTTTACCTTTACCAAGTTTTTGTAAAATAACGCCAGCACCTTTCTTTAACTCTGGAATTTGATCCAGTGGGAAAATAAGAAATTTACCTATCGTATTGGCAATTGCAACATAATCCCCCTTTATATACAAACAATAAATTGCTTTTTCATCATCTTTAAGATTTAAAATTTGCTTACCAATTTTACGATCCGTAGAGAGATTATTTCCCTCGGTAACAAATCCACGCCCACCATCAGACACTAATAAATATTTGCCGTTATCTTCTAAAACAAACAGAGCTAAAATCGTTGCATCGTTGGACAAATCTACTAATAACCGAATGGGTTGCCCATCCCCACGACCTCTGGGCAAATCAGAAACTTTAATATTGAAACTTTTACCATCACTGCCAAAGACACACAGGCGATCGTTACTTTGACATTCCAAAGACATTTGTAACTGATCCCCTTCTTTAAACTTTTGTAAGGATAAATCAAGACCATGCCCTTTTAACGCCTTAATCCATCCTTTTTGGGATAAAATTACCGTTAATGGTTCTCTTTCAACTTCTTCTAATACCTCAACCACATCAACTGCCTTGGGGGCTCCAGATATTAAAGTACGACGTTGTCCCAAGGGACCCGTTCCAAATTGCTTATTACCTTCTTTTAACTCTTGTGAAATTTTCTTCCAACATAAAGATTCATCATTTAACAGAATATTCAGTGCTTCTCTTTCAGCTGAAAGCTGATCATATTCATGACGAATGGCATCTTCCTCTAAACGACGCAAACTGCGTAAACGCATATTTAATATCGATTCAGATTGTAAATCAGTCAGTTTAAAAGTCTGCATCAAAACGGTCTTGACTTCGTCTTCTTCACGAATGATACGAATTACCTCATCTAAATTAAGGTAAACCGCTAATAATCCTTGTAATATCTCTAAACGACGTTCTAATGCGCTAAGGCGATGCTGGCTACGACGTACTAACACAATGTATCGATGATCCAGCCAAGCACGTAAAATATCTTTTAAACCCATTACTTTGGGAACAGCCTTGGAATCTAGAACGTTCATATTATAAGAAAAACGTCCTTCTAAAGCTGTCGCTTTAAATAATGATTCCATTAATACTTCTGGTTCAATCGTGCGATTTTTGGGTTCAATTACCAACCTCACTTCATCCGTGCTTTCATCGCGAATATCAGCCAGTAAATTCAGTTTTTTTTGCTCCATTAACGAAGCAATTTGCTCAATTAATTTAGATTTTTGAACTTGATAAGGGATTTCAGTAACAACCACTTGCCATGTTCCAAAACGCCCTTGCTCAACCTCCCAACGCGCTCTAAGGCGCAGTGATCCTCGCCCAACTTCATAGGTCTGAAGAATAATATCCTGATTTTCTACAATTATTCCACCTGTAGGGAAGTCAGGACCTTGCACAAATTGCAATAAGTCTTTGGTTGAAGCATCAGGCTTTTTAATTAAATGCATTGCAGCAGCGTAAAGCTCACCTGCGTTATGGGGGGGAATATTGGTTGCCATTCCTACAGCTATTCCGCTGGAACCATTGGCTAATAAATTAGGAAATGCCCCAGGGAGTACAATCGGCTCTTCTTCTTCACCATCATAGGTATCACGGAAATCAACAGCGTTTTCATCAATCCCTTCAAGCAATGCCTGAGCAATCATCGTCATCCGAGATTCAGTATAACGCATTGCAGCTGCGTTATCACCGTCAATAGAGCCAAAATTTCCTTGCCCTTCGACCAAAGGATATCTGACAGCAAATTCTTGAGCCAAACGCACCAATGCTTCATAAACAGAAGCATCTCCATGAGGATGATATTTACCAATAACATCCCCAACAATACGAGCACATTTTTTAAATCCCGATTTTGGATCCAACTTTAGTTGCCGCATCGCGAAAACTAAACGACGATGAACAGGCTTTAATCCATCCCTTACATCTGGTAAAGACCTAGACATAATCGTTGATAACGCATAAGCCAAATAGCGTTCGCTTAATGCCGTTGCCAATGGGGTTTCTTTAATCAAGCCTTCGTTTTCAATCGTCATTACCCAAGCTCTTATTCTTAAATGATAAAAATAGTTTCTTTATAGTTAAAATGTTAACCATAAAGTTTTTCAAGTAGTTATGTGTTTATTATAAATTTGATATTTTTAATAGTGAGTAATCATACAAACAATCTGCAATATATTCGACAAGGATTAAAATGAAAGATAAGTTTGAACAAATAACCTTTTTGGATGGTCTTATCAATCATGAATTTATATGTAAAATTAATTAGAATTAATATTATCGATAATATTTATTTTTCCACAAAACTGACAAGTTTATTTTATCTAATTTGTTTAGAGAGCATATAAAAATATCAAAGTAAAAATTATATTTCTTCGACTGCTTCCTCTAATTTTTATATTTCAAGCTCATGTTTTTTTCTTGAAGATACAATTTTACTCCAAAAAATAAATATGTTTAATAATTCATTATTGAATACACAAACCCATTAAGAAGAAACAATCTTTAATCCATCATATGCAACATCAACCCCTTGAGGAAGGTTATTTCTAAGCCATGTCCAATCCATATCAGGCCCCATATGGGTTAAAATCGTCCGTTCTGGGTTAATTTTTTCACGCCATTCTAAAACTTTATCTACCCACGCATGAGCGGGATGAGGCTCTCGTTGAAAACATCCAACAATCCACGTTTCAACCCCATCTAAAATATCAATACCATCTTGATAGATATCCATTACATCTGTACAATACGCTACAGAGCCACAACGGATTCCAAGTGTTTTCCCAAAACCATGACATTGTTCGAATGTCTGAATCTTTTCCTCTGCCACGATGAACACATCACCATATTCAACAATATTTACATCTAAAGCTGGACGAAAAAAATGCGGGGCTGTTGTCCAAGGTTTAAATGCATAAGCAAAGCGATTTTCAAGTTCTTGCAATGTTTCAGAGGTCGCATAAATTGAGATAGGTTTGCCAATCATACGGTTGATTGAACGTAACTCATCCAATCCCGCAATATGATCCGCGTGCGCATGTGTATAAATAACCGCATCTAACTTACTGATTTGTTCACGTAATAACTGTTCTCGAATATCAGGACCTGTATCAATAATAATCCGCTTACCAAGATTTGTGTCAATCACTATCGAAGAACGAGTGCGACGATTTTTCGTTTCCAAAGGATCGCAAGCCCCCCAGTCTCCTTTACCATCTTCCCCACCAACCATTGGCACACCACCTGAACCGCTGCACCCTAAAAAGGTTACTTTCATTCTTATTTTGCTTTCGTAAATAAATGATGAAAATTAGTGGTTGTTTGATCGACAAAATCGGGCTCGGACATACCTACTAATTCTGCAACATATTTTGCCGTATGCGCAACAAAAGCAGGCTCATTACGTTTTCCTCTATATGGAACAGGCGCTAAATAAGGTGAATCTGTTTCAACTAATAAACGATCTATTGGCAGTTGAACGATTATATCTCGTAATTCTTGAGCTTTCTTGAACGTCGCAATTCCAGAAATACTGATATATCCCCCCAGCTCTATTGCTGTTTGGGCCAAAGCAAGGCTAGACGTGAAACAATGAATCAGAAATGGAAAACTGCCATTATTCTTAGTTTCTTCTTGTAAAATTCTGGCAATATCATCATCAGCTTCACGAGCATGAATACAAACGGGTAATTGCGTTTTTTGTGCTGCTTGTATATGTGCTCTGAAAAATTCTTGCTGCTTGATAAATATACTTGGTTCACCATAAAAATAATCAAGCCCAGTTTCACCAATACCAATAACTTGCGGGTGATCTGTTGAGGCTGCAATTTCATCAGCAGTAGCAAAAACTTCATCTTTGACATACTCAGGATGCGTTCCAACAGTACACCATAATTTTAAATCAGGCCTAGCAAAACTTGTAATACGCTTTTGCACATCAGCTTTGGATATGCGTGTTCCAATAGTTACCACCTCTCCTAATTTTGCCTCCTCTGCATGATCTAACAGAGTTGCAATTTCTTCATCTGAAAAAAAATCAAGGTGGCAATGGGAATCAACTAAACGCATAAGAATTATTCAGCCTCTACAAAACGTGGGAAAATACCAGAAGGTGCAGGAAGTTCACGTCCAGCAGGAATAACCGTTTCAAGATCTGATAACTGGCGTTCAGATTCAGAAACACCCAATTGGGTCAATAACTTATCCATTGCCCCAGGTATAAATGGCTGTAAACAGGTTGCAATGATCCGCAATGTATCAACCAGAACCCGTAATACAACAGTCATTCTTTGGGGATCAGTCTTTTTTAATGTCCAAGGTGCTTGATGATCTATATAGGCATTTGAAGCACGAATAATTTTCCAAATGGTTTCCAAAGATTCATGCAATGCTTGACGGTCCATTTGTTCACGCAATAAGGTCGGTAACAATATCGCTTTTGATAATAAAGTCTCGTCATCTTGATGACGTTGACCAATTTCAGGGAGTTTTCCCTCGCAGTTTCGCATGACTTGAGAAAGCGTCCTTTGTGCCAGATTACCCAAATCATTTGCTAATTCGTTATTCATACGATTGATTAATGATTGTCGGCTGTAATCTCCATCGCCACCAAAAGGCACTTCACGTAACAAGAAAAAACGAACAGGATCTAAACCAAATTCTTGCACCAGTTTCAAGGGCTCAATAACATTCCCAACCGATTTACTCATTTTCTCACCTTCGACTGTCCACCAACCATGAGAATAAATACGTTTTGGAACCTCTAAACCAGCAGCCATTAAAAAGGCTGGCCAATAAAGTGCATGGAAACGAGAGATTTCTTTACCGACCAAATGCAAATCAGCAGGCCAAAACCGCCACAGATCAGAACTTTTTATATTTGGATAACCTAAAGCCGAAATATAGTTCGTTAAAGCATCAAACCAAACATACATAACATGGTCATCATCACCTGGAACAGGTATGCCCCATTTAAAGCTCGTACGGCTAACAGATAAATCCCGTAATCCAGATTTAATAAAGCTTAACAGCTCATTACGACGACTTTCTGGTCCTATAAATTTAGGATTTTGTTCATAAAATTCTAATAATTTATCTTGCCATGCAGACAGTTTAAAAAAGTAAGAAGGCTCTTTTAACCATTTTACTTCGGCCCCTGTCGGAGCAATTTTTTTTCCTTCTTGTGTCGTTGTAAGTTCATCTTCGCCATAATAACATTCATCACGTAAAGAATACCACCCCTCATAAGCACCAAGATAAATATGACCTGCGTCTGCTATTTTTTGCCATAGCGCTTGACAGCTTTTGATATGACGCTCTTCTGTCGTGCGGATAAAATCATCATAAGAAACATTGAGTTGGTCAGCCATATTTCGAAATTGTGCAGACACCATCGTTGCAAAATTCTGTGCTGATTGACCTTTATCCTGCGCTGCTTGTTCTACCTTTTGTCCATGTTCATCTGTACCCGTTAAAAAAAACACATCATAACCGTCTAGACGTTTAAAACGAGCCAAAACATCAGCAGCTATAGACGTATAAGCATGACCAACGTGCGGAGCCCCATTCACATAGTAAATCGGGGTAGTAATCATATAATGAGGTTTCATAGTTCACTTACAAGGTTAAATTCAGAAATAAGGGTCTGTTTCTTATCCAGATTAAAAGATTCGGCTTCTTTATGCCACTTTAAAAGTGTTTGCCATATTTCTATCCATTGCGAAATAGGTCGCATAGGATGTCCAAATTCGTTTTTTTGCGTTTGCACAGCTTGTCGGATGCGTAAAGCGATCGCATCGGTTAATAAATTTAAAAAAAGTGTAAAGCCATTTTCTTTTTGTAAGATTAAATCAGCTTGTTGATACATATCTTTACTTTTAAATGAGTGGTTTAAAAGATTTTCAACAATATCTTTTATATTTAAATGCCCACTTTCCAAAAGTTGTAACGCTTTTCCTAAAGAGCCCTCCGCAAGTTGAATAACTTTATTTTTATCTATTTCGGATAATTGAGGGGCTAATATAGATAATCCTTGTTCCATTTCTTCTGTTGATAATCCGCGCAAACTCATCTTACGGCAACGACTTAAAATTGTCGGTAGCAAACGGTTAGGGTGTGTCGTAATCAGAAATAATAAAGCGCCTTTGGGTGGCTCCTCTAACAATTTTAATAAGCTATTTGCCGCATTACGATTCATTAAATCTGCATCTTCAATAACAACAATGCGCCACCCACCCTCTGCTGGAGTCAGGCGTAAGAATTCTCCAACGGCTTTAATATCATCTATAAGAATTTCAGAACGTAATCGGTTTTTTTTTTCATCTAAGCGACGAGCAACGACTAATAAATCAGCATGGCTTCCTGCTTTGATCCGGCTAATTGCTGCTGGACTATTTCCTAAAATCAATCGAACTAAATGATAAACAAAAGTTGCCTTTCCGATCCCTTCTTCACCATTAATTAACCAAGCATGATGCAACTTATTTTGCGCAATCGCTTGCTGAAAATAAGCATACTCTTTTTTATGCCCCCATAAATGATCATTTTCTCTGGGTTTCATTGCTTTAATTCGAATAGTTTCTGAGACACAATATCATAAACATCTCGATGAATCGCTTCCATATCTCTGTGAGCATCGATTCTAACGCATCGATCAGAATTATCCATCATAATTTGTTTAAATCCATTTAAAACACGATAATGGAAATTCTCATCAAGTTGCTCATATCGATCTACTCTACCTTGACGGGCACGGCACCGTTCCCTCATAATATCATAAGGAGCTTCGAAAATCAAAGTAAGGTCAGGCTGCAATGCAATAAGATTGGAAAGATTGCTAATATATCGAATTAAATCTTTATCGCCATTACCTAATCCATAGCCTTGATATGCCTTTGTTGAATCGATATATCGATCACATATAACAACATAACCTTGGCTCAAAGCAGGCTTGATAATTTGATCAACATGATCGCAACGCGCTGTAAAATGCGCCATAATTTCAGAACGTAAAGAAAATGAATACCCCCCGAACAGTAAAAGCTCTCGAATAGCTTCCGCCCCCTTTGTACCACCAGGTTCTCTGGTCAATAAAACTTTTCGGCCTTCTCTTTCAAATGCTTCATATAATCGTTGGGCTTGTGTCGATTTGCCAGCCCCTTCTCCACCTTCGAAAGTAATCATATATCCTGTCATAACCGTATAATACTTTCCTATTAATCTTATAAAATGGAAGATAGAAATAATATCTTACCTTCCATTAATGAAAGAATTATGGTTTCTTTCCGAAATGATAGCCTATATTTTTAAACGTTCGAGAAATTAGACCTGACTTTGGCACAGATTCTCCTGCAATAACAGGAATTTGGATAGCCTGCCCACCATTTTCAACTGATAATGATGCTTGCACAACTTGTCCTTTGGTAATAGGGGCTGCAATAGGTACGTTATAATCTAAAGAAATCTTCATTTTATTACGCCAACCAACAGGAAGGGTCATTAACAAATCTTCACCCGCAACTAATGACACTGTTGGAGATGTTCCCATCCACACAGGTGCGGTTTCAATGACTTCGCCTTTGTTGAACAATTTTACATTTTCAAACTGATTAAAACCCCACTGTAATAAACGTTCACATTCATGTGCACGTTCATTCATAGATGACATTCCATTAGCAACCAATATAATACGACGACCATTGCGTTCAGAGCTGGCGCATAATCCATATCCGCCTGCAGAGGTATGGCCGGTTTTTAAACCGTCAGCCAACCCTTTATCGACCAAGACATTACGATTACCTTGAGTGATTTTATTATAAGTAAATTCTTTTTCAGAAAAAAAATGATAATATTGAGGATAATCGTGTATTAAATGATAGGCTATTAACGCAATATCATGTGCAGACATTAAATGATTATCATCAGGCCAGCCTGTGCAATTCATAAAACGCGTATTTTTAAGACCTAATTTTGGTGCCCAATCATTCATAATAGCAACAAATTGTTGTTCTGATCCAGCTATTCCTTCAGCCAAAACGATACAAGCATCATTCCCTGATTGAATAATCACCCCTTGAATAAGATCCTGCACAGATACTTGTGCATTGAGTGGGACAAACATCTTTGAGCCTTGCATTCTCCATGCTTTCTCGCTGACAGGTAAGAGTTGATCCAGTTTTATACGACCAGTACTCAACATTGCAAACACAACGTAACATGTCATTATCTTTGTTAATGAAGATGGATGCATTGGCTGATCTGCTTGCTTGTCCAACAAAACAGTACCAGTATTATAATCCATAATAAATGCGTATTGCGCACTGGTATCAAAAGGGCCTATCGGTGTATTAGCAGGAGGGCCATTTGAAATTGCAGGCTGAGCTGCAATACTAGCAGCAGTTTTCTTTTTACGTTGGGTGGTTTTTGCCTCAGCAGGAGAGGAATTGATTACAGCCAAAGAAAACGCAAGGCCACTAGCACCAGTTAATAATGATCTACGAGTTTGCACGCTTATTCTATCCCTATTCAACGATGATTTTGGCACCTTTTATGCCAGATTTTAATAAAGAATCCAAATTTTGATCTGCTTGTTCTACACTGCTATACGGTCCAGAGCGAACCCTGATAACACGACGTCCCCCAGTATAGGTATTTACCAAACGACCACCCATTCTTGCGGCTAAACGATTAGCATAAACACTTGATGTAAACGAACCACCATCAATCCAAAGCTGACCATTTGTTGCAGCCCCTTGACGATATTGTGCGGGCAATTCTTCTAATGGCGTTAATGCTTGCACATTGTTCTCTTGAGGTTGTTCAAGATGACGTGTATCCGATTTCAAAGGTTGAGTTCCATCTAAACTCTCAACTTTGATGGTTTCCAAAGGCGCTGTACTGACTTGCATCTGTGTCTGAGGACCATTAGGTAATTTAAATGCAAGATCTTGGCTTCGTTTCTCATCTTCGATAATTTCAACTTTAGCCACAGAACCTTTTACTAAACCAAGCAAACTTGCCGCTTTTGGAGTTAACTCCAATATCCGATCTGTTGTAGAAGCTGGACGATCATTTAACCGAATAGTAATTTCTCTACCATTATCCATATTTCGCACTTGGACAATTGCAGGAAGTTGTAAGGTTTGATGAGCACCTGTCATAGACTGCGCATCATAGATTTCTCCATCTGCAGTAATTTGTTTTCCGCTTTTAGAAGAAACAACCGCAATGCCTGTCCCTTTATAAGCAAAATTTTCCTCTGGGTAAATCCAACGATTACCTAATTGATAAGGTTGTCCAACCTCATAATGAAGCTTTGCGGTTTTTAAAGCTGCATCATCAACATTTTTGTTGCATGAAGATAACAAAAAAGCAGCACATAAAAAACCAGATATTTTAATTACCGAATAGTTCACAGCATATACAGCCATTCAAAAAGATAAAATTAGACTAAGCTTTACGCTTCTCTTTATGAAAAAACAACTTTAATTATTATCCAACTGCATCCCCAAGCAATCCAACAGCCAGAGCGTAATAATCAGAGGGGTTGTAACGGCGTATCACATTAAAATTGTGATAAACCATAAAGGCCTGCCCACCTTCTCCATCTGGTCTAATTACAGCACCTTGAACAGAATTTGTTGAGAATTTAGAACCATCTCTGCGCCTAACCCCCAAAGCTTGCCATTGTGCTAATGTTTTTATATTTTTACGACCAATTTGTCCTTGAGATAAATTACCGTCAATAGTGATTTCTTGTCCCCAAGGTTCAGATGCTTTCCATCCACATTTTGCCAAATAATTTGCAATAGATGCCAATACATCAGGCACATTTGTCCAAATATTGCGCTGTCCTGTTCCTGAAAAATCCACCGCATATTGTAAATATGCACTGGGCATAAATTGAGGTTGTCCCATAGCCCCAGCATAACTGCCTAACATTTTTTCTGGAGCAATATCACGACTATCCAAAATCTTTAAAGCTTTCATCAACTCTGATTTAAAGAATTTTGCTCTACGGCCTTCATAAGCAAGAGTCGCAAGGGAATCTATTACGTTAAATTTCCCTGTATGTTTTCCATACGCAGATTCAATTCCCCAAATCCCCAGAACTATTCTTGGGTCAACACGATACTGTTTCCAAATTTGAGATAAGGTGTTTTGTAAAGATTGATAAGATGCCTTGCCTTGACTTATTTTGGTTGGAGAAATGACTTTTTCATAATACTGAGCCCAAGTCATCGTAAACTCAGGTTGCTTACGATCCAATTGAATAACTTTGGCATTTGGAACAGACCAATCCAAAGCACGTTTCATAATAGATGCATCAAAACCTTGTTGCACAGCTTGTTGTTGAATTTGTTTTAAAAAAGCTTGATATCCCGCTGTACTCTGAGCAATCGCTTTGGTTAATAATGAATCAGACAATATTACAGAGGTTGTAACAGCTGTTCCTGCACCAATTAAAAATTTACGACGCTCTATCATGCTTCACCCTTACACTTTGATATTTTTAAATAACGATCAATATCACATTAATCATATCCTTCATTCATAGCAAGGCAAGAAAACAGATAATATATTCCATAAATATTAAAAAATTAATACTTCACCACCCCTTATGAAACATTTCTTTTTTATCTAAAAGAAACTAAGATAAATATATGAACTTATATCAGTGATTTTTATGGATATCAGATGATAAAATTAAACTTGTAAAAGACAGACAAATTTAAAACGTTGGTATCTATTACAGAATCTTGGGTTAATTGTGAAGAGTTCGCATTTATCTCTGACAATGAATATGTTGAAAAACTTTTCATAAAAAAAATAACCCTTTGTCCAATCTTCATCACTTAAAAAACTATATATTGATGCCATATTTTCTATTTAACAGCTTACCAACGGGTTTGAATACCTTATGACTTTAAATAAGAAATATAAAATCAAAAAACCTTTAAATCAGCCATTTTTTGAGATTCTATAAAAAGCTCAAGCTGATCCCCATGATTTAATTGACCAACCCCTTTGGGCGTGCCTGTATAAATCAGATCATTAGGCTTTAAGATAATAAACTGACTCAAATAAGCAATAATTTCTGGAATGGTAAATATCATATCTTGAGTGTACCCTTCTTGTCTTGTTTCACCATTTAATTTCATTGAAAAACTAATTTTTTCTTTAAACTTAAATTTATTCACAAAAGAAGAAACATAACAAGAATCTTTAAATCCTTTGGATAAAAACCAAGGTAATTTCTTTTCTTTGAGCTTTGATTGCAAATCCCTAGCTGTTAAATCCAAACCAATGGCTATTTCATCATAATAGGATTCAGCATCTTCTTGTTTAATCTGGAACCCTTCCTTGACAATCTTAATCACTAACTCTGTTTCATAATGAACAACATCAGAAAAATCAGGTAATTGAATGGTATTATTGGTTACCAACGACGAGTTTGGTTTACTGAAAATAATTGGCTCTGCTTCTACCTTATTTCCCAACTCTTCGGCATGTTCAGAATAGTTTCTGCCAATACAGTAAATATTATTAATCATTTTAATCTCCATTACATAAATTGACGTTACTCTTTTTAATTTTCATTATATAAACAAATCTAAATTACCCAAATTTATTTATTGAAAATGATCGCATGAATAATTCTTATACTTTGACTGCAAAAATCTTACATTGGTTGATGGCTGCAATATTTATTTTTGTATGGTGCCTTGCTTTTTATTCAAACCATCTGATTTTCGATACAAATACAGATGCTCTGCAACATACCTTAATCGGATTACATAAGAATATTGCTACAACTATTATTTTCTTGTTTTTTATTCGTATCTTTTGGCGTTATACCCACCCCGCCCCTAAATTGCCTGATACTATGTCTCCAATCATGAAAAAATTAGCTCACATCATGCATATTATCTTATATCTTGCATTGATATTGATGCCAATAACTGGTTGTTTGTTAAGCTGGAGTGCAGGTTATCAAGCACCTGTTTTATATTTGTTTAACTTACCGGACATCATACAAAAAAATCCAGAATTAAAAGCTATTTTAAAACCTACACATGTTTATTTATCTTGGGTAGTAGGGGTTATGGTTATTGGGCATATTGCCAGTGCTTTGAAACATCGTTTTATTGACAAAGATAGTGTGTTTAACTCTATGATGTTCAAATAAAAATTAGTTTTGTTGAGCTTTTAATTTTGAAATTATGGAATGGGTTTGTACATCACACAGCTTAGGAGAAGCTTTGCATCCTTGCTGAAGTAAATTCAACGCTTTTTTATTATCTTTTGGTAAACCCTCTCCTGATTGGTATTTAATACCTAATTTAATTTTAGCCAAATCACTTCCTTTATCTATTGCTTTTTCGAAGTAAATTTTTGCTTTTTTAAAATCCTGAGGAATACCTTGTCCTATATCATACATTGTGCCCAAATTTACCAAAGCATTAACATTTCCTTGATTGGCCGCTTTTTGATAATATTCTTTTGCCTTAATAGAATTTTGAAGAATACCTTTACCTTCATAATACATTAATCCAAGTTCAAATTGTGCTATAGGTTGTCCTTGATCTGCTGATTTTTGAAACCAATAAGCAGCTTTTTTATCATTTTGAGAAATAATAATTCCATCTTTATAAGATAACGCCAGCATGAGTTGAGCATTTGCATTTCCTTGATCAGCTGCTTTTTGGTACCAATATAGTTCTTTTTTATGATCTACAGGTACGCGTTTTCCTAGACTATATAACAATCCTAAAGTCAACTGAGCATTTGCATCTCCATGATTGGCCTTAGATTTGATTGTATCTAAACTAACATTATTAGTTATATATGGATTTCCATTTGAGGATGTTTGAGATAAATAAATATTATTATTATTTGAAAATGGATTACCAGTTTTTGCACTAGCAAAATTATTATAAAACGACAAAGAGGCAAAAATAGCAAAAAAATATCTATATCGAAGCATTTAATGAGCCCCTAAAAACGTAACTGTCATATTAAAACAGGTAATTCTATCTATTTTATGGGAAATTTTTATACTATAGCTTAGATGGTGGGTGTAACAGGGATTGAACCTGTGACCCCTACCATGTCAAGGTAGTGCTCTCCCGCTGAGCTATACACCCATCTAGCTGATAAACGTTTAATAACGATGTTCTTTTAAAAGTGCAAGTGGTCAAAGTAAAAAAAATGAAATATTTTAAAAGATATTTATGAATATTGTTTATATGGATTACCAATGTCACTTTTTGATCTTATAGATTCTTCATTTTCCTCACCCTTTATTATGCAATATCCACAAAATATGCATCCTTATCCAATCCTAGTCAGCTCTCCTCATTCTGGAATGCAATATGATACACAATTATTATCTTTAAGTAGGCTCTCTATAGAGGAATTGCGTAAAAGTGAAGATAGCTATGTTCATCTTTTATGCGATCAGTTCCCTCAACTTGGCGTTACTTTGTTACAAGCCACTCTGCCGAGAATATTTTGTGATTTAAACCGTGAAGCATGGGAGCTGGACCCTGATATGTTCAAGGATCGCTTGCCAGATTGGTGTAATCAAAACAGCTATCAAGTTAAAAGGGGCTTTGGCACTGTTCATAAAATCAGTGCTTTGGGCAGACCAATTTATAAATATTATTTATCATTTCCTAAAATCTATCAAAGAATTGAGACTTATTGGTTTTCTTATCATCAGCAAATTCAACAATTTATTCAAACCAGTTGTGATCATTATGGGGGCTGTATTCTTTTAGACGTCCATTCAATGCCTTCGATGCCTAAACGAAGCCCCTATTATACAGATATTGTCTTAGGGGATGGCTTTGCACAAACATGCTCATCGACACTGATTAATAACAGTCAAAAATTCTTTACTCAACACGGTTTAAAAGTCAGTAAAAACACCCCTTATGCAGGAGGTTATATTACTCGCCATTATGGTAACCCCAAGCAAAATATCCATACCATGCAAATTGAGATTAATAAAAGCCTATATATGAAAGAAGATGATTTTGAAATGCATGGAGGATTCACAGTATTACAATCAATATTAATCGAGTATATTAAATGGATATGTTTACAAAAAACCATCTTCAATAACTAAATATTAAATCTTCAGCACTAGCTTATAATAATTCAACTTGAATAAGCACGATATCAGATGAACACAGCTTTGATTAAAGGTATAGAGAAGAATATGTTAATAAACATAAAACCTTATCATCATTTATAAATATCGTCTTTTTTATAACACTCTGCGTTGGTATATGGGAATATTGTATATAAATTTGGATATACTTTATATACACGAGATACATCGCAAACAATTTTATTTTTCATTTTCCATAATTTTAAATCATCAGATACGCTGAGATTATAACTTTGGCTGGACGCAAGCATAAGCGAAGAATCCATTCCTGCAAAACCCCATGAGTCAATTTCGTATAAAAAACCTTCTTGTCCTTTTGCTTCTTCAAACTGCATTGGATGAAATAAAACCCACTGATAAAATATCGAATAGGGATAAAGTTTAGATGAAGTGATCGCTGCCACTGGGGCACAAATTATAAGAAATACCGATATTATGAGATTTCTAACAGATTTATTTTCCTTAAAATGATTAAAAATAATGGCAACAGATACAAAAAGCAGACAAATTAAAATGAATAGACCAAAAAAGAAGATAAAAAAATCGTTTGAAGATCCATAATAAATACAAAGTATAAAAAACGAAGCAGAAAGAAAAATATCCAAATTTCTAAACTTATTTCTAATGACAAAAAAAATAAAAATTGATGGCAAAATAACAATCAAAGACATTATAATAATTATAAATATCATAAAAAATCTCGTTATAAATTAGTCATTAAGTTATAATCACATATCTATAGAAATGCTTTTATAAACGAATTTATTACTTAGTATCAGTATAACTCATATTATATAAACTAATATTTTGTTTATTTTGCACTATCCATGTAATCCTAATTCAATCACAGGACAACGATCCATTACTACATCAATACCTGCACTCACTGCACGCTGAGCAGCAACTTCATGAACGATACCCAGCTGTGTCCATAAAAGTTTAGGTAATAGTTTTAAAGTTAACATCTCATCAACAATTTCTGGAACAGCATCTGTATTGCGAAAGACCTCTACCATATCGATTGGTACATTAATATCAGACAAATTTGCAAAAACTTTTTGTTCTAGTATTTGTTGCCCTTCCAAACCAGGATTTACAGGGATAACTTTAAATCCATAATCTAATAATTTTTTCATAACTCCATAGCTAGGACGCTCAGGCTTGTTGGATGCGCCAACCAAAGCAATCGTTTTAAGTGCTAATAAATCTTTCAAAATGTCTGATTGTTCTGTTAAAATTTTTGCCATTGTTTTGCCTCTTTATTTTTATTAGCCATTTATTGTATAATAACAGATGAAAATTTAAAAATAATTAAATTATAGGAAATTTATTTCATGACTACTGACACATCAAATCACAAAGAAGAACAACATCAGTTTAGTGCTGAAGTTGAACGCCTTATGGATTTAGTGGTTCACGCTCTTTATTCAGAAAGAGAAATTTTTCTACGTGAGCTCATTGCTAACTCTGCCGATGCTACAGACAGAAGACGTTTTGAAGCACTTACCAATGAAGCATGTGCCCTACCTGCAACGCCCCAACTACGCATAAACATTGACAAGGATGCACGCCTTTTAACCATCAGCGATGACGGTATTGGCATGAGCAAAGAAGAAATCATCCAAAATCTTGGTACTATTGCACGTTCTGGAACCCGAGCTTTTGAAAAAGAATTAAAAGATGCAAAACCAGAAGACCGCCCTAATTTAATTGGTCAATTTGGTGTTGGTTTTTATTCTGCATTCATGGTGGCTGACAAAGTTGAAGTCATTTCTCGTCGTGCAGGTACTGATGAGGCATGGAGTTGGGTTTCTGAAGGTAAAGGTCAGTATACTTTAACCCAAGCAACCCGTGATACCGCGGGCACGACTATTATTTTACATATTAAAAGCGATGCTGATGAATATTTAGAAAGCATGCGCTTGGAAAATATTATTCGCAAATGGGCGGATCATATTGCATGGCCAATCGTTATTAAACAAGGCGAAGAAGAAGAAAGAAACGCCAACGAAGGTACTGCTTTATGGCGCAAACCCCGCAGTGAAATCACCGACGAACAAATGGATGATTTTTACCGTCATATTACCCATTTATTCGATAAACCCTTGGCAACTCTGTTATGGCATGCTGAAGGTGTATTTGAGTTCACTTCACTCCTTTTTATTCCAGGAATGATTTCTCCTTTTGCTCCTGTGGATCAAGAAAGAAAAAGTAAAGTTCGCCTTCATGTACGTCGTATGTTCATTACTGACGAAGCTGAAATGTTACCTGCTTGGTTACGTTTTATCCAAGGGATTGTGGATACAGAAGACTTACCTTTAAACGTTTCTCGTGAAATGTTACAAAATACCCCTGTGTTGGCTCGTATTCGTAAAGCTTTGACCAACCGCGTTATTTCTGAATTACAAAAACTTTCTGAAGATAAAGAAAAATACGAAACATTCTGGAATCTGTTCGGTGCAATCTTCAAAGAAGGATTATGGGAAAATGGAGAACATTCAGAAAGTATTCTTAAACTTTCCAGATTTTACTCTTCTACCGAGGAAGGTTTAACCACCCTGCCAGATTATGTTTCACGGATGAAAGATGGCCAGGAAGCAATTTATTTCTTAGCTGGAGATTCTAAAGAAATTCTTTCATCTTCCCCTCAACTTGAAGGATTTAAAGCACAAGGTATTGAAGTATTGCTCTTCACCGATGCCGTTGATGCTTTTTGGCCTGATCGCGTTGGTAAATATGCAGATAAACCTTTACGTAGCATTACCCAAGCCAAAGAAGATCTTGAAAAGCTGATGGGTGATGTTGAACATGTCAACAGCGAAGAGGAAGAGGGTTTAATTAAATCTTTAAAAGAAACTTTAGGGGATAAAGTCAGCGAAGTGCGTACTACTCAACGCTTGGTTGACAGTCCTGTAATTTTGGCTGCGTCTGCTGGTGGGCCAGATTTACAAATGCAACGCCTAATGCGCCGTAATGACAAGTCAATGCCCTCCCCATCGCCTGTATTAGAGTTAAATCCAAATCATCCTTGGATTAAATCTTTGGTATTAAAAGCCAAAGATGGCAAAGATATTAACGATGAAGCAAGTATTTTGCTTGATCTTGCCAGAGTTCAAGATGGCGAAATGCCTGTTGATCCAACTTTGTTTGCTCGTCGTATTGCAACCGCATTAACGGGTAAATAAATGATAATGCACATTAATCAACAAACCGATATTTTGGCTGTAATTGATGTGCAAAATGACTTTTTACCTGGTGGGGCATTAGGGGTTAAAGATGGGGATCAAATTATTCCTGTCATTAATCATCTTTTATCCCACCGTTTTCAGCGTTCTTTTGCCACTCAAGATTGGCATCCCAAAGATCATATTTCTTTTGCATGTAATCATCCTGGCGCAAAACCATATGATGCAATTGAATTGCCTTATGGCAAACAAACTTTATGGCCTGCTCATGCTGTACAAAATACAAAGGGCGCAGAATTATCCTCTGAATTACAACAAGACTGTTTTCAAAAGATTTTTCGTAAAGGATGGCATCAAGATATTGATAGCTATTCAGCCTTTTATGAAAATGATTGCAAAACATCGACTGGACTAATCAACTGGTTACAAAAAATCGGTATCAAACGCATTTTCTTTGCTGGATTAGCAGAAGATTTTTGCGTTGCGTATTCTGCAATGGATGCTGTTAACGCTGGGTTTGAAAGTTATATTATTATCGATGCAACCAAGCCTGTAAATTTGATGCTTTCCAATCAAATCTCCAGCACCGAATATCAAAAAAAAATACTCCTAGCTATAGGAACAAAGTATATTCTCAGTGACAAGATAACCGTGAACTCACTTTATTAATACAATAAATATTGCCATATAATAACTATCTATATTATAGAAACATATTCCTATAACCTGAAAATATTATTATAATGTCAAAAAAAAATTATATAAACTTACTTCTTATTTTCTTTTGTTTACTGCCTTTACTATTAATTATTGTCAATATATTTTTACCTGGTTTATTTACTGGACTTGATTGGGTTGCTCACACGTCACGCATGATATCTTTGCATGATGAAGTAAAACATAGTCAGTTTTTACCATTATTTGACTTTTGGAATAATGGTTACGGATACTCTTGGCAAGCTTTTTATCCTCCCTTAACTAATATCTATTTTTTATTATCATATCTTGTTTGTTATGGAGAAAACAATATTGCTCATTTTAAATTTATATGGCTATTGATTAGCCTAGTGAATTTTATGTGTGCATTTTATGCTGGCTATAGACAGTACAAGTCTTATTGGGTTGGATTATTTTGTGCTGCTTTATTATTAAGCTCGGCCTACTATCTAACAGCTATTTTTACACGTTTTGCTATTGCCGAATATACGTCATTTGGCTTTATTATATTATATATTAGAGGACTTGATTCCTTTAGAACTGATCAACAAGATCGTTATTTAATCCCTTTAATGGCATCATTAATTTGCATAACAAATATTCCTACGACTATTTGTATTATAATTATGTCATTCTTTTATTTTTTATTTTATTTTCAAACATTCATCAAAAAAGAAAATATAATATTTTTATTAAAAAGCTTACTGATAACTATTGCCATATCAGCAATTTATTTTGTACCACTATTATATAATTTATCTGGACAGTATATTGTAATGTCTTCACAAACAGACAGCTACACTCAAATATACAAATCAGTCGCAAAGCTGCCATTGGTGATCTTTAATATTAACCCATATCAAAATATGATATTTAGCATTGGTATTATTGGTAATTGTTTACTCATTATTTCTTTTTTTAAAAACAATATATGTAGTAAGAAAAAAATAATCTTCATCGTGACTATTATTTTTTTAACAACATTTTTATTTCCTTGGTGGGTTTTTCCAGACAAATTCATTTTGTTTAATATCATGCAATATCCATGGCGTTTATTTTCAACAATTATATGCTTATTTTCATTATGGCTATCCCCCATAATTTTAAAAAGAAATAGATTAATTATTTGCCCTCTAATAATTATACTATCATTGCTGTGCAACTATTACCCATATATGAAAGCATATTCACATCGTCATTATGTAATAAACGACTATAATAACAGTTACTTATATCATGATTACCTGAACAATCATACTCAACATAATGGTTATTACCATGATTTTGATACTTCAAAAAATATTTTTAGTAATGATAATCAAAACGTTAATTATACTATCAAATCATCACAAATACGCAATGGATTTCCAGAATATAAAGTTGTTGTTCTACAAGATAGTATCGTTTCTTTACCATTAATTTATTATAATTTTATAAAGATAATTATAAATAATAAAAATATTCCAACCATCTATACAAAAGATGGACGGTTAGGAATATATCTTCATAAAGGCGACCATACCATATCCATATCACAAGAAAGACAACAATATTATATGGGTTTTATTTTATTTTTAATTGGAATTATGAGCTTAATAAAATTAAAAAGATCTGATAACAAAATGTTATTGAAAGTGTAAATATACAATTTTAACATTTTCAATATATATTACTCTAAAAGATAAAATCAGTAATATTTAAAAATGAAAATACTAAGAAATTAAATTAATACGATGATCCGATTTCAGATCATCGTAATTGGTAATTAGCCTTTGTTCGGTTGAAAACAATATTCCATCGTCGGAAATGCTCTTGAACGAACTTCCTGTGCATATTGTTGAACAGCTTCTGTCATCGTTTGTCCAACTTGAGCATAACGTTTAACAAATTTGGGTTTGAAACCTTGGAATACACCAAAAATATCATCACAAACCAAGACTTGCCCATCACAAGCAGGCGAAGCACCAATCCCAATAGTTGGAATAGCAATTTGTTGTGTAATGGTTTGGGCTACTGGTTCAACAACCCCTTCTAATACGATTGCAAAAGCCCCAGCCTTGGCGATAGCATGGCTGTCACGAATAACTTTTTGCACACTCTCATCGTTTTTTCCAGCTACTTTAAATCCCCCCATCATCTGCACAGCCTGAGGCATTAAGCCAACATGACCACAAACTGGAATATTTCTTTTGGTTAGGAATTCCACCGTTTCGGCCATTTCTTCTCCGCCCTCTAATTTAACAGCCGCTGCACCTGTTTCTTGTAAAATACGAGAAGCTGTCCGAAATGCTTGTTGGGGGCTTTCTTGATATGAAGCAAAGGGCAAATCCACCATTACACAAGCCCGTTGCGTTCCTCTCATCACAGCTTGACCATGAGCAATCATCATCTCTGTTGTCACTGACAATGTTGTATCCAACCCGTAAATCACCATTCCCAAAGAATCACCAACCAAGATCAGATCTACATGCTCGTCCATTAATTGAGCCACTGGTGTTGTATAAGCCGTCAAAGAGACAATCGGTTCTTTACCTTTTTTTGTTATGATATTAGGAACAGTCAAACGTTTTATAGGTGTATTAGTCATAGAATTAGCTTTTCTTCTATCTTTTAAGTGAAATAAAGTTTTAAATTAAATTGAACTAATATATTAAGCATTATCAAAATAGAATGTAAATTACTCATTCATCAATTTAAAAGGCATTTTCTTATGATGGCTTCTCAAACTGCTTTGATTTTAATCGAATATCAACATGATTTTACCTCCGTAAACGGTGCTTTACATAACGGAGTAAAAGATTGTATGCATCAAACGAATATGCTGGCAAACAGTCAAGCGGCGTTAAAAGCCGCACGTGAAAAGGGCGTTACGGTTATTTATTCGCCCATTAGTTTCTCTGATAATTATCGAGAGCTCAGAAAACCAACTTATGGCGTATTACAAAATGTAATTTCTGCCAAAGCATTTCGTCAAGGCAGTTGGGGTGCAGAAATTATAGATAATGTTAAACCATTATCTCATGAAATTATACTCGAAGGTAAACGCGGCTTAGATGCATTTTACAGCACAAATCTGGATTTTATTTTACGTCAGTTGAATATTAAATCATTGGCGATTTGTGGCTTTCTGACAAATTGTTGTGTTGAATCAACAGTACGTACTGCCTATGAAAAGGGCTATGATGTTACTACCTTAAACGACTGTTGTGCTACTTTGAGCATGGAAGAACACAATATGGCTTTAGAAAAAGACTTGACCCTCTTTTCTCATGTTATTAATCACAAAGAGTGGTTGAAAACAATCGGATAAATATCAATGAAGTTTGTCGCGAATTGCTTTAATTTAACAGCAAACTTCAAACACAAGACTTACGATACATGATGTATATTAATTATTTTTTGATAATGCAGATAATGCAGAACCGTATTTATTTCTCCCTTGGTTTCCTGGGCAGAAAAAAGTAGCTATAAAGATTATTATAAATATTGAATATATAATAAGGATAACAAATAATAAAATTATACGGTATGTGAAATCTGTAGATTGTGAAAACAAATCTTCATAGATACCACCATCTAGAAAAAAATCGTCAACAATATAAGCAAATAGATATAAAAAATACCATTTCCCTGAAAATCCTAAATCATGCAACCTTCTTATTACAAGAGGAATACTAGGAATAAGAATAAATAAAACATATATGTATGTTATTCCCATAAAAATATTGAATACATTCTGTTGAGTAATAGTATCTCTAAGTTGAAGCAAAACAAAATAACACACTATGTTAATACAATTAAAAATCCAACACTCTCTTCTTGGGCTTCTACTTTTATAATCTTTCCATCTGGATAAAGTATAATAATACTCATTAAATATATTCTTGATATAGAACATTTTTTTTATTTGAACCCTTTTAAATAATATCAAAATAAAGCTAATATTGTTCTACTTTTTCGACCCCTTGTATTACTTTGATATGCTGTGCAAGGATGGGGGATACATTATAATATTCAGGTAAAATTACCTCGACCTCTTGTTGATTGCCACATTGAGGAACTAAAACTACTTTTCCTCTACCCTTTTGTGTATTGGCTAAAATATTTGATATTTTTTTAACTGAATCTAAATCTTTGATCCATATTTTAATTTCTTTGACTAAACCTGTAATCGCATCTTCTAGGTCTTCAACATGTTGCGCTGTAATACGTAAATTTTCTTCATCCATACGTAAATCTACGGTAACAATAACCATTTTTCCTGTCACCAACAAATCTCTGGATCGATTAAGCGTTTCGGAAAAAAATGTTACTTCACAGGCTCCACTCTTGTCAGATAGACCCACCCAAGCCATTTTTGTTCCTTTTTTCGTAGGACGCACTTTGGTGTTTAAAATACATCCCGCCAACCGAATACGCGTACTCCCAGAACGAGCCAGCTGTTGTAGATGCGTCATAGGCTGAATAGCCATTTTATCCAATAACGCTCTAAATGAATCCAAAGGATGAGCCGTCATATGATACCCAATGGCTTCGGCTTCCATCGTTAGGCGCTCTATTTCCGGCCATTCAAACACAGAAGGTAACTTCAAAGGCTCGACAGTCTTTATATCCCCCATTTGAAATAAACCAATTTGACCACTGGCCTTTTCATCTTTACGGGCGTGTGCTCTACGTAAAATCACTTCAGCAGCAGCGAATACTTTATGTCGATTGGGCTCAATGGAATCAAATGCCCCTGCTTTAGCCAGATTTTCCAATTGCCCTTTATTTAAATTTTGACAATCGATACGCTCGGCAAAATCAAGTAAATCTTTGAAGGGTTGCCCTCCTCTAGCCTCTGCAATGCCTTGCATTGCGGAAAAACCAGCCCTCTTAATCGCAGCGAAAGCGTAACGAATAGCATAAGTCCCATCTTCTTGCTTTTCGATCTCAAAATCTGCGCCCGATTTATTTATATCAGGAGGTAAAACAGGAATATTAATACGCTTGGCTTCTTGCCTTAAAATTGCTAGCTTATCAGTCTTTTCGATTGCCAAAGACATACATGCTGCAAAAAAAGCTACTGGGTAATTAGCCTTCATCCATGCTGTTTGATAAGAGACCAACGCATAAGCCGCCGCATGAGATTTGTTAAATCCATAATCAGCAAAGCGTGCCATTAAATCAAAAACTTCTATAGCTTTTTTTTCATCAACCCCGTTCTCAATCGCACCTTTGGTAAAGATCTCACGTTGTTGATCCATTTCAGAGCGAATTTTTTTACCCATCGCACGGCGTAATAAATCAGCAGCGCCTAGGCTATATTTCGCCATTTTTTGAGCAATCTGCATTACCTGTTCCTGATAGACCATAATTCCATAGGTCTCTTCAAGAATATCACGGATTTGCTCGTGCGGTGGCTCCCACGCCTCTCCATGTTTTCTGCGGCAATAATCAGGAATATTCGCCATAGGACCAGGACGATATAAGGCCACCGCCGCAATTAAATCCTCAATTCGTGTGGGCTGCATTTGACGCAATACATCTCGCATGCCAGCACCTTCGAACTGGAACACCCCGCCAGATTCACCACGGCTCAACATTTCATACGTTGGCTTATCATTCAAAGGAATAGAAGCAAGATCAATATGTTGACCCAGCTTTTCCAACATATTTACAGCACGCTGTAAGATCGTAAGCGTCGTCAAGCCCAGAAAGTCAAACTTCACCAGCCCAACTTGCTCAACGAACTTCATATTATATTGGGTAACCAACATATCGCTACGCGGATCTCGATAGAGCGGTACCAACTCTACCAAAGGTCTATCTCCAATCACTACCCCAGCAGCATGGGTTCCAGCGTGACGGTATAAACCTTCCAATTGTAAAGCCACCTCCATCAAACGTCTGATATTTTCATCACTATCGCGCATTTCTTGCAAGCGAGGTTCACCATCTATCGCCTGTCCCAAAGTCGTTGGTTTGGCAGGATTATTAGGGATCAGCTCTGCAACCTTATTCACCATCCCAAAAGGTAACCCAAGGACACGTCCAACATCACGCACGGCTGCTCTGGCCTGTAATTTACCAAAGGTAATAATTTGCGCAACTTGATTAAGTCCATAAGCATGACGGACATATTCAATGACCTCATCACGTCGATCCTGACAAAAGTCAATATCAAAGTCAGGCATCGAAATACGCTCAGGATTTAAGAAACGTTCAAACAATAAATTAAATTGTAAAGGGTCTAAATCCGTAATAGTTAACGCCCACGCCACCAATGATCCTGCACCTGAACCACGACCTGGCCCCACTGGAATATTATTTTCTTTGGCCCATTGAATAAAATCAGCAACAATTAAAAAATATCCTGGAAATCCCATTTTTTGAATAACGGAAATTTCATATTCCAAACGGTGTTGATATTCCTTTCGCTTCTCTTCGGTTAAATCAGAATAGGTTTTTAAACGCTCATCCAAACCAGCCTGAGCCATTTGCTGTAAAGTTTCATCTGCTGTTGTGCCCTCTTTAATCTTACGACTATGAGGCAGCATCGGCTTTCGTGTTTCAATCTTAACCGCACACCGTTTAGCAATCTCTATAGTATTTGAACAAGCCTCTGGTAAATCAGCAAAAAGTTCACACATCATTTCAGGCGGTTTAAACCAGTTTTCTGGAGTAACTTTCCATCGATCTTGCATATCAACAGTACAGCCCTGAGCAATACAGATCAATGCATCATGCGATTCATATAAATCAGGTGTGGGGAAAAAACATTCATTCGTTGCCACTAAGGGAAACCCGAAACGATCAGCAAGTCCAATAATACCTGGTTCAATGGCTTTTTCTTCTGTTAGACCCAAACGGTTCAACTCTATCACAAGACGATCAGGAAATGCCTTGGCAAGTTGCTCAATTAAATCTGACGCATGTTTTTCCTGACCTTCTGAAAGCAGTTTAAAGATAGGCCCTCTTGTTCCACCACTCAGTAAAATAAGTCCTTCTGAATGTTCACATATTGTCTCTACTGCAACAGCAGGATCAGCAGGATCCCCTTTTAAGAATCCTTCTGATGATAAAAATTGTAAATTGAGCAATCCTGTTTCATTTTGAGCCAATAACACAATTGGCCAACTACGGGCATATTCTGTGTTTTCGCCAATAGCAGGAATCCCGATTTGTGATCCTATAATGGGTTGAATTCCGCCATCAACACAATATTTAGAAAATTCCAAAGCTCCAAATAAATTTCCTGTATCCGTAATGGCAATAGCTGGCATATTCATTTTCTTTGCCAGCTCTACCATCTTTGGTACTCGAATGGCCCCTTGACTAAGAGAATATGCAGAATGGTTACGTAAATGAATAAAAGGAGCTAGGGGCATTACTATATTTTAATTTCAATTAGAGAGTAAAAGGAACGATCTTTCCTTCGTGTAACGTCATGACACGATCCATCCTAGACGCAAGTTCATTATTATGAGTTACAATCAGAGCCGCCAACCCTTCCTGCCTGACAGCTTGTAATAACAAACCAAACACATGATCTGATGTTTTTTCATCTAAATTACCAGTTGGTTCATCCGCTAATAAAATATAAGGAGAATTCGCCAAAGCTCTTGTAATTGCTACGCGTTGCTTTTCCCCACCAGATAATTTTCCTGGTTGATGGTTAACACGGTGGCCTAAATCAAATTTTTCCAGCCATTCTTTGGCTTTTTTAGAAGCTATCGCTTTTGATTTCTTGTCAATCATCTGTGGCATGATTACATTTTCTAAAGCTGTAAATTCTGGCAGTAAATGATGAAACTGATAAACAAAACCAACTGATCTTAACCTTAATACGGTGCGTTCTCTTTCGCTCAGCTTGGCTGTATTTTGCTCGTTAATAATAATCTCACCCTTACTTGGTTTTTCCAATAAACCAGCAACATGCAACAAGGTTGACTTGCCTGCTCCAGAAGGAGCTACCAAAGCCACAATCTCACCTGGGTATAAAGTGAAATCTGCACCTTTTAAAACCTCAAGCTGTTCGTCTCCACTCTTATAGGAAACATGAACATCTTTGAGTTCTAAGACTGCTTGAGTTGAATTATTCATTACGCAATCCTTCTACTGGATCGGTACGTGCGGCTTTCCAAGATGGATATAAGGTCGCAAGCAAAGATAAAGCCAACGCCATTAAAACAATTTGAATGACATCTGCCCAATCAAGTTTAGCAGGCAAATGTTCCAGATAATATACCTCTGGATTAAATAAATTAGTTCCCGTTAGTTTTTGCAACCCTTGACGGATATGCTCAATATTCTTACAAAATAATATGCCAATTATCGTTCCTGCAAAGGTGCCTGTGACCCCAACAGAAGCGCCACACATCAAGAAAATACGCATAATTGCTCCACGAGATGCCCCCATTGTCCGTAAGATTGCAATATCACGAGTTTTATCTTTGACCATCATAATCAAAGAGGAAATTACGTTAAAAGCCGCCACTAAAATAATTAAAGTTAAAATCAAGAACATTACATTTTGTTCAACTTGAACGGCTCCAAAAAAGGCATTATTGCTTTGTGTCCAATCCAGAAAGCGTAAATTTTCTTCTCTGAACTCTGAAATCAACGCCTGCGTGGTTTTTTGAACTTTTGCGGGGTTTGTCGTCGATATCTGTATTCCTGTTACACCATCTTTGATTTGAAAGAATTTTTGCGCTGCCGAAATGGGCAAGAATACATAACTTGAATTATATTCATGCATTCCAGAATCAAAAATCCCCACCACTGTATATGCTTTGATACGAGGAATATTCCCCATTACGGTTGCAGAACCTTGTGGAGAAATTAAAGTTACTTTGGAGCCAATTCCAAGACCTGCGCGATCTGCCAAGGTTTTTCCAATAACAATCGCATCATCCCCTTTGAAACGCTCAAAAGATTCTGGAGTCAGGCTTTTACTGACTACTGTTAATTTTTTCAACCCTTCGGCACTCATGCCGCGCACCATGCCCCCAGAATTATAATTACCAGCACTTAATAAAACTTGGCCTTCTGTAAAAGGAATAGCTACTTTAACACCAGGGATTTTTTCCATACGTGAAGCCAAACGATCATAATCAGTAATAGGCTGAGGGCCATTATAGGACATTTGTCCATAGACACTCAGATCCCCATTCAACCCCAAAATGCGACCCAATAAATCATCTTTAAAGCCGTTCATCACCGCCATAACGACAATTAATGTACCAACTCCAAGAGCAATTCCGATCAAGGAAAAAATAGCAATCACAGAGACAAAGCGTTCCCCTTTGCGAGCTCGCAAGTAACGTTTTGCCACCATTCTTTCAAAAGAACCAAACATATTTATTAATCCTGATGAGAAGCCATATATTCCATAATCTGATCCACAGGAACCTCAGCACGCATTCCTGTCTTTCTACGTTTAATCTCGACAATATTCTGTGCAACTCCACGAGGCCCAACAATAATTTGCCAAGGATGTCCCATTAAGTCTGCATCTGCAAATTTTGCACCAGCACGTTCATCACGATCATCATAAAGAAAATTATCTGGATCTGTTTGATACAATGACTCACACACATCTTTACAGGCTTGATCTTTCATACCCAAATTAATAATCACCGCTTTAAAAGGGGCAACATTATCAGGCCAAATAATTCCATTATCATCGTGTGAAGATTCTATAATTGCCCCAACTAGACGAGAAACCCCAATACCGTATGATCCCATATGCGGATAAAGTTTTTTACTGTCTGGGCCAGCTACAGAAACATCCATTGACTCAGTATATTTGGTGCCAAAATAGAAAATTTGGCCAACTTCAATTCCGCGTCCTTCACATTTTCTTTCCTGAGGTACTTTTTCCCACTCAGCTTCATCATGTTTTTCATCAGTAGCTGCATAAAAGCTGGTCATACGGGTAAAGAATGAAGCAAGAGAGTTTTTATCTTCAATATCGACTGGCATTTCCAACCAATTTTGTTCTGCAAATGCAGAATCAAAGAAAATACCACTTTCACCCGTAGGGGCTAAAATAATAAACTCATGACTAAGATCCCCACCAATAGGGCCTGTATCCGCCAACATTGGAATAGCTTTGACTCCAATCCGTTGGAATGTACGTAGATAAGCCAACATCATTTTATGATAGGTTACTACAGCACTGTCGTAATCTGCATCAAAGCTGTAACCATCTTTCATATAGAATTCACGACCACGCATAACCCCAAAACGAGGGCGAATTTCGTCTCTGAATTTCCACTGAATTTGATATAATAAAGCTGGCAACCCCTTATATGATGTTACAAATTGATCAAAAATATCTGTAATCATTTCCTCGTTTGTTGGTCCATATAACAAATCACGTTTATGGCGATCAACAATACGCAACATTTCAGGTCCATATGCGTCATAACGTCCAGAACGCTTCCACAGATCTGCTGATTGCAAGGTTGGCATTAACACTTCTTGAGCATTAATAGCATCTTGTTCCGCACGAACAATATCGGCTATTTTATTTAATACACGTAAGCCAGCTGGTAACCAGGCATAAATACCCGAAGACATTTGGCGAACCATTCCTGTTCTGAGCATCAAACGATGAGAGGCAATTTGAGCTTCTGCTGGAACTTCTTTTAATGTTGGAAGAAAACTTGAGGATAAACGCATAGATTAATCAATCCTGAACTAAGGGATATAGAGCATAAAAAAGAATCCCATTATAATGGGATTCTATTAAAAAGTTAAAGACGTAATAAATGAATCTCTACCAAAGGTTTCTTTTTTAATCGACGTCCTAAAATACGGCGTAGGATAACTTTGGCACTTTCGGTTAATTCATCGTCATTTAAACGGATTTTTTGAGGTAAACGTTCTATAGCCTCCCCAAATTCATCAATAACATCATCGAATTCTTCGTCATATTGATCAAATAACCCTGGGGCACTGATATTAGGGTCACTCAACAACTCACCATTCATATTCACAGCGAAACTGGCAACGACAACGCCATTATATAACATCCGTCGCCTTGCAGTAAGAACATCCCCACCTATAGATAACAAACGGCTGCCATCAATAACCAAACGTCCATAAGGTGCACCACCTATAATTTTTGGTTTCCCTGGCCCTAAACGTAAAATGTCACCATCTTCTAATAAAATCGGCTCGGCACCATATTCTTTGGCAACATTAGCCTGTCCATTCAGATGAATCCACTCCCCATGCACAGGTATTCCATAAGTAGGCTTTACCAGCTTATAGAGTTCACATACTTCTTCATAACAAGCATGCCCAGAAGCATGAACAAAATGATCGCGTGACGTAATCACTTTGGCACCACGACGTGCAAGATTATCTTGAACACGCATAATAGCCAGCTCGTTTCCTGGAATAGTACGGCTACTATAAATAACGGTATCTCCAGATCCAAAAGCAATATGTTGATGTACATCAAAAGAAATACGCGTTAACGCAGAACGTTCCTCACCTTGACTGCCTGTAACAATAAAAATGACATGATCAAGATCAACATCATTCATATTTTGTTCAGTAAAAAATGGAGGAATATCAGCAAGATATCCATTTTCTCTGGCAGCAACCTCAAGGTTTTTTAAAGAACGACCAATAATTACAACAGGGCGATTTGCTTTTTTAGCAGCATAAGCAATACTTTCGACACGAGAAACATTACTTGCAAAACAAGTAACAGCTACCCTGCCCTTAATACTGCCGATTAAATCAATCAAACTACGTCGAACTTGAGCCTCTGATTCTGGAGCACGTTTTACAATAACATTGGTACTGTCACATACCATTGCTAAAACACCCTCACGCCCTAATTCAGCGAATTTTTCTAAATTAGTAACGTTTCCAATCACAGGTTCAGGATCAAGTTTCCAATCCCCCGTATGTAACACATTACCATAAGGGGTACGAATAAAAACACTTTGTGCTTCTGGAATAGAATGCGTAACAGGAATAAATTCCAAATCAAATTCACCAATATTAAAACGATCTTCCATTTTAATAAGACGAATTGTCACATCTTCCAACATTCCTGCTTCACGTAATTTACGCCTTAAAATCGACGCTGCAAATTTGGTTGCATAAACAGGGCACTCCAGATCTGGCCACAGATATGCAACAGCACCAATATGATCTTCATGAGCATGCGTAATTACCAATGCCAACAAATCATCTTTTTGACGTGCGATAAATTCTGGATCTGGAACCATAATATCTGCTTCTGGCATGTCATTACCAGTAAAGCCAATTCCACAATCAATGGCCAACCATTTACCGTTTAAACGATAAAGGTTAAAATTCATACCAATCTCACCCGTTCCACCTAATGGAAGAAAAGCAAAATCGTTTACTTGTTCATTCATATCTATCCTTTATAATTCTATATTTATATTTTGTTTCCTGATGAATTCTTATCTGCAAGGATTCTTAACCCTTCCAATGTTAATTCCGAATTAATTTCTTTAAAAACAGGGGTTCCTTCAGCAAGTAACGGTGCCAAGCCCCCTGTACCAACAACTGTAATTTCAGATACTAAAAATTCTTTTTTGATACGCTCTATAATGCCTTCAATGAGCCCAATATATCCCCAGTAAATACCAGACCTCATCGCACCAATCGTTTCTTTTCCTATCACAGATTGAGGTCTACCTATACCAATTCTGGGCAATCTTGCCGCTGCACTATGAAGTGCCTCCAAAGACAGGGTTAATCCTGGTGAGATAACCCCTCCACAATAATTTCCATCTTGATCTACAACATCAAACGTTGTTGCTGTTCCCAAATCCACAACAACCAACGGACCACCATATAATTGATGTGCAGCCAATCCATTTAATAAACGATCAACACCAACTTCTTTGGGGTTATCTGTTCTGATTTCAAACCCCCAATCTAAAGACGAAGATGCCACAATAGGATCAACCAAAAACCATTTCCGACATAATAAAAGCAATTGATACAAAACAGGTGGAACAACGGTTCCGATAATTGCACGAGTAATTTTATCTGCAGGAATGTTATGTTTTGACATTAAAAAGAATAATGTAGCTGCATATTCATCCGACGTTCGATTAGCCATTGTCGCAAAACGCCACGTTCCTAACCATTTATTTCCATCATGAACTGCAAATACAATATTTGTATTACCAACATCAATCACCAAAAGCAATTTTACTTATCCCTACTTTGACCCAAACAAAGCAACTCACCAGCTGAAAAACTTTCAATGGCAGTTTGAGTTTGTAATAACAAAAAACCTCTATTATCTATTCCTTTATATTTACCCTTATAAGAATTATTTCCTTGATTGACAATTAATGATGTGTCCAAAGGCAAACTTCTTTGTAACCAGGATTCTCGAATAAAAGCTTGTTTTCCCTTTATTAAACATATAATCCAATAAGTTAAATACTCTCTTACTTTCTCAGAAACTTCGGTTGCTTGAGGAAGATCTTTATTAAAAAAATCCTTTAAACAACCAAGCTCTTTACCTTCAATCACAGGTGCTGAATGAATATTCAATCCAAATCCAAACACTAACCATTCCAAAATATCGGGATATTGGACATAACTTTCAATGAGTATACCCGCTATTTTTTTATTTTGGTAAACTAAATCATTAGGCCATTTAATATATAAGTCAGCAGAAGAACCACATAACTCGTCCACTGCATCGTATAAAGCCAAAGATGCTATAAAAGGCACCCAACTCACTTGTTCAATAGAAAATGAAGGCCAATATAAAAAAGATAATGCCAAATTTCCAGTCGGCTCAACCCATCCACGTCCACGACTTCCTCTAGGAGCCGTCTGGAAATCTGTCAACACAGCCAAATTGAGTTTTTTTCTCAATTTGGCTTGTTCGATACAATAATCATTTGTTGAAGGCAAAGTATGATAATGTTCTACCTGCCAGATAATGCTACTATCCACCTTACCCTACAACATCAATGAAATAAAGACCGCGCTGCAATTTGTCCCATTTCTAACATTGGTGACAAAAAGAGTAAAAATATTACTGTTATGGTACCCATACTAAATGAAATAAAAGATAAAGACAAAGAACGTTTGTCCAAAGGCTCGGCAGCTTTATCAAAAAACATGATTTTTATAATTCTTAAATAGAAAAAAGCACCCACAGCACTAGCTAACAGACCAATAATAGTTAAAACATATAGATCTGCAGCTAAAGCAGCTTTAAACACTAAGAATTTACCAAAAAAACCAGCTAATGGTGGCACACCAGCCATACTAAACATAAATATAGCCATTGCTGTTGCTATACCTGGATCTGTCTTACCTAAACCTGCTAAATCATTAATATTTTCAACAATATGTCCCCTGCGAGACATCGCAGCAATCACAGCAAATGTACCAATATTCATAAATAAATATGTTGTTAAATAAATTAATGTTCCCATCACACCATCGGGTGTTGCCGCAGCCAACCCAACCAAAGCATATCCCATATGTGAAATAGAAGAATATGCCATCATCCGTTTAATGTTCGTTTGAGCAATTGCTCCAACACTACCAATAATAATAGATAAAACAGCAATCACTTCAATTAATAATTGCCATTGTGGAGATAATGCTCCAAAAGGACCTACCATTAAACGTAAGAATAATGCAAAAGCGGCGAATTTTGGTGCTGTTGACAAAAATGTTGTCACAGGTGTTGGTGCACCTTGATAAACATCAGGTGTCCACATGTGGAATGGAACGGCTGAAATCTTAAAACACAATCCAACCAATACAAAAACTAAACCAATAGCAAACCCAGCTGATAAAGCATGATCTGAAGCAATAATATGGTGAATATTTTCATATCCCATGCCACCAGAAAAACCATAAATCATGGAAATTCCATATAGCAAAATTCCAGAAGCAACAGATCCTAGAATAAAATATTTAATTCCAGATTCAGCTGAAAATACACTTTGGCGATCAATGGCACATAAAATATATAAAGCCAAAGATGATAACTCAAGCCCCATATACAATGTCATCAAATTATTAGATGACACCATAATCATTGCACCCACTGTTGAGAAAACAATTAGGGCAATAAATTCAAAACAATTAGTATTATTTTTTCCATTAAAATCAATAGATAAAATAATACATAAAAAGCCTGATATAATAATTAAAAGCTTCATATAGCGAGAGAATTCATCATTGATAAATAATCCATGATATCCCAAGCCATTTTGAACAGTTAATGTTAAGAAACCAACTGCAACAAAAGCAGCAATCGAAAGGATCGCACAAGGGAAGAAAGCATTTCCTTTCTTCTCAAATGAACCCCATAAAAGAATAATAAGACCGCTGATTGATAAAACAATCTCTGGAATAGCAAGTGTCCAATTCATCGGATTAATCCTGACTTTCTAATATCAATGATAGATCAGGAAAGTGGCAAGTACCACCACCAACCCAATTGCCATGGTAAAAGCATACAAAGCAAAAGACCCATTTTGTGTCCAAGATACAGTTTTTGCTGAACGATTGGTAATTCGTGCAATAGAAACAGGCATCCCCTGAACAATCTCTTCATCACCCACTTTCCATAAAACCTTTGATAATGCGAGATAAGGACGAACAAAAATAAAATCATATAACTTGTCGAAATACCATGCATTTAATAGGAATTGATATACCCCTTTTAATCCAGATGCCGCAGCAACAGGGATTTTCGGAACTGCAATATAACAAACAAATGCAACAATAATACCCAACACACCCAAAACCAAAGGCGTTTTTGCAATTAAGTAAGGTGTATGATGCATTAAACTCATAATTTGATTAGAAGGCGCATTGAAAATAGCCCCCCCCCAGAATGCGACTTGATGCACACCAATATAATATGGTGCGAGCACAATCCCACCAATAGTCGCCCCAGTTGCTAACACACACATCGGTAATGTCATTACTAAGGAAGATTCATGCGCATGATCATAAATTTTTTGATCTCTTGGTTTGCCATGAAATACCAAAAATAATAAACGCCAGCTGTAAAATGCTGTTAAAAATGCTGTAATCGCTGTCATAATCCAAGCATAATGACCAACACTACCACCAAACATCCATGCGGCTTCTAATATCGCATCTTTAGACCAATAACCTGCAAAAGGGAAAATCCCACCAAGTGCTAAACACCCAATCCACATTAATAAACAAGTAGCTGGTAACTTTTTATACAAACCACCCATTTTAAACATATCTTGTTCATCATGAAGAGCATGAATAACAGAACCTGCACCAAGGAATAATAAAGCTTTAAAAAATGCATGCGTTGTTAAATGAAACAAAGCTACTTGATAAGCACCAACACCAACCGCAACAAACATATATCCCAATTGAGAACAAGTTGAATATGCAATTGATTTTTTGATATCAGGCTGAGCTAAGGCAACAGTCCCGGCAAAGAATGCTGTAGTTGCGCCTATGATTACAATAAACATTTTAACATGTGGCGCAAATTCTACCAATGGAGACATACGTGCCATTAAGAAAATACCCGCCGTAACCATTGTAGCAGCATGAATTAATGCTGATACAGGGGTTGGTCCTTCCATAGCATCGGGTAACCATACATGCAAGAACAATTGAGCTGACTTACCCATTGCCCCAATGAATAATAAAAGTGCAATAAATTCATAAGCTTGAAAGCTATATCCATATAAATGATATTGAGTTTGCGCTAGCTCTGGGATTTTATGAAAAATATCATCATAAAACACAGAACCAGAAAGGATGAACAATACACAAATCCCGACGAGGAAAAATAAATCTGCAATACGATTAACTACAAATGCCTTAATAGCAGCAGCAACGGCTGATGGGCGTGTATACCAATATCCAATTAATAAGTAACTGGATAAACCCACAGCTTCCCAACCAAAGAATAATTCAATTAAATTATCTGAGGTTATCAGCATTAACATACTAAATGTAAACAAGGATAAATACGCAAAGAACCGATAAGTCGGCATTGAATCATGAGCCATATACCCAATGCTGTAAATATGCACTAACAACGATACGCTTGTAACCATTGTCAACATTGATACAGACAACATATCCATTCTTAGATACCAGGTAGCGTTAAAATTACCTGCGTGGATCCAATCAATTAATGGAACCGTTACGCCTCCAGCGTTGGAATTCAACAAGTGCCCTAAAACACACCATGAGCAAGCAACGGCGATAATCATTCCTAAAATAGAAATAAATTTAGCAAAGTTGTCGCCAATTACCCGTCCCAGTAAACCTGCTATTAAAAATCCACCCAAAGGTGCAAATACAGCTATGGCAAATAACGATGATGCTATTGGTGTCATTTTCCCATTATCCCTTCATCATCGTCGTATCTTGAACTTCTACAGAGTGACGGTTTCTATAATAAACCATCACAATCGCAAGCCCAATTGCAGATTCCGCAGCAGCAACCGTTAAGGTAAACATCACCATGACTTGGCCTGTAAGATTTCCAAAAGCCGAAGAAAAAGTAATCAAATTCAGATTTGCAGAAAGCAACATCATTTCAATCGACATTAAAATAACAATTAAATTTTTTCTGCTTGCAAAAATACCAAACAAACCAATCGCAAATAAAAGTGCACTTACAATCATATAAGGAGCAACCCCCACTGTATTCAAAATATTCATTTTGATTGCTCCTTCATTTGTTGTCTTTTTTCAGTAATATCCATCTTATCTCCAGGCTTTGGACCAAATGAGTCTTCTTGGGAAACCCCAAAATAAGTTTCTTTTGGCCTTAAAAAACCACCCAACTCATCAACCCCTTTATTGAGTTCAATCGAACGCATTTCCAGACTTTGATGTGGTTCACGCATATGCTGACGAGCAACGACTTGACGGCGATTATTTGGACGTTTACGCAACGTTAAAACAATAGCACCAATCATAGCCACCAATAGTACCAAACCACAAATTTGGAACAATAAAATATAATCGGTATAGATTAAAGCCCCTAAAGCTTGGGTATTGGACATATTTTGTAGCAAAGGCTGTTGAGAAGCTTGTGCGATTTGTGGATCAATATGCCAGTTTATTGCAACAATGATTAATTCAACCACCAAAACTGCAGCAATACAAAAACCCACAGGCATATAGCTTTGCATACCCTCTTTAAGCTGAACTAAATTAGTTTGCATAGTCATGACAATAAAAAGGAATAAAATCATAACCGCACCAGAATAGATCGCAATCAACAAGATCGCGAGAAATTCTGCCCCAGCAAGCAAAAATAATCCAGACGCATTACAAAATACTAAAACCAAAAACAAAGCAGCATGAACAGAATTACGAGAACATACAACCATGACGGCTGATAAAAGCAGAATTGTTGCAAAAATATAAAAAAGAATAATTGGCATCATGACCTTATTCCTTTTTGTAAGGGCATAAAGCCTATTTGTAAGAAAAACATTTTACTCATCATTGTTATTATTTCCCGCCTACCGATAAGGGGCATCCTGTTCCAACCTAAGTGCTAATACACTTTCCCATTGATCGCCATTCGATAATAATTTTTGTTTATTATACATCAGCTCTTCTCTGGTTTCAGTTGCAAACTCATAATTTGGCCCTTGAACAATAGCATCCACAGGACAAGCTTCCTGACATAAACCACAATAAATACATTTGGTCATATCAATATCATAACGCGTTGTTCTTCTTGAGCCATCGCTTCTGGCTTCGGCTTCAATGGTAATTGCTTCCGCAGGACATGTTGCTTCACATAACTTACAAGCAATACATCTTTCTTCACCATTTGCATAACGACGCAAAGCATGCTCTCCACGAAAACGAGGAGATAATGGGCTTTTTTCATAAGGATAATTTATCGTTGCTTTTGGTTTAAAAAAGTAACGTAGCGTAATTCCCAAACCTGCCAATAACTCTGACAATAAAAAGGATCGCGCGGTTCTATCTATAAAACCCATTTTAAACTGCCCCTCCGTAAATACCAATGCCTGTAGCCATCATAAACCCTGCCGTTAACACAACCCATGCCAGTGTAAATGGTAAGAATACTTTCCAACCTAAACGCATTAACTGATCATAACGGTATCTTGGGAAAGCACTTCGGACCCAGATAAAACAGAACAAGCAAATCAAAATTTTAATAATTAACCAAAATGGGCCTGGGATCCATGTAAATGGCATACAATCAAATGGAGGCAACCACCCACCCAAGAATAAAATACTAATAATGGCTGACATTAAAATCATATTTCCATATTCAGCCAAGAAAAACAAACCAAAAGCCATGGATGAATATTCTGCAAAGAACCCTGCAACCAATTCACTTTCACCAACGGCAAAATCGAATGGCGGACGATTTGTTTCTGCTAAACAAGAAATAAAGAAAATAATAAACATGGGGAACATAGGTAAAAAGAACCATATATGGCGTTGCGCCAATACAATATCATTCAAATTACCACTACCAACCAACAGTAAGATTGATGCAATAACCAATCCCATTGCCAACTCATATGAAATCATCTGAGCCGCAGCACGCATCGCCCCTAATAATGCATATTTGGAGTTAGAACCCCAACCTGCCAACAATGTTGCATAGATACTAATTGATGATATAGCCAATAAATACAAAATACCAATATTTAAATTCGCAACAGCCCAACCATCATTTGTAGGAATAACCGCCCATGCCAACATAGATAGGGAAAAACCAAGGATTGGAGCTATAAAGAAAAGAACACGATTTGCCTTGGTCGGAATAATGGTTTCCTTGAAAATCATTTTCACAGCATCGGCAAAAGGTTGCAACAATCCAAAAGGTCCAACGACGTTTGGCCCTTTACGTAACATGATTGCAGCCAGAACTTTACGTTCTATCCATGTAAGGTAAGCAACCCCCATTAATAGAGGTACTAAAACAGCAAGAACTTTTAAAACAATCAGAATAATCGATCCAACCATCGTATGAAAAAAGAAATGTTCCACGTCGACTACTCCGCCGCTTCTGCCGAAACTGCATAGCGCAACTTCGAACATTCATTCATTGTCAAACTTGCCCGACTGATAGAATTAGTTAAGAAGTAATCTGAAATAACAGCTCTAAGAACTTGTTTTTCAAAGTTTCCTTGAGCATTATCGCCAAGATTAACATCAACAACATTCTGTACAAGTCGCAATTGAGCAAAGACAGGATTAATTTCTGCCATATACGCTCTAAGGCTATCTATATTATGATAAGGCAAGTCAACAGCTAATAATTGAGCAACAGCATAAATAGCTGCCCATTCTTCTTTTGCTTCACCAGGAGGGCAAATCGCTGCAAAACTACGTTGCACGCGCCCTTCTGTATTCACATAAGTCCCTGATTTTTCGGTATAAGCCGCACCAGGTAAAATCACATCAGCTCTAGATGCTGCTTTTTCTCCATGGTGTCCTTGATATATAACAAAAGTTTCAGCTGGTAATGCAGAAAGATTAACTTCATCCGCGCCCAACATCCACAATACATCAACTCCACCATTTACCATTGCTTTGATATCTTTAGCTTGCCCTTGAGGCACGAAACCAAGATCCAAACCAGCAACGCGAGCAGCAGAATGATGTAAAATATTAAATCCATTCCACTCTTCAGTCACTGCTCCGACTGTTTTAGCCAAAGCCATTGTTTGTTCAAATATAATTTTTGCATCAGGACGCGTTATCGCACCATGCCCTAAAATAATCATTGGGCGTTTTGCATTTTTTAATATTTCAGAAAACGGATGTTTGCCTGCAATCAATTCAGCAATCAGTTCAGGAGTTTCCCCTAATTGATCAACTTTATAAGTAGGATCATCTGGAAGCTCTCCAATATACCCAATCGGGAATTGTTCGGTCAAAGACAACCAACGTTTCCGAATACGAGAATTCAATACAGGAGCTTCTTGCCTTGGGAAAGAACCGATTACCAATAATGCATCAGCATCATCAATCCCTGCAATAGAAGTGTTAAACACATAATGCCCGCGTTGCGAAATATCGTAATAGGCATTGTCTTGACGACAATCGACATTTGAGGAGCCCAATGCATTCATAAGATGCTTTAATGCCAACATACTTTCTGCATCACACAAATCCCCCGCAATGGCACCCATACGATCTGATGAAACTGTTTTTAATTTATCAGCAACATGTTGCAATGTTTCTGTCCACGACGCCTCGACAAGTTTACCGTTCTTCTTTATCCACGGACGATCTAAACGACGACGTTTTAATCCGTCCAACGAAAAGCGACCTTTATCAGCAAGCCATTCCTCATTCACATCATCATTCTTACGAGGGAGTATCCGCATCACTTCGTTGCCACGTACTTGCAACAAGATATTAGTACCAACAGCATCTGTTACATCAATTGAATCTGTGTTTTTTAATTCCCAAGAACGGAAATGAAAAGCTGTTGGTTTCGAAGTCAACGCACCAACTGGACAAACATCAATTAAATTACCAGAAAGCTCTGATTTAATCCCTTGTTCTATAAACGGCGTAATTTCAAGACTAGTGCCTCGGTAAATACCCCCAAGCTCAGCAGTGCCAGCAATCTCATTGGTAAAACGAATACAACGCGTACACTGAATGCAACGCGTCATTACTGTTCGAACCAAGGGTCCCATATATTTATCAACAACGGCACGTTTTTCGTCAGTAAAGCGTGAACAGTCACGACCATATCCAACAGCCTGATCTTGCAAATCACACTCACCACCTTGGTCACAAATAGGACAATCTAAAGGGTGATTAATCAATAATAATTCCATTGTACTACGACGCGCAGCACGAATAGTTTCAGAATCAGTCGTAACTTGCATTCCCTCCATAACTGGTTGAGAGCAAGATGAAACCAAAGGTTTACGAGAACCTGTAATTTCAACCATACACATTCTGCAATTACCAGCTACAGAAAGCTTGTCATGATAACAAAAACGGGGGATTTCCTTACCAGCAGCCTCGCATGCTTGCAATACAGAAGCATTATTGGGAACCTCTATAGGAATACCATCTACAATTACTTTTGTCATATTCTTACCTATTAGCCCCCTATTGGTGCATCAACAGACACCTGAATTTGTGATACTCCACCATGGGCTTTTTTATAATCTATGATTCGTTGCTCCATAACAGGACGGAAGTTACGAATAAGTGCTTGAACCGGCCAAGCAACTGACATACCCATCGCACAAATTGTTGTATTTTCAATGTTTTTGGTTACGTCCATCAACATATCAATTTCAGAAATTTCTGCACGACCTTCAACCATACGGTTCATCACTTTTAAAACCCAGTTTGACCCTTCACGACATGGCGTGCATTGACCACAGCTTTCGTGTTTATAAAACTTGGATAGCAAAGTAACAGCGCGAATAATATCAGTTGATTTATCCATAACCACAATACCAGCAGTACCTAAACCCGAGCCTACATCACGCATACCATCGAAATCCATAATAACGGTTTCACAGGTTTCTTTGTTCAACATCGGCATTGATGTTCCGCCTGGAATAACAGCAAGCAAATTATCCCATCCACCACGAACGCCACCACCATGCGTTTCAATAATTTCTTTTAAAGGCAATCCAAGTGCCTCTTCAAACACGCAAGGTGTATTAATATGACCTGAAATAGCCATCAATTTAGGGCCTGTGTTGTTCTTGCGGCCAATTCCCGCAAACCATGCAGAACCACGACGCATAATCGTTGGTGTTACAGAAATGCTTTCTACATTATTAATTGTAGAAGGACAACCATAAAGACCTTTTCCTGCTGGAAATGGCGGCTTTAGACGAGGCTGACCTTTTTTTCCTTCAAGACTCTCAAGCTGAGCCGTCTCTTCACCGCAAATATAGGCACCAGCACCACGATGAATATAAAAATCAAAATCCCAACCACTGCCACAAGCGTTCTTACCAATCAATCCTGCTTCATAAGCTTCATCAATTGCAACTTGTAATCTGTTGGCCTCATTATAATACTCACCACGAATATATATATAAGCAGTATGCGCACCAATTGCAAAAGATGCCAATAATGCACCTTCTACAATTTTATGAGGTTCATGGCGCATAACTTCGCGATCTTTACAAGTGCCTGGCTCTGATTCATCCCCATTAATCACTAAATAATGTGGTAATGGACCTTCTTTTTTAGGCATAAAAGACCATTTTAAACCTGTAGAGAACCCTGCTCCTCCACGACCACGCAATCCAGAATCAATAATCGTTTTAATAATCGCATCACGACCCAAGGCTAAAATATCTTTGGTATTATCCCAATCCCCACGCCTACGGGCGCCAGCCAATTTCCAATCATCATGGCCATGTAAATTTAGATAAATACGATCTTTATCACTTAACATCTTCGGCCCCTGTATTTTGTGTAATTTTCTTGCCCACAGGTGCAGAATTTAAACGATCTATCATTGGACCATGCGCAGGTTTTTCGCCTTTGCGCAATAACTCAATTAACTCAATCGTGCTTTCTGCGGTCATATCTTCATAATAATCATGATCGACTTGTAAAATTGGTGCATTCGCACACGCTCCAAGACACTCTACTTCAGAAAGCGTAAACATACCATCTTCACTGGTTTGTCCGAACTCTTTAATACCCGTAACCTTTTTACAAGCCGCTACAATATCCTCAGAGCCACGCAGCCAACATGGCGTCGTAGAGCAAACTTGCAAATGATACTGACCAATTGGTTCCAAATTGAACATGGTATAAAAAGTTGCGATTTCAAATACACGAACGGGAGCGATCTCTAACCGTTTAGCAACAACAACCATAGCAACCTTTGGCACCCATGCGCTCTTGGTCACCCGTTTCATTTGATTTTGAACTATATATAATAACGGAATCACTGCACTTGCTTTTCGTGCAGCAGGATATTTTGCTAAGATTTTTTCAATTTGCTGTTCACTTTCTTGATCAAAAGCAAATTCAGCAGGTTGTTTATTCATCGATTTCTCTGACATCACGCCCTATCTATCCACTTCACCGAAAACCAAATCCATAGAACCAATAATTGCAACCATATCAGCCAACATGTGACGATGTGACAATTCATCTAGCGCTTGCAAATGTGCAAAACCTGTTGGACGTATTTTGCAACGATATGGCTTAGTCCCACCATCAGCGACTAAGTAAACACCAAACTCGCCTTTTGGACTTTCAACAGCTGTATAAGTTGTTCCAGCAGGAACATGAAATCCACCACTGTAAAGCTTAAAATGGTTAATTAAAGATTCCATAGAATGCTTCATATCTTTACGTTTAGGCGGTGAAATTTTTTCACTTTCAACCTTAATCGCACCAGGTTTCATTTTATTCAAACACTGTTCGATGATCTTTGCACTTTCTCGCATTTCAATCACTCTGATTAAATAACGATCATAACAATCACCTTGACGTGTTACTGGCACCTGAAAATCAACTTTATCATAATTATCATAAGGTTGAGAACGACGCAAATCCCAAGGAACACCAGAGGCACGTAAACAAGGCCCCGTAAATCCCCAAGAAAGCGCATCCTCTGTCGTGCATACTCCAATACCAACCGTTCTTTGTTTCCAAATACGGTTATTGGTCAGCAACCCTTCGATATCATCAACAATTTTTGGAAAATCTTTGACCCAATTACCAATTTTCTCTTCCATTCCAACTGGCATATCTTTTGCCACACCACCATGACGGAAATAATTAGCATGAAAACGTGCCCCTGACACACCTTCATAAAATTCCATCATCTTTTCACGCTCTTCATAAGCCCATAATGCAGGGGTCATCGCTCCGCAATCCAACCCCATGGCCGTAACGTTCAGTAAATGGTTTAAAATACGAGTAATTTCAGCAAATAAAACCCGTATCCACTTTGCCCTATCTGGCACATCTACACGCAATAATTTTTCTGTTGCCAGAACATAAGCATGCTCTTCACACATAGGAGATGCATAATCCAAGCGATCAAAATAGGGCAAACCCTTATGATAGGCTTTATGCTCTAATAATTTTTCAGTACCTCGATGTAACAACCCAATATGCGGGGTTGCACGTTTTATAACCTCACCTTCTAATTCCATTACAACACGTAACACACCATGTGCTGATGGATGTTGAGGGCCAAAATTTAAGGTATGGGAATCACCAGACAAAACTTGAGAAATATTTTGTTTTACTTTCTCATCTAGTCCTTGCGCTTTATTCGTTGATTCTTTTTTAATTACTTCACTCATCAAATATCCTTTTGCCGATCACTTACAATATATTAATTACAAAGAATACGGCTTAATATTTTGACGCTTCACATGAACTTTTTCGTCACCTGGCAAGGTAGTAAGCCCCTCCCAAGGAGAATCAAAGTCAAAATCTCTCATATCTTGAGTAAGCTTCACAGGTTCATAAACCACTTTATTTTGATCCGCATCATAACGCACTTCAACATACCCTGTTACAGGAAAATCTTTACGTAAAGGATGCCCATCAAAACCATAATCAGTTAAAATACGTCGTAAATCGGGCTGACCAGAGAATAAAATGCCAAACATATCATAACATTCACGTTCCCACCAATCTGCACATTTCCATAAACTACGAACAGAAGGTACTGGGGTTTGCTCATCAATATGAGCAATAACGCGAATGCGCTGATTTAAAGAAACAGACAGTAAATTATAGACAATATCAAAACGTTTTGCTCGCTGAGGATAATCAGCACCACAAACATCCATTAATTGCTCATAACAGCATAAATGATGCGTTTTTAATAAATTTAACAAATCAAAAAGATGATCTAACTCTACAACAACAACCAGTTCATCTTGTTCGAAATCTGTTTTAATAACACCTTTAACAGAAGTACACAGCATAAACCCCACAGCTTGTAAACGTGGTAAATTTATGAAACTTTTTGTGTATGTATCAATATGATCAACCACGAATAATTGTCCCCGTCCGTTTAATTTTCTTCTTGAGCAACATAATACCGTAAATCAAGGCTTCGGCTGTTGGTGGGCACCCTGGAACGTAAACATCAACAGGAATAATACGATCACATCCCCTAACGACAGAGTATGAATAGTGATAATATCCCCCACCATTCGCACAAGATCCCATGGATATTACCCAACGAGGTTCAGACATTTGATCATATAAACGACGCAAAGCAGGAGCCATTTTGTTAGTAACAGTTCCTGCAACCAACATAACGTCTGCCTGACGAGGAGATCCCATCGGAACAACCCCCATACGATCCAAATCATATCTGGGCATATAAGCATGAATCATTTCAACAGCACAACAAGCCAAACCAAAAGTCATTGGCCAAAGACTGCCCGTTCTGCCCCAGTTAATTAATTGATCCAGCTTTGCAACAACAAACCCTTTGTCTGTAATTGCCCCAGTAATGCCTTTTATAACAGCATCCTGCTCTGACCCTGGCGGCAGAGCATCCTGATTCCAATATACTTTTTCAAGACCAGAGTTTTCTGTAGTATTCTGATTCATCACAATCTCATTTTACAGATATAAATCTGCTTTATAATTACGCACTTTATTCTTCGTTAGCCTAATCCCACTCTAATGCGCCTTTGCACCATTCGTATATAAATCCGACGGTCAAAACAACAAGAAAAGCGAGCATTGAAAAGAAACCAAACATTCCAATTTTGGAAAGCGTTAAAGCCCATGGAAATAAAAACACCATTTCCAAATCGAAAATTGTGAATAATATTCCCACAAGATAATAACGCACATCAAACATTTGGCGTGCATCTTCGAATGCTGGAAATCCACACTCATATGGTGAGTTCTTTTCAGCATAGGGCTTTTGTTTTGCACAGAATAGTGCCGCCCCTAACATAGCGCATGCTATAATTAATGAAATAATTCCAAAAATCAGCACTGGTAAATAATTACCTAAAATAGCCTGCATGAGATAACTCTTTAGCTTCTATAACAATTAAAATCATCAATAAAAATTGAATATTGTAAGTCTTATAACAGAGAACTAAATAAAATTATACTGTTAATGTGCTTTTTTTATATACGAGCATATCGAAAATTTAATTTAATTTAATCATTAAGTATAGAATATTGATATTGAAATAATTCTTAGAACTTAGAAATTAAATGTATTTCTATACTAATATTTAAAACATCAACCTTTTCCATTAAAATAAAAAGTGCAAATAAACTATTATTTACGAAACCTTTTCATCGATAACAAGCAGTCAAAGAATATTGTGTTTCATTAGGTATCAATTCAGAGAAAATATCTATAAAAGTTTATTTAACTAATCCTAATCCTTAAGTCGTTAAAACATCATATTCATCTATATAAGAATCTACTTTCATAACAAAATATATAAGGCATTTCACATGATATTTTATTACATATATTGATTTAGATTTTAAAGAGAAAAAGAATTTACAGTTTCATCATAAAAAATTATATAATTTTCAAGCGATAACTTTATAAATAGTTGTTATATCAATGTGTGATTATAGCAGATATTTTGGATTATAATACCATAATTTATGTGGCGCGAGTGACGGGGCTCGAACCCGCGACCTTCGGCGTGACAGGCCGACGCTCTAACCAGACTGAGCTACACCCGCGCAGGGTATTATTGTCTTTACAGACAAGTCATATTTTTAAAGTAAATTAATCTACTTTAAAACTGGTTTATGGTGGGCGATGACAGGCTCGAACTGCCGACCCTCTCGGTGTAAACGAGATGCTCTACCAACTGAGCTAATCGCCCTTTTATTTTTCAAGAAAAATAATAAACTATATTGTGGCGCGAGTGACGGGGCTCGAACCCGCGACCTTCGGCGTGACAGGCCGACGCTCTAACCAGACTGAGCTACACCCGCGCAGGGTATTATTGTCTTTACAGACAAGTCATATTTTTAAAGTAAATTAATCTACTTTAAAACTGGTTTATGGTGGGCGATGACAGGCTCGAACTGCCGACCCTCTCGGTGTAAACGAGATGCTCTACCAACTGAGCTAATCGCCCTTTTCTACTGGAAACTTACCGTTTCTAACAGAACAACGACTTCTTAGCATTGAAGTCGTTGTATGTCTAGTTATTTTTTCAATAACTATAAAACTATTTACTAACAGCTTCTTTTAATAATTTTCCAGGTTTGAAACGAACAGAAATAGATGCTGGAATATCAATCTCTTCGCCTGTACGAGGATTACGACCTTTTGCTGCTTTACGAGTTGCAGTTACAAAGCTACCAAAACCAACAAGACGCACTTCTTGTTTTTTAGCAAGTGTTCCTTCGATGGTGCTCAACACTGCATCGACAACTTCAGCAGATTTTGCTTTTGATAGATCAACTTTTTCTGCAACAGCTGCAACGAGTTCTTGTTTATTAAGCGGCTTTTCCATTTATTTTATCTTTCCACTATAGTGAGGATACAAAAAACTATATCTTAATTGGACTGTATCAATAATCCATAATCAGACTATTGAAGCACTTTGCAAGAACGTCAACCATTCTCTATACTTCAATAGCCATTTTCTTACATTTATTACCGGTTAGGTTGCAAGATCAGCACATTTTAATGCGTTAAAGGTGCTTCTTGAGAAGATGTATCAGTAACTTTAACCGATTCCGCATCATCATCCCATTCAAGTGATTCGTATGGGCGAATCAACGCTTGGCCAATCACTTCATCAGCACTTGATACTGGAATAATACTTAAATTGCTTTTCACAACCTCAGGAACGTCGACTAGGTCTTTTTCATTTTCTTTAGGAATAAAGACTGTTTTAATCCCTGCACGTAGTGCTGCTAGTAATTTTTCCTTTAATCCTCCAATAGGAAGAACACGACCGCGCAAGGTAATTTCACCTGTCATCGCTACATCTCTTCGAATTGGAATACCTGTCATTGCACTGACAATGCTAGTTGCCATCGCAACCCCGGCTGAAGGGCCGTCTTTTGGTGTTGCACCTTCGGGAACATGCACATGAATATCTTTTTTCTCGAATAATGCAGATTTAATCCCAAACTGCCCTGCACGACTCTTGACGTATGAGAGTGCTGCTGCAACGCTTTCTTGCATCACATCTCCCAGTTTACCTGTATGTTTGATATGACCCTTTCCTGGGACGGTTACACTTTCAATATGTAAAATGTCACCCCCAACCTCAGTCCATGCCAAACCTGTCACAATGCCGATAAGATCTTCACTTTCGCTTTCGCCATAGCGGAATCGCTTTACACCCGCATAGTCATCTAGATTATCAAGGGTTACAGCAACATGATCACATTCACCTATGACAATTTTTCGCACGATTTTACGAGCAATTTTAGCAATTTCACGCTCTAGATTACGCACTCCAGCTTCTCGCGTATAAGTACGGACTAATTCATGCAATACATCATCTGAAATTGACCATTCACTAGGCTTAAGATTATGAGCAGCGCCTTGCTTTTTAACCAAATGGCGGCGAGCAATTTGAACTTTTTCATCCTCTGTATACCCAGAAAGGCGAATAATTTCCATACGATCCAATAAAGGTTGAGGCATATTGTAACTATTAGCTGTTGTTATAAACATAACATCAGACAAATCGTAATCCACCTCAAGATAATGATCAGCAAAGGTAGAATTTTGTTCTGGATCTAAAACTTCTAATAACGCAGAAGTTGGATCACCACGCCAATCAGATCCAAGCTTATCAATTTCATCAAGCAAAAATAAAGGATTCGAAGTTCCAGCCTTTTTCATTCCTTGAACGATTTTACCAGGCATAGCACCGATATAAGTCCTACGGTGACCTCTGATCTCTGCTTCATCACGCACACCACCCAACGCCATACGAACATATTCACGTCCTGTCGCCTTGGCAATTGAGCGCGCCAAAGAGGTTTTACCTACACCAGGAGGACCAACCAGACACAAAATTGGACCTTTTAACTTGGAAGAGCGAACTTGTACAGCAAGGTATTCCAAGATTCGTTCTTTGACTTTCTCTAATCCATAATGGTCTTGATCTAGTGTTTTTTCCGCAAGCTTAAGATCTTTAGAAATCTTGGAGCGTTTTTTCCAAGGGATTCCAATAATCCAATCTAAATAATTTCGTACAACTGTTGCCTCTGCTGACATTGGGCTCATTGCACGTAATTTTTTTAAATCAGATAAAGCTTTATCTTTAGCTTCTTTACTCAAACGAGTCTTTTTAATCTTTTCTTCTAACTCGGATAATTCGTCTTTATCCTCATCTCCATCATTAAGTTCTTTTTGAATCGCTTTAAGTTGCTCATTCAAATAATACTCGCGCTGGGTTTTCTCCATCTGTTTTTTAACGCGATTTCGAATACGTTTTTCGACTTGTAAAACACCCAACTCAGCTTCTAAATGCTCAAGCAACTTTTCTAAGCGTTCATCAATAGGTATCAACTCTAAAATAGATTGTTTATCTGCAACCTTCAGGTTCAGATGGCTTGTAATGGTATCAACAAGCTTAAACGGATTATCTATTTGATTAACCGCTACTAAGACTTCAGGTGCAATTGCCTTATTTAATTTAACATATTGTTCAAACAGCGTGATGACTGTGCGTTGTAAAGCATCAATTTCTTTATTCGTTTCATCGACAACTTCTTCGACAACTTCAATATCAGCCTCAAAAAAAGATTCACGATCAAAGAGCTGTTTAACTTTCGCTCTTTGAAATCCTTCTACTAAAACTTTAACTGTCCCATCAGGAAGCTTTAAAATCTGAAGAATCGATGCGACAGTCCCAAAATGATAAACATCACTTTCAGTAGGGTCTTCTAAAGAAGCATCCTTTTGAGAAATCAGTAAAATTTTATTTTGCTGACTTCCAACCTTTTCCAATGCTTTTACAGATTTTTCACGTCCAACGAACAAAGGTACAATCATATGAGGAAAAACAACAATATCGCGCAAAGGTAATACTGCAATTAAATCCGATTTCTCATCGTGTGTCTCAGTGATCTCCGCCTCAGTATCATTAATCAAGACGTTTTCTTTTTCTTTTGTCATAAACTATGACCTCCTTATATGGACGATCTCATCAAACAAAGCGCCCAAAATTGGCACACTTTATTATCAAACTATTATTTCTATTATAAATTAATAATAACTCTTTATTCTTTTTATTATTTATTGAACGATAGAAATCTCACTTATTTAAATATAAACATGATCACAGCAAAATACAACGATATCCCTGCGAAACTCATTTCGATAAATTATCATTATAATCAAATAATAAAAAAGGATCTATCGAAATAGATCCTTTTCATCTTGTCAAAATTTATACAAAGATCAAGCTGTTTTTCCAGCTTTCTTTTCTTTTTCATAAACATAAACAGGTTCTGCTTCGCGGTTAATAACCTCTTTACTGATTAAAACCTCACTCACGTCATTTAAGTCTGGCAGCTCAAACATCGTTGAAAGCAAAACAGTTTCCAATATAGAGCGCAATCCGCGAGCTCCTGTCCGACGCTCAATAGCTTTATTAGCAATTTGTTCAACAGCTTCATCAGAAAATGTAAGTTTTACATCTTCCATTTCGAATAACTTTTGATATTGCTTAACCAAAGCATTCTTTGGTTCCTTTAGAATTTGTACTAAAGCTTCTTGATCAAGATCGTCCAATGTTGCAATAACAGGTAAACGCCCAATAAATTCGGGAATTAAACCAAATTTCATCAAATCCTCTGATTCAAGCTGACGAAATAAAGCCCCTATTTTGTGATCATCTGCTGTTTGAACATCAGCACCAAATCCAATACCATAACCGACACTTCTTGCACTAATAATTTTATCAAGCCCAGCAAAAGCACCACCACAGATAAAGAGCATGTTTGTCGTGTCAACTTGCAAAAATTCTTGTTGAGGATGTTTACGACCACCCTGAGGTGGAACAGATGCAACGGTCCCTTCCATAATTTTTAACAAAGCCTGCTGAACACCCTCACCACTGACGTCTCTGGTAATAGAAGGGTTATCCGATTTTCGTGAAATTTTATCAATTTCATCAATATAGATAATACCACGCTGTGCACGTTCAACATTATAATCTGCGGATTGCAACAGTTTTAAAATAATATTTTCAACATCCTCACCTACATAACCAGCTTCAGTCAATGTAGTTGCATCAGCCATTGTAAACGGAACATCCAAAATTCTGGCTAGCGTTTGAGCTAATAACGTTTTACCTGTTCCAGTCGGACCAATTAATAAAATATTAGATTTTGCAATCTCAACTTCACCGGCCTTATCTGCTTGATTTAAACGCTTATAATGGTTGTGAACTGCGACGGACAAAACCTTCTTTGCATCTTGTTGTCCAACAACATAATCATCTAGGATTTTACAGATCTCTTTAGGTGTAGGTAAACTTCCCTGATCCTTTGTAATCTGAGCCTTACTTTCCTCACGCACGATATCCATGCATAATTCAACACATTCATCACAAATAAATACCGTTGGTCCAGCAATTAGTTTACGAACTTCATGTTGAGACTTTCCACAAAAAGAGCAATAAAGTGCGTTTTTGGAATCGTTATTCTTATCAGTCATCTTTACTCCTACCCTTTAATGGTTGAGATAAGCCAACCCCCATTAAAGAGAACAACCTAACTAGAGGGGAAAAATATTATTTGTCTTGAGACAAATCATTGTCTCGCTTGGTTACAACTTGATCAATAATTCCAAAATCTTTTGCTTCTTCTGCAGACATATAGCTGTCTCTTTCAAGGCGCTGTTCAATCTCTTCTAATGTTCTACCTGTATGCAGATTATAAATTTCATTCAATCTTTTACGTACAGCCAAGATTTCTTTTGCTTGAATTTCTATATCGCTTGCCTGTCCTTGCGCACCGCCAGAAGGTTGGTGAACCATAACTCTGGCATTAGGAAGTGCAAAACGCTGCCCTTTTTCACCACCACATAGCAATAATGATCCCATAGACGCTGCTTGACCAATACATACAGTACTAACAGGGCAACGGATATATTGCATTGTATCGTAGATAGCTAAACCTGCAGAAACCACACCACCTGGGCTATTGATATAAAAAGAAATTTCTTTTTTAGGATTGACGCTTTCCAAATATAACAGCTGGGCTGAAATCAAAGAAGCAACTTGATCATACACAGCCCCCGTTAAAAAAATAATTCTTTCTTTTAATAAACGTGAATAAATATCAAACGCGCGTTCCCCTCTGGAAGTTTGCTCAACAACCATTGGTACAAGTGCATTATCATAAATTTCCAGCGGTTGAGAATCCCTCATCAATTTTTTTCCTAAAATTATACTGGTACTTTATTTATCTATGTGTACTTTATACATATAGATAATCAAAATAGATACTTAATTCAACCCATATTTAAAAGCAAAAAAAATGAATGCCCAGACAAGCGCCCAGACATTCATTTCTATAAATTAATAAAAAAAATTAAACCTTAGAAGCGGGCATTTCTGCAAGTTCTTCTGCGTTTACTTCTTTATCTTCAATATTTGCAAGCTCTAAAATATAATCAATAACTTTATTTTCATATATCGGACCACGTAAAGAATCTATTGCTTGAGGATTCTTTTGAAAGAACTCAATTACTTCTTTTTCTTTACCAGGATAACGCATAGCTTCGCTACGCATTGCTTGTGTTAATTCTTCTTCTGTTACTGCAATTGAGTTCAAACGACCAACTTCAACTAACAAAAGCCCCAAACGAACACGACGTTCAGCAATTTTACGATAATCAGCTTTAAGTGTTTCTTCGTCTTTAGCTTTATCTTCTTCATCAAGACGATCTGCTTTACGATCTTCTTCAATACGTTGCCAAATTTGATCAAATTCTGCGTCTAATAAACCAGCAGGGATTTCAAAAGAAACCTTTTCAGCCAATACATCTAAAATGTCACGCTTTAATCTCATCTGAGACATTTGATCATATTCAGATGTAATTTGTTTACCAACAAGACTTTTAAGATTTTCTAGACTTTCTAGGCCAACCTTTTTAGCAAATTCATCATTAATTTCAGGAGTTACTGCTTCCTTTAAGCCTTTTGCTTTGATGTCAAAAGTTGCCTCTTTTCCAGCAAGTTGAGCTGCTTGATAGTTTTCTGGAAAAGTTACGGTAATTTGCTTTTCTTCACCAGGTGTTAATCCTTCGATTTGCTCTGCAAATCCTGGAATAAACCCACTTCCACCAATCTCAACATTAACGTCTTCAGCTGTGCCACCTTCAAATGCAACACCATCAACCTTACCAACGAAATCAACAACTAAAATATCACCCTTAACAGCTGGGCGTTTTTCTTCGATATCTTTAAAATCGCGTTGACGCTCAGCAATTGATTCTAATGCTTTATTCAAAGCTTCATCATCAGGTTTTGCTTTTAAACGGGTTAGGTTAATCCCTTTAAAATCTGGCACTTCAAAATCAGGAATTAATTCTACTTCAAAAGTAAATTCCAGATCGTCACCTTCTTTGTAACCATCTTTTAAAGTAATCTGTGGTTGAGCGGCTGCACGCAAACCTCTTTCTTCAAGAGTTGACTGAATTGCGCCTGTAACAGCTTCATTGAGAACTTCGTTTTGAACATTCTCACCATAACGTTGCTTTACAACAGCCAAAGGAATTTTTCCAGGACGAAAGCCTGGAATATTCATTTGATGCCCCATTTCTTCAAGGCGCTTATTTCTTTTTTCGGCTAGTTGTTTTTCTTCAATTACGATTGTAAAGCCACGCTTGAGGCTTTCAGAAAGCGTTTCAGTAACCTGCATCAGCTAGGCCATCCTCTCGGTCAAAATGTAATTTACCCGAATTGGGTATCTATAAAATTGTAAACGGATTTTTTTTCACTCAAAAAAAAACAAGTTAGTAGAACTTGTTTTTTGGTGCGGATGGAGGGACTTGAACCCCCACGACTCACGCCACTAGATTCTAAGTCTAGCGTGTCTACCAATTTCACCACATCCGCACATCCGTGCTTTATGCTTGTTGTATTAACGCACTATTTGATTCTGATCAACATCTTTTTCACATATTTTACTTTAATTATCGATTTTTTTTATTATTTTTGCATTATCCCGTGCTTTTCCAAGATTATTTGCCAACATTTCTGCATTTGGCCATGAGTGATCACATAAATATCCAGCCTCACCGTGCATCCACACGGCCGCACATGCAGATTCCCATTCTGGCATTCCTGATGCCAACAAAGTTGCAATAATCCCTGTCAGCGTATCGCCAGAACCTGCCGTTGCCAATCGTGCAGAAGCATGTTGATTAATGGCAACCCGACCATCAGGAGCCACAATTAGAGTATCAGCACCTTTTAAGACAACAACAGCACCTGTTTTCACCGCTGCTTGTCTAGCTGCTGAAACTTTATCTTCTATGATCTCCCCAAATACACGCTTAAACTCACCCATATGGGGTGTAATAATAGAAGTCCCTTTTAACATATCAATTTGATCAGTTTGAAAAACACCAGCATCAGCAATAACTTTTTTTCCTGCTGCTATTAATATAGGTAGTGTTCTTCGCACCTCTTTGATAGACAACCCTGGACCACAAACCCAAACCTTTCTGCGCTTGTCTTGGATTACATCCTCTAAAGGATCATTATCGACAATAAGACAAGCTGAGAAATTACTATAGATTTCATTGTTTCCCAACGGTAAAATATGCACCAACCCTGCCCCCATATTTAATGCAGCATGAGCCGAGAGTCGTGCAGCCCCCGTCATTTGAGACCCACCTATAATACTGACAGCTCCCCTACGATATTTATAGTCTTCAATTTCAGCTCTTGGTATTTCCCATAATCCGGGCTCATTTAACCAATATTTTATATCTATTGTGAATATGGTGTTGGTTAAAATACTTATATCTTTGATAACTAACACACCCATATGCTCACGTCCTGGCAGCAAATAATGTCCTGGTTTTGCTCGAAAGAAGCTCACTGTTAATTCTGCATATGGGGCATATCCCTTAATCTGTCCTGTTTCCCCGTCTATTCCAGAGGGAATATCAACAGCTATTACTCTTTTTGCTTTGCGTAAAAGATCAGCAATTCGGCAATCAAGATTACTCGTTAACCCTGCACCAAAAATTGCATCAACTACCAAGCTCGCTTTTTCAACATAAGCTTCAAGGTTCTCTACTGTTTTTCCACACCATTGCCTTGCTGCATATTCAGCATCACTGCCAGCCTTTGGTTTACCAATGGCTCCAACACATACAGGCCATCCAGCTTTGGCTAATAATCGTGCAACTACATATCCATCACCACCATTATTACCTGGACCACATAAAATCAAAACCGAACAAGGTTTATATCGCTTTAAAATTTCTTGAGTGACTGCCCACCCAGCATTTTCCATTAATTGTTTTACTGGAATTGTTTTTGCAGCAGCTTTATCAACAATCTGCATTTGTAAAGGTGTTAATAAAACCAAGTCTGTATTCTGATTTTTCACGATATTATGGCCTTTATAAAACATAAAATTAATACTACATTGTAAAAAAAGAAATAAAACCCTGCACATTTTATTTTCTTTGTTTATATTACCATTAAAATTTTATAATAAATTTACATATTACCTTACTTTGGAAATGGAAACACAATGTCTCAAATTGCTTTTTATTGGGGGCCTTTAACCGCCATTCATAATATTACCATTGCTTTATGGATTGGCAGTATCTTTTACTATGTTTTTGGACTACAATCCTGTCTAAGCCTCTTGGATCCAACACAAAAAAATTCTTTGCAATTGCAAGCTCTGCGAAAATTATTTCAATTTAACTGGATTAATGGAATTATAGTATTCGTTACTCAAGGGGTGTTAATTTTTCACAACGACTTTGAGCTCTCTAACATCGCTTGGTCTGCTGGTGCAGCACTCGTTATAATTATCATTATGCTTATTTTACAATTTTATGTGTTTACCACCTCTTACAGTAAGGCACGACGTGCGCTTAGACCCAAACCTGAGGTTTTCAGAAAAATTAACACACCATTAAAACTAATTGTATTTTTAGGTATTCTCAATTTAGTTTTGCTTGTGTTTTAAGTAACACTTTAAAAATAAATCATTATATCACATATAAAAACCATATAATGATTGATTATTTATAGTTATCTTAATATAAGAAGTATCTTATAGTTTCATATTCTTGAAACTTCTTTTCATTTTATTGACATCAATGGTAGAAACCACTTTGCCTGCTATCCATAAAAAAACAAACAAAAAACAATCAGATACTATTTTAGATACACAAACAATAGAGGTTGAACCTTCTATTCTCTTTAGTGATCTCGGATTATCAGCTCCTATTATGCAGGCTATCGATGAGATTGGGTATAAGACCCCTACTCTAATACAAGCAAAAGCAATTCCCGTTATTTTAAAAAAGCAAGATCTTGTTGGCATTGCTCAGACTGGAACGGGGAAAACAGCATCATTTACGCTGCCTATTTTAGAGATCTTAACTAGCAGCAAAGGCAGGGCAAGAATGCCTCGCGCTTTGATTTTAGAACCCACTAGAGAACTTGCAATTCAAGTTGCTGATAATTTAAAACAATATGGACAACATTTAAAACTTAACCATGCTTTATTGGTTGGTGGCGAAAGTATCATAGAGCAAAAAGACATATTAAACCGTGGTGTTGATATTATTATTGCTACACCAGGGCGTTTAATGGATTTGTTTGACAAAGGTGCAATCCTTTTAAATCAAATCAAAGTATTGGTAATTGACGAAGCAGATCGTATGCTTGATATGGGATTTATCCCTGATGTAGAAAAAATAATTTCTTATCTCCCTAAAACTAGACAAACCTTACTTTTATCTGCAACAATGTCTCCTGAAATAAAAAAACTAACAGATTCTTTTTTATCTAATCCAACAGAAATTACCGTAGCTCCACCATCTTCTGTGGCAACAACCATTGAATCTGGGCTAATTATTGTTCATGAAAAGAAAAAAAGAGACACATTGCGCGAATTACTACGTAAAGATAATGTCAAAAATGCCATTATTTTTTGTAACCGAAAACGTGATGTTGATATCCTAACCCGTTCATTAAATCGCCATGGCTTCCAAAGCAGCGCTCTGCATGGGGATTTAACGCAGCAACTTCGTACAAAAACAATGGAAGAATTTAAGAACGGTGATATTCAATATCTAGTTTGTTCTGATGTGGCAGCCAGAGGGATTGACATCGATAATTTGTCACACGTGTTTAACTTTGATCTTCCCCGTCATGCAGAAGATTACGTACATCGTATCGGAAGAACAGGACGTGCTGGACGAACAGGCCACGCTTATAGTATTGCCACTGAAAATGATAAAGAAATCATAGAAGCTATTGAGGCTTTAACTAAAAATCCTATTCCTTTGATTACGTTAAACACACCAGCGAACATAGAACCAGAACAAAATAATACTAATGAAGTTGATCAAAAGAAAAAGCATATAGATAAAGACGAAACCCAAAAGAAAACAACAAAGAAATCACGTTTCAAAAAAGATAAAACAAGCGGTCCTCGTATTCCTTTGTCTCAGGCTATTGTGGATGATAATAATCCCGTTATTGGGTTCGGACAGTTTGTTCCTGCTTTTATGTTATCTCCTTTTCGTAAACAATAAGTGATAGGCTGGAATATGTTCCAGCCTTTTTTATAGAAATTTATCTATATATCCAGGAAATAATAATTTTATTTTAGCCTTTTCAATAGGATTGAGGTTTACGATCAGACGCATAAACTCTCTATTTTTATCCTTAGGTAACTGTTGAAATACAGGATATAATTCTTGTAAATTAGTCTGTTCACTCACATTAGCAAGATTCAAATAATCCAACTTTATTCCTTGTGAAACATAGTGGATATCCCAATAACAACAAGCTGAATGCTGTTCAGATATATCGTAAAAATTGATCTTTTGTGTATTCTGTTGTTCAAAGCCCAACTTTTTAGAGTCGTAAATAGAAAATACGTTATATTTTTGTTGATTCTCGTCAAATGAAACACGTAAATAATGTTCTAAAGATGATAAATATTGTCCTTCAATACTGAAGGATACAGGATAATATCGCTGATCAAATATTGCTGTTAAAACAACCACATTAGGCAAATATGGAAAAACAATACCTAAAACAGGAATTAAAGACTTCATTTCTGCTTCTAGCTCGGTGGTTTGCTTAAGCTGTTGATTGGTTACAGACACGTACAAATAGTGCTGGTTTGCACCCATCATACTCAATGTAATAGGTATATTTTCCTGGATATTAAATTTCTCTTTGAAATACTGATATAATGTAGGCTTTTGCAAGTCAGTATCTTTGGTTTCATAATTAAAGGAATGAAAGGATAAAGCTTCAAGAAAAGGTTTCGTTAGTATTTTTTCTCTGATCTCTTGGATAATTTGTTGATTGATCTTAGCTATATGTTGCCTTACTTTAGGCATCATCCTTAATGGCTCTATATCCACTGACATTGCATCAAAATGAAACCCATATTGTTGCCAGTGACGAAGACTGTCACCCAGATCATCTGTTCTTTTTTTTATACGTCCTACATATTGCTCCATACTACGACAAATATAGTGCATGACTTTGGCACCATCCCACTCAACATCTTTGTTCGGGCCACGCCATTCAACAGTTTTTCCTTGAACATCAACATATTTTGAAAAATCAATATCAAATTGATGTGGATTAATATAATTCATACCTATTTTTTCTGGACGAACAAAACTTTTGACCTGTTGATTATCTCCAAAAAAAAGGTCTGAATGTTCCAAAAACACTTCTACAGGAATACCCCTTGGCTGTATTACTTTATTCGCATTTCCATAAATACACCAATTAATTGCAACCCCGTCAGCATTCGGAAATTGTTCGAGGAAATCTGAAAAACTATTGTGATTATTTAAATAAATATACTCATCAGCATCAAAAAAACCAATCCAATCATATTTTCCCTTCGCCAATTGTGCCGCTTGCATAAAAGCATCACGCTGTCTCCAATAAAAATTTGGCTGTTCAATCGGATTTGTTCTTAGGATTTGTATATTATATAATTTTGCTGCTCCTTGAATAATTTCAAAGGTGCCATCGGTAGAATAATCATCAAATATAAAAAGCTTATCAACACCAAAAGCCTGATACCAAGCAATCCATCCAGCAATATCACTACATTCATTTTTAACAAACAAAGCTACGGCAACTTTTGTCATTAATGAATATTCCTTTAAATTGTATTTTTATTACTTAAACTAACCACTTTTAAATAAAAAAATGGGCAATCTTAATTAAAAGATTGCCCTAGTAAGGTAGCATAGAATAAGAAAAAAAATCAGAACATATTTAAGGTTAATCGCGCTTCATCACTCATTCGAGAAATATCCCAAGGCGGATCCCAAACAACCTCTACTTGTACTTGGGTAACCCCAGCTACTTTTTCAATAGCTTGTTGAATCATAATTGGTAATTCTTGGGCACTTGGACAATTAGGAGCTGTTAATGTCATTTCAACGTTAACTCTTCCATCATCATGCAGATCAACTGCATAAATTAATCCTAGTTCGTAAACATTAACAGGAATTTCTGGATCATAAACTGTAGAAATTGCATCAATTACTGCATTTTCATTAATCTCACCGGACTCTGTTGTTGTATTTTCACTATTAACCTGTGTGTCTTCTGGTGTCCATACCTCTACAACAGATTGAGGTTCCGCTTGATTTGTGTTTGGTTGCATATTTTCAGACAAAGAATCAACCTCTTGCAAATTCGTTGATGTTATTGAGTTATTTTCCATTCAGACACCAATAATAAATAATAATGAGATAATCATAAAACAAGTAAGAAATGAAATTTATTTTATAAACATCTGTTGAACAAGCTTTAATGTCTCGATAAAGACATCTATTTCTTGAAAATTTGTATAAATACCAAAACTGGCTCTGGCAACACTGGTATGATGTAACCGATGCAATAAAGGCTCGGCACAATGTGACCCAGCTCTTACAGCAATACCATTTTGATCTAGTAAAGTCGCAATATCATGTGCGTGCACATCATTCATAGTAAATGCAATAACACCACCACGCTTTTCAGGATTACCTAAGATAGATATACCTTCAATTGCCTGCATTTTTTCTAGAGCATAATTTACCAGTTGCTCGTCATGATTAATTATGTTGTCATATCCAATAGACAATACATAATCAATAGCAGCACCCAGCCCTACCACTTCCAGGATAGGCTGTGTTCCAGCTTCAAACCTGACAGGAGGTGGAGCCCATGTTGATTTTTCAAAAGTAACACGCTCAATCATATCCCCCCCACCCATAAAAGGAGGCATTTGTTCCAAAAGCGTTTTTTTACCCCACAGAATTCCAATACCTGTCGGACCATAAAGCTTATGTCCTGTAAAAGTATAAAAATCCACGTCGAGATCTTGGACATTCACTTGTTGATGTACAATACCTTGGCTGCCATCAATAAGGATCTTTGCCCCATGTTGATGCGCCATTGACGCGATCATTTTAATGGGATTAATCGTTCCCAAAACATTAGACATGTGCGTAATTGCAACTATCCCAATATCATTTTCAAGCAGAATTTGTTCTAAAGCAATTAAATCCAAGTCACCATGATCAGTAATAGGCGCTACAAATAAGTGCAGCCCCAAGCGATCTCTGAGCATTTGCCAGGGCACAAGATTAGCGTGATGCTCCATCTCAGAAATGACAACACCCTGCCCTTGACTTAACAAAGAACCAAAAGAGTAAGCAACTAAATTAATTGCTTCGGTACTATTTTTTGTAAAAACCACTTCTTCCGCAGAAACCGCTCCCATAAAATCAGCTATTTTTTGACGTACAGCTTCATATTGATCGGTCATTGCCTCGCTCATCGTATAAACCCCACGATGAACATTGGCATATTGCGTATAAACAGATTTCTGCATTGCTTCAATCACCTGAATAGGTTTTTGTGCGGATGCGCCACTATCTAAAAATACAAAAGGTTTCCCATTAATCTTTTGCTGTAATATCGGAAAATCATTTCTAATTTTCTCTACGTCAAAACCAACTGATTTTTGCATTATGTAATATCCTCTACGACTTCAACACCTAATTGCTCCTTGAACAAGTCTTTGGCAATAGGATCATGAATTTCTTCAACAGCTTGAGCCACAAAAGCATTAATTAAAATCTCTCTGGCCTGATCATAAGGTATTCCTCTGGCCATCAAGAAAAAAAGCTGATCTTCATCCAAAGCTCCGACTGTTGCCCCATGCGAGCATTTTACATCATCAGCATAAATCTCTAGTTCAGGTTTTGTATTAATTTCGGCTTGATCAGAAAGTAGTAGCGCCTGATTTTGTTGCTGTGCGTTTGTTTTTTGAGCTTTTTGGTGCACAAAGACTTTACCCTGAAAAACACCATGACTTTGATCTGACAAAATATTCTTTACATTTTGATCAGATTGACAATGCGGCACAAGATGAGAAAAAACAGTGGTTATATCAGCATGTTGTCTATCATGTAAATTTTGTACTGCTTGGAACGAAGCATTACACCATTCACCCTGAAGATCCATGTAGACTTCTTGCCTAGAGAACTTAGCACCTTTAGAAATTAAAAACTGTCGATATTTAGCATGATCAGCCAAGGTTACATAGAGATTTGAACAGTTAAAGCTCTCTAAAGAAGAATTAACTAATTTATTATATTCAAAATTAGCACCAGATCCTACTTTAACTTCACAAACTGGGTTTGTAAAATACTCTCCACTTCCAGCATTCATTTCAATTACAGAAAGTTGAGATTGTTCTTGTAACTCTATATTTAATCGATAATGAAAAGAAGCCAAACCAGATTGATCTCCATATCCGAGATGAATCAGCAAGATTGTGCCACCGTGTTGGTTTTTTGGAACGTTTAATTGAATGGTTTGCTTGCCCATAGCATAATTAAGAGCAGTTATGACATCTCTTTGTGGCTGTCCTAAATTACCGTAAACATAATCTTTTAGTTCAAGCTCACAAGCTGAATTATGAAAAAAAGTAGAAAATTCTTCGATAATTTGACCATTAGCCAAAATTAAACGCGGTAATTTAAATAAAGCTTCAGAAGCGAAAATATTTTTTTCCAACCATGTTTGAATTTTCTTGTGCTTAACTTGACTAGGCTGCGTAAAAACATGCTGATTTACCCATCTAAGATCCGTGTATTTCCAAATCTCTGCTCGACGTGTGGGTAAACCATTATCGGTTAAAAAAGCCACTGCATTTTTTTGATCAGCACTCATCTCTTTTCCCCTTACTTGGGATAAAAGAGATTCAAGCCCTTTCAAATTATGATCTTCTGAATGATTAGGCATCAGCTTCTCCAACTAAGCGGCCATATCCTTCTGCTTCTAGTTGACGAGAAAGCTCTGGTCCACCTGTATGAATAATACGTCCTTTGGCCAAGACATGAATATAGTCAGGTTGAATATGATCAAGTAGTCTTTGATGATGGGTGATAATCAAAGATGAGAACTCAGGAGAACGCAGCCCATTAACCCCCTCAGCAACAATACGCAGCGCATCAATATCAAGACCACTATCCGTCTCATCTAAAATCGCAAAAGAGGGCTGTAATAATGTCATTTGCAAGACTTCATTACGCTTTTTTTCCCCACCAGAAAACCCAACGTTTACATTACGCTTTAACATATCAGTTGAGAAGGAAAGCTTTTTAGAAAGCTCTCTTACCAATTTTAAGAAATTAACAGGATCCAGTTCTTCTTCACCGCGAGCTTTACGCACTGAATTTACAGAGGTTCTGAGAAAATTGGCATTATTCACACCAGGAAGTTCAATAGGTGCCTGAAATGCCAAGAATAATCCTGCTGCTGCACGCTCGTCAGGAGACAATGCTAACAAATCTTGTCCTTTAAATGTTACTGATCCTTTGGTTACATTATAACTGGGATGTCCTGACAACACATAAGATAAAGTCGATTTTCCAGAACCATTTGGCCCCATAATCACATGGGTTTCTCCTGCAGGAATGGATAAATTAACACCTTTTAAAATTTCTTTACAGCTATTTTCAGCAGTCTCATCCATTACACAAGCATGTAAATCTCTGATTTCTAAAATATTATTCATCTTTTATTTACCCTACACTTCCTTCAAGACTAATTTGTAAAAGCTGTTGTGCTTCAACAGCAAATTCCATTGGAAGTTCTTTTAATACATCTTTACAAAAACCATTAACAATCAGCCCAATCGCTTCTTCTTGCGAAAGGCCGCGTTGTTGACAATAAAATAACTGTTCTTCAGAGATTTTGGACGTCGTGGCCTCGTGCTCTATTTTGACAGAGCTATTTTGACTTTCAATATAAGGCACCGTATGGGCACCACATTGATCCCCAATTAACAAACTATCACACTCTGTAAAATTTCGTGCATCTTTGGCTCTGGGCAACATTCTTACCAAACCACGATATGTGCTATCGGACTTGCCCGCACTGATTGTCTTGGCCAATATTGTCGAACGTGTGTTACGCCCTATATGGATCATCTTTGTTCCCGTATCGGCTTGTTGATGACCATTCGTTACCGCAACCGAGTAAAATTCACCAATAGATCCTTCGCCTTGCAAGATACAAGATGGATATTTCCACGTAATAGCAGAACCCGTTTCTACTTGTGTCCAAGAAATACGGGCGCGATCGCCACGACAAACACCTCTTTTGGTCACAAAATTATAAATACCACCCTTACCGTCTTTATCTCCTGGGTACCAATTTTGTACAGTGGAATATTTAATAAAGGCATCTTCCATAGCAACCAGTTCAACCACCGCCGCATGAAGTTGATTTTCATCACGTTGTGGTGCTGTACATCCTTCAAGATATGATACTGTCGCTTTATCATCAGCAATAATCAAAGTACGTTCAAACTGTCCCGTGTTCTTAGCATTAATTCGAAAATAAGTTGATAATTCCATCGGGCATCTCACCCCTTTTGGAATATAAACAAAAGATCCATCCGTAAAAACAGCAGAGTTTAATGCGGTATAGAAATTATCGCCTTGCGGAACGACACTGCCCAAATATTTTTTAACTAACTCTGGATAATCCTTGATCGCCTCAGAAATAGGGCAAAAAATAACACCAGCCTCCGACAACGTTTCTCTAAAAGTTGTCGCTACAGAAACACTATCAAAAACAGCATCAATAGCAATAGGCGCACGAACATCAGACATTTCCTCTGCCCCTTCAACACCTGCTAAGATAGCACGCTCTTTAAGAGGAATCCCGAGTTTTTCATAAGTTCTTAAAAGCTCTGGATCAACTTCATCCAAAGATTTTGGCCCTTTTTTCTTTTTGGGAGCTGCGTAATAATGTAAATCTTGGAAATCAATATTGGGATGATTAACTTTACCCCAATCAGGGGGCGTCATGGTCAACCACAATCTATAAGCCTTTAAACGCCATTCCAACATCCATTCCGGTTCTTCTTTACGCACAGAAATTAACCGAATAATATCTTCATTTAATCCTTTAGGAGCCATATCCATTTCAATTTGAGTTTCGAATCCCCACTTATAGGTATTCGTTTCTAATTGTTTTAATAATGCTGGATCCTGAGTTAGTTTGGTCATTGTATCACTCTTGTTTCTTGAATACTTTTATCTTGTTTTAATAATTTTAACATGAATGAGTCATGGATTTCTTATCTTGCAAATCTGCAATTGTAATATTTTCAAATACATTACGTAACTGAAAACTAATTGCCTCCCATTTTCCGTATAATTCGCACTCCTCAGCAATTAACCTGCAATTATCTTTATCACAATTTACCAAATCAATGGGGCCTTCAATCGCAACAACGACTTGTGCAAGTGTTATTTCCTTTAAAGGGAATGATAAACTATAACCGCTTCCTGCGCCCCGACATGATTTAACTAAAGATGCACGTGTCAGCATTTTAAGAACTTTGGCTACTGTCGGTTCTGGAACACCCGTTTCAGTGGCTAGCACAGACGAGGACGTAGGTTTTTGAAACCTGGAAAGATGTATTAAGAGAATAGTGGCATAATCTGTTAATTTTGATATCTTTAGCATTAGATCATGTTTCAATCTTAAAAATAAACTGAATGACAGTTTAATGTTAAACATCTTTTTTATATAGGACTACTTTAGTCCATTTAAAAGAGTTTTAAAAGATTTTTTTATAAAATTAACAAAATACGTGCTAATTTGTATGCCCAAAACATAAATATAGAAATAAATATAATATTATACCGACAAGGAATCCCACCACAGAACCATTAATACGTATGTATTGTAAATCCTTACCTACACGAGTTTCTAAACGAGCAACAAGTGCATTGCTATCCCATCCTGCCACTACCGTTTCTGTAAAACGAATCAACCATTCTTGTGTATGTGGCAAAGAGCGTATTACAGCGCTTTGAATCGTATTTACAACTTTTTCACGAACAACTGGATCTTCACGTAATTGTGTTGCCAGATAGGTCAACGTGTCATTTATTAAGGTTTTCATCCAACCTTCATTATTTTCCAGATCTTCCTCAACCATCAAACGTATTTTTTGCCAAATATCTTCACGCCACTCTTGCACGCTCTCATGATCAACAAAAACTTTTAATGCTTCAGAAATTTTTTCGCCTCGTTCTGGGTTAGTCTCGAATTTATCAATCTCTTTTTTCATCCATTCAGCAACACCATGACGAAGATCTGAATCTTGAGGGTCTATACGATCCATCTCTTTACTCACTGCAACCAAGACTTTACTGGCAATGGAACCACCAATCATCCAGCCTAAAAAACGTCCCCCTTGTTCGCGCACCCTATCTTGAATTATATCCTTAAAATCTTGCTCTTTTTCTTTTAAATTCTTTTTAATAATTTCGAGTAAAAAAGAAACCACTTCTTGATGATGTTCATTGTCAACCATTGTCCGCAAAGCACGAACCATCAAAGGAGAAAGTGACTCACCACTTAATAAACGCGAAAATATCCGACCAATAAAATTACTTGCCCGACCATCTTCAAAACGATCCAACATATTTGGAACTGATTTTAAAATAATATTACTACAAATTTCTATATTCGCAGGATTAGATAAATATTGTGCTAAAATACTAGGGAAATCAATTTTATTTAAGGTTTGTGTAAGCTCTTCCTTTGTAAACACATAACGCGTAATAAAACGCCCCAACCCCTGCCCCAATCGTTTTTGTTGCATTGGAAGAATCGCAGTATGAGGTATAGGAATACCCATTGGGTGACGAAACAATGCCGTTACAGCAAACCAGTCTGCAAACCCACCAATAAATCCTGCTTGAGTTCCTGTACGCATAACGTTAAGTAAAAAACTATCTTCGATAATTCCATAATAAGGTAACAAATAGCCTAAAAACGTAAGCACGCCCATCATCATCAATAGCCCTGTTGCTATACGACGATAGTGAACATAAGCTTGCCAAGCTATGCGCTCTGCCTCAGGTATTTTCTCCACAGTCTTCGCTTTTTCTTGCATTTTTTTAACTAAAATAGAATTTTATCTTTTCATTTTATCCATAATAATCAATCATAAATACCATATATCAAAATTATTTTATTATCATATGGATTATTTAATTATGAATAACACATCAGCAGCATCTTCTCATATGTTAGATCAATTAGTTACCTTAACAACTCAGTTGATGTCTAAACATAATCATGAACCTACAGAAAATCCCGTTTTAATTTTATCACAAAAAATTAAACAACAGTTGAAATCAGGAGAGCTCTCATTTGATGTGTTAAAAGAAATTATTCAACAACTCAGGGATTCTGCTTTCCTATCTCATGCTATTCATTTGCAAAAATATGTGAATAATCCAGAAAAAAAAATTATTCATGAACGAATTGACACTATTGTTCAAAATATTGTTCAGCAAGCTACAATAAAACATGAGACTAATACAGCTGAAAGTTTTGAGTGTTTTAAACAACTAGTTGAAAAAAGCCAATTTGCAGCTGTATTCACAGCTCATCCAACATTTTCTGTTGCCAATGCTGTTTACACGGCCCTTGCTGATATGGCCAGTCATCCCATTACTAAAGAAACTCAGGTGCCCTTTTTCTCTACACATCGCAGGGTAGCACCTCCAACTTTGAAAGAAGAGTTAGGATTGGCAATTCATGCCATAGAGCGTGCTCGTAATGCGTTAGATATGTTTAATCGTTATTTATTCGATGCTGCACAAAGACACTGGCCTGATTATTGGACAACACTAACACCATGTTCGATTTTACTCAGCAGCTGGGTTGGATATGATACTGATGGACGAACTGATATTGGTTGGTGGGACAGTTTAAATATCCGTCTCCAGATGAAAGAGTTACAATTACAGCGTTTATATTATCAACTTGAACCTATTGCTAATGGAGTAGAAGATCTAAAACAACATGTTTCTTTGGCATTAAAAACCGTTAAAAATCAAAGAGAACTTTGCCCCACCAGTGCTGATCCTGATCAATTCTCTGATTTTGCCAGAGTTCTTATCGAAAATCGGCAAGATGCACTGCTTTCTACAAATGATTTAATACCTTTTTTTGATCAAGCATTAAAGCAAGTCGATGAAAATCATAAAATTGATTTATTAATAGCGCGTGCTGGTTTTATTAGCCACGGCTTAAGCCTGTCACACACACATGTAAGATTAAATTCTGTCCAAGTACATAATATGGCACGTCAACGTTTGGGAATTACCAGCAATCCTGATAATCGCTCTCATACGAGAACCCTTTTCAATACTATTAACACTGCATTGGGGCATGTTTCAGCAATTCCTGTTGATTTTGGCTCTTTGTTAACTGAAAAAGCATCTGCCAGTACGTTAATGATGTTGTTAACACAAATTATTAAACATATTGATACTAAAACCCCTATTCGCTTTTTAATCGCTGAAACTGAAAATGGATATACTTTACTCGTTGCATTATGGTTGGCTCGTTTATTTGGAATTGAAAAACAAATAGAAATTTCACCTTTATTCGAAACAGATGCGGCGTTACAACATGGCTCTAATATTATAGAACAAGCACTTCGTTCCTCTCATTGGAGAGAATATTTGCGCAATACAGGCAAGTTGTGTTTGCAATTCGGATATTCAGATTCTGGAAGATTTGTAGGGCAGATTGCTGCGACCTATGAGATTGAAAGATTACGTCGTAAAATTGCAGCTCTTTTGAGTAAATATGATTTAACAGACGTCGAAATTGTTCTTTTCGATACCCACGGTGAAAGCATGGGTCGAGGCGGACACCCCTTTAGTATGGAGGATCGCCTAGAATATCTTTCTCCTAAAAACACACAATTATTTTTCAAAAAAAATGGTATATCCACACGTCAAGAAACTGCTTTTCAAGGTGGTGATGGGTATCTACTCTTTGGCTCTCAAGCATTAGCAAATGCCACAATCAGTATTATCGCAAAGCATGTGTATAATTTCGAACTGGATGAACATGATCCAATTTATGAAGAAGCTGATTTCAGTGCTGATTTCTTCTCTACCATCAGTTCAGAAATGAAAGACCTAGTCAAAGATAAAGGATACGGAACTTTACTGAGTGTCTTTGGCCCTGCCATGATTGATCGCACTGGCTCTAGAGCTGCAGTTAGACAAAGCGATGCTTATGCTAGCTCTACACACATAAAACAACCAAGAGAGCTAAGGGCTATTCCTAATAATGCAATCCTACAACAGCTTGGATGGTGCGCGAATACCTTACAAGGTTTAGGAACAGCAGCATCAGCTAATCCTGAAACCTTTCAAGATATGTTAAGAAATAGTCCTCGCTTTAGACGTTCACTAGATTTTGCACGTCATGCATTAAAACATTCAAATCCAGCAGTATTACGAGCAATTATATATATGCTTGACCCTGGAATTTGGTTGGATAGAGCAAGTTCTGAGGACAACCCTAATATACAAGAATCCTATTTATCATTAGCTAAAGGCCTTCGAAGAATGGACTTATGGTCTAGTACCCAAGCTACTTTTCATCGGGTTCAGGGCGATCATATTACTTTGCTTTCCATCTGGAAAGAAGCTCCTTCTATGGATGCTAAAGAAATATTGCTTCATGCTATACGCTTGACGGTCATTGAAGAAATTTGGATGCTTTCAACACAAATTCCTTATTTCTCCCCTTATCATGAATTTAGCAGAGAGGCATTGGAAACAAAAATTTTATCATTAGAAATCCCAACTGCTTTAAATTTATTATTACATGTATTTCCCCAAGCAGGAGAACATATTTCTGATCTTTATTTTTATGAACCAAAAGCTCCACGTAATGAAGGCGCTTATGAAATGGATGATCGTCAGATTTTCAAACCCATTCAAAAGAATTTTGATCTTATCCGTGAAATAAGTGTTGCTTTAATTCATCGATTACACGCTTTTGGTTAATTTTTTATTTTAGATATTGTTTTTATCTAATTTTAGTACATCTTTATCATTAATACTGATAACAAAATAAAAAGGAATAATAATGTCAATCATTGGGGCAATCATAATAGGGTTTATTATAGGCGCTATTGCTAAATTGTTAATGCCAGGCAAACAACCTGGTGGATTTATCGTAACTATTATCCTTGGAATTGCAGGATCTAGCTTTGCAACGTGGCTAGGGCAAGCTTTAAATATATACCATAATGGAGAAAAGGCAGGGTTTATATTCTCTGTCGTAGGTGCACTGATCATCTTATATCTATACAAAAAAGCTATAGAAATTATGTATAATAATCCGAATACTTAGATTCTCATAAAAGCTGTTTTTGTTTAATAAAGCAGCTTTTTTAAATTTTTCAAAAAAAAGTTTATTAATCTGTTTTTTGAAATATGGATATAAATAAAAATCTACATAACTTGCTTAAATATAAGCTATAAAAATAGAAACCGTAGCTCCAGTAGTAATTGTTAAAAGTAAAAAAATTACTTCGATACGTGGATCCTATAATAACAACACAACTATGCAATAAATAAAGCGGAAAATTGATATATCCCAAAAGACGAGAAATTTGAAGCTTATGTACAAATGTTTCGCATGATTTTGGTTATATTTACAGAACAAAACCATCTAAACTGTCGAAACGAACATCAATAACCGCAATCGAGCTAATCTCGTAAGAAAATACTTTATAAAACTTTCTGAAGAATGCACATATGACAGAATAAATCCTGTCATAATAAAAATACACAACTCTGAAACAAGCACCAATAAATGGACGATTATTAGTCCAACCAGATGAACTCAATAAAACACTAACAGCAAGGCTTTCACGAAGCCCTTCAAAGACATCAAATCACTTGATATTTATATCTTAACTTAAAGCTGATATTATCTATTTTTAAAAATTAAGTAATCATAAAAAAAGCGAATACCAATCAGGCATTCGCTTTAAATTAAACTATCAATTTAATCTTTTATGCAGATTGACTGATAATATCATCAGCAACATTACGAGGTACTGGATCATAATGATGGAATTGCATTGTAAATGATGCACGCCCTTTGGTCATAGAACGTAGATCAGAAATATAACCAAACATTTCTTTCAAAGGAACATAAGCACGAACCATAACGGTGCTGCCTGCTGTTTCTTGATTTTGGATCATACCACGACGACGGTTAAGATCGCCCACCACATCACCAACGTGATCATTTGGTGTGGTGATTTCAACATCCATAATTGGTTCAAGAATAACTGGACCAGCTTTTTTCATACCTTCACGAAAACATGCTTTACCAGCGATTTCGAATGCCAATGCTGAAGAGTCAACGTCATGATACTTACCATCGACTAATGTAAATTTAAAGTCAACAGTTGGGAAGCCAGCTAGAACACCAGAAGATGCCTGATTTCTAATCCCTTTATCAACAGCTGGGATATACTCTCTTGGCACAGAACCACCAACAATTTTATTTTCGAAAATAATACCTTCATTACGTTCGGTAGGTTCGAAAATAATTTTTACTTCAGCGTACTGACCAGCACCACCAGATTGCTTTTTATGGGTATAAATTTCAGTATGAGGTTGAGTAATCGTTTCACGATAAGCAACTTGAGGCGCACCAATATTCGCATCAACACCATATTCACGGCGTAAACGATCAATAATAATGTCAAGATGAAGCTCACCCATACCAGAAAGGATGGTTTGTCCGGTTTCTTGGTCTGTTTTCAATTGTAAAGATGGATCTTCAGCAGCCAATTTTTGTAAAGCAAGTGTCATTTTTTCCACTGCTTCTTTTGTTTTTGGCTCAACAGAAATGTCAATAACAGGAACTGGGAATTGCATACGTTCCAAAATAACAGGATCAGAACCATCAGCCAGCGTATCACCAGTTTTTGTATCTTTTAATCCAACAAATGCAGCAATATCACCTGCATGAACTTCTTTAAGTTCAAGACGTTTATCAGCATGCATTTGGAAAATACGACCAATACGCTCTTTATGACCGTGTGTTGTGTTCAACACTGTATCACCAGAACGTAATACACCACGATAAACACGAACGAAGGTCAATGAACCATATTTATCATTGATAATTTTAAATGCTAGGCCTGCAAATTTTCCATCTGGATCAACAGGAATAATTGGCAATGTGTTTTCATCAACTTCTTCATCCTCTGGAGGTGCAATACGAATACCTTCAACATCATCAGGAGCTGGTAAATAATCAATAATTGCATCTAACAAAGGTTGAACCCCTTTGTTTTTAAATGAAGAACCGCAAACTACTGGACGGAATTCACCAGAAATTGTACCTTTTTTAATACATTTCTTTAGAACTTCAACAGAAACATCACCGTTTTCAAAATACTCTTCCATTGCTGAATTATCAACAGCTAGCGCTGTATCTAGCAAATTTTGACGCCATTCAGCAGCTTTTTCTTTTAACTCTTCAGGAATTTCTACAACGTTAAATTTCGCTCCGAGCTCATCACCTTCCCAGATCAATGCTTTCATTTCTACAAGGTCAACGATACCTTGAAGATTTTCTTCAGCTCCAATTGGGAATTGCAATGGAATTGCAATAATATCTAATTTTTCTTTTAATGTGCTGAATGCATAATCGAAATTAGCACCCGTACGATCTAATTTATTAATATAAATTACACGTGGAACATTATAACGATCAGCTAAACGCCAGTTCGTTTCAGATTGTGGCTGAACACCAGCAACACCTTCAATAACGAATACAGCACCATCAAGAACACGCAAAGAACGATTTACTTCGATATTAAAATCGATGTGGCCTGGGGTGTCAATGATGTTAATACGATGATCTTTCCATTCACAAGTCACCGCAGCAGAGGTAATTGTAATCCCTCTTTCACGTTCTTGATCCATGTAATCGGTTGTGGTGTTTCCATCGTGAACCTCACCAATCTTATGAGAAACACCAGTGTAATATAAAATACGTTCAGTTGTTGTTGTTTTACCTGCATCAATATGTGCGGTAATACCTATATTACGGATTTTTGAAAGTTCAGACTGGGCGGACAAAGGAAAACCTCCACAAACGATGAAAGATACGATATTTTAATAAGATTCAAGATATTCGTATCAAATCGATAATAAACAAGAATACCCTCTCAATAAATAATTATTAAAGAGGGCTTTTTTCTATAAAGTTTTAAGTAAAGAATTAAGCTGTAACAGCTTCTTTCTTATTACGCGCTTGAAGAATACGGCGTTTAATCACCATTGCTTCTTCTGTAAGTTTGCGATTCGGTGTTGTTAACAAAAAGCTATCCAAACCACCATTATGTTCAATAGTACGCAAACCATGGTTTGTTACACGTAAACGAATTGATTGTCCTAGAATATCGGACAACAAAGAGTAATCTTGCAAATTGGGCAAGAAACGACGGCGGCTTTTATTGTTGGCGTGACTGACATTATTTCCTGTCAACACACCTTTGCCTGTAATTTGGCAACGGCGAGACATGCGTTTATCCTCAGATAATAAAGCCGACACACGAATGCTCGGCAAGAATAACAAATACTTAATATGTTCTAAATGACTAAAATTGCGGTATTAGTCAAGGGTCTTAAGTGTATTTACATCAAAATCTGGAAAAATTCTATAAAATAAAATCATTCATCAGATTGTTTTGCTTGAATTGCCCACATACTGGCATAAAAACCATTTTTTGCAAGTAAGAATTCATGCGTTCCCTGCTCCTTTATTTTACCATCTATCATAACCAGGATTAAATCAGAGTGAACTATTGTAGATAAACGGTGCGCAATAGTCACGACGGTCCTTCCTTTGGCAACACTATCCAAAGCCTGCTGTATTTCTTGCTCTGTGCGACTATCTAATGCGCTTGTTGCTTCATCCAAGATTAAAATACGAGGATTCTTTAAAATAGCTCGGGCAATCGCTATACGCTGCTTCTCCCCCCCAGATAGCTTTAATCCACGCTCTCCAACGTAACTCTGATATCCATCAGGTAAACTTTGAATAAAATTATGAATTTGTGCTAATTTTGCAGCATGTTCTATTTCTTCTTTACTGCATCCAAGACGACCATAAGCAATATTATATTCAATTGTATCATTAAAGAGGACTGTATCTTGTGGTACAACGCCAATTGCAGCCCTTAAATTAGACTGCGTATACTCACGAATATCTTGACCATCAATCATCACAGAGCCAGAATTCACATCATAAAACCTAAAAAGCAAACGGCTAATTGTTGATTTTCCTGCCCCGGTTGGTCCTACAATTGCTACCTGATTCCCTGGTTTGGCATCAAAGCTTATACCGTGTAATATTTCTCGATCTTCATCATAACCAAAATAAACATCACGAAACTTGATACTAGCAGGCCCAGCCTCGGATAAATTGGCTGGTAAATGCTGAGTATGCTCTCGATTATCGACTTCAGAATCTTGAGATAACAAAGAAAACATATTTTCCAAATCTACAATCGATTTTCTGAGGTTTGAATACACACTTCCAAGGAAATTTAATGGTTGATATAATTGCATTAAATAAGTATTAATCAGCACAAATTTACCAACAGAAAACTTACCTTGCACGATATCATGGGCAGCAAGGATCATCACAGAGGTAAGCGCCGTTGCAATAATAAATGACTGTCCAAAATTGAGACCATTTAAAGTCATTTGTGTTGTGATTGAAGCTTTTTCATAACGTGCAAGAGATTCGTCATAACGTTTGATCTCATGTGCTTCATTACCAAAATATTTTACAGTTTCATAATTTAGTAAACTATCCAAAGCACGGTTATTAGCCTCGTTATTAATTTCATTCATTTGTCGACGAATTTGAATACGCCAAGATGTAAATAAAATTGTGAATAAAAAATAAGCTGCAATAGCAATGCAAACTAACGTTGTATATCGCCAATCATATAAATTTGCGATAACAATTAAAACCATCAGAGCTTCGATTAAGGTCGGGACAATACTAAACACCCCCACTCTTAAAATAGTCTCTACCCCTTCACTTCCACGTTCGATTGCTCGGGTAATAGCACCTGTATGACGGTTTAAATGGAACTTTAATGAAAGGTTATGCATATGCTCAAAACATCTGAGTGTAATGGTGCGCATTACCCGAAAACGCAAAGGGGCAAACACTGTATCTTTGAGTTCAGAGCATAGACTAGATATAATTCGAATAAGCCCATACCCTAAAATAAGCCATAAAGGGATATAAATTAAATTTTGCCCATCTGTTTTAGACAAAACATCGACAACTTTACTGTAAAGATACGGGATACCCAAAGCAGATACTTTGGCAATAACCATTAAAAGAGTTGCAAAAACCAACTGTAAACGCATCATGGGTTGATGCTTTGGCCACAGATAAGATAAAAGCTCAAGCAAAGTTGACCAGCCTGATCGATTACTATCTTTGGCAGAAAAAAGGAATTTAGAGTATCTTGACATATTCAATTATTAATTGTTGTAAAAAAATATATACTAGAAGAATATAAAATTTAAATACAGACAATAACGTCTTTCTTGTAAATTATTTAAATCATTACAGTTCATGTAATAACAAAGGTTATTAATGCAAGCCACTGATTTTAAAACATTATTAAACTATATAGAAAAGTGTAATACTGCACATTTACACAAAGATTTTCTACCTTTCAGAGCAAATGATCAAATTATAGGATGGGTTAAACCAGAGTTTATAAACACCCTATATCAGTATGGTATCTTTAAAGCTGATGATCAAATTAACACTCTACCCCCTACAATAAGTTTAGAATCTTTGGGTCAAAAAATAATTCAAGATAAGCTTGTTCAAACTATGCATGAATTGTTTGACGTTTATCCTTCTCCTCATGCAAAGCCCATCGGACAAATTGATCGTGCTGTTTTACCCTCTTTGGGTTTTATCGGCACAGGCGTTCATCTGAATGGCCTGGTCAAGGATGGAGATGATACCTACCTATGGGTTGCTAAACGATCCCCACATAAGCGTCTTGATCCAGGCAAACTTGATCATATCGTTGCTGGAGGTATTCCTGCAGGACATACTCATCAAAGTGCCTTAGCCAAAGAGGCCGAGGAAGAAGCTAATATTCCTCATCAGCTAATTATTCAGGCTCAATATACTAGCATGGTAACCTACAGCATGATTCGCCCTGAAGGTTTGCGTCGAGATGTCTTATATTGTTATGATTTATGGCTACCGCAAGATTTCATACCCACACCCAATGACGGAGAAGTTGTCGGATTTGAGTTAATGAAAATTGAAGATGTTTATAGGCGTGTTTGCGATACTAATGATTTTAAGTTTAATATTAATCTCGTTTTAATCGATTTATTTTTACGTTTGGGTGTTATTTCTGCTAAATCAGCCAATGCACAAATGTTAAAAATCGGGTTAAGAGGAAAATTATTTCCTTGATATAAACTCTAACTTCTATGCAAAACTAACCAAATATAGCACTCACTTTATCTTTCCTATTCATACAATAATAGAAAAGAGTTTTACTTACCTGATAACGAAGCTTTTAAAAAATATGACCAAAAATCAAACTATCCATTCAAACAGAGACGCAAGTGTGGATAATTTTAGAGGTATTGCAACAATATCCATCATTTTTATTCATACCGTATTTTGGAGTGGCAGACATTATATCCCAGATTATATGAGGAATATTGCTTTATTTTTTGATGTTCCTATATTTTTTCTTTTAGCTGGATTTTCCCTTCGTCTATCTCAACGACTTAATCCTGTTAAACAGATATTTAAACTGATTTATTTCTTCACCTTTGTGGTTATTTTTATTAATTTAATATTGGGACACTTTGATTTTCAACATATTCTTGAATCAATAACCTTAAATAGCGCAATCGTTACAAGATTGCGGGTTATTGATGGATCTTATTGGTTCGTTCCTATGTATTGCTCGGCACTAATAGCATCTTGTGGTCTTATTCAAACCATAGGAAAAACAAGCCTATTTTTAATCCCGATCTCAATAATTTACTATGTTTTACATTATAATCATTTATACAGCATCAATCTTCATTTCATGGGATCAAGTGTAAACGGATTATTGTTTTATACCTCAGTCATGCTATTTGGTTATTATGTTTACGAGTATAGAGGAAAAATTTTCTGGCCTCTCTTATCCATACTATCATTATGTATTTTTCTAACGATGATCTATTATCACCCTAATGATTTTGACCTGCAATCCTCAAAATTTCCTACTAACTTGCCTTATATAATAGCCTCAATGGTTTCTATTTTTCTTGTGATGTTTTGTAACTCCAACAAGAAAATACCACTTCTTAATTTCGTAGGAAATAAAGCTATATTTTTCTATGCTGGGCAAGGAGTTGGTGCTTCTGTTCTATATTTTATAGACCAAGATTTTAATATGATTTGGTATTATAAATTAATTTGTTTATTTTGTATTAACTTAATAATTACTTTTATAGCATCATTTATTTTAATGTTCATTTATACAACTATATCAAAAATATTTTATAAATTTAAATCGAAATTAACAGTCTGAAACTGTTCAATTTTAATGGTTAGGCATTATTGCAAAAATCAAAAGATGCCTGACCATTATCACTTTAATTAATCTGCAAAAATAACCGTTTTACTGCCGTTCAAAATGACACGGTTTTCTACATGATATCGAACGGCTTTAGCCAATACACGACGTTCAATATCACGTCCTTTGCGTACCAAATCATCAGGCACATCACGATGACTGACCCTTTCAACATCTTGCTCAATAATAGGGCCTTCGTCTAAATCTTCGGTCACATAATGAGCCGTAGCACCAATCAGTTTTACCCCACGCGTAAAGGCCTGATGATAAGCTTTTGCTCCCTTGAACCCAGGTAAGAAAGAGTGATGAATATTAATACACTGACCAGGTAGTTTTTTTACCATATCAGAAGATAAGATTTGCATATAACGCGCTAAAACCACTAACTCAGAGCGCGTTTCCTTAATAATATCCCATAATTGTTGCTCTTGTTCTTTTTTTGTGTCTTTAGAAATTGGCAGATAATAAAATGGAATATCTTTCATATCTATATGTGCATATTCCTCTTTTGGATAGTTCGCAACAATCGCCACGGGATCAATCGGCAACTCACCTATCCGCCAACGATATAATAAATCGACCAAACAATGATCCATTTTAGATACCATCAGCATCACACGCCTACGTTTTGAGCGATTATGTAAAGACCAAGTCATATTAAATTGAGAAGCTAACGCCTCTATACGCGCGTGCAACCATTCATAAGTTTCATCGTGATCTTGCAAAGCAAAAACAACCCGCATAAAAAAACGTCCTGATGGGTCGTCATGCTGTTGAGATTCTAAGATATTTGCTTTCGCCTCAAATAACCCTGTTGAAATCACCGACACAATTCCTGGTCGATCTGGGCAAGAGAGGGTTAGTACATACTCAATAATACCGTTAACTTTTGTCATTTGTTGATAGCTTGCTTTTTTAATTTTTATTGATCGGTAATTATACACATTTTTAATAAACATGGCAGTAATTATCATAGTGGCATTTAGAAAATATTATTTTAGTTAAATGAACAAAATCTATTCGAATTTATTAAGAAATTTCTCTACCGTGTCTAAATATACAGAACCTTGCCTGTGTTGAAAATAAACCCTATATGGGACTTTACATTTTCTGATTTAAAAATAATGAAGCAATATCTATGACTTCTTTTATTCATTCAGAATTTTTCTCTTATATAACTAAAGTATATCAAGCAATCTAAGGTGGCAAATCCAAAGCCCCATCTTTAAAAAACCACAGCAATTTTTTTATCATTATTATGCATCATTTTATAAACTCAATGTTTGATCTTTTTGGAGCTATGGGTATATTATAATATTGTTTTCTATATAAAAACGTTTTGCCTGATCGCTGTCAAGAGTAGATAATCCCGCTAGAAAAGCGTCTGCATATAAATCCGCGTCTAATGCACTGTTTTCAGATTTTTTGGAATCAGAATCAACAATTACTTGAGCAATATCGAACAATATCCCATCCATTACATCCATAATACTTATTATTTGCAAACTTTCCCATTGTAAAGTCCAGTCACGATCACACTCTGTGTACGCTATTAAGTCATCACCAGCTATTTCTTTAAACGTAACAATTTTTAGAGTAAGAGGGTTTTGTAGTGCAAAAACGTCAGACTCCATTTTTACCTTTTTATATGCAAGAATTTTAGAAGCTCTTATTTCTCCAGCTTGATAGATAGGCATAAAATTATTTAAAACAATTAAGAAAATATACTCTGGTTTGCTATCAATAGTGAAAAATGTTACTGGTAATACATCCTCATAACCATCATGCAAACTGGTATGAGCTAGCCTACCATTCTTTTTATCAACAACGACTTTAGTTAAAAAAAATGTATCGACTTGATAAATTGAAACCTTTTCTATCTTAGTAGGAGTAAAAGCTTGGTTTGAGTCTTCTTTGTTTTCATGAATTGCATTTTTTTCCGACATTACATCTCGTTCTTTTAACTTGTTTTGATTTAACTTAACTTCTTTGATTTTTTCTATAATTTCAAGTGACGTTCAATGTTATATTTTATAAATATAAGCATACAAAGCATTAATTCGCTTCAATTTTATTAGCTCATAAAGATCACTTGTATTACAAGCATTAAACAAACCTATCCCAGTATTAGATATATGTATATCCTTTCTACTGTTTAATTGTTCAATATAATGTTCTTTACTAAGAAAGGCGTAATCCTTTTTAACAGCAACGGACTAATCTTGTGCTGCTACGGTTCATCTTTGTATAGCTCTTGCCACAACACTGCAAATTGATGCGGATTGATATAACATCATCGCCATTTGGAACAGCCACATCTAAATATACAAGCCAATCAAATTCACCTTTAAACTTTTCAAATGCACTCATATAAGTTTTTCTACGGTGCTCATTAAAACTTAGCAGTGATACGGCACTTTTGAGCGAATATCAAAAATTGTTGCTGCAGCATTGACTACTCCCCAAGTTGGATTTGAAGAGTAATCATATAGTTTAATAAAACTATATAGCTTTTGAAAGCTTTGATAATAAGTTCATTTTTTTAAAAATCATAATTATTTCATTTTCACCGTAAAAGCCGGCATTTCTCTATCTTTATTAATGTTTTCTAAAAATATTCTGGCAGTATTTAAAGCCTCTGCAATTGTAACATCCATATCTAAATAACGATATGTTCCTAAGCGTCCTACAAAAGTAACATTGTTTTCAGCTTCGGCTAAATCAACATATTGTTCTAGCTGTGTCATCTCTCCAACCAAACGAATAGGATAATAAGGCAGATCTTTTTCTGTACATAAACGACTAAATTCTTTATACATTACTGAATCACCATGGTTTTCCCATGGTGCAAAATATTTATGCTCGGTAATACGAGTATAAGGAACGCTTTCTTCTCCATAATTCATCACTGCTGTACCTTGATAATCACCTTGATAGGTGAATTTATGAAAATCCAAAGTACGATAAGCTAAACGTCCATATTGATAATCAAAATAAGCATCCAATGGACCGCTATAAAATACATGGCGATACTTGGTTTGGTCTGCCTTATCAAACTTGGTATTTAATGAAATTGTAATATTTTGATGATCCAAAATATGATCAATAATGACAGTGTATCCATCCTTTGGCATACCCTGAAATTTATGACTAAAATAATTATCATCATAATTAAAACGGACTGGTAAACGTTTTAAAATTGAAGCTGGCAACTCAGAGGGATACAATCCCCATTGTTTCAAAGTATAACCTTTGAAAAATGCTTCATATAACTCTTTACCCACAAATTTCAACGCTTGCTCTTCAAATGATTTTGGCTCTGTTATAGACACATCACCTTTACCAGCAATAAATTCTTTTGCTTCATCTGGTGAGAATGTTTTATGAAAAAATTGATTAATCGTATGTAAATTAATCGGTAAAGAAAATACTTGTCCATTTACTGTCGTTTTTACACGGTTTACATAAGGCATCATTTCAGCATACTGGTTAAGGAAATTCCAAACTTCTTCGTTATCAGTATGAAAGATATGCGGACCATAAGTATGCACCATCACCCCAGTTTCTTCGTCACGCTCAGAGTAACAATTCCCAGCAGTATGATTACGTTCATCAATAATATGAACATCATATCCATCTTCGGCCAACAAACGCCCAATAACCGCACCAGAAAAGCCTGCACCAACGATAAGTATTTTTTTATTTTCCATTATCTCTCTTTAACTCTCTACAAAGTGCCAATTTTTTTCTTATAACAAATATTAGAATTTTAGCATACTAATCATTACAAAATTACTCTATCTATAAACTAAATTCTATTTCAGTTGTTTATGTACCTTGGAATTAAATAAAACAACCTGATTTAAATTGGTTAAACCGAGCACACACTGCATTTCTTCTACTCTACTGCCAGCTGCACGAAGATAAAAAGTTTGACAATTTGCCCACAATTAATCGTTTTGTGGTGTCATTTCATAATATAAAACATTTACTGAATTACCAAGATTGTCAAGATTTCTTTAATAATTATACTTTTTCAGTTTCTCTTTACTTAAAAAGAAATTGATATCCACAGTTTTACGCGGAGAAAATTGAAAGAAAAGAAGCAAACCTATATGATAATAGTCACTACAAATAACTTCAAAAATGTCTTCATTTACGATTTTATCTTTTTTAGTAAAGACAACTAATATCGTTAAAACATCTTGTTTTACTCTAGGTTAATCCCCTATGATCTTATCAATATTTATATAATATGAACTTTTACTTTCAAAAAATAAGCTTTATCCCATTCAAATGGCGTTATTTCGTGCAAACGCATCATACAGCTTTCTTGGTTTTTACATTTTGATTTTATTGAAGAATATAATAGTTCTTCTAATAAAGTAGGCATAAAAAACAACAATAGAACTATACAACTTACAACAAAAAATATAATTTTTTAACCAATTTTCTTACACTTTATCATTATAGTTTTATTTTCAATTAAGGATTATCCTAGTATAAAGAACACAAAGTTAAATATCTTTATTCTCACATCATTTTATTTATATTTATTGAAGGATTAACCCCTCTTATGACATCACTCTTGCCCCCAATAACATCAAAGAAAATCAAGCAGATCGAACAACTTGGATATCAACGCACAGATGCATATGCTTGGCTCAAGGATGAAAATTGGCAAGAAGTGTTACATAATCCAAAATATCTTAAGAAAGAAATAGAAACCTATTTAATACAAGAAAACAACTTTACAGAAAACTATCTTGCACAAACCAAACCTTTGCAAGAAAACCTCTTTCAATCTATGAAAAATCGTATTGTTGCCAAAGATAATAGCCCAGAATTAGAAGATGGCGATTGGATTTATCTTTCTCACTATGAAGAAGGAAACGAATATAAAACCTATTACCGAAGATCTATTCATAGTCCTGCCGAACAACTTATTCTAGACCCTAATCTACAAGCAACAAAAACAGACTATTACAAAGTCGGTTATATCGAACACAGCCCTACTCATCAGCATCTTGCTTATGCAGAAGATACCCAGGGTTCTGAAATTTGGGATATTCGTATCAAAGATCTAAATACAAATACGCTTTTACCTCAAACAATCTCTCTCTGTGCAGGACAATTTACGTTCTCACCTTGCGGCGTTTATCTATTCTGGATTTATAGAGACGAACATGGTCGCCCCACCAAAATCTACCGTCATGAACTTTGCTCTGGAAATGATATATTAATCTATGAAGAAAAAGATCCTGGATTTTTCCTCTCTTTAGAGCGCAGCCTCTCTAATAACTGGATTTTTATTACAGCTAATGATCATGATACAAACGAAACTTGGCTCATTTCTGCGAAAACGCCAACGGCTGATCCTATTTGCGTTATGCCCCGCCAATCTGGTATTCAATATGAGTTAACAGACTGGCAACATCATTTTATTATCAAAACTAACCTAGACGCAGCAGATAATTTTAAACTGATGCGCCTTCCCATACCCAACACACAAAATTTATCACAAGCGAACTTATCTTCTGACTATTGGCAATCATGGGTAGAACATGATCCTCAAATATATCTTATGAATATGATTGCCTATCAAGATTATTTTATTCGTTTGGAACGCCATGACGTTAACACTCGCCTTATTATTACCAATAAAGAAGGCGAAGAAACCCCAGTATTAGGCACTGAAGAAGCTTTCACTTTATCCATAGATAAAACTTTAACGAATCAATCCGAATGGTTGCGTTACAGCTATCAATCCCCTACTACTCCACGACATTGGTATCACTATAATATGCGCACAGGGGAACAAAAAACACTTAAGCTTCAAGAAATCCCCTCTGGTCATAATCCTAAAGACTATAAAACTAAACGTTTGTGGGCGACGGCTTCAGATGGTGTAAAAATTCCCATAACACTTACATATCGTAAAAATATAAAATTAGAAGGTAGAACACCAGTTTTACTCTATGGGTATGGCTCTTATGGTTATGCTATTGATCCAACTTTTTCGAATAATGCACTAAATTATATGGATCAAGGATGGATTTATGCGATTGCTCACGTGCGCGGTGGCTCTGAAAAAGGTTGGAATTGGTTCTTAGAAGGGCGCAAATTTAATAAAATAAACAGTTTTACTGATTTTATATGTTGTGCTGATTATTTAATTGAACAAAACTATACACAAGCTGGCTATATTGTTGCTGATGGCAGGTCTGCTGGAGGAATGATAATGGGTTATATTGCCAATGAGCGTCCAGATCTATTTGCCGCGATCGTGGCCGTGGTTCCTTTTGTAGACGTGTTAAACACCATGTCTGATACATCTCTACCCTTAACCCCTCCAGAGTGGCCAGAATGGGGTAATCCCATTAAAGACGAACAAGCATATAAATATATTGCCAGTTACTCTCCTTATGATAACATAAAGAAACAAGACTATCCTGCAATATTAGCTATTGGTGGGTTAACTGATCCAAGGGTAACCTACTGGGAACCTGCAAAGTGGATTGCTAAATTAAGAGAGCATAATCTCTCTGATGCTCCATTACTCTTAAAAATTAATATGGATACTGGGCATGGAGGATCGGCGGGACGATACGATTCCCTTAAAGAGGCTGCTTTTATTCAAGCGTTTGCTCTTTTAACGATTCATTCTAAACAATCTAATCAAATTTAATTAAAGGTACACTATGCCTCTTAATAACAAAGATCCAGATCTGAATATTACACGACAATTGAGCCGTGCAGAACAGATCCATAATCAAACTATTGCCCAAACTTGCTTAACCATTATTTTATTCTTGTTTGGTTTATATACTATTCGTGCATTTGTGCCGTCTTTGATTTGGGGTATTATCTTTGCCATTGCGTGCTGGCCACTTTATGTCAAAGTCAAACAGATTTGGCCTTATAAAAGACCAGACTTTATATTGCCATTACTATTCGCTCTTGTAATTACATTACTTTTTATGTTTCCCTTTACGATTATTGCCGTTGAAGTTACCAAAGATATACAAGCATCATTTGAGTGGATTATTCATGCCAGTCATGAAGGGGTTTCTCCACCACAATGGCTACAAAACTTGCCTTTTGCACAAGATACAATAATTAGTTGGTGGAATCAGAATCTTGCAGATCCACAATCTGCTTCTAATTTGCTATCGAACTTACATCTAAGTCATGGTGTCTACGTCACTCAACAAATTGGGACGCAATTATTCCACAGAGGCTTGCAATTTCTATTTGCTATCATCACATTGTTTTTTCTCTTTAAGGATGGAGAAAGCGTTGTAAAACAATGCTTGCTTGGATCACGACGTTTATTTGGGCAACAAGGAGAAAACATTGCCAAACAAATGATTGCCTCTGTTCATGGCACAGTTTCAGGTCTGGTTTTGGTGGGATTAGGTCAAGGGGTTATTCTAGGATTTACGTATTATTTTGTTGGCATTCCACATGCAGCCCTGTTTGGAATTATGACAGCCATAGCTGCCATGGTACCCTTTTGTCCATTAATTGCCATTGCAGTTGTCGCTATTACTGCACTGTTAAAAGTCTCCTCCTTCGCCGCAATCAGTGTTGTTGTGATAGGGTGTATCATTGTCTTTATCGCAGATCACTTTATTCGCCCTGCATTAATCGGAGGATCAACGAAGCTACCTTTTATTTGGGTATTAATTGGTATCTTAGGAGGATTAGAATCATGGGGCATGATTGGTCTATTTATCGGGCCAGCAATCATGGCAGCATTAATGATGTTATGGTATAATTGGACGACAAGCAAAAAAACGCGTCTTTGATTTAATAAGTCATTAAACGATATCGGGCAGGCGGGATTCGAACCCACGACCCCCAGTCCCCCAGACTGATGCGCTACCAGGCTGCGCTACTGCCCGTTTAATGACAAGTTAAAAGCCATATAGCAACCTATATGGCGATAATCAACAAAAAACTAACATTCAGCAGCAATTATTTTTCTTAACTCTTGTAATTCACTTAAAATAGTTTTCAAAGAATAAATCAAAAGTTTATTTTCTTCTTTGAGGCGTGTGACTTCCAAAGTATTTGCTACTGATTTTGGAGATAATTTTTCATCATTCATATCAGCCTCTTCAGATTGCTCTGGTGGCATTTCTTGAGAAGCTATAGAAGAGCTTGAGACATCAATATCATTTTCGTTTTGCAACTCTAGATCTATATCAGTTTTTTTGGTGTTAAACTTAGAAAAATCTTCTTCTAAAAGACGTTGAACACCTTTTATTGTATACCCTTGAGTATATAAAAGCTCTGAAATATATTGTAGCAAAGAAATATCTTCGGTGCGATAATAACGCCGCCCACCACTACGTTTTACGGGTTGCACTTGTTTAAACCGCGTTTCCCAAAAACGCAATACATGTTGTGGGACGTGAATCTCTTCCGCTACTTCACTGATTGTACGAAAAGCACCTGGGTGTTTCTTAGTCACCCCTTCTGCCTCTATATCAGAATTATCTTCGATATTATCCAAGAATTCTTCTTCTACTTCACTAGAAGAAACAGTAGAGGTGCTATTCGTCATCTTTTAACCCTTTCGAGCAGCTTTCTTCATCATACCTTCATTAACACTATTTTTAAGCATTTGGCTAGGACGAAATGCTAAAACCAATCGCGGTTCAATAACCACCTCTTCTCCAGTCTTTGGATTTCGTCCAACGCGACTACCTTTTCTTCTAACAGAAAAGGTTCCAAATCCGCTTACTTTAACCGAATCACCACCTTCCAAAGTCGAAATAATTTTTTCAAGTACATCTTCCAGTAGTTTGGCTGATTCACTGCGTGAAAGGCCAACATGGCTATAAAGTTTTTCTATTAATCCAGCACGTGTCAAAGTTTGCATAATTTATCAAATAATCAATAATTAAAAGTTGTTAACAAAATCATAATCAGCTTTAAAGGTTTTTTTCCTATAACCGAATTAAGGACGATCCCCAACTTAATCCTCCCCCCAAAGCTTCAATAACTATTAAATCGCCTTTTTGAATACGGCCATCACGCACAGCTTCATTTAAAGCAAGTGGTACTGAGGCTGCAGACGTATTTGCATGACGATCAACGGTTACAATCACACGGTCAGAAGAAAGATGTAATTTCTTTCCCATCCCTGCAATAATTCTTAAATTAGCCTGATGAGGAACAAGCCAATCTATATCTTCGTGTTGTAGGTTGTTTGCTTTCAAAGCTTCTTCTACAACTTCAGAAAGTTTAGTTACAGCATGACGAAACACTTCTTGACCATGCATTCTTACAAAACAAGAATCTTCTGTTCTCGAAGGTATTCCATCAACATACAAAAGATCTCCATAAGAACCATCCGTATGTAAATAAACCCCTAATATGCCTTTATCTTGTTTAGCCGTATTTTGAATTTCTTCGGCACTCAGTATGACAGCCCCTGCACCATCACCAAACAAAACACATGTTCTACGATCTGACCAATCTAATATACGTGAGTAAACCTCACTACCAATTAAAAGAACATTTTTAGCTTGACCATTACGAATAAAATTATCTGCAACAGATAACCCAAAAACAAACCCTGCACATGCAGAGGAAATATCAAAAGCAAAGCCTTTTTTAATTCCTAAAATTTGCTGCACTCTCGCTGCTGTTGTTGGAAATACTTGATCTGGTGTACAAGTTGCAACGATAATCGCATCAATATCGTCAACAGTTAACCCTGCGTATTCCATTGCTTGTTTGGCGGCATTAACAGCAAGAGATGTACAGGTTTCATTTCCTGAAATAATATGGCGTTGATGGATACCAGTTCTTTCACGAATCCATTCATCAGATGTATCCACTGTTTCTGATAACTCTTGATTTGTTACAATTCTTTCTGGCAAACACCCACCAAATCCTATTAAGCGTGAACAATATGCCATCTAGTTATCCTAAAATCCGATTTGATTATCTATAATTTATGATTGTTGATTAGTATCTTTTACAGCATTAACTTTAGACAATCCAGCCAAGATTTCTTCATGAAAACCATGACTGATCATATCCATCGCAACATCAACTGCACATGCAAAACCAACTTCATCTGCCCCACCATGGGATTTTACCACAACCCCATTAAGCCCCACAAATACAGCGCCATTATAACGGCGTGGATCAAGCCATTCTTTCATACGCTCTAAACCTGGCCGAACCATCAAGTAACCTAGTTTGCCACGTACGCCTGAAGTATAAACTTGCTTTAACAAGTGAAAGACGAGCTTTAAAGCCCCTTCACCTGTTTTCAACGCTATATTCCCTGTAAATCCATCTGTAACAACGACATCCGTGGTTCCGGCAGTAATGTCATGGCCTTCTATAAACCCATAAAATTGATCAGATAAAGGGCTATTGCGCAAAACATCAGCAGCTACGCGCAAACGCTCATCACCTTTCAACTCTTCTGAACCAACATTCAACAAACCAATTGTTGGATGCGGGAGCCCAAGAACTGCTTTGGCAAAAGCATGTCCCATAATAGCAAAATCAACAAGATTACGGCTATCACAAGCAACATTTGCGCCCAAATCCAACATGACTGCATCCCCTTTAGCTGTTGGGTTAATAGCAGCCATTGCTGGGCGAGCAATACCAGGCATCGTTTTGACAATAATCTGAGCTAAAGCTAACATAGCACCACTGTTACCAGCAGACACAACACCTTTAGATTCTTTTTTAGCAACACTTTCCATTGCCATACGCAAAGAAGAATCCCGTATTTTCAAAGCGGTTGTCGGTTTCATATCCATTGGAATAGATACAGATGTGTGCCTGAGTGTACAAACAGCCGAAACATTAGGATATTGATGCAACAAAGGATCAATCTTTGTTGCATCACCTATCAATAATATTTTTATATTTGGATGACGGAGCGCTGTAAAATCCAATCCTTTGATAACAATATCAGGGGCTTGATCACCCCCCATTGCATCAATAACGAGATCATATTGATCTTCTTTTGGAATTTCTGCTTCTGAGCTCATAATTTATAGCTTACTCCTGTAAAGCATTACTCTAATAAAATTATACAATTACAATTGTTAAAGTTAATCTCATCAAATTACATGTTTTACAGGGTTTCCTTATAAAACTACTGACGAACAGCAACTTTCAGTGCTTTACCAGCTGCAACGACTTCGCGTCCATCATAATGGCCACAGTGACTGCAAACATGGTGAGGGCGTTTCAACTCGCCACAACTTGCACATTCTGCATGTGCTTCTGTACGTAATGCATGATGACTACGACGCATACCACGACGTGAAGGTGATGTTTTTCTCTTAGGAACAGCCATTAGTCCCCCCTAACCTTTCCCAACTATCGAACAACTTTGAAATTGTTCGATATGTATTAAACTATTCAAATTAAAACGAGTTTCCTAACAGATAATAATCTTTTATGCAAGTTATAAAGAAATATCGTCTGTAATTTTACTTTTCATCAAGGTTAATATCCCTTATTGTTCAAAATGACAAGCAGATAAGTATAAAATCATCATTTCTTTTTATCAGAATTCAATTTTTTCAATTGCTCTAATACCTTAAATGGATTTTCTTTCACTCTTTCTGTAGAATTAATATCCTCATCATTATCGTTAATAATCAAAGGATTATCAGAAATTTCTTTATGCGGATATGGATCCAAAAATAGTGCTAATTGTTCAGCTGTGACTTCACCTAAGTCAATCACTTCACCTTCATAAGGAATGATATCTGGATCATCAATCTCCTCTAATTCTGATTTAAGATCATCGTTAGGAATAAAATGAAGCTCGAACGATTCATGAATTGTAACAAAGAAGTCCTCTAAAGAAATAACACAATTTTGTGTGATCAATGCTTTTATTTCCCCTTTCGCACGCACTTGCCTACCATGATAATATTTTAATTGATAAATACAAAATAATGAATGTAATTTAGGGATTGAAAAACGTTCTGCCAAAGCCTTTTTTTCCTCTTCATCAGCCTCAATTTTAATCATTAATGGTTTTTTTTGAATCTGACTGATCTGTAATTTCCTTGAAAACTCGCAACATGCTTTCATTTTTATGCTTTCATATGTTTTTTTTTGTTGAAGTTTTATTCAAACTACAATACGCATTTTTATAACAGGTATTTTTTTTATATCCAAATCTCGAGGAATATTTATCAATCATGCGACCATGCTTCAATAAGAAACCTCTTGCTCCGTCGTTTAAATCAAGATTTCATTCTTTTCGTAAAGCAAGAAAAGGTGCCTGTTTGGCTTCTATTCTTTCAATTGGAATGACCTTGTCTGCTTGTTCTATTTTTTCCCCACCACCACTTCCTCGAGGAAACATTATTGGTAAGGAAGATTTAAAATCTTTGCAAGTCGGCAGCACAAGTAAAGCAGACGTCGTTGATATATTAGGATCTCCTACGGCTTATGCAACGTTTGATCCAAATAACTGGATTTATATTTCTATGATGACACGACTAGTTCCTTTGTCATATCCTGGAATTACCAAACAAGAGGTATTGTCATTATATTTTGATCAAAATGGTACTTTACAAAAAATACAACATCTCGGAAAAAAAGATGCTAAACCTGTAGGAATGGTTTCCGAAGTTACCCCAACACCTGGAACTAAAACAAACTTTTTCCAACAACTTTTAGGTAATATCGGACAGTATTCTCCTCTAAGTGCTATGGGCTTAGGCAGCACCTTTGGGCCCAACAATAGTTCAGGACCATTTGCTAGCAATCCTAATACCGCTGGCGGTATTGGAAGTTCCGGTAATACAATCAGATAATATTTCTTTAATTAGGAATAAAAATAATTACGCGCAGCCCACCTTGTGGGCTGTTTTGCAATTCAATGTCACCACCATGACCTTGGATTATATTTCGCGCAATAGCCAAACCAAGTCCTGTTCCTTTCTGACTATTACCTGTTTCAAAAGGAATAAAAACACTTTCGCGTTTTTCTTCTGGAATTCCTGGGCCGTTATCATCAATTATAAAAAAGATTCCTCTATCTTTTTCTCTAACAGCAAAGCTGACTTGCCCTCCATGACGTCTTGCATTTTCTAGAATATTGGCAAGAACTCTTCGTATACTTCCTACTCTGACCATCATATCGGGTATATTTGCAGGAATATCAGCAGATAAAAATTGTGTTCCCAATCGATACGCTGCAGCTACCACATCTTCGGCTAGCTGCACCATATCTGTCATTTGAAGCTCTTCTGTTCCCTCGCCTCGTGCAAATGAAAGATAACCAGAAATCATCTGTTCCATCTCTTCGATATCTGTAACCATCTCTGCAATATCTAAAGCTTGATCCTCAGCATTAATCATCCCTTTTTGCGGCAACATAGCTAAACTTAACCGTAACCGTGTTAAAGGAGTACGTAAATCATGAGAAACACTGGCTAATATGACAGTTCTTTGTTTAACAAAACGAAGAATCCGTTCTCTCATAACATTGAACGATTCTGCAGCGTTACGCAGCTCTTTCGAACCCACAGGATGTAATGTTCCTGGATCTCTTCCTTTGCCAAATTTCTCAACTGATTTAGACAAACGACGAATAGCTCGAAACTGAACCCATGCAAATATTGCAGTAATAAGAAACAAAAGGATTGCACTACCGACAATCCAAATGACAAATAACCATACAGAACCAGCAGTAAGTTTTTTCTTTGGTACTAAAAACTCTAAAACCCCTTGTTTTAATTGTACAGAAACCACAACTTGATCATTATAACTGTGCCAATCAGTTTTAAAGGGGACACTAAGACGATCATCTAACCCTCGATCTAGTAACTCGTCAACAGGCCCTAAAATTATCGGATTAGAATTGGATTTACTTTGTATACTCTGATTTGCCAGCCATTTTATATTTAATTGTAAAGATTGCTGCGATTGATCCAAAAGTGCTGAGTGATATACCACTGACTGTGTTGTAGAATATTGTTGAACAATGAAACTTATCTCTCCACTAACTGAATCTGTTAACCTACGAGAAACTGTACTTAAAAAAGTTCCGTAAAATAGTTCTAGAGAAATAGCTTGTGTAATAAATAAAGGTAATGAAATCATCAACAAAGAACGTGCCAATAAAGAACGTGGCAAAAACCTTCGCACTTTACGATCAACAGCTATTTTTTGTTCTTTGGAAACGCGCCGTCGATGACGAAAAAAATATTCAAACACTTAATAATCCTTAAGATAATGAATAACTTGGTTTTAATACATACCCTTTTCCTCTGACAGTATGTAAAAACCTGGGCTGTTTTGGGTCAACCTCTATTCTGCGCCGTAGACGAGTAATTTGAACATCTACCGCTCGTTCTCCAATTTCTTCCATCCCAATTTCTTTTACAATTTCTTCACGTGATAAAATCTCATTAGGACGATTAGCTAAAATACATAAAAGTGCAATCTCACCACCCGTTAAATGAATAATCTCATTATTATGCATCAGCAGATTACGTACTGGATCAAATTCCATATCCCCAAGCTTAACTACTCTTATATTATCCGTAACAATAGGCTGATGTAAGCGGCGTAGCTGTGCACGTAATCGAAGTAATAATTCTTTGGGTTCAAAGGGCTTGCCTAAATAATCATCTGCTCCAGCTTCAAGTCCTGCAATACGATCTTCTGGTTCCCCTCTGGCGGTTAAAAGAATAATTGGGGTATCCTTACCCTCCTCACGCAATGCATGGGTTAATTGCAAGCCATCCTCACCAGGCATTGTTACATCTAATACAATAGCATCAGGACGTAAAAACTCCAGCATTTCTCTGGCTTCCTTGGCAGATTCTGCACCACTGATACGAAAACCATTTTCACTAAGATATCGTTGTAACAATCGACGCAGGCGCGGATCATCATCAATGACTAAAACATGTAAAGATTCTGAGTCGTCGTTTTTATTTATGCTCTCATCCATCATGCTTTTTCCTTATCTATTTTCTGACTTGAATGTAATTCCAATAATTGTTTAGATTCTGTACTTAACATACCATAAAGAATACGCTGAAACCCCTCAATATATGTATTATTAGGTGATTCGCGAAAAGCTCGCAAAAATTGTTTTCGTTGTAATTGAAATAATTTCTCTTCTACTTTGACGCCTTCTTTGGTTAAAAAAAGCTCTTTCTTACGACGATCTTTGGGGTTAGAGCGATATTCAACATAGCCCAACTCTATGACTTCACGTAAAACACGATTTAGGCTTTGCTTGGTAATTCCTAACAGTTTGCAAATCTCGCTGACACTGGCACCAGAACAATGACATACAAACTGCATTAACCTATGATGAGCATGCCCTATTCCATATTCTTGTAAAACAGGTTTGGTTGAATTATGAAGTTCACAATCAATAAAAAACAAAATATCTTGCATGAATCGAATCTTTTCTTCACGCAAGAATAAAAGCTCTTCACCAGGCTTTGAAATCGGTGGATCATAGCGAAAAGGACGATACAAATAAAAATCTCTTTATAAAAAATTAGAAAACATAATTAGATTACAATAATCTATTTCTTTTTTGAACAATATAGCGTATATAACTTTGTCTAGTTATAAATATTTATGATATATATAATTAATGTTCACTTAACACACAGGGGATGAAAGCCAAGTGCAAGTTCTTGTTAGAGATAATAATGTTGATCAAGCTTTAAAAGCTTTAAAGAAAAAAATGCAACGCGAAGGTATTTTTCGCGAAATGAAATTACGCCGTCATTACGAAAAACCATCAGAGCGTCGCGCTCGTGAATCTGCAGAAGCTGTAAGACGTGCTCGTAAAATGGAACGTAAACGCGTAGAACGCGAAGGCTTTTAGTTTTTTCTTTATAAAACTTGATAAGAAAATAAATAAATTTTCATATTTTCTAACTAAATTTTTTGTAAGTTGGTGATGTTTTGAACGCTTCGTTATTTATAATGAAGCGTTTTGCTTTATGAAAACTAAAATCTTATTTATACATTTTTGAAATGATAAATGATTACTTTATTGTTACTACTGATGTTAGTTTTGAAAATTTATTCTCTCAAATATCTACCAGTTAATATAAGACTTAATTTATAAGATTCTTAATAGACATAAAAAAGCTTTTACGAAATAATTATACATCCAATAGTTACGGTATAAGACGCTTACAAACAGATTAAAAAAAAATAATCAAAATAATTTGATACTATGTATCTATTCCAATTAAGTTATCATTAAACTCCAAAAAATGGTTAAGATATATTACTTTAACTATTAATTGAAAGACCTAATAATTTCTTATTAAATCTTTCATTATAATTTTTTTATTTATTTAACTCAGCTAAAACAGCCTTACCCATATCTGCTGTCCCAACCAATTTCATTCCTTGACTCATTATGTCCGGAGTGCGAAGACCTTGATTGAGAACCGCTTCACAAGCATTTACAACTTTTTCAGAGATTGTTTGTTGATCAAAAGAATAACGTAACATCATTGCTAACGATAAAATCTGAGCTAGTGGGTTTGCCTTACCTTGTCCTGCGATATCTGGAGCACTGCCATGAATAGGTTCATATAAGGCTGGAATAACACCATTAGCTTGCCGAGCACCTAATGTAGCAGAAGGAAGCATACCCAAGCTGCCTGTTAACATCGCAGCTAAATCAGAAAGAATATCTCCAAATAAGTTACCAGTTAAAATAATATCAAATTGTTTTGGATTTCGAACCAGTTGCATTGCACAATTATCTGCTAACATATGAGAAAGTTGAACATCCGAATATTCTTTTTTGTGAAGTTCGGTGACAACCTCTTTCCATAAAAGACCACTCTCCATCACATTACATTTTTCAACAGAACAAACACGATTTTGGCGTTGGCGAGCTAATTCAAAAGCAACTCTTGCAATTCGTTCGATTTCAACAGATGTATAAACTTCGGTATTAACCCCTTTGCGTGTTCCATCTGGCAAAGTTTCAATACCACGAGGTTCACCGAAATAAACACCGCCCGTGCTTTCACGGACAATCATAAGGTCAAGACCTTGGATAACTTCGGGCTTTACCGTGCTAGCACCGATTAACGAATCAAACACAATCGCAGAACGCAAATTGGCAAATAATCCTAATTCTTTCCGAAGACCAATTATCCCGACTTCGGGTCGTTTATCAAAACCAATTCCATCCCATTTTGGCCCACCAACTGAACCAAACAAAACAGCATCCGCTGCTTTTGCTTTGGCAATCACCTCTTTGGTTAAAGGCACGCCATTCGCATCGATAGAAGCACCACCAACAAGATCTTTCTCTACTGAAAAAGATAAATCAGAGTTTTCTTGCACCCAATTCAAAACATGAAGTGCTTGCTCCATCACTTCTGGACCAATCCCATCACCAGCCAACGTTAATATTTTTTTTTCTTGTGTCATTTTATTAATCCATTATGAAGTAAAATTTTTAAAACATACATTCTTGAAAAAGTGGTATAGCTTCCATTTTTGCAGAAAAAGCTTTTAACTTGTTCGATACATGATTTTTATAAAGATCAGGCAATTTCTTTTCTATATATTTTATCGCAACAGCAATCGTAATATCCGCTTGCATTACACGTCCAGCAATTAAATAACCAGCATTATTCATTATAACATGATGGTCTAATAATTCCAAACCTGTCTGTAATTGTTGAACAATCCGATCAGCCCATTCTTGATAAAATTTTTCAGGAGGACGACGATTATATTCCATAAACAACTGAACAACTTTGTCACATAAGGTCAAAGCAATCCCAATTAAATATTGAGACTGTGTAAACTCCATAATGTTCTCTGGAGACAAAGAAAGCGATTTTTTACATTTTCTGTCCAAATATTCCAATATCAATGTTGAATCAACCAACAACGTTTCTTCATCCGTAATTAAAGCAGGTGCTTTCATTAGTGGATTTATGGCTTGCATCTGTTCAATATTATTAAAAACAGAGAGTTGTTCGTGTTCAAATGAAAGTTCCATTGCCTTTAAAGAAACGGCTACACGTCTAACATAAGGGGAATCTAACATTCCTATAAGTTTCATCAACAACACACCTTTTTATCTTTTAAAATATATAACAATATTCATATTTTTTTTATATCAACTAATCATCGTAACAATTTATAATATATCTATGTTAACTAGATTTTAATATCCAGTTCTGTAAATAGTTATAAAATCCTATATAAACTTGTTCGGAAGAAATAGAAAAATAGCCTCTTTCAGCAAGTAATATTTCATCATCATAAGCTAAAATATATGAAATTAAAGATACTTCTTTTTTAAAAGAATTAACGTCATAAAGATAATCTGCAAGGATTTTTAAATTTGAAATATGATAATTAAATTGATTATCGAACTGCATCGACATCTTTTTTATAAAAATGCTGCTTAAAAACTTCTAAAGCGATTTTGTCTTTATCTATGTTAAACTCATACATAAGTAAACAATTTATATAATCATTCAACTCTTGATCACTGGTTATTAAACAAATATCTAAAATTATTACGCAACTATTATTTTATAGAATTCTTTGGTCTGCCCAATTTTGAATTTTATTAAATGAAATTAATCCAACTTGTAACTGTAGTTTAAAACTAAATAAATTTTATAAATCATAATCATTGACCTTCTCTAAAACGTATATATTTTATATTATAATAAAAAAAGGGCTCATTATTGTAAATAATGAGCCATCATAATCATTTCTAATATTAATGATATTAAGAAGACAACTTATCTGCGGATACTTTTGGATACCAAGGTTGTTCCTTTTTACGTTTTTCTTCAAAACTATCAATAGATCTTAAATGCTGCATGGTTTGACCAATATCATCCAATCCATCCAACAGTAATTGGCGACGCAAAGGATCAACTTCAAACGAAATTTTTTCTCCATTAGGACGTATAATTTCTTGTTTTTCCAAGTTGATTGTCAATTTTGCGTTCGCACCCATTTTGGTATCTTCAACCAACAATTCACAAATTTCCCTGGGCAAACGGATCGGCAAAATACCATTTTTAAAAGAGTTATTAAAGAAAATATCAGCAAAAGAAGGGGCAATCACACAGCGGATACCAAAATCTAACAGTGCCCAAGGCGCATGTTCTCTGGATGAGCCACAACCAAAATTCTCATAGGTTACTAATATTTCTGCTTGACGATAAGGTTCACGATTTAAAACGAACTCTTCTCGCTCTTTACCATTTTCATCGTAACGCCAAGAATAAAAAGCTGACTTCCCTAGCCCACTTCTCTTAGTGGTTTTTAAAAAACGAGCAGGAATAATTTTATCGGTATCAATATTTTCTTCTGGCAAGGGTGCAGCAATTGCTGTCAAAATATCAAATTTATCCATTTTAAATCATTTCCCTTACGTCTGTTAACTCACCTTTAACCGCAGCAGCAGCAGCCATTGCCGGAGAAACAAGATGTGTTCTGCCTCCTGGTCCTTGGCGATCTTCAAAATTTCGGTTTGACGTTGATGCACAACGCTGACCCGGTTTCAAACGATCCGGATTCATTGCTAAACACATTGAGCATCCTGCTTCGCGCCATTCACAACCAGCATCGATAAATATTTTATCCAGCCCTTCTGCCTCAGCTTGTTTTTTTATTAAGCCAGAACCTGGAACAACCAACGCCCATACATGGTTAGCAATCTTTTTACCTTTTAAAACATGAGCAGCAGCACGCAAATCCTCTATACGGCTGTTAGTACAAGAACCTATAAAAATTGCATCAATTTTAGTGCCTGCAATTGGTTCACCAACTTTTAAATTCATATAATCCAACATACGTTGTTTACGTAGACGTTGAGATTCATCTTTTAGTAAAGCTGGATCAGGAATATTTCCTGTGATTGGTAATACATCTTCTGGGCTCGTCCCCCATGTAACCATTGGCTCTAAATCATCCACATTAATGGTAACAACTTTATCATATTGCGCACCCTCATCAGAAACTAGGCTTTTCCAATATTTAACCGCAGCATCGAAATCAGCACCTTGTGGGGCATTTGGACGACCTTTGATATATTCGAAAGTTACCTCATCTGGTGCAATCAGACCTGATCTTGCGCCACCTTCAATCGCCATATTACAAACGGTCATCCGACCCGCCATATCTAAATTACGGATGGCAGAGCCAGTAAACTCGATTACATGACCTGTTCCGCCTGCTGTACCAATTTTTCCAATAACAGCCAATACAATATCTTTAGCACTCATCCCTGCTTTTAAAGTGCCATTGATTTCAATTTTAAAGTTTTTAGCAGGCTTTTGCAATAAGGTCTGAGTTGCCATGACATGTTCAACTTCTGAAGTACCAATACCGAAAGCCAAAGCTCCGAATGCTCCATGTGTTGATGTATGACTGTCACCACAAACAATTGTCATCCCAGGCAACGTAATGCCCTCTTCGGGTCCAACAACATGGATAATCCCTTGTTTATCAGATTGTAAAGGAATAAAAGGGACACCAAACTCTTTGACATTATGTTCCAAAGCTTCGATTTGTTGGCGACTATCATCTTCTTTAATCGGTTGATTACGATCTGTTGTAGGAACATTATGATCAATCACTGCCATCATTGCTGCTGGATTATGAATTTTACGCCCAGCCAGACGCAATCCCTCGAATGCCTGTGGGCTGGTAACCTCATGGATTAAATGACGATCAATATACAGAATTGCGGTACCATCTGGAAGTTGTTCAACCACATGACTATCCCACAACTTATCAAATAAAGTACGCGCCTTCATTTTTTTTCCTTATTATTTTGTTTCTTAAATAAAATATCTGGCAACCTTACTTAAAAAGCTGCCAGATACATATATAGTCTTTTATTTTAAACTAATAAATAAATTATTAGCTTTGAGCTGTATCAGCTGCTTTTTTAAAATCACGGCTACGTTCTTTAATACGTGCAGATTTACCGCTACGGCTGCGTAGATAGTATAATTTTGCACGACGAACATCACCATGACGTACTACAGTGATCTCTGCAATTGTTGGTGAGTAAAGAGGAAATACACGTTCCACACCTTCACCATTGGAAATTTTACGCACTGTAAAATTGCTGTTCAAGCCTTTATTTGAACGTGCAATTACTACACCTTCATAAGCCTGAATACGCTTACGTTCACCTTCAACAACGCGAACATCAACACGAACATTATCCCCTGGGAAGAACTCAGGAACTGGGCGTTCTGCTGTTAAACGAGCGATTTCCTCTGCCTCGTATTTTTGAATGGTATTCATTTAATCCTATTCCTTTTACAATAAGATAAGTTCTTATAATCTTATAAACAATCCAAGTAACAATATCGAACGTCAGTTATATGCCTGTTTGCTAGTCTGTTGATAAGCTTGCCACAGATCAGGTCTACGCTTTTTGGTTGCCTGTTCTGCCTGTTCTTTGCGCCAAGCAGCAATGGCACCATGGTTTCCAGAAAGCAATATTTCTGGCACAGAATAATCAGACCAAGTTGCAGGTTTGGTATAATGAGGGTATTCCAATAAGCCATTGGAAAAACTTTCCTCTATCCCACTTTGATCTGAACCCATCACACCTGGCAATAAACGCACGCACGCATCCATTAAAATTAATGCTGCGGGTTCACCACCTGACAAAACATAATCTCCAACAGAAACTTCTTCAATTGTGTGTTTTTGAAAGATCCGTTCATCGATCCCTTCATAACGACCACAAATAAAATAAGCTCCTTGACCTGATGCAAAACGCGCCACATCTGCTTGTTGTAACGATCTTCCTCTTGGAGACAAATAGATAATAGGACGATCATCCATAGGCTTAGTCGCCTGAAGTGCTGCATCTAAAATATCAGCACGGATAACCATTCCTGCTCCACCACCAAAAGGGGTATCATCAACAGCCTTATGTCGCCCTGAACCAAATTCACGAAGTGCATGTGTTTTTAATGACCAAATTTGATCTTCTAACGCTCTGCCTGCCAAGGAATAACCAAGAAACCCAGGAAACATTTCAGGAAATAACGTTAAGACATCAACTTGCCAAGTCATGATTGATCCTCTACATCAGATGGACGAACTTCCACCTCATTTGGAGGACAAACCTCTAACCAACCAGACTTAATATCAATGTGAGGAAAGCAAAGCTTGGTAAAAGGAATAATGGCATTTTCGCCTTCACCCCGTTTAATTTCCAAACTGACCCCAGCACCATAATCATGCACCAGATAAACCGTTCCAAAGAGTTCCTCAGTTTGATCGTCATGCTTTATTTTTGCTTGCAAACCGACCAAATCACTATAATAGAACTCATCTTCATCTGGCTCAGGCAATAAGCTTTTAGGAACAAACAATTTACGATTAGTCAATTTCTCTACGGCTGTTCGATTATCCATCCGTTTTTTTTGACTGTCATAAAGAGCGGCAACCTTTTCGCTTTGCCAGCATATCGTCCAACGTTCTGAATGATCGTCAACCAGTTCACCATAAGTTTCTAAATCTTTTGGATTTTCAATACAAGAATGCAAGTGAACCAAACCACGAACACCGTGGGGTTTTCCTATTGTCCCTATATGAACCAGAGGCGTTTTCATAAAGATTGTTACTCTCTTGTGATAACTAATTAACGACTAAGCAGCAGCTTCTTCGCTTTTTTTAGCAGCTGCCGCAGCACGATCTTGTGCTTTTTTCTTTGGAGCTGATTTTTGTGGTTGTTCACGATATTCAAATTTAGGAGCAAGACCTGCATTTCCTAAAAAGCGAGCAACGCGGTCTGTTGCCTGTGCACCTTGTGATAACCAATGTTTAATACGTTCGTCAACCAAACGAATTCTTTCAGCATGATCTGCTGGTAACATTGGGTTATAAGACCCAACTTTTTCAATAAAACGACCATCGCGTGGTGAACGACTATCAGCAATAACAATGTGATAATAAGGACGTTTCTTTGACCCTGCACGGGCTAAACGAATTTTAAGGCTCATTGACTGTTTCTCTCCAGATATCTAGCCACAATTGAAAAAGAATTAACGCATCATCCCACCACCTGGTGGTGGCGTCATTCCTTTTGGTAAAAGAGCGGATAATCCCTGGCGCATTAAACCTTTAACGCCCAGTTTATTAAACCGCTTCATCATAGAAGCCATCTGATCATATTGTTTTAATAGACGGTTAACTTCTTGAACTGTTGAACCCGAACCTGAGGCAATACGCTTTTTACGAGAGGCCTTGATAATAGCAGGCTGTTTGCGTTCTGCCTTAGTCATTGACGAAATGATCGCCTGATGACGTTTTAGGATAGAGGTATCTAACTCTTTATCTCCGAGTTTCTCTTTCATTTTGCCCATACCAGGCATCATATCCATGATATTTGAAATAGAACCCATTTTATTAATTTGACCAATTTGAGCTGCGTAATCATTCAGATCAAACTTGCCTTTAAGCATCTTTTTCGCAAGACGCTCACTTTCTTCTTGATCAATGGTTTCGCTGGCTTTTTCAACCAAACCTGCGATATCCCCAAGACCAAGGATACGACTGGCAACACGCTCAGGATAAAATTCCTGTAACGCATCAACTTTTTCACCCATACCAACCAGCTTAATCGGTGCACCTGTAATCGCACGCATTGATAAAGCCGCACCACCACGTGCATCACCGTCCATACGGGTCATGACAACGCCAGTAATACCGACTTTTTCATTAAAACTTTTGGCAGTGTGAACCGCATCTTGCCCTGTCATTGCATCGACAACTAACAAGGTTTCAGCTGGTTTTGCTACGTCACGAATATTTTGGACTTCTTCCATCAATGCTTCATCGATAGATAAACGACCCGCAGTATCCAAAATAACTACATCATACCCTTCTAAACGCGCAACTTCCATCGCACGTTTAGCAATTTGAACAGGCATTTGCCCTTCAATCACAGGTAAAGATGTTACTTTAACTTGATTAGCCAATTGCTCTAACTGTAACTGAGCAGCAGGACGGTATGTATCCAAACTGGCTAATAAAACTTTTTTACGTTCACGACGATTTAAATAATACGCAATTTTTGCAGAGGTCGTGGTTTTACCAGACCCTTGTAACCCCACCATCAGATAAGGAATAGGAGGAACGGCATTTAAATTTAACGGAACAGCCCCCGCCCCACCAAGGGCTTCGATCAAAGCGTCATTGACGATCTTTGCAATGGCTTGACCTGGGGAAATATTATGTAAGACTTCTTGTCCAACAGATTTTTCTTGAACTTTTTTAACAAAGTCTTTAACCACTGGTAAAGCAACGTCAGCATCCAACATCGCCAAACGGATCTCCCGCATGGCTTCATTGACATCTTCTACAGACAGAGCACCGCGTTTTGACAACCCATCAAATACGCCAGAAAGCTTTCCAGATAAACGATCAAACACGTTAAATCATCCTACAGTTTTAAGCAATAAATAACGCGTCACTGCACGAGTCTTCGCGAGGTGACGTTTCTTATCTTTAATAAAAGATAACTCAATTTATATGCAAAGGTCAAGTATAAATTGATAAGCACTGCTCAAAAAAATTCAAATATGATGAATAAATTATATTTAAGCTCTAAATACAAAATAAACACTTTCCAACTAATTTACAAAATAAAACATATTGACTGAGAGTAAACTCTAAAGCTTATACCTAAATTTAATCTAAGATTATATCTTAATTTAGGTAGGTTTACATGAATTCTATTTCTATTAATTATCCAAAAATACCCCATTGGAATGCTGTTTTTTCTTTATTTATGGGTGTAACCAGCCTTATTTCGGCAGAGTTTATCCCGATTAGTTTACTTACCAATATTGCCAATGAACTTCATATTACCGAAGGGCAAGCAGGGCAATCTGTCACTGCTGTAGGGGTACTTGCAGTTATAACCAGTTTATTAATTGCACCTTTAACAACAAAAATAAATCCTCGCCATATTTTACTGACCTTTTCTGCTACACTTATTATATCGAACTTACTGGTCGCTCTTTCGCCAAATTTTACTATTTTGTTAATTGGACGTTCCCTCTTGGGTATATGTGTAGGTGGATTTTGGTCATTAATTTCAGCAATAACATTACAACTTGTTCCTCAACAAAATGTTCCTCGTGCTTTAAGCGTCATCTATGCTGGCGTATCTGTTGCTACAATTATTGCTTTGCCTTTTGCAAGTTATCTTGGAGATCTGCTAGGCTGGAGAACCATCTTTTATTTGTCTGCCTTATTAGGTGTATTAACACTTGTCTGGCAGTATATTACCCTGCCCACTTTATCCACAAATAACAAAAGCAATTTTAAAGAAATGGTCAACTTATTGAATCAATCATGGGTCATTACTGGATTAATTGCTATTATTTGCAGTTATGCTGGATATCATATTTTCTTTACTTATATGAAACCATTTTTACAATACAACTTAAACCTATCCCACGGAGGGTTAACAACAACTTTATTCTGTTTTGGAATAATAAATTGTTTTGGAACTTTGATCGCCAGCTTTTTTATCAATAGATCATTCCAAACAACCATGATTTCCATTCATATTATTCTGGGTATTGTAGCTGTTGCATTTTTATTTAATCAACATTCTTTTTTTGAAAATATTATAACTGTTTTACTGTGGGCCTTTATCTTTGGTATTATTCCCGTAGGATGGTCAACATGGATTGCCCGAACCTTACCAAAACAAGCTGAAATGGCAGGTGGGTTCATGGTTGCTTCTATTCAATTATCCATCACTCTTGCAGCAGCCCTTGGCGGTATGATATTTGATCATTATGGAGTTCCAGCTCTCTTTTTGACTGCAGCTTGTATTTTTATAATGGCTATTACTTTTACTTATTTAAGCTTTTCGCTACTCTATAAAATTACAAAAGAAAAAATATAATTTATTCATAGAGGCCATAATGTATACTATTCATAATGTTGCTAAGAAAATGAACATGAATCCTCATACTGTGCGTTATTATGCCAAAGAAGGATTATTTCCCTTTGTTCAACGAAATTCTAATGGTATCAGACAATTTCAAGAAAGTGATCTAGAGTGGTTATCTCTGATCCATTGCTTAAAAAACTCGGGTATGACCCTTAAAGAGATAAAACAATTTATACAATGGATTAATGAAGGAGATAGCACTGTTGAACAAAGGTTAAATTTGTTTAAAAAACAACAGCAAAAAGTTGAACATCAATTGCAAGAGCTACAAAAAACCTTAGAAACAATTAAATATAAACGCAAATTTTATGAAGATATGAAGAAATCTCTGGATTTATAATATCCCATTGATAATTATATAACTCTCTCTTATTTTATTTTTCTGTTCAGGAATTAAAATTTTAATCAAAGAAGATAACGCCTCTATTTGATAATAATCAAGTAAATAAGCTTTACTACTCAACTGATTAAAAATCTGTATATATTGATTTTCCTGCGCCTGATCTGATTTCATTGCAATTAACTTTAATAATTGTAATGTTAATTGATTCATCTCTTGACGTGCAATACAACTTTGCCTCTCCTGAAGTCTCATGATATTACGGAAAAGTCCCTCTTGAGAATTTGTTAAAGATGACTTTGCAATTATTTGTTCTAATATTTTAATCTTAGGATTGTTTTTTATACAAAATGATGACGGCATCAAAGCAAGTGTTATAAATTCACTATTATAATTTCCACTAATTAAATCATCATAGGATTGCTGCAGACCCGTTTGTTGTCTAATAAACTTATTTTTACTCTCTATATAATCTGCGTTCTCAGAAATAAGTATACTCCATTCTTTATTTGATAAGATTTTATGAATAGATTCTACAGTTTTAATATTAATTTCTATACGATTTTGTATCAAAGACAGTAATTGATCGTAGAATGGCTTTAATTTTTGGCTAGTAACATTGTTATCTTGAAATAACACTGAGATCATTTGTTGTAATAAGCCATCATACTGCAATTTTACTATACAAGCTTGTGTATATGCCTCGCCTAGTATTTCTCGAATTTTCTTTCGTTGTTCTTGTGTCAATTCCTGCGTCAATAATGGTAGTTCAAAAGTCATTGATGCCAAATCAATATTTTGACATGCTTTTGGCATATCTGTGTAAGAACTGGGCTCATCTGCCAAAGTATTTTTGATACTAAGCATCAAGAAAGAAGCTACTAAAAGACTAATTGAAAACTTAAAATAATACTTCATTTGGGATACACTTTTAACAATAAACATATTCAAATGATTATACTATCAAACAAAAAAAGCCTGTCACTCCATAAAGAGTAACAGGCCTTATTAACATCTCGAATCAATCAAAGATTATGGTAATGGAGGAGGTGCTGGTGCATCTTCTGGAGCAGGTGCATCCATATCACGCAACTCTTTCATTTGTTCTTTAATCGATTTAATTTTACTATATCGTAATTTTGCTTTGGCAAGCTGTTCTGGAGTTAACACATCACGTAAAGCAAGGATTGTTTTAACATGTGCAGCCTTAACTGTTTTTTCCAAAGCTGCTTGTTTGTCTAAAATAGGTTGTAAGCTTTCAGCTGTTACCTTGCCAGAAGATAACAAAGCTGTTGCCATCTGATCATGAATTGTCTTCATACTATCGCGATTTTTGGCTTCTTCTTTACGAGCGTCAGCCATAATATCGCTCATTTTTTGCTTTTGTTCTTTGGTTAACTTAATACCTTGGAAAATCATCCCCATTGGACCTGCCCCTGGGCCAAACATTCTTGGATGATGTGGTGGAGGTGGAGGCATGTCTTCACCTGGAGGAGGAGGAGGAGGAGGAGGAGCAGGATGTGCAAAAGCTGCCCCAGCAGCACCAAAGCTTAATCCACTTGCAACCACTAAAGAAGTCAGCATTTTTTTGTTAAACATTATTATAATCCCTATTTCCATTGACACAATTTAAAATTATTTCAAAACTATCCTTGTGCTCTAATAATGAGTTTTAACAATCTTTTAGGCAAAAATATGACAAATTCTGTATTTTTTCATGATCGCAATAACAAATATTTTAATAGGAGAAGATAATTTATTTCTTTAAAGTCTAATCCTATATATAAACCACACCTTTTTAGGTTATTATTTAGCTTTATCTCGGGTTTTATAATTATTCTTTAAATAACAATCCAAAAAACTTAGAGGATACAATCTTAACTAAAGGGAATATATTTGTAATTCAGACTTACCAACTCGCAATATCAATTAATCAAAAAATAATATATCTTTTTACATATAAGATTTTTTAATATTGAGAGCTTTATATAAGGTTGTTGTACAAACTTTAATACGTGCAGCAGCTTCTCTAACGTTTAACCCATTTTGTAAATGTTCTTTTGCTTTTTTAAGCTTATCATCTGTCATTGCAATTGGTCTTCCACCTATTCTACCTTGGTCTCTGGCAGCTTTTAATCCAGCTTTGGTTCGCTCTTTGATTAAATCTCGTTCGAATTGTGCCAACGCTCCAAATAAATGAAAGACAAGCTTCCCACCAGGTGTTGTTGTATCAATATTCTCCGTTAAGGATTTAAAACCAACCTTACGAGCTTCTAGATCATTTACAATTTCTATTAGATGTTTTATTGATCGCCCAAGACGATCTAATTTCCATACAACTAATACATCATCCTCTCTTAAATAGGAAAGGGCTTTTAATAATTCTGGTCTATCTGTCTTAGCTCCAGAGGCTTTATCTTCATAAATGCTATCACAACCAAATTGTTTTAACGCTTTTATTTGTAAAGCTGTATCTTGTTCAGTTGTTGATACTCTAGCATATCCAATATTAACCATAATTGACCTATATATTTATAAACTCATCTATTGCCGATAATGTTTATAAACTTATTAAATGTCAATATTTACAAAAAATTATTATTATTTAATAAAATTCTTTAAATATATGAAAAAAACAACATTATATTATCAGATAACTTTTTATTATTGACTTTTTAGTAATGGATATTTGATTAAATTTTCTTAATATTCATTTAATATTCATTTATGTAATTTATTGGCTTTTCAACCCTCGTCGACTATTACTTTTAATTGTAATGATCCTGAGTATTTATATACTTCCTCATGAAATGAAATAATATAAACAAATAAATTCAACATAACTGTTATTTATATACTATAAAAAAAGAGCTAAACTTTTAACAATTCAGCTCTTAATAACATCCCTAATCTTTTGAAGGGGTAGCATAAGGGTTTTTACTATCCCTGAACTGCAGTCGTATCGGTGTTCCTGGCATATCAAAAGTAGCCCTTAACCCATTAACCAAATATCTTTGATAATCCATAGGTATCTTTGACGTTCTTGTTCCAAATAAAACAAATGTTGGTGGACGAGCTTTAATCTGAGTAATATAACGTATTTTTAAACGACGGCCTTCAATCATAGGAGGACTGTGACGCGTAATCGCTTCTTCAAACCAACGATTCAAAGCACCCGTTGGAACACGTTTATTCCATATTGCATATGCTCTACGTACGGCAGGCAACAGTTTATGGATACCTCTACCTGTCAAAGCCGAGAAAGAAACGACAGCAATCCCGTTCATTTGAGTCAATGAAATTTCAATACGATCTTTAATTGCCTGACGAACTGCTTCTCTATCTTCTAAAATATCCCATTTGTTCAAAGCAAGAACACAACAGCGCCCTTCTCTCTCAATCAAACGTGCAATTTGTAGATCTTGTTCATGCACACCCAGCTCTGCATCGATAACCAAAACCACTACTTCAGCCATCTTTAATGCTTCCAAAGAAGCCGAGACGGACATTTTTTCTAGAGTTTCATCAATTCTAGCTTTACGGCGCAGCCCTGCTGTATCAACCAGCTCTACTTCACCCTCTTCATCTCTCAAAAAGACTGAAATAGAATCTCTCGTTAATCCTGCCTCTGGTCCAGTAATAACGCGCTGTTCACCTAACAACTGATTAACCAAAGTAGATTTTCCAGCATTTGGACGCCCAACAATGGCCAATTTTAGAGGACGATCAACGTTTTCATTCTCAAAATCTTCGAACTCGTCATTTTCTTCTTCATTTGGCAAACAATCTAAGACTGCTTCTATAAGATCACCGATCCCATTACCATGCTCTGCAGAAACAGGATAAGGCTCTCCCAAACCAAAGCTATACATCTCTAATGCAGCAATATTACCCGCATTACCCTCAGCTTTATTTACTGCCAGAATAATATGCTTGCCTTGTTTTCTTAACCATTGCGCGAAATGCTCATCAACAGGATTAATACCTGAACGCGCATCAACACAGAAAATAACAACATCAGCAGATGCAACTGCACTTTCAGAGGATTGGCGCATCCGACCAAATACAGTTTGTGGATCGTCTTCTTCCCACCCCGCAGTATCCACCAAAGTTACATTGCGATATCGCAATTCAATATCAACCGATTTACGATCACGCGTAACACCTGGTTGATCATTTACAATTGCGTATCGTCTGCCTGCCAAACGATTAAATAAAGTAGACTTTCCAACATTAGGACGTCCAGCAATTACAATCACAGGTAAAGATTTAGTGGATAATGCCACGTATTTTATTCCTATCCAAAAGCAGTCAATTTGCCATTTTGTCCAAGGACCAGCAAATTCTCATTAACAATTACCGGGGCAAGCGCTGGTGTAATATCTGTTTTCACAACCTTTGTTACCTTCCCCGTTGCGGGATCAATGGTCACCAAACCATTATCCCCAAAATCACTGATACAAATCAACTGACCACCACCCAATACGGGACCATACCAAGCAATAGGATCTTTTGATTTTTCTTCATTTTTAAAGCGTCGCAACTGAGTAACCCAACGTACTCTGCCTGTGACACGATCTAAACAAGCAAGTTGTTGATCCAATGATAACGCAAACAACCAATCTGATATAACAACCATTGCATTTTGACCAGCCGCTTCACGTTCCCATAATCTTCGACCTGAACGCACATCAATCGCAACTAATACAGAACCAACACTGATTGCATAAACCGTACCGTCAACAATGACTGGTAATGCACTAATCGCAGAAAAATCTGTGTCTGAATCACGACCGCTGCGCCCCAAAGTCTCAGTCCAAATTTGTTCACCTGTTTCAGCACGTAAGGCAACCAAATCCCCTGTACCAAACCCTGCAACAATAATTCCATCAAAATAAGCAGGCGCTGGTTGTCCAAACAATTTAGTTTGTACGCTGCCTGTTTGATAAGACCAAATTTGATTTCCTGTCTTGGAATCCAAACAAAAAAGACTGCCATCAATCGTGCCAAAATATACACGCTCATCAACAATCGTTGGTGCAGAGCGCCCTGGAGTACCAACGTCTATTCGCCAGACAACATTACCTGTATTGCGATCCACACGTAACGTTTGTGCCACACCATCAACAACATATAGCGCATCATCAGTGAGGCCTATACCACCACCGAGATTACTAGATTTTGAACCTTTTTTATTAGGATTTAATTTCCATAAAACTTTTTTTGTTTTCCAATCAAAAGCTGTCACTTTTCCTACAGCATCAACTGTGAAAAAACGTTCGCCATCAACGACTGGGGTTGTACTCACAATTCCTCTGCCTTTTGATCCTAAGGCCATAAACGCCAAAGGGCTTGGCTCTGAATTTCCAGAACCAATGCTGCAATCCCATCTTTTTCTCACTCCACCGATAGCACTATGAATAGAAGTGTGGCTTGGAACCCGTCCTTCTTGCATCCATTTTGAATCGATAACAGGGGCGGGAATGGTAATAGGTGTATGATCGTCCTGATCCACCATTAATCCTGCACCAGAGCTGAATACATCTGCACGTTTACCAACCAAAATAGGTTTGCTATTTTTATGCCCACAAGCAACCAGCGCCATGCTGCCTCCAGTGGCCAGTAATATCGAACGACGAGAAAAACCTTTATGCGTTGCAGGCAAAGATTTTGTCATGGGTTACCCTTTTTATTAACGGTTTTATTATGAGCAATAATTTGTAACATTACACTGGCACGTTGACGTAATCCTGGTGAGGTATTCATATCTATTGATAATTGACCAAAAATTTGGCGTGCCTCAATCAACTTTCCTGTCCGTAAATTTAATAATGCTTCGGATTCTTTGAGCAATCCATACCAAGGCGTTTGCTGTCCAAGCAATTCATTTATACGAGTACGAAGATCCGCAGGAGACGCGTTATCAAGATGATGTTGTATCCACAACAAACCTGCCAAAGAGCGAAAAGCTGAAGATGCCGTTTGATCAGCCCTCAAAGTTTCCCAAATAACAGAGGCCTCTTTAATTTTACCTTGATCAGCAAGCAAGCCTGCCCGCTCCAATTGAGACAATGCACGTATTGATTGAGGTGAATGATCCGATAATGTTTTTAATTGTTTAATTGCTGCATTTTTAGCATCAACTGGAACTGTTTGACCTTCCATCATTGGAATAACAGGCTGCATCGTATTAAAATAAGAAAAGGAAGCCGCTTGTATAGCTTTATGATGTTGCCAGCTTTTATATTGCCATATCCCCAACGCCACAAGAGCAACAACAATTAGTACAACTACAAAAACAACATAACGGCGTGCTGCATTTTTTATTGTCTCTGCGCGCATATCTGCGTCAATCTCTTTTAATAGGTCCTCAGACACCTACTCGTACTCCCTTTTCTCATCACAGAATGCCTGCCTTTATCTTTGCCTATAAAGCAGCTTAAACATCTACATAACCTATTTTTTAGGTTTTGCCCCTAATTTTTTTCCACCTGCTTTTAATTCAGTCTGTATTTTAGTTAAGTTCGCTGTAATACGATTACGTACATCTGTTGTTGTTTTTTTATAAGGTTCCATATCCGCAGCAGCTTTTTGACTTATAGCTGTTTGTTTTGCATGTGCAGCCTTTGCAACGCAAGCATAATATGCACGTGAAGCTTTATCATAAGCTGTATAATGTTCAACACTGCTGTTATAATTGGTTACATTGGATACATTGATGGTTGGTGCTTTGGGTTCGTGACCACAACTTGCTGCCCAATCCTGAGCAAACGCAGAACCACCCGCAATCAACCCTAAACCAACAATTCCTGCTTGTAATACTATTTTCATCTCTATAATCCTAAAATCAATTTACGTATTTATAAATAACTCAAATTAAACAATTATTCTATGGTAAAAAATTAACCAGTTCGCCTTTTGGTCTACCCAACATTTCATCATTTTGCATAACAACACGCCCTTTGACAATTGTTACCATCGGCCATCCCTTAACTTCTACTTGATCATAAGGGGTCCATCCTGCTGGAGATGCAATCCAGTCATTGGTAATAATGCGTTTCTTCTGCATATCTACTAGCGTAAAATCTGCATCGTAACCCACTTGGATACGCCCTTTAGAAGGCATCCCATAAATTCGTGCTGGATTAGCCGACATTACATCAACTAAACGACTTAAAGATAATCGCCCCTCATTTACATGATTTAACATCAATGGCACAATTGTTTGAACCCCTAACATTCCAGAAGGACAACATAACCAAGGTTGTGCTTTCAAACTAGGATCATGAGGCGCATGATCCGATGAAACCACATCAACAACTCCGTTACGCACAGCTTCCCAACAAGCATCATAATGACGTTTGTCACGAATAGGTGGATTCATTACCGCAAAGCCTTTTAACCGCTCATAACATTCTGGGGCAATTTGCGTTAAATGATTAGCCAATACTTCAACGGTGGCAATGTCTTTATGATCAACCAACCACTCCATTTCTTCTTGAGTAGTGGTATGGAGAATGTGTGCTGGACGACCTGTTTTACGTGCAAGAGCAATAATACGACGTGTTCCTAGAAACGCAGTTTCTTCATCGCGCCATTTACTATGATTTTCATAAGGCATTCCTTCACAAAAAAGTTTTTTTCTTTCTTGCAGGCGATACTCGTCTTCGGCATGATAGCAAACACGACGATGCCCATGCAACATAACTTGTTCCAGGCTTGCATCATCCTCTACCATTAATGAACCTGTTGAAGAACCAGCATAAACTTTAATGCCGCATACACCCTTTTGAGATTCTAAACTCGCTAAATCTTTAGTGTTTTCACGGGTTGCACCAATATAAAACCCAAAGTTGATCCAGCTGGTTTCAGAAGCACGTTTTTGCTTCCATTGCACTGTTTCCAAATCAGCCGTAACCGGATTGGTATTTGGCATATCAAAAACCGTGGTTAATCCACCCAAAGCCGCAGCCTTAGTTCCAGTTTCAATTGTTTCAACCAGAGCATTTCCCGGTTCTCGAAAATGGACATGACAATCCATTAATCCTGGCAATACATGCAATCCTTGGGCGTCAAGAATTTGTTCTGCCTCATCGCTTATCTCAACAGTCAAAGAAATAATACGGCCATTTTTAATACCAATATTCGTTTTTTCCTCACCCCAAGGAAAAACACAAACGCCATTTTTTAATATTAAATCGTAATGCATCGTTTCACTTTACTTCTCTTCTAAGCTGCCAAAATATCAGTTACGGAACCGTTTGGAGATTTCCCCACAATATGTATTTGATGCCACAAAGCATAAAACAATAAATTCCATGCCATATAGCGCTCTTTTCGACCAGAGGCTTTCTCAAATAATTTTACTATTTTATCAGAAAAAGCAATTTCTTGTATCCCTATTTGTTTAGAAACTAATGGTGCCAAAATCAATGCTTGTTGTTCAATCCACAAACCAATGGGAACACTAAAACCTAATTTCGCTGTGAAAGGTCTGGATTCAGGAAAATTTTGTTCTAACCACTTGCGTAAAATCCACTTTCCCTGCCTATTTTGAACTTTTAACGAATCAGACAGATTAAATGCAAATGCAGTTATTTGTTTATCTAAGAAAGGAACACGACCTTCTATTCCATGTGCCATTAAACATCGATCAAGTTTGATTAACAAATCATTCGGCAACCAGGTCTCTATATCAATTTTTTGTGCTTTAGTTAGGCGTGACAGGCCAGAAAAATCATATTGATTTTCAAACGCTATGATTTCATCCCGCCATGAAGTAAGATCAACGTTCAAATAATCTGTCTGATCAAAAACACCCTTACGATACATCTTCCTGCCACCTTTCCACCAAGGCTGGCTGGCTTTACGGTAACGACCATACCCAGCAAAAAGCTCATCACCACCCTCACCTGATAAAATAACCGTCACATTCTTACTGGCTTCTTTGGCTAAAAACCAAGTAGGGATGATTGCATAATCCGCTACTGGATCATCCATACAGGCCACGATCTGAGGTAAATGTTGCCACACTTGTTGTTGGGTAATGGAATAAATATGATGCTCTGCCCCAACTTGTTTTGCTAAAAACGCTGCCTGGTCCGTTTCATCTGCAACATACCCTTGATGCGTATCCGTTTCAAAACGCGCCGTCCATGCTTTTACCCGTTTTTCTTGGCCTAAACGTTGCATCATTTTTAAAATAATTGAACTATCGATACCACTAGATAGAAACAGACCAAAAGGCACATCAGAGCGTTCATGAATGCGCACTGTATCTTCAAGAATTTGATCAAGTTGCTTCAAAGCAAGATTTACATCAAAAATTTCTTGAGTTTGGTTTTTAAAGACTTCTATACGATCCTTCCTGAGGATCGTGCCATCTTTAATGACCAGCGTTTCTCCGGGTAATAAGCGATGAATATTCTTAAAAATCGTCTCTTGCCCTGGCACAAACTGAAGTTGTAATAAAGCCGCCAATCCTTGTTGGCGAAGTAAGGGTTGAACAAAACCAGCTTTGATCAAAGCTTGTGCTTCAGAAGCAAAAACAATCCCTTGTTCGACACCAGCATAATATAAAGGTTTAACTCCAAATGGATCACGACTTAAAATAACTGTGTGTTCATCCATATCAACCAATGCAATCCCGTACATGCCTCGCAATTTTTCTGGAAATTTTTCTTTGAATTGCTGCCATAATGGGATTATTCCCTCGCAATCACTGCCTGTTTGAAAAGGATAATCTGAAAAACTATGACGAAGCTCTAGATCATTATAAATTTCACCATTAGCAACCACAAACTGTTTATCTTGAAAGGATAAAGGTTGTTTCCCACCCTCAAGATCAATAATAGAAAGACGCGTATGAATTAAAACAGCATGTTGCCCCACCCATTCTCCATTTCCATTTGGACCACGGTGGACAAGAGCCTCTTTTAATAATTTTTTTTGTTCATCAGAAACTGAACATCCTGGTTTAAGGGCAATTCCTGCCAGACCACACATTACACTTTTTCAACTTTACTCAAGAAGTCATACCATTGTTGCAATACTGTTTCTTTACTAAATTCTGTTTCGAATTTTTTCCTACCTGCTTTTGCTATTTTACTTGAAAAGTCAGCACTATCCAACAGTTTTTGTATTGATTGAGCAAGTAATTTTTCATCCTCCAAAGGAGATAACAACCCATTCTCACCATCAGTAATTAACTCTAATGGGCCTTGAGATGCCAAGGCAGCCACTGGTTTTGTTGCTGCAAATGCTTCTAGTACAATATTTCCCAACGGTTCATGACGTGAGGAACAAACAAACACGTCACAGGCCCCTAATAGCTGAGAAATATCTTCTACCCATCCTGGCATATGCACACGGTCTGAAACATTTAATGTTTCTGTTAATTGCTCAAGATGAGCACGCTCTTCCCCTTCACCAGCAATGAATAAATGTGCATCTTTAAGAAAAGGCATAGCCTTAATTAAGGTATCAAATCCTTTATTGGTATGTAAACGCCCCAACGCAATTAAGAAAGGCGCTGTTTGAGGAATAAAATTAGGACGTTTTGGAACGACATTAGGAAAATCTCTAGCAAAATTAGGTACATAATGTGCCCGATCCTTTGGCCAACCTTGTTCAATTAACCATTTAACAATCCCTTTGGTATTCCCGACCAAATGGTCACAATTTTTGTAATATTTCAAATCGTAAAACCCACCTAATCGCCCCACAGAAACCCAATCACCTACTGGCATGAAATAAGCTGCCCTGTTCATCCAAGCCACTGATACCCTCGGAGAAAATTCAGTTAAATATTGTTTTAATTTACGCTTAGTCCTAAAATCCATTTTGCTACCAAAAGAGAGCTCTCTTGGCCATAATCCAGCGTTTCTTAATAATTCGAACCGATTTTGATTTTGACGAATAATAGGTAAAACATTCAATCCTTGTTCATATTGAGCGGCACAAAGTCGTTCATAAAATAACTCTGCCCCCCCATTAACTGCACCCGCCATTACATGAGCAATACGTAATTTATCCATTTATTCAATCCAATTCAAAATCTATATATACTAATGAATAATTGTATTTTGTTGTTCTAACATTTTTTTCAATACTTCAAAAACCCTATCAACAGATAAATTATCCATTGATGCTTTACCTTCTTCACCCTCAGCCACAACAGCCTGTGAATTAAGCCCTGCTGGGGCATATTCTGAAACTTGGCTTGGACCAAACAATCCTAAGACAGGAATTTGACAAGCAGCTGCTAAATGCATCAATCCTGAATCATTACCAACAAATGCTTTACATCGCAAAAACATTGATGCAACCTGAGATAATGTAAAATCACCCCCCACGTTAATAATCGGCAAACCCTCATTTAATAACGGTTTAGCCATTTCATATTCTTGTAAACCTGGCCCGTAAAAAACTGCAAATTGGCTTTTTGGAAACTCTACTAATATTTTTTTTGCCAAGACTATAAAGCGGTCAATACTCCAAACTTTACCTGCCCAATTTGCTGTTGGTGCTAATGCAATATAATGATTATCAGACAAATACTGTTTGGCAAGATCAATATCTTGTTCTCCTGTCCACATCATGGGCAACGGTGCAGGCTGTAAATTAAAAGATTTTGCCAAATACTCTATTTTTCTTTCTTTGATACGCCCACCACGGATAATCTTACGGTTTTTAGCCCACAAAGCATAGCTGATACCCGATCCCCTAAGGTCTACAACCATGTCCCAGTGACATAAAAAACATTGTTTCCATAATTTAAACCAATGCATATCATAGCGTTGTTTTTCCATAATAATCGTTTTTTTACGTCTAGGCATTCTCTCAAACACCCCCGCAGCGACTGGGCCACAAGCAATGGTAAAGTCAGCATTAGGATAAGTTTGTATTAAATAGTTTAATATCCCAGTAGAGATGACGGCATCTCCCAATCGGGTTGAAGTAATAAACAAAATATTTTTTATTGTAGATGATTGCATATCATACTTATACTGGGCAAAATAATATCTACAAAGAATATTATTTTATCTCGCTTTAAAGGTCTATACAGAATGACAGATTCATCCATTAATTCTTTTTTATCCATGATGAAATTTAATTCAGACGGGTTAATTGCTGCAATTGCTCAGCAACATGATACAGGCGAAGTATTAATGATGGCTTGGATGAATAAAGAATCGATTATAGAAACCCTTGAAAAACAACAAGTTTGTTATTATTCTCGCAGCCGCCAAAAATTATGGCGCAAAGGTGAAACTTCTGGACAAGTTCAAATGCTGGTTGAAATGCGCCTTGATTGTGATGGAGATACACTTTTATTATTGGTTGATCAAAAAGGAGTAGCTTGTCATACAGGAAGACGCAATTGTTTCTTTCATGCTTATCGTCATGGAGAAATTGTTGAGGTTAGCAAGCCATTAATGGATCCAAATCAACTTTACCATCAATAATTATCAATAAGAGCAACATTATGAGTGCAACGACACATAAAATTTGGCTATTAGCTGGTGAAACCAGTGGGGATGAATTGGGTGCCAAACTAATCAAAGCTTTGCGCCATTTCAATCCTGACCTAAAATTTTATGGTGTTGGTGGAACAAAAATGCAGGAACAAGGCATGGAAATTTTATTTCCTATGCAAGACTTAGCCGTAATGGGCTTGGTTGAAGTGCTGCCGAAGATCCATATGTTATCCAATCGATTAAACCAAGCGGCACAAGATATTCAACTGAAACAGCCTGATGTCGTGGTCACAATTGACAGCCCTGGTTTTTCTTTGCGGCTGCTAAAAAAGATTGCAGATTTACATATCCCCAGAGTGCATTATGTTGCCCCTCAAGTATGGGCATGGCATGAAAGCCGAGTAAAGAAATTCCCTGGATTATGGGAAAAATTACTTTGTTTACTGCCTTTTGAAAAATCATTCTTTGCTAAACACGGGCTGGACAGTGCATTTGTAGGGCATCCTATTTTAGAAACCGATGTGCATCATGGCAATGGCCAGCAATTTCGAAAAGAACATCAAGTTCCTGAAACTGCTCCAGTTTTATTATTAATGCCTGGCAGTCGTCGTTCAGAACTCCCTAAATTAATGCCAGTCTTTAAACAGACTTTAGTTTTATTAAAACGTCAACTGCATGATGTAGTTGCTGTTATTCCAACCTCCCCCCTTGCCAAAGAACACGTTGAGCATACAGTACAGGACTGGCCTATTAAACCAATTATCATTCATGATCAACAAGATAAATATAATGCTTATGCCGCCGCCAATGCTGCCTTGACCAAATCTGGCACAACAACGTTGGAACTCGCTTTGGCCAAAGTGCCCATGATCGTTACTTATCGCGTAAATCCTATCACAGCGATGATTGCCAGACGTATGATCAAGGTTCCTTACGTTTGTATGTTAAATTTATTAGCAAACAAGGAAGTTGTGCCTGAGTTATTACAAGAAGACTGCAACCCCGCACATTTAACAGCAACATTACTGGGATTATTGACAGATCCACAAAAAGCCAAAGCTCAACAAGATGCTTTTACCGAAATTATGCACCAACTTTCTGGCCCGAATAATGAGCTGCCTTCCCGTGTCGCTGCCAAAGAAATTTTGGGAATGATAAATGGCTAAATTATATGACAACTTAACGGATTATTATAAGATTGTTTTTTTGCTATATGATTACTAATCCTTTGTTCACTATAAAACATAAACCATTCAGAATATTTTTCTCAGTTCAATAAGTTAGATTGATATATAAATAATGTCCGCAAAGCTACAAGGTATTATCTTAGTCCTCCTCGGCACGATCAGCTATGGGCTACCAGCTTCTTTGATTAAACTGTCTAAACAAGACGGCATCACTGAAGCTAATATTCTTTTTTTTCAATTCTTTTTTGGCTGCCTTGCTTTGGGCATACTCTATTTCTTTAGCAGCAAGAAAATTAACCCCAATGAAACACAATTAGACCCCAGCGCAAAAAGACACCTTATTCTGTCTGGTACAGCTTTGGCACTAACAAACTCTTTTTATTTTACTTCATTAGAATATGTGTCCGTTGCCATTGCCGCCGTGATGCTGATGCAATCGGTTTGGATTACTTCAGTTTTAGATTTTTTCTTTAAAAAAACTATCCCTTCACCTATTCAAATCCTCTGTATTATCGGTGTTTTATTAGGAACAATATTAACAACCAATCTCATCGGCACAGAAATTGTTATTTCTCCATTAGGATTATTTTTAAGCTTCATGTCAGGTGTTTGTTATGCCATAACAATTATGGTTACCAATAATTTAGCCCCTCAAGCATCTGCCTTTGGAAGAGCATATTATATTTCATTGGGCGCTTTTATTATCATTTGTATTCTTTGGGGATGGTCAATTAATCTTTCAATCATTCCTTTATCCTTAAAATGGGGAATGATTATCGCTTGTTTTTCCATTATCTTACCATTGTTACTTTTTGCAAAAGGTATGCCAAAAATAACAGCAGGAATTGGCGGTGTTTTATCAGCACTGGAATTACCTGCTGCGATTATTTTCGCTTATTTCATTCTTAATGAACAGATTAGTATTTTACAATTTACTGGTGTTATTGTAATTTTTATTGCAATTAGCAGTGTTAATTTAACAAACAACAAATCTATCAAAGAGTAAGATTTATAAAATACTTAAATACCGTCATAAAACATACATAACGGTATTTAAGTATTATGTGATTCCATTAAAAATTCAGTGTTGTCCCTAACATCCCATTAACACCATGACTGTTTAACCCAGCACCATAGTAATCAGCACTGATATTAAATGACCACTGCCCTCTTTTAGCGGTTAAACGGGCACCTGCTTTATAAATATTAGGGCTGTTGAATGCTGAATATTGTCTAACGCCTACTCCATAAATAGTGCCATATTGATTAACACTGGCATTATTTAAAATTCGTTCATACCCCAATGTAACCCCAGGCATAAAACTCCATTGTCCAGAGTGTAATGGATCAAAGTTAATATCCATATTGGCAACAAGACTTGGTTGTATTTTATCGTATTTAGACATATTTAATGCCAGCTCACTCCCTTTCTCTCGAACACGACCTAAATGTAAACTGGTCACTTGTATCCCAACTGAAGGATCAATCGTGAATGATTGTGCTTTGAATAACCATCCAGCCATAGTACGACCACTATAATAAGCACCGCTGGTATTACCATTTGTTGTACCAAAACCATTCCCTAATTGGCGTTCGCTTTGATAATTAACATAGCCGATATTTGCCTGTGCCCTTATCCATGCACCAGAATTATCAAGCCCTCTAAAGGCATAGTTTCCACCCAATGTCACAAAACCACTATTAGTAGTCACACGTCCACCATTGCTGTTAACATTACCATAATTATAACCCACCCCACCGTTAACCGATAGTTTTTGATTAAAACGATGAGTTAATCCAAAGACAGTGCCACCTGTATATTCATTACTGGAATTGAAACCTTTTCTTGCATCTGTGCTAAGGTAATTACTTAACCCCTGCATCCAAAATGCGGTTTCACCCTTTTTCATTTCTCTGCCTGTTGTCAAAGGCATCAGCATATCATTCATTTTAGAAGGCTGGCGCAATAAATAACTTGCTGCATCAGCATAAACCTGCCCACCAACACGCATTTCCAAACCATTCAACGACCCTTGATCGATTGCGGATTGAAGATAGTAGTTATAATTCGTATAAGCCCCCGATAAAGCAGTCCCTTGCAATGCGTTTAATAGATTTGCACCAGAGGCTGCATTTCCTTTAAAGTTTTCTTGACCAGGCAAGGTTAAATAACGCACCATTTTTCCACGCAATACATAAATAGTGGCTTGATCCAATCCCAATCCTTGTTTCAGATAATTATCCATTGTGCCATAAGTTTGAGCAACTTGATCCAATCCTGCTTCAAGCCATGATTGATCTACAGACATAATGGTGCGATATGATTCTTGCATAGACGTTGGTAATTTTGCCACCGTTGCATTAATACGCGAAGCCGTATATTTATTGGTTTGTAGATAATTAGACTCAATATCTTGTTTATCCACACCTGCAAGAGACTGTAATACTGCCGCAGTCCAACCTGTGCGATCTTTTCCAGCTGTACAATGAAATAATGCTGCGGAATCAGCATTTGCCAGTATTTTTAACTCATTACCAAAACCAGATCTGGCATAAGGATCGGTTACAAAGTTGCGCTCTGTTTGCTGCATCATACTATTGATCTGATCTTTGTTTAAACTACCATAATTTAGGGTAACAACACTATTTTGATTGCCTATAATATCAACATGGTAATAAGAAGTATTTGGAGAAAGTGTATCTGGTGTTGTTGCTATTTCCGCATCTGTTCTCAGATCAATAACAGTGCCTATATTTAATTTTTCCATCACACTAAGGTCATTACCAACAGGTGTTATTGCATTAGAACGATAAAAAACTCCAGGTCTCATCACGCCATTATGAGATGTCGAATAGGCTGTATCAATTCCAGCAAGATCACGAAAATTATCCATCCCTTGTAATTGAGGGGTATTTAATTGCGTTGTTTGTGCCAACGCAATATCCGTAACGCATAATAACGGAATAATAAATAATAGGCTGGCAATACAAGAAGAGGATAGAAAAGAAAACTTTACGTTCATGATAAACCCATCGTTATAAATAAAAATTATACCAATAGGTTTAGAGAACAATGTTAATAAATAACAATGAAGATATCATTAAGAAATTATTAAGATTTTATGATATATCACCATCATATTGAAATAAAATTTGATTATATGGAATTAAATCTTATTCAACTTTTGATAATAACGCTTTATCACAACCAGAGCTGGAACATTCTCTTTCAATTGATTTTAACAATTCAATGCGTGCTGTCATTTTATCATTTACACAATTTACGGCTACAGTACCACCATTAGAACATTCATTATCACGAGTTCTGATCCATTGGATTTGTGCTTGTTTAACTTCTTTTTTTTGTTCAGGTTTTAAAACTTTAATAGTTTTCCCATATTGCTCATTAATTTCTTTATCCAATTGAGTCATTTTTAAAGATGCACAATAGGTTCTATCATAAGCATTAATAGGATTGTTGCAGCTCATGGAAAATGCTGCTGGAACCAAAACAAATTGAGCCATGAGACCAGTAATAACAAGTGTTTTTTTAATCATGATCATATCTCTTTTTGATATAAATAAAAGGATTACTGCAATTTTAATTGCGCCCGTTCTTGCTTTACTTGTTTTGCGGTTACATGTCCATTCCTATTTCCGAAATGCGCGATCACATAATTTGCGATATCAGCAATATCTTGATCACTATATCCATCTTTAAAACCTGGCATAGGAAATATTCCTAATTTGGAATCTTTTAGCTCTGAACCTTCTAAAATAACCCGAATTAAGTTAGTCCCTTTGGTCAACGTTACCGTTTTAGAACCCCACAGACTTTCATACTCACCTTGTCGCCCTTGACCATTTTGTTGGTGACAAGAAGCGCACAGGGCTGCGAATAAATGACTGCCATGACTGCGACTGGGCTCTGCATTTTCAAGATCAGTTGGAGAAATATTAGCCGCGCCTTCTCCTTTTTCTTTGGCTGGTAAGGAACGTAAATAAATCACAATCGCACGAATATCTTTTTGGCTTAGTTGAGATAAACTTGTATTAATAATTTCTGCCATCGGACCCACGGCTGCCCCATGCCCCTCAACATAACCTTTGGATAAATATTGTTGCAGATCTTTATCGCTCCAAGAACCAATTCCCGTATCCCCATCAGAGGAAATATTATACGCAATCCAACCATTATAAGTTGAGCCAGAATAATCATTGGTTGAAGCCCTGCCATTAGACCAATCTTTGGGAGAATGACAATATGCGCAATGCCCTGGGCCCTCTACTAAAAATTTACCTCGGTTCCATTGTGCAGATTTGTCAGGATTGCTCTGAAAATGCCCCTCTGTGTCATTCTTCCAGTTCCATGCACGAATTGCCCATCTCATATTATATGGAAAAACCATATCTTCCTGATGAACTTTATTCTTAATAGCAGGTTGTTGATCTAAATAAGCTTTGATTGCTAAGATTTCGTCTGTGCTCATTAAGCTATAAGCAGAATAAGGCATCACAGGGTATAAATGCTTATCTTTATGCCCAACACCATCTTGTAAAGCACGAATAAATTCTTCATCCGTATAATTACCAATACCTGTTTCTTTATCAGATGTAATATTGGAAGAATAAACAATGCCTTGATTTTTAATCCGAAATGCCTTGCCTCCAGCTAAAAATTTATCCTCCTCAGCGGTATGGCAAGTTTGACAGCCCGAAGCACGGAATAAATATTCTCCTTTAGCAATCTGAGCTTGCTTTAGAACAATTTGATCTTCTTGTGCCAAAACCTGTTCAAAAGGCAATAAAACAACAACAAGAATTATTCCTTTTACAAACGCTTTTTGAATTAAATAACAAGAAAAATTAATCATAAACCTATTCTAAACCTTATCAAACCATAATTATTAATATTTAAATCTGTTAATTATTATTCCATATATTGATGAAATAATACCTATTATTGCGCTTATAATTCCTACATCTAGGCCTAAAGACTGCCAGTTATTAACAAAATTAGTCCCATCTTTTAAATATAGATGTCCTAACACGACACCGTATAATGCTAATAGACTTCCAAGGCCTATTCCAATAAATCCACAACCAACACCGACCAGATAACCTATTGACTTATTATGATTTTTAAACATTTCAATCTCTGGTTTTAACTAAAATATTAAGATCAATTTATCTTAAATTTAAAGCAAATATTTATTCAAGGGCAAACTATATAATTGTTTGTTCAAAATTGATCCTAAAGCATGTGCTAATGCAGGAGCAGCAACAATTGTACCCAGCTCTCCTACGCCCGAAGGTGCCTCATCACTTTTTATAATATGCACTTCTATTTGTGGTGCTTCATTCATATGTAATATACGATATTGATTAAAGTTACGCTGTACTATTTTCCCTTGTTCAAGTTGAACCTCATTATAAAGGGCTGAACCTAGCCCTATTATTGCACTACTTTCAATTTGAGCTGCAATTTGATCTGGATTAACTGCCAATCCACAATCAACAGCCACAATCACACGGTGTAAACGTACAACTGACATTGCAGTAACCTCAGCTTCGACCACCATTGCAATATAGCTATTAAAAACATGTGCTAGTGCAAAGCCTCTACCTATATCTTTTGAAAGTGGTTGATCCCATTGTGCATGTTGAGCAACCAGATCCATTACTGCTGTTGCTCTTGCATCTACTTTTAATTGCTTACGATATTCAATCACGTCTTTCTTGGCTTTAACCGCGCATTTGTTAATGATAGATTCTATCACAAAAACATTTCGCGTTGCACCATTACCTTGCCACCAACCAGGAATAATCGCATCAATATCACATCTAGTATAATTCAGCTGATAATGTGGTATTTCATAAGGAATTGTATTAATCCCCAAAAATAAATCGGGATCCATTCCCTCTTTGGTTAATTGTGATTTATCCCACCTTGCCATAATCGAAGGCCCAACAAGGTTATGTTTAACTGTCGTTAATAACCCATCAGCACCAACCCCAACTTCAATCTGATCTAAATATGGAGGACGCACATGATCTTGCAGAAAATCTTCCTCTCGAGACCAAACACATTTCAAAGGATATGAAATTTTTTGTGCAAATTTAACAGCTTGAAGAATATAATCATCATCCAAGCGACGGCCAAAACTGCCCCCTACATAGACATTATGAAAAATAATATCTTTTTTATCTCTTTTTAGGAGCTCTGCAATTCGTTCCTGAGTTCTTAAAGGCGTTTGTGAACAAGACCATATTTCACAATGATTATCATTAATCTCTATAGTACAACTCAAAGCTTCTAATGCAGCATGTGCCAACATGGGTTGCCTATAAGTCATTTTGTAAACGTGACTGGTTGCAGCCAAAGCCGTTTCGATTTTTACAGAACTATTACTATATCCGACAATTCCTTTTTGATCACTTGCTTGAATAAGTTGTTTATAAATACTATCGGTTGAAGTCGTTCCATTAGGGCCAAAATCCCATTCAATTTTTAACAACTTTGCAGCCTTAGAAGCAGCCCAAAAATGCTCTGCAATAATGCAAACCATATCTTCAAGGCTCAATATATCAACAACACCTTGAACCTGCCTTGCTTGTTGATCATGAATACGAACTAATTTGCCCCCAACAACCGGACAAGCAATCATATAACCTGTCTTTATTGCTGGTAAGCTAATATCCGCAGCAAATATCGCTTTACCATTAATTTTTGAAGGCGTATCTACCCTTGGTTGAGACTTACCTATTAGACTATAAGCTTCTTTTTTCTTTAAAATAATGTCTTTGGGTATAGATAATTTATCTGCTGGTACTAAAAATTGTGAATACGGTGATTGTCGATTGTCTGGCCCGTATATTTGCCCTTTTTGTGTATAACATTGATCTGGATTTATTCTCCAAAACTGTGCTGCCGATTCAATCAGCATTATTCGTAAAGTTGCCGCAGCCTGTTGAAGAGGTAACCAATCTTTTTGAGTTGACCCAGATCCCCAAGTAATTTCTGTCAATTCACCCTTTAAAATATATTCTGGACTAGGTAAGGCAGGCCGTACTTTTACAGCAGATAGCTCAACTTCCAGCTCTTCGGCCAATAACATTGCTGCTGCTGTATAAATCCCTTGCCCTAATTCAATATCAGGAATACGGAAAACAACTTCATTACTGGGTGTAATTTCAATATAAGCATTATGATATTCAAGAGAAGACTTACGGTTATCATCGTCAGTAGAATTTTTAAACTTTAATGATGATTGGCTATCCTGAGCTTTCCCTGAGAATAAAGGAAAAGAAAATCCAAGTGCCAAAGCTCCAGCCCTCGTTAAAAAAGCACGTCTTGATATGTCACTCATCTTCTGTGCTTCCAATCGCAACTTTAATAGCACTTCTTATCCGCTGATACATCCCACAACGACAAATATGTCCAGAAAGAGCAATATTGATTTCTTCTTTACTGGGTTTTTCATTCTCATGAAGTAAAGCGATAGCGGCCATAATTTGACCTGGTTGACAATATCCGCATTGTGTAGGCTGTTTTTCAACCCAACCATCAAGTATTTTTTGTGCAATTGGGTCGTTCCCCAATCCTTCAATGGTAATAATTGATTTCTCACCAATATTACCTACGGGCAGGATACAAGACCGCACAGGCTTACCATCTAAATGCACCGTGCAGGCAGCACATTCTCCTGTTCCACAACCATATTTAGCTCCTGTCAGTCCTATAATATCGCGCAAAACCCAGAGCAGTGGCATATCTTCGGAAACATCCAAATTAACCATTTTATTATTAATATTTAATGTAATCATAATATACTATGTCTGTTTTAGAGTTCCAGTGGCTACCTTAATCATAAAGGAAAATATTCTTTCCCTTATGATTAATTAACTTTTCATAACTTAATCTATTGAAAAGGATCTTCACCGTTTTTTTCTTCAGAGTTTCGTGGCTCGACAACATGAGATTGATCTTCTTTTGTTCCTGATGATAAGTTTTCTTCCTGTTCAACAGTATTTTCCTGATTATCATTTTCTCTTTGAGCTTTAAGAGAGGAAACTGACTTACCTTCAATTGCTGGAGGCATATATTCTAACAAAGGCATTGTGTCTTTTGAATCGTATTCAGCCTCTGGGCGATTACGTGCAAAGTCAATTTGCACTAAATTATGACGAACAACAGGATACTCAGATACTAAGCGCTTGAACACATCAATAGGCATAGTTAATAAATAACCAAATCGCAAGGAACGATAAATTGAGGCTGTTCTATGTTTTCTTGCTATTAATTCATTCGCCCCTAAAACATCTCCTGCACCATACGTAAATGCTTTATCTTCTATATGTGTTTCGAACAAACCATTACTAATAAAGAAAACATTTTTAATTCGTTCTCCACGAGAGTAAATTTTTTGCCCAGGAAAAACGAAATAAATCGACATTGACAGACTTAAATCATACAACACCGCTTGTGGAATGCCACGTAAACAAGGCAACTCTTGCACTCGTTGCTCAATCCCGCTTTTTAAATTAAATTTTAAACGACGATTATATCTTGAGTAACGCTTTTCAATCCCTTTATCTAGCTCTTGATGCAACTCTTCACTAATCAAAGATTCAGTCAATAACCCATCATATTCCTCAGTTTCAAATCTAAGAGAAACCATCTTTAAAAAACGAGCCTCTAAAGCTTCTATGTAACCTTGATAATGCATACGCATTGTTTCTAGAGCATCATCTAACATGCGATTTTGACGATCTAAAACCTCAGAAATAATTTCAGCAACGCGCGTCCCAAGAGTGGGTTCTATCCGACGCTTAACAAAGCGTGTCAAAGAAATAGATACAAATCTTGAAACCAACAAAATCTCAAAACGTTCCATCATGCAATACATTAATGGACGATCTATGTGTAATGTGCGATGAATATTTTGTGCGATACGAAAGCGTAAAGGCGGATGCAAGCGTTTATGCATTGCCTTTACATACCCATAACGACCATCTTGCCAAGCACCATCAATGGCTGCTTCTGCTGAGCGTAACAAAGTCTCCATAACCCGTCTAGGCAATCCCTGCATGCGGAATAAGTCAAGCAAAATAGAACGTTCTTGCGCAGCAATCGTTATCAACGCTAGGGTAATTCGTTGACGATTTCCAATTGCCGTATCAAAAGTATTAGCCTCTTGTTCTTCCTCTATACGCCTGTCGAGCTCCTCAATAACATATCCCGTTGTTTGATTATTAAAACCAAACTCGTTCGCAGTACGCCTGGTTTTATCACGGACTCTGCCCAAACCAATACTAATAATTTGATGACGAACGGCTTGATCTATAGGCGTTAATTCGTTCAAACGAAAATAAACAACAACAGCCCGTAAGGTCGTACCATTAACCAACAAAGTGATTAACACAAATCCCGTGGCAATAATTCCAACAAAATGAGAAATCGGTGTGGAAACCAACTCATTTTCAGTAACGGCCAACGCCAACGCCAAAGTAATAGCACCACGCAGCCCTCCCCAAACCATCGTTGCTTTAAACGGTGTTGGAACGGGAGGTGAAATCTTAGTAGCAGCCAAAATAGGCAGCATGCCAAAGATTACAATAGCGCGAGCAATTAACCCTGCAATCGTAGCAATTAAAATCAGCACACAATCCCACTTGGTCATTCCAATCAATAAACGAGGAACGAGCATTGAGGCTAAAACAAACAACAAAGACCCAGCCCAAAAGACTATTTGTTGCCAAATTTCATTCAAAAATCGCCAAGTCTGAGGACGAAACGTTGAAGGGCCATAGGCTGATAAAGTCAAACCTGCTGCAGCTGCAGCAACTACACCTGAAAATCCAATAATATCATCACAAACAATATAAGAGATATAAGGCAAAGCAACTGTTAATGTAATCTCACCCGCACGACCAGACGTAGAACCTAATGCCACAATCATCCACAAAGCAAGACGTGCAAAAACAAAACCAACGATGACTGCGCCCACAAAAGAGATTAAAATACTAGCAGCAGAGCTCATAAAATGCACTTCTTTATGAGCAATAATTGCTGCAATTAACGTCGAAAAGATAGAGATTGCAGCAGCATCGTTTAACAAAGATTCCCCTTCAACAAGGCGTGTTAAACGTGTCGCAGCACCAATTTCACGAAAAATGCCTGCCACTGCGGATGGATCTGTTGTTGCAACGATGGATCCTACCAATAAGCAAACAATCAAAGGCATACCCGAAAACGGATATAAAGCCAGCCCAATCATCGCAGTAGATAACACCACCGCCACAATCGCCAATAACAAAACCGTTCCCATTTCATGAGCAAGCCTGCGCACGTCGATTGCAAGTCCTGCCTGAAAAACCAAGATCGGCAAAAATATTAAAAGGAACCCCTCACTATTTATCGGAAAATCCAACAGCACTTCGGCCGCGGTATCAAAAATAAAAATATGAGAGCTATGTAATACAAGATCAGCAGCCCCCCCAAGGATAATCCCCACAATCGCCAACAAAACTGTTTCGGATAATTCAATCCGTTTAGCCAAAGGCTGAACGGCACTGACGATAACTAAAAGAATGGCTGTTGCTAGTAAAACAGTAGCCAGGCCGGTAACTGGCATATTTATATCTCTCTCCGTTTAAAATAAATATGATATCTTTTTATAAACGCATATTAAACAGAGAAATCAATCGATGATCTATTAAATCACATCATTATGATCTTACATATATTCCGTTATGAAACTATCTGCCTCGTTTAAAATACTTACTTGACTATATTATGTATCATATTTTGATCACAATAAGAACGATAAATTTAATTACAAAACAACAACTGCTATTTTATGAAAATCTCCAGATTGATTTTATAACTCTTTTTGCAATTTCAAAAAAATAGGAGTGTATTAAATACACTCCTACAGCAGAGCTTGAATACTAAGTTAAATTAGGCTGATTTTTGAATTGCAGTTTCTTTAAATTGAAAATTAATTGCTTTGGCATATTCAGTAGGCACAATATGCCAAAAATGCTGTAATGTATTTTGCCACTCATGTAACAAAGACGCTGCATATCGACTTTCTGTTTCTTTGACATGTTGCTCAATATGGTTACGCAAAACTTCTTCCCATTTCGAATCAATAACACGTTGCCACTGAACACTATCAGAGTTAACACGATCATTAAATTGTGCATGAGGATCATAAACAAAAGCCATTCCCCCTGTAAAACCAGCACCAAAGTTAACACCAATTTCCCCAAGAATAACAACCGTTCCACCCGTCATATATTCACACCCATTGGCACCACAACCTTCAACCACAGCAATAGCACCAGAATTGCGCACGGCAAAACGTTCACCAGCAATTCCAGCAGCATATAAACGCCCAGAGGTTGCACCATATAAAACTGTATTTCCAATAATCATATTATGATGTGAGATCAGTTTGGTTTCTGGCACAGGGCGGACAACGATGGTTGCGCCAGACAAACCTTTACCAACATAATCATTGGCATCACCGAAAACTTCCAGTTTCAACCCTTGAACTGCAAAAGCCCCCAATGATTGCCCTGCAGAACCACTTAGTCTGATTGTTAAATGATCAGCTGCCAACCCTGTCATACCAAAACGACGTGTAATTTTAGAAGAAATTTTAGTTCCAATTGCACGATATGTATTTTCAACATTATAACGCAATTGCATTTTTTCTCCGTGCTCAAACAAAGGCTGCGCATCGACTATCATTTGTGCATCCAAAGTTTCAGGAACCTCGTTACGACCCTCACGTGTACAATATCTTGCATATGGGCCTGCATCAACACGAGCAAGCAAAGAGTTCAAATCTAAATCATCAAGATAAGAAGCCCCACGCAAAACTTGTTTTAATAAATCTGTTCGTCCAATAATTTCTTTTAATGAAGAAAAACCAAGAGAAGCAAGAATATTCCTTACATCTTCAGCAATAAAAGAGAATAAGTTAATAACCCGATCTGCACCATCTTGAACAAATTTCTTACGTAGATTTTCGTCTTGTGTGCAAACACCTACTGGACATGTATTAGAATGACATTGACGCACCATAATACAGCCCATCGCAATAAGGCTTAATGTTCCAATACCGAATTCCTCGGCACCTAACATCGCTGCAATCACGACATCTCGACCAGTTTTAATCCCACCGTCAACACGCAACGTAATCCGATGACGCAAGCGATTAAGCATCAAAACTTGATGTGCCTCAGCAAGCCCCATTTCCCAAGGGATACCACCATATTTAATTGAAGTTTGAGCAGAAGCACCAGTCCCACCATTATGCCCAGAAATTAGAATTGTATCCGCTTTGGCTTTTGCAACCCCAGCAGCAATCGTTCCAATCCCAGAAGACGCAACTAATTTAACCGCAACCGTTGCATCAGGGTTAATTTGTTTTAAATCGTAAATAAGCTGTGCCAAATCTTCAATGGAATAAATATCATGATGCGGCGGTGGAGAAATCAACGTAACCCCTGGCACAGCATGACGCAATTTACCAATTAATTCCGTCACTTTAAAACCTGGAAGCTGACCACCTTCGCCTGGTTTAGCGCCTTGAGCAACTTTAATTTCGATCTCACGACAATTATTTAAATATTCAGCCGTAACGCCAAAACGTCCTGAGGCAATTTGCTTGATCGCAGAAGATGCATTATCCCCATTAGCACGAGGTTTATAACGACTTGCATCCTCTCCGCCCTCACCAGAATCAGAACGCGCACCAATACGATTCATCGCAATAGCTAGGGTTTCATGTGCTTCTGGGCTTAACGCTCCCAATGAAATACCAGGAGATATTAATCGCCGTCTTAATTGCGTAATGTTTTCAACAGATTCAACAGGAATTGGTTTATTAGAAGATTGAAAATCAAATAAATCACGCAAAGCCATTGGAGGCTGCTCTTTAATTGCTTCTAAATATTTTTGATATAAAGGCCAGCTATCTTTTTCAACGGCTTGTTGGATCAGTTTAATTACATCTCCACTCAAAGCATGTTTTTCACCTTGTTTGCGCCACTTATATAATCCACCAATCGGTAAGATTTTTACATTGGGATCCCAAGCTTTTTCATGAAAAGTACTGACATTATGCGCAATCCCTGATAACCCAATACCTGAAATACGCGAAGACATCCCAGGGAAGAATTCAGCAACCAATGCACGAGACAATCCAATCGCTTCAAAATTATAGCCACCGCGATAAGAGGCTACAACCGAGATTCCCATCTTGGCCATAATTTTAAGCAGGCCCTTGTCCACAGCCTTGCAATAACGTTTCATCGCTTCACGCAAAGACATATCACCAAAAAGGCCGCGTTTATGACGATCCGCAATACATTCTTGAGCTAAATAAGCATTGACGGTTGTAGCCCCTACCCCAATTAAGACCGCAATAGAATGCACATCCAAAGTATCAGCAGAACGCACATTCAAAGACGTAAACGTTCTTAAGGATTGACGTACCAAATGTGTATGTACCGCAGCAGTTGCCAAGATCATTGGAATTTGAGCAAGTTCTCTGGTTTGTTTTTCATCCGTTAAAAACACATGAGTACAACCCGCTCTGACGGCTTCTTCTGCTTCCAGACAAATACGTCCAATTGCTTGTCGCAGCCCTTTCTCTTCATCGGCAACTGTGAAATTACAATCTATTGTGACACCTGTTTTGCCACAGAAATCTTGTAACGCACTAAACTCACTGATGGTAAGAACGGGGCTAGATAATTTTAACATCTGACATTGATCAGAAGATTCATCCAAAATATTACCCAAATTACCCAAACGTGTATTTAAGGTCATCACTTGAGTTTCACGCAAGCTATCAATCGGTGGGTTTGTAACCTGACTGAAACGTTGACGGAAATAATGAGACAATCCACGATAACGATCACTAAGCACTGCTAATGGGGTATCATCTCCCATAGACCCAATTGCTTCAGCAGCAGATTCAACCATTGGCTGAAGCACCGTTTCCATATCCTCCAAGGTCATTCCAACAGCAAGTTGCCTTCTACGAAGCTCTTCTTGAGGAAATAAGCTCAGTTCATTTTCTTGATCTCTGACAATGGACGTAATCTGCTGTGTGTTTTTAACCCATTTACTATAATCATGACGCTTAACCAGCATCTCAGTTATTTCGTCAGGCTTATATAATTTACAGTTTTGCATATCAAAACCGATGGTTTGCCCTGGGCCAAGACGACCTTTTTCCAAAATCTCTGGTTCAGGAACGCGCACCATACCTGTTTCAGAGCCCAAAATCATCAGGTTATTAGAAGTAATCGTATAACGTAAAGGACGCAATCCATTTCGATCCAACCCAGCAATCACCCAATTACCATCAGTTCCACATAATGCTGCTGGTCCATCCCATGGCTCCATCACCGCATTCGCATAGCCATACATATCCTTGACTTCTTGGGTAAGACCATCTTGCATTCCCATTGCAGGCGGAATCATTAATGATTTCACTGTTGGTGCATTACGCCCAGCAAATGTTAATAATTCAAACACATTATCCAAAGCCGCTGTATCAGAGCCATTAAATTGAATAACAGGTTTTAGATCTGCCATATACGCATCAAGGTCAGGATGAGAAAGGCGGGTTTCATGGCTTTTCATCCAATTTATATTACCCGATAGCGTATTAATCTCGCCATTATGAGCAATTTTTCTGAAAGGTTGTGCCAATTTCCAAGTAGGGAAAGTATTGGTTGAATAGCGTTGATGATAAATTGCAAAACGACTGACAAAGCGCTCATCCAACAAGTCTGGATAAAAATCAGCAACATTTTCGGCTAAGAACATACCTTTGTAAATAACAGAACGACAAGATAAAGAGCAAATATATAAATCAACGTGACTTTCGATTGCTCTTTTTTCAATTTTACGGCGGATAATGTATAGATTACGTTCAAATTCAGCTTCAGAATGATCTTGCGTATTGCTAATTAAGATTTGCTCAATTTCTGGACGTGTTGCGTTCGCTTTTTCACCGATACAATCTGTATTAATAGGAACCTGGCGCCACCCATAAATTGCATATCCAAAAGCAATAATCTCTGTTTCTATAATCTGACGGCAACGTTCTTGACTGGACAAATCATTCTTTGGCAAGAATACCATTCCAACCGCCAAGCCATTTTCTTTGATATGATGATGACCACTGCGTATTGATTTTAAGAAGAACTCTTGGGAAATCTCGACATGAATTCCTGCACCATCGCCTGTTTTCCCATCGGCATCCACAGCCCCTCTGTGCCATAATGCCTTTAATGCCGTTAACCCAGCTTCCACTACATCACGACGTTTTTTACCATCCAAGGCAACTACAAAGCCCACACCACAAGCATCATGTTCTTGTTCCTGAGAATACACACCTGCACTGTTCAGGATTGCTTCATTTCTTTTTCTATCTTCAATAAAATCTGTATCGCTCATCTTTTTATCCGCCTATAGATGATTAAAACCTCGCCATTCTTTGGGCTGGCTTTTGTTAACTGAATATTTTGTTTCTATTTGTTGGTTTAAATTTAATTATTGTTCTTTTAACCATTTGGCAATTTGAGAAGCTGCATCTTGACCATCTTTGACCGCCCATACAACCAAACTCGCGCCTCGAACAATATCTCCGCCTGCGAATACACCTTCTATAGATGTCATAAAGTTATGTTTATCTACATTGACAGTACCGTACCGAGAAGCTTCTAAAGTATTGTCATTCCATAACTCAGATAAATTCTCTGGATCAAATCCTAATGCTTTGATCACCATATCTGCAGGTAATGTAAAGTGACTATCTTCAATGACCCTGACACTTTGACGTCCACCAGCATCAGGCAAACCTAACTCTGTTCTTAAAGCACGAATAGATTCAATTTTGTCGCTGCCAATAAAAGCTTCTGGAACAGCTTGCCAGATGAATTCTACACCTTCTTCTTCTGCATTTTTAACTTCTCGCATTGATCCTGGCATATTCACTTTGTCACGACGATATAGACATTTGACTGACTTAGCCCCCTGGCGTATGGCTGTACGCAAACAGTCCATGGCTGTATCACCACCACCAATGACAACGACATCTTTACCTCTAGCATCAATTTCAGGAGATATTGGTTGGCCTGTTCTTTGAGAAGCCATTAAATAGTCAAGTGCTTGAACAGCCCCTTTTAATTGACTGCCCAATAATTTTACTTCTTTTTTCTGATAAACGCCCGTCGCAACAAAAACGGCATCATGATTGGTTCGCAATTCTGCAAAGGAAAGTGTTCCTTGGTCTGTTTTATCGGAAATATTTATATTAAAATGAAATATTACCCCAGAATCGTCTAACCATTTTTGACGTCTTGCAACAATTTCTTTTTCAAGCTTGAAAGTCGGAATACCATAAGTCAGCAATCCCCCTGCTCTATCATAACGATCATAAATATGAACTTGATATCCTCGTTGACGCAGCACAACTGCCGCAGCCATTCCGCAAGGTCCTGCACCTACAATCCCGACAGATTGAGTTTGCTCTTTCACAGGTGCAATTGGTTGAACAAATCCACTTTTAAACGCTTGATCCGTAATATAAGCTTCGACTGCACCAATTGTAACGCTTTTAAATCCTGGCTCAATAACACAGCCACCTTCACATAAACGATCCTGAGGACAGATACGCCCACACAATTCAGGAAAACTATTCGTTTCAAAAGACAAAGCATATGCTTCTTCTAAACGGCCTTCAGCTGTAAGCTTTAACCAATCAGGAATATAATTTGATACAGGGCATTTTGTAGAACAAAAAGGAATACCGCATTGCGAACAACGGCTGGCTTGTGTTTTCGCTTGTTCATCGGAAAATCGACGATACGTTTCCAAAAAATCTGCCTTGCGAATTTCCGCAGGGCGTTTTTCGGGTTGCTGCTGATCAAGAGAAATAAATTTTAACATGACATTGGGCATAATATATCCATCGCTTTTACGATTAAAATTAATTGTTCCTAATGTCTATGCTATTCCCTAATCAAATAAAAGACAGTACTACTGACCTATTGTAAAAATAATTGAAATATCAGCTACTTTATAAGGTTTTAATGCTCTATACGACGTTGCAAACGCTTTAATTCGGTAAAATCATTAATAGAACGATAGCAATATAAATAAACAGGTGCAATTAATTCCAAGGGTTTTGGAACAATTCCCAATGCTAATAATCCATTTTCCTTTTGGCTTAAAACAGAATCATATTCCATCATATTCAACAATGCAGGCGTCATTATCGCACCAGGCATAAATTGTAATGTAAATGCCATCAAACGAATTAATACTAAACTTAATCCACTGACGTTATTATCGGTTCTAAGCCACGATACAAGCCAGTTAATTAACTCACGATTAGTATAAGATTCTGGACCTGCAAGCTCGTAGATTTTACCAGCAGATTCAGATTGTTGAACGACTTTCATCACAGCGTCAGCAACATCCCCAACATAGACAGGTTGTAATTTCGTATTCACCTTATAAGCAGGCATAACTGGGAAATAGCTAGCCATATTACCTAGTTTATTTAAGAACTCATCTTCTGGCCCAAAGATAATGCTGGTACGTAAAATGACTGCTGATGGACAAACTTGCAATACGACATCTTCACTCTTTTTCTTACTCGCTAAATAAGCAGAACGGCTATTTGATGATGCACCTAAAGCAGAGAAATGAATAAATTTCTTTACCCCTGCAGCAGCACAAATACGTGCAATATTTTGCGCTGCTTGAACATTATATAACTCAAGTTTTGATTTATTTTTTCCAAAAGCAAGCTCTGATAAATTAACAACGATATCCGCACCCTCAATGGCACGAATAACGGTATTTTCCTCGATAACAGAGCAATATAAAGGGGTGATATGCCCAACATTTCCAAAGGGTCTAATCGTGTTTACCAGTGAAGGTTTGGGAACAGCAACACGAACAATATATCCTGCTTTGACTAGCCGCTCTACAACATAGCCTTCTACGAATTTATTATTACCAATAACCGTTGCTACTTTACGTTTATCACTCACCTAGACGCTCCTTGAACAAATATCAAACTAAATTCACTCTTTTATTCCTTTTATACTTCATGGATATATTGATCAAGGTTCAAATAACAAAACTCGGCTGAGATATTTATTATTATTTATTTAAAATCACTAATAAATATTGGCAAATATCGACTTCGAATGAGTAAATTTTATTCCAAGAGTTTTTGGATTTCAGAGTAAATATGCTTTGAGATAAAGACCCCATTTTCTTGGCTACGTTTTCGAGCAGCGAAACGACGCTGTGAAGGAAGCCGTGCACCTTGATCCGTTATAGATTTAAATAATCGCTCGGCACTAGCAGTTGTTTTGGCAATATTTCCCAGACCAAATTTACTAGGATCAAAAGCAAAAAGCAGTTCACCGTGACAAGGAAAACTTTTTTTTCCTGCATCTAGATCAAGAGATTCTTGACTAGTTAAATCTTCGAGTAATGCACCAGACATCAGTTCAATCATTGTCGATAAAGCACTGCCTTTATATCCACCAAATGTTAACATAGAACCCCCATCAATAACGGCTTTAGCATTTTTGGTTATATTCCCATCACGGTCTATAGCAACATTATCAGGTAATTCTGTGTTGGTACGGTCATGAAGCTCAAGATCTCCACGTGCAATAGCACTGGTGGCAAAATCAAAAACATATGGATTAACTGCATGTTCTCTGGGCCAGCTAAAGGCCAAAGGATTAGTTCCCAACACAGGATAATTACCACCTGCTGGTGTTACCCAGGCATGACTTGGGGTCATTGCTATTCCAACCAGGCCATGTGCTGCAATTATCTCTACCTCAGGCCATAAAGCTGAAAAATGGTAGCAATGATTAATCTGTAAGGCAGCAATTCCAACTTGTTTAGTTTTTCGTGCTAGCTCTTCGACACCTTTTTCAAAAGCAAGCGGTGAAAACGCATATTGTGCGTCTACTTTCACAATCGATGTGTCGTCTATAGTCATTTTTGGCTCGGCTGTTTTGGAAACATGACCTTGATTTATAGTATGTACCAATACTCCCAAACGATAAACACCATGAGAAATACACTCATCCCTTTCCCCAGCCAAAATTACTTTGGCAATTGCACTGGCATGAGGTTCGGATACCCCATATTTAAACAATATTTTAAAAGATAAATCATAAATTTGATCCAAGGATAAATTTATTTTATTTGTCATGTAATACCGCCTTTATTTAAAATTAGATTATTTTTAATGAACTATGCTAGCCAAGTCCTGATTCAAAAGGAAATATAAATCACTTCATCATCAAAAATAATTGACCTACACCCCTTCTTTATATAAAAGGCAGCATATAAGCCCCAATGGCGGAATGGTAGACGCGCAGGTTTCAGGTACCTGTGACCGCAAGGTCGTGGAAGTTCAACTCTTCTTTGGGGCACCAACTGTTAAATAAAATTAATATATTACAGTATATTTTGGTGTAATTAAACCTACAAATAATTTGTGGATCAAGTAAAAAATCTTTCAATAAGAGTATCGATACTAGCTGCCTATATTTTACCTATAAAGCTTCAATTACTTGTTAGAAGTGGTATCTATTAATTTCCACTTCTGTCTTACCCTCATTAGTATTAATTTTTGCGATAATTTTCATTTTTTAATAATAAATTGGAACAATTTTGTTCTTATTTGTTAGGAAGTATGAGCTGTCATGCAACAGCATATTCATGGTTTCCTTACAATAACCACGCAAAATTAAAACCAAAGCAAAGCAATGAATCTTAGATGTTGCAATTGCTTCAGCTTTATTAAAATGTTTTGAATTTTATCACCATCATTAATCGTCATTGCAATTTATGTTTGAACTCAGGGGATAAATTGTTAAATACTAATTTTCAATCAAAAGTTGATGCTATTTTTGGCGAACCAAAAAGCAAAGTTTTTTGATATCTATATCTAAAATATAGCCAATAATTTTTCCCTAAAGGTTCACTATCAAAATAACCAATGTCAGCAGTATCAAAAAAAAGAAAGCCTATAATGAACTCTTTTATTTCATTGGTAACAAACTTTGACCAACTTTAGAAAATTATCCTTCAAAACAATCATTCATTACAAACAAATAATGTTTTATCTCTCCTCAATTATTATATAATTTTTAAAAATCTCCCTCTAATTTTTTATAATATAGTCTGAGCTACTCTTAGTAATGCTATTTGTTAAACGAATACTAGATGAAGCATATACATGAAAATAGCGGCTCAAACCAAGGATATATCCATCATTTCCTCCATCACCACTAGCACGATCAACAGGGATAAAATCTTAAAAAAGATTGAAAGTTTATTCCATGCTCTTCAAATATTTTGAGTTTAAATATAATTTATCTGACATAAAGCTTCTCATATTAAATCATCAAAGAAGATATATCATTGTATTGTCATAATTTTTAAAATTTAACAAATATTACACCTATCTCTCCCGCCACGTCCTGATCAATGCACAAATTGTTTGGATAACGAATGATATTGGGACATTAATTGCCACAACTGGTATTAGCCACGAATCATGCAGCCTTGATCCACTGTACTATACTTTCCCACCAGCAGCGCAAAAAGATTCCTAGTTTTCTCTAGCCTCTCAATATTTTTGAAAGCGCGTAGAGATTAATCGCAGCGAATACATCCCATGCAACTAAGCTGAAATGCCATTGACCATAAACTGAAATATTCAATGTTCCCCCAATAAGCAAAGAAGAGGCAAGAAATGTAGCCAATCTTCTGCTCATCAAGTTTTACAAAGCAAAGGGCAAGACATTAACAAACCTATGGATAAAATTAACTTAACTATTTTTACCATCTTTGTTCTCCTTAACAGGAACTGATGGTATTTTAAACGTGGCCAGAGTGTGAATTTTTTAAAGTTCGTATAATTTATTTGTCATTTCTGGCTATTTCCAAAAACTTACAATCATGTGCATAACATTACTATAACCGTCACCACAGCAACAATATTGCCCGCAATATCCACTGAAATTATACCAAGAAGATATTGGAATAACTGTATAAAAAATTCTGAATTACCCATATTAAATTTCATTCGAACCACCTCAAATTTTGAGGTGGTTCGAATATCATTTATTTCAAAGTATAAAAAGTGTGGCTGGTTGGATCACTATCTTTAATAGTTTTTTTAATGATGATTTCTTTATTGTTTCCGTAAATAACTTTGGCAACAGAAGGCAAGATAGTAGGTATAATTAAACTTTTGTATTGACCAATTTGTGGATGATGTCCTTGCAAAATATTTGAAAAATCTGCATCTACAAAATGCACTAAACCATCATCTTGATATTGTGATCGTAATCTTGAAAATTCAGCTAACCTTGTTCCTGTTTGGAAAGGACTTGTAAATATAATGTTTAAAGTAGGTTTTACTTCCCTTAATCTTTTAACAAAAAAAATATTTGCATTTATAAAATCATCAAATAACAAATTACCATCATTCGTGCCAATATTAATAAGTGCTATATCAATTCCAGACCAATCTCTTTTAATATCATTATCCATATATTCGAAATATGTGAAGATATTAGGAGCGTTTCCGTTACCAGTTTTGTAGAAACCTGTCCCTCCATAGCCTACAGTTGATATATTTAACCCTAATGATTTTCCTATTAACACCCCCCACGATAAAGTAGCATCAGTATTAATCCTATCGCCATTAGTTTCACTTAATACCCCCCACCCCTCGCTTGAGGATGACCCAATCGCTAGCGCTGTTAAATTATAAGGTTTTGTATCCCATAAACTGCTTCCATCTGGTAGTTCTATAGATTTAACCGTTAACACATTATTGTTTTTAACATCACCAATAGTCCATCTTTGTTTATCAAAAGACGTAGACTTAACCCATATCTCAATATAATGAGAACTACAATTTTTCATAAATGGGTCAGTGGTAGCATTCTTAAATCCTACTGGCAGTTTTATCTCGATAGGAGCAATCGCTTTTGTGTAACCGTAATACGCATCATTAATTCGATATTCTACTATTGGTTCATATCCAGCAGCAACATTGGGTAACTCAAAATGAATTTTAATAATACCTGTGCCGATAGTTAAAGCATTCGTTGTAAAATTAAAATTAGCACCAGAAGAATAACATGTAGAATCTGTTCCTTGAAGTAACCAGGTTCCCTTTGAAAAATTTAGTTGTGTATTATTCGGATAAACCAACATGTTAAATCGTTTCCTTTAATACGTCATTACTATAACTTGTAACCAACACACTGGCTCCCTTAGTATTGATAATAACAGGTGTATTATCTTGCGTATAACTGACTGTAGGTTGTGAAATATACGCTTTCGAGGTTTTCCCTGCTTTAACCGTCCTTAACGAAAAGCTTCCTGTAATATTCGTGATTTTAACCAAGGGAGAAGTTTCATTTTCATTTTTAATTCTACTATCTTTTAAAGGATAGAAAAAACCGTTCGTATTAAAATTAGTTGCGCTGATTGGTGTTAAAGAAGGATCATAATCTTTGTCTGCATATTTAGCTTTCCCTATTAGTAATGATATGTTCTTAATAATTAATGAATTTTCCTCTACAATATATGCGTTATAATCAAGACTACGAATATAAAAATATTCGAAGTTTGTGACAAAATATTTTGTATGCAGTAATTTTCCATCGATAAAAACTTGCATCAGATTATTATTGGATGAGATAGCCAGAGTGTGCCATATATCAAGCGTTAATGTGTCAACAAGTGTAACCTCAACATCAGGGTTCGCATTATGATATTTAATGGTTAGTTTGTTATCGCTTTTCGCAGTCAATCCTATGGAATAATTTCCTTGATAACGTCCACAAATAACTCGTCTAATACTAGTATCATTAATGGTAGAACTAAATTTAAACTGACATTCAAATGTAAAGGTGGGAACACTCATACTCACATTAAATGAAGCAACTCCACCAGTCATTCCCTCGGAGGTAAATATGCTTTTATTTTTATACGGTTCAACAGTAAAATAATATGGGTTTAACCATTGAAAACTATCGAAATTACTAGTCGCTTTAAGTAAAAATCCATCTGCGATTTTACCATTTGTATAGTTATTATTTAGACAAGGATAGTAAGCTTCATAATCATAGTTAGATATATCAACAGGCTGTTTATCTACTTTTGTTCTTTGAGTAGATGACAAAAATATATCTTTTACAGAACATTCATCAGTCGGAACAACTATATTTTCGTCACCTCTGAACCGTAATTCTGTCATTGCTCCATTATAAACTGAATAGCCTCTATTAAAATATTCTCCATCAATGGAGAAAGAGTTAAAACCTTCGTATCCACCATTCACGTTGATATGGAGTATATGATTGTTACCATCATTTAATTTAAGACCGTCTTTGGATGTCAAAGAGCTACATAATACTTCATATTGTTTATCGTTTCCATTATAAACAGAGACGGTATTTTTTGCTGGGTTCGCCCTAACATTCCATTTGTTAAGCCACCCTGCTATGTGGTAATCAAAATCTTTATCTTTTATCCATAGAGTAAATGTTACTCTGATTTGCATTGTAGGCGGAACTGGTAATATTGCTTTTGTGTCGACATATAAATATCCGACCTTTACCCCATTGCCATCCGAGTTCCCACCAGTAGATATGTTTAAATGATCAGGTGCAAAATTTAGAGGCTGCACCCCATTATTTAATTTATACTGCTGTTCTAAGTTTAAATTAGTTACATTCAACGGAATCATTTCTCTACCCTCTTTTACTAAAAATTGTTTTTTATTTGAATCAAAACAGATCGTTTCTTGTAGCAAATGGTCGAAAGAAGTTAAGTTATTAATGTCTTTCAACTTGACCCCAGATAAAGATAAATTACAGAAACCATCAGATTTTATATTACCTTCGTCTGACGTAATCCTGTTTACATTAATATCTGCATTTCCCTCATTAATGTAACTGATATCATCTTTACCAGTTTCTCCCCTATCCCCACGTAGGGCTATAAAATTTGAAACAACATCACTTAAATTCCCGACATTTTCAATCACAACACCTGTTCAAGTTCACCAATAAGAACAGAACCAATTTTAATAGAAGCTGGCTTTCCCTTTGGACCTGCAACAACCCCAACAGGATCATGATTAGAAGTCAGAAACTGTGTTCCAGCATCGCCTTGAATATCTTGCGTGCAAATATCCCCTTGTGGATCTTGGTTGCTTTTATTCCCGACGACATAATGCGCCGCTACATTACCATCTTTAACAATACCCGCAGCCATAATTGATAATGAAACACCAAATTTACGCACAGAATTAGTATTAATTGTATAATAAATCGAATTCTTGCATAAGTGTTATTGATAATGAAACACCAAATTTACGCACAGAATTAGTATTAATTGTATAATAAATCGAATTCTTGCATAAGTGTTCAAGTTACCACCTAAAATTCGATATTTTAAAAACTGATTAGCAGTATTAATGTTATCAACACCACCACCAGTCCTATCGGATGATTCTGAGACAACAGAAGTGATTGTTTCATTATGCTGCAAATGATTTTGTAAAAAAAATTATAATATATAGATTCAAAAAGTGCTTTGCACTGTAACTCAATTTGTATTTCATCAAGACAACCGACAGGCACTATTACTGTATTATCTGTTGATTGAGAAGCTGTGATTTGACTTGCGCATCTCATATACTTATTCCTAACAATTATTTTTAGAAAATATGTTTGCTTTAGAAACACTTGCTATAAAAATTAATCTATTATTATGCCAAAACGATACCCCACCTTGAAGATCAGTTTTTGATATTATTTGCACAGCTTTCGATAAGACCAATACAGCTGGTTCTAACGAAAAATCACTCATGGACGCTCGATAAACATGTTTTTCTCTACAATTTTGGATTTATTCATGATACGCAATCCAGTTTTCATTTTCTACACTGCGACAAATACATTTTTTTTCTTTTAAATAATAAAACAAATTTTTAGGATTAATCTGTAAATTAATATCTACATCCGTAATACACATTAACCCATCGGATAATGAAATCCGATCGTAACCGTCTACTTTTGGTTTTTAATCACTTACTCTCATTTTCGAGTAAGATACAATTTTCAGTATAAGTCATTAATATACTTCGTAAAAATGATGGGTGGTTAAATATTTACCTTGATTTAAAGCATCGTGAGAACGAATGACCTGTAAGTTATAAGATGGGCTGATCCATATTACATAGGTATAAACAAGTTCTTCAACTACACAAATACCACGGTCACCATCCGTTCCAATTATTATTACATTTATAGGGCGCGCCGGAATCCCCACCGACCTCAATTCATCAACTAAATCTTTTTTTGCTCGTATCTTAACCATATACTTGGCTTTTTAGAATCATCCCTTCCAGATGCACGATGAAAATTGTAAATGCTATAATAATCTGCGTTAACTTGTCTGATTTTATTACCAGCAATAATCAATTCACTGGATTGATTATAAGCATGATTAAGATGATTATCCAATCAGTCACATCTTTTTTTCTAAGGTTTTTTTAAGAAAAGCAACGGGGTAGTTTGGCGACGTAACCGTTACTTTTCTTCTTTGTTTAATTAATAAAAAATAAAATTTAAACACTTAAACAACGTATATTTGCTCTGCTTCTTTCTTTATCCAATTTGGTAATTCGATAAATATTCTTGATTTGTACGTTTACTATTATTCATTTTAGTTCTTTATCTTGACATAGCCCAAATAGGGCTATTTTTGTCAATAAGAAAATGTGTAATTTATAAAAAAAATATTAAGATCTATTATGGACGATTTAGCATACTTTAGATTAAGAATACCTTTGGACTTAAAAGCAAAAATTGAAAATTATCTTGAGAAAAAGACAGTAATAAACTTAATAAACAAATGGTATTTTCATCTTTTCCACATGCCTTACAACAACTTATAAAAAATGCATCAATAAATCCATCAAACCAAAGTCCTAAACACAGTTATTATATCCTTTTAGAAAAAATTGATAAAATAGATGATGATTTAAAACATATAAAAGACAAACTAGACAAGAAATAGACCTTGCCAAACACTCCATGCAACAATATCATTTCGATAAAGAAAAATACGGAGAAATTATTACTCGCTTATGTGTTCGCTTTTGGATTACTTACCGTTTCTTATACTCAGAATATTGATAGCCAATCATCAATGACGACTCTAAAATATTTACCACTTTTTTATTTGTATCAAATGTTGTAGATAAACAAATGCCTTACATAAAGACATAACATCTCCACGATCCACTTCTCTTTTGAATACTTGGCTTGTTCATTTTTACGATTCGATTTGTAGCCTTAACTGATATAAACTATACCATAAAACATACAAATTATATAAAATAGTATTATAATATAAACGTCTATTTTTTTGAATTTGGCGCTTTTCTCTCTCTTTTAAAACTCTATTTTATGGTATAAAATATCGAATAAAATCAGTATTTTATAATATAGTTCAAAGTGAATATATAATTATTGTATATTCCTAATCATAAAATCATCTTTACTTTTAAAATACTTTTAGCCTAGATTACGTTCATATTGGCCCCAAAAGGTAAATGCTATTAAGTTTATTTGATAACTATTTATGAAATTTAAATTCTATTCTATTTTTTTGACTTTATCCGGTTTATGTTTTTTTATAGTACCTCGTTTTGCAACATCACAAATGATTGCGGATACATCTATCTGGCGATCCTCTGTCAATACCAAGCCACAACAAATAACCATTAGTGGTAAAGATAAGCTGTTTACAATTAATCTGTTTATTTCTCCAAAAAAACAGTCAATCTTACAAATTTCATATCAAGAAAATAATGATACTCTTCAAGATATTCGATCTTTAAATTTTACACTTGGTAAGCAAGTATTTATCCTTAAAAAACAAATTAAGGATATCCGTAATCAAGCAAAATTTGGCACGAGTTTAGAAACTTCCCAAGTGCAGATTTTAATTCAAAATCTTATTACACAAAACAAAGCTTATATTACCCAAGACCGCGAATATATCGCGTTCTCTTTAAAAGGCTGTAATTCTATTATTTCTTCATTATTACAATATTTAGATAAAAACCCAATGCCTGAACTACAAGTTTTTTTTGATAAAGTGAATAGCCCCACCTTAACATCTTGGTTAAATCTTTCATTACAAGAAAATAAACTTTTATATGGAATGGGTTTAGTCGTATTTTTATTACTATTCGGTCGTCATTTATTTAAGTGTATAGCCTATTTTTATAAAAAACGCAGAAATCGCTATCGCCTAAACAAAGCATATAAAATTGCTACTGATCAAATTGAACAAAATGCTAGTATTTTATATATTAAACGTGACCAGCTTTTATATAAAGATGCATATGGCAGCCTTATTGAAGACAAATGGATACAAGAGGTAAACCGCTTTATTCGCACTAAAATAAAACCTATATTAACCGAAAATCATCTATTGGAATATTATCCTCAAATTCACAAAAACACGATCAAAAAGATTTTATCTGTTGCCAAATATCCTCCTAGAACACAAAAAACTTTCTTTAAGAGTTACAAAAAAACTAAGATTGAATATTCCCCCACAATGGATCCTTTTGATTATGAAGCCTATTGTGCTGAACTTCTAAGATTAAAAGGGTGGGATGCTGATGTGACCACTGCTAGTGGTGATCAAGGGGCCGATGTGATTGCTGTTAAAAACGGTATTACCTTTATTATTCAGTGTAAATTATATAGCAAACCCGTTGGAAACAAAGCTGTACAAGAAGTTAATGCTGCCAAAATTTTTTATCATGCTCATTATGCCGCTGTTGTTTCAAATGCTGCCTATACGATCTCTGCTCGACAACTAGCAGCATCTACAGAAGTAACCTTGTTACATCATGAAACTTTACAGAAATTTGCACAAACTTTGACTTAGCCTCTTATAATTTAACACCCACTTGAAAAGAAGCAATCCATCCTTCTGGTGACAGTCCTGATGTTGAAATCGCATGGGATACAGAGCTATCCCATATTAAAATACCATCTGATTTACGAAGACCAATCCCTGTCCCTGCTATATTGGCACTTTTTAATATTTTGGGCATATTATCATATGTATAAACCGCTCTGGTCATTCCTGCATCAGCAATAACGTATAACTCTATATCTTTTAAAAAAAATTCACAAAAACCATCATATCCAGCACATACAAGATGTTTTGTTGGTAATTGCCAAGATAAATCATTACGCATAAAAATACCTGCATTTCCTATTGCTGTTTTTTTAAGAAACCCTCGAACGGTATATGGACCACCAATAGAAAACCATTCATTTCCATATTGATTTTGGCTGCTATACTCACCGTGAATCACAGTATGCCAAGTTATTGTTTTTGTAATTGGTTTGAATCCATCGATATTTAAATATGGTTTAACATATTGTGTATGCGGCGCATATTTTCCTTGGTTAACCACCCAAGTTTTTGTACCCATACCTCCCAGTCCAACCTTTGCCCCTATATTAATATACCAAGTTCGTCCCCATATTTTCAAAAATTCACCAACACCAATGTTCAAAGAAGCCAATTTTGCACTTTGCGAAGGTAGCCTTTCATAATTCGTATTATTTCGAAAATCTTTTAACTCATAGGAAACTGTTAATGTTGTCACATCCACCTTATGACGTGCAATTACTCTTGAAACACCAATACGATAATCTTTTTGTACTGTATCTAAACGCTTTTTTGTATCAGGCTGTGGAGGCATATAATAAAATTCATCTGAGCGCCACCAACCTCCAAATAACAACCAAGGCCCCAAAGGAATAGACCCTTCTGCATCTAAAAAAGAGTTGTGACCTTGACTTTGTCTGTTATTCAAAGAATGATCATATTCAAATGACCATAGATCTAATAAACCAAAAAGATCTGAGACATTCACAAAAGCTCGCCCCATTGTTCTACCAGAACTACTTTGACTGTTATTATCTGTTAATACTTTTCCATGAATCATACTGGTCTTGGGAACATCGATATGAACAACAGTATCTGTATCTTTTGTTTTAGGCAGGAATTTTAATGACGCTTCCCAACCTGATAAACGATTCATATTATCCAAGCCTTGTTCTAAATCATCTAGATTCAGAACGCCCCCACTCACCCAAGGAAAAGCCGTTATTTCATTTGAAGGTTGAGCACTGCCAGAAAATTCAAAAGACCCGACCTTATTTTCTAGCATTATAATTTTTAAATAACCTCCAGAAATATCTTGCTTAGGCAAATATGCACGAGATGTCACAAGCCTGTGCTTAACGTAAAGCTTATTGATATCCCCCAAAATAATATTAATATCTTGTAAACTTACACAACGACCTTTCCATTGATGAGTAATAGTGTTGATCGCCGCTTTAGAGATTTTTGTAACCCCTGTGACCTCAATATTATTCAATTCAACGCAAGATTTTATGGATAGCGTTGGAATTTTATCTGTGTCAGCCCCCAAATGATCTGGCACAACCATGGGTGTATCCATCATTTGTTGTCTTTGTCGGTAATGCGTATTTTGCAAATATCCAAAATATTGGTTATTACCATAATATGCCAAAGCAGGCCTTACCAATAATGGTAATCCCGTACCAATTAAAATACATAAAAACAGCATATAACGTAAATAAACAGTCATACGAAATTAATAGCAATAATCTTTGTAAAACCAAACAAATAAAAGCACTTATGGATCACTTTGATATATATATTTCTTTTAGTATGACCTAAAAAAAACAATAAAATGCTTCAGACGACTTAAATCCTCATTATTCTCAACTAATAATTAAAAAAATCAGAAAATAATTTTTTTTACTTGCCTCTTATGAAAAAATTGATATTGTTCTTTTTACTGAGGCAATCTTTAGGAGAGATGGCCGAGCGGCTTAAGGCGCACGCTTGGAAAGCGTGTGTGCGTTAATAGCGTACCATGGGTTCGAATCCCATTCTCTCCGCCATATAAGATTTATATATTGTTTCAAATAATACCAAATTCAAAATAAAACAGCCATTTATTTCATTAATAAAGATCCCATATGATATCAAACAGACCCATTGCATCCCATAAAAATAGGGGTATAATAAGGGGTATCAATGTTTTAATAGGGCTATTATGGCTAAAACGAAGAAGCCTTGATCAGATATAGCTATTAAAAATGTCAAACCTCACGAATTTTTTTCGTTTATCTGTGCTGCAAAAAATTTTAAATATGATTATATGTCGTTGGTTCCATCTGCATAGTATCCATAGCAGAGTTTTTGCCAAGTTGTTTTAGATACGTGCAACTTTCAGCATATTTCTATGCCAAAAATGTAGCCCTAACTTGATTAGTGGCTCTAGCACCGCCAAAACCTAAACAATTCAAGGCTGGAGTTACAATTTCATTTTCAAATAAAATATCTAAATATCCACAGTGACTTTAAACATTTTGTGTTCCTTTGATGAAAAAAAATTGTTTAAAAAATCATAAAAAAGGAAATGTTTATTTTGAAAAAAGTCATTGAATTTATTACTAAAAATAGATATTTTAAATAAATTTCTTTATTGATTGATTCTCAATTATGTATGGCTTAATTGACTGCAATAACTTCTACGCTTCTTGTGAGCGCGTTTTTAATCCCAAACTAGAAGGGAAAGCTATAGGTATCCTTTCAAATAATGATGGTTGTGTTATTGCCAGATCCAATGAACTTAAACCTTTTGTACCAATGGCAATGCCCGCGTTTAAAATTCCACCTCATATCAAAAAGAAAATAACCTTACTCAGCTCTAATTATGAGCTTTATGGTGATATGAGCCAAAGGGTCTTCTCTATTGTTCAAGACTATATCTACGACACAGAGCTTTATTCAATTGACGAGGCCTTTTTGCGCCTGCAATATCAACAAAATCCAATTGAATATTGTCGCTCTCTGAGGATAATAATTCGTAAATGCACGGGCATTCCCGTTTCAATTGGAATAGCACCAACCCGAACGTTAGCTAAAATCGCTAATCATCTTGCCAAAAAGAACCCAGAGCACCACGGCGTTTATCGATTACAACTTGATAATACTGTATTTGAAACCACCTTAAAGCAACTTCCTGTTTCTGAAATCTGGGGCGTCGGTCGGAAAATATCAGCCAAATTAACTAATATGGGTATTCAAACAGCATGGCAACTTAAAAATTGTAATGCCAATCTTCTAGGCAAACAATTCTCTGTTGTCCTAGAACGCACTATTTTAGAATTGCGCGGCACTCCTTGTATTGAACTAGAAGGAATACATACACCCAAAAAGAATATCATGACTTCTCGTAGCTTTGGAAAAACTACAAATGATCTTAATGATCTGCAGGAAGCTATTCGGCTACATGCCAGTAAAGGTGCAGAAAAACTGCGCGCTCAACATTCATTGGCACAAGCAGTTCTTGTCTTTTTAAAAACCAATCGTTTTGGTGAACAACAATCTCAATACCATCCATCAATCGTCATTCCCCTTCTCTATCCAACAAATGATACTCGTGATATTATTAAGGCAGCCCAGAATGGTGTTTATCAAATATTTAAAGAAAATTACTTTTACCAAAAAGCAGGCGTAATGATGTTGGACGTTATTAATCAGGATAAACGGCAACTCAATTTTTTTAGCCCTATCGAAGATGAGGAGGTAAAAAAACATAGTAATCGTTTGATGCAAACACTAGATACAATCAATAAAAAAATGGGAAGCAACACCATCAGCTTTGGTGGCACAAACGCAAATGCACCATGGAACTTAAAACGAGACTTATTAAGCCAGCGATATACAACAAAGTGGAATGAACTGCCTGTGGTTAAAGCTTGATAAAACAATGAAGTTCCTCATTATTTTATCTGAAACAAGATACTCACATGTAAAACTTATCCTCTTTCAAAAATTTTTGTAAATATAATTAGGGTATATTTCAAAGCTAACCAACATCAATCTTACACAGAAGTATATGACACTAGGATAATGTAGATACACAAAAATGATACTATATAATGACCTCATAAATTAAGAGCAGAACATAGAGTAAAAATCGACACTATGATCAACCTAGATCTGAATAAATTTAAGATTAAAATCTTTAATTGATTTTATAGGTTTTACTTATAAAATATTATAAAAATATTTATCAACTTCTGCAAAATCAGCTATGCATTGATATAAAAAACAAAGATGTTTTTTCAGAACAATGATATGGCAAATCATAGGATGATAATTTCCCATTCTCGCCCATATTTAAAGAGTTTAACTAATACTTCACTTCATTTTAAGTAAAGGCCACCACACTACCTCATAAATACCATCATCAAGATAATTCACACTCGCACGAAAACCTTTATTGAGGTTGAAATGATTAACATATAATTTAATAATATTTTATCAAACCCAATGGCTTGAATTTTCTATTCATAAAAGCAAACTAACGCATCTTATGAATAGAAAATAGGATTATCGGTCAATTTTCAATGCTGCAAGAAAAGCAGATTGTGGAATTTCAACTTTACCAAATTGGCGCATCCGCTTTTTGCCTTCTTTTTGTTTGTCCAACAACTTACGTTTACGGGAAATATCACCACCATAACATTTGGCCGTTACGTCCTTGGACAAAGCCCCAATCGTCTCACGAGCAATAACACGTCCACCAATGGCTGCTTGAACCGCAATTTTAAATAGTTGGCGAGGAATCAAATCTTTTAACTTGGAGCAAATAGCACGCCCCCTACTCTCTGCTACAGAACGATGGGCCACAAATGCCAAAGCATCGACCGGCTCTTGGTTTACCAAAATACTGATCCGAACAAGATCACTTTCTTCATACCCGTCCATTTGATATTCAAAACTAGCGTAACCACGAGTTGCAGATTTTAAACGATCATAAAAGTCGAAGACAACTTCATTCAATGGTAAACGATAAATTGCCATTGCTCTTGATCCAACATAAGTTAAATCGATCTGCTCTCCACGTCGTTCTGTACATAATCCCAATACAGCACCCAAATATTCATCTGGCACCATAATAGAGGCTTTGATCCAAGGCTCTTCAATATGATCAATAGAAGTTGGATCAGGCATATCTGCAGGATTATGCAAATCCTCTATTGATCCATCATTTTTAAATAAATGATAAACAACAGATGGTGCTGTTGCGATCAAGTTTAGATCGAATTCACGACTTAATCGTTCTTGGATAATTTCTAAATGTAATAAACCAAGAAAACCACATCTAAACCCAAAACCTAAAGCTGCAGAAGTTTCAGGTTCATAGTGAAAAGACGCATCATTAAGTTGCAGTTTACCTAAGCTTTCACGTAATTTTTCAAAATCATCCGCATCCATTGGATATAAACCACACCAAACTACAGGCACAGACGGTTTAAATCCATCCAGTACTTTGGCTGCTGGTTTTTTATCATCAGTAATGGTATCCCCAACATGACAATCAGCAACGGTTTTAATTGCTGCATTAATAAAACCCATCTCTCCTGCGCCTAAAGATTCTACTTCGCGCATATGCGGGGTAAACACACCAACTTGTTCAACACTATAGGTGCTATTGTTAAACATCATACGAATACGCATACCTTTTTTGATGCGTCCTGCTTTAACACGCACCAAAATAATAACACCTAAATAAGTATCATACCAACTATCAACCAACAGTGCTTGTAAAGGCGCATCGACATCTCCTGTTGGTGGTGGAAGACGTGTTACCAAAGCATCCAAGACAGCTTCGATATTTAACCCTGTTTTGGCGGATACTCCAATCGCATCATCTGCTGGAATACCAATAATTTCTTCTATTTGTGCTTTGGTTGCCTCTACATCAGCAGCTGGTAAATCAACTTTGTTTAATACAGGCACAATTTCATGGCGCGCATCAATAGCTTGATACACATTGGCAAGTGTTTGTGCTTCCACCCCTTGAGAAGCGTCAACAACCAACAAGGATCCTTCACACGCAGCCAAGGAACGACTAACCTCATATGCAAAATCAACATGGCCCGGCGTATCCATCAAATTTAATATATAGGTTTGACCATCTTTTGCCTTATATTGCAATCTTACTGTTTGCGCTTTAATGGTAATACCGCGTTCACGTTCAATATCCATACTATCTAAAACTTGCGCTTGCATCTCTCGCTGGGTTAACCCACCACAAGCTTGAATCAACCGATCAGCAAGGGTTGATTTCCCATGATCAATATGGGCGATAATTGAAAAATTACGGATTAATTCTAAAGGCGTATCTGTCATAGGGGCACCAACAAGGCAAAAATGATAACTTAAACAATAATAGTATATTAAAGCATATTTCTATACGCTTTTGCTAAAAAATACTACGATCCTTTTTCTTTTTTTAATGGATAGGCTGCAACAACAGCTCCCCCTACAATTAAAAGAACAGCAAATAGCAAGCTAAACGTTACAGAGGCCCTTCCTGCCAGCACTAACCAACAAGTTGAAAGTAACGGTGCTAAATAGGATAACGATCCGATTAAAGACAAATCTGCATTCTTAGTCGCATAATCCCAAGCTAAAAACGCAACCCCTATGGGACCACATCCTAGATACAAAATAATACAAATATCTTTTAGAGAATTTGGCATGATAGTGGTTTCAAACATAAAATGAATAGCCATAGAAACCAATGCAATACCGCCACACACCCCAATCATCATTGCTGTTGGAACAGCAGCATATTTACGATTAACAATCGAATAAATTGCCCAAACAACACCACTTAACAAGCCAAAAATATACCCAAGAACAACTGTAAAATTAATTACAGAACCTTTATCCGCAGGCATTAAACAAATCATACCTACCAAGCCCATGACTGCCCCTAATAAGTAAGCAATATGGAATTGTCTTTTACTTAAAATTGCAAGCGCAATAACCAACATAATCGGCCACAGATAAGATAACAAGGTTACTTTGGCAGGAGGCGCAAAGCTAAGTCCTAAATAATCAAATACATAAAAGAAAAATAGACCACAAAACGCCGTTAACCAAGATGCTATAGGTTGCACCATTTCTTGTAAGCGCCCAGTGAAAGCTAAAATAATACTGCCAATAATAAATGCTTCACCAAAGCCAAACCACAAAAGCTGAAACCTTGGAATATGCGGTAAAGAAGTGATCGTAACGGAGGAGCTGGACCACAGTAAAATCGTTAATAACCCAGCCGATGTTCCTAAAAACATTCTAGATTTTATAATGGCTGACTTTTTAATAATGGACATCTTTAATAAACCAACAAAATATTAAATTAAAAAAGCCCACACAAATTGGCATGGACTTGTACAGTTTAATTAGATGTTATGCTAATATGATAATCCTAGATACAGTATTTATTAAATTTAATTATTATGTATATATCTCCTAAATATCAGATCATATAAATCTAGTATAATTTTATGATTCTTTTGTTTTTTTTAATGGATAGGTTGCAACCACAGCACCACCCACAATCAAAATAACAGCCACTAATAACCCAACTGTTGCAGGTGCTCTCCCTGCAATAACTAACCATAAAGTAGAAAGTAATGGAGCTAAATACGATAATGATCCCATTAAAGATAAATTAGCATTCTTGGTTGCATAATCCCATGCCAAAAACGCAATTCCCATAGGACCACACCCTAAGTATAAAATAATAGCCATCTCTTTAAAGGATTGCGGCATAATTGTAGGTTCAAACGCAAAATGAATAGCCATTGAAACCAAAGAAATTCCTCCACAAACGCCAATTATCATTCCTGTTGGAACAGAAGTATATTTACGATTAACAATTGAATAAATTGTCCAAACAATTGCACATAAACATCCCAAGAAATAACCAAAAAAGACCCCAGAAGTTAAGACAGAACCTTTATCAGCAGGCATAATGAAAACTGTTCCAATCAATCCCATCAGTGCCCCAAATAAATAAGCAATATGAAAATGTTTTTTGCTTAAAAATGCAATACAAACAACCAACATTGTTGGCCACAAATAAGAAAGTAACGTCACTTTGGCTGGGGGGGCAAAATTTAATCCAACAAAGTAGAATAAATGAAAAAAGAAAATCCCACAAAAAGCCGTAAACCAAGGTGCAAAAGGCTGAGCCATTTCTCGTAAGCGCCCAGTCAAGGCTAGGATAATACTACCAATAATAAAAGCTTCGCCAAATCCAAACCATAAAAGCTGAAATCTGGGAATATTTGGCAAAGAAGTTGTCATTACAGCCAAACTTGACCAAAGTAAGATAGTAAGTAAACCTGAACCTGTTGCTACAAGAAGTTTAGATTTTCTGATAGAGTTTTTTTGTAAAGATGACATTATTATACGAACCAATTTAAATAAAGAATAGTAAAACAAAAAAAGCCCATGCAGAATACCTACATGGGCTTTTATTCATATTCTTACTTTACCGTAAAGTTCCACCTGTTAGTCGCGAAACTTCTTTGATAATTTTTTGGGAAATTGCCTCAATTTCTTCGTCTTTTAAACTGTGATCCTGAGGCTGCAATGTAACTTGAATAGCAACAGATTTATTTCCTTCTGATACTTTTTCACCTACATAAACGTCAAAAAGCTCTACGTTAGATATAAATTGACGATCAGCTTGTTTGGCTGCACTAAGCACTTTACCCACTTGCACGTCTTTTTTCACTACAAAAGCAAAATCACGCTTTAAGGGTTGGAATGGTGGCAAGAAAGGTGGTTTTTTCTTTTGTGCTTTTTTAGAAATTATATTATCAACCATAATTTCAAAAATCATAGGTGCCTGGTCAAATCCAAATTCTTTGACCAAAGATGGATGTAATTCTCCAAAATAACCCAAAATATTTTTGGGGCCCAAGCTTAATCGACCAGAACGACCAGGATGATAATAGATCGGCGTATCAGTTGTTACTTGTAAAGAATCTACAGTAACCCCCAAACCTTCAAGCACCGTATAGACATCTGCTTTAACGTCCCATAAGGTAACTTCTGGTGCTTTACCGTTAATCTGGCGGGGCATTACCCCATAACGTATGCCTGCGGCAATTGTTTTTTCAAACTCTTGAACGAAAGCAGGGCCAACTTCAAAAAATCCAATATTAGCCCATCCTCGAGCAATATTACGTTGTGCTGTTGGTAACAATGAAGCCAAAGGTGTTGGACGCAACTGATCCATATCATTTGAAATTGGATTAAGCAAACGCAAATCCTCTGAAGCATCACCCAAACGCGCTGCAATCTCATGATCAACAAAAGAAAAACCAACCGTTTCTACCAAAGCACGCGCTGCTAATATACGAGCACAATAAGTAGAGCGTTCTTGCTCGGGGGTCAACGCTGCTTTTGGAATAGCTTGGCATCTTGGCAATGAAACCTCTGGTACATGATCCAAACCGATGATGCGTAAAACTTCTTCAATCAGATCAACTTCACCTTCCATTGCGTGTGCAATTTGTTGAAGGTCGACAGCTCTCACAGCTTCGATACTGGGATGTTGTGACATATTCATGGGCATCACAATATCATTTCGCCATGAAGGTATTTCAACAGTTACCGAAAACTCATCTTGATTTTGCACTATAAAACCCAAGGATGTTAAAATCTCGACTACTTTGTGTGGAGCAACTTCCATCCCACCAAATTCTTTTAACTGTGCAAAACGTAAGGTCGCATTGCGTTGCCACGCAGGTTCAGCACCAACGCTTACCACTTCGCTGGCTTTCCCACCACAAAGATCCAAAATCATCTGTGTAGCAGCTTCCATTGCATCTGGTAATAATGCTTGATCTACACCCCGTTCGAAACGTTGTCGGGCATCTGTTGTGATAAAATGACGACGGCCACTTAATGCGATGGTTACTGGGTTAAATAAAGCACATTCGATAAAAACACTGGAAGTTTCTTCTGTTACACCTGTATGCTCTCCGCCCATCAATCCAGCCAGAGACTGAACACCAGATTGATCAGCAATCACACAATCTTTGTCTGTAACTTGATATTCTTTGCCATCTAAAGCAATGAATTTTTCACCTTGACCAGGACAAAGCGTTAATGTGTTTCCTGTAATTTTATCAACGTCAAATACATGTAATGGACGACCAAGATCAAACGTAAAGAAATTAGTAATATCAACAAGCAGTGATATTGGACGAACGCCAACAGCTCTTAATCGCGCTTGCAGCCATTCTGGACTGGGGCCATTTTTTACATTGGTAATTGTACGCCCCAATATCCACGGACAAGCTTGGGTGAATTGATTATCCCATGTAATCTCTGAAGGAAAAGAACCCTCAACTGCTTTTGGTTCCCAAGGTTTCAAAGTCCCCATACCGACCGCTGCCAAATCCCTGGCAATATTACGAATAGATAGCGCATCACCTCTATTCGGTGTGATCGAAATTTCAATTACTGGATCATTTAAATCCGCAAAATCAACATAAGATGTACCAACAGTGGCATCTTCTGGCAACTCCATAATGCCGTCTTGCTCTGCACCAAGCCCAAGCTCTTCGGTTGAGCACATCATACCATTACTTTGTTCACCACGGATTTTGCCCGCTTTAAGCGTAATATCACTGCCTGGAACATAAGTCCCAACAGGAGCAAATATGGTTACCAGTCCAGCTCTGGCATTTGGAGCCCCACATACAACCTGAACATTCTCAAATCCCTCACCGGCGTCCACTTGGCAAACTTGCAAACGATCTGCATTTGGGTGTTGGGCGGCAGATAAAATACGCGCAATTCTGAATGCACCAAGTGTCTTACCTGGATCTTCCACCCCTTCAACTTCTAACCCAATAACATTCAAGGCTGCACAGATTTCATCAAGGGATTTATTAGTATCTAAATGGTCACGTAACCAGGATAAAGTAAATTTCATTGCTTATATCCCCTCATGCAAGGCAACAGATCTAAAGGATGAAAAACCATAATGGCGTAACCAACGAACGTCCCCTTCGTAAAAAGATCGTAAATCAGAAATACCGTATTTTAACATAGTTAAGCGTTCGATACCCATACCAAAAGCAAAAGCTTGCCATTCACTGGGATCAACACCACAATTAGCCAGCACTCTGGAGTGCATCATTCCCGACCCCAAAATCTCTAACCAATCTGAACTGCCACCCAATTCACCTGTTTTACGATTCCAACCAATATCAATTTCCATAGAAGGTTCTGTAAAAGGAAAATAAGAAGAGCGAAAACGCACAGGTAAATGTGGAATACCAAAATAAGCACGTAAGAAATCCACTAAACACCCTTTTAAATGCCCAAGGGTAAGACCTTTCTCCACAACCATTCCTTCACATTGATGAAACATTGGAGAATGTGTAGCGTCATGATCTGCACGATAAGTACGACCAGGAGCAATGATACGAATAGGTGGTTCTTGATCCAGCAAAGTGCGGATTTGTACTGTTGATGTATGAGTACGCAAAACTTTTTGCTGACCATTAAGGGGGTCAGAAGGTAAATAAAAAGTATCGTGATCAGCACGCGCTGGATGATTTTCATCAATATTTAATGCTGAGAAATTAAACCAATCTGTATCAACATTTGGACCTTCAGCAACTTTAAAACCCATCGTGCCAAAAATTGCAGTAATTTCTTCAATCGTTCTGCGTAATGGATGCAAAAAACCCGTCGTCACAGTTACAGGCATAGTAATATCGACTGCCTCTGCACTTAGCTTTTCATTTAATGCAATTTCTTCTAAAACTACTTTACGGGTTTCAATCGCTTGAGTTAACTCATCGCGTAATTTATTTAAAATTCCACCACGCTCTTTACGCAATTCAGGTGGGCATTTTCCCAATTCCTTGAGTTTTTGCGTTAATGAAGCTGATTTTCCCAATGTTGCAACACGCACAGCATCCCAAGCACGTAAATCTTGTGCTTTATCCAATGCCAAAAGTGTTTCTTGCTTGATACTTTCTAGATCGTTATCCATCTCAACCCTCAAATAAACAAAAAAGGCCGTCTTTGCAGACAGCCCTCTTTTCTACTCATTTTCATGAACAGACAAATCTTATTATTAAGACTTAAGCGAGAGCCGCTTGTGCCTTTTTAACAATTTCTGCAAAAGTTGCTGCATCATCATATGCAATCGCAGCTAATACTTTACGGTCTAACTCGATACCTGCTTTGTTCAAACCATTGATAAAGCGGCTGTAGGTTAAGCCATGTTCACGAACTGCTGCGTTGATACGTTGAATCCATAATGCACGGAAATCACGTTTTTTAACGCGACGATCACGATATGCATATTGTAAAGATTTTTCCAAGCGTTCCAAAGCAATACGATAGTTCGTAGAAGAACGACCACGGAATCCTTTAGATTGACTTAATACTTTTTTATGACGAGCGTGTGTTGTGACGCCGCGTTTTACTCTTGCCATGGTTCAATTATTCCTTAACGTGATAGGCCGTATGGGGCCCATTGTTTAACCGTACGACCATCTTGTGGTTCTAATGTTTGTGAACCGCGATTGGTACGTTTTGCTTTTTGAGTACGGTTAATCAAACCGTGGCGTTTATTACCAGGACCAGCCAGGACTTTACCAGTAGCCGTGATTTTAAAGCGTTTTTTGACCGATGATTTGGTCTTCATCTTGGGCATTTCTATCTCCTTTGAATACAAAGTTTCACATCCCATTATGGGAGCACGTCACAAAGTGGGCATGCCCTATATTTCAGCCCAACCCGTAAACGTAGTGTGTTTATATAACCACTATTCATTATAAGCTCAAGCAAAATCATTCAAAATAAATAAAAAACTTTTGTTTTTTTATTAGAAATTAAATACAGAAAGAATAACTTCTCTTTTAAATATAAATAAGCTTTGAACCTATGCCAATTTCTAGTATCCGACAAACCCTTGACTCAATTAAAACAATCAATCTGACCAGCGAACGCGCAGGAATGATTTATATTATTGTTGCTGGATGTATTTGGGGATTTGGTGGGGTCGTGGGGCAATATGTCTTACAATATAAACATATTGATGCTGCTTGGATTATTGGAATTCGATTGTGGCTTCCAGGATTATTGTTATTAACTTTATGTTACCGCAAACATAAAAAGGCAATTTTCAATCCTCTTAAAAACCCTCAAGAACTGATGTTACTGATCATCTTTTCTATTGTTGGAATGATGGCATCTCAGCTTTTTTATTTTTTAACCATCAAATATTCGAATGCTGCAACTGCTACGATATTACAATATTTATATCCAGTAGTCATCGCCATTATTCTGGCAATTTATCTAAGAAAACGTCCATCTATTTATGTGATGATTTCAATTATTCTAGCTATCATTGGCGCTTTTTGTCTAGTAACTGATGGATCGATTGATAATATCACCTTGCCTGCTAAAGCAATTGTTTACGGTTCTATATGTGTTATTGGTTCAGTTACTTATACACTTTTACCCATACCTTTGTTGAAAAAGTATAATACAAGCACCATTGCAGGATGGGGAATGTTAATTGGTGGCATTGTTTTAAATTTCTTTCATCCTTTTTGGCAATTTTCTGGTATTTTAGATTTTCAAGCTATTATCTGTATTCTCTTCATTATCTTTGCTACTGGGATGTTGGCATTTTTACTTTATCTTATCGGAGTAAAAATTATTGGCAGTTCTAAAGGCAGTATCCTTGCTACGATTGAACCCTTGGCTGCTGCCTTTTCCTCAGTCATTTTTTTAAATGTTAAATTTAGCATAGTTGATTGGATTGGCGCTGCCTGTATTATTGCGATGATTGTAATATTGGCTAAAAATAAAGTTTAAATGATCTTTCTTCATAATGTTATTATTTGATTATATATTCTTAGACTTAAACCATAAGCACAAAGAAGCAGTTCTTGAACTGCAACTGCAAATATACATGCATAAGTCAAAGCACAATATGCCCCAACAATAAAGTCTAAAATCATTTTCACTCTATTATAAATAGATACCACACTTAATTATTATTTATATTTCTAACCTCTCTGAAACTCAACTATAAATGATTGAATAACAAATATGATTAGATCACGTTGATGACTAATAAAAAAAATTAAACGCAATAAGACATAAACTGAAGATATTCTACAATATCATTAGTTTTTTATATTTTTTAATTTTTTTAAATGCCCAATCATAATGACTTGACGTGGCAGAAATTGAAACACTCGCTAAATGTGCGCTACCAGTCCAAGAAAAAAAATTTTTAGTATATAATTCTTCGTTTGAGAATTGAGTTATCCGTTTCATAACTTGATGATGACTTTGATCTAACAATTTTTTGGCAACATTAAAATCTGTGCTCTGATGTTTTTTCCAAAATTCAATATTCATCAACGGATATGTTTTCCAATTATAAGGCGCAGGTATAAAGGGAAATATCTCTTTGTTTGTTGTGTTTTGTTCTGTCCAATTTAAATAAAGCTGATGCCATTCATAAAGATGAATTAAAACATCTCTGATATTTCGATCCCTATCCTCAAAAGGAAAAGTTCCGAATTGCTTTTCTATGGGAATAGTGTCTACCGTAGAAATTATTTTTTCATAATTACTTTGCGATAATAAAAGCAAGTCGTCTTTATTTGTAGGCCTTACCAAATGATTTCCCCAATAAAATCTATTTTCAAAATGATGCTTATTATTGCCTCATCAACAACGATATAATAATAATTAAAATTAAATTTCTTTCAATCTTTATATAACTGACAATAATATGCCCTCTTCCATTTCCCCTTTAAACTTAAAAAAGAATGAAAATATAGGAATTCTTTGCGTAATTGTCGCTGGGTGTTTATGGGGGTTGGGTGGTATTATTGGGCAATATGCGTTGCAGTACAAGCATATCAATACAGAATGGATGATCGTTATTCGTATGGGGCTACCTGGAGTATTGATTTTGCTCTTTTCTTTTCAACGTTACGGAAGAGAGGTATTTGCCCCATTCCAAAGTAAAAATGAAGCTTTTCGATTAATCGTGCTGGCAGTTGCAGGCATGTGGATTTCTCAGCTAACATTTTACAAAGCTATTCAATATTCAAATGCAGCGACTGCAACTATTTTACAATATTTATACCCTGCTATTATTGCCATATTCCTTACTATTCAGTTAAAAAAATATCCTTCTTTTTATATGATAGTTTCAATTTTCCTATCTATTATTGGGGCTTTTTTACTAGTTACTAATGGCAATTTCAGTGAAATTATATTACCACCCAATGCTATCTTTTATGGTCTAGTTTCAGCATTAACCTCAGCAATCTATACTTTATATTCTATTCCCTTATTACAAAAGCATAACACCATTATTATAGCGGGATGGAGCATGTTTTTAGGAGCTATAATTGCTAATTTTTTTCATCCTTTTTGGCAACTTCAAGGAAACCTGGATTTCGAAGCTTGGGCAGCTATCTTATTTATTGTTTTCATTGGAGGAATGGCTGGGTTTATTTTATTTCTGGTAGGAATAAAAAAAATTGGTGGTGCCAAAGGCAGCGTTCTTTCCACCGTAGAACCTCTTGCCACTGTTCTCTTTTCAGTTTTATTATTAAAAATTAATTTCACATTGGCTGATTGGATTGGGGCTGGCTGTATTATTATGATGATCATATTATTATCCATTAACAAACCATCATAATAATCAATAAATTTAAGCCTGATTTAAAGCTATTAAATCTTCGTTTGTTAATCGAATAGTTAACGATTTTACAAGGCTTTGCAATTGATCGGTTGTTGTTGCGCTTGCGATTGGCGCTGTGACTTCTTTTTGTGCCATTAACCATGCCAAAGAAATCTCAGCTTGAGTAGCTTGATGTTTTTGAGCAATAACTTCTAAAAGATTCAGCATACGCATACCACGATCATTCATATAGGCTGCCACTTTTTCACCACGAGGGCCTTGTTTTAAATCTGCCTTATTACGATATTTTCCAGATAAAAATCCTGAAGCCAAACTGTAATAGGTAATGACCCCTATATTCTGTTTAACCACCAGTTCTCTTAATTCTTTATTGAATTGTTGACGATCATATAAATTATATTCTGGTTGTAACATTTGATAAGCAGGCAAACCTTTTTCTTTCGCTACTTGTAAAGAACTTGATAATTGATCTGCATTCAAATTAGAAGCACCAATCGCTTTGATCTTACCTTCTTTCAAAAGTTGGTCATATGCAGATAAAGTTTCTTCATAAGCTGTATCTGGGTCAGGCCAATGAGATTGATACAAATCAATAACATCAATTTGCAAACGCTTTAAAGATGCCTCCACTGAATGCATAATCCATCTTTTAGAAAGGCCTTTATTATCGCCTCCCATATCTGCACCAACTTTGGTAAAAATTAATAATTTGTCACGTTTCTGTGGATTAGCCTTTAACCACTTCCCCATAATTGTCTCTGATTCACCTCCCACATTACCAGGAGCCCAACGAGAATATACGTCAGCTGTATCAATTGCATTTAGCCCTAAATCTACGATTGCATCAAGGATTTTAAAGCTTTCTTGTTCATTGAGCGTCCACCCAAAAACATTACCTCCAAAAACCAAAGGAACAATTTGAAGACCTGTTTTACCTAAATTTCTTTTCTGCATAACCTTAATTCCTCATAATTATTTATATTTATCAAGATAATATCTTATAAAATTAATATATCTCCCATAATTAAAAAATTATACTCAAAAGAAATATTATTAACTTAAACAAACAATGTATATTTTCATTTATATAAAAAGAGAGAATACTCTTGATCATCCTAAAATATCCAATTAAAAGAATAAAATATAGAATTATTTCGTTAAAATTATATTAACAGGACTATATTATTATGGTTGATATTCGCCAGATTATTGAAGAAAGAGAATTGTTGTTATATCCTCATATTCCGATTGGGGTCTTTCGCAATTCTGGTGAGTGGCCAGAGCCTAAATATCAGCATTCTATATTTCTATATACCAATGACAATAGTAAAAGAGTTATAGAGTGGATTACCTATCACCAACTCATAGGTTTTTCACACTTTTATATTTACTCATATCATGATGATCCGGTACAGTTTTATCAACAAATATTACCTTTTTTAAATACAACGCCTCCCTCTGTAACTTATTATCATTATTCAGCTCCTGGAAATGCACATCAAGCTTTTTGCCATTTTTTTCGAAATTATGCTCACGAAACAAAATGGATTTTATGGTTAAATATTGATGAATTTTTATGTCTTAAAAATTCAGATACTATCCAAGATTTTATGCAACCAGAATACCAAGAAATTGACGCTATTTATTTCAATCTTTGTCATTATGGTCACAGTCATTTTGAATCTGCACCAGATGGCGATATTCTTTTAAACTATACATTTCGTGCAAATGAAATTTCCCCAATTACTCGTGTAATGGTACAAAATTCCAGTGTTCCATATGGTAAACTTTTTCATCACTTTTCTACTAATTTCCAAACAAATTATGATTATCTAGAGCCAAAACTTAATACAACAAATGTTATAGGTGATGATCTATCTTCATATTTTAAAGATTATCCCTTACTTGCTGAAATTTACTTAAATCAAAAAAATTGTTCCGAACAAATTATAGAAACGGCTTATATCGCTCATTTTGGTCTCCCTTCTATTCAATTTATAGAAGACCAAAAAGAAAATGAACAATTCACCTATTACAGTGGTTTACCCCATTCTATTACTGAAAAAGATCTTATGGGTTATTTTGATCAATTCAATCTGGTTGAAGATAGTTTTTTGCACGATTTATGGATTAATCAAATTATTACTGCGTGGGATTACAGCGTTTTCCCAATTAATTTTTGGAACTTATTATCGATCAACAAACCTACATCTCAAAGTTCTACAGATCATGAATGCTCGCCCTCAGAGGATGCAGCGAAATTAATAAACGGTCAATTAATAGGAAGATCCCAAAATTTAACAAAAAAAGAAGATAATCCTTGGTGGCAAATTGATTTACAAGAAATATTTATTATTCACGAAATTCAAATATTCAATCACATAGATCAAGATATCAAAACCTCACATCAATTTGATATTTTAGCTTCTACTAACGGTCAAATTTGGCAATGTATCGAAAAGAAAACAAATAACGAGTTATATGGTGGTATAGATGGATCACCATATGTCTGGACATCTGAAAAAGGTATTTCTGGGCGTTTTATTAAATTTGCTGTCCCAGGAAATAACAAGCAAATTGGTCTAGATCAAATCCAAATTTTTGGCGAAACATTACATAAAGTAATATAGAAAAATCATCATGTCTAACATCTCTTATAAACATTTTATTTATGACCACGAACTGATGTTATATCCTTATGCACCTTTAGGATTACTACATAATCAAGGAGAGTGGCCTTTACCTAAATATAACTTGAGTATAGTCGTTTCTGCATCATCTAAAGATTTAAACATTATTGAATGGATCTCTTATCACCAAGCATTAGGGATTCAACATATCTATTTTTATTGCACTGACGAAGATCCAACTGATTTATATCGTCAAATTATGCCTTTTACTCTTGGAAAACAACCTTTTATTACATTCCATCATTATCGTTTCTCTAAATCTAATACCCAATTATATTTCCATTTTATTCGAAATTATCTGCACGAAACAGAATGGTATATCACTCTAGATATAGTTGATTATTTATATATTCATGAAAAACAAACTGTAACAGCTTTTTTAAACAGCTTTAGCAATATAAATGCAGTTTATTTCAATATGATTTTTTTTGAAAATAGGGAAAAAAAAGTAACTACGAATTTACAAGAATATTTCAAACAAAATCAACCTGTTAATTATCCTTGTATTTACACTAAATTAATGGTTCGAAGTCAATCTTGTCCCTATCAATATCTTTTTTATAATCTAGATAAAAAAATTGATCATCATATTCAAGAAGACAATCTTACCGAACATTCATGTAATGTGCTTCATCAAAACATGAAAAAATATTATGAAAACTTTCCATATAGCGCATTAGTTACAATCAACTCTAATACTCAATCACAAATTGTCGCAACTGCTTACATCGCTCATTTCTGCAACTCAAATGATGTACAAAAAGAAATTGATACTCTATCAGCATTATATATAGGCAACACAATTAAACTTAAATATCAAGACGATACTCAGACGATTAACTTACATCATTATACACCTAATAAATATTGGGAAAAAATAACAAAAAACGTTTGGAAACAGTCACTTCTTCCCGCTCCATTACCTTTACTGTCTATTTTATCAAATGATAAGCCTTGCCAACAAAGCTCTACACCAGGCAAAAGCACTACAGAAGAACTTGCCAAAAATTTAATCAGTGGTCAATTACATGGGACCACACAAACAATTACAAAAAAAGAAAGAAATCCTTGGTGGGAAATTGATCTTCAACAATCATTTATTATCAAAAATATTCGTTTGTTTAATAGTATAGATCTTAATATTAAAAACATGAATCATTTTATGATTGAAAGTTCTGAAGACCATGAAATATGGATTAAAAGACATCAAAAAATAATATCCAATTTATTTGGTGGGGTTGATGGCACTTATTATAATTGGATACACCCTTTGGGAATTAAAGCACGATGGATTCGTATTACAACGGTTGGTGATGATAAAGTATTCTCTTTGGATCAAATACAAATCTTGGGAATTGAGCATAAAAATTTTTATATTCCCTAAACAAAAAACTATATTTAAAATCAATATAGAAAAAAATAGAGAGAAAGGATATATTTATAGTTATGTATAAAAAAATCTCTATTTCTATCTTGTTATTTATGGTTGTCATTGGTGTCATTTTACATTATCGCCATCAAGCGCATATGGAACGTGGTGCTTATGCTGCTTTACAATCAGGATATTTAAACTTAAAAAATGGTAAAAAATTACAAGCTATCGGTGATTTTAGCTTTTTGATTGATTTTTATGGTAAAAAAAGCAACACAACAGTTCAGGAAACTGTTGCAGAGGCTTTACTCAAAAAAGCTGAAATTCTTGTGGACGTAAAAAATACAGATGATGCAATACTAACCTTGGAGCAACTAAGCAATTTATATCTAAAAAGTAACAATAAAAAATTAAAATTTGATGTAGCTCAGGCACTCTTTACAGAAGGAAGTTTGTTACTAGAGCAAGAACAATACGAACCTGCGATGATTACCCTTTCTCACCTTGTTTCTGTCTATGGAAAAAGCAAGAATATAGAAATTAAACGTATGGTTGCACAAGCAATGTATAAAGAAACAGAAATCTTAAATCATTGGGGAAAAACTGATACTGCACTCAACATTCATTCCTCTATTATAGAACAATTTATTAAAGAAAAAGACCCTACTATTCGTTTGATTGCAGCAAAATCCGTAATGGCACGCACAGCAAATCGCTTAAATAACAGAGAGTGGGGGCTTGCACTCTATAATAGTAATATATTCATTAAAATTTTTAATGATGATACATCACCTATTATCAAGGATTTTTTAGCTCATAACCTTTTATACCGTGCTGAAATCCTTCACAGAGTCAAAGTTATTCCTAATGAAGAGAAAGATCTCTTCGGTGATGATCCTCAATCTGCGGCTTTAAAAACTTATGACGAATTATTAACTTTAATTTCTAATCAAGATAATGGCGAATATCCACGATACAAAGCTGCAGCTTTGTTAGGGAAAGCACAAATTTTTTTACAACAAAAAAAATATACAGAAGCATTAAATTTATGTAACACAATTTATGAGAGTTTTTCTAAAAGTGACGTTACAAAAATTAAAGATATAGTTGCTAGATCCTTATTAACCAAAGCACAAATCCTAAGTGCTACACAGCAATATAAACAGGCACTTGTTACTTACGATTTAATTATACAGTCCTATCATTATGATGATAATCATTACACGATTAATAGTGTGTTAATCTCTTCTTATATAGAAGCTAGTGCCTTATTAGAACAATTAAACGACAATGATGAGGCGTTAAAACTTCTTAATCAAGCCATTAACATCTTCAAGGATACTCATAATGAACATATTTATTTCAAAGTAAGTGAAGCCTATATGGCGATGGCCGCTTTACAAGTTAAATTGAAACTTTATGACAATGCTGTGACAACATATACCAGCCTTATTGCCGTAGCTCATCACAAAACATTACCATCCATTCGTTATAACGGTGCTTTGGCTATTATTAAAAAAGCCGAGCTTTTAATCAAACAGCAAAAAGGTAAAGAGATAAAACAAACCTATGATCTTTTGACAAATTTCTATAAAAATGATCAAAATATAAAAGTTAGAGAAGTCGTCGCACAGGGAATGTATGATCGCGCAAAAAGCTTATTTGAACATAACCGAGGTTATACGGCTGTTGATATTATCCGACAAATATTCTTACTTTTTGATAAAGACAAAACTAATCCAACCATTCACTCTGTTTTGGAAAAAACAAAAGATTTACAAAAACAGCTTGGGTCAACAATTGTTTGGTAGCATTGGGTGGGTAATCAAAAATAATGAAAAAAACTTTAGTTATTCGACACATTCACTTCGAAGATCTTGGAATTCTAGAACCTGAACTCATTAAAGCAGGGCTTCACATTCAGTATGCTGAAGCTCCTCTTACAGATTTTACTAATTTAGACCCTATTCAATATGATTTAATTATCGTACTTGGTGCACCTATAGGAGCATTTGACAATGAGCTTTACCCTTTCCTTATACAAGAGCTCGAATTTATTAAAAAAATAATTGAACTAGAAAAACCGTTATTAGGGATATGCCTTGGTGGTCAACTCATTGCCCGTTTACTTGGTGCAAAGGTCTATCCAATGAAACATAAAGAAATTGGTTTTTCAGCTTTATCCATAAATAAAAATATACCTAATAATCCACTACTATCACTAGAGAATGTTCCAGTATTACATTGGCATGGCGATCAATTTGATATTCCAAGTGAATGTCACTCCCTCGCCTCAAGTGATTTATGTCCTAATCAGGCTTTTGCTTATAAGAAGCATATATTAGCACTGCAATTTCATATGGAGGCTGATCCAAGTAAAATAGAGCAATGGTTGGTTGGACATAGTAATGAGCTTACGGGTGCTAAAATAGACTTGCATCAACTGAGGAAAGATTCTCAAAAATACAATCAAATTTTAACTCAAGCAGGAAAAAAGACGTTCTTAATCTGGTTAAAGAATATCAATTTGGCGTAAAGGGGTGAGTTTAGTCTTTTATAGATTCTAGATTTTGTTTAAGCTCTATCCATCCAGATATTGTAATATATTCATTTCTTAAATAATTAAGAAAAAGTTTATGGAAGAACTTTCTAAAAATTCCTAATTGACTGTTTTTAGCCCTATATTCTTGTATGCTTTTCCATAACCACTCTCTATCAAATCCAATCCATATCGGAGGAACGGGAGTTTAAAGATTAGAATAACATATGGGTGCTACCCATTCAAAATAAACTGTTTCCACATGTTCAATGGGAAAATGCTTTGCAACATAAGCGATACCGTAATACTCTACTTCATTATCAACAAATATTTCTGATAAAGCTTCACATAGATCAATATCCGAGTATTTCTCATCCATTCTGTTACTCTATTCTTCTTAGTTTGAATCCCATTACCTATATTACATTCGAATTATAAATAAAAAAAAGCTCCATATCTAAGATATAGAGCTTTTTCTTTTATATACTAATTAGAAATTAGTTTTTGTTTTTATCTACCAAACGATTTTTAGCAATCCAAGGCATCATTTCACGTAATTTTGAGCCTGTTTTTTCGATTTGATGTTCATTTAACAAGTTGCGACGTGCTTTAAGACTTACTTGACCGACTTTATTATCGGTCATGAATTTATTAACAAATGTACCATCTTGAATATCTTTCAAGATATCGCGCATTGCTTGACGAGATTCACTGGTAATAACACGTGGACCAGAAACATATTCACCATATTCAGCGGTATTCGAAATTGAATAGTTCATGTTTTCGAAACCACCTTCATAGATCAAATCTACGATTAATTTCATTTCATGCAAACATTCAAAATAAGCCATTTCTGGAGCATATCCAGCTTCAACCAATGTTTCAAACCCATTACGGATAAGATCAACAACACCACCACAGAGAACAGCTTGCTCACCAAAAAGATCAGTTTCACATTCTTCACGGAATGTCGTTTCAATCACACCTGCACGACCACCACCAATAGCAGAAGCATAAGATAATGCAATTTCCAAAGCATTACCAGATGGGTTTTGATGCACAGCAACCAAACAAGGAACACCACCACCACGTTGATATTCTGAACGCACTGTATGACCAGGGCCTTTTGGTGCAATCATAAAAACATCAAGATCAGCACGAGGTTCAATCAATTTAAAATGCACATTTAAACCATGAGCAAACGCAATCGCTGCACCTTGCTTCAAGTTAGGAACAACTTCGGTGTTATATGTTTCAGCTTGTGATTCATCTGGGGTCAAAATCATAACAACATCAGCCCAAGCAGACGCTTCTGCAACGCTCATCACTTTTAAACCAGCGGCTTCAGCTTTTTTTGCACTTGCAGAACCTGGACGTAGACCAATAGCAACGTCTTTGACGCCACTGTCTTTCATATTATTTGCATGAGCATGCCCTTGGCTGCCATAACCTAGAACCGCAACTTTTTTGCCTTTAATCAAATTAACATCAGCGTCGCGATCATAATAAACACGCATTTTTATTTTCCTTGTATTAAATTAATAAAATTAAATTGTCTGACAGCCACGTCCGATGGCTGCAATCCCCGTTCGAGATAATTCAACCAGACCCAAAGGACGTAATAAATCCACAAAAGCATCAATCTTTTCTGTTTTACCAGTCAATTCAAACACTAAAGATTCCACACTTGCATCAACAACTTGTGCTCTAAAAGCATCAGCCAAGTTTAATGCTTCTGCTCGTTCAGAACCTTTAGAAACCACTTTAATCAAAGCCAACTCTCTGGCCACATAAGGGCCGTGCTGACATAAATTAACAACTTGATAAACAGGAACCTGCTTATTTAATTGTTCCTTTATTTGATTAATTACCATCGGCGTCCCAGAAGTTAAAATATTAATTCTGGATTTACGTCCATGGTCATCCACAGGAGCAACCGTTAGGCTTTCTATATTATAGCCACGCCCTGCAAATAATCCAATCACTCTTGATAAAACACCACTTTCATTTTCTACAATCAAAGAGAAAATAGCTTTTATAAATTCGTCTTTTTCTTCTTGCGCACTGCGTTGCAATGTTTTTTTATCAATATAATCCATTGTTTTTTTCCTGATAAATGAGTTTACACAACAACGCTTAGGATGCAGCTTTAGCTTTTTCTTTGACAGGGCCCAACAAAATCTGATTATGCGGTGCACCTGCTGGAATCATTGGGAAACAGTTTTCTTCTCTTTCCACTTGGATTTCCATAACCACAGGACCTGGTTCATCCAACATCGCGTTAATCATGCTATCCAATTCATCTATAGTTCTAGCACGCATTCCTTTAATACCAAAGCTTTCTGCTAATTTAACAAAATCAGGTAAGCTTTCACTGTAACTTTCCGAATAACGCCCTCCATGAATAAGCTCTTGCCATTGGCGAACCATCCCCATATAGCGATTATTCAAGATGAATACTTTTAAAGGTAAACGATATTGTTTGATTGTTGCAAGTTCTTGAATATTCATCATTGTTGATGCTTCACCAGCAATATCAATTACCAAAGCGTCAGGATGAGCAACCTGAATCCCCACCGCCGCAGGCAGCCCATACCCCATCGTACCAAGACCACCAGAGGTCATAAAATGATTAGGCGATTCAAAAGGAAAATATTGTGCTGCCCACATCTGATGCTGCCCTACTTCGGTAGAAATATAGGCTTCTTTTCCCTTAGCATTGGCCAATTCACTTAAACGGCGAATAGCATGTTGGGGTTTAATTGTCTCTCCAACTTGCATATCTTGTTGATATTTCAAACAATCAACTGCACGCCATTGTTCAATTTGCTCCCACCATTCTCTTAATGCTACTTGATCAACTGGATCTTCATTTCTTTCCCACTCTTCGATCATTAAATCAATCGTACGAGCAACATCTCCAATAATGGGAATATCAACCAAAACAATTTTATTGATTTGAGATGGATCAATGTCCGCGTGAATTTTTAAAGCATTCGGTGAGAAATCTTTAACGCTACCTGTAACGCGATCATCAAACCTAGCTCCTAAAGCAACCAAGACGTCACATCCATGTGTAGCCAAGTTTGCTTCATAAGTTCCATGCATCCCAAGCATACCTAAAAATTGTTTGTCAGACGCGGGATATGCCCCCAACCCCATTAAGGTTGATGTACAAGGAAACCCTGATAATTTAACAAGCTTTCTCAATCCTTCTGAAGCCCTAGGCCCAGAATTGATAATACCACCACCTGTATAAAAAATTGGGCGCTTTGCACGTCGCATTGCTTTAACAGCATCTTTGATTGCCTGATGATTAGGCTCGGTCACAGGCTTATAAGAAGGGTGGATTTCTACTTTTTCCTTTGAGTAAGGAACCTGCGCCATTTGAAGATCTTTAGGAATGTCTATTAACACAGGACCGGGTCTGCCAGAACCTGCAATATAAAAGGCTTCTCTGATTTTATCTGCTAGTTTTTCTCTATCTTTAACCAAATAATTAAATTTAGTAGCAGCACGCGTAATCCCAACAGTGTCGGCCTCTTGAAAAGCATCATTTCCTATTAAGCTTGAAAAAACTTGTCCAGATATACAAACAATAGGAATAGAATCCATTAACGCATCGACCAACCCAGTAACCGTATTGGTAGCCCCAGGGCCACTGGTAACCAAAGCCACCCCTATTTTACCTGTAGAACGGGCATAAGCTTCGGCTGCGTGAACTGCTGCTTGTTCATGACGCGTTAAAATATGACGAATTTTATCTTGCTGAAAAATCGCGTCATAAATTGGTAACACAGCACCGCCAGGATACCCAAAAATAACATCAACACCAAGATCTACGAGCACTTGGAGAAGAACTTCAGCACCAGTCATTGTATGAACGGTTTGTCCTGATTGATCAGGGCCTGGTTTCTTATGCTCGGCATTTGTCATTTTCGGTAAATCCTTAGTTTTTCGAACTTCATTTCAAACTGATTATTTAAAAACAGCATAGTATTTTTAAACGTCTCAATAATCTAATCAATATTTTATCAAACGTCAATAAAAGAATTAATAAATGATATAGATTTTTCTATAAAACTTTCTGAAAATTTCAAATTTTTATCAATTCTTGAATTAAAAATACAAACCTGTACTGAAGGAGCCAGAACACGATTGGAAAACCATGTTTCTTGCCGTTTAATATAACGTTGTGTATTACGCACCGCGTTGTCAATCGCTTCAACAAGCGTTATTTCACCTGATAAATACGCTACAAACTCTGGAACCCCTAATGCTCTTCGTAAAGGGGCTTGCACAGGAGGATCCGCTTTTAAAAAATTAGCAACCTCTTCAACTGCCCCTTCGTCTACCATTGCAGTAAAACGTTCGGCAACAGCTTCTTTTAACAACGCACGCTCTGGAGCCAATCGGATAACTATAAAATTATATGCAGCCCCAGGTAAATGAGCTTCTTGTTGCCAAAATTTTAATCCTTTTCCTGTGGAAAGCCATACCTCCCATGCCCTGGCAACACGTTGAGAATCTGTTGGATTTAAGGTTTGTGCTGTTTGAGGATCAACCTGTGATAACAACTCATAAACAAAAGGAGAGCCTTTTGTTTCAATTGAACGTCTGGCCTCCGCCCTGGCGTCAGCACTAGGTTCAGGAATCAACGCAATACCGTGAATCAGCGAATGAAAATACATTCCTGTGCCACCACATAAAATAGGCAGTCGTTTTTGCGATGATACTTGCTCTAGCTCTGATAAAGCTTGCTCTCTCCACCAACCAGCATTCCCCGTTTGATCCCACGGTAATACCCCATATAAGCGATGGGGCGCACTTGCTTCGTCCTCTATAGATGGACGCGTAGTAATAATCCGTAAATCTTTGTAACACTGCATCGCATCAGCGTTAATAATCGTTCCATTTAAGGCTTGTGCTATTTTTAACGATAAATATGATTTTCCCGAGCATGTTGGACCTGCAACAAGCACAGCCCAAGGCAATTTTTTATTTTTCAAATTGGACTGATCCAAAGACCCACACATTTAAATACCACACTTTTCATAAATCAATATTTTATACACAATAAGATTTTTTACTTATTGCTTGATTAACCACTTACTTATAATAAATATGATGTGTAATAAAGAGGCTTGTTTATAGTCTCTTATAGTTATTTTTTACTTTTATTCAGTATTTTATGACATGAAATGGTTGATCCAATGAATTATATCTTAACCCTTGTAACTCTTCCTAATATTTTGGATCAATCTATTATCGACCTCATTGCGCAGATAATCCCTATTGATAATGCCATATGGCTATCTGAACAAGAAGCCATAGATATTTCATTACCCGATATCCTTGAACAAAGCCAAGCTCTATCAGTTTTCCAGCGCGTTAAAACTGTTTTATCAAAAAAACCTGTTGATGTTTTCCTCACCCACAATGAATATCGCAAGAAAAAGCTGCTTGTTGCAGATATGGACAGTACCATTGTACAAAGTGAAACTTTAGACGATTTGGCGGCTGAAGTCGGTATTGGAGAAAAAATTGCGGCTATTACCAGACGCGCTATGAATGGAGAACTTATTTTTACTGATGCTTTGAATGAGCGTATTGCGTTGTTAAAAGGGATTTCTGCTGATTTATTAGAGCAAACCTGGCAGCACACACATTTAAATCATGGTGCAAACACTTTAGTTGCCACTATGAAAAAACATAATGCCTATACAGCATTAATTTCTGGCGGTTTTACATTTTTTACTCAAAAAGTTGCTGATAAATGCGGATTTGACGAAAATCATGCCAACCGTTTTAGCATTGCTAATAATATGCTTGATGGCACTGTTATACCTCCTATTTTAGGTAAAGAAGCTAAGTTATTTCATCTTGATCGTCTTACTAAAGAACTACATTTAAAACCACAAGAAAGCTTGACTATTGGTGATGGGGCTAATGACTTACCCATGCTGACCCATGCAGGTCTCGGAATTGGTTATTATCCTAAACCAATTGTCGCGGAACAAATTACCAATATTATTCGACATACAACTTTATATTCTGCTTTATTTATACAAGGTTATCATAAATCTGATTTTGTTTATTTATGATAACTTACCTATTGATATTTATAAAATAAATATCAATATCAAATATCTAACATATACGAATAAGCTTTGAAGTTTATTTTAATAAAACTGGCTTTATCTATTTTACCATACAGATAAATTAACAAATTATGTCCTTTTAATTTAAGGCCCAATAACAATAAAAGTATATTTTAATGAAATGGAATAAAACTAAACACGGGTCTTATCAAACCAAGGATTATCTATTTAATCAATTAATCCCTTATATTGGCAATAAGCGTAAATTACTAGATTTAATTCAACAAACGTTAATTGCCAGCCAAAAAGGGCTTAAAACACATCAAGGTCTTTTTATTGATTGTTTTGCAGGAACAGGAGTTGTCAGCCGTTTGGCTAAGACTATGGGGTTTCAAGTCTATTGTAATGATTGGGAATATTATAGCCAAGCTTTAAATATAGCTTCTATTCAAACTCAACAGCCTCCAACCTATTTTAATCAATTCACCTACACGGAAATCATACAACAACTCAATAATTTACCTCCTATTGAGGATTGGGTTAGCAAACATCTATGCCCACAAAATGACCTAAACTATGATACAGCCAAAGAACGTATGTTTTATATGCATAAAAATGGAATGCGTATTGATGCAATCCGTCAACAGATTGCGCAATGGGATGAAAAAGAATTATTAACTCCTATTCAAAAAGCATGTCTATTAGCTCCATTACTTTATTGTGCTTGCTATCATGCAAATACAAGTGGTGTTTTTAAAGGGTTTCATAAAGGTTGGGGAGGACAAACTAAAACTGCACTTTATCGTATTGCTGCAGATCTACAGTTATTCCCTATTCAGTTTTATGATAATTGTCAAAATAATCAAATATTCCGTATGGATGCTCAAGCCTTAGCAGAACAGTTACAACATATGGAATTACCAGACTATAGCATTGCCTATTTAGACCCTCCATACAATCAACATCCTTATGGAGCAAACTATCATGTGTTAAATAGTATTGCTTTATGGGACAAACCTGACCTTTCCCCACATATAATCCCACACGAAAAATCAGCCATCCGAAAAGATTGGAGAACTGAACGCAAAAGTGCTTATAATGTTCGGAAACAAGCCACCCAAGCCTATCAAAAACTATTGGAAACTTTACCTACCCAATGGATTGCCACCAGCTATAGTACTGATGGTTTTATCAACTTGGATGATATGATCAGACAGAATTGCGAAATTGGTGAAGTACGCGTTTTTGCAAAATCTTATAAAAGATACCGTGTCAGCTCGCAAAGATACTCAACAAAAGCACGAAATATTGAGTTTGTATTATTAACAAAAGTAGGAAAACACAAACAACAATCAGCATGCGAATTAGTTGATAAAATACACGCTTTGGAAAATGACTCACTTACTTTTACAAAAGAGAATGATAAAAGTACTATTTATTCATTTTAAAATCTAAATAAATAATATCTATAAAAAGATATATAGATCAAGATAATATTGTTGTTTTAGAATGCTCTAATTTGAATAATATAAGTAATAACTTTTGATTATCCTAAAATATTATATCCAAAAATAGCTTGCTAAAATTATATAAATTCTATAGCAAGCTATTTTAATTTAAGAGAAATATGGAAGATTTAAAAACCTTTCAATAGCTTTACGACTTCCTAGCAATGCTGATTTTTCATTGCTTGTTAATGCTTGCATAGCTTGCTCTTGACTGTCAGACTCTTTTAATTTGACCATTCCCACCAAATAATCTGCATTAATAGGATCACCTTTTGAGCGTTCAGCTGGTAATAAAGCTACATGTAACGCAATTAACTTGGGATTACTGAGTAATGTTGAAAATGCATCTTGCACCTCCATATCCATCACTCTTCTTTTCTCTATCCTATCACGTCGTAAAATATCAGGGCGAGCAGTTTCTTCTGGTATGATTAACAGCCCTATTTTCATACAAAAAACACCAAAACGTTGACTAGAAGTCACCCATACCAGTGGAATGGCAAGTAATAAACCTAGTAATACAGGTGTCATCCAAAAGAATAAAGATGTAGAAACCTCCCACGCTCCTAATCCCATAATGACCCCAAAAGCCATATGGCGCCAATAATCGCGCACCACATCTTTAAATGGAATATGTCCAACGTCTCTGCGCTGGGCATTCCATCCTGAATCATATCCTAGTAAAATAGAAGTAACAGCCGTTGTTTGAATTAACATTGCAATCGGCGCAATTAATCCACCAATAAATGTTTCAAGAAAAATTGAAGACAATGCTTTGGTTGCACCACCACACCCTTTACGCAAGTCTTCATTAAATAACAAAGCAATCCATGCCAAAATTTTGGGAGCTAATAAGACAAGCATGGTTAAAATAAACACATATTTCGCCAAAACAGGATCGACTTGAGGCCAATTTGGAAATAATACTCTATCTGTGCCTGTAAAATATTCTGGTTTCACAAACAAAGCTTGCAAAGAAACCATAATTCCTACTAACAAGAATAATAACCACAAAGGGGACATAGCATAAGCCCCAATTCCCGTAAGCATATGGATACGACTTATCCAACTAAGTTTTTTAGTTGGAATAATCATCGCATGTTGTAAATTTCCTTGACACCAACGTCGATCTCTCACTGCGATATCGGTTAAGGATGGAGGGCTTTCCTCATAAGAGCCGTGTAATGCAGGCACCATATGAATAGCCCAGCGTCCACGACGCATTAATGCTGCCTCGACAAAATCATGACTCATAATCATACCGCCAAAAGGCTTACGCACAGCTGGTAAATGAGGCATTCCTGCTTGTTCAGCAAAAGCTTTAACACGTATAACCGCATTATGTCCCCAATAATTACTTTCTGAACCATGCCACCATGCCAAACCATACGCAATCGTAGGACCATAAACACGGCCTGCAAATTGTTGTAATCTGGCAAACAAAGTCGTTCCATTTACAATCACAGGCAAAGTCTGAATTAAACCAACCCCATCATGCCTTTCCATGGCAAAGCATATACGAACAATAGTATCCCCTTCCATTAAGCTATCAGCATCAAGGGTTAACATATGATCATACCCACCACCAAACCTACGCACCCATTCGGCTAAATTTCCTGCCTTACGGTCTGTATTTTTATAACGTCTGCGATAAAAAATATGATTATGACCTTTTGTTTGCTCGCGAAAACGTAAAAAAGCAGCCTCTTCCTCTACCCAAACATCTGGGTTCGTTGTATCGGACAAAATAAAGAAATCAAAATGCTCACCTTGATCTGTAGCCTGAATACTATCATAGATCGCTTTTAATCCAGCTAATACACGATGAGGATCCTCATTATAAGTCGGCATTAAAACTGCTGTTTTCTTGTGCAATGCAGGCAAGGGTTCCTTAGGATCGATACCTAAAGAAAGCCCACCTTTTTTGCTAAGCTGTTCTATAAACCCTCCCAAAGAAGAGGCAAAAGAAAATGCAATCCAGAAAAATAAAATGGTAAAAATAACAAGGATCATTAACCCTAAAGCCGTCATTCCAAAACTATTAAACACCAAATTCATTTCATAAGATGCATATGCAGTTAAAGAAATAGAGACAATAAAAATAAAAAGCCGTCTCAGCAAAACATTTGGTGCTTGCGTTGCTATCTTTTTTGATCTGCCATAGAGGTTTGGATTTGCCTGTAAATTCTGTACTGGCATATCTATAGGAGTATCAGGAGGCAAAGCTATGAACATAGATTGGTCTGATCTTTTGTTTTCAGATAAATTATCCTTATTCACTTTCTCTTCCTGGCTATGACCCGAAACATTATTAAGTTCAGTCATAAGTAGTTTTTATCTCCTATATTAAATAAAACAGTAACTGTCTTTTATAAGCCAACGACAGCATAATATAAAGTAAATTTATTATTTTCTTAATTCACAATATTTTTTATTTGATATTAAGAATAATTATCTTTTTTTTTTAAAAAATTCTTGTTACCATTTTTACATGATTGAAGTCTCGTTTCTGCAGTTCTTCTTGAAAATAATCATCTATGACGCACTTATAACGAGGATTTTATATGCAAAATAAAAAAGCTATAATTAAAATTCCCCCTATTGCTACGGGAATAATTGAAACTTTTCGTAAAGGATATTCCTTTTCTGATTTTAAACATGATGCACTAGCTGGATTAACAATTGGAACGGTTGCTGTTCCTCTTTCCATGGCATTAGCGATCGCAACAGGTGTTCCACCAGAACATGGATTATATACAGCCATTGTTGCTGGTGCACTTATTGCATTAACTGGGGGATCTAAGTTTAATATTTCAGGTCCAACAGCTGCTTTTGTCGTTATTTTGTTTCCTATTGTTAAAGATTATGGAATTGGTGGATTGCTTTTAGCAACCATTATGGCGGGAATTATTCTGCTTTTAATGGGAGTTAGCAAAATGGGACAATTAATACGTTTTGTCCCCTATCCTGTTGTTTTGGGTTTTACTGCTGGTATTGCAATTATTATTGCTATTTTACAAATTCCTGACTTTCTTGGACTACGTACAGAAAAACTTGGTGATGATTTCCTTAGTAATCTTGGTATAATTTTTTCTTCTTTAGGCACTATCAACCCTTATGAAATGGGTGTTGGTTTATTTACGCTCATCTTGCTTATTATGTGGCCTAAATTTAAAATTCCCCTTCCTGCACCTCTCGTTGGGCTTATTGTTGGTGGAATAGTGGCTTATTTTATCAATAATAGCGTTAATGGCGCCGATATCAAAACAATTGCTTCTAGCTTTACTTGGCACGCCAATGGAATAGACGGTAATGGTATTCCTCCTATTCCTCCTTCATTAGTCATGCCGTGGGCTTTACCTGGTCCTGACGGACAGCCTTTAGTCATTAGTTTTAAACTTATTCATGCGCTTATAGGGCCAGCATTTGCCATTGCTACCTTAGGAGCAATTGAATCTTTATTATGCGCAGTCATTGCAGATGAACTTACCGACACAAAACATAATCCAAATGCTGAGTTAATCGGACAAGGGTTGGGAAATATTATAGCACCTCTTTTTGGGGGGATTACTGCAACAGCTGCTATAGCAAGAACTGCAACTAGTATTCGTAGTGGTGCGAGGTCTCCTATTGCAGCCATTATTCACTCAATTTTTGTGTTATTAGCTGTTGTCCTTTTCGCCTCCTTACTCGGATATGTTCCCATGGCATCTCTTGGAGCTTTATTATTCATTGTGGCATGGAATATGAGCGAGGCAAAACATTGTATTAAAACAATAAAAACCTCGCCGCGCAGTGATGTTAGTATTTTGTTAATTTGTTTTGGATTAACTATTGTGTTTGACATGGTGATTGCAGTTGCAGTCGGTGTTGCTCTATCTGCTGTATTATTTATTCGCAGTATGACCCATGCATCAAAAACTTCTATGATTGAAAACCATCCAGAGCTTGATGAAATAACAAATGAGGTTGTTGTTTTTGATATTAATGGACCATTATTTTTTGGCGTCGCAGAAAGAACTATTGCTTCTTTTAAATCCTATGACAATTTACATAAAAAAATATTAATTTTGGATATGAAAGATGTCATTAGCATTGACGGAACGACGATATCAGGTTTGCAATCCATAAAAAAACAAATTTTTAACAATAAACAATCTTTGATTTTTGTTGGTGCTTCCACAGAGATGATTTTAGCCTTAAAACGTGCTGGGTTATATAAAATAAAAGGCAGATTAACTTATTGCTCTGACTTTAAATATGCGCGCGATATCGCAAAAAAATGGTTGAACGACTTGTCTTAAAAATAAAAAACCTGGATGTAATTTATCCAGGCTTTTTTTCTAGTATATAGAAAAGATTAAGCGGTCCAACGGTACAACCATTTTTCAGAAATCGGATTGTCACCATCCATTAACACACATTTTAATTCTGCTGTTTTCGCACTCTCTGGTGCAAATTCAAAAGTCGTTCTCCATCCATGTGACGCTGGATTAGCCTCGACAACTATATTACTTACTTTACCCGCAGAACTTGTAACGTTTAAAGTTAGTTGTTTATTTGTAGGATAACGATTTAAAGGTCCATCAAAGAAATCAACACAGAAAAAACGAACATCTGGCTTATCAACAACAGCCCCTACACGAGTTGCTGCCACTCTGGCTAAATCTGAGCTCCATGGATTATCCCATCCCCAATACAAGCGATAAGTAAATGAATATTCTCCACCTTCTTTAAAAGGTTGTTTAGGGCGCCAAAAAGCAACAATATTATCATTAACTTCACTTGGTGTTGGGATTTCAACTAGATTTACACTGCCCGATTGCCACTCACCGACTGGTTCCACCCATAAAGATGGACGCAACTCATAATGCAACGCCAAATCTTCATATTGAGAAAAATCACGCTTACGCTGCATTAAGCCGAAACCTTTTGGGGCTGTATCAGAAAAAACAGAATATTGTAAATCAACAGGATTATTTAATGGTCTCCATATCTGCTCTCCAGTTCCTGTCCAGATTAACAGCCCTTCACTATCATGCGCTGCTGGGCGCCAATCATCCACATGATTACGATTATTAGCATCAAAATAAAACATTCCTGTTAATGGCGCAATACCACCATTACCAATGGTTTTGCGTGGATAAAAATAACTTTCCACATCAAAAGTTGTTGTTTCACCAGGACGAATTGTGAACTTAAAAGCCCCAGCCAAAGAAGGACTATCCAACAATGCGTATATCACCAGAGATTCAATTCCAGATGTTGGCCTTACAATCCAAAAAGCTCTGAATAGTGGGAATTCCTCTCCTTGAGGGTCCGCTGTCCCCTTAGCAAAACCGCGTGCAGACAATCCATATTGTTGGCCTTTGGCAACTGCACGGAAATAAGAAGCCCCTAAAAAGACCGCAAATTCTTCCATAACATCGTTTTGATTAAGCTTGGTCATAAGCTTAAAGCCAGAAAATCCTAAATTGTCTTCAACACGAAATTTAGGATTTCTGTAATTGAACATATCTGGGCTGTAGGTAACAGGTGTAGAAACACCATCAACCACTTCATAGATATCTATTCGAGGCCTATACAAAAAACCTCGGGGAAAAAATTGTACTTCAAAATTTAAATTACTGCCACGCCATAAAGCACTTTCTGGCTTAAATTCAACACTGCGAAATCCATCAAAATCTAACTTATCAATCGCATCTGGTAACTTATCACTTGGGGCGCTATAAGATTTTTTTGCTATTTCACGGGCTAATTGCCGTACGGTTGTTTGATCAAAAGGTTTCCCTTTTTCCCCATCACTGGACTTGGCATCAGCAGCCATAGCCTGAGGAATGATTGAACCTTGCACAGCTTCACCTACCATACTGGCTAGAGAAATACCTGCAGCTGAACGTAAAAGATCTCGACGAAATACCACGTTTAAACCCTTAAATAATTAGTGTTGAATAGGTTGAGATAATAATCTGTATAAAATAATACGTTATTCATAGTCACCATTATATCAAAGAATAAAAAAATACCTATCATTCTTTGTTACCATTTATCTTATAGCAAATAGGTAACTATACTCTCTTTTACCCACCATACACGAAAACGAGTGGAATGCAAACGTCCCTTTAAATATCATCAATTCTGATAATTATTCCAGATAAACTGCCTTATGAATTTGTAAATATTGAATAAGGGCAACAGTCTTTAAATCAATAATCTCTTCATTTTTTATTTTTTCAATGGCTTCTGACAAACTCATTTCAAGAACAAAAATATCTTCACCTTCAGAACGAAGACCACCACCTTGTTGTATTCTTTTGTCAACGCAAGCAATGTAATAGTATAATTTCTCGGTTGATATGCCTGGGCAACTATACAAAGCATATAAATAATCAAGCTTGGCAATATGCCACCCTGTTTCTTCTTGCACTTCTCTTATAACGGCAATATTGGCTGCGGCAAGAACATCTTGTGGATGAGAATCAAAATCCTCTTGATCAATATTACCCGCACAAGCTTCAATAACTGGGCGTTGATCTCCACAAAAGACAATCGGAGCACGCCATTGAGACGTAAAAACTAATTGCTTTGTATCTTGACGATAGAGTAAAACAACCACACTATCACGTGCTTTCAAAACTTCTCTTGATAATAATACTTCTTGACCATCATCATATTGTTGGAGCATTTGCGCCAATTCTAACTTAGAGTGTCCTTTATATATCGTGCTCGTTTCTTTTAAAATCATTTTTGACATTATCAGCAACTTTCTCTTTATTCTTAACTACTAATATAACTTGATTAAACTTGTATTTTTAATAATCTCATATTTTTTATATCATTTTGAATAATATGTCATATTATTAAAGTCGATCAATATTTATTTAGAATAATAATTATTCTCATCAACTTGACTATTTTTAGAATTTTTTTAAAAATGGGTTATTTCTTCGTTATAATACTGGTTATTATCATATGACTTCTAAGACATCTTTTTTCTCTACTCGCCTTTGGCTAGCAACTGGCGCTTTTTATGGGATGACTGCTGTTATTTTGTCTTCTCTTACCTCTCACCTTCCTGACAGTTATTTTGTCGGTGCTGGCAGGGATATGACACGTATCGCGGATACGATCTTATTTATTCATAGCCTAGCATTAATTGGAATTTCAATCTTACAAAAAATTTGGCAACCATCCATACATTTGAACATTGTTGGATTTACTTTTAATTTGGGGCTTTGGTTATTTTGTGGCGCTGTGTTCTATACAGCTATGACAGGTAATCATCCACCACTCCTACCCATTGCACCTATGGGTGGCAGCACCCTTATTTTTGCATGGTTCTATTTAACAATAGCAGCTTTTGTAATCAAAGATCGCAGTAGTCATTCATAATGATTACCACGATATAATAAACCTATTTTGATGTTTTCTTTGTTTTTTTAGTTAAAACAAGCAAAGCATCAGAAGCCAATTGATAAGTTATCGGGTCAGCATGCAAACTGGTTGCACGATCCAAATATTTTTTAGCATCAGGATAATCTTTCAACAATAAAGCACTTTTTCCTGCTCTCACATAAAACTGAGCAGCCGCAACAAAATCCTTCATCGCCTCACTAATCTGCCCCTGTAATGCCAATGTTCTGACCATAGCTCGATATTCAACTTGTTCACGTCGTATATCTTGCGCTGTTTTGGCTGCAGTCATGGCCTGAGGGTATTGCCCTTGTTTATAAGATAGCAAAGCGTGCAGTTCTTGTTGATCAGCCTTCCAGCTTTTTTCTTCTTCTTTTTTGGGTTTTCCATTAATCAAAAGCTGATCAAGTTTTTGTACATATTGGCCAAGGGCATTTATATCTCCTTGATCATTTACAATTAACGCTGATAAAAAATAAGAACGTTCTTGAATATCTTCATGCTTACTTTTCTCAGCCATTAGTGCTGCTTGAGCTGCCTCAGTTAAACGGTTCATACGATATAAAATTGCTGCTCTGACAAGATCAAGTTGAGGGCTATTTTCTTGCCCTCTTATACGCAACTCATTATTTGTTAGCACAACCGTTTGCAGTGCGTCCTGAGTATTATTTAAACCTAACTGTATAGTCGCTAGATTATACCCAGCGTCATCAATATTAGCAACGTCATCACTGGTCAAAGCATAATCAAACGATTTTTTATAATTTATCTCTGCTTGTTGCAGTTGATCATAATAAACTGCTTCGTCCGCTACATCCATCGTACGATCAAAAGGGTCATCTCGTGTCGGTTCAGGAGGCTCTGTACCGCCACAACCTGCCATTCCAAGTAAAAGAGGGATTAATATGGTAAAGTTTTTATATAATATCCTCATGGTCTGACCTCTCGTGCAGGTAAACGTTTCGATTTACGTGGTTCTTTACCATTTCCACCTAACAACCATAGACCTTTGACTTGAACAATTAATTTTTGCAAATCTGCCACGGTTGACTGTAGCTGAATCATCATCGCTGGCAATTGTTCAGTTGTATTTTTAACATTCTTACTAATTGGAACTAGATTTTTCGTAATAGGTACCAAATTAGGAGAAGCTTTGGAAAGATCTTTAGAAACTTTACCGAAATTAGCAACCATTTGATCAGCATGTTTTACAACATGATTAAGATTTTCTTCGATCGGTTGTAATTGATCAATAATATTATTCAAAGTTTGAACCATATTTTCAGCACGACGTATAAGCTCATCATTATTCACTAGCTGACCAACAGTTCCCTTACCTTGTTGAATACCCTCTACAATCATCTCCAAAGATGCCATCATATTTTTAGCACTGTCCATTGTTGGCACAATACGTTCATGAATTTGCATAACCATTTGAGAAATTTGATCAGCAGGGTTTGGTTCTGTCTTGGCTACCAATACAGCATATTTCCAATTTAATTTTGTGCTATACCCACGAGTAATGGAAACATACGCAGCCCCAGCGACTGCAAATTGCCTTTTAATGGTTGCTTGACTATCTCTACGAATAAACGTGGTTAATTGGGGATCAATCGCCGCAACAGCGGACAACCCACCGTCAGAATTAACATTGATTTTTTTAATTGTTCCTGCATTAATCCCAAAAACCTCAACATTATCACCCACAGATAAATTATCCACCCCAGTCTGAGGCAATATAATATTCAGTTCTGATGCGGGCGTCATCCAATCTCTTAGAACGCCAGCCTCAATGACGGCCCCAACAAATGCCAATAGACAGAGTAATACCAGCCCACCCGTCCATTCATTGGCGTATCTTAACTGAAATAGCTGCCGTGTTTTTGTATATCGTTTACTATTAAACATTTCATCCCAGCCGTATTGAGGTTAAACCTTTTTCTTGTAAACGCATCCATTGCGTTACACGTTCTTTGTAATCATCCCACAAACTTAGTTGGCGAGTAAAACAAAGAATACCCACCCCTCTATTTTGTGCAGTATTTAACATCTCAAGTAAAGGAGACATTAATTCAGCAGAGGATCCTTCTGCTGGATATTCTAATATTAACAAGTCAGGTTTTCCTAACAAAGCGCGTACACATGCTGCGCGTGCCAAATCAATCACTGTTGCCTCCCTTGGAGTATCCATAGGAAGCCCTGGCAATCCAAATCTATGACACAAAACCATTGCTTGATCTGCCAGTTTTTCTTCATCAATATTTGTATGGTGCAACGAAGGCAGTAATATATTAATCGCAATAGAATACATATCCATCCATCCATTCCTTTGGAAGACGCGACCAATATTCCCCCGCAGAGCCGATAAACGTGGTTCTTTTAAAGCAAACCAATCTAAACCTTTAAAATGTACGCTGCCTTCTCTTAATAGAACCATACCAGTGCATAAATCTGCCAACGCAGATGCAACTTCAAGATCACGAGCTTCTATAATAACACAATCGCCTGCTCTGACTTTTAGGTTAAACGCAACAGGCGGCAAGTAGTTTTCTTCAAAAGATGGTTTTGCTTCATGAACTTCTAATAATATCTTATTTGCCATTCTTTTAAAAATCCAACGTAAACAAAATATTAACAACCATAATCAACATTATTCCACGAGTAAAACCTTTAGGCAATAAAGTAGAAGGTTCGTCGTCAACTTTGACATTCATTCCAGTAATACAGGAACCAACTCCAACCATAAATCCCATAACGACAAACTTTAATGGAACCAGGACATAGTCAGCTACGGACATTGCAGATAAAATATTACTATAAAACGTCCATATAGAATCTTGCATTGTTCCCAAAGCATACGTTACGACATATCCCATAAATAATGATGTTGTTCCAAAAATCATTCCCAAAGTAAAACTGCCGATTGTGAAAGCCCATGCTCTAGGTAAAACAATGGTTATAAAAGGATCAATTCCCATCGTAGTCAAAGATTTCAACTGACCTCCCATTGCCAACAAACTGCATTCTGTAACCGTCAATATACCATTACGACCAAGCAATATCATACCCACAAGAATAGGAGCAACCTCTCTAACTAACACGGTAATTAAAATAGGCCCTGTCATCTTGGTTAATCCTGCGGCTCCCAACCAAAAAATTGCTTGAGACACCACAGCTAACCCAGCCAAAGTTGCCGTAAAAAATGTGCTAAAAAAACCTCCACAAACAACTTGCCCCAAAGATCTTTTGAATTCATATTTTACTGTACGGCGCCATGTTATTGGCGAGGCGCTTTCCACCAATATCCCCCATGAAGCTGCCAGTACACCAAGTAAAAAGCGAAAATAACTGCGTGTTTTTTCACCAACAACATATAATATAGGAAGAAGATACCATAAGATAATAATCGCGATTTTTTGCAGCCATGCAAATCGCCCCTCTTCTACCATTTTTAACCGAAATGATAGACGTTGAGTTTCTTGAGATTCACGGTTACGAATATTTTTAACATATTGCTCTACGTCATCTATGCCATCTTTATTCAAATCGGCAAGCATAGTCTCTATTCGATTTTTATCATCTTGTTTTTCAAAGGATTTTTGTTCAAAACCGTTTAAATGCTTCATCGTCTACCAGCAAGAATAAATGTATGCGAAATACCAACCTTTGGAATATAAAAGGTCCCTCTGGGCCTAAATAAGAAATCATTTCTTAACGATGCATAAGCACTTTGTGTAACTTGTACAGCCCCACCATCTGTTGCCATGTTTGCCATTAACGCAGACATCCCAATAGTTGGTCCCCACAAATTGAAAGTTCTAGGTTCTTTACCAAACCATGTTCCAATTGCAGGCCCAACATCCATTCCTATTCCGAAATTAGATTCTGCCCCCATACCAGGAATCATTTCTAAACAAGCAGCACGCATATCTAATGCCGCATGTGCCAAACGAATAGGAGCAGTTACATCAGGTTCTTTTGTACACCCTGCAACAGCAACCAAATGACCCCCCATAATTTTCACGTAGAATAAACCATACTTCTTAGCAATATCTTGTAAAACAACAACTAGTTCTTTGACAGGAGCTATTAGCTTTGATGCCTCTTCTATATCAGAAGTTAAATAACCGCTAAAGGCAATATTCATTACCGAAACTGCTGGATAGATCCCTTGTTGCTCGTCTTTATCTAGGGTTTCAAATTGAATATTGTTATATCGTGCAGAACCAGGGGCAAGCAAAAATTCTGTTTTATCCTCTGGCTTTAAAGTGGATAAATTATCTTGTATATCATCCGTTAGTTTGTCTATCGAAGTTGATACATGCTGTATATCTTTACCATGCACATGGTCTTGTTCCTCAAATTGCACTTGTGCAGCAACAAAACGCATCGCGACTAATCCAGCAAAGATCTTAGCTATATGGCTAATACTATGTAAATGAGGCGTATCCTCAATAATAACAGCACCAATTGTTCCCTTTTTACCTAGAACAGGTGTGATTAACACAGATTTCGTTTCCGAAGAGCGCATAAACAATTTATAAAACTGAGCAATACGAGAATCATTCGCCGCATCATCGACTTGCAATGTTTCTGTTTCACTAATCGCTTCGAAGAAATCTGGAATTTCTTGAATAGAATACTGAACTCCCTCGGCATGATTTCCATCTTCTATAGTATAAAGATCATTACAAATTAACGTTTTTTGATCTTCAGCAATATGCCAAACACTCACCCTTTTCGCTGAAACAAGGTTACATACACCTTCTGTTAAAATCAAAGCCTCATTTCTAGGATCAAAAACCTCTGGAGTTGAAGCAATCATTTCAATAGCATTATTTTCTCGTTCAGAAATGTTTTTAACATATTTAAACCGTTGCCCTAATTTATCCATTCTGTGACCTTGATAAATCAAGACACCAGCCATCGCTGCCGCCAAAGCCACTACCAGTAACGAGAATAACAGATTTTGTTTACCCCCTGTGACAGCAAAATGAGAAAAGTCACTTTCTGGAATAACAATTAATACAACCCATCTTTGAACAGATTCTGGCAATTGTGAAGTAATACTAATATAATTACCCTCAATACTTTGAGGTGGTACTACCGATGATAATGAGCTTTTCTCAGGAATAGCATCTTTTTCCATTTTAAAAGAACGAATACCAACACCATTTACTAAGAATTGATCATAAGCACGAGCAATCACAGGATTATACTTTGCATCAATCTTATTTTTATCAGGGCTCCATTCATTATCACCGAATTGTAATAATAACCCCGGTGAGGCAATAACATTTTTTTGACGATCAACAATAATCGCTTGCGCATGTTCACTTATACTCAAAGAACCTAAGAATGTTGTTAATTGCTGCAACGAAATACTCACAGCAAAAACACCTTTTTTACCATCACGATCTTTATAGGGAATGGAAGCCGTAATCACTAACCCTTTTTTGGAAGGCATTAATGTTGGTGGTGACCATACAAGCTTACCACTTTGCATAGCTTGTTTGTACCAAGAGCGATCTCTGGGGTCATATGCGTTTGCTGGAAGGGATTTTCTACTGATTTTTTTACCATCAACTGTTGCATATTCTTCTAAGAATTGTCCGCCTTGCTGATCAGCTTTTAATGTTATTACTCTTACTTCGTTAGGCTTGTCCACGACACGTTCAATCATCGTAAAATTACCATCTTCACTAGCCAAGTAAAAAGACTGTAATTGCTTTGTTTGACGCAGACTGCTCATCACATAAGTATAAAACATGCCAGATTCATATTCAGTTGGAATATGGCTCAGCATATCAACAACCAGTTTACTACTGACTGTTGCAGGGCTTAGATAGTTCATCACCTCCTGAGAAACACGAGATTGCTCTGTTTTTAAAATAACATGAGTTAGTTTTAAAATTCCTGATTTTGTGCTGTGATAAGAATGCAGTGTCACGCCAACCACAACCACCACAACCAAAATTACGCCTAAAATAGGAATACCAATCCGCAGAAACAAACGCCATAGACGATTAACTGAATCCTTGGTTGGATCGACAATTTCACCAGCAGGCACTTAAAATCCCCCAGAGTTCATAATAAGGTTTTATAATAATCGTTTGATAAAACATATTATTACGTAAAAGTAAGAGCTAACTTTTAATTAAATCTAATTTGAATATATTAGTTTGCTTATATCTATAATCATAATAAATTTCAATGTGCTAATGATTTAAGTTTGTAATAATAGTACATTATCAATTCATTTCTATTTAAAAATTAATAAAAAATTTGATTTTTAATTTACTTATCTGATCTAAAAAGCCTATATTTTAAGAAATATTTAAGATCAAATTGGGAACAAAAAATGCATTCTTCTTTTTCTGTGCTGTTTGTATGTCTGGGTAATATTTGTCGTTCCCCAATGGCAGAGGCCGCTTTTATTGCTGAAACTCATAAAAGAAAACTTAATATTTTGATTGATTCAGCAGGGCTAGGGGGATGGCATGTTAATGAACCCCCTGATATACGTACGATTAAAGAAGTTGCTCGACATAATATTGACATTCACCATTATCTGGGTCGGCAGATTCAGCCTGATGATTTTTTAAATTTCACTCATATTATCGGTATGGATCATAAAAATATCAGCCAATTAAAGAAACTATCACCTCCACAAAGTGAACATAAGATCTCTTTATTAATGGATTACACCCCTAATCATAAACGACAAGCTGTTGCTGACCCCTATTATGGGGATCAATCTGATTTCGAGGCAACATGGAATCAGATTTATTTAGGAATAACTTGTCTAGTTGATTATTTCGAGAAAAAATTATGAGTAAAATTTTATTAGTTGAAATTGCTGAAAAAGAACTTAAAAAAAAAATCGAAAAAGCTCAACCTTTAACACAAGGTGATCTTTCAGAAACGATATTAATTAATACCAATGATGGAAGAAATTATGTCATTAAAAATGGTTTTTCCCCAGTCATTGAAGGAAATATGCTAAGATTTTTAGCAGAGCACCATATTGATGTACCAGAAGTCATTTTCGCAAATGCTAACATTTTGATTATGGAAGCTATTCAAGAAACAAATTGCCTCTCCAAAGATGCATGGCAAAACCTAGCCTTTACTTTAAATAAACTTCATCAGATAGATCATAGCGCATATGGATGGAAAGAAGATTACGCTTTTGGTAAGGTCAAAATAACCAATCAGTTTTGTAATAATTGGGTTTTGTTCTGGGGAAATAATCGCCTTGCTTGTTTTCTTGATCATTTACCCTCCAAAATTGCTAGCCAACTGGAAAAATTAATTCGTAATTTAGGCCATTATATTCCTAACAATCCTCCTATTTCTTTATTACATGGTGATTTATGGTCTGGTAACATTATTACTCATATTAACCGTCCATATTTAATTGATCCTGCCTGTTACTTTGGGCATAACGAAGTCGATATTGCTATGTTAAATATATTCGGAAGTCCACCAAATGCCTTTTATAATAGCTATTCTTTACTAGAACCCAACTGGCAAGAACGTTTACCTGTTTATCAACTTTTTCCTGCAATGGTGCATTATGTTTTATTTGGAGATTACTATCTGCAAATGATTCAAACTTTACTAGATCGTTTAAAATTATAATTTTTAAAGTATGTTAATATTATGGCCAATACCCCTCAAGAATACGTTGCAAACACATATAACCCAAGAGCACACAGTTATGTCAGTAGCCAAGTTCATGCTTCTGGACCTGATTTAGAGCAAATCAAACATTTATTATCAAATCAACAGAATGCTTCTGTGCTAGATTTAGGGTGTGGAGGCGGTCATGTCAGCTATAATGTAGCATCATTAGTAAAAAGTGTTATTGCTTGTGACGTCAGCCAAAAAATGTTGGATGCTGTACAGCAAACAGCTAAAGAAAAATCTTTATTTAATATTACGACCCAAAACGCCCCTGCAGAATCCCTCCCTTTTGCTGATCAGCAATTTGATTGGGTTATTAGCCGTTTTAGCAGTCATCATTGGCATAATCTGGCCCAGGGGATCTATGAGATTCAACGTGTCTTGAAACCAACAGGAACGGTAGTTATTATTGATACTATTTCCTCTTTGGATAAAACGACTGATAGTTTTTTACAAACGATTGAATTATTAAGAGATCATTCACACGTCAGAAATTATAATTTATCAGAATATACAAATCTATTTTCTATTTATGGATTAAAATTAACGAATATCACCCAACGTGATCTGGATTTAGAATTTGATAGCTGGATTGCCAGAACAAAACCATCTGAAATTTGTATTCAAGCTATTATCGAACTTCAAACAAAAGCGCCTGCTCATGTCAAAGTAGATCTTAAATTTAAAGAAGATCATAGTTTTAGCCTACCTACGGCAACATTTATATTGCGTAAATAAGCTAAAACAAAAAATATTAGATAAATTAATGCTTTAACAACATAATTGCACCTATGATGTTTCCTGGATCTACCTTACCGATCAAAGAAGCATCTGGCGCATAAACATTACCATCTTTTTGTAAATGGCCAATCACTTGACGTTTTGCGTCATAGATATTTCCATTAGTAGCGTCATATTGACCGACTTGAACATTGGTTTTGTCAAAAATCGTACCACGATTATCAACGCGCCCTACTAATTTATTATCAGATCCAAAAACAGAACCATCTTGCTCTACCCTGCCGTTAAAACCTGTAACGTTATCATAGATATTCCCACGATCATCGATATGAGCAACTTCTTTACCTGTATTATTATAAATCTGGCCTTTTGCCATGATTTTAGGCGCTGAAAGCATTAATACAGCCCCTGCAACAGCCATCACGAATGTTGTTTTATTTTTAGTTAAAAAATTTAACCGCATGATTTATATCCTTTTTCTATGAATAATAGGTAGGATAACAGAACAAAAAAAACAAACAAGAGTTAGATTACTCTACATGATCAAAATTAATCGTCTAAATAAGACAATGCATAACTGATAATAGAAATTTTTTTTCCAAAATCATCCATAATAATTCGCTCAATTCCTATTTGTGCTATTTGCTTAATATTACTTAAATGGACATTGCCATAGGCTTCTAATGTTATTTTCTCTTTAACAAGCTCTTGAGCTTGTGCAAGTTGTTCTAGGGTGAAAAAACATAACTTGATGTTTTTGATACCTAATTTTACTACCTCTGAAAGCTCTTGATAAGAAGAAACTTCAACCTTAATAAAATCAATAGAATAATGACAAAGTGCTTGTTTTAATGCAGCAGATATTCCATTTAATAAATGGATATGCCCTCTTTTGATCAAACATGTACCATCGTCAAGAACACTATATCCTTGCGCCCCCCCAATATGAACAGCATATTGTTGAGATAGTGTACATCCAGGAATATTCAAATAATCATAATATAAAAGTGATTTAGTTCCAGATACAAGCTCTGCATAATTACGGGCTTGTGTCGTTAAAGAAGAAAATAAACTTAGAAAATCTAGAATTATTTTTTCTTTTCCAATAATTTCTTTGGCTTTACCATAAATAGTGCAAATTTTATCACCACCTAAAACTGTTGCCCCCTCAATCGCATGCCATTGAATATTACCCGTAAAGTGAATTTTTTCAAGCAAACCATCAACCCAAGGGGCACCACATAAAACACAATCTTCTTCAGCGATAATCCTCAAGACGATTGACTGATCTATATCAGCAAAAATATTGTCTGGTTTTAATTCTGCCAGAGCTTGTGTTATTGTTTTATCTAACTCTCGATTTAACTGTTCATCCATAGGTTGAAAAGGGTTAACAAGATCAGATTTTAGGATAGAAAACATAATTTACTCTTTGTATTTTTTTAATAAGCCATTGTTAAAATAAAGATACTATTATATCTCTTACTCATTACAATATTGTGGTTTTAAACCATAAAATGTATAACTAGCGTATGAGTGAGTATTAAATTCAAATCTTTTATTCGAATAAGGCTTTGCGTTCTTTATAAAATTAAGGTAAACAAACAGTGAACAACTTGCGATTAATATCACAGTTATAACCGTCTGTTTATGTATTGTTTTATAAAACCTTATAAACCATTAGATTAATTTTATCTAAAATCCATAATATAACAGTCCATTATTGTAAAATTTTATCTTACTTTGCGGAAATTAAATCTTGAGCGATATCTCTACGACACCCCCTTCAACAATGAATAGTTTTAATGAAAAACTATCTATATGGGTCATTATTATACTTGGTTTGCTGACGGCTATTGGGCCTTTGGCAACAGATATGTATTTGCCTGCTTTTCCACAAATCAATGAAGATTTAGCTGGATATGGTGATGGTGCAGCCAAAATGACTCTGACGGTATGGTTTATTGGGTTGGCACTCGGCCAACTTTCAATTGGACCAATATCAGATCGTTTGGGACGTAGGGCTCCCCTCTTGATTGGAATTATTGTATTTACCATTGGCTCTATTGGATGCGCAATTTTCTCTGATTTTTATGTTTTTTGCTTTTTTCGCTTTTTGTCTTCACTGGGCGGTTCAGCAGGAATGGTTATACCAAGAGCAATGGTCAGAGACATTTCATCAGGCTCTAAAGGAATTAAGATTATGGCGCAACTGGCCCTCGTCAGTTGTATCGTCCCAATTGTTGCCCCAACTCTGGGGGGACTGATTGTTATCAAATTTCCTTGGCAAATCTTGTTTTGGATCATGGGTATATACGGAATTATTGGCAGTTTTATAGTATACTTTTATCTACCTGACACATTAATGCACAGATATCGCATCTATTCTTCTATAAGATCTATTTTTTGGCGTTATATTCGTATTGTTCGTGAACCTATTTTTTTTACCAACACAATGATTACTGGCTTTGCCCTTTTTATGATTTTTGCTTATCTAAGCGGTACACCAGATGTTCTGAGTAAATCAATGGGATTTACAAAGTTACAACTTGCAATATGGTTTGGAATTAACTCTTTTATTATCGCAGCATGTAACCAAGTAAATGGTTTATTATTAAATAAAATTCGCCCTTATATTATGTTAAATATCGCAACAAATATAGCTTTTGCGACCAGCATTTTGTTTATCATTATTTGCTTATTACCCATCCCTTTAAATACTTTAGGTATCGTTCTTCACTGCGCCCCAATTGTTATCATCATGGGATGTTTAGGATTTGTATTCCCTAATTGTACCATATTTGCTTTTATCCTTCATGGTCGACGTGTTGGCAGTGCATCTGCGTTATTAGGCACCATTCAATTTCTTCTTGGAGCTGTAAGCAGCTGGATGATGAGCAAACTCCCTTCTACCAATATGTTATCTGTGGCAATAGGGGTATTTATTGGTGTTTTAGGAATGTTTTTATTTAACTTATGGCGAAGAAATACAACAAGAACGATCATAAAAAAAATGAAAGTCGGTGTTCAGCAAGGGCAGCATAATTATTATGCTTTCTTAAAAGATTTAGACTGATCAATCAAAATAAAAACCCACTAATAAGTGGGTTTTTATTTACATAATCATACAAAATCCTAGTGTAATTGTAAGGTTTCATTAGCAAACGCATGCACTTTATTGTAAAGATCAGAATTTTTTTGTAACTCTGCTTCACGTGCGGGGAAAATTTTCTTAATTTTATCTGCCCAAGGCCCTTTGACTTGTTCTGGGAAACAATTCTCAATTAGGTTCAACATCACGGAGACTGATACTGATGCTCCTGGTGAAGCCCCCAATAAAGCCGCCAAAGACTTGTCCTGAGCCGTAATAACTTCTGTACCCATTTGTAAAATAGAGCGACCATTTTGATCTCTCTTGATAATTTGTACACGTTGACCTGCTATTTGTCGTTTCCAATCGCTTTCTCTAGCAAGAGGATAAAACCGATGTAAGGCGTTCATCCGTTTTTCCATTGTCTGCATACTTTGATCCACCAAATAGCGAATAAAATCAAGATTATGAATACCAACAGAAACCATAGATTCAATATTATCTAATCGCACAGAAGATATTGCGTCAAAATAAGAGCCTTTCTTCAAGAACTTAGTGGTAAATCCAGCATAAGGTCCAAATAGAATAGATGTTTTTCCATCAATAATTCGCGTGTCTAAATGCGGGGCAACAACTGTTGGCAATCCTTCTGTAGACAACCCATAAACTTTAGCATGATGCTGTTCAACAATTTCAGGATTATCGCAACGTAACCACTGCCCGCTGACTGGGAAACCACCCACTCCACGTCCTTCAGGAATGCCAGATTTTTGCAACAATAATAAAGCTGCACCACCAGCACCGATAAATACAAACCGAGAACGAATGAGGGTTTCTTTTCCAGTGATAACATTTTTACTTTTTATTTCCCATAGCTCACCAACACGTTTGATATCTTCTACTTTTTCACAATATCCAACTTCAATATTTTGTTGTTCATCTAAATGATTAAGTAACTTGTGAGTCAACGCGCTAAAACTGACGTCTGTGCCCCCTTCAACACGAGTTAACGCCATTTTTTCTGTTGCTGGTCTGCCATTAGCAACCAACGGAGCCCAATCTTTAATTTGTTGATGATCATCAGAAAAAACCATCTTATCAAAACCAGGGTGCTGGCGGAGCTTTTCATAACGTTGCTTTAAAAAAGCAACATTTGCTTGTCCTTGAACGAAACTACAATGAGGAACTGGATTAATAAAATCTGAAGGCGTTTTAAAAGCACCATCTTTAACGAGATGGCTCCAAAAAGATCTGGAAACCTCAAACTGAGCATTTGTAAAAATAGCTTTTTTTAAGTTAATTTCTTGTCCAGGAATAAAGGGGGTGTAATTTAATTCACATAAACCCGCATGGCCAGTTCCTGCATTATTCCATGCGCTAGAGCTTTCTTCTGCTCCCGTACTACGCACTTCTAAAATGGCCATTTTAATGTCTGGATTAAACTCTTTTAATAATGCACCTAAAGTAGCACTGACAATACCAGCACCAACTAAAACTGCATCTTTAACTTCATTTGTAGATATATTTTTCATTTTACCGCACGTTTATGTTGCCAAGCAGAATCTCTTATCGTTTAAACAATATACTCCAGAATTAAAATTTGGCCTATATGAAGCCTGATAATATTTTCGAGAACAGAAAAGTTTAAATAAATAAAAAATATTAAAAGGTTAATACTGATATATAGGTAAAAATAAATTATATTTACTTTGATAATTATAGTAATTAATAAAATATACTTATTTTATTCATAAATAAAAAAGTATAAAATAATTATAATTACATAAACACTTACTATCCCTTGCAATAAACTATAGAAAGATATTTAGTCCTTTCTCATTTGAAGATTTTACAGTAAAATTAATCTTATTATTGATATAGTTCTTTACCTTATATCCTCCAAGGACACGATGATGTCGGATCAAGATCCAACAATAGCCAAAGAGCCTGTTATTGACTTGCGCTCTGTCAGCCTAAATCAAAATATTAAACTTGCTTTACTTGACTTACTACAAGGAATAAAGCAATGGCGAATTGGTTGGAAATTAGGTTTACTTGATATTAAATTACGCTATCGTGGTTCCATACTTGGACCTTTATGGATTACAATCATTATGGGGACTAAGATCACAACTATTGGTATTCTATATGCTTTTTTACTTCATCTTGATTTAAAAAGCTATTTTACTTACGTATCAATATCAATTGTATTATGGACATATATCAGTAGCATGATTAACGACAGTTGTAATATCTTTACAAATGCCAGAACACTGATTTTATCACAACGTATCCCTTTTAGTATTTGTGTGTGGCGTACAATCTTTGCCAATATTCTTATTCTTGGACATAATTTACTAGTTATCATAGTTGTTTTTACTATTTTTAAAATTGTTCCACATTCATTATATTTACTTTTACCTGCTACCTTTTTATGGATCATGGATAGCCTTGCCATAGGGATTTTATTTGGAATTCTTGGAACTCGTTTCAAAGATATTCCTCCTATTATCTCTGCTTTTACCCAAGCTTTTTTCTTTATTACTCCTATAATTTGGAAAGCAAGCTCTCTACATTTTAATAGTAATTATATTTTGCTTAATCCTTTTTACCCTTTATTTGAAATTGTAAGATCGCCTATATTAGGAGAAAGTCTTTCTTATTCTATATGGCTGGCTGCCATTGGATATAGCCTTATTTTATGGATTTTGGCTTTATTCATTTTTAGCAAAACTCGTTTTCGTATTCCCTACTGGATGTAATCGTCATGCCCAGTATTTCTGTAAAAAATCTTTCTATTTCTTTTCCGCTGTACCATGAGAATACACGCAACTTACGTAAAATGACTCATTTATTTGTTTCAGGGCGTTTAAAGAAAGATGAACATAAAAAAATTCTTGTTCAAAGCCTTCGAGATATTAACTTTACCCTTAATCAAGGAGATAGAGTTGGATTGGTTGGTCAAAATGGTGCTGGAAAGACCACATTGTTACGAACAATGGCTGGAATTTATGAGCCTATCGTAGGACATATTCGTATTGAAGGAAATATTAGCACTTTGCTTGATCCTACTGTTGGTATGAATTTTGAGTTAACCGGAAGGGAAAACATTCGCCTCAAATGTTCTATTAATGGGTATTCAAAAAAACAAACTAAGGAGATTGAAGAGAGTGTTGCTGAATTTTCCGAGCTAGGTAATTACCTAGACCTTCCTGTCAGAACATACAGCTCTGGTATGCAATTAAGACTTGGTTTTGGTTTAACAACCGCAATTGATCCACAAATACTAATGATGGACGAATGGTTCTTAACAGGCGATGCTGGTTTTATCTTAAAAGCAACCAAACGTATTGAGCAAATTGCACAAAATTCGCAAATTCTAGTTATTTCTACTCACTCAGCAGAAATTATTGCTAAATGGTGTAATCGCGTTTTATGGCTTGACCAAGGCTATTTAAAAATGGACGGCACACCTCAAGAAGTCTTACCTATTTATTTAAATAAACCTTATGATGAAATCATAGAAAATTTAAAAGAGTAGCTGAACCTAATATAGCTTGTCCCCTACATCAACTAAAATATAAAACTCCCTTTATTATAATAATAAAGGGAGTTTTTAATATCCTAAGTCTCTAAATACTTAATTTAGAACATACTAGAATGTTTGGAATTTACGAGGTGCTCTACCATTTGCTTTAGCAACCTTTTTGCCCCAAACAACAAGATCAGGAGAACAATCTTGAGCATCAATATCAACTTCAATCAATGTTGGGCCATCTTTATGAGCCAATGCTGTTTGCATTGCTTTTTCAAGCTCGGCACCATTTTTCGCCTTTAATCCAAGACCTTTACCGTCTTCCGCATTAAACACATTAATCAAACCTGCATAATCCCAGTTTTTAATGCGATTATACGGACCATCATGAATTTTAACTTCGATTGTATATCCACTATTATTAATAAGAATAATAATAATAGGAATATTACGACGAATCATCTGACATACTTCTTGTGCAGTCAATTGAAATGATCCATCACCAACCATGATAATATTACGACGATTTGGTTCTGAAACTGCATATCCGAACATAGAAGGTATAGACCAACCAATATGTCCCCACTGCATTTCAGACTCTACACGCGCACCATTAGGAAGTTTAAAATGCATACCATGGAACCATGAATCCCCAGTTTCCAAGTATATAGTTGTATCTTTATTTATAGCACCTTGGATTTGACGGCAAAGTTCAACTGTTGTTAATGGTGCTTTACCATCTGCAACAGGAACTTGTTTTACTGGAATTTTTTTAGCTTTGAATTGATCTAAAGATGTCGTGTTCTTTTTAACGCAAGAAGTCAATACAGGAATAAAATCTTTCAAGTAAACGCCACTAAATTCTTTGTGACCAACCCGTGTATGATGTGAAGAAATAAGAATATCATTCTCACCAACTAATTTACATGTCCAACCGACTGTTGAATAATCGTTGAATACAGCACCGATATAAATACGACAATCTGATTCACGAACTAACTCTTCAACACCAGGTGAGCTAATTTCACCCCAAAATGTACCTACATATTCAGCTTCTTCTTCAGGAGACAGACCTTTGGCTTGAGCCATAGTAGCCACTGCACAACCTAATTTTTTAGTTAGTTCAGCAACCTTTTTGGAAACTGCACACCCTGCAGAGCGAATCTTACCACCGATAATAACAACTGGGCTTTTTGCTTTCTCTAAAGCATCTAAACAAGCCTTAGCTGCAGCTTTTAAGCTTTCATCATCACTAATAAGACTGTTGGTGATGCTACTGATTGGTCCAGGCTCTGTACAAGGTTGATTAGCCACATTACATGAAATTTCAATATAAGCGGGCTTACGATTACGAAGCGCAGAACGAATAGCATGATCAATCAAACATGGTGCTTCATCAGCATGTGCAACTGAAACAGCTTCACACGTAATTTGCTTTGCCATATCCATTTGATAGCGATAATCAGAATATCCCATGGTATGATGTAAAATATGACCACTTCCATAGTCATTATTATTAGGAGCACCAGAAATTAAAAGTAATGGAAGGTTTTCAGCGAAAGCACCACCCACAGCATTAAAAGCACTGAATGCGCCAACACTAAATGTTACAACTGATGCACCCATTACTCGAGAACGTGCATAACCCTCACCTGCAAAACCGCAGTTTAATTCATTACAACAATAAACTTGCTCTAAATCTTCTACTTTTGCCATTTCATCGAGCAACGTCAGATTATAATCGCCTGCAACAGCAAAGACATGGTTCAAGCCCAACTGTGCTAAACGAGTAGCAAGATATTGACCTACAGTATATTTCACAAAAAATCTCCTATGAGTATATGTTTACACTCTAATTTTCTTATTTAAATACTAATGTTTTAAAATGATTTTCATCTAATCAAAATAATAGTTATTATATTAACGCATCATGAAAAACATTAATGAAAAAGCAGCGTAAATAACTTTCTTTAGCCTAACATATGCGTCTCCAAATCGCAACATTGTGATCCTAAAGAAGTCCTTTAAACGACATTTATGAGATCCGATTAAATTTAGAAAACACAATAAATATTATCTCATTGTGTATAAGTATGAATAATAATATTTCATTGACCCTTTTTTGAATAATTAAATTACTTTACCAAGCTAATCTAGGTATATTCGCCAAATATATTTTAATTAGAAATAAAAAAATAAATTAAATTTCATTATAAAATTTTAACTAGAATCGAACAAGATAATAAGAAGAATTTATTAGGGATTACTTAAAAGTTTGATATTTAGTTACTGGTGTAGTAATAAATCTTTACTATATATTAATAATGGTATATTAATATTTTATCAAAACTTTTCAAGACTAGGTTGTCTTGGTGAGCCGGGAGGGATTCGAACCCTCGACCATTCGATTAAAAGTCGAATGCTCTACCAACTGAGCTACCGGCTCTTCTTTTTTGAGACCGCTTGTATCAAGCGATGAACATTGAAATAGTGGTTATTTCAAAGGAAGTCAACCACTATTTTCATTTTTTTAAAAATTATTCTGTCACAACAGACATTTTAATAATTTGGTCAGGATGGTTTACTATACCATTAGCTCCAGCACCGCGTTTAATTTGATCGACAAACTCCATACCTTCAATAACTTGACCGACAATTGTGTATTGTCCATCCAAATGATGTGCATCGTCGAACATGATAAAGAACTGACTATTGGCACTATCTGGATCCATAGTGCGTGCCATTCCGATCATGCCTCTATGGAATGATTCGTCTTTTGTGAACTCTGCTTTTAAATCTGGCAGATCACTTCCTTGCATACCAGTACCACTGGGATCTCCACCCTGAGCCATAAAACCTTCGATTACACGATGAAAAGGGGTATTGTCATAAAAACCTTGCTCTGCCAACGTCAACAAGCGTTCAGCAGCTAATGGAGCTAAATCTGGACGTAATTTAATTTTTACAATTCCATGCTTTAATTCCATTTGAAGTAATTTACTTTCTGTACTCATTTTTTCTCTCTTTATAAAAATTAAATCGACTGTCGTAATTTATTAAGCGTTGTTTTAGGTACAAAAGAAGAAATATCCCCTCCAAGACGTGCTACCTCTTTAACAACACTTGACGCAATACTACGGTTTTGTTCTGTTGCAACTAAAAAAATAGTCTCAATATCAGGAGCCAAACGTTGATTCATCAAACACATTTGAAATTCCATATCGAAATCTGTAGCTTGTCGTAATCCTCTAATAATTACACTTGCATTATGTTCTTTAACACAATCAACTAATAAATTACCAAAGCCAACTACTTTTATTGCACACTCACCATTACCCAATATGCGATAGTCTTCTCCGAACTCCTCAACTAACGCAGCATGAATACATTCAACTCTTTCTTCTAATGACCATAAAGGGCTTTTATTTTCATTAAGTGCTACACCAATGATCAATTTATCAACCAAACCTACAGCTCGTTTAATAATATCTAAATGACCATTTGTAATAGGATCAAATGTACCTGGATAAAAACCTATACGCGTTGTTTCCTTGCTATTAATCATTCTATAATTTGTGCTCCATCATTTTCTTGACCTGCAACACTATCACTCTCTTCCTCATCCACAGAATCGTCAATCACAGGAAATACACTGCTAACAGTCTCACCATCATCAATACGGAACAAAGTAACCCCCATACTGGTACGAGATGTAATACGAACCTGATTAACAGGAACACGAATCAAACGCCCTTTATCTGTGACCAACATCACATCTGTATTATCAAGAACAGCAAAAGTAGCGACAATTTCCGTGCCATTTCTACCTGCCAAATTCATATTAGATAATCCCAAACCACCACGACCACTGACACGATAATCATAAGCCGTTGAACGCTTACCAAACCCAGCATTAGTTACTGTTAACAAAATCTCTTCAGCATGTTGTAACTCGCTCAAACGTTCTGTCGTAAGTTCAGTATCCGAACTGCCATCCTCTTCTTCTACTTCGAAAACCTCTTCTATATCTTCCGCCACATCTGCATTTTCTGCACGACGTTTAGCATTACTATAACGAATATAAGCAGTTCTCTCTGCAACAGAAGCATCCACATGATTTAAGACACACATAGACATCACTTCATCATCGTCTGCCAAGCGAATACCACGCACCCCAGTGCTGGCGCGCCCTGCAAATACTCTAACTGTATCGTCAGTGATTTGGAAACGAACTGCTCGCCCCTTTTTAGAAGCAAGGAATATATCTTGACCCTCGCGACAGGTTGCAACACCAATTAAACGCTCATTTTCATCTAGTTTCATTGCAATCAAGCCAGAAGAACGAATATTACCAAAATCACTCAGACGGTTACGTCGTACCCCTCCTTTAGAGGTCGCAAAGACAAGATGAAGGTTTGGCCACATTTCCTCGTCTTGAGGCAATGGCAATACTGCTGTAATTTCATCCCCACCTAAATCAGGTAAAAGATTAACCAAAGCACGACCTTTAGATGTTGGGCTTGCTTCTGGTAAATGCCAAACTTTTACACGATAGGCCTTCCCTCCTGAAGAAAAGAAAATAACCCACTGATGTGTATGTGCATTAAAGGAACGTGTGATAATATCATCCCCTCTTCTGCCAGCACCTTTACGACCACGGCCGCCTCTATTTTGAGACCTAAATGTTTCCAATGATGTACGTTTAATGAAACCATCTCTGGTAATTGTAACCACCATTTGACCTGGTTCAATCAGGCTTTCATCGGTTTGATCGCCTTCATAATCCACAATCTCAGTCGCACGTGGACATCCAATTTCCCCACGAACACGTAACAGTTCGTCTCTCATAATTTCCATGCGGCGAATATGGCTAGCAATAATTGCCAATAACTCTTCAATCCGTTTAGAAACTTCAATCAATTCGCTTTGAATTTTTTCGCGTTCCAACCCAGTTAATCGTTGTAAACGCAACTCTAAAATACCACGAACCTGTGTTTCGCTAAGATAAACACGTCCATCGGCTAGGATATTACCGTCATCTTGAATTAAATCTAAATAAGATTGAATATCTGCTGCTGGCCATGAACGCTGCATCAGTTGTTCACGTGCTGTAGCTGAATCAGGCGCAGAACGAATTAATGCAATAACTTCATCAATATTTGCAACAGCTAACATTAGTCCAAGCAATAAATGAGCGCGGTCTCTTGCTTTATTCAGTTCAAACCTTGCTCGACGTAAAATAACCTCTTCACGGAACGAAATAAACGCTGTTAACGCATCCTTTAACCCCAATAACTGAGGTTTACCATTATTCAACGCCAACATATTCACACCGAATGATGTTTGTAGCTGAGTAAAGCGATAAAGTTGATTTAATACAACATCAGGGGTTGCATCGCGTTTAATTTCGATAACAATCCGCATTCCTGAACGATCACTTTCGTCACGAATATCAGACACACCCTCAATTTGCTTGGCACGCACTAACTCTGCAATTTTTTCCTGCAATGTTGCTTTATTAACCTGATAAGGGATTTCAGTAATAATGATTGCTTGGCGATCTTTACGAATTTCTTCGATATTAGCACGTCCACGTATCAAAACAGATCCACGACCTGTAGCATACGCACTTCGAATACCTGAACGACCAAGAATAATACCACCAGTAGGAAAATCAGGCCCTGTTACAATTTGCATAAGTTCTGGCAAATCCATTTCTGGATTTTCAATCAACGCCAAAGTCGCATCGATAATTTCAGTTGGATTGTGCGTTGGAATATTCGTTGCCATTCCCACCGCAATCCCAGATGCGCCATTAATCAGCAAATTAGGATAAGTTGCTGGAAGAATAACAGGTTCTTCCTCTGTTTCATCATAGTTTGCCTGGAAATCGACCGTATCTTGATTGATGTCTTCTAGTAAAAAAGTAGCAGGTTTGCCTAAACGCGCTTCGGTATAACGCATCGCCGCAGGAGAATCCCCATCAACAGACCCGAAATTCCCTTGCCCATCCACTAAACGAACGCGCATTGACCAGTGTTGAGCCATTCTTACCATGGCATCATAAATCGATGAATCCCCATGAGGGTGATATTTACTCATCACATCCCCAACCGCACGAGCTGATTTACGATAGGGTTTATCAGCGGTTAAACCACTTTCAAACATAGAGTACAAAATACGACGATGAACAGGCTTTAACCCATCACGAACATCTGGCAAAGCACGACTAACAATAACTGACATGGCATAAGCCAAATAAGAGGTTTGCATTTCCTCTTCTACGGTTACAGGAACAATATCAGTCAACGAAGTAGGAAGGGTATTTTCTGGCAAGTCGGTCAAGGTAAGTCCAGTATAAATTATAATTATTATAAATTTTTAAAATCTAATCAAAAAAAATAAAGCACTTTAAAGCTTTGATAATCCTTTATTAACACAATATACATCAATATTAATAAATGGCTGTTTGGGCTTTATAAACGCTCTATCTCAAGACGATGATTAATTGTATTAACTATAATTTTTTTATATGAAAATTACAAGCAAGACTTGCTTAATATGAAATAAAGCACTCATAAATTTAGCTCTTTTAAAGAGTGTATTGCGCCTTATTTCAAAATTAAGGGAGGGATTACAGCTTAAATACTCGAAAAACTGTATAACTTAGCTAAACCCCTAAACGCTTAGGTATAATACAACCATAAAACACCTAATGTAATATGGATAAAACCTATAATTTATCAAAAATAAGTAAAACTAACTCATAAATATTACGTTCTTATAATATAAATTAAACTCATCTATAATTCGTCAACCGCAATTTTTACAATAATTTTACGAATAGACACCGGTTGTGTTACGCAACAGCAAGGCCTATGAATGTCATGTGGAAATAAAATGACATAGCTTCCCGGAAACAACTCAACAAAAGTTTCATGCTTCACTTCTTCGTAAAATTGAATATCTTTACCTAGTGCAAAAGGTTTATAGATGGGATTGTCTTGCGTATCGATAGCCGTGCCTATATATTCCACCCCAGAAATTAAATAATGAATATCAAGATATTTTTGGTGCTGCTCAGGCCTAGATTCTTCTTTTAGATGTGTAATTGTATCAACAACTTCTGCAAATATTTTTTCACCATCTATATCTATCTTTCCAGGAACTAATTGATGTAAATCAAGGTTTCGTAAAAACTCAAGCCCTCTATTTAAGATTGGTGGCAATGGGAAAGGTAAATTAGAATCAATATGCCAAAGTATCATTTAAAACTATCCATATAAATCATCATTTTCTTCTAAAGGTTTATCTATTTCGCGAATCTCTTTAGGTCTACTGAGTAAACAAAATAACATGCAAGGAATAGATAATGCCAATAAAATCATGCCAATTGAAAAAGCATAATCTTTATTTACTAAAGCATTAAAAACACCTTTATTCATATTTGTTGGGTAATCAGCCGCAAAATAAATCTCGTGATATCCCCAACATATTATCCCAGCCATCATCATAATAATAGTTATTGTAATTAGTTTTTTATGTCTGCTTCTGCCATATTGAGAAAGAAGCAAAAGAATAAAAGTAAAAATTAAAAAAAGAAGAACAAAAAACATATTATGAATACTTAACCGTTCAGTTTTTATAGTTTTAATATTAACATCACAAAATTAATAAAATTAATTCGTTATTTTTAGAATGGGATTTCATCATCTAAATCGTTATTTCCTGGCATAGAAGAATCCCAACCACCACCGCTTTCTTTATTTTTAGAAGAGGAAGATATAGCTGGACGTGACGTTGGCGCCATTGGAGGAGAAGAAGCATAATCATCACCATATTGTCCCATATCATCTCCACCACCACTGCGGTTACTATCAAGCAACACAAGCTCGCCACGGAAACGATCTACAACAATTTCAGTTGTATAACGTTCCATCCCTTGTTGATCAGTCCATTTACGGGTTTTTAATTGCCCTTCGATAAAAACTTTACGCCCTTTGCGCAGGTATTTTTCTGCCACATCAGCCAATCGTTCATTGAAAATAACAACGCGATGCCATTCCGTAATTTCACGACGTTCACCAGTTTGACGATCATTCCAGCTGTCACTGGTCGCCAGGGTCAAATTAACAACTTTTGTGCCCATCTGAGTATTACGAACGTCTGGATCTTTTCCTAAATTACCGACCAAGATTACTTTGTTAACACTGCCAGCCATTATTTCTTTACCTTATCAAATTTTTTTCAAATACACTTCTTTATACGTTTTTCTTTGCATAAGTTCAAAACTTTTAATTATTTTCGCAAAAGCTATTTATATGATGCTTTTTAGTTATTATATTAATCTATCTATATTAAAAAGACCAAAGAGTTTTACGAGGTAAACTCTTTTAACTACTTTAATTTTTAGAAATATTTGAATAATATAATAAAGGTCGAAGAGTTTTTAGATATGCAAGAACTTATTAAATACACTCATTGCCCCCTTTGCCATGATACAAAAATGACGTTAATTCGTAATGAAAACTGTCAAAATCATCAACGCTGGATCGCTCCACTGTCTACTCAAATGGTGTGGTTATCATGTAATTCTTGCAAACATATTTTCAGAGAAGGCTATTATACGCCAGAAGCTCTCGAAATCCTCTTTAAAGGTACCAATCCCGAACAACAAGTTGGATATCAAATTGAAAAGCAAAGACTTGTTTCTGCAAGAATGATTGATAAAGTTATCCCTTATCAAAATCATGGTGTGTGGCTAGATGTCGGTTTTGGTAATGGCTCTTTGTTATTTACAGCTTGTGAATACGGTTTTAAACCTATTGGTATTGATTTAAGAGAAGAAAATGTTACGAAATTACAATCATACGGTATCACAGCCTATAAAACAAACTTACTTCACGTCGATAGTGATGATCCCATTTCAGTAATCAGCATGGCTGACGTTCTTGAACATATCCCTTATCCCAAAGAGGCCTTGCAAAAAACTTTTGAATTATTGGGAAATAAAGGCGTATTATTTCTTTCCTTACCTAACTCTGAATCAATCATTTGGAAAATTCGTGATGCTCAAAACATCAATTATTGTTGGAGTGAAATGGAGCATTACCACAATTTTTCAAGAACAAGACTATATAGCTTATTAAAAGAATGTGGTTTTATCCCAGTCAAATACGGTATCAGCGAAAGATATGGTATGGGTATGGAAATCGTTGCTATCAAAAAATAATCTAAATCATACTCTTTTAATCAAGAATAGCATGATTTCTATTCAAAGTTATATTAGTATTCTCTAACACCCTTAAACTTTATGTATAAAATCATGAATTCAAAAAAAATATCTCCTCTTACTACAATTGTTGTAAGAGGTGCAAAAGTCCATAATTTAAAAAATATTGATGTTAATATCCCCAAGAATCAACTCACTGTCATTACCGGCCTATCTGGTTCAGGAAAATCATCACTAGCTTTTGATACAATTTATGCTGAGGGTCAAAGACGTTACGTCGAAAGCCTATCGGCTTATGCTCGCCAATTTTTGGAACTCATGGGCAAACCAGACGTTGAATCAATTGAGGGTTTATCTCCTGCTATTTCGATTGAACAAAAAACAACCTCTAAAAACCCACGTTCAACAGTTGGAACGATTACAGAAATTCATGATTATATGCGCTTGTTATGGGCACGGGCAGGAACTCCTTACTCCCCTGCTACAGGACTACCCATCGAAGCTCAAACTGTCAGCCAAATGGTTGATCGGATTATGGAGCTACCTGTACAAACTCGATTAATGCTATTGGCTCCTGTAGTTCGTGCACGAAAAGGCGAGTATAAAAAGGAGCTGGCAGAGCTGCAACGCAGAGGGTTTACGCGCGTCAAAGTTGACGGAAGTTTATATGATATTGATGATGTTCCAAACTTAAACCGCAAAATTAAACACACAATCGAAATAATTATCGATCGTGTTGTTATAAAACCAGAAATCGAAGGCCGCCTTGCGGATAGTTTTGAAATTGCACTTTCTTTATCTGATGGATTGGCCAGCGTAGAAGAAGTATTGCGTGATGATGAAAAAAGAAAACCTCTGACATTAAGCTTCTCGGCCAGATATTCATGCCCAGAAAGTGGGTTTACCCTTGAAGAGATAGAGCCTCGACTTTTCTCTTTTAATGCACCGCAAGGGGCATGCACTGCCTGTGATGGTATCGGCACAGAAAGCTTCTTTGATCCACAGCTTATCGTTCCAAATTCTACACTATCTTTGAAAGATGGTGCGATTTTAGCGTGGAAAAATACATCTATGCCTTATTATCAACAAGCATTGGAAAGTATTGCTAAACATTTTAAACTCAATAGCGATACACCATGGGAAAAAATTCCCAAAGAAGTTCAAGATACTATTTTATATGGTTCACAAGATGATATTCCCATTACGTATCATGACGAAAAACAATCTTATACATTAAATCAACCCTTTGAAGGCGTGATAAAAAATCTAGAAAAACGCTATCATGCAACTGACAGCCACTCTGTAAAAGAAGAGTTAAATAAATATCGAGCCGACTATCCTTGTAAAACGTGCCATGGGGCAAGATTAAAACCAGAAGCGTTATGCGTAAAGGTTGATCAAAAAAATATTGCTGAGATATCTGAACTTCCTATTCAACAAGCCCTAGATTGGTTTTCTAGTGTTGAAGGAACGCTTTCTCCACAAAAGGCTGAAATTGCACATCGTATCTTAAGAGAAATTATTGAGCGTTTACACTTCCTAAATGATGTAGGCCTTGATTATTTAACATTATCACGTGGTTCAGCCACCTTATCAGGTGGAGAAAGCCAACGTATTCGACTGGCTAGTCAAATAGGCTCTGGTTTGACAGGCGTTTTATACGTTCTTGACGAACCTTCAATTGGTCTACATCAAAGAGATAATGAGCGTTTATTGGGAACATTAGAACGCCTTAAAGGTCTTGGTAACACTTTGATCGTTGTTGAACATGACGAAGATACCATCAAAGCTTCTGACTATCTGATTGATATGGGGCCTGCTGCTGGGATTCTAGGTGGAGAAGTAGTTGCTGTTGGCACACCACAAGAAGTTGAAAATAATCCCAAAAGCCTGACAGGTGATTACTTAAGCGGCCGAAAATCTATCCCAGTCCCAGAAAAACGTCGAAAACCGAACAAAAAGCAATTATTAACACTTTCGGGAGCCACAGGGAACAACCTAAAAGATATCAGCGTTGATTTTCCTTTAGGAACCTTTATTGCTATTACAGGTGTATCTGGAGGTGGCAAATCTACTTTAATCATTGATACTTTATATAAAGCACTCTCAAGACAATTAATGGGGTCAAATGCAGTTCCATCCCCATATAAAATTATCAAAGGGTTGGAACATCTAGATAAAATTATTGATATTGACCAATCCCCTATTGGCCGTACACCTCGATCAAACCCAGCAACTTACACTGATCTATTTACTCCTATTCGAGAATGGTTTGCTGAACTTCCTGAAAGTCGTGCCAGAGGTTATAAACCAGGACGTTTTTCCTTTAACGTCAAAGGAGGACGCTGCGAGGCTTGTCAAGGCGATGGGGTCATCAAGATCGAAATGCATTTCTTACCCGACATGTTTGTGACTTGTGACGCTTGTAAAGGGGCAAGATATAACCGTGAAACCTTAGAGATTAAATTCAAAGGCCACTCAATCGCCGATATTTTAAACCTATCTGTTGATGAAGCTGTACCATTATTTGAAGCAGCCCCACGTATTTATGATCGTTTAAACATCTTAAAACAAGTTGGGCTTGGTTATATTCATCTAGGACAGCAAGCCACTACTCTTTCAGGAGGAGAAGCACAACGAATAAAACTTTCCAAAGAATTGGCAAGACGCGCCACAGGAAGAACACTTTACATTCTTGATGAACCAACAACAGGATTACATACAGAAGATGTGCGTAAATTGTTAGAAGTTCTACATACATTGGTTGAGCAAGGAAATACTATTATTGTGATTGAGCATAATCTGGAAGTCATTAAAACAGCTGACTGGGTTATTGACCTTGGGCCAGAAGGTGGAAGTGGTGGTGGGCAAATTGTTGCTACAGGCACCCCTGAAAATATCGCCAAAGTCAAACAAAGTTATACGGGGAAATTCCTAAAGCCAATTTTGAACAAAAAAAATAATGCTAATTGATAAATATTTGCATTCTTATCACTTTAGTGAACAGCACTCTATTATCGTTAATTCAACACCGATTAAGGTATTATCCGCTGCTGTTCATTATGATACTCAAAGTGATTATTTATTTAAAATTGCAATAATATTACGAGAATTACCCAATAGAATTCTAAAGAAAGATAACACTCAAACAATAAAATCCTTTAGCATGAAGCAATTCACATGTCTTGAAAAAGTGAATGAACAAGAAATTGTTTTCGGTTTATTAGGGCGCTTTTGGGAAATAAACTATGGATTAAGTCCTTGTCAACATACTCAAGACTTCATATCATTTAACCAACCTAAGTCAGCAAAGCTTGTTTTAAACTTTCACGTCACGCCTTTGAAACATGGGAAAACATTACTATCAACTGAAACAAGAGTATTTTGCATTGATAAATATTCTCTGCGAAGTTTTTCATATTATTGGTATTTAATTAGACCTGTCAGTGGAGTTATAAGGCATAGAATGTTAAAGGCCATAGCCAAAAATTGTCAAAATCTCTAAATATCATTTTGTTTGGTTATATAATGAACCAATAACCCACTATGTTTAGTCTCAAAAATTAAAACTGTTTATCGATAATCTTAACTCAACTAGCTCAATAAGAATATCAAATTTACTTTGGTGTTCTTGAACATTTCTCAATACTTTCCAGTTTATTATTTTTGAGCAAAAACTGACAATCATGATATTCTTTGAACGTATCATTTTTAAAGTAACGTGCTATCAAAAGTCTACTATTCTTTTGATAAAATAACTGAATAAAAGTATTTTTACCTTCATCTGGATTAGATGTGAATTGATCCAGTAAGGCTGATAAATCTTATTTATTTTCTAGATTGTTAAGCGTATAATAACGGCATCCTGCACCACAACTATGCAATCCAAGGTAATATTGCCCTGCAAAATTAATCTTTACTGGATCAACACGTTTTCCCAACTCATCAACCCACATGTCTCCTTTGTAAGTATATCCTGATGGGATCTGAATAGGTTCCTTAGAAACATCTATTTTATACTGATCAAATAGCACCTGATTTTTGTTGGAAGAGTTAACATCAGTTGCCAATGCATTATTGATGCTGCTTCCAAAGAGTAAAATAGGAAATAAAAATAATTTATAAAATTTCATCAAATTCTCAAAATATAATAATAAGTTCATAATGTTAACGGTATGATTAATATATAATTATCATAATATTTTTATTGAAGCTCACCGTATGACTGACAACCTTGTTGGTTTTTATTTATGCATGCTTGTTTAAAATACTCCTTGGCTTTATTTATATCTTTAGGAACACCATTACCGTCGTTATACATTACACCAAGGGCATATTGAGCATCGGCATTATTTTGCGCTGCAGCTTTCTCAAACCAGTCTTTTGCTTGGAAAACATCTTCATCAACACCATTGCCATTGTAGTACATGGCGCCTAAGTTAAACTGAGCAAGAGCATTTTTTTGTTGTGCAGCTTTCTCTAACCATCTTTTCCCTTCGACATAATTTACTGGGCCACCTTGACCATTAACATACATCAAACCAACGTTACACTGAGCCTCGGGGCCTCCTAATTCTGCAGCTTTTTCATACAATTCCTTTGCCTTGATATAACTTTGAGGGACACCTTTACCTTCATAATACATCAAACCGATATTGACTGTAGTAGCATCATATCCCATTGCGAGAGCTTTCAGAAAATACTCCATTGCCTTTTGATAATCTTGTGGCACCCCATGACCATCGTAATACATCAAACCCAGATTATTAAATGCACCTGTACTGCCATATTTAGCCGCTTCTTCGTATAGTTTTTTGGCTTTATCATAGTCTTTGGTAACGCCTTTCCCCTCATCATACATTAAGCCAAGCCCATTATTAGCACGGCCATATCCTTGCTGAATTGCTTTTTGAAACAACTCCTTACTCTTTACATAGTTATGAGGCAAAATTTTACCTTCATAATACATTAATCCTAAATTCACTTGTCCCCGTGCATCTCCTAAAGAAACAGACTGTTCAAACAACTCTTTGGCTTTATCATAATCTTGAGGAACGCCATTACCTGTATAATACATCCACCCAAGGTCTGCTAATGCTCTTGAATCTCCTTGTGCAATGGATTTTTCAAAGAGTTCTTTTGCTTTGGTATAATCACGAATACCACCACCTCTATTTTCATAATACATATACCCCAGTTCATCTTGTGCTCTGGCATTCCCTTGATTAGCAGATTTTTCAAAATATTCTTTGGCCTTAGTATAATCCGCAGCTTTACCTTGGCCTGTTAAATATATTAACCCAAGGTCAAGTTGTGAATTAGCATCCCCTTGATTTGCTTGCTGTTCTAAAACTGTTATATCTTTAGAAGTTATGGAGGTATTTTGCGCTTGAGCGAATGTGATTGGTAAAAAAGACAAAAAGCAAATTGCAAGTAATGTTTTTTTATTGGTATGCATCATGAATTATATTCCAAATTATTATTTTGTAATAATAATTGGATTTATATCAGTTTTATGGAAAATATTATATATTGTTTAGAGCTATTTTATATTTCACGACTCTATTCGAAAATTATTTATACTTTAAACACCGACTGGTAAAACCTGAATTCAATTTAAAAAAAATTAAAATTGATCCAAAACCTAAACTTCGTTTTTTTGGGAGCACTTAATACATTTGAACAACATTAGAATGAGCTTCGGTATTTTTTTCAAAGTATCTGACAATAATCAAGCGATCTTATTAAATTGTCAAAACATACCGAATATGCAAACACACACTCTTGGAAAATAAAATAGCCAACAATCGAATTCGAGCAAAAAAAGAACAACAACAGAGACTATTTAATACAATTTGCGATCACATTACGCTCATTTTTCAAGCGTATTAATTTTTTATTTATTAAAATATTTTCAATTATAAACTCTAAATTAATATTTCGAGTGATATGAATTTAAGCACGTATTTTACTAATAAACCTCATTAATCTTACCTTTAAAATTATATTGCTTATAAAACAGACAGTCTGCTTAATTATTAGGCATATACAACGCTTATTTTCTAGTGTTTTCCTAATATTTCAATTTAATTTTTTACTGGACAACCCTGTATAAAATAGCTTTTAATATGCCCAGAAAAGACTAAATGACGCTATCTGAATAATTAAGCAAATCCTTTTGCTTAATTTTATTTAAGAGAAAATAGAATGATAAAAAAAATTGAAGCTATTATTAAACCTTTTAAATTAGATGAGGTTAAAGAAGCTTTACAAGAAATTGGTTTGCAAGGAATCACTGTTACCGAAGTAAAAGGTTTTGGCAGACAAAAAGGACATACCGAGCTTTATCGCGGTGCCGAATATGTTGTTGATTTCTTACCCAAAGTAAAGATTGAGCTGGTTTGTAGCGAAGATTTAGTAGAACGTGCAGTTGAAATTATTATGAATACAGCACGCACAGGTCGCATTGGTGATGGAAAAATATTTGTAATCCCTGTCGAAAATGCCATTCGTATCCGAACAGGAGAAAGTGGCACCGAAGCTTTATAATTACTATCATTCATATAGACTCTGAAATAATGACCGATTACGGTTTTCATATTCTTAAGTCAAAGAGACACAGGAAGAATTAATAATGTCTAATAATACAATGTCCGCCGATACCCCAAAAGAAGAAGCCATTGCAAAAGTAATGGATATAATCCAAGAAAACTCTGTTGAATTTGTGGATTTCCGCTTTACAGACCCTTGTGGTAAATGGCATCACACAACACAATATGTCACCACTATCAAAGCTGATATCTTTGAAGATGGAATTATGTTCGATGGCTCTTCTATCAAAGGATGGAAAGCTATTAACGAAAGTGACATGATCCTGATGCCAGATCCAACAACAGCAGTTATGGATCCATTCACAGCAAAACCTCAATTAATTTTAATTTGCGATATTATTGATCCAGCTACGGGCGTTGCTTATAATCGTGATCCACGTTCTACAGCAAAACTTGCTGAACAATATTTAAGATCAACAGGGATTGGCGATACAGCATTCTTTGGTCCAGAAGCCGAATTCTTCATTTTTGACAATGTTAAATTTGGGACAGGCCCTAACTTTGCTATTCACCAATTGGACAGTATCGAAGGTCCTGGCTCAAACTTGAAAGACTATCCAGAAGGCAATATGGGCCATCGTCCAGGAGTTAAAGGCGGATATTTCCCAGTTCCACCAGTAGATAGCGACAATGATCTTCGTGCTGAAATGTTAACCACTATGGGTGAAATGGGCCTTCCAATTGAAAAACAACATCACGAAGTTGCACAATCACAACATGAATTGGGGATTGAATTTTCAACATTAGTTCGCTCTGCTGATTACATGCAAATCTATAAATATTGTGTTCATAACGTTGCCCATTCCTATGGTAAAACAGCAACCTTTATGCCAAAACCAATTTATGGTGATAACGGCACGGGTATGCATGTGCATCAATCTATTTGGAAAGATGGCAAACCCAATTTTGCTGGTAATGGATATGCAGATCTTTCAGATCAAGCACTTTATTATATTGGTGGTATTATCAAACATGCCAAAGCATTAAATGCATTTACTAATCCATCAACCAATTCTTATAAAAGATTAATCCCAGGATTCGAAGCCCCTGTACTTTTGGCATACTCAGCACGTAATCGTTCTGCTTCTTGTCGTATTCCATATGTGACCAGTCCAAAAGCAAAACGGGTTGAAATCCGTTTCCCAGATCCAACGGCAAATCCATATCTAGCATTTGCAGCAATGTTAATGGCTGGGCTTGATGGTATTAAAAATAAAATCCATCCTGGCGATGCAATGGACAAAGATCTTTATGATCTTCCTCCAGAAGAATTAAAAGAAATCCCAACAGTTTGTGGTTCTTTACGTGAAGCACTTGATGCTCTTGCTGCTGATCATGATTTCTTATTAGCTGGTGACGTATTTACTAAAGATCAAATCGAAAGCTACGCAAAAATTAAATGGGAAGAAGTTTACCGATTCGAACATACACCTCACCCTGTTGAATTTGAAATGTATTATTCTGTTTAACCCTTGAATTAATGCCGTTTTGTTAAGCCTTCACAAAAAATTGATTTTTTTTATAATTATGGCTTAACAAAAATTATTTTTTGGATTACAATAATATCTATTGAAGCGATTAAAATATTCAATTCTTTATGCTCTTTTTAAATAAAATATTCTTAATAAAAAATATCAATATATGATATTAAATTGCTGTTTTTATCTATTTAATTATTAATAAAATTACTATTTTTATTTATTTATTCAATATTTATTCTTTTATTAACCAATAATATAAAAAAAAATCATTTTGATTTCTTTTAATTCTAATAAAAGGCTTATGAGACTATGAAAATACTTTTAGATACCTCCGACGTTAAAGCAATCAAAAGAATCTCTGGTATGTTCCCAGTATGGGGTGTAACAACCAACCCCGCGATTGTAGCTGCAGGCGGTACTCCATTATTCGATCTTCTACCTGCAATCCGAGATGCTATGGGTGGAAAAGGAACGCTTTTTGCTCAGGTCATTTCTCCTACTGTTGAAGGAATGATTGATGATGCACAAAAATTACGCGAACGTGTAGAAAATTTAGTTGTGAAAGTGCCTGTAACTCCTTGTGGATTAAAGGTTATTAAAGAATTAACTGCACAAGGTATCCCAACATTAGCAACATCTGTATATGGTGCAGCTCAAGGTTTACTAGGTTTACTAGCTGGTGCTCAATACGTTTCTCCTTATGTTAGCCGCATTGATGCTCAAGGTGGAAATGGTCCAGAAGTCGTATCTGAACTTCAGTCTTTAATATCAACACATTGCCCTGAAAAAGAACTAGTTGCTGCAAGCTTTAAAAGCCCAAGACAAGCTCTTGAATGTATGTTGATTGGTTGTAAAGGTATTACACTTCCTGTTGATATTTTTGATCTCTTTATTGCAGATCCTGCTGTTGGAATTGCAGTAAAACAATTCGAAGAAAAATGGCAAAATACTTTCCATCAAAATAATTTATAATACATCATTTTACTTTATTTTTTAATCTAGATCATTTAAGCAAACGCGGAGCATTTTTTATGTTTCGCGTTTTATTTGTTATGAAATTGCTTTATTCATCATCGGAAATTAATAATGATACCCTCTATTCCTGTTTTTATACTTTGTGGCTTTCTAGGGGCAGGAAAAACAACGTTATTGAATTATATCCTGTATCACCAAACCACTCATAAAATTGCTATTATTGAAAATGAATTCGGAAATATAGCCATAGATACAAGTTTTTTATCTAGTAGTAATACCGCAATACATATTACAACATTAAAAAATGGATGTATTTGTTGTAATAGCCATGCTGAGTTAGAGGTTTCTTTAAAAGAGCTTCTTGATCAATTAGACCGTAAAGAGGTTAACTTTACACAACTAATCATTGAATGCACAGGTATGGCTGATCCATCGCCAATCCTACGAACTTTTTTAACACATGAAATATTTTCTAAGCGATTTGATATCAAAGGCACAATCACAATAGTAGATGCTATTAATGCACTTTATCATTTTAAACATTTTAATGTTACTCAAGCTCAAATTGCTATGGCTGATTTAATCTTGCTCAGTAAAACTGATTTATCTACAGAACTTCTAGAACCATTGGTAAATCAAATACAACATATGAACAAAGTTGCTCCTATTTATAATCTTAAACACGGGCAACTTGATCTAAAGCTGTTGGATGAATTAAACTTTTTAAGTCCTAAACTATCACCAAACTCTTCTTTATTTTCATGCGTCCCCATTATTGACGATAAAATATCATATGACACAAAAGTAAATTCATTCGTTATTCATCGAAAGCAAGCATTTGATGCGGATAAACTATCTCGGTTGATAAATAAAATTCTTAAAGTTTTTGAAAAACAACTTATTCGCTATAAAGGAATTTTCAATATTCAACACAACCCTCATCGATTGATCTTCCAAGGCGTTCAACAAATCTATAACAGTGAATGGGGTGAGAAGTGGAATAATACTGAAGACCGTTACTCAGAAATCGTTTTTATTGGCGTAAAGCTACCTGAGGAAGAGTTTCATTATTTTTTTAATAAAATATAAAAATAAAATTATTTACAAAGTTTGATATTAATAACTAGAATGAACACATTCTAACCCTCTTTTTATCTTATAAAATCAACAGATATTAATTTTATAATCATATGTGATTGTACATGACCTTGAACCATTCTTTTTACAAATTCGCTTATTTATTTTTTATATGCAATTTACTTGTTGCATGCAGCCAATCACAAAAAAACGTAGCTGTTATAGATAAAGTCCAAACAAACTATAATGATGCCTTTACTTTAAATGAACAATATATTAATGGGCAATATGGGCAACCTGACCCAGCATCATTCGAACGTCTTAAACGTTATCGATATGAAGCATATCAGGCTTTAATGGAGTTTAGAGGGCAATATAATAAACGAAACCCGATCCCTAAGGTATCAGAGGACAACGCCAAGATTAAGATTAACCAATATGTTTCTTATCTGAACGCATTGGGGGCAACATCTGCAACCAAAAATACCTTCACTGGTTTTTAGCAACGTCCAAAGCAGCCTGTAACATATAGCTTGCTGCCAATTTATCTACCACTTCATTACGTTTTTTTCGGCTTAAATCGGCCTCTTGTATAAGAAAACGATTAACTGCACTGCTGGATAAACGCTCATCCCACAAACATGCTGGCAATTGGCTGGCTATTGACACAGCGCTAATCCAGTCTTTCGCAGCTTGCGCTGCTGGGCCAAAATCACCATCCATTGAAAGAGGCAATCCGCAAACCAGCCCACCAACATGTTCTTTTTGTGCTAATTGCTGTATATATTGAGCAAAAATAGCGACTTTCCCTCGTTTAATGGTTTCAAAGGGTGAAGCCAACATCAAAGAAACATCGGACAAAGCCAGTCCAATTTGCTTGGAACCAGGATCTATTCCTAACAATCTATATCCTTTGGGAAGTTGTTGTATTAATTCATACGGGGTTGCGTACAGCATTTTACCTACCTGTAATAAAAAACTTTATTAACTTAATCTTGAAAAAAAGTTTTATACTTATTCATGTTACTATTATTTTTTAAGATACTCTTTTTCATAAGGCAACATGACATGAATGCACAACAGATGAAAGCTATTATTGTCCAAAATCCTGGTGGACCAGAAGAACTGATGATAAACTTCCTCCCTATTCCACAATGCGCATCAGGAGAGGTTTTAATTCGTGTTTTTGCTGCTGGAATAAATCGTCCTGACCTCATGCAACGCAAAGGGTTATATCCTCCTCCTAAAGGAGCAAGTCCTTTATTAGGTTTAGAAATTGCTGGTGAAATTGTAACGGCGCCCTCCTCTTCTATCTTTCAACCAGGAGATCGCGTTTGCGCATTAACCAATGGCGGTGGATATGCTCAATATTGTGCTGTTCCTGAACAGCAATGCCTACCTTGGCCAAAAGATTTTAATGCTTATGAAGCGGCTGCATTACCCGAAACCTTTTTTACAGTGTGGACAAATTTATTTGAAATTGGCAAACTTCAGGCTGGAGAAAGCGTTTTGATTCATGGTGGCAGTGGGGGTATAGGCACAGCAGCTATTCAATTAGCCAAAAATTTTGGAGCAACCGTTTATGCAACCGTTGGCAGTCAAGAAAAAGGTGAAATTTGTAAAAAACTCGGCGCCGATGAGGTCATTGACTATACGAAAGAAAATTTTGTTACACGTATTACTGAAATAACCGAGAAAAAAGGTGTTCAAATTATTTTAGATATTATGGGAGCAGCTTATTTAAACGCAAATATTGATTCATTGAGCGAAGATGGTCGCTTAGCCATTATTTCTTTTCAAGGCGGAATCAAAGCCAATGACGTTAATTTGGCAAAGATTGTTACTAAAAGATTAACAATATGTGGAAGCACTCTGCGACCCAGATCCTCCGATTTCAAAGGTCATATTGCCAAAGCCCTCTATGAACATGTATGGCCTTTACTGGCTATGCGAAAGATTTCTCCTTTGATCCATCAAATTTTTCCTTTTAATGAGGTTCGTAAAGCACATGAGATTATGGAATCTGGGCAACATAGTGGAAAAATGATTCTTGATTTATCTGATTTATAAAGTTAATGGATTTTGCTTTTCTTTTGGCTTTTTTTGATCGACAGCACGCCATAAATACCAAGCCCCTATGGAACGATAGGGGCTCCAAGATAGTGTCTTTTCTTTTAACTCTTTAGGTTTAGGTTGCTCGGTTAAATTCTTACAAATCTTCCAACCTTCACGTATACCAAAATCATGCACAGGCATGATATCCAAACGCCCCAATGTAAAGATTAGAAACATTTCCACTGTCCACTCACCAACCCCAGGAAGCTGTGTTAATAAATCGATCAGTTCTTGATCAGACATCGTTTGTGCTTGTATATAAGAAGGCACTTGCTCCTCTATAGTTGCCAAAGCGAGTTTTTGTAAGGTCGCAATTTTACGAAAAGAAAAACCACAATTACGTAACTCAGTATCATTAAAGGTTAAAAGTTGCTGGGCATCTGGTAAATTGCCATTATTTAACGCTTTCAACCGGTTTAATATTGCCGTTACAGCTTTGGCATGAAGTTGTTGCCCAGCTACAGCTTCTAGTAATGCAAAATAAGGTTCTTGTTTTTCCTTAACCTGTAATCTACACGTCTTTTCATACCACATTACTTTTGCAAGGTCTGGATCTGCCTCTTGCAAAAAGAGCATTGCTTTTTGTATATTTTCTTGCCAGCCAAGCATAATTTACTCTAAAAAAAATTATATTCTTGCATTTTTATCAAGAGTATAAAAATATTAAAAAAATACGATTTTGTTTCATTTCAATATCTTTGTTTTTACTCTATGAAATGATATTAGATACAATTCTTAGTAATTAAAAGTAGGCGAAGACAAAAAACAGAATGAAGCAGAACGACAAGCCTTTGCAACGTAAAGCCCCTACGGTATCTCCGCGTGACCGTTATGTCGGATCTATTGTTTCTTATCCTATTAGTGATTCTATTAATCCAGATCTTGTTTCCTCGCTACGTCCACAATATATAAAAAAATCATCAAAAAATAAGATTATATTTGCTGGCTTTCCTTTACTTCGTAAAGAATCTTTTAGACCGGAAAGCTCTCTGAGTTTAACAAAATTAAAAGGGAAACAAACTCAAGAACAAACATCTGCGTTTACAACAACATCCCTTTCCTCTCTAAAACACAATAGTAATAACTTACCAAAAGTTTGTGCTTCAGGCTCCCTTTTACAACCAACAAATAATGCCTATAATCATTATGATATTCTTTATCTAGCAGGCTCACTAACAGCACATATCTTGGTAGTTGCGGCAATTTATATATGGTATTTAGTTTATCCTCATCCTTCCACAAATGGAAATAGTCAGCAAGGACAACCTGTCGAGGTCGTTTTTGCCCCTGACAAAACAGGATCTAGCGGGTTAACAGGCGAAGGTCTTACTGGTGAAGAGGGTCAACCTCCACCACCTCCACTTGCCTCTATACCTGAGATATCATCGCCTCCACCCGAGGAGAAAAGTGTTGAGGCACCTGAACCTGAGACCGAACCTTTGCCAGATACCGGCAATGTGCCGTTAATGATTCCTAAACCACAAACTCAAACTCCTAAAAAACAACCTGCCAAAACGCATCAATATACCTATCGCTATACCCCACCGCGCCAACAACGAAGACAACAAACTGCTCCCAAAGCTTCTGACAATCCTTTCGCAAATATGCAAAGCCTTGATTTTAGTGAAAACCCCAACAAATCAAGACGTAAAGCTGCAACGCATAGGCTACCTCAAGGCTCTCGTTCAGGTATTGATATGTCTACAGGCCCATTGGTTAAAAACGGCAAAATCAATGTACCCTATGCAGCAAAAATTAGTATTCAAGGAGTTAGTGATGATTATGGAGCAGCTATTAATGCATGGATCAGACAACATTTATACTATCCACCCGATGCAGCCAATAATGGAGAAGACGGCAGTGCCTCAGTACATGTTGCTTTAAATAGAGATGGCTATGTTTTATCTGTTAGCCTAACAGGATCTTCAGGCTCAGATGCATTAGATACTGCAATTACAAGTATGTTTAGAGGTGCCAAGTTACCTAAAATCCCACCCGATTTACCTGATCACTTCGAGTTAGATTTAACCGTGAATTACATTTTATTAAGACGATAATATTATACTCTGTTTAACGTATTCATAATAACTAAACAGAGTATGATATTCGTCTTACTTATCCCATTTAGGTAAAATAGGATCAAGGTCGCCTTTTAATCGAACAGGTGCCACACGCAAAGCTGCCCCTGTTCTATCGTCTGTTTCAACGGCTAATCCACATAAGGTAGCAAGTCCTTCTGCTGGACTGAGACGCATACCAGACATTTTCGTGACAAACCGATAAATAGCGGCTTCTTTTTGCATTCCAATAACGCTATTATAATCCCCACACATTCCTGCATCCGTTTGAAACGCTGTACCAGAGGGTAAAATACGATAATCCGCAGTGGGAATATGGGTATGTGTTCCAACTACAACCGATACTTTGCCATCAAAATAATGTGCTAATGCTGCCTTTTCACTGGTAGCTTCGGCATGGATATCGATTAAAATAGCATGCACATCAATGCCAAAACGATATTTGGAAATTAGCTCCTCAATCATACGAAACGGATCATCCAACGGATCCATAAACAAACGACCCATCGCATTAATAACTAAAAGCTTTTTATTATTAGGCAACATATGAATATAATGCCCTGCCCCAGGAGTTTTAGGTGGATAATTCAAAGGGCGAATAATTTTGGGATTTTCGCGAATATAAGGAATGATATCTTTGCGATCCCAGCTGTGATTTCCAAGCGTAATAACATCTACACCTGCTTTGAATAAATCCTCTGCAATTGCAGGGGACAATCCAAAACCATGACTAGCATTTTCTGCATTCGCAACAACAACATCGATAGCAAGTTTATTTTTTAATGCCGGCAATTCTTGAAGAACAACTTCTCTGCCACTGCGACCAACAATATCTCCTAAAAAAACAATACGCACAGTAAACCCTTTATATATAAATAATTTCTTGCTCTGTAATAATAACAGGCAACCCAAAGTCGAATCTCTCTGTTGGAACCTGTGTCACTTCTTGATAAGAAAACGCAACCCCAGCGCAATTTATCCCAGAAAATTGTTGTAAGGTACGATCATAATACCCACCACCATACCCAAGACGATTACCACAACGATCAAAAGCCATCAATGGAACTAAAATGAAATTCGGCTCGATAATGTCTGTATTTGGATGCATTGTTTTGTAACGCCCCTCTTGCATCGTTACTGTTGGAGACCACAAATGAAAACTTAGAGGATTTCCTTTGGTAGGGGTTTTAGGTAGAGCAACTTGATAATTACATTGGATAAGTTGATGCAGTAATGGGCGTAGATCAGCTTCATTATCCAATGGCCAAAAACAGGCAATAACGTCTTTTGTAGCACACGAGTTGTGAATAAACTCAACTATATTTTGGATAAGAAATGAAGTATATTGTTTATGATACTGATCCGACTGGCTTCTTAATAATTTAAGCCTATTTCGTAAATCACATTTTTCTTGTAAAATATCAATCATTAACATCAACTAATTTAAAATGAAGCCACCTTAGCCGTCGGTTTATCAACTCTTCCAGACCTGTCAATACAGGTGGGTACCAGTATAACGAGACCACGGTCACGACAGCGCCAGTTCCCTTGGAAGTGATTATCGGCCCGGGAGTATGTTTTACCTAACAAACCAGGCAGCCCCATAGCGGTATGTTATGATAGATTTAATTTTCCTGCAATAGATTCTGCGCGATCTGCAAGATCATTTAGGCTTTTTTTGAGTTCTTCGTTTTCTTGTTTAAGCTGTTTTAATTTTTGTTTATCTAACTGTTTTTCTAAATTGGTAATATAAATTTCCATATCATGTAATTTATCCGCTATTAACAAGCTGGCCAAAGCCAATATCCTACCTTCACCACTTTGCCCACCAATTTTACGAATCTGATCGATATGTTGTTCTACGACTTTTGCCATTGCTTGCAAGTGAGGCTCTTGTCCATCCGTGCATCCAACTGTATATCCATACCCATTAATAGAAATCGTTACCTGCGCCATTTATTAATTCTCTAATATTTTAAATTATTCTACGCTATCAAATTGTTGTAATATATCTTGCATACGTGAAATCAATATATCTAAATTCGCAAGAACAACATCTTTATTATTTAAATCAGGTTCTGTATTTAACTGATTTTTTTGCTCTTCTAAAAAATTTTCTATATAATTAAGTGCTTTTTCCAAACGTTGTTCAGAAGGATTCATCGTATGGGATGAAGGAGACAACTCTATATTATCATCTTGTACATTGATATTCATCGTGTCTGATTGCACCACGTCTTTTGTACCCCTTGTTATTATAGCTAACAAATAACTTTACTATTTTCTAAAGGTTCTCTATCTAAATATTTATTACACTAAAAGCTAATCAAATACATAATTATTGTAACCAAAACTTTTTATAATAATGACAGAAAATCCTTATACTTTTCTACAAAAAAAACTATTCACAACATCATTAAATAATTATTTAATGCGAACACAAACACCTTGTTTTATTGTAAACCATTTTGCACATATTTACTTTATTGCAGAGATTGCCAAAAAAACAAGTTATATTATACAAAATACTCAAAAAATAGCCCCCTGCGTTTACCTCCTATCCCCTCCAAATGCTATAACTTACATAGGTGTCCGCTGGTGGTTATCATTTATAAATAAAGCAGTGGATATATTGCATCAATATTCTGTTATTCATATTTTGGATTGCTTTGACCATGCTGGATTAGCCATGGCATCCCTTAGAATGGGGCAAAAACATATTTTTTTCGAATCGAAATCTAGCCAATTTAACACGATACAAAATCGTGCCCAAACACTAGGAGCTACTATTTGGCATACTAAACCGAATACGTTTAATTTATTAGATTTGAACTTTAAGAATAATCACCTCATTTAAAATATATCTACTTGATGCTCACTATAATATGAATGGCCTTTTTAAACAAACAGTAATAAGTTTCGTGTATATCTTAAATTCTAAACAGGTAATTAAGCATGAAACTAACCCCTCAAGTGAAGCGTATCCTTGAAAATTATGAAGCCGATAACGCAGCAACAAAAAACAATCTGACACGTCTTTTAATGCACGGTAAACTTGGTGGTACAGGAAAATTACTTATTCTGCCTGTGGATCAAGGCATGGAACATGGGCCTGCACGCTCATTTGCTGCCAATCCCGCGGCATATGACCCACATTATCATTATCAAATGGCGATTGATGCTGGCTTAAGTGCTTACGCAGCACCTTTAGGTGCTTTGGAATGTGGTGCTTTTACATATGGCAGTCAAATCCCTACTATTTTAAAACTTAACAATGCAAACAGTTTAAATGACGTCAAAAATCAAGCTATCACTGGTTCTGTTAAAGAAGCCTTGCGTTTAGGATGTATTGGTATTGGTTACACCATCTATCCCGGTAGTGATTATTGTTATGAACAAATGGATATCTTACAAAATTTAATCCAAGAAGCCAAAGACGCAGGATTACTTGCTGTTGTATGGAGTTATCCTAGAGGAGGCCCATTCCTTGATAAAGCAGGAGAAACTGCTGTTGATATTTGTGCTTATGCTGCACATATCGCTGCTCAAATGGGTGCGCATATCATTAAAGTTAAACCCCCTTCAGATCATTTATGTTTAGGGGCTGCTAAAAAAGTATATGAAGATCAAAAAATTGATATTTCAACACTTGCGAAACGCACTGAACATATTATGCAATCCGCATTTGCTGGTCGACGTTTAGTTCTGTTCTCAGGTGGTGAGCAAACCAGTGAAGAAACATTATTTAATACGTTCCAAGGACTTAATGATGGTGGTGCAAGTGGTGCCATCATCGGGCGTAATACATTCCAACGCAAACGTGAAGATGCCTTGGCAATGCTAGATAAAATTATTAATATTTTCAAAAGCTAATTTGAGCCATTTATATACTGTATTATAACAAGGAGGTTTAAACTTCCTTGTTATATAATTTCATAATAAACAGAAGCTCTGTATATAAGATTTCCAATATAATTATCTTTACAGTCTTTATTTGATTATAAAATCATAATTCTTTCTGCTTTATGCCGAAATCTTATTTTTTTTTATACTGTCATATCTTGTAAACACCAAACTGCATTTACTCAATTATTACCAAACTCAGCGTTTATTTCTTTTTACTTTCTACTAGAGTGTAAACCACAAAGTATACGATAAGTTAAATCTATTTTTCTGAAAAATCTTGGGGTAATTTAGTCATAAATTCTTGATTTAAAACGCCATCCCTTACTTGAGATGCTTATATGAAATGTTGATTAATAGGCTCTTTAGTATATTAAAACTATACGTTATATATACAGCAGTGAAAATAAATATCATACCAAGACAAGATCAATAAGATGTTCGTTTTCTTTGATAACCAAACTTGATGCTATACATAATGCTTTCAATAAATATCAAAATTGATAATATTTAATAAAAAACATATACAAACCGACCTATATACATTCCAACTAAACCATTCAAATAAATTTATAAACAGTTTTTCTAGGGTATAATAATCATTAAAAAAGCAAAGTTTTGAACTTTAAGCAGAATATATTTAAATAATATAATTCAGCATAGATTATGCTAACTTTTAAAATCGACTTTAGTAAAATAAACATTTCCCATTTTCTGATTTCATGTTGACCAGATACTTTAACTAAACCGACCAACAGAATATAATACTAAAATTTTCCTATGGTTTCATCAATAAAAAATTTAGGGCGCTGTTTTGTTTCTATATAAATTTTTCCAATATATTCACCAATTACACCTAAAGACAAAAGCTGTACACCGCTTAAGAAGAAAATTGAAATGATAAGTGAAGACCATCCCTGAACAGCAAATCCACCAATTTTACTAATGACTCCATAGAACATTGAAATTATTGCCAAAATACAGGTTCCAAACCCTAAAATAGCGATTAATCTTAAGGGAAAAACAGAAAATGAGGTGATAGCTTCAATTGCTAAACTTAATAACTTAAAAAACGAATATTTTGTTTGACCATCAATTCGTTCTTGACGCGCATAAAAAACTTTATCGCTTTTAAAACCAATCAAAGGCAAGACACCACGTATATATAAATTTTGTTCTTTATATTCTAATAAACAATGAATGGCACGCTTACTTAATAAACGATATTCTGAGTGATTAGGAATATGATTAACACCCATCAAATTTATCAATTTATAAAACATATTAGCAGTATTACGTTTAAATATACTATCCTTTGAGCGATCATCACGAACACCATATACAATCTCATTACCCTGCATATATTTATCGATCATTTGCTCTATACAATTTAAATCATCTTGCAAGTCAACATCAACACTAATACTGACATCCGTATTTATAGAGGTCAACCCTGCTAACATTGCCACTCGTTGTCCTTGATTTCTTGAAAGTTTCAAACCTCGAACATGTAGCATTTCCTCGCCTGCTTGTTTAATTTGAAACCAAGTATTATCGGTACTGCCATCATCTATAAATAGAATATAACTATCATTTTTAATTTTTTTCTTTGCAATCAAATCATTGATAACTTTAGATAACTCAGTTACTCCACGAGAAAATGCTTCTGCTTCATTATAACAAGGAACAACGATTGCTAAAGACGGAATCTCTGAACGAACTGTATTTTGATTAATAATTTCGTTATTCATTTCATCACCCAAAATTTATTTAAAATAAAACCAGTTACCGTATAAAATCCCATACCACATAACTGTGCAAGATATACCTCAAGGTATGCTTTATACTGAGGTAGATATATTTTCTCAGGAAAAACCATTAAAAAACTTTTCATTGCAACTAAATTAACAAGATACGCTATGAAACAAGCCGTGAAAAATTTTACAAGGCTTCTAAAACTTAATTTTGCTGAAAATGTAAAAAGTGAATTTACAATAAAACTAAAAATAATACCAACAAGATATCCTGTTGCATTAGATACATAGAGGTTAACACCACTGTGCATCAAAGCAAAAATAACGATCATAGTTAGCAACGTATTAGCAACACCAACCACGATATATTTACTAAAGAGAACCCACATTTTATCAGCTTTACAAATGAAACAGATCATTTGTTATAAATCACATTTCAAACAAAGAAAAAATACCTAATCGTAAAATACATGATTTACAAAGCGATAAAACTATTCCTAGTGATAAAACAATAACAATTCAGTTATATTTGTATGATATAATTTTGATTCAAATTGGATTAATTGACATAATAGATATAACGATATTTTTATATCTATCTTATTTACATATCCCAAAACATTGAGAAGATTATGAACCCTTGTGAGCTTTATCTGATAACCCCTCCCTCTTTTACAGCTTTAGAATTTAAACCTCTGCTTATCCAAGCCTTAGAGGCTGGTCCTGTTGCTGCTGTTCAACTAAGATTAAAAGATGTTTCAGACGATGAAATACGTAAGGCAATTGACGTTTTACAACCTATTGTCCAAGACAGAAATATTGCGTTTATCCTTAATGATCGTCCAGATTTAGCAAAAGAATATCGTTGCGATGGCGCCCATATTGGAATGGATGACACCCCTATTGAGCTAGCAAGGTCACAACTAGGGGATGATCTACAGTTAGGTGTTTCATGTTATGATAGTCGTGATATGGCTATGAAGGCAGGAGAAGGCGGCGCTGATTATATTGCCTTTGGTGCATTTTTTCCAACAATATCCAAAGATACCGATGTTAGAGCCCCCATAGAGTTATTAAGCTGGTGGTCAGAAATGATGGAATTACCAGTCGTTGCAATTGGTGGAATAACTCCAGACAATTGCAAACCATTAGTTCAAGCTGGTGCTGATTTCCTATCTGTGATTGGAGCAGTTTGGAGACACCCAGAAGGGCCTGAAAAAGGAGTTCAAAGTATGTTAAAAGCTATCGAAGACGCTCAAAAAGAAAGGTAACTCTCTCTTTTTATGCTTTCTGTGAATAATTGAAAAACAATTCACAGAAAGCATAAATTTCTTATGGAACTAGGTTAAGCAGACCTTGACTGACATATAAAGTGCCATTTGATTGAGGAATACCATTCACCCAAATCTTGTTAACTTGCCCTACTTTATTTTTTGTTACAAACTCACCTGTTTGAGGATCAATAGTTACAGTTAACTTTTGATTGTAAAAAGTAGTAAGCTCAACAGAGCCTCCATTTTTCAAAGCTAACGCTCTTAATTTAGCAGGAGGATAATTACCCAGAACAATTGTATATGCCATTAACTGTTTCAACAGAACCTCATTTTGTACATCCATTAAAGAGCCTTCAACTGCGAAAGACGGATGTTCCATAGGGTGATTTGGTACAGCAAAAAGCGTATAAGGTCCTTGGCGCTCTACCAATGCTAACAACCCTGTTTTCTGCAATGCTTGCTTGTAATCCCCTAATACAACAGAAGCACGCAAAGTCTGATCCAAAGTTTCATCAACATAAACAGGCATGTCAGGTATAGGGAAATCTTTTGGCCCTGTATAGGCAGGGATAAAATAAGATTGTGTATTCCCCTTAACAAAATAAGTATCTTTTTTAGCAGTATGACGACAATACCATGAGGGGGTACCTTCCCACTGACATTCACGCTCATGTTCTGGAACGCCACCACATCCAGCCAAAGCAAGCAAGCCTGCCATCCCCAAAAGGCCACCCATAACGGATTTTCTTTTTTTATACATGACAACAAGACCCTTTGTTACTGATTGTGACATTTTTATTCCCTTAAAGAACCATTAAAATGAGCGTTACCATTCTTTGGTATCTAGCTTTATCTTTTATCAACCATTTCGACAAGGTCTCAATACTATTTTTCTGAATGTTTTTAAATATAAAACACACTTTATATCCATAAAATATCTCGGATATTTTTAGCCCCCGTTGCCAGCATAACTAATCGATCAACCCCCATCGCAATACCTGAACAAGGTGGCATCTTGGATAATCCTTGTAAAAAAGCCTCATCCATTTCCCATTGAGGTGCCTCAGGATATAAAACCGCTCTTTTACTTCGATCTGTAATAAAACGTTTTCTTTGTTCTATGGGATCGGTCAACTCTTCGAATGCATTTGCCAACTCCAACCCTCCAGCATACAGCTCAAAACGTAATGCAACACGATGATCATGAGGATCAATTTTAGCCAAAGCTGCTTGTTGAACAGGCCAATGTGTTAAAAATGTTGGGCGATCCCTTCCAATATTAGGCTCAATTTTATCCAGTAATAACCTAAAAAACAAATCTTCCCATGTTTCATGATCTCGCAAGTTATAGCCAACAGCATCAGCTAATCTGCGCTCATCATCAAGCAATGATAAAATATCAACACCGACAAACTTCTGAAAAGCTTCTTGAATAGTTAGCTTTTCAAATGGGATGTCAAAACGAATCTTTTGGTTTTGATAATTTATCTCACAAGGCAACAAATTCTTACAAAGTTGTTCTGTTTCATTCATTAACTCAGTTAAAGAACAATAAGGATGATACCATTCTAACATTGTAAATTCAGGAGAATGGTTTGGCCCGCCTTCTTTATTACGCCATACTCTGGCAAGCTGATAAACGGGTTGATGCAATTCAGCCATAATACGTTTCATGGCGAATTCAGGACTTGTATGTAAAAATAAAATCCGTTTTTCTCCGTATGGAGTCTCATAAATTGTATGGAAAGGATTCAAGTGCACTTCTTCGCCAGGTGCTTGGACCAAATAAGAAGTCTCAACTTCTAAATAATCTTTGGCATCAAAAAAACTTCTGATGGCCTTTATCATCAACTGCCTGCGTTTTAACAAAGGCAAGCGATCTACAAGAGAGGCACAATCTGATTGATTCACTATAAAAGAGTCCTTGTATTTCTCTTAATTTGCTTTACATCTTTTTAATCATTATGCGATTTTTTCATTTAGATAAAACGAATTTTTACAAATACACACAAAACAAAGTCCTGTTTACTAATGAATAATAAAACCCTGCACACAGTTCATGAACTTTTACAAAAAAATCTCATTGATCACAAAGATATTTCTTCTTTAAAAAAGCTCTCTCAAACCTATGCGACTGCTATTTCTGCCGAGATGGTAGAACTTATTCAAACACCTACAGACGAAATTGGGCTTCAATACATCCCTCATCCTGATGAGTTAGTTACACGACCCGATGAGTCAAACGATCCTATTGCTGATGAAGCCTTATCGCCAATTCCTGGTATTGTTCATCGTTATGAAGATCGTGTTTTATTAAAACCTTTACTTATCTGTCCTGTGTATTGCCGTTTTTGCTTTCGCCGAGAGCAAGTAGGCCCTGAAAATGGGTTACTCAGTGATCAAGAACTGGAATCTGCCTTACAATGGATTAAAGAGCACCCTCAAATCCGTGAAGTTATTTTATCTGGTGGAGATCCTTTAATCCTCTCGCCTCGTCGGATGAATCATATTATACAAACCCTTGATCAAATCCCTCATATTACAACAATCCGTATTCATACTCGCGTTCCATTTTCTGCTCCAAGCAAGTTAACTTCTAAATTTATTAAGAGTTTAGAAAGCGATAAAGCTTTATGGGTAGTGGTTCATGCCAATCATCCAAAAGAATTTACCCCCCAAGCATATCAAGCTATAAAATCCTTGATTAAAAGTGGCATCCCTTTGCTAAGCCAATCTGTATTACTTAAAAATATAAATGATAATGTCACAACATTAGAGGCGTTACTTCGGGCTTTTGTTGAGTGGCGCATTAAACCTTATTATCTTCATCAACTTGATAAAGCCCCTGGAACATCACGATTTTACGTCCCAATTGAGCAAGGACATCGTTTGTTAAACGCACTACGCGGGAGGGTAACAGGCTTGGCATGGCCGATATATGTTCTGGATATTCCTGGGGGGCATGGCAAAGTCCCCTTAGGTCCTGAATATTTTAATCCTCAAACCCCTCATTCTGTGCTTGACCCCAATCATAAAATACGTCAAATTTAAAAGATTAAGGTAGTGAATAGCTTGCCTTTTTCTAATATGAAGACTATAAATCTTCCTTTTACTCGTTTATTTTTAGAGAGAACTAATGAAACAACAGGCAAACCAAATTCGTGCGGGCCAAGTTATTGAACATGAAGGTCGTCGCTGGTCTGTCCTTAAACAACAAATTATCACGCCAGGCAAAGGTGGTGCATTTATCCAAGTGGAAATGCGCGATCTGAAAACAGGAAATAAAACCAACGAACGTTGGCGTACCGCTGATACCGTAGAGCGTCTGATGGCCGAAGACAAAGAATTTACCTATTCTTATGAGGACGGCGATAATATCGTGTTAATGGATCCAGAAACTTTTGATCAATTCATGCTTCATAAAGATATTTTTGGTGATTTATTACCTTTCTTACAAGATAATATGAAAATCATTGTCAGATTAATTGAAGGTGATCCGGTTTCTGTTGAACTGCCTGCACAAGTGACTTTGGAAGTTGTTGAAGCAGAACCTGTTGTCAAAGGTCAAACAGCAAGCTCTTCTTATAAACCAGCAATGTTATCTAATGGTGTAAAAACAATGGTTCCTCCGTTCGTAGAAGCTGGAGAAAAAATCGTTGTTAAAACCGAAGATGGTAGTTACGTTGAAAGATCTAAATCTTAAGTCTTACTTAAAGTTTATATCTTACATGACATTGATTGAGATGCCTGTTTTATCAAAATATAAACAGACATCTTTACTGTTTTATTTATAATTAATCAAAATCAAGCCTTCTTATAATTTTCAGGAACTTTCTCATGGCTATTCGACTTTCCCCTCATATGATGGTAATGCAAAACGCTGCACAAAAAGCTGCACGTGGGTTGTTACGAGATTTTAACGAAGTGGAAATGCTTCAAGTCAGTGTCAAAGGACCTGGAGATTTTGTATCTCAAGCTGATCTTAGAGCCGAATCGACCATTCGTGCAGAGCTTGAAAAAGCACGCCCTGGCTATGCTTTTTTAATGGAAGAAAGCGGTCATTCAGGAAGTGACAATTGGAGCTGGCGTTGGATTGTTGATCCTTTGGATGGAACCACTAATTTTTTACATGGTATTCCTCATTGGGCGATTTCTATAGCTTTACAAAAACGCCACGAAAATGGTGAAATTGAAATTGTATCTGGTCTTGTTTATAACCCTGTTGCCAATGAAATGTTCTGGGCAGAAAAAGGTATCGGTTCATTTTTAAATGAACGCCGCTTACGTGTTTCTGCAAGGCGAGATATGTATCAAGCTGTTTTTGCAACTGGTATTCCCTTTGCTATTTCTACTGAACAGAAAAGAAAAGGGTTTGTACAAACTGTAAGTTCCTTGATGCCTCAAATTGCTGGTCTCAGACGTTTTGGAGCTGCTGCGTTGGATTTAGCATGGGTTGCTGCGGGACGATATGAAGGTTTTTGGGAACTGGGCTTAAAGCCTTGGGATGTTGCCGCTGGTTTAATTTTAGTCCGCGAAGCTGGTGGTCATGCGTCTGATTTACAAGGTAATCCGCTAAATGATATCGGAATGTCAGTAGATACCGTTGCCGCAAATGCAGCGTTATTCTCTAAGATCAGAGAAATTATATCAGAAAATACTCCCGATAAATAATTGACTAGCATGTTATCATTAAGCAAGTTTATTCTACTTTAAAGAAAGTTGATTGTTAGGCTGTATCATGAATTTTCCTTTATCTCCTTTTTCTATTGTTAAAAAAAGAAGTCAGCTTTTCTTAACAGCTGCTTGCTCGGCCTTCATAATGCTATCCTCTTCTGTTGCAATGGCACAGGTAAATGTTAATCAATCTGCTTTGAATAATTTAGGGGATGGACATAAAAAAAAGAGTAAAGAAGCCTCCAAAACTCATAAAAAAGAAAAACAGACTGCTAAAAAGAAGCAAAAAAAAGAAGACACTCACAAAAAAGTAACTGCTACACAAAATACAAAGCCTCAGGAAAGCACTAATAAGCCTCCTGCTGTATTACCAACGATCCCTCCTGCACCTCCCCCTGTTCCTGTATTTAAAGATGCAAACATTGTTGTACCCTTGCATCCACCAGCCCCCCCCCCTATGCCACAAATTATCAAAGAAGCAAAAGGCGAAGTTCATGCTACTAACAAGCACACCTTAATTATTTTTGATGAAAATAGTATCAACCTTAACGAATCTATGCTCAAAGCTGTGATGGATTTCGCCAATACATTAAAACAGCACCCTAATGCTACGATCTTTCTAAATGCCTACAGTCACGGTAATGCTGATGATTTATCCACACCACGCCGTACTGCATTAAATCGTGGGTTAGCTATTCGCGCTGTATTAATTAATCAAGGAATTCCTTCTACACGTATTTATTTGCTAGCCAAAGGGATACCAGAAACTCAAGTGCAAGATCTAAGCCCAGATCACGTAGAAATGATTAGATCTGACCTAGCAGACAAACCTAAAGCAACACCTAATAAATAATTAATAAGTCATAATGAGCTTGAAAAAGGATCATTATGACTGTGATCATTCCAAACATACTCCATCAAATTTGCAACTTTAATCGCTCGTTCTTTACCATACAGATCAGCAACAAAGCATAATGCCATATCAATACCAGCTGATACACCTGATGATGTATAAAGATGACCGTCAACGCACCAACGAGCCTTCTCTTGCCAATTAACTTGATTATTTAATGATGTTACCCATGACCATGCATTTTTATTTGAAGTTACATACTTGCCATTTAATCGCTTGGTCTTTGCTAGCAATGCGGATCCCGTGCAAACGGTTAAACAATATAAGGCTTGAGCTATCATTTTATCTAACCAACAAATAAATACCGTATCATCTACCAATAATCGCGTACCCATCCCTCCTGGAATAAACAGCACAGAATTATACGGTAATTTTAATGGTAAAGACTGGGTCATTATGGGCACTTGATGAGAATTATAAATTATACCCCCATTAATTGAACAATAATGAAGTGTAAATTCTTTTATTTCACCAAAAACATCCACTGGACCAAAGACATCTAATGTACGAAAATCATCAAATAAAATAATAAAAATATCCATGCATAAGATCTCTCAATAGATTATTAACTGGACCGAATAAGATTAATGACTTTAATAAAATTGATGTTTTATTCTCTCGTTTAAAAGATATTAGTTTAGTTTATGATATTTAAACATAATTTTATATACAAAAAAGGCTTCTAATGTAAATTAGAAGCCTTTTTTAGATTCATATTCATAAAAGATCATCATTAAAAAAATGACTAAATCAAATGTGAATTAATAAGATTAACCTTGACGTGCTTTCATACGTGGATTTTTCTTATTAATAACATATACTCTTCCATGACGACGAACGATACGGCAGTCTTTGTCACGCAATTTAGCCGAACGTAAGCTGTTTCTAATTTTCATAATTTCAATTCCACCCAAGGCAATAAATTCGAAAGTTAGCTCTTATATAAAGAAAAATAAGAAAAAGTCAAATCCTAAGACTACATTTTTAAATTTTGAAAAACTTTTTCAAGTTGTTTAAATTCACTTGCTCTCAAAGAATTGCGTCTCCAAGCCAAACCAATGGTACGACAAGTCGGATTCCCATCCAATACTCTGACGACAATATCAGTGCGATCTACAATTTCACTTTCTATTGCCATCTTTGGAATAAATGCAACGCCAAGACCTGCTCCGACCATATTAATAACAGTCTTTAGTGAAGATGCGGTAAAATCATTCTGCGCATCTGTCACTGCTTTAAAGCTTTGCCCTTGCCTACACATATCTAGTGTCTGATCACGCAGACAGTGCCCATCTTGCAAAGAAATAACTTCTTTAATATCTATTTTTTGTAAAGGCACTTTATCAAACTGTTCTAAAATATGATTTTTAGGTATAATTAAATAAAAATCATCCTTGAACAAAGCATAAGTTTCCACACCACTGCAATCACATGGCATAGCAATAATCAAGAGATCCAAAAATCCAATTGCTAATTTTTCCATCAGACTTTCAGTCAAATCTTCGTGAATATTAAGCGTTAATTTTGGATATATATTTTTAATATTATGAATAACAGGCGTTAAAATATAAGGTGCAATCGTTGGAATTATCCCCAGTTTCAACGATGAAGAAAATGGCTCTTGGGAAAAATTAATAATATCTCTAACCGATTCGAGGCCCTGTAAAGCAGCTTTTGCCTGTACAATGACTTCTTCACCAATTGGGGTAAAAACTACTCTTTTTCCAGCAGTTCTATCCAAAATTGAAACATCAAACTGACGTTCTAAATTCAATATTCCTGCAGACAAAGTAGATTGAGTTACAGAGCATACATTAGCAGCTCTACCAAAGTGTCTTTGCTCAGATAGGGCAATCAAATAACGTAACTGTTGTGGTGAAGGAAGAATGTCCATCGATTTTTTCAATCATTCATTACTAAAGAATTCATTTGAATATTTAATCATAAATACCCATAAATATAAATAGAGTATAGAATATTATCTATTCCTTTTTAATAATTATATGGAGATAAATATGTTAACAGTTGGTGATCAATTCCCATCATTTAGTCTAGAAGCCGTTGCTGCAGGACAAGCAGGCTTAGATCAAGGTGCAGAAGGTAAATTCCAAACAATTTCTAACAAAGACGACAGCGGAAAATGGAAATTATTCTTTTTCTGGCCAATGGATTTTACTTTCATTTGCCCAACAGAAATCGTTGCATTCAGCGATATGGCAAAAGAATTTGCTAGTCGTGATGTTGCTGTTTATGGTCTTTCTATTGACTCTGCTTTTGTCCACTTAAATTGGCGTTTACATAACGCACAATTGAAAAATCTTAACATCCCAATGCTAGCTGATAATAAACGTGAGCTTTCTTCTGCATTAGGTGTTTTACATTACGAAGCTGGTGTAAACCTTCGTGCAACATTTGTTGTTGATCCAAAAGGCATTATTCGTCACGTCAGTGCTAATGATTTATCAGTTGGCCGTAATCCTGATGAATTTTTGCGTATTGTTGATGCTTTACAAGATGGTGGTCTGTGCCCATGTAGCTGGCATAAAGGCGAAGCAACTCTCTAAGTTTAACTTTTTATAGAAAACATCTATAACTAACTTGATTAATGAAGCTCTCGTTATTATTTAATGAGGGCTTTATTTATATAATTTATTAGAAATAAATATTATAACCTTATAATTAGTATATATTAAAATATAGTTATACGTATTATAAAATAACTGCAATAGTTATACTTAAATATTTGAAATGGTCTAAAATGAGAGCTATTATTTTACAGCACACTATTTCCGATGGACCTGGATATATCCTGTCATGGCTGCATGAACAAGGCTTTGCGACAGATATCTGTTTTTTATATAAACAAGATTCTCCTCTACCAAATGTTGACTCTGCTAGCTTGCTCATTATCTTGAATGGACCGATGAGTGTTCATGATGAGGATCAATACCCTTGGTTGAAAAAAGAAAAAGAGCTTATTAAACAAGCTATTGAAAAGAATATTCCAACCTTAGGCGTCTGTTTTGGCGCACAGTTGATCGCTAATATTTATGGAGCAAAAGTCTCTCCTGCTCCTCATAAAGCGATTGGTTGGTTTCCTATTAAAGGCGAATCTACTACTAAAAAAGGTTGTTTTCATTTTCCAGATAATTTCACCAGTTTATTTTGGCATACAGATGAATTTGAAATCCCTGAAAATGCAACCTTATTAGCTTCAAGCCAAATTTGTAAAAATCAAGCTTTCCAAATAAAAAAGAATGCTATTGGTATACAATTTCATCCACAAACAACCCCATATCTTCTGCAAGGATTAATCAACAGTTCTTCTTTAGATTTAACAAATGATCTTTACATCCAACCTACCCAGCAATTACTCTCAGCACCAGCCAGTTTCTTTGTGCAAACCAACCAACTGGTAAATGATGTTATTTCTTACCTCTTAATAAGAAGCAAAAAAAAATGATCAACTCTCATTAACTTTTTTAATGATTGTGCATAATTGCGTAAGAATTTGATCTACTGTACTGTAATCCTCTGCCTCGGCCATAACACGAATCAGAGGTTCTGTACCGCTTTTTCTGAGGACAATCCGTCCATCTTTTCCCAACTGTTCTTCGGCTTGTCGCAATGCTTTTTTAACACTTTCATGTGTCAAAGGATCATTTCCCTCAAAGCGAATATTTCTTAATTCTTGTGGAAAAGGCGCAAACATATTACAAACTTTGCTTGCTTTCTCTTGCTTTTCAACCAAAACTGCCAAAACTTGCAACGCTGCTATCAGCCCGTCCCCTGTTGTCGAGAAGTCTGATAAAATCATATGCCCAGATTGCTCACCACCAATAATACAGCCTAACTCACGCATTTTCTCAACAACATACCGATCACCTACACGAGTTCTTAACAGCTCAATATCTTTGGAATTTAAGAAACGTTCCAATCCCATATTAGACATAATCGTTGCAACCACACATTTATTTGGTAAATCACCTTTGGCTGCCCAAGAAGAAGCAATCAATGCTAAAATTTGATCCCCATCCATAACTTTACCAGTCTCATCAACCAATAACATTCTATCTGCATCCCCATCAAGGGCAATACCAATATCTGCTTGATGCTCTATCACAGCCTTTCCTAGAGCCTCTGGATAGGTTGAACCGCATTTATCATTAATGTTAAATCCATTAGGATTGCATCCCAAAGAAATAACCTCTGCCCCTAGCTCCCATAAAGCTGTGGGGGCAACTTTATAAGCGGCACCATTGGCACAATCAATAACGATTTTCAATCCATTTAAACGATATTGTCTTGGGAAAGAAGCTTTAGCATGTTCAATATATCGACCCGCTGCATCATCCAAACGAACAGCTCGTCCAATATGTTTAGGGCTTGCTAACTGACTAGAAAAATCAGATTGTATCAAATTCTCAATTTCAATTTCTTGAGCATCAGAAAGCTTAAATCCATCACGATTAAAGATCTTAATCCCATTATCATAATAAGGATTATGTGAGGCAGAAATCATCACGCCTAAATCAGCTCTCAGTGAGCGTGTTAACATCGCAATCGCTGGAGTAGGCACTGGCCCAACAACTACAACATCCATACCTGCAGAGAGAAAACCTGCTACCAAAGCACTCTCAATCATATAACCCGATAAACGTGTGTCTTTGCCAATTAAAACTTGATGTCGTCTTTTATCAGCTTTGTTCAAAAATAATAAACCTACTGCTTGCCCTAATTTTTGAGCAACCTCAACTGTCATAGGATTAGTATTAGCCGTTCCGCGAATTCCATCTGTTCCAAAAAAAACTCTTTGATTGCTCATTTATTTGCCCAAGGTTATTTGATTTAAACAGCTTTTTTGCTTTTAATGTAAAGCTTGCCATAGTTTCATTGACTGTACCATTGCTGGCACATTATGCACACGAATAATACCATTACCAACCATCATAAATGGTAAAGACGAAACTATTGTTCCCCAATCATAATGCTCACAATCAATATTACTCATAATCTCTTTAATAAAACGTTTTCTTGATACCGCCAACAATAAACGACACCCTAAGTTAGCAAAAATAGGAAAATGTTTTATTAACAATAAATTATGCTGTTTATTTTTTGCAAAACCTATTCCTGGATCAATAATAATTTGATCACGATGAATGCCTGCTTGCTCTGCAAACTCGATTTTCTGCTGAAGTTCGAATAATACATCATATAGGATATTATCATAATTTGTATAGTTTACCATCGTCTGTGGTGTTCCACGCATATGCATTAACATCACTGGACATTTTGCGTCAGCTATAATTTTGGCACTTAGTGGGTCTTCTAAAGCTGAAATATCATTGATAATATCTACACCTGCCTCAAGGGCATAACGCATTGTATATGCATGGCGCGTATCAACTGAAAGTAATGCACCACATCCTTGTAATGCTTTAATCACCGGTAAAATACGTTCGCATTCCTCTTGTGGTGTGATTGCAATAGATCCTGGTCGGGTACTTTCTCCACCAATATCAATAATAACTGCACCATCTTGAACCATTTGATGTGCAGCTCGAACCGCATCATTAGGTCGAAAATACTTGCCACCATCACTAAAACTATCAGGAGTAATATTTAAAATACCCATCACTAAGGAACCATTAGGCAAACCTGCCAAAGGTAATGGCAAGGAAAATTGTTCTAACTTTTCTTGCCAATGCATAGGAATAGCATCCATAGATATCGGCAATCCATTTTGATCTGAGTTAATTGACCTTAACATAGAAAAGGCCAGTTTCTTTTGACCTAAAAAAGGATAAGCTTTTTTGGATTTGATCGCTTGTTGGGCAATATCATCATATAAAAATGACAGCGGTTCTATAAATAAATCTTTTTGCATCTTTTAATTAATATAAAGAGATCGCGCATTCGCCAAGTCTTGATATAAAAAAAGTGAAAGAATTTCTTCTTTCACTTTTAAAAAACAGATTATTAAGTAAATAAATCAAGCAGTAGGTTCTGTTTTATCTTCTTTTCCTTCTGCTTTTTCTTGAGAAATAATCGTTGATTCTTTATTTTCCATCTCTACTTCAGGTTTAATCTGATTTGTAGATTCTGTTTTTTCTTCCGAACTAACTTCAGGAACAGATGAACGAAGGTTTTTAGTCGAATCATCAACTAAACTACGTTCAATTTTCTCTCCACGTAACACACGTTGAATTTCATCTGCATTCAAAGTTTCATACTCTAACAAACCCTTTGCTAATCTTTCCCACTGTTCTCTGTGTTCAATTAGCAAATTCATTGCTCGCTCATAGGCTTCATCAACTAATTGCTTAACTTCAATCTCAATTTCCCGAATAGTAGAACCAGAAACAGTATTACTTTGCCCCATATAACCTTGGTCTTTGTCATCATAATTAATCATACCAAGTTTTTCACTCATCCCCCACTCTGTAACCATGTTACGAGCAAGATTCGTTGCCATTTTGATATCTCCAGAGGCACCACTAGTGACATTTTCAGGACCAAAGGCTAATTCTTCACCACAACGTCCCCCCATAGCTAATACAAGGCGAGCTTTGCATCTTAACCTAGTTTCGGAATAACGATCTCCTTCTGGTAAGCTCATTACCATTCCCAGCGCACGACCACGAGGAATAATCGTTGCTTTATGAACAGGATCACATCCAGGAATTAAAAGAGCACAAAGAGCATGTCCCGCTTCATGATAAGCAGTATTTCTCTTTTCTTCGTCACTCATCACCAAAGATCTACGTTCAGCACCCATCATTACTTTGTCTTTGGCATTTTCAAATTCAATCATCGAAACTGTACGGCGATTTAATCGAGCTGCCAACAAAGCCGCCTCATTAACCAAATTTGCCAAGTCTGCACCTGAAAATCCAGGGGTTCCACGAGCGATAACTTTTGGATCAACATCAGAAGCCAAAGGCACATTGCGCATATGCACACGCAAAATCTTTTCACGCCCTACAACATCAGGATTAGGAACCATAACTTGACGATCAAAACGTCCTGGGCGCAAAAGGGCTGGATCCAAAACATCAGGACGGTTGGTTGCAGCAATCAAAATAACACTTTCATTACTGTCAAACCCATCCATTTCAACCAACATTTGGTTTAATGTTTGCTCACGTTCATCATTTCCACCGCCCATACCCATGCCACGATGACGACCTACTGCATCGATTTCATCGATAAAGATAATACAAGGCGCATTTTTTTTCCCTTGTTCAAACATATCGCGCACGCGGGATGCACCCACACCAACGAACATTTCAACAAAATCAGAACCTGAAATGGTAAAAAAAGGAACATTTGCTTCACCCGCAATTGCACGAGCAAGCAAAGTTTTACCTGTTCCTGGTGGGCCTACAAGCAAAACACCTTTAGGAATTTTACCACCCAAGCGTTGGAACTTTTGAGAATCTTTTAAAAATTCAACAATTTCCTCTAACTCTGCTTTTGCTTCATCAATACCTGCAACGTCTGCAAAAGTCACTCGACCTTGTTTTTCTGTCAACATCTTGGCTTTGGACTTGCCAAAACCCATGGCTTTACCACCAGCACCTTGCATATTGCGCATCAATAAAATAAACAACCCAATAATTAATAGAGTTGGAAGCAAATTAATAATCAAACGCCAAAATAAATTAGGCTGATTATCCAAAGGTTTTGACTCAATTGTTACATTTTTATTAGCTAGTTGGGTAAGTAAATCATTGGTAAAAGGAGGAAGATATGTCGTAAATGACTTACCATCTTTATACTTACCATTTAAATTACGGTCTTGGATAACTACAGATTTGATTTTATCTGCATTAATATTATCCATGAACTGAGTATAATTAATTTGTTCCCCAGCAGATTGCTCTGTTTCGGGGCGGAAAACCCCAACAACCAACATGACCAAAACGATCACGACAACCCACAAACTTAAATTACGGCCAAAATTTTTTTTGTTCATTCTACTTTATATTTCAATGTTCAATACAAACACGTCTTGTTTTACATACCCTTTAAACAAAATTAATATGATTTTGTTTGATGGCTTACTATTATCTAATTAACATAAGAACGAAAATAGATTTTTCATAGACTTAAAAGTTATTTTGTTCACTTATTTTCCATATTAAACAAAATTTGATTTCTTTCATACACTTGAAAAAAGATAACTTTGTGTCATTGGTTGCTTGGGTTGAAAAATAATTTGCCATTCTTTGATAACATCATCCAAAAATACATTTAAATGCGGGACAGCCAACAAATTATCGCCATCCCAAAACGCAGGCAAAACTCTCAAGAGAGCTGCAGGTAGAGTTTGACGATTTGCAAATTCTTTATAAGCATTCCCCAAAGCACCAATTTGAATTCCTGCTTTAAATTGATCTTTTGGAATAATGACCCTAAAACGCTGATCCCAAATACAGTCTTCATAGACATTTATACGATTCTGCATAGCTGCTTCTTCACGAAACAATAACCATCCCTTACCTAGTCGGCCTGCTGGTTGTATTTTAACCCCACCAATGGTCATAGCACGCAAATGACGACTTAATCTTTCTATGGACTGATAAAGCGGTATATAAATAGAGCCTGAAATTGTACGAATTATTGCTCCTAAAGCCCTTGGCTCAACTGAGTTAGGAAATAAAATCGCAAATCCTTCAGGTCTCATTTCAACTTGTTGAGCTAATAAATCTGCTTGTTCTTGGTCCCGCTTCATCCTACAATACCCTTCTTCAGATGCTCGTTTTAATAAAACAGAAACCGTTCCAGACTTACTCCAGCTCAAAGAAAGCTCTTTTCTTATTCTATTCCTTTGAATTCGCATATCTTGATTAGAACTATCCTCTATCCAAGCAACATTTTTTTGCTTCAAAGTCTTACGTAATCGTTGAGGATATACAGATAATAACGGTCTAACCAATCGGATGTTAGGCAACTCCATAATAGAGGCCATCCCTGCCAAACCATCAGCAGCACTACCTGCACGAATGCGCATTAAAACTGTTTCTGCTTGATCCCCTGCATGATGACCTAATAATAAATCAACGCATCCTTTTTCTTCACATGCATCAAATAAAGCATTATATCTAGCTATTCTTGCCCGTTCTTCTAGGGCTGAACCTAATTTTAAATTATCTAGTGTTAAAATTTCAGATGGAATAGATAAGTCAGTCAAGCGTTTTTGTGTAATAAAAGCCTCTTGCGTAGAAGAATCTCTTAATTGATGATCAACAATAAACGCAATAATATTCTTTCGCCATCCATGGGCTAGTAAAGCAAGACATAAACTATCTGCACCACCAGAAACCGCTATTGCAATAGGAGAGATATTATCTCTATCTTCCCCCCATGGCCCTAAGGGTTCTATATATTGATTGAACTCCTCTTGAGTAAGAGGAGTAATTTCTTGATCATCCATTATTCAACATTAAGAACATTTTGCTTTTTTATGTAGGTTTGATGCTGCCCCTTTAATACGGCTGGACGCATTTGGATATTTATTATTCAATAATCCCAAAGCCTGGCATGCAGCGGCACTATCGCCATTTTTCAATAAAGTAATGCTGACCCCTAACAGTGCTTCTGGTGCACGTGTAGAATCTGGAAATTTTTTATAAATATCAAAATACCCAACAGATGCATCTTTGTATCGTTGCTGACCTGCTAAAGATTGTGCCAACAAGAAATGAGCAGGAACAGATTTTTTACCTTGAGGTGTTTTTATAATATTTTGTGCAATAGATTCTGCTTCAGAATAATTTTTATTCATTAGTGCTTGCTGTCCATCTTTTAAAGAGCTTCCAGCACTTGGGGTAGCCTGAGGAGTAGGTTTTTCTGAAACAGACGCTGTTGGTGCTGCAGCTGAGGTGCTTGCCCCACCACCACTTCCACCAGCGGCGAAATTTGCATCATCGATTTTTTTATTTAATAAATCAATTTTTGTTTGTACTTGATTGGTTAAATCATCTAGTTGCCCGCGCATAATTCGCTGTTGATCTTCTAAATTATTCACTCTCGTTAATAATTCAGGTAACAAGCCGCTTGGATCGCCATTATTTTGGCTACTACCCTTAGAATTACGATCAGAGCTGCCAGATGATGATGGCATTTGTTGTAATTGACTAACTTGTGCTTTTAAGGCTTCAATTTGATTTTGTATTGAAATCATATCGCGATCTTGTGCATACGCGGCGCTAGTCATTCCTCCTGAAAGTAAAAATACTCCTAACAAAGCACCTTTAAATAATTTTTTATATGATAAATAATCTGATTGTTGAGAACTGGTTTTTAAAAATAGCATCTATATTATCCTTTAAAGATATTTAAATCGGATTCATCTATAAAATAAAGATTTCCATAATCACAAATCGAACAAAAGATTTACTTTATAAATAACAAAAAGCCGATGAAACGTATAGTACGTTTCATCGGCTTTTAACAATATTGAACAATCAATATTTATTAACGAACAGAAGTTGTTGCATTACGGTTTTGTGCATATGCTTCTTCGTTATCGCCTTCAGAGATTGGACGATCTTTACCATAAGAAATCGTAGTAATACGATCAGAAGAAACACCCAAAGAAACCAAATAATCACGAGCAGCGTTCGCACGGCGTGAACCCAAAGCAATATTATACTCTTCAGTTCCGCGATCATCACAGTTTCCAGCAACCATAACTTGAACGTTAGGATAACGTTTTAACCATTCTGATTGACGGTTTAATGTTGAACGTGCGTCGCTGGTCAAGTTATTTGAATTAAATGGGAAGAAAACGCGATCACCAACATTAGCAACCAAATCAGCTTGGCTACCAGGAACTACACCACTAACAGTTTGTTGAGCAGCACCATTTCCTGTTGACGCCCCTTTATCATCACTATGTCCGCACGCAGCAAGCATCAATGCAGCACCAAAAGCACCAAGAAGCTTTAATTTCATCATCTGTATTCCTACAAAATAGCTTTCAAATTATCTAATGATAAATGATCGCATAAAACAAACATTAAATAAATCAAAAGAACAATGTTAATTACATGCTCTTTTGCCACCTAAACCTGCAAACCAGGCAAAGATTAAAACTATTTTATCAAAAAGTTTTTATTTTGCTTATGTTTTTTACACATATTTAACATTTATTTTTTAAGTGTTGCTAGAAGACCAAGATGGTCCGGAAGCCATCGTTGGTGTTCGAACTGAATGTTCGTTAAATCCGGTGACATCTATTGTTTTGATAGAGGACGAGAATCCTGAACCACCAGCACCTGCTGCAGATTGATTACAGAACGCTAGAACACGACCATTTGGACAGAAAGTTGGGCTTTCAACAGTGTAACCCTTCGTTAAAATACGTTCCCCCGTTCCATCTGGAGCCATAACACCTAATGAGAATCCACCTGAGATGCGAACGAAAGCAATCACATCCTTACGCGGTGACCATACTGGACCCGCATAACTGCCACTACCATAAGAAATACGATGGGCACCACCACCACTTGCACTCATAATATAAAGTTGTTGTTTTCCACCACGATCAGAAGAGAAAACAATCTGAGAACCGTCTGGACTATAACAAGGACTGGTATCAATTGCACCAGAACTGGTCAGTTGTCTTTTAGAACCAGATGCAAGATCCACAACATAAATATCTGATCCTGCACCACGTGTCACAGACATAACAACTGAACGCCCATCAGGAGAAAAACGAGGCGCAAAGGAAATACCAGAGAAATCCCCTAACAATCTTTGTTGCCCAGTTTGTAAATTAAACAAATACACACGAGGTCGATCATTTACATAAGACATAAATGCGACTTGATTGCTAACGGGGCTGAAACGTGGGGTTAAAACAAGCCATTTCCCATTTGTCAAAGTACGACTATTTGCACCATCATAATCCATAACAGCCAATTTTTTAGTTGGATTAGAGCGACGACCTGTTTGAGAAACATACGCAATACGTGTGTTAAAATATCCTTTTTCACCTAACATACGCTCATAAATGACATCGCCAATCATATGAGCCACACGGCGAACTTCGGCACTTCCTGAAAAAGAATATGCAGTTCCTTGGATTTGTTGCCCTGTCAGTGTATTCCACAGACGAAACTCTACACGTCCACCAGAAGTATTACCAGTTACAACTGCACGTGCGCCCATTGCCTTATATGATGCAAAATCAGGAGTCGCAGATGATGAAGTAGCACTAATAACACGAAATAACCCTGTATTATTTAAATCATCAGTAATAACTTGAGTAATCGTTGCCCCATTACCTGACCCAAAACTTGGGACAACAATAGGAATGGGTTCGTTACGAGCACGATCAACTGTAATTTCAGCAGCCCCTGGCGCATTGTCCCCAGACTGTGCAAAAGCAGAAGACAAAGGTGTTGCAAGAACACCACCTACAGCAGCACATCCATAGAGCATTGTACGGCGAGGCAATAACATATCACTGAGAATATCAGCTTCTTTATCAGAAATAATCGGGCGCATAAAATTAACTTCCTTATTTTACTCTATATTAAACAATAATTACCATAGAATTACGACATATTTAAGGGCGAAATACAAATCGAATCGTATTACTTTTCCCTAACATACTACTTGGAATAGGTAATTTAGATCAAGCTGGATTTAATGCCGCTTGTCTAGCATGTTCTGTAAATGCACGATAAGCCGGATCACTATTTATTTTTGCATGCGTTGCTGTATCGAATTTTACAATTTTTGCTATTCCTGATTTATCAACTATAACCACCATGGATGCCACATATAGTCGATAATTTTTAGCCAAAAGGTCTTGCGAATAACAACGACGGATAGCGGATGCTATTGCAGATTGCTGACCTCTGGAAAGTCCCTTGTTAAGTTCCTTCTTCCTAACCTTATCAGTATTTGAGTTAAATCCTTGATAGGAACTCTCAGCTAGAGGTGAAGAAATCAACTTCACATCCCAAGAATTCGAATTAAATATTTCAACCTTTGCTTTTTCAGACTTAGAGATCATTACAGGTGCCTACTGCTCTATTGGGAAGGCAAACGAAAATGACTAAAAACTAAATAACAAGCTATATCGAATAATGCATAGACATAAGATAATACAGCTATGCCTTATCATCAAACTTCCCTTTATCACAAAAAATTAAGGACGGAATACAAACTTAACCGTATTTCTTTTACCCAATAAATTAGTTGGAATCGGTAGCTTAGAGCAAGTTGGATTTAACACTGCATCTCTGGAACGCTCTGCAAATGCACGATAAGCTGGATCACTATTCATTTTCGCCTGGGTTGCTGCATCAAATTTAACAATACGCGCTTCACCTGTCTCATCCACAGTGACTTCCATATGAGCAATATTATTTGCATAATCCTTCGCCGCTGTATCTTGTGTATAACAACGTCTTACTGAGGATGCGATTTTACCCTGCTGTCCTTTAGAAAGCCCTTTGGTAATATCCCCATTACGTGCGCCACCACCATTTGGTGCACCTCCTTGTCGAGGGTTCGCAGCAGATTTAGGAGGATGTGTTTGCTTTTGATCTGCACGATTTGCGCTTATGGCTGCTTCCAATGTAGAAGTATCAGGCACTTCTTGCGTTGCTTTTTCGGGTTTTGTTATTTTAGAAAATGTTTGATGTTCTGTTGGTAATGCATCAGGCATCGGTGAAGGAGATGGTGGTGCCGGAGACTTAGACTGTGACGACGATGTCAAAGGTGCTACAACTGGAGGTAATGTGACCGCAGAATCAGCAGGCGAATCCATCGCTTGTTCTTGAACAGGCTGAACGTTTTCCATTTTTGCAACAGATTGCGGAGGTGGTGGTAATGGTTGTGGCGGCGGAGGTACTGGTGGTGGTTCCTCAGTTGGCGCATCTATTGGTTTCGTTGGTGCTGGTGGTGCATCTAATTTTTCAGGCGCAGGTGCATTTGGATTGGGAGAATCAGTCTCTGCCTTAGCAGGAACCTCTTGCCCACTATTATCGCTTTCAAATTCGACCTCAACAGGTTGCTCTTCAGGAGGTTTGGGTGGAGGAGCGGATTGAAAAAGAAAAGGCAGCAAAAGCATTAACACAACAACACTTAGGTGCGTTCCGATAGATGCGACAATAGAACAACCAAAAAGTTTACGTTCAGAACGATACATACCCAGCATCGATAAAGATCCCTTAGATTAAGGATTACGAGAAGGTGCAGCTGGTGGCAATGGTGCTGGTTGTTGCCCCCCAGCAGGCGCTGATCCAGAACTAGGCATCTGAGCCAACAATGCAACATGGGTAAACCCACCTGCCGTAATACGGCCCATAATTTCCATCACACGTCCATAATTAATATGCTGGTCGCCCTTTACAAAGATGCGATGCTCTGGGTCATTTTGTGATACAGCGCGCAACTGATCAACCAACTGGTTCATATCCACCACATTATCGCCCAAATATACAGAGCCATCTTCTTTGACAGTTACAGTAATGGGTTTCGTATCTGCATTAACAGGCTTTGCATCTGTCTTTGGCAAATCCACGTTAATACCGCTGGTCATCATCGGTGCAGCGACCATAAAAATAATCAATAATACCAACATAACGTCAACCATTGGAGTCACGTTAATATCTGCCTGAGGGCGACGACGTCCTCGCCCACCCCTACCAGATCCACCTTGAACAGAAAATCCCATTAATTTATTCCTGGTTTTCTACAGCGTCAGATTTACTTGAAGAAATTGATGCTTCGGATTGACGAGAAAGAATTGCAGAAAATTCAGTTGCAAACCCCTCTAAACGTTCAGCAAACAAATTTAACTTATGACTAAAAAAGTTGTAAGCCACAACGGCGGGGATAGCAGTCAGCAACCCTAGGGCTGTTGCAAACAATGCTTCTGAAATCCCAGGAGCAACCACCGCAAGGCTGGTGTTATTTGACTGAGCAATTGATGCGAACGCATGCATAATTCCCCAAACTGTACCAAACAGTCCAACGAATGGAGCCACTGGCCCAACGGTTGCAAGTAAGGTTAACCAACGTTCTAAACGTTCCATTTCCCTGGTAATGGTAATAGACATCGCACGATCGATACGTTGTTTTACTCCATCACTGCTCATATCAAGACCAGTAATACGTGCAGATCTGCGCCATTCCCCCATACCTGCACTGAATACTGCAGCCATTGGATGATTAGGTTTCACTCCATACTGATCATAAAGATCATCAAGACTACCACCTGACCAAAACAAATCTTCAAATTCATCAGCCTGACGTTTTGTTTTGCGAATAGTAATAATTTTATCGAAGATAACTGCCCATACCCAAATACTGGCAATAACCAAACCAATCATCACTAACTTAACAACAAGTGCCGCGTGAATAAACAATGCCCAAGGGGATAAGTCTGCTGCTGGTGCAGCCAAATTTGCTGCATTAATCGTTGGATCCAAAAATGCCTCCTGCACTATGAATCTCATTAGCATCTAAAATTGATACTAATGAGGCTAAGATTTTATTTCTCTATAAAACAAGTGTTAACTATTTTTGCAAACAAAAACAATCTCGTTTTCATTTGAATGAAATTTTCTTTTAAGAGTTAACTTCACTTAATGCATCAAAAATCTTTTGCCAATTACGTGGAAATGGAGATGGGGTATAATCACTCTTTTTAAGACACACAAGTTGTAACTTAATTTCAGTCACGATCTCATCCTCACGCGAGAACACTTGCGACAACCAACAACTTGCCCCTAGAGCTGTTATTAAGCTGGTTCTTACATTCGCCATATCATCAAGGAAAAGCGGTTTTTTATATTGAATCTCCATTTGGCGAACAACTAAAATTTGTCCATATTCATAATATAGCTCTGCAACAGTTCCACCTAAACGACGGATACATTCTGTTCTTGCACGTTCTGCAATTCCTAAATATTTTGCATGATAAACTACACCACCAGCATCTGTATCTTCATAACAAATTCTAAATTGATAGTTTTGGATCTCATCTTTGGACATTAATCGTGCTTTTGTTAACACTTCGTCGCCTTCTTGCGCCATAATTTCCATTTTACTCTCCTTCTTCTGTCGTATCATTTAATAGATCAAATTGTGTCGTAATAGAAGGCGGCGGAACTAAATTTAAATGTTTCCATCCTCTTTCTCCTAGTACACGTCCACGACTCGTTCGCAAAACCAAACCTTCTTGAATCAAATAAGGCTCTATTACATCTTCCAATGTATCTCTGGATTCTGCCAAGGCTGCTGCTAGCGTTTCTACACCAACAGGCCCCCCATGATGAAATTCAGCAATACGCATAAGATATCGCCGATCCATCGCATCAAGCCCCATTTGATCGACTTCTAAGCGTGATAAAGCCGCATCAGCAAGCTTGCTATTCACAGCTTGCCCCTCTTTATGGGTGATTAAAGCAAAATCTCGAACACGTCTTAACAAACGCCCCGCAATACGAGGCGTCCCCCGAGAACGTCGTGCAATTTCCACGGCACCATCATCCGTTAATTCAAAACCCAGTTTTCTAGCGCCACGAGCAACAATCAACTTTAGCTCTTCTGGTGTATAAAAGATTAAACGCAAAGGAATGCCAAAACGATCCCGCAATGGAGTCGCAAGCAACCCAGAACGGGTTGTTGCAGCAACTAGTGTAAAGGGGGGTAAATCAATCCTGACTGATCGAGCAGCAGGCCCCTCACCAATTATTAAATCAAGTTGAAAATCTTCCATCGCAGGATATAAAATTTCCTCAATAGAAGGATGCAAACGATGGATTTCATCAATAAATAAAACATCTCTTGGCTGTAAATTTGTTAAAATAGCAGCCAAATCCCCTGCCCTTTGTATCACAGGACCAGAAGTTGCCCTGAACCCAACCCCCAGCTCTTTAGATACAATTTGAGCCAAAGTTGTTTTACCCAAGCCTGGAGGGCCATGTAAAAGCACATGATCCAGCGCTTCCTCACGCTTACGAGCTGCTTGAATAAAAATAGACAAATTTTCTCTTGAAGTTTTTTGTCCAGTAAACTCAGACAAAGACTGCGGGCGTAAAGCAACCTCAAAATTATCTTCTGGTCGTTTCGTTGCATCAAATGGGCGGTTCTCAAAAGAGTTCATCTTGCTAACTCTTTTAAAGATTCACGAATCACTAAATCTAATTCTGAACCTTTACCTTCTTCGTTTAAACGCTTAATAACTTTAACAACAACAGGTTGAGATTCCACGCGACGAAATCCCAGACCTTCCAAAGCCAACAGACAATCTGATAATATCTGCGTTGTTTTAGGGATAGATTCCTTACCTTTTACCTCTGAAGCTATCACAGATACCACTTGATCTGATAATGAAGCAACCTTACTACTCAACTCCGTCAAAATACGAACAGCAAGCCTTGCACCTACCCCTGGCGCACGTGTTAATGTAGCTTTATCAGCAGTCATAATTGCTGTGCTGATCTCATCAGGGGAAAGTGTTGATAAAATAGAAAGAGCCATGCGTACCCCAACCCCTTGAACCGTTGTTAAGAGGCGAAACCAGTCCCGTTCAAAGCTATCGGCGAATCCATAAAGCAAAATAGCATCTTCACGGACAATGGTTTCAATTAAAACTCGGGCAACTTCGGGTGCTCTGGGTAAACGAGATAAAGTACGATTAGATACAAAAACCACATACCCCACACCATTTACATCAATTAAACAGCGATCAGCCTCGACCTGTTCAACTAATAATCCTGTTAATTGCCCAATCATGCCATCACCTTCCCAAGTGCAATAGAATTCAAGCTAGTACGATGATGTGCATGACAAATCGCTATTGCCAAAGCATCTGCTGCATCTGCCTTTTGTATGACAGCAGTAGGTAAAATACGCTTAACCATCATAGTAACTTGATCCTTGGTTGCAGCACCCGTACCAACAACAGCTCTCTTAACTGTTTTTGCACCATATTCAATCACGCACAAACTACGCTTGGCTGGAATTAACAATGCAACTCCCCTAGCATACCCTAATTTCAATGTTGCTGTACCATTTTGGTTAACATAAGTTTCCTCAACCGCAGCTTCATCAGGAGTATATTGTTCAATTAGTTTTTCTAAACCATCTGATAAAACACAAAGACGCTCGGGAACTGCTGTTTTACTGTCCGTTGCCAATACCCCACCAGCAACATAAGAAAGACGATTTCCTTGAGCGTCTATAATACCCCAACCTGTAAAACGCAGACCAGGATCAATCCCTAGAATTCTAACCACAAAATTTAAACCGATAACCGTTCTGCAACATCATCAGGAAGATCAAAATTAGCAAAAACGTTCTGCACATCATCATGATCTTCTAGTGTATCAATTAATTTTAACAAAGTTTGAGCATTATCTTCAGTTAACGTCACGGTATTGCTTGGACGCCATTCAATTTTAGCGCTCTCTGGATCACTAAATTTACTCTCCAAAGCGTCACGAACCGCAAAGAAATTTCCCATTGGACAAGTAATTTCATAATAACCATCGACCAAATCAACATTTTCAGCCTCAGCTTCAATTGCGGCCTCAAACATAGCATCATATTCAGCAACTGATTCTGGGTAGGTAATCACACCTAAACGTTCAAACATAAAAGAAACTGAATTCATTTCCCCTAAAGAGCCGCCATATTTATTAAAAGCTGCACGAACATCAGATGCTGTACGGTTACGATTATCTGTTAATGCCTCTACGATAATTGCAACTCCAGCCGTGCCATAACCCTCATAGCGCACCTCTTGAAAGTTATCCCCTTCACCGCTACCTGCAGCTTTTTTGATTGCACGGTCAACGTTATCTTTGGGCATATTTACCGCCCTGGCTGCAGCAACAGCAGCCCTTAGACGTGGATTAAATGCAGGATCAGGTAATCCTGTTTTCGCAGCAACGGTAATTTCACGAATAATTTTGGCAAAGTCTCTTGCTCTACGTGCATCTTGGGCACCTTTACGATGCATGATATTTTTAAATTTAGAATGTCCAGCCATAAATTTTTCTCTTAATTCTCTCTAATCTTTAAATAAACTTAGTAACTAAGCCAAACTGCCATGACAATGTTTGTATTTCTTACCTGATCCACAAGGACAAAGCGCATTACGAGGAATATCGTCCCCTTGCTCAAGAATTTCTGTCCACTCTTTAGAAATATCTACCTCATCACCTTGTGAACTTTGCAAAGAGTGTCCCTCGGGAAAATCATCAGCAGGTGCTTCATCATCCGTTGTGACATTCACTTCTACTCTACATAACGTAGAAATAACGCGTTCATTCAACTCGTCCAACATATAATGAAATAAGTTAAAGGCCTCTTTTTTATATTCATTCAAAGGGTCTTTTTGCCCATAAGCACGAAGACCAATTCCTTGACGCATTTGATCAAGGCGTAAAAGATGCTCTTTCCAAACACCATCCAAAGTCGTCAGTAAAATTTGCTTTTCAACATAACGCATTATCGAAGCACCAAAATTCGCAGCTCTAATCGCGTGAGCATTTTCTGCGGCTTCTTTGATACGATTTTCAATATCATCAATACTGATTGTTGGTTCTTCTGACCATTCTTTAATAGGTAAATCTAAGTTAAGTAAGCGCTTAACTTCAAGAGTTAATTCTTCTGTCTGCCATTGTTCAGCGAATGATTTTTCTGGTAGATAATTTAAAATCATTGATGTAATCACATCATTACGCATGTTCGTAATAGTTTCAGATACATCTTCCAAAGTCATATATTCACGACGTTGAGAATACACTTCTTTACGTTGATCATTAATAACATCGTCATATTTCAACGTATTTTTACGCATATCAAAGTTGCGTTCTTCAACTTTTTTCTGTGCTTTTTCAAGGGCTTTGTTAATCCAAGGATGTACAATAGCCTCCCCTTCTTTTAAACCCATTTTTTGGAGCATTCCGCTCATTCGCTCAGAACCAAAAATACGCATCAAATCATCTTCTAAAGACAAGAAAAACCGTGAATTTCCTGGGTCTCCTTGACGACCAGCACGACCACGCAGCTGATTATCAATACGACGACTTTCATGACGTTCCGTTCCAATAACAAATAGGCCGCCATTACTTTTGACCTGTTCGTGATCTAATTTTGTATGTTCACGTAACTCTTGTTCTTTTTGTTTACGTTCTTCTTCGTCCTCAATATCTGAGAGTCGTTGTTGAATAAGCATTTCAACATTCCCCCCAAGTTTAATATCCGTACCACGACCTGCCATATTGGTTGCAATTGTAATTGCACCAGATCCACCCGCCTGCGCAACGATCTGTGCTTCTTTTTCATGGAAACGTGCATTTAACACATTATGAGGAATTTTCTTTTTTGTTAATAAGTTAGAAAGAATTTCGCTTTTTTCAATGGACGTCGTTCCAACCAAAATGGGTTGTTTTTTTGCATGAATTTCTTCGATTAATTTACTAACTGCTTCATATTTTTCATTCGCACTTAGATAAATTTCATCATGCTCATCTTGACGTTGAACTGTCAAATTTGTTGGAATGGAGACAACATCTAGCTTGTAAATTTCTGCAAACTCATCAACTTCAGTCATTGCTGTTCCCGTCATCCCAGATAATTTAGGATACAAACGGAAATAATTTTGGAATGTAATTGACGCTAATGTTTGATTTTCTTGCTGAATCGTTACATGCTCTTTGGCTTCCAAAGCTTGATGCAAACCATCAGAATAACGACGACCATCCATCATACGCCCAGTAAACTCATCAATCAGCACAATTTTATCGTTACGAACGATATAATCGACGTCTCTAGCAAATAAAGTATGGGCTCTCAACGCTTGTTGCATATGATGAACCAAGGCAACATTATGGATGTCATAAAGCCCCCCTTCACGTAAAACCTCTTTGTCACGTAAAGTTGCTTCGATACGTTCTGTTCCTATCTCAGTCGGAATAACAGTTTTGAATTTCTCATCTTTTTCGTAATTTTCAGGATCTTTGACAATCTCTTTGATAATTTCATCAACAGATCTGTATAAATCCGAACTGTCATCGGCAACGCCAGAAATAATTAACGGAGTCCGTGCTTCATCAATTAAAATAGAATCAACTTCATCGACGATCGCATAAAAAAAGTCACGTTGAACCATTTCATCAAAACTATATTTCATATTATCGCGCAAATAATCGAAACCAAATTCGTTATTTGTACCATAAGTAATATCTGCTTGATAAGAAGCCTTACGTTCGTTGTCATTAAGATCGGCAACAATTGTACCAACCGTCAACCCAAGAAAATTATATAAACGCCCCATTTCTTCTGCATCACGAGAAGCAAGATAGTCATTTACTGTAACTACATGCACACCCTTAGCTGGCAAAGCGTTCAAATAAACAGCAAGTGTTGCTACCAGTGTTTTTCCTTCACCCGTACGCATTTCTGCGACTTTACCATCATGAAGAACCATCCCACCAATAAGCTGCACATCAAAATGACGCATACCCAAAACGCGTTTTGATGCTTCTCTGACTACAGCAAAAGCTTCTGGTAACAACGCGTCTAACTCTTCACCATCAGCAAGACGCTTGCGAAATTCAATCGTCTTATTGGCAAGAGCCACATCATCCAAAGCTTGTATTTCAGGCTCCAGACTGTTAATTTTAGGCACTCGCCGTTGATAGGCTTTTAATGAACGCTCATTAGAGGTGCCCATAATGGCACGGGCAAATTTTGCAAACATCAATATTTTCCAAACAACGACCCCGTAACTCTGCCTGTCAGCACAAGGTCCGTCAGTAATCTCATTTAAACTTAACCAAATTCAGGCAGAACTAAGTCAACAATAATTATATTTAAAAAGCTTTTAATATCATATCATAGACATTCGTGAATATATATTTTTTTAATATTCTTTACTTTGTCTCACTTCACCAAATAATCAAATTTGACTAAAGACAATTTTTTTTTCATGTGATATAATTGCCCTCAAGTATAATTTGTTAAAACAAACACTAACTTTATCATTTTTAAGGTATTTTTATGTCTATTTCTAATAAAACTTTTCGTTTTGCGGCAAGTCTTTTAATTACATCAAGTCTTTTTAGCACTGCTTTAATGGCCGCTGAACCAGCTAAAGAACCTGCTAAGCCTGCTAAAGCTGAAGTTGCAGCAGCAACAAACGATGCTTCTTCTTTGGAAAATGCAGATAAAAGCACAGTCCTCGCAACGGTTAATGGTCAAAATATTACTGTTGGTGATGTTTTAGATGCTCGGAAACTATTACCTGCTCAATTAAGCCAAATCCCTACTGGTGTTTTATTGCCTATGATGGTTGATCAAATGGTTGACCAAAAAGCTGTTCAACAAGCTGCAGAAAAAGCAAACTTGGAAAATACGCCAGAAGTTCAAAAACAATTAAAACTTGCTAAAACAAGTATTATTCAAGATGCATTCTTGAAAAATAAAGTTGAACCAACAATTACTCCAGAAGCAATCAAAAAATTCTATGATGAAAATTATGCAAATAAACCACCTTTAAAAGAGGCTCATATTCGTCATATTCTTGTAAAAACACAAGCAGAAGCTGAAAAAATCATTAAGGAATTAAAAGCTGGTAAAAAATTCGCTGATCTTGCAAAAGCAAGTTCTATCGATAAAGCAACAGCTGGTCAAAATGGTGGCGATCTTGGTTGGGTAAAAGCTGATGAGCTTGTTCCTGATTTCTCCAAGGCTGCATTTGCAATGAAAGCAAACACAACCAGCACCACGCCAGTAAAAAGTCCATTTGGTTACCACGTTATTCAAGTTTTAGCGTATAAAGAGGTTCCTGTTCCTCCATTGGATAAAGTAACACCAATGATCCGCCAAAAGCTAATCCAACAAAATGTTAAAACTGTTATTGATGACACAGTAAAACAAAGTCAAATTACTAAGAATGATGCTGTGATTAAAAAATATACCATTCAACCACCCTCACCTCCTACTGCTCAATAAGGTTGAATTTAGATAAAAATGATTGTTTTATTTCGTAATAAGAAATTTATTTTTTATATTTTTACGATTACTCAAACAATCATTTTTTCTTATCCAGTAAAGGCCATATCCGCTCTTTCTTTACCTAATGATAACTTTTCTTCTTCTTTGTTAAGCACATCCGAACCAATCAAAGCACCACCAAGTTCATTAGAAATTACAAATTATCCAAAGCAAATATTAGCACGTGTAAATAATGAACCTATTACGGTAGAGGATGTAGAAGCTTTAGTTTCTAATCTACCCCAAGAATTAAAATCTCTACCAAAAGAATTGTTATATCCGCAACTTATTAAGCAACTTATTGTTGACCGTGCATTAATGGTTGCAATTCAAAAAGATGGAATTGATAAGCAGCTCTCCGTTCAGCAAGATATTCAAGTTGCGACTAAAAATCTGGTTCAACAAAAACTTTCACAAGCTTATTTTTTCGAAAAACTAAAACCTTTTTTAACAGAACAAGCAATTCAACATTATTATAACGCGCATTATTTACATCAACCGCATGTCAAGGAAGTGCATTTACGTCAAATTATTGTTCAAACTCCAGAAATAGCCCAGATTATTTTACAAAAACTCAAAGATGGACATACTTTTACCGATCTTGCCAGTATTTATTCTATTGATTTACAAAATGGAAAAATAAAACAAGGAGATATAGGTTGGTTTAAAGAAGACACCTTAACACCTTCTATTGCCCAAACCATCTCTGTTTTGCACAATGATGAATATACAAAAACACCTATTAAAACGGATTATGGGTGGGTGTTATTTCAAAAAATTAACGAGCGTTATAGCTCAACTCCACCCTTAAATTCTGTCAGGCAAAGCATTAAAGAACAAATAACCAAAGAAGCAATTATGAAATTATACGAAGAAAGCTTGAAAAAAGTTCATATTATAGAATATTAGTCTTTATAAGATTACACGCTATTGATTATATTCTTAAAAATATCATTATTAAATGTTATTTCTGTTTTATTATTAATCCAATATTTTTTAATCTTTTGCACTTCATTGACAAAGGTCTTTTCATTATGAGTAAACTTCCAACCTCTCCGCTAGCGGTTGCTCTTCCTTCATTACCTCCTGTTCCTGGAGTGCGCTTGGCTTCTATTGAAGCAGGGTTGAGATATTCGGGGCGCTTGGATTTAACTTTGATGGAATTTGCACCTTCTACAACGGTTGCTGGTGTATTTACTAAAAACAAATGCCCTGGAGCCCCTATCGATTGGTGTCGTAGCGTTTTAAGCAATGGTACAGCCAGAGGATTATTGGTTAATGCAGGTATTGCCAACGTTTTTACAGGCAAAGCTGGCTTTGAAGCAGTTCAACATTCTGCTGAAGCTGCTGCAAAAGCTATTGGCTGTCATGCAGAAGAAATATTTGTAGCCTCTACAGGTGTTATTGGTGAACAATTACCTTATCAAAAAATTGTACATATTATACCAAAACTCTATCAACAACTTGATGATAATCAGTGGACAGAAACAGCACAAGCGATCTTAACCACAGACACCTTTGCCAAAGGCTATTCTTTGAAAACCAAAATTGGCACAGAAACGGTCATTATTCAAGGAATTGCAAAAGGCAGTGGCATGATCGCCCCTGATATGGCAACTATGCTTTCTTTTGTAACAACAGATGCCAAACTGCCCGCGTCTGTTTTACAAGCATTATTGTCGGAAAAAGTTAAAACAACCTTCAATGCAATTACCGTAGACTCTGATACCTCCACCTCTGATACGCTCCTCTTATTCGCTACAGGCATTGCCAACACTCCTGAGATTACCGATGCTTCTGATCCACGCCTGACTGATTTTGCAAATAGCCTTGAAAAAATACTGAAAGAGCTTGCTTTATTAGTTATCAAAGATGGTGAAGGGGTCAGTAAACTGATCGAAATTACCGTTGATGGAGCCGTCAGTCACGAATCTGCCCATAAAATTGCGATGGCTATAGGTAATTCACCACTTGTCAAAACTGCGATTACAGGTGAAGACGCCAATTGGGGGCGCGTTGTTATGGCTGTTGGAAAAGCTGGAGAGCCTGCTAATCGTGACACTTTATCCGTTTCTATTGGTGGGGTTTGGGTGGCTCATGAAGGTGGGGTTTTGTCTGATTATGACCGCACAATAGTTGATCGTCATATGTCAGAAGAAACCGTTAAAATTAAAGTTGATCTTCATTTGGGAAATGGTACAGCAACGATATGGAGTTGTAATCTTACCAAAGGATATATTGACATTAATGGCTCTTATCTTCGTTCTTAATTTTTCTCTTTTTCTCTTATTTTGGAATATCTTGTTTTATGAGCGCTGCTGAAACTCTTACCTCTCCTTCTTTGATGGATTTAACCCAAGAAGAAAAAGCCAGAATTTTGGCTAAATCTGCACAATTTTCTCCTCCTTCACCGGTTTTACCTGACGGTAGAACTGAGCTGGTGGGAATGTCCCGTGCTGAATTAGAACAGTTTTTGGTGGATATGGGAGAGCAACGCTTTCGTACTAAGCAACTGTGGCATTGGATCTATCACAAAGGGGCCACGGACTTTAACGAAATGACTTCTATTGGCAAACCTTTGCGTGCCAAATTATTAGATCGCTGTGTAGTCAGTAGACCAAAAGTTGTGACAGAGCAAACCTCTAAAGACGAAACGCGTAAGTTCCTTTTCCAATTCAGAGACGGTCAAGAGGCAGAAACGGTTTATATTCCAGACCGCAGGGCAGATCGTGGTGCTGTTTGTATTTCATCTCAAGTAGGCTGTACGCTTTCTTGTCGTTTTTGTCATACTGGCACGCAAAATCTGGTACGTAATCTTGGTGCTGCCGAAATTATTGGACAGTTTATGGCTACCAGAGACAGTTATGGTGAATGGCCAACGCCTACGGCAGATCGTCCCAGATTATTATCAACTATTGTTTTAATGGGTATGGGTGAGCCTTTATATAATTATGAAAACATTGCCAAAGCCATGCGTATTGCTATGGATGACGAGGGTATCGGTATCTCAAGGCGCAGAATTACACTTTCCACTTCTGGTGTTGTACCTATGATGGATCAGTGCGGAAGTGACTTGGCAATTAATCTGGCAATTTCTTTACATGCTGTCAGAGACGATCTGCGAAATGAGATTGTCCCTTTAAACCGTAAATATCCAATCAAAGATGTCCTTGATGCTTGTCGTCGTTATCCTGCAGCCAGCAATTCGCGACGTATTACATTTGAATATATCATGTTACGGGGTATTAACGACAGCGAAGCTGAAGCTCATGAATTGGTTCGTTTATTAAAAGGTATTCATGCCAAGGTTAATCTTATTCCATTCAACCCTTGGCCAGGAAGCGATTATAAACCTTCTCATACCCAACAAGTGCAAAAATTTGCTGATATTATTATGCAAGCTGGATACTCATCCCCTATTCGAACCCCACGTGGCAGAGATATCTTGGCTGCATGTGGGCAATTACGCACCGAAAGTCAACGGGTAAGAGCAGCTGATAAGTGATTTCTGGCAATAATGGATTTTATATAAATCTTTTTTTCTTAAAAATGACATATTTTCTTGTAAGCATTAAATTTACTTATATATTAGCTATTTATTATTATAATAATGCAACCACAACAATAAGAGACATTAATTAATGGTCGTTAATGCCCGCCGTGGCCTTAGATTTATCATACAAGATAGTATCAAGGCGCTTTTTATTCTATTCATATGGGATATGATGGTTGTTATTTGTTATAAATTATTTCATATTGATATGTTTGATCAATCAGCTTTACCAACAGCTATGATCGGCTCTGTACTGGTATTATTTATGAATTTTAGAAATAATACTGCCTATAATCGATGGTGGGAGGCCAGATCTCATTGGGGCTTGATCACCAATAATTGTCGTTCTTTTTCCAGACAATGCTCTACTATTTTAAAAGGTCATCCAGATTTAACCCGTGCTATTGCTGGATACGCTTATGTTTTAGCATATCACTTACGTAATAAAGATGCTTTATTAAATAGCAATGTTAAACGTGTGTTACCTGTCCATATTCAAGAATACATTAAAGGGTTAAGAAATCAGCCCAACGGTGTTTTATTTCAAATCGGATTAATGGTTACACAGGAATGTGAAAAAAAGAAGATTGATGGTGCCATTCACTCTCAAATAGACCGTATTTTGTCTGATATTGCCAATGCTCAAGGCGCTTTGGAAAGAATTAAAAATACGCCCTTATCTATTCAATTTTCTACTTTACCGCGTTTTCTAACTGAAATTACTTGTGTTATCTTACCTTTCTCTATGGTACAAACTTTGGGTTGGTTAACACCGCTTGGCTCTGCTTTAGTAGGGTTCTTATTCATAGCCTTGGATAAAATCGGCAGTGATTTACAAAATCCCTTTGATGAAAGCCCACACTCTTTACCGATGCTAACCATGACACGCAGTTTAGAAATTGATTTGTTAGAGCAAATTGGCGATCCAACAGGTGCTCCGATTGCACCTGTGAATGGTATTCAATGGTAAATTTAATTAACCATATCTCAATTGTTTCTTCGAATCTGAATAAATAATTTTAGTGACAATATGTCAAAATTATGATAAGGTCGTTTAAATGAATATATTCCGTTCCTCCCCAAAAGGCGGTGTCACAGATGAAATGGCACGCGCTGCTATTGCGAAAACCGCGACCCAAGAAGTAACTAATAAAGATACTTTTCCTTTTCAAGAAGGCGATGCCATCGTGTATGCAGCACATGGAGTTGGGCGTGTTGATCGTATCGGTGTAGAAGATATCGCTGGTACGAAACTGGAAATGATTCAAATCTCTTTTCCAGATAATCAAATGACTTTACGTATCCCTTTGTCAAAAGCAAAAAAAGCGGGACTTCGTAAAATTGCATCCAGAGAAATCGTAAGCAAAGCCATGTCGACCATTAAGGGCAAGCCACAAAATAACAAAGGCATGTGGGCCAGACGAGCTGTTGTTTATCAAGAAAAAATTAACTCTGGTGACCTTATTCAAATTGCCGAAGTTTTACGCGACTTGCGCCGAAATGTTGACAGTCTTGATGGAAGCTTCAGCGAAAGAAAATTATTTGAAGCTGCACAAGAACGTTTCGTAGCTGAAGTTGCTGTTTTAGAATCTAAAGACACAACGACTGTTCTAAATGAATTAACAGAAGTTATGAAATCAGCTTAATTAATCAATTTCAGGTTATTAAAAAAGAGGGTTTAAATAACCCTCTTTTTTTTTGATAAATAGTTTTTTTAGGTTATTATACGATTTCTTTATTTTTATCATTAATAAAAAATATTTTATAATAAAGTTTATAACCATCATGTTTTTCAAAAATAAACGCCCCTCTTTACCTTTATCCCTTACTCAGCAGCAACTAGTATCTTCCTTAACGAACATTGTTGGAGCTCGAAATATTATAACCAGCCCTAACAAGATGGGATTATTTTGCAATGGTTTTCGATATGGATCAGGTAGGGCAATCGCTGTTGTTCAACCAGATACATTACTGAAACAATGGTATATTTTACAAGCTTGCGTTAACGCAAATACTATTGTGATTATGCAAGCAGCGAATACAGGATTAACAGGGGGATCAACCCCTGATGGTAATGATTATGATCGTGATATTGTATTAATTAACACGATGAAAATGAAGAATATATATCTTATCAATAATGCAGAACAGGTTGTTTGCTTACCTGGTGCTACTTTGAATGAACTTGAAAAAAAACTTAAACCTTATGCACGTGAACCGCATTCTGTTATTGGTTCTTCTTGTATTGGAGCCTCTGTGCTAGGAGGCATTTGTAATAATTCAGGAGGCGCATTAGTACAACGAGGCCCAGCCTATACTGAAATGTCCTTATTTGCACAATATACTACAGAAGGAAAATTAGAGTTAGTTAATCATCTAGGTATTGATTTAGGAAATACTCCAGAAGAAATCTTAACACGTTTAGAAAACGGTCAATTTAACGCCTCACATATACAAAAAACAGATAAATATTGCTCTGATCATCATTATAAAGAAGTTGTATGCCAAGTTAATGCCCCTACCCCTGCACGTTATAATGCAAACCCTACACATTTACATGAAGCATCAGGATGCGCGGGAAAACTTGCAATTTTTGCTGTAAGGCTGGATTCTTTCGCACAAGAAAAAGAAACAAAAGTGTTCTATATTGGGACTAATAATCCAGATGATTTAACACAAATACGCTATGATCTATTATCACAACATATTATACCTGTTTCTGGAGAGTATATTCATAAAGATGCCTATGATATTGCCGCTATTTACGGTAAAGATACTTTCTTGTTTATTAATTTTTTCGGAACGGATTATATTCCATTACTTTTTAAATTAAAAAATCGCTTTGATTATTTCTCTAAAAAATTTAAATTTTTACCTGAGCACCTCAGTGATAAAATACTCCAGTTTGCCAGCACTTTATTTCCACAACATTTACCTCAACGCATGAATCACTATGCAAATACATATCAGCATCACTTACTCTTAAAAGTTGGTAAAGCTGATATTGATCAAGTAAGCTCCTATCTAAAAAAATTCTTTCAAGAGCGATCTTCTGGCCAATATTTTGAATGTAATACCGATGAAGGTCGTAAAGCTTTTTTACAACGCTTTGCCGTTGCTGGGGCAGCTGTTCGATATCGTGCTATTCATCATAAAACTGTCGAAAATATACTCGCCCTAGATATTGCTTTACGTCGTAATGATAAAGAGTGGCTCGAAACGCTTCCCTCTGAAATTGAGAGCAAATGTATGCATAAGCTTTATTATGGTCATTTTTTCTGTCATGTTTTCCATCAAGATTATGTTATCCATAAAGGCAATGATATCTTTGCACTTGAAGAGGAAATGTTAAAGATCTTGAATGACAGAGGTGCAGAATATCCAGCAGAACATAATGTTGGTCATTTGTATCATGCCAAAGAAACATTAAGAAAATTCTATCAAACGCTAGACCCTTGCAATATATTTAATCCTGGGATTGGTAAAACCAGCAAATTAAAATACTGGGAAAATATGAATAAATTTGATAAATAATCGTATAGTTTCTGACCTTTTATTTTGTTGATCAATAATGCCAAATTTTTTAAAGTCTCCTGATGATATATTCATTAATCAAACGAACCTCCTTTTACACCAAGGAAAATTTGAGCAAGCACTTACTTTACTGCTTCCATATAAAAATCATAAACTGAGCCAAGCAATTATGACTTTACTTGGTATTGCTTATGCTGGCTGTAATCAACCAAAAGAAGCTGCATATCATTTATGCCTTGCACAACAACTCAAAGATTCACCACAACGCCACAGCTGTGCCGAATTGGAACCGTATCTAGGGAGTTACAATTTATATCCTTCGATTTTTGAGGTTTATCATGAAGCATTATTAAATCATCCGAAAGACGAATTGCTTTATGTTGGTTATGCCAGTGTTTTACAGCAGACAAAACAATCTGCCAAAGCCGTTCTATACATAAAAAAATGCTTAGCCTTCTCCAAAAATCAAGCAAGGCTACTCAATATTTTAGCGACAATCCTTTTTGAAGCGGGAAAATATCCGCAAACGTTAAAACTCTACAGTATTTTAGAAAAACATAATGAAAATAACGTAACAATCCTTGCAAATCTTGCTTCTTATCATAATGCAGTTAATGATACAGAACAGGCTTTATTATATTATCGCAAAGCTATTATGCTTCAACCAAATTGGCCAGCGTTACGCGTTAATTATTCTATCTGTTTGCTGAAAGCTGAATATTACTATCAAGGGTGGGTTGAACATGAATGGCGTCTTGACACTCCTAATCACAGCACTTTACCCAAAGAAACACTTCTCCCTACGCTTACCGATACCATGGATATTACGGGGAAAAAGATTTTAATTACTCAAGAAGAAGGCCTTGGGGATACCTTAATGTACCTCCGTTATGTACCAGAACTTATCAAACGGGGTGCTATTGTAGAATTATGGATTGCTGAAACCATGAAAGGACTATGTGAGCGCCTTAAAGGTAAACCCAAAGTGAAAGTGGGAGGTGAGGAACCCCCACCATTTGATTGGCATTGCCCTTTTATTTCCTTGCCCAGAGCCTTGAGTGCTGATCCAAGAAAAGACAAATTTAAACCATATCTAACAGCTGACCGTAAAAAAGTTATTTATTGGAAAAATAAACTGCCTCAAACCAAACAACTTAAAGTTGGTCTCGTTTGGGGAGGTTCCCCTCACCCTGGTGAGATTCATGCTATGATGACTGATAACAAACGCTCTATTGATTTATCGAAACTGATACCTTTATTACGCTCTGTAGAAAATACTACTTTTGTTAGCTTACAAATGGGACATTATGCAGATCAAATTCATAATCTTCCTAACGATATCTCTATATTTAATCCTATGGATGAAGTCCAGGATATGGATGATACTGCTGCGATATTGATGAATTTAGATATCATCATCTCTGTTGATACTTCGGTTATTCACCTTGCTGGAGGACTTGGATGTCCTGCAATTTTATTAGATCGATTTGACAATTGCTGGCGCTGGATTTCACGAGAAGAATATAGCCCTTGGTATCCAAAAATCAGAATTATTCGCCAGACTCGCCCCAGAGTGTGGAGTGATGTCGTAAAAAAAGCCACTTCTATTTTACAAGAAATGGCTCGCAAACACAAAGCCACATAAATTTTAGTAATCAAATTTATATAATAACCCAATGCTACTGCCAGGATCGTTATCTGGTGTTACAAACCCAGATTTATCTTCACCTGTACCAACAGTAGCTGTTGCTTTGAGACGTTTGGTAATATCGACTTGCATTTCTGCCTGTGTTCCTTGCGTTCCTGTGGATTGCTTTGCACCCAAATATACCCCTTTCATAAGGTATTTTCCTGCAGAAACGCTGGTTCCTGAAGACGGGCCTTGGTTACTGCTGCTGCTTCCCCCACCAACAGACAAGCGATCCAGTCCTAGGGATTTGCGCACTGTCCCTATAGGATCAAACCCGCTACCTTCCCCGCCTAAGGTCGCCAAAGCCACACCAATTTCAGCCATTTGTGTTGTCGATAAACTTTGTGAATCAACACCAAACAATAACATGGCCAAGACACGATCTTGAGATAATGGTGGAGAAGAACTTAAAGAGATTTTAGGAGAACTGGCATAGCCTGTAATGCCTAAGCTTACTGTATTACCCTCTACTGATTTTTTAACTTCAAAATCCAAAGAAGGATCAATTTTATGATCTACGTTACTTCCTTTAAAGCCAATAATCCCTCTGGTAAATTCAAGAGAAATACCAGCCATATCAATATGACCATTTTGCATTTCAAAGCCACCATTGATTTTGGGTGCATTGGCTGTACCACCAATATGTAAAGAACCCGCCATATCGGTAAATAAGCCAAAGCCACGAACTAAAATTTGCCCTGCTGACTTTATCGTCAAATCCAAACCAATTTCAGGCCCTGTACCACTGCTCTGCGATGTTTCAACCTTATCCCCAGGGCGTATAACTTTCAAAGGGACAACCGAACGCGCCATAGAATGAGGAATATTAATATCAGCACGCTTAATTTTAACTGTTCCGCCTACATCTATTCGTGTTTTTGCCATTCCTTTAATATTAATGTCACCATCCAATATCGCTGTAAGTAAATCACTCACTAATGGTTTGGCTTTGTTCATACCGAAATGCAAATTAACAGGAATACCAGGTTGAAAAATACCAATTTGACCATCTGCGTTCATACTTCCCTCTCCTGCTTTTGCAGAAAAAGATTGCAACACAATACGATCTCTTTGCCCTAAAATAGAAGCTTGAACATCTCTTAAAGTAACCCCTTGAGCATAATCTCTAAAACTACCTTTAGTTAAATGAATAGCCCCTGTAATCGCTGGAGAGCTCATGCTTCCATTAACCAACATAGCTATATTAATAAGGCCTTTCACTTGCTGCCCAGAAGCACCAACAATTGCATTAGCCACGGCTAGATCAATATCACCATTCAGTCTTAATGCAATATTCCCTTTAGGTTGCAAAGGCACCGTTCCATTAACAATAGCATTTACTTTTTGCCCAACTTGAAGTCTGGTATCTAAATTAGCAGTAGTTCCATTCAAATTGGCCAATGCGGTTAATTGTGCTGGCGGTAATGAAGCCGCACTACCCGTGGTCAGTTGCATATTCTGGGCATTTAAGCGGATATTTCCCTGAGGTTTTTCAAGAGAGCCTTTTAATTGTGCCTGTATATTTATCACACCTTTGGCATGTAGATCAGGAGCAAAAGGTTTCGCCAATGCAGGGGTAATATTTTGAATAGACGCGGTTATAGCTAGTTTTGGTTTTATTGTGCCTGCAATATCAACAGTCGCTGGGGCGGCACCCACAGGGGCAACAGACAATCTTAAACGATTAACGCTCCATTTTTCACCAAATTCAGCCTGTAGAGGTGCCAATAAACGTATATTTTCCCCTTTGACCAAAGCTGTAAATTTTTGAATATCCACCTTTTTCTTAAGCAAATCCAAAACTAAAGCTGTATCTATATTGCCTTTTGCATCTAAAAGAGAAGGGAAATTACCATTTAATGTCAGTTTTAAAGCATCCATCCCACCACTGGCAGTCATCAAAGCATTTCCTTGAACAACCTTAGGAACTTGTAATTGATTGGCTTGCAGTTTTAAATTTACATTTGGTTTGCCAACAGGATTATCAACATAACCTGATAAAGCAATTTTTCCTATCTTAGCTTGAGGCATACTTATCTGACTGTTCAAATCAATCAATAATTTTGATGTTTTTTCTGCTAAGCTATGAATATCTAAATGAATATTACCATCAATCTTTTGGTTAATTAAACGACCAAAATCTGATAGACGTGCAACATCCAATTTTATAGTCCCAATAGGTAACATACTCTTTTCAGGTAAAACTATGTCAGCTACAGCTTTTAAACCACGCCATTCCATCTGCTCAAGCTTTAGGTAATATTGCTTTTCCTTTTCAGCAAGCCCTGCTTGAAGCTTTATATTAACAGGGGTTTGATCTAAATTGCCCATCAAGGCAACTACTGCAATGGGTCTAGACGTAACATGTTGCGCATTTGCAGTTAATTCCAACTGGCTGGGGCGTAACACATAACCACTATTAGCAGTTGTACTTAATGTTGTAGATAATTTTAATGTTGCTGCCAAATCCTGCAAAGAACCATCGATATTCATTTGAGCATTTGCTTTACCCTTCACCATAGGTGCCGCCGCAGACAAATCTTTGACTTCTAAATTAAGCAAAGCCTTTACTTGTTCGTCAATCAATGACCCTTGAGCATTTAAATTAACTTGCTTGCCATTAAATACCAAAGATTGAAGTATCACTTTTTGCTTTGGTTCTTGTGTAACTTGAGCATGCAAACCAATATGACCTTGCTGACCAATCATTTGCACTGCGATTGGCAATCCACCTGTAATCATCAATGGACCATCAAGATCGATATGAATAGGATTTTTAGGATCCTCAGGCAAATCGAACGCCATATTCAGAACAGTTGATCCTTTTAAATCAACATTCCCTGTTTCAGCCAAAGGTTTCAGCTCTGGAACATATAGCTCAAGGCTTCCATGCAAAGCAGGTTTTATAAAAATGCGACCAAAAATTTTAATTAAGTGATGGTTAATTTGCAAATCAACAGATTCATCCTTTTCTTTGGGATGGTAAACGACATCCAATGACAAAGGACTGCCTGCAAGTAACTTAGGTTTAGCCCCTGGAATACGAAGACCATCAGCCACCAAATTTAACCTTACCCAAGGACTGCTGATTTTATCTTGGTTACCCGCCAACGAAGTTAAATCTTCTCCCTTGAACTGTAACAGTAATTTATTAACCATCGCATCACCGGCAGCTAGGTCGGTCAACTCAAATTTACCTGCCCCTGCAGGAGATTGAAATGCACCATGAAGTTTGGCATCTATATTCCATCCTCCCCAACCAATCGTGGGGCTTAATGTCATAGCAGGTGAATGACCTGTTAATGCGATATCCATTGCAGAATGAATAAGATCTATATCCCCATTTACATTCAATTTTGTTTGAGCTGCAGAGAGATCAATTTTTGTTTGTAATTTATCAAAAGGACCTTTTAGAGAAAGACTCAAAGACAATGGTGTTAGCTGATCCATTTTTAATAAACGTTCAATCAACCCATCAGACTGCTGTTTTGCATTAATTATTAACGAAGATTTATCAATTTTTTGGTTACCAATTTCCGCTAGTAATTGAAGGTCTGTTGCTTGATTTAACTCCCAAAGATGCAAAGATAAATGAATATTCGATAAGTCATTAAATGATTGAAAGTCAGCAACCTTCAAAACATTTTGAATGAATATTTTACCCTTGAGACCTACTGCGATATCGATAGGAGCAACCTTATCCGCAACAAATAATTTATCAATTTGTATATCGTTAATATTTGCAGACACTACTATATCAGAAGTCGAACTTGAACTATCTTTTGCTGAAGCAGGTTCAGACGAAGAGGGCAAATTATAAACATTAACTTCTTTGGCATATAACCGATCTACATGTATTTCTTTACGCAATAATGCCAGCAAAGACCAATCAAGTTCTGTTTGTTTTAACGATAACCAAACCCCAATCTTAGGGTCTTTCAGCTCTATTGTATCCACACGCAAATGATTAGGAAAAGATCCGGACAGTCCACTAACCTCAACACTGTGCCCAGTTAATTCTCCAATCTGCTTGGCTAGATAATGTTGCCCTTTTTGTGTATTTGCAAAAATTATCAAGCAAGCTATGGCGACGACAACCAAACCGACCAAACTCCCAAACAACCATCCTAAAACCCATAAAAAACGATGGCGTTGACGCCATTTCTTCTTGGTTACTTTTTGTAATTCTGTTGTTTGCTGATCTATGGGCTGCATTAAATTTCTTCTCCTAAACCAAGATAAATTTTTAATTCATTATTACTGTTAGGCTTTGGATATTCAGGTAGCATGATAGAAAAATGCAAAGGGAGAAACGGCGCATTATACTCTTTTCCATCTTTATTTTCTACGCTGCCGCTAATCTTACCTCCAAATTGAAAATCCGCAGGTTGTTTTACAGCTAAAAGACGTAATTTAGGATGTGCCATGAAGGCTTCCTTTAATGTGTCAATGTTCATTATTTTGGAAAGATTACGAATTTTTACTTTTCCATCAACACTAATCGATATATTTCTTTTGGCAATTTGCTCTGAAATAAAAAAATGATCTATTTGAAGATGTTGAATATTAACTTGATAGGGTAAATCAGCAAATCTATGTTCTGTTTGAGTAATGTTATTATCTGTTTTTTCAGGCTTTGGTGGTAAATTGTAAAAATCAATTTCTTTGGCTACCAAAGAACGAATAGAAATTTCATTGGATAATAACGCCAGAGGTGACCATTTTAATTGCACCTCTTTTACCTCCGCCCATACCCCGACCGCATCATTGTTAAACTGTATTTGGGCGATGGTTAAATCACTAGGGGAAAACCCCGATAAACCTTGAATTCGAATATGGCCATCAGTTGTCTGTTCGATCTTGTCTGCAATATAGTTTCTACCTATTTGTGTATTAACAAAAACAAACACAGCACATATAAGAACAATAATCGTGCTGCATAGAGCGATAAAGAAAATTATCAAACGCCATAAAATAGGATAGCGTACTTTATATGTTAGTTGTTTCGTTGCAGTCTGTGACTCTGTATCCATAATTAAAACGTCTCACCCAAACTAATATAAACCTCGAATTTATCCCCGCGCGGTGGGCGATTAACTGGCACAGCAATATCAAAACGAATAGGCCCTAATGGCGTATAATATTTTACACCCGCACCAACACCAACCCGAACATCCCCTTCAAAAGGCATGCTGGTTTTACTGACTTGACCCGCATCCATAAAAGCTTGTGTACCAAAGGATTCTGTTAACTTTTGACGAAACTCTACGGTTCCAGCATCCATTGCCTTACCACCAACAGCATATTTTGTTCCATGGAATTGAGGGCCCACGCCTTGAAAACGAAAACCTCTGACTGTTGAGGTTCCACCAGCATACATGCGTTGATCAGGTGGAAGATTCATTCTTGATGCACCTTGAATACTGCCCACTGTTCCTCGGAATGCGAATACACTATCCCCTGGTTTTGTTAGTCCTGTTTTGGCTAAATCAAAATACGTCGAAGCACTGCCCTCTAAAATTGCAAAGAAAATAGTACCATCCCCAAACGACACCGTCGGCGTTGCCAAAACAGAAGCTTTCATACCATGTGTAGGAGACATCATAGGGCTCGCAAGATCGGTATTATCATAACGTGCACCCAAAGGAACATTTAATAAAGAATAATCATTTTTATATTGCCGTTGTATAATATGCTCTTGGATAGCACCCAAATAACCAGAAACTCTCCAATGTTTATTAATTTTACGATTAAGCCCAGCTTTGATTAAAAAAGCAGTTTGATCATAAGAATACAAATTTTGTTTTACAGCCTCTATACGTGCATTAAGTTCTTGATCTCTTCGTTTAAAGTCAGGTTTCGTAAAGTCTGCATAAATATCATATCCAATACCTTTTTGAGCAGTCCCCCCTAACCCCGTTGCCAAGGCAACTAAATTTAATTTTTCTGCATTACCAAATAAATTTTTATGTGACCAACGAACGCCTAAACGACCTCCTAAATCTGTTGAATAACCTGCTTCAAAACTAACGGATCTACGTTTTGCTTCTTTAAACGTCAATAAAAGAGGTAAGCGTCCATTTGCATCAAGCTTGGTTCCCGCTGTTGCATCAATACTAGAAAAAACACCAAGAGAGGAAAGATCTTGCCTTGCTGATTCAATTTTAGAAGGTTGGTATAATTGCCCATCACTTAGCAACAAACGCTTTCTTATAAAATCTTCATGAACTTTCTCCAACCCCTTAAACTCAATATCGCCTAAATCTACAATAGGGCCAGGTTGTACTTCATAGACAATATCTAGTGTCTTGGTATCAGGGCGCAGATATGCTACTGGATCATTAATTTTGGCCAAGGCATGGCCATCCTCTCGTAAAGAAGTCAACAAACGTCCTTTGGCAGCAACAACGTCAGAAGACGCCGCAGGTTGGCCTGATTTCAAAGCAAAAGCTTTTTGTTGGTCGTCTGTTAGCGTAATCGTTTTTGAAATCTCTTGAGGTTTTAAATTGGTAGATTTGTTATTAGGTTCAACTTGTTGTTGAGTTTTCTTTTCTACCAGTTCGATTTTGCCCAAGTGATATTGATTTCCTTTATCAATATGTATTACAACGACTGCGTCTTGATTATCTGGGATATGACCAATAAAATTAGGTAAATCTGGGTTGTTCCCATCTATAGTATTCGTTAAATTGGTAACTCGCTTCACATTAGAAGATGCTTCATCTTTTTTCTTCTTTTTTTTCTGTTCTTTGTTTTCTGACACAGCTTCAGCATTACCAATTTCAATTTTGATTTTGGCATCATAATATCCAAAACTATCCATAGCACTTTGTAAGCGCTCATAATCGCTTTTAATACGCCCAGACAAAGCAAAGGAACCAACTGCTTTGGTTTTTTTTAAAGTTACAAGGTTTGATACATCCGATAATGTTGCATCAATATCAGCGTTACCTGTAGGACGAATTTCAACTCGATAGGTTTGAGGGTCCGCAGCCAAAACTGTATAAATAGATGAACACACTCCAGCAGTTACCCCCCAACACACGCGGGATAGAATCTTTGAAACATTCATCTTATTCAACAAATTATAATATTTTAATTGTAATTCAATGAACAACAAACCCTGATTCCCTCTATAGATCATGATGTTAAGGCATACCTTAAGTAAGTTTCTACTTTTTGCAAAAAGAATATAATTACCAAACCTGAATTATACACTATTAAAAATAGCCTTTATCCCAAACAGAATAGTTAAAACCACATAATTATTAAAAAAAAACGACAGAAAAACCAAAATATGTACACTATAAAAAAATAGTGATATATATACAACATTTTATCAAGGATTATTAAGACATCTTCTTGTAGTTCCATCAAACTTCTTATAGAATGCCGAACTACTGTTGGCAGAACGTTCATTAAATTTTCAAAACCTTTGACATAAGCTATAATACCTTGAAATATATTTCTCTTTTCAAAAAAAACTTGCAAAAAATTCTCTTTAAACCGTCTTCATCCAAAATGAACCACTCTCTTTTGCGCTCTTCTGACAAAAAAAAACAATACATAGCCTTTGATATTCAGAATCTTCCAATAACTTATCCACATTTTTTATCCAAATTTTCAACAATTTATCAAAAAATAAGAGCAACCAGAAAAATTATCATTATTTTGGGATGGACCGTAATTTGTATGCCATTTCAAAGCTTTTTTATAAAACTATCAGGAAAGACAAAAATCAATTTTGCTCGGTTTTATTGGAGAAATGTTTGTCGAATACTCGGGCTTGATCTCCGTATTTTTGGTAAACTTGAAAATCAAAATAATCAATCAGGCACGCCAAAACGACCAATAATTTATATTGTTAATCATACATCATGGTTAGACATTCCTGTTCTTGGAGGATTACTACCGGGGGCTTTTGTTGCTAAGGAAGAGATTGGATCTTGGCCTGTTATAAGCACCTTATGCCGCTTGGGACGTGTCTTATTTGTCAGCAGACAACGTCAATCAACCATTAAAGAACAACAAACTATGGAAAAACGACTAGAGGAAGGTGGTAACCTAATTCTTTTTCCAGAGGGCACCTCAACAGAAGGTTCTCACCTAGCACCATTTTTATCATCTTTTTTCGTTCTAGCAAAACCTATCAGCAAAAATGTCACTTATCCTATTCCTATTATTCAACCTATTTCTGTTGTTTATGATCGTTTAGGGATGTTACCTGTTAATCGTTTGCGCCGCCCGATCTACTCTTGGTATGGTGATATGGAACTGACACCACATTTATGGGATTTTTGTAAATGGTCTGATATGAGAGCTTCAATTATTTATCATGATCCCCTTTACCCCGAAGATTTTAAAAATAGAAAGCAACTCTCACAAAAAGCGTGGGATATCATTGCAAAAGGTACTGCGTGCTTACGACAAGGAAAGTCAGAGGAAGACATTAAAAAAACCATATAAATATTTTTAATATTACTTCTTTATCAAGGTGATATTCAATTTTCTGAATAATTTAATGACTATTGATATAAACTAGCGTTTTTGTGAATAGCCTTTTTAGAAATTTTCACTATTTAATATGATGAACCTATACTTTAAAAAATCAGGGTTCTGAAAATTATGACATATTCTTCTTCCTTACCACATAATGTTATAAAACCTTATGTGACAGGAGCATCACTTAGCCTTTCTTATACTCACGGTGATCATGAACAAGTAGACGATGCTATTGCCAGCTTTCTACAAGGAACTGGAATAGTAAAAGCACCTACTCTATACATAAATCTGTCTCGCGCTGAACTGATTGAACATGCAATTCGTAATAAAGAAGGCATTTTATCCAAAGATGGTGCCTTTGTCGTAAAAACAGGATATTACACTGGACGTGCAGCAGGCGACAAATTTGTTGTCGATGAGGCTGGGATCAGCGATCAAATTCAATGGGGCGATATTAATCACAAACTTTCCCCAGCTCATTTTACACAACTTTTATCGGAGGTTGGTGGTTACCTTCAAGGGCAAGCATTATATATACAAGATCTATATGCTGGCCGAGATATGAATCATTGCACACCAATCCGATTAATCACAACCAATGCTTGGCATGCGCTTTTTGCCAGAAATATGTTTGTCAGACCCGAAGATTTAACAGAAGAAGAAAAAGAAGAAGTTAAACAAAATAGCAGACAACCTTATACTATTTTACATGCGCCTCATCTGTTTTTAAATGCCGACCGCTGTGGCACACATGGACCGACGGCTATTACCACCTCCTTTAAAGAACGATTAATAGTTATTTGTGGTACGCAATATGCTGGTGAAATTAAAAAATCTATTTTCTCTACAATGAACTGGCAACTTCCAGCAGAAGATATTTTATCCATGCATTGTTCTGCTAATATCAGCAAAAGCGGTGACGTTGCCATATTTTTCGGCCTTTCTGGCACCGGAAAAACAACATTATCCTCTGACCCAGAGCGTATTTTGATTGGTGATGACGAGCATGGATGGTCTAAAACTGGTGTGTTTAACATTGAAGGTGGATGTTATGCCAAAGTCATCAATCTCAATAAGAAAACAGAACCTGAAATTTGGGATGCTTCTTTGCGTTTTGGCTCTGTGCTTGAAAATGTTATTTTGAATTCTGATGCCTCTCCCGATTTCGATAATAACTCTTTGACTGAAAATACGCGCTCTTGTTATCCTGTAAATTTCATTCCGAATGCCTCTGAAACAGGTAAAGGTGGCCAACCACTCAATATCGTTATGTTGACAGCGGATGCGTTTGGAGTATTACCCCCCATTTCGAAACTCACCAATGCACAAGCAATTTTCCATTTTTTAATGGGATATACGGCTCGTATTGCTGGCACTGAAAGCGGTCTTAGCAAGGAACCCAAAGCAACATTTAGCCCTTGTTTTGGCGCGCCATTCCTCCCTAGGCCAGCAGATGTTTATGGTGCATTACTGATGAAACGCCTTGAAGAAAATCCAAAGATTCAGTGTTGGTTACTGAATACTGGTTGGAGTGGTGGTGCTTATGGCATTGGTAAACGTTTCTCATTACCTCATACTCGCCAATTATTAAACATGGCATTAAATCACTCTTTGAGCAAAGTTCCATTTGAAACTGAAGAACATTTTGGATTGCAAATTCCAACCAAAGTAGATGGAATACCAACAGAGCTTTTAAATCCCATGCATTGTTGGACGGATCCAAAAGCCTATCATAAACAAGCCGAAGATTTAGCTCTACGTTTCAGGAATCATTTTGAGACACTTTCCAAAAGCTTACAAGGTGCCATTCGCTTTGAAGGGGATATTTTTTCTGCGGAATTAAAGGTCAAACATATATAAAATACTTGTATCAACCCTCTAATTTTTATAAAAAGATAGCTTGGCTCATTTTTTCTTTAAAAAAAGCCTTATAGCTATCTTTTTTTTATATAATAGGCTGCTTAGCGAATGGTTGACACCAGTTTTTCAAATATGACACACTCTACACAAGCAACAGAACGGTTTTTGCATGTAATTACATGGGGATGCCAGATGAATGTGTATGACAGTAATCGCATGGTCGATTTACTGCGCCCACTGGGCTATAAAGTCACTGATAAATCTGAAAAAGCAGATATTTTAATTTTGAATACTTGCCATATTCGCGACAAAGCGACGGAAAAGGTTTTTTCAGAGTTAGGGCGTCTTAGACAAATCAAAGAATATCGCGAAGAGCAAGGCCAAGAAACTATTATCGCTGTGGCAGGCTGCGTTGCTCAAGCAGAAGGCGAGATTATTTTAAAACGTGCTCCTTATGTCGATATTGTTTTTGGGCCACAAACTTATCACCGCCTTCCTAAAATGATCTTGGACATAGCACGCAAATCTGGGAATGTCATTGAAACAGATTTTCCTGTTGAAAGTAAATTTGATTTCCTCCCTGCTCCAGAAGAAGCACAAGGACATACAGCTTTTTTAACTATTCAAGAGGGATGTGATAAATTCTGCTCTTTCTGTGTCGTTCCATATACAAGAGGTGCCGAAGAAAGCAGGCCAGTTCAAGCTATTATAGATGAGGCAACACGTCTATGCGAACTGGGTGTCAAAGAAATCTCTTTACTGGGACAAAATGTAAATGCTTATCATGGGCAAGGCCCTGATGGAAATATTTGGGATCTGGTTAAACTGGCAGAAAAATTATCAACCATCCCAGGGTTGAAACGTATTCGTTATACAACATCTCATCCTAACGATATGAGTGATTCGTTAATTGCTGCACATCGTGACCTGCCTGCTTTAATGCCGTTTTTACATTTGCCCGTTCAATCTGGATCTGATCGTGTATTAAAGGCCATGAATCGAGGACACACAGCAAAAGAATACTATGAACTTGTTGATAAGATCAAAAAAGCCAGACCCGATATTGCTTTATCTTCAGATTTCATTATCGGCCATCCTGGGGAAAGTATTGATGATTTCAAAGCAACTATGAAGCTGGTTAACGATATTACGTTTGCGATGGCTTACTCATTTAAATACTCCCCTCGCCCAGGCACCTCTGCAGCTGTTTCCACCAACCAAGTTCTCGAAAATGAAAAAGACGCCCGTTTGCAAGAATTACAAACGGTTCTTAAAGATCAGCAAACGAAATTTAATCAAGATACTGTTGGGCGTACAATTCCGATATTATTCACCAATAAAGGACGTAAAGAGGGTCAAATAGCTGGAAAATCCCCGTACCTTCAAGCAGTACATGTTCAAGGCGATGAAAGTCTTATTGGTCAAGAACATTTAGTAGAAGTCAATGAATGTTTAACTTTCTCTTTATCTGGTAACCTTGTTAAAGAAAGCATCCCCCTTTGAGCGAACAAAAATATAATATCCCTCTTGTAATCTCAGAAGAGCAAATGAACGAATCAACGACCAAAGCAACGTTGCAATTTGATGATAATTTGCTACTAGCTCATTTAATTGGCGACCATGATCGTTATTTGGTGCAAATCGAAAAAGAATTACAAATTAAACTGGGATGCCGAGGGAATTATGTAGTTGTCGAAGGGGGCTTACAACAAGTTGAACTGGCCAAAGCTGTTTTAACCAATCTCTATCGTCATATATTTCATCAAAAAGACATTAACTCAAGCATTGTGAATACAATTATTCGAATGACCCAAGATGGACTTCTAGCCAATCACACTTATACTCCTGAACAAGTTACAGAACAAAATGATTCTGCAATCAGCAATGCCCCAAGCATTACCACGCGCCGAGGCACAATTTCTGCACGTACAGCTGGGCAGGCAGAGTATTTAAAGCTACTATTCAAACATGAGATGGTTTTCGGAATTGGTCCTGCTGGAACTGGAAAGACTTTCCTAGCCGTTGCTCAAGCAGTTTCCATGTTACTCTCTGGTCAAGTCGATCGTATTATACTTTCACGCCCTGCGGTTGAGGCTGGTGAACGTTTAGGTTTTTTACCTGGTGATATGAAAGAGAAAATAGATCCTTATCTTCGCCCTTTATATGATGCTCTACATGCCATGATGCCTGGTGATCAAGTTATCAAACGCCTCACTAATGGTGAAATTGAAGTTGCCCCATTGGCTTTTATGCGTGGACGTACACTTGAACATGCTTATGTTATTTTAGACGAAGCACAAAATACCACCACCGCACAAATGAAAATGTTTTTAACACGTTTAGGACCTGGGTCCAGAATGGTTATTACCGGGGATATAAGTCAAATCGATCTTCCTTCGAATGTAAAATCTGGATTAAAAGATGCTGTAGAAACCTTGGAAGGGATTTCTGGGATTGAAATTATGCGTTTTCAGGCGCAAGATGTCGTAAGGCATCCTTTAGTCAGTCGTATTGTCAGAGCTTATGACCAACGGGATGCACAACAACGACCTACTATTCATAAATCGTAATTCATGCAGCAAAATTATCGGACTAGGCAAACACTTAAAGACAAGCTTATTATACAAGAGCGACAATGGTGTCGATTTATGCCTCAGCTATTGCCGCTTTTATACCGTATTCATCAGATCTTACCTATTACTGAAGAAACCAATTTATGTTTTGATAATGATCATTCAGTAAAAAAATTAAACGAACAGTTCAGAGGTAAAAATAAACCAACCAATGTCTTAACCTTTGAACTTCCTGCGGGGGGGATGGTTGGGGGTGATATTGTTTTTGCGCTACAAACAATTCAAAATGAAGCTCGACAAAATAAAAGACCTTTTATGCATCATTTGGCACATTTGATTATTCACGGTTTATTACATTTACGGGGCTATGATCATATTTATGTTAACGAAGCCAAAGAAATGGAAATGCGAGAGGCTCTTTTATTGCAAAAGCTAAACATTCCTAATCCCTGGAAACTTCATCCGCTACGGAGTATATAGCCATGAATCCTACTCCTACTACACAGAACAACCCCCTTTCAGATCAAGCACAATCCTTACAACCACAAAAACAAGCTCGATTCAAATCAGTTATTTCACGTTGGGTTCATAAAAATAAACAACAGAATCTACGCCAATCTATTGTAAATTTAGTTGATGAAGAAAATGCGCATGATCAATCTCCACAACATGCCAATGCAGAAGAACTGAGCCCTCAAGAAAAACTATTAATTTCTAATATCTTGCGCCTACGTGGACAAACTGCTGATGATGTAATGGTGCAAAGAGCCGATATCTTTGCCATCGATGATACAATTTCGTTTGAAAAAGCTTTGGAAGTAATGCGACATGAAAATCATTCGCGTGTGCCTGTATATCATACAGAGCTCGATAATATTATCGGTATGCTTCATGTCAAAGATTTAATCGCTTATACAGGTAAACAAGAAGAATTTAATATCGCTAATCACTTGAGGCAACCTCTTTTTATAGCACCCCAGATTCCTATCTTAGATTTACTATTACAAATGCGCTTGCATCGTATTCATCTAGCATTAGTAATTGATGAATTTGGCAGTATTGATGGCCTGGTTACTATTGAAGATCTGGTTGAAACAATTGTTGGTGATATTGCGGATGAACATGACGATCCCGATGTAGAAATGATATTGGAGCGCGATCGCAATACCTTAGATCTTGATGCTAGAATGCCTCTTGAGGACCTTGAAAAGTATATTGGTGTTTTCTTAACCGAAGAAGAACATAATTCAGATATTGATACAATTGGTGGATTAGTTTTTCGATTGGCAGAGCACGTTCCTACGAAAGGCGAAGTCTTAACACACTCTTGTGGTTTGGTCTTTAGGGTATTAGACGCTGATCCAAGACATATCCGTCGCCTTAGAATGCATATCCCTAATGAGTGGGTATTTCCTGGGTCTACACAAACGACAGATCAAAATGCTAATAAGGAAAACGGTTAAAAAAGGTAAGGAAATGTTTATCCCTTACCTTTACTCTGAGAACCTTAATTTTTAGAAGCAATCCGCGCTTCAACCTCTTTTTCCCAAGGAGGATTAGCACCACGACGTTGACAAATCATTGCCGCAGCAACAGATGCATATTCCAAAGCTTTGGTAATTTTCTCTGGTGTAATTGTTTTAATAGTATCCAGCGATAACAAATTCGCTTTTTGCAAATAAGTCAATGTTGCAGCCATAAATGTATCACCTGCGCCAATCGAGTCTACAACATCGTCTATATAATCTGGTTTAACATTAATTACTTTTTGACCTGGTAAATAACATAAAGTCCCTTGGCTGCCACGGGTAATAATCACAATAGATGTACCTTGTGAAATCCACATCTCAGCAGCTTCATCAAAAGAAGTATCTGGCATCAAAAATTGCAAATCTGATTTGGAAAGCTTAATGATATCTGCCATAGCGATTAAACGCGCCATTCGCGCACGATATACAGCTGGATGCAATGTATTACTAGGACGACAGTTAGGATCTATAGAAAGAATCCGTTTTCCTTTTTCTATTCTGAACATTTGTTCACATGCTTCAGAAATCGGAGGTTCAATTAAAGAGGTAGACCCAATATGAATCAAATTGACATCATCTGTAAATCCAGGAGATTGTGAACGTACCCAAAGGCGAGAAACCGTGTTTTCATCATAAAAGGCATATTGTGGCTCTTCTTGACCCAGTTCAACAAAAGCAAGCGTCGTTTGTTGAGGGCCACGTGCAACATATTTTGTATCAACATTTGACGTTTCCAAGAAATTCATCAGCTTTTCGCCTAAGAAATCATTAGAAACGCCTCCCATAAAACCAACTTGACCACCAAGACGACCAATTGCCACGGCAATATTCGCACATGATCCACCCGGGGCTGGGCAATAACAATCTGCTCCATCTGTAGTTTTATCAGGAATAAAATCGATTAAAACATCCCCACAAAGAATAATCATCTAAAATCTCCTATGACAGAATATGATCATGAAACAATATATCACGAATATTTTATTATTGGATCATATTAAAAAAAAATATAAAATAAGTAAGTGTCTTAAGTATTTTGAATAATTTTATTTTATACATCAAAAATAATTTATCAAATGTTAACTTATAATAAATTTGGTTAAATGACCTATAAAAAAATATCTTTTTAAAATTATTTACAAAGGAAAATTCAAGTGCCTGTTTGGTTAACCACTGCCACAATGCTGGTGTTTTCTAATCTTTTCATGACGTATGCATGGTATGGACATTTAAAAACACTAGAAAATAAACCCTGGTATATTGCAGCACTGATCAGTTGGTGTATTGCTTTGGGGGAATATATGATCCAAGTTCCAGCAAATCGTATTGGCTATACAAAACTCTCTTTGGGAGAGTTAAAAATTATGCAAGAAGCCATCACTTTGATGGTTTTTATCCCGTTTAGTATATTTTTTATGCATCAATCTTTTAAACTTGATTATATTTGGGCTGGTTTATGTATTGTCGGAGCCGTTTTCTTTATTTTCCGTGGTGGCTAAAACAACGACGATAAATTTGATTTCATTCATGTTTTAATTTTCAAAAGTTAAAAAATTTTATCATGCTTTAAGGCTTTTATGATAAAATAGAGCTTAATCCCACTCACTTATACTTAATTTTATTGTTTTTTGGAATAATCAATGCTTATTACACGTCGTTTTTTTCTTAGCACTGCTATTCCTGCAGTCTCTTTATTGGCAACCAATTTACAAGCCAAAGCTGCAGAAGTCGCCCCTAATTTCATAGCCCCTCGCGCTTTGGGTAATCCTAATGCCAAAGTCCATGTCCAAGAGTGGTTTTCTTTGACCTGTGCGCATTGTGGTCGTTTTGCTCAAACTGTTTTTCCTGAAATTGAAAAACAATATATTAACACTGGAAAAGTCTATTATATTTTCAAAGATTTTCCTCTAGATAAAATCGCTCTTATGGCTGCTATTGTGGCACGCAGCTTACCTGTTGATCAATACAAGCCTTTTGTTTTTGCTTTATTAGATAATTTAGATCAATGGGCTTTCAAAGAGGGCGCAGATCCTGCCAAAGAACTTCAAAAATATGCAACTTTGGCTGGCATGAATCCAGCTCAATTTGATCAAGTCACTAATGATACTAATCTACGTGATGCAATTTTGGCAGAGGTTAAACAAGCCGAAGATAAATATAAAATTGACAGCACCCCGACCTTTATTTTTAACGGCCAAGCATCTGTTGGTGAATTAACTATTGAAGATTTTGGGAAAAACGTTACAAGTGCTTTAAGCCGTCAACCAACCCCTTAATCATAGTCTTTATATCCCTGTATGACCATCCGCTTTACACATCTAAAAATCGCTGGATTCAAAAGTTTTTCTGATCCAATCACTCTAGAGATTTTACCAGGTTTAACAGGGATTATCGGCCCTAATGGCTGCGGCAAATCAAATATTGTCGAGGCCATACGTTGGGTAATGGGAGAGAGCTCTGCCAAATCATTACGTGGTGGAGAAATGGATGATGTCATTTTTGCAGGCACTACACGCAGAGCCGCACGAAATATTGCCGAAGTCTCCCTTACTCTAGAAGGTGCGCAAAACATAGGCCCCGCCCCTTTTCAACAACAAGATCAACTGCAAATCTCACGACAACTCGAACGAGGCTCAGGCAGTCAATACAGAATTAATAGCAAAGTCCAACGTGCCAGGGATGTACAAACATTTTTTGCTGATCTAGGATCTGGTCCAAGATCTTCAGCCATTATCAGTCAAAACCGTATTGCCCAACTTATTTCCGCCTCACCTGAAGAACGTCGTCAAGTTCTAGAAGAGGCCGCGGGTATTGCAGGACTTTACAGCAGACGACGCGAAGCAGAGTTAAAGTTAAAAGCAACCGAAGAAAATCTCGCTCGTCTAGATGATTTACAACAACAACTGATTTTATTAATACAATCATTAAACGAACAATCTTCACAAGCCACTATTTATCGGCGACTATCTGCGGAACTGAGGGACACAGAAACCGCTTTACAATCTCTCTATTTCCAACGTGCCATTCGCAGCTTACGTTTATTTGAACAAAAACATATTCAAGCTCAAACAATACAGACGGATTCTGAATTAAGTTATAAAAAACAACAAGCTGAACTTAATATAATAGAAGAAAAACTGCCCCAAGTACGTCAACAAGAAACCCAAATACGCGCTAAATGGGATGGACAACGCCGCGAAACACGCCTCATTCAAGAACAAGAAAATAAAATTTCTGAACAGTTACGCCAGCTTCAAGAACGCATTACCGAAGCAACAGAACAACACTTGTCCACAGCAACGCGCGTTAAAAAAACGCAATCTGATCTAAATCAGATTCATGAAAATTTAAAAAACACTGAACAGACTCTATTGGATCACCCTGCTAAAATACAAGATTCTCAGAAAAAAATTACAGTCTTTGAAAATCAACTGGCCACTATTAATACCGACATTCAAGAACAAGAAAAAATCCTGGCCGAACAACAGCAACAATATCAAAATATTACACAACAATACCATCAGGCTAAACATGCTCATCAGCATGCCGAGCAAGAATATCAAAAATTAAGTCATGAATATGAACTTTGCCTAGAACAACTGCCTCAAGAAGTTACAATTCAATCCCTTGCCAACATTGAGCAACAAGCCCAAAAGCAAGTTCAAGAGCTTCAAACGCAAAAACAACACATTAATACACAGCTCAATGAAGCCAAGTTACAAGCAAGCAATGCATTACATCATGCTCAACAGACTGAGCATACATATACTCAATTAGCACAAAAAATTCGACAAGAAACCCAAACGCTAGACCAGCTTATAAGCAATCAAAATAATTTAAAAAGCCAATTACTTAGTCTTGAAAAACAAACTTTAACCGAGGATATACGAACGCAATTTACAGGCGAGCTAAGCATTCTACAAAAAAAATTATTTGAAACAAAAGAAACTGCTCAATCGGCAACACAAGCCCATCAAGATGCCATCCAAAAACTTCTTGAAACACAAGCTCGCTTTCAACAAGCAACGCAAACGTTTGAAAACCGTCAGAATAACCTAGCATCTGCGCAACATGCTTTTGCACAAGCACAAAAAAACACCAACCGTCTTGCTGAACAAATTGAAAAGGCCAAATCGATACGGGTCGATCCTAAGCTTTTAGAAAATAAAAAAACTGAATTTACGCAACAACAAAACGAAGTTAAAACGCTACAAAAAACAGTGGAAACTTTAAGCTTACAACATCAACAAATTACAGAAACTGCTGAGGTTACACAAAAAGCACTTTATCAACATGAAGCCGAGCTACAAAAACTACATGCAAAACAAGATGGCTTAGCTCAGGCTTTATCTCATGATCAGGGCATTCAAAATAACGCATCCTTACCTGCTGTATTAGAATCTATCACTATTCCAACTGAATGGATTGTTGGGATTGCTGCTCTTTTTGATGAGCGGTTGGAAAGTCCCTTAAGCTCAGAAACACCAACAGGCTGGGTTGCTATGTCGCCCAGTAATTCGTCTTTTCCACAACATGTTCGTAAATTATCACAGATTATTAAGCCCTCTCCTGCTTTGCAGCGTGCATTTGATCATATAGGCGTAGTCGAAACAGTTGAAGAAGGCGAAACTTTTTTTCAAAACCTTACCTTTGGACAAAGCCTGATTACCCAACAAGGCGATGTTTGGCGTTGGGATGGTTATCATCAAAAAGCAGGGGTTCAAAATAAAGCAGCACAACGCTTGTTACAAAGAGAAACCCTCAAACAAACACAAGAATTACTTGCTGAACTAGAGCAACAATACCCCGCGCTACAAACACAATATCAAGAGGCTATAACTCAACAACAAACTCTTAAAAGGCAATTAACAGAAAAACAGGCGGACTATAAAACCTCAGAGCAATCCTTTCAAAAAATACAACAAGAATTTTTGAATCTTAAAAATCGCGATCAAGCAGCACAAACACAGTTTGAAGCATTAGAACCTGCTTATCTGCAAGCACAACAAGATTTTATAGATAAGCAAACTAACTTAGATGTCGCTCAACAAAAAGCATTACTTCCTAAACCAGATCCCATTATCGTAAAATCATGCCAAGATGATGTCCAACATGCCAAAGAGGCCTTAAACCAAGCTCAGCAAAACTCACAAAATTTAGAGATTCAACTCTCTGAACTTAAGGACCTCCAACAAAAGCGCCTCAATGAAGATCAACAAAATCATTTACGTATTGAGACGACCCAAGACAAATTGTCGCAATTAAAAATAGAGATTGAACAAAAACAAAAAAATCTATTACAGGATCAAACTCAACATAATCAGCAAGAAAAACCTGAACAGGCTTTGGCTGCCAAAGAAGCTGCGCAACAAAATGTACACGCTCTTGAACAACAACTTACTGAATTGCAAAAATCTCTAGAACGTGCTGAAGAGGCTTTTTCTGAAGCAAAAATTAAATATCAAAAAATCAAAGATACTTATATTCAGCAAAATAGCCGTATCGAAATCCTTAAACCTCGTTGTGATGAAGCAAAAAAACATCTTGATGCAACGCAAAAAGATATAAATGAAGCCGAAACATTGTACGCCACACGTCCAGAATTAGAGCATACTCAAAGCAAGTTGCACAGTTTTCAAGAAATCTATAGAGCTAATAAAGAACAAGAAGAGCAAGAACGTCTTGCTTATCATTTATTACTGAGTGAAAAAGAAAATCTGATAAAGCAAAAAGCTTCTCTGGAAGAGCAATCCAAAGATTGGCAAGAACGTTTGCTTCAAGCCCAAGACGAAGAAAAGCGAACTCTGGCCAAAATCACACTGTTACAATCAGATTTTAATGATCTTAATGAGCAACTGCCGCAACTTATACAAAAAGAAACCATTTTAAAAGAGCTTGAAGAACAAGCTAATCAGCTTTATCAACAAGCACAACAACAATTATTACAGCTTGAACAAAATAGAATCCAAGCACAAAAGCAACTACAACAAACTGAGCAAAATGCTACTAAAGCTCGAGAAAATCTACTTAAAGCTCAAGCTAAACAAGAACAAGCAGAAGCCCTTTTTGAACAATTAAAAACGAATATTGAACCCGCTATTCAAGAATATGCAAGACAGCAATCTGATTTAGATATTAGTGATGCTTCTGAAAGAAAGCTTAAATCGACAATTAGCGAACACACTGCCGAACGCAATGCTTTGGGAGCTGTCAATTTACGGGCAGAAATTGAGCGTGAAGAAAAACAAGAACAACTTAGCGTGATCGAAAAAGAATATACTGAGCTGTCATTAGCCATACAACAACTAAGAGAATCTATTCAAAAACTGAACCAACAAGGCAAAGAAAAACTCAGCGCCATTTTTACCGAGGTCAATCAACATTTCCAAGATTTATTTACCCGCATGTTCAATGGTGGAAGTGCTTATTTAAAATTGCTGGCCCATGAAGATCCTTTACAATCAGGGCTTGAGATTTATGCCCAACCTCCTGGAAAAAAGCTTTCTACCCTTTCCCTTCTATCTGGTGGGGAACAAGCACTGACAGCTCTTTCTTTGGTTTTCGCCGTTAGTCGATGTAATCCTGTGCCTATATGTATTTTGGATGAAGTCGATGCCCCTTTGGACGATCCAAATGTAGAACGTTTTTGTGCATTGATAACTGATATGACTGAACAATCTGGCACCCGTTTTTTAGTGGTAACCCATCATCAATTAACGATGAGCCACATGAACCGTCTATACGGGGTTACTATGCAAGAACGCGGTGTAAGTCAAATTATATCTATTGATTTGGAACATGCTGTGCAAATGCAACAAGAAAAATATACCGAGCAATTGGATCTTATTTAAACTGATAAAAATTTAAACCAATATTTTGATCATAATATCTGGGAAGTGTTCCATTATACTTAGTAACGACAAATTCACCTGCTCCATTAATAACAGCTGTCAGTAAATGCCCTGCCAAAGCTGAATAATCTGCACGCCCAAGAGTTATATGTAAATGAAGATATAATTTGCCATCTTTTTGAGCAATATTTCCCGTTAAATTACTAATTTCCAGTTGTTCAGCAAAAACCTTATCTTTATAAACTTTGGTTACTGGGTTAAAAAACCGCAAAGTTGCTTCTTTGACTGCGCCAATACCAGTGATTGTACCGGCCCTGATATGTTGATCATTACAAAATTCAGTAAGAGCCTTAGATATTTCAACGTGATTTTTAAGGCTAACCACATATTGATCACCAAACTGCTTATAACTGTATAATTTATCTGTAGGTTGTGCATATACTGAAAACGGCACTAAGGTTAAAACTAACGTAAAAAGAATTTTTCTGATTAGAAGCTTCATTTTATGATCCCCTTTTAGATCATTATATCAAAATACTTTTTTAGCGTTTTTATCTCAAGTAATTGTTCGTAAAGTATTTTGACATTCTATAATAACACGCTTATTCCATCTTCGAATTATAACAATTAAAATATTTCTAACCGTTTTGTATTTTGTAAAACTAACGATAGTCTTCATACGACACTATTTATCTGATAATTCTATTAAGATATTAGTTACTAAAATATAATAAAAACTAGACATAGAATCATTCTTACTAGAACGAAAACTGCAATCTGGACGTAATAAAATCACTTTTTCTACCATATAAATTATATCTATTTCCTTTTGACCCAGTAGCATGAACACGGTGATATTCTAGCATAATACGCATATGCTGTGATGGAGACCAATTAACCCCAGTGGTAATCATAGTTTGTTTCCCTCCTTGCACCCCTTGGAACTTACCAGAAGAGCTATAACTATGCACACGATCGTCAAGATCCATTTGGCTAAAACGCGCATTCCATTCTAAAGCTCCCCAATATCCTGCCGCTGGATTAAATAAAGGTCCCTTAGGTGGCTCAAAAATCGCTCTTGCCTGATTATATGTACGAGGCTGACCAAAAATTGTGTACGAAGATAAAATATACCAACCTTTAAAATTATAATTGGGCCTATATTCTTCATAACTAGAGTTTCGGCTTAGATGTATATTATAAAATTCGGATTGTAAAACTGCACGTTTCCAACGAAACCCAACCTCAGGACCCATCGACCAAACATTATCAACCCCTTGCAGCGTTCCTGTGCGGATATATTGCTTACTAAGCCATAATTGCGCATCTTGTCTGGCACTTATCCCGTATTTTTTATTATCACCATGTAGTGCAAAAGAGCTGGACATTCCTAAATGCAAATCAATATCTCTGGTTGCAATAGGGTGAACTGCGGCTCTAAATACGCCACCAATCTGATTATTAGTAAAATTTTGCTGAAAAGCCTCGCCTAAACGTTGCCCTGTTATATAAGCACTAATCATATAACGTTTACCATAATGTTGTGCGCCAAATGTTAACCTGGGCTCTCCGCCTGCAATATTACGCACGGCATCAACAATGGCTGGGCGTTCCATAAATTCATAACCCGTAGAGCTCTCTGCATCTTCCATAGAGGATCTGGGTTGATATAATCCAATAACAATATTTGTATTTTTGAAACCTTTGTAAGCTAGGTTGGCTTCATACAGGTTATAGGTACCTCTGAAAAACTCACCATAATCAGGACTAACCGTTAAAACAAAATCATCATATTGAACACCCAAAGTAAAGCGTCCACGGCGTATATATCCACGAGATCCTGCAACATTTTCACCATATTTATTATCAGGACCAATAAACCCACCGACGTCATAATTAAAAACCATACCCAAAGAAATTTTAAGACGTTTATCTTGCGAAATCAATGTAGGCCTTCCTTTGGGGAAGGTCAGATCCAATCCACCAATACGATATTTTTTGCCTTTATAGAGGTCAAGATTTACCACTTTAATCGCATTCCACATAGTGCATGTTTTTTCACTTTCTGCACATATGTAGTAACCTTGTCCAAAATCTGTTTTTTGCTCACCTAGCTCAGAAAGTTGTTGTGCCTCAGATATTTTTTTGGTCTTTTTTGTAGTTTGGGTTGTCGTAATATTTTGAGCTAGTGAAATATTTCCACAGGATATAAAAACACCAATACCAATTAAGTATGATATAACGAAACGATCATTCTTGCGCTTTTCTTCTTTATATATACACATATCTCACACCATAATGGGTTTAACTGCCTACTTTCTTAACAATTATTCATCAGTAAAACAATTTATGTATGATCTTATGTATGATTATATATTATATAAAAGTAACATTTTGGTCAGGTAATAATAAAAGATAATATAACCACCTTGTATCTTTAGCTTTATTTTAAAAATTGTATTGCAAGCGAGATATGATCAAATTGCTGTTTCTCCCCCTGGGGTTATAATCATTTCTTAAAGAAGAAGAGGCTTGAATATGATTATAATCCAACATCACTTTCACTTGAGAAGAAGGATACCAATTAAACCCTGTAGACCAAACTGTTTGCTTGCCTCCATTTACACCTATTAGCTTATTATCGCTATTATACCGATTTTTATGGCTGTTTAAATCCATAACACTCCACCGTGCAGACCACTCTAATGCACCCCAATATCCTGCTGCTGGATTAAATGTTGGCCCAATAGGAGTAATAAATACTCCTCTTTGTGCCTCATAAATCCGAGGTTGCCCAAAAAGTGTATAATTTGCACTTACATACCATCCTGGAAAATTTAAATTAGGTGCATTTTCTCCATTAACAGCAGCTCTTTGCATATGAATAGAATAATATTCAGAGGTAAATAATAATCTCTTGTACCGCAAAGAGACTTGTGGCCCTACACTCCAAATGCTATCGACACCATTAATGGTTCTGGTCTTTAAAAAAGGACGTGTAAGCCATATCTGAGCTTCTTGTCCTGTATTCATTGAATATTTTCGATTTTCACCATGAAATGCAAAAGAACCAGAAACACCAACATGTAAATCAATATCTTTCGCAATCACAGGGCGGCCTGCTAATCTAAATACACCCCCCACCTGATTATCTTGAAAGTTTTTATAAGATCCATAACGTGGTCCTGTTACATAAGCTGCGACAATATATCTTTTCTCCCAATGCGTTCCACCAAGGGATAAACGCGCATTTGCTGCGGCAATATTACGAACAAGATCAACAACCATCGGACGCTCAACAAATTCAAAAAGATTAGAACCTTCAGCATCCTCCATAGTAACACGAGGTTGTAACAATCCAATATCAAGAGAAGTATGATGAAAGCCCTGATAACGCAAAGAAGCCTCAAACAGAGAATCATTTTGCACACCTGATGTTCCAAGGTCAGGAGTTACGGTTACTACAAAATCTTTATATTTTGCACTTACGATAAAACGACCACGCCTCAAATGGTTACGCACACCTGACATAGAGGGGCCTCTATCCCTAGCATTCGTCCCAACAAACCCTCCAACATCATATTGAAACATTCCCCCAACAGATAAAACCACTTTATCATTATCAAAAGAAAGCGTTGGCCGGCCCTTGGGAAATTTAACGGAAAATTTTCCCATATCAAATTTTATATTTTGATAAGGATCAATATTTACAACTTTTACAGCATTCCATAAATTACAGCTTTGTACGGTCTCGGCACAAGCATACCATCCCTGTCCTGTATCTACTGTTTTCAACCCTGTTAAATTGCTGGGTACGCCATTGCTATTTGCATTGCTATGCACAATATTCGTTTGTGGTGTTGCAGCACCTGCAGAATCATATAATCCTGTGCCTCCTAATAAAATAAGGGCAACGATATTACTTGGTTTATAATTATGAAAAAAACTCTGCATTGATCATGATCCATTCGCTCATAAAAACTGTTGAAACCTTGCAATTCAAAAAGCAATGTATCGTTATCACTGCAATTAATACATAATATATAAGATAATAAATAAATTACAATAATTTTATGTAAAATTTTTCGATAATCTTATAAAATACTTTATTTTTAAGTTGTTTATTTTGTTAAAATATATTTTGAATTTTTAAATAAATTAGTCCCTAATAAAAGCTGTTTTGTTATTATTTTGTTATAAAGATTCTATATGCCCTATACTCATCCTGATTTTATAGAATATCCTTTGGATAAAAAGCACCAAAATCAATGGTGTTTTATTCTTTGTAAAATTTCTCAAAACCAAACACCCCTGCCTTATCTGATGTCCTTGTACCACGACGACAGCCAAGAGTGGGAGGAAACTCAATATTTACAACCAACTCCCTTTCTTTGCTCTTCTTACAAAATGGGTATTCTATATATTTCGCCAAATAGTCAAAAAATTGGCATTACCTCAATCGAACATACCAAATCTCTATCCAAATTAACCTCTATTAAAATCATTCCATTATCACGACTAATTACAGCTGGTTTACTAGTATTGTTGAACCCTGTATCAATTTTAAAAGTATTTATTGGTTCCCCTCAACATTTAAAAAAACGTCTACGTACTGCGTTAAATCAAAATTATACTCAATCTGACACCAATTTATCTTATAATACATGGCTGAATTTATATGATGTTTGGAGAAAGAAAGAAAAAGAAATTCTTTACCAAAGCCAATATGTTACGGATTGGCCTAAGATTAATTTGAAAATTTATGGTTCTTCGGATTCCACTTATACTGACATAGATAATGGGGTCGACCAACAATGGGAAACACCTAAAAAAGCAAAGCACACATATGTTGCCATTTTGCAAAACGGAGAAATATTACCTGCTCATGCCTCAGCTATTTTTGCAGATCAAGCTGCACGACATCACTTTCCAGCTGCACTTTATGCAGATTCTGATCTGTTAGATCATAACAATCAAAGAGTCTCTCCTTGTTTTAAACCTAAAATAGGAACGTTGACCTTACTTTCTGGGTTTTTAACCCAAGATATATGGTTATTTCGTCAGGATATTATTGAAAAATACCATCAGCAAATTCATGTAAAATTTCAAACTGCTTATGCTTATCGTTTAGCTTTAGCGCTCTATGTGTGGGAACAACAACTGAGGATTCACCATATTCCTTTTATTCTTAGCCACCGCCGTATCGCCCCTAGCGCTCAAGCTCTTAAGGAAATGCAACAAATTGTACATACACAGCTTTCTTGTAAAAACTGGCAATTCAATATTAATCAGGAAAACTTTCCTATAAAAATAAAGCTCTATTCTACCAATAATCCTGTCAGTATTATTATCCCAACCACAATTAGCTCTAAAACTATTCGTAACTGTATTCAAAGCATTTTAAAAAATACAAAATATCCTGATTTTGAAGTTATCTTGGTTATTTCTCAGAATAATTCTTTATCCAAACAGCAACGAAAGTATATACGTCCTTTACTCAAATATAAAAACTTACGTATCGTTTGGTTAAAGACGAATCAATTTAATTTCTCTGCTAGCTGTAATTTCGGTATTCGCTATGCCAAACATGAATTTATTGGTGTTGTTAATGATGATATTTGGCCTAAAACACCTTATTGGCTGGATTTTATGATGGGACATATGCAAGATCAAAATGTAGGTGCTGTAGGAGCCAAACTATACTATCCCAATGGACAAATACAACATGCAGGAATTTTAATGGGAGCTGCCAATTTATGTGAACATATTGGACGGTTTGAACACTCTGAGCGTTTTACCTTAACCTATGATCATGATATTTCCGCAGTCACAGCCGCTTGTATGTTAATTAGGCGCAGCGCATATACACAAGTTCATGGGTTTGATGAAAACTATGAAATCGCTTATAATGATGTTGATTTCTGCCTAAAGTTACGTCAAGCAAATTTCAAAATCATACAATGCCAACAAGCCAAGCTGACCCATTTTGAATCTTTATCTTTAGGAAATCATTACACAGGAATACGTGCAGGCAAAGAACGACAAGAAATATTATCCATCCGCTCTAAATATAAAGCAATTTGTGATAATGACCCTTTTTATAATCCTAATCTTTCCCTGCAACGAGGCATGGATGAAAAACTAGCCTTCCCTACGCGTATTACTCGACCTTTTGCCACATCCTTCTCATTAAATAAGTGATTTTATTGTGTTATCTATTGCCCCAACTATTCATATTCAAGACTTAACACTAAATTATCAAAATAAACCTATTTTTTCTGAATTAAGCACTTGTTTTCCTGGTGGGAAATTTAGTATTTTATTGGGTGCCAGTGGTGTCGGCAAAAGCAGCTTGCTTAAAATGATCGCTGGATTACTGCCTATTACACAAGGTCAAATCATCTCTGATCACCCTGAAACCATGACCCATCAAATCAGCTATATGGCGCAACAAGATTTGCTTATGCCTTGGGCAACAGTTTTAAAGAATGTTATGTTAGGCAGCAAATTACGTAAAGAAAAAGCAGATAAAAACCGCGCACAAGATATTTTAAAACAAGTGGGATTAAGCCAAGTTTATAACCAATATCCTGCCCAGCTTTCTGGAGGAATGCGTCAGCGCGCAGCTTTGGCACGAACCTTATATGAGGATCGTTCAATAATCTTAATGGATGAGCCTTTTTCTGCGTTGGATAGTGTAACACGCGCAAAAATGCAGGATTATACAGCTAAGCTTTTAAAGGGAAAAACAGTTATATTAATCACGCATGATCCTTTTGAAGCATGCCGACTGGGCGAACATATTCAAGTGCTGGCTGGAAATCCTGTGCAAATTTATGATATCCCCTCTATTCAAGGCGCTATTCCTCGCCATCCAGAGGATTTACATGTGCAACAAGCGCAAGCCAATCTATTAACTTTGTTAATTGAGAAAAGCACCCTCTCATGAATGCTATCCCTCTCTATTTTCGCATACCAGTATTATTGGTTGGCTTGTTGTGTATATGGCAAGGAATATATCTGTTTTTAGGAATCCCATCCTATTTACTGCCCTCTCCTATATCTGTCTTTATCGCTTTTAAAGACAATCAACTCTTATTATGGAGTGCTGCATTAACCACATTCAACGAAACAATCATAGGGCTTATCCTAGGGTGCGGCTTGGGAATGATATTAGCACTTATGATGAGTTTAGTCCCTTTTATTCGGCAGTGGTTAATGCCAGTCATTTTAATCAGCCAATCTATTCCAACCTTTGCATTGGCACCTTTACTGGTTTTATGGTTTGGGTTTGGGATTAGCTCTAAAATCGTTATGGCTATGATTATGATTTTCTTTCCCGTGACCTCTGCCTTTTTTGACGGATTAAGCCGTACCCCACCAGAATGGATAGAACTTGGAAAAACCATGAATTCCTCCCCCTTAAGACAATTACTATTTATTCGCATCCCCGCAGCCTTACCCTCCTTTGCTTCTGGATTACGTATCGCCACAGCCATTGCACCCATCGGTGCCGTTGTTGGGGAATGGGTTGGCGCGTCTTCTGGGTTGGGATTTTTAATGCAAAACGCTAATAGCCGATTTCAAACCGACCTTATGTTTGCTGCATTATTTATTTTATCTATGATGACAATATGCTTATGGGGAATAGTAGCCATAGGCACTAAAAAGCTTATTCCATGGGCAGAAAACACAAAAGATTTATAGTGAACAATGAGTGACCAATATAAACTAACTCTTTATCAAGCTCTGCCCAATCAATTTTTCTTTAGCTTTGCAAAAGAAATAAATAAAAACACCATATTTCATGATTTTGATGTGACAATCAATTCTGTTAATTGTGTTTATCAAACCCTTTTGGAGAACAAAGAGATTTTATCTTGGGGTGGTGACTTTAATCTTTATCACCAAAGCTCAGAAATATTTTTAACTATCAATGAGGGAAATATCACTGAAATAAAAGCAACAATTTTCAAATATTCCAGCAATTCAACGTTAATTTTGTATTGATAAAGCTGGAAGAGTGATATCTTCTATTAAAAAGGGAATCTATTTTGAAAAAAGATTCCCTTTTTAAAAATTATAATCTACTTACTCTACTAAATAAGAGCCAGTTTCTAAAATCTGGATGGATAAAATTGTATTTTTAGCACTCTCTATTGAGTTTAATGGGATTAAAGCATTCCCTGATGTCCATCTGGCATGAGTTTGAGACTGGGGTAACCATCCAGACAGATCACCTCCAGATAGATGGGTATCAATAATATGTTTATGATAATCTTGATGTCTTGTGATATTACCTACTAAAACACCATGAACATAACGGTTATCTGAAAAAGGTCCGTAAACATCACATGGACGATAAGTTCTAGATACCAAACGAACATTTTTAACGGTTGATGGTAACTCAAACAAAGCCTCTTTATCCCCAATCTTTATAGGAGCAATCTTATTCCTATCATCCGTAATTAAATATAAATTAGGATTATTCGTTCTTTCTTTTTTTCCTTGAACAGGCTGAACAAAGTGCTTATCTGCACGAAGATTTAAGTAATCAAAAATAGCTTTTGCACCACCTCTTTTTGTAATTAAAGGTGCTGCTGCGTCTCTATCCCAATCTTTTGAATTAGATAAAGCATAATTACTAAGCGCTTTGCTGGTAAAATAATGACGGTTTCCTGTATCTAAATAACTTTCTGACAAAGCACCATTCGCTGAAATAATACTGTGTCGTTCTAACTCTATATGGTAATAGTCATACGTTTTAAATGAATGATCATAAAATATTGTTTTTCCATTCACCAACAAACGAACAGGAACAAAACAACCATCAAAAACCATACAATGCTCGGCGGTTACGTATAAGTCAGCAAAAGGCACGCCTTCTTCAAATGCATTTCGGCGAATGCAAACAGGATATCCAGCTAAATCATCATGTTTATATGCAACCACGGTTGTTGTTTGTTTCCCCACCCAAGTCACCTGACGTAACTGCCAAATATTATTGTGCCCCAGGCAATATACTAAATCTCCAGGTACAATATCCTCAACACGCACCATTCCCTGTTGCGCACGAATGAACGTTCCCGCTAGAAAACAAGCATCTCCATCGTCTAATACCAAACTAATAAACTGTGTTTTATACTGGCTTGCATTAAAATTATTATCAGAAACTAAAATTAAAGACTGACGGCCATCTGGTAATTTAGGCCCTAGGGTCATTCCTTCTAAATTATCAATCTTTGTTTCATTCGTATTAAGTTTATTGATAATTGAAGGATCTTGTGAATCAAATATTTTAATTTTTTCCATTGTTTTAGTATTAGTAGAATTTATATTTTCTATATCTAAAACATTTTGTGCGCCCACTAAACTAACCTTATAAATACGCACACGACTTCTAGCTGCTCCTTGAGAAGCACCCACTTGATTCGTATTATCCCCTCTTTCCATAACTAAAAGCGTATTATTATCCAAGGATAAAATTTCAGATATACCATTACTGGTTGCATCAATTGTGGATGGTCTATCTGTATAATATGCGTATTGTGCAACTATGTTACCATTAGCATCATATTTTGTAATTCGAGAATATCCTGTAGCATCTCCTGTTAAATTACGCTCCATAGAAACATAATAAGATCCATCAGGTGCAAAAGTTGACCCTTCCAAACTCAAATTATCTTGCGCACGAGTAGCAATATTATTTGGAACTGCAATTTTACTGACCGAACCATCTTTATGATAATGATATATTCCAGAGGGTTTTTCCTCTGTTGTATACCAAAAACCATCTCCATTAGGATCAAGGCGAATAGATTCAGCATCAGCAATCGGTTGACCTTTTTCATTAAGTAAAGGTTGCGCACTTACGAATTCTACTTTTGGTATAGAATTTACATCTGTTAATCCGGTCAATTTAATACGATATATTACAGATTCCCCAACTGAAGCACCAGGGTAACGTCCAGATTGATGATCAGATTCAACAATGTAAGTATCTGTTTTAGGATCATAATCAATCCCTGATAATCCCCCTATTGTATAAGATAAATTACTAGTCGGGTCCGTAAAAATATAGTCAACAGGCAGCCCAACCTGATTTAAATAATGAAGCTGTAATGAATCATATTGAGGCTGAATAGCAAAACTTGCAAATTGTGTTTTTTCTTGAGTTTCGCTGTTTTTATTATCAGACACTAATATTAAAGACGATCTGCCATCAGATAAGGTTGGCCCCAAGCTCATCCCTTCAATATTATTAAATTGAATTTCTTTGGTATTTGAACTTTGATTAATAGGTGGCTTTATTGAATTGAAAATTAATTTTTTTAATACAGGTATTGTATTTTCAGAAGTTAAATGAGAGATATTTAAAACATTTTGCGCATCATTAAGATTAATCTCATAAATCCTGACGTGGCTTATGGAACTGTCTGTCAAAGCGTTTTGACGTTCACCAAACCCTCTTTCCAAAACTAATAATTGCTTATCATTTAACGCAAGTATTGCTAAGATTCCATTAGGGGTAGCATCTATATCGGAAGGCCTGTCGGTATAATATGCATATTGTGCAACAACATTCCCTTCTTTATCAAACTTCGTTATGCGTGTATATCCTGTTGCATCCTTTATCAAATTCCTTTCCATTGAAACAAAATATGACCCATCAGGAGAAAAGGTTGACCCTTTGAAACTTTTCTCTGCTGGAATTGTATCAAGCTTTGTTTGAGAACCATCTAAATGATAATGGTAAATACTAGGTGACGTTTCTTGAGTTGTTACCCAAAATCCATCCCCCTTGGGATCTCTTCGAATAGAGTCAATATTATTAATTTTTGAGAGATCAAGTGCATTTTTTTCAAATTCTATTTGTGGTGAACCATCTGAATTATATAGTCCTGTAAATTTAAAACTATACACAGCGGTTGGTTTACCATCATCCCCAAAGTCTGATTGAGCAGAATAAGTATCAGTAACAGGATCATAATCAATTTTTGATAATCCGCCGACTTTATAATCATCATAAGTGAAATCTGTAGGCAAATCAGCCTGATTTAAATATTGAAGACGCATCTTGTTCTCTACCTTGAAATTTTTTTATTATTTACAACTTAATATTAATTATTGATCACAACCCCAACATTTTACCTTCATAAGCCACCAGTTTGTAAGGACGAATAATAACACTCTCAAACAGCCCAGCTTTAGCGTAAGGATCACTTATTGCAAATCCTTCAGCAGCTGGACGATCTTCCATATCAATCACTATCAAAGATCCACAACTTTGCCCTTTTTGATTTAATAAAGGGCCGCAAAGCTTTAAATATTTTTCATAGGTTTTTAAATATGCTAAATGTTCTGGACGCACAGCCATTCTTAATTCTGTACAATCAGGTTTATCAGTGCACATAATAACAAATAACATTTTTATTTCCTTATTATAAATTCATTAATAATTACTTATTATGCATATAAAAAATCATCATTCTACTTTTAAAATTGAAAAAAAAATCTTTCACTAGTAATACTATGTTAATTTTTGTTCTATGATATATATATCTTTAAATGACAGATACATCTTTGCCACCTCAACAACAATCTCGCTTTAATATCCACCGCCTAGCCAATCCTGGATTTTTTTTGCGCTTTGCAACAATCATTCAACCTTGGATTAATGTTAGTGCAGCACTATGCCTAGTTATTGGCCTAGTTTGGGGACTATTTTATTCGCCCGCTGACTGGCAACAAGGGGACAGCGTTCGAATTATGTATATTCATGTTCCTATGGCAATCCTAGCCAGCGGTGGTTATTTTGCTTTGGCGGTCTGTGCCTTATGCTCATTGATTTGGAAACACCCTTTGGCTGATTTAGCCGCAGAAGAAATCGGCCCTGTTGGTGCTGTCATTACAGCATTATGTTTAATTACAGGCTCTTTATGGGGGAAACCCATGTGGGGAACATGGTGGGTATGGGATGCCAGATTAACCTCTGTTTTAGTTTTATTCTTTTTATATTTGGGGCATATTACCTTGTTGCATGCCTTTGATGATCAACAAAAAGGATATAAAGCTGCAGCTATTTTAGCTTTGGTTGGCGTTTTTGATTTACCTATCATTAAATTTAGTGTTAATTGGTGGAACACTTTACACCAACCAAGTACATTCAGTTTGACCCATGCACCTTCAATGAGTTTTTCAATGATGTGGCCTTTATTTTTTTGCTTTGCAGGGCTTGCTTTAGGTTTTATTGCATTGGTATGTATTCGATTACGAACTGCTATTCTTGAACGTCAAATCCGTCACATTTTATTAAATGAATAGGCCATTCCTTTATGACCCATTTACCTTATTTGATTGCTGCTTATGGAATTACTATTATCGCTCTTGGAACAATTTCCTTGCATTCCTGGACCAGACTCAAACAAGTACAAAAAAAACTTTCCCAGCTGCAAAATAACAATAAGCCATCATGAAACGTAAAACAAAAAGATTATGGATTACTCTGTCTGCTATGGGTTCTTTTGCCATTGCCATTATTTTAATCCTTTCTGCTTTTTCCAGTAATCTTGTTTATTTCAAAGCGCCTTCACAGCTTATTAACCATCCTACTGAACAAGGAACAACAATCCGATTAGGAGGAATGGTTATGGCTAATTCTTTGCATTACTCACACAAAGATCAAACCCCTACAGCACAATTCAAAGTAACCGATGGTCAAGCTGCTATTGAAGTGCATTATACTGGTATTTTACCCGATTTATTTCGTGAGGGGCAAAGCGTTATTGCTATTGGCAGTTTGGATAAAAACAATGTTTTTACTGCTAATGAGGTTCTTGCTAAGCATGATGAAACCTATATGCCCAAAGAAGTTGCCGAAGCACTCCGTAAAAGTGGTAAGTGGGATCCTAAATATGGCCCTCCACCTGATGCCCAAACCTGGGATCATATGACAAAACCAAAATAATAATATGAGTTTTTTTATTACCTACTCCAATATAAAAACTCATCCTTATTTTTAATATAACGCTGTAAATATCAATAAAACCTCAACTTAGTTTCAATTTTCTTATTTTCTTTTAAAACAGCTTTCGTTAAGAATGATTTTTTGCCTTCACCCATAGACTTTGGATAAAGACTGTGATCTCAAAAATATTAAGCCCAGAATTTGGTCATTTTACTCTGGCATTAGCCTGTTGCCTTGCAGGAGCACAATGTTTAATCCCGCTAATGGGCGCCAAAGTCAAAAATAGTCGTTTAATGGCTTTGGCTTCTCCTTTGGCATGGGGACAGTTTTTAGCATTAACGTTGGCTTTTGCATGTTTGGTCACAGCTGCGGTTACAGATGATTTCTCTGTGCAAAATATCTTGCAAAACAGTGCTGTTGATAAGCCCTTACTTTATAAAATCACAGGGGTTTGGGGAAATCATGAAGGGTCTATTTTACTATGGGCTTTTATCTTGGCATTCTTTGGCGCCATTGTCTCTGCCTATAGTCAGCATCTTCCGCTTTCTTTACGTGCCAAAGTCATAGCGATTATGGGTGGCAGTGCCGCTGGATTTGAGCTTTTCTGTTTAACCACGTCCAATCCTTTCCTTCGTGTATGGCCAGCACCTTTGGATGGGCAAGGTATGAATCCTTTATTACAAGATCCTGGGCTAGCCTTTCATCCCCCTATTCTTTATATGGGTTACGTTGGTTTTGCAGTCCCCTTCGCCTTTGCTGTTGCAGCTTTACTCGAAGGTAAAGTTGATGCGGCATGGGGACGTTGGGTACGTCCTTGGACAGTATTGGCTTGGGCATTATTAACGTGTGGCATTGCCTTGGGGTCTTGGTGGTCCTATTATGTTCTGGGTTGGGGAGGCTATTGGTTTTGGGATCCTGTAGAAAATGCATCTTTGCTTCCATGGTTGACAGGAACCGCTTTGTTACATTCTGCTTTAGTAGTGGAAAAAAGAGAATCGCTCAAAATCTGGACGATTTTGCTGGCAATAGGCACATTCTCCCTTTCTTTAAGTGGAACTTTCTTGGTTCGCTCTGGTATTTTAAACTCTGTGCATGCTTTTGCTTCTGATCCTGCCAGAGGGGTATTTATTTTATTGTTATTAGCCGTCATTAGTGGTGGCGCTTTGTTACTTTTTGCTTGGCGTGCACCGACATTGACATCAACAGGAATATTTGCTTTCTTTTCACGTGAAGGTTCAATTGTCTTAAACAATATTTTACTCTGCACCATGTCAGCAGTGGTTTTAACGGGAACCCTTTATCCCCCTTTTATTCAGCTGATTAATGGTCAAACCCTTTCTGTTGGTAAACCCTTTTTCGATAATGCCCTTATTCCAATCGCGCTCTTTTTATTCTTGGTTATGGCAATAGGCCCTGTCATCGCGTTTAAAAAAGGAAATATCAAGCAAACAGCAAAGATACTGGGATTCGCAGCATGCTTATCCATTTCAAATGTTGTTATTGCTTTCCTTATCTTACACCAAATTATACCCGCGCTAGCTAGTAGCCTTTGTATATGGATTATACTGAGCGCTTGCTCGGACTTTATTAAGCATATTGCTTTGTTTAAAACTTCAATTAGCAATAGTTATAATCGTATAATCGGACTGCCACGCTCTTTTTATGCAACGTATATTGCACACATAGGCGTTGCCATTACAATCTTAGGCATTATTGGCATGGCCGCCAGCCAGCAAAAAATCGTTGAGGTGCCTATTGGAACTACTATTCATTTAGCTGGATATGATTGGACCTTAACTAATGTAGATGATCGCCAAGGCCCTAATTTTATTTCCACTGAAGCGGTAATCAAAGTTTCAAAAAATGGCAAACCAATCACTTGGATGCTCCCTTCGCGCCGTTTCTTTGATCGCCAAAAACAAGTGATAACAAATGTGGCTATTCATACAAATTTAATGTCTGATCTTTATGCAGTTTTAGGCGACAGCAAAAATAGTACCCAAACAACGCCCTTATTTGTCTTGCGTCTACATTATAATCCTTTGGCTCCTTGGATTTGGATTGGTGGATTTATTATGGCTATTGGTGGGTTTATTACTTTAACGGATCGTCGTTTCAGAGTTGGAACCCCTGCCAATAGAAAAAGAATAAAGGAAGTTTGAAATGCAAGACATTACCCGTCGACGTTTATTATGGTCTCTTCCCTTTGCCACCGCCGCTGTTGCAGGTGGTGGTTTTTTGGCCATGCTTTCTGGAATACGCAAAGGCAATTTTGATCCCAAAGAAATTAACACACCCATTTTAAATAAACCTATCCCTGCCTTTTCTTTGTCAGCTCAACCACCATCCACAGGGTTTAATCAACAAGAATTGCAACAACAAACTGAACCTGTTTTAATTAATTTTTTTGCTTCTTGGTGCATTCCCTGCCTGACTGAAATGAGTATGTTACAACAATTATCCAGCCATATTTCGATTTGGGGCATTGCTTACAAAGATAAACAAAACTCAGTCTCGGGTTTTTTAAAACGTAACGGAAACCCTTATCAACGTATCGGACAGGATAATAATGGTAATGTTGGGATTGAGTGGGGTGTTTCTGGTGTGCCAGAAAGCTTCTTGGTTATGCCAGGAGGCATTATTAAATGGCATTATCCAAAGCCATTGACCGTTAACTCCACCCAAACGCTTCTTTCCTTATTAAAGTAAGGAAAAAAATCATGCGTTTTATAACTTTTATTTTCCTTTTTTGTCTAGGCCTCTCTGCTCCAATAGTTGCTTTTGGAATAGACAGTCCCGATGAAATGCTGAAAAATCCTGTGCAAGAACAACGCGCTCAACATATTGGCGCACAGTTAAGATGCCTAGTTTGCCAAAATGAAAGCATTGAAGATAGCAGTGCAGATCTAGCAAAGGATTTACGTAAAGTGGTCAGACAGAGAATCAAAGGTGGCGATAATGATCAGCAAGTCATGCAATGGATGGTAGATCGCTATGGAAATTTTATTCGTTTAAGTCCACCTTTTACCCTAACCACAGCTCTTTTATGGTTCATGCCTGTATTGGGATTGGTCATAGGATGTGTGGTGGCATTTGTTACATTGCGCAAAAAAAATAAAATAGCCAGTACAGAACTAAGTAAAGAAGAGCGACAACGTCTCTCCGAGTTAATGAAAGAGTAAAACAAAATGTTATGGATCGTTATTATTCTTTTTAGCTTACTTTGTTTACTTCCTTGTTGGATAACATTATACAAAGCCCCGACAGTCACCAATGCACAACAATCCGCATTGCGTGTTTACCAATCACAGCTAAAAGAACTAAAAAATTATTTAGAACATGGATTAATTTTAAAAACAGAATATGATCAAGCTCAGCTTGAAATACAAAGAAGACTACTTAAAAGTGACCCCTCTTCTGCAACAACAGCTCCCTTACAATCTGTTTTATCCACAAGCGGATTTGTGGCCATTGCTTTGGGACTTTTATGTATTCCTATGGCGGCCATGGGATTGTACATAATGAACGGCGTTCCTGCTTTACCCGCAGCACCCTTGGCACCAAGAATGGCCGAGCAAGAAGAAATGAACAAAAAAATTGTTCCTTATATTGAACAATTAAAAGCCAAATTAACAACCTTATCAGTGATGAATCCAAAACGAGTAGAGGGATATCTACTCTTGGGTAAAATTGAGGCTTCTCGGGGTAATTTACCTGCTGCTGTAGTGGCATGGAAAGAAGCTTTAAATCAGCAATATGATCCCAACCTTGCAGCTCAAATCGCTGAATTACAAACTCAAATAGAGGGAAAAGTCTCAACTGACAGCGTTAATTTATTCCGAAAAGCTCTGGAAGCCGCACCTCAAGATGCTCCATGGAGAGCGCTTGCCGAGCAACGCATTACTCAATATGAAAAAACACATCCATAGTATAAAATTGTTCTGGCTTTTCAAACTACAGTAATCTGTTAAGAAAATGGATTTTCAGAGAATACAGCTTTACGATGTTCCTGTTTTTTAGGTGGGTTAACATTACATGACACTAGATAAAGTCCACAGACAGACAAAATATTACTGATACAATAAAATAAAGTAATGCGCCCCACCAAGGTACCTGCGGTCATCCATATATAAACACTATAAAGCGCGAACGGAATCGAAATAATTCGAATACCAAACAAATGGTAACGTAAGGGATTTACGAAGCCCTCCCTAACTAATCCTTGGCTTTGATGTACATAAGCATAAAAACAGCTCATCATCACACAAGACATTAAATTATAAGTTGAATGAAACAGTCCTACACCATACAAAAACATGGGTAATAACAAAAACGCAAATGAGAAAATTACTGAACCCAATACTAAGTTTGTACCCACACGCAGATTCATCTTTTCACCTGGCAAACGATTCGCAAGAGGTTGAAAAAGCGTATCGAGTATCCAAAAGTCAATTTTGACCAATATATTATCAGTATTTTTTGACATTATTCCCTCTAGATGCCGATTTTTAATTCATTCATTAGTAATAGATATAACCAACAAGGTAAATTAAATTTCAATTCTACATTATAAAAAACAAAAAAAAGCCCGTTCATTACAAACGAGCTGAGATAAGTTCAAGAAACAAAATATATAAATCTATGCCGGAACAGCGTCTTTCTTGTGCTCTTTAAGCATATTAACAATCCTGTTAACACACCGACCACAATCAGGTTTGCACCCACAAGATTCATAGACCGCACTAGGGCGATCTGCACCGCCCTGAATTGCGTTACCAACATCCCTATCAGTTAAAGCCCTACATGAACAAATATACATTGCCAAAACGCTCCAAGACAACAAAGTTGTTAATAATGATATTAATAACCATTCTCAACTCTATTGTCCAGTTTTTTTTTAAAAAAAATTGAAAAAATGAATTTTATTTCACTTTATGCTTTTTACTTATGTGAATAAAAGTGGTATGGTAACCAAGTAAGGTTAATAAATAGCCTACAAGAAACAAAATATAATTATAACTTTCCTAGAGAAACAAAAATGATCAAAGACAAAAAAGTTATTGAATTTTTAAATATTCAATTAACCAACGAATTAACTGCTATTAATCAATACTTCATTCATTCTCGTACTTTAAACCATTGGGGCATCACAAAACTCGGTAAAAAAGAATACCAAGAATCTATTGAAGAAATGAAGCATGCTGACACGATCATTGAACGTATCTTAATGCTTGATGGTCTTCCAAACATGCAACGATTAAACACCATTCAAATTGGTGAAAACGTTGAAGAAATGTTGCAATCTGATCTCGCATTAGAAATCAAAGCTTGTAAAGACCTTCGTGAAGCAATCGCATATTGCGAATCTGTTCATGATTTCGTTAGCCGTGATCTTTTCTTGGGTATCCTTGCATCGGAAGAAAGTCATATTGATTTTATTGAAACACAATTCGATTTGATCAAACGTATCACTATTGAACGTTATATCACTTTAAATTCTGACGATTCAGCAGAATAATCATTATTAGTAAAGACGGTTTACTCCGTCTTTACTGATATATCGAAATAATTCGATAATCGAATCAGAAGATAAATTTTTTTCTCTAGCATTTATCACAATAAGCTTAGATAACTCATACAGCGTATTTAACATACCACTATTAACAAAATATGATGACCTAAGGCTATAAGATACTTTGTCTGAACGTAAAAAACAAAAAATTGCTAGATCTTCAAGATAAGTAAACCGTTTAATAGTCGCGTATTTAACTGCGACAAATTCTAGATATTCCTTCCCAATCTTCACCAGTATCTATAGTTAATTCTTTGGCTGTTTTAATTCAATCAGGTGTTAAAGTTAAACCAGGATTAATACAATTAATACAAATGTTATCCTTGATAACTTCAGTTGTTTACGTTTTTAGAAAACATCATCAAAGCTACTTTGGTAACGTTATAAATTGGTTTATACCAAAAAAGTTGAGCTGTGCAAAGCCCAATAGAACTGCCATTTACCTTCAAATGCTTCCACTATGGTTTCGTTTAAACATCTACCAGTATTGTTAACTCGTATATCCGCTCCGCCAAAGATTTTATTAACAAGAGATGCAATGTTATCAGCACCCTCAGCCTATAGCCACGTCAGAAGAAATAGGGTTACCCATCACATCAAATTTATCTCTAAGAGACTTTTTCCGCCTCTTCTAAACATCTCTTTTGACGAGCAACCAAAGCAATATGTACATTAGCAAACCCTTTGGCAACTGCCCACCCAATAACTGCGCGGGCTCCTGTAATAACTGTAACTTTGTCTTTTAGACCCATATCGATAATATTATTTCTTGTTTAACAATCTAAAATAGTTAGAAAGCTATTGAAACTATTGATTTTTTAAATTTAATTTCAAACCACATTTCATAATGATTACAAATCATTTATTTAATCAAAATTATTAAGATCCTGTCTATACTGAATACACCAATCACTGAGTAATCATAATCACCGATATTAATTTTACTAAATGCCTTTTTTCCATTAACCTATTCTTAATTATATCAATAAATACAGGACGACAGTAACGATGAAATTAACATTGGGTACAGCGACGCTTTCTCTTGCTTTACTGGCATCGACCCCTTTTATGGGGACTCTTTCTTTCCCTCAAAATGCCTATGCACAACAATCAATACCAGAATCCTCTGTCCTTGTTAAACAAGATGTACTCCGAAAAACACTTGGGAACGGTCTGCGTGTTATTGTCGTCAAGGATCCATTAGCCCCAGTCGTTACCGCACAAATCAGTTATCTTGTCGGTTCTAATCAAGCACCCAACGGATTTCCAGGTACTGCTCATGCTTTGGAACATATGATGTTTCGCGGTAGCACAGGTTTAGATAAAGATCAACTTGCTGTTCTTGGGGCACAATTAGGTGGCAGCTATAATGCTTTTACCACTGAAAACATCACCCAATATTATTATACTGCTCCTGCTGAAGATTTAAACATTATGTTAAAAATTGAGGCTTTACGGATGGGTGGCCTCAGTATCAATGCTGCTGATTGGGAAAAAGAACGTGGAGCAATTGAACAAGAAGTTTCCAGAGATTTATCAAACCCAATTTATAAATACGTCTCTGAACTACAAAAGATTATGTTTGATGGCACACCTTACGAGCATGATGCTTTAGGAACCCGTCCATCTTTTAATAAAACGACTGCCGCCATGTTGCGCAAATTTTATGAAACTTATTATGCTCCTAATAATGCTATTTTAGTTATTTCAGGAGATATAAATCCACAACAAGCCATTGAACAAGTTGAAAAAGATTTTAGTGCTATTCCTCGAAAAGACATTCCTCAAGCAAAACCCTTTACGCTGAAACCAATCAAAGCACAAACTTTAACCTATCCAACTGATTTTCCAACCAGCCTTGTTACCATTGCATGGCGTATGCCTGGTGAAAAATCGAAAGATTTTGCTGTTGCTGATATTTTAAGTGATGTTATTTCCAGCCAACGTGGAGCCTTATATGGCTTGGTTCCGCAAGGCAAGGCGCTTATGGCAGATTTCGAGTATGTTCCCAAAGGTGATGTTGGATTTGGTGTTGCTATTGCTGCTTTTCCAAAAGGGCAAGATTACAAACCAGTTTTGAATGAAGTTAAACAAATCTTACAAAATATTCACGATCACGGAGTTCCTTCTGAACTTGTAGAAGCCGCAAAGCGTAAAGAAATAGCAAGCCTTGCCTTCTCTGCCAACAGCATTACTGGACTGGCCAGTTCTTGGTCAACTGCTTTAGCTTTTCAAGGATTAAATGATCCCAATGAGATGGCTGCAGCTTATCAAGCAGTTACACCTGAACAAGTCAATGCGCTGGCTAAACAAATCTTAAATCCTGAAGAAGCTATTACCGCTATTTTAACACCTGAAAATTCAGGAAAACCAATTTCTAACAAAGGCTATGGCGGAGCGGAATCTTTTGCTTCGGTTCCAGATAAACCTGTTAAACTTCCAGAATGGGCAGAAAATGCGCTTAAAAAGCTTAATATTCCCAAAGAAAGTGCTGCTCCAACCGATATGACACTCAGTAATGGTATACGTTTAATCGTTCAACCTTTACATGTCAGTAACACAATCAGTATTTTTGGAGAAATTAGACAAAATCCAAGCTTGCAAGAGGGTAAGGATAAAGAAGGCATTGCTGATATTACTGATGAGATGTTCAAATATGGAACCAAAAGTCTTGATCGCTTGGCATTTAGAAAAGCAGTCGATGATATTGCAGCAGATGTCAGTGCTGGCAGTAGTTTTTCCTTGTCTGTATTAACCCCAGAATTTGACCGAGGTGTGCAATTGCTTGCTGACAACGAGCTTAACCCTGCTTTCGATCAAAAATTCTTTGATATTGTCAAGCAACAAACCTCTCAATCATTGGTGGGATTATATCAATCTCCTGGCTATCATTTCAGCAGAGCAATTACAAAAGCCATTAATCCACCCAATGACCCAAGCTTGCGTCAACCTAATCCTCAACAAGTCATGAAACTAACATTGAATGATTTAAATGAGTTCTATAAAAAATCATATCGACCAGATTTAACCACCATTGTCGTTGCGGGGAATATTACTCCTGAACAAGCAAAATCCACTGTTGAAAAATATTTTGGTCAATGGAAAGCTGAAGGGCCAAAACCTGATCTTAATATGCCTAAGCGCCCAAACAGCAAAAGCTCTTATGTCCATGTCCCAGACAAAAGCGCTGTGCAAAATAGCGTTGCTTTGGTTGAAAGCATTGACCTAGATATTCACCATCCAGATCATTACCTTTTAAATCTTGGAAATGAAGTGTTAAGTGGCGGTTTTGCTGGGCGCTTCTACAAAGATTTACGGGTAAAAACGGGCTATGTATATAATGTAAATAGTGATTTTACTTGGTCTCAAACCAGAGGCGCTTATAGTATTACCTTTGGTGCAGACCCAGACAAGGTTTCCTTGGCACGCAAAGCAGCACTAAAAGATCTTAGCGCTATGCAAACATCGCCAATTACCGAAGATGAACTGCAACTGGCCAAAGCCTCTTTGCTACGCAGCATTCCATTACAGGAATCAAGTGTTAGTGGGATTGCAGGTCGTTATCTGACTTATACGAGTTTAGGGCTGCCTTTAAATAGTTCACATCTTGCTGCTGAAAGCTATTACAAAGCCACCGCAGTTGATGTACAAAAAGCCTTTCAAACTTATATCCGCCCACAAGACCTTGCTCAAATTATCAAAGGTCCTGCAACTCCATAATCACTATATTCTAAGGGTCACATATTCTGGCCTTTAGAATACTATTTATTCAAGGTAATATTATGCAGCATGCACAAGAATGGTTTGATTATATTCTGAGTTCTCAATGGGTAGAGTTAGGAAATAATAACCTTATTCAACCCCAAAGAAATGCTGATGGTATATGGACACTTGGGAAAATTACTGTTTGTGATCAAGATATATTAAATGCTTGCCCTTCTTCTGATATCTCAAATCTTCAAGAATTCCATATTCTCCACGATTCTTGGAAAGCTGCCTCTTTTAAAATTTATAGACCTTTAATTTATTTTTGTGCTTTTGGTAAAAATGAGATCTTTGAATGTGTATATACAGCTATACAATCATTAATAGAATTTGGGCATTGGCAGCATGATATTGCAATTCTTACTTCAGAAGATAAAAAAGACGATTTCCAATTATTACTACTCCTCGCTTCTTTGAATCTAAAGAAAAGATTACACCTTATCATAGTCCCTGCTTCAGAAAAAATTGACTGGTATATATCAAGATATCGTATAGACCATCCTATATTTAAAAAAGCACAACCTATACTTTATCTTGATACAGATATAATGTGTGATGCTCCATTAGATGAACTTTTAATTAGCCTTATTAATAGCCCTCTTATTCATGCATGCAAAGAGGGGGTAATTGATGAAGGTGGTCCAGAAACCAGTGGATATTGGTATGGATGGCGGTTAATGCAAGAAGACCATGTTCCTTTTAATCCTAAAGGGTTTGGTTTTTCTTCTGGAGTATTACTTTTTAATAATACTAAAACAACACAACCATTTTTTGATATGATTAGAAGATCCACTAATGGATTTATCCAAAAGAATGGATATAACGGCGTATCTTATGACCAACGTTTTGCTAATTATATTTTATTAAAATTTAAGCAAGTAGAAATTAATATATTGGAAAAATGGGTGTATTTATACCGTATTCCGCAACAAACTACACTTACACCCAGTGGCAATAATAAGAGAGGATTGGTTCATTTTTTAAATTCTTCAACTGAAAATAAACTAATCACAATGAAAAAATATCTAAATGATCTACGTTTTCGCGCAAAATACAATAATTAGTATAATATAGAACTATCTTCTTTAATTATAAGATAGCTCTAAAATTATTATTTTCTGACTTTAAAGAGCTACCCCTTTTAATTCAGAAATATTTTGAATATTTTCTCGACTTAAAATCTCTATTATTTCTTGCTTCATATTTTGAACTAAACTTGGGCCCTTATAAATCAAAGCACTATAAACTTGTGTAAAGTCTGCTCCATACATGATTTTTTCAATCACATCAGCACCCGTTTCAATTCCTCCACACCCAATCAATGTTAATCGGCCTTTGGAAAGACGAGCCACTCTGGCCAACATTTCTGTGCTTTTTTTGCGAATTGGACGTCCTGATAATCCTCCAGGCTCATAACGAAAATCTCCCTGCAAATCATCAGGACGGGAAATCGTTGTGTTCGTTAAAATTAACCCAGTAATTCCCGCATCTATTGCCGTTTCGACAATAGCTTCGACTTCTTTTTCCTCTAAATCTGGTGCCAACTTCACTAGCAAAGGGGGATGCGCTGGATGTTGATCTTTAATAGCTGCCAAGATTTTTCGCAAACGTGAGGGATGCTGTAAGTCCCTTAACCCTGGAGTATTGGGGGATGAAAGGTTTAGGACAATATAATCTGCATAATGAGAAACCATACCCACAAGATAGGGATAATCTTTTTCAGGATTTGCCCCAATCTTGTTAATCCCGATGTTTACCCCGACAGGGATATGAACTTTTGTTTTAAATGGTCCATGAATATTACGTATACGTGCTAATCTTCCGATAACACGATTAATTCCATCATTATTAAATCCCATACGGTTAATAATTGCGCCATCTTCAATCAAACGGAACAACCGAGGTTTAGGGTTACCCTCTTGTGGGCGAGGTGTCACTGTTCCAACTTCAACAGCACCAAAACCAAGCCTGGATAATGGGGAAATTACCATTGCATTTTTATCAAATCCTGCTGCCAGTCCTATAGGGTTGGGAAAAGATAACCCCATAGCGTTAATCTTTAACCTTGGATCATCCTGCCAAGGTTTACGCCCCCCACAAAATCCAAGTAACAAGCTAGAAATTGCTAAATTATGTCCTGTTTCAGGGCTAAAACATCTAAATCCTTTGAATATCCAGGGATAACAAAATGAAATTACCTCTTGTTCAAGTTTAGATACTCTATCTCCGATTTTTGACTTCATTATTTAATTCCCAATTATGCAATATCTCAAAATAAAAACAGATCCCATCACAGAATCTGTTTTTTCATCTTACCTTGAACTCTATCAATTGAAAGGCGCTTGACCTAAATTCTTAAAAGAATTTCAAAAATAACCAAAACAAACAACCTGATAATATAATAGACATCGGTAAAGTTAGTACCCAAGCCATCGCCATATTCCGAATGGTCTTCCACTGAATACCATTTCCTCGGCCTACAGAAGTCCCCGCAATAGCAGAAGTTACAACATGAGTTGTACTAATGGGCATATGAAACTCATTTCCCATTTGAATCATCGTCATGGCAACAGTTTCTGCAACTGCACCTTGACCATAACTCATTTCATGCTTACCAATTTTTTTACCAACCGTTACCACAATGCGTTTCCATCCCACCATAGTACCAAGACCTAATGCAATCGCAACGACCACTTTGACCCAAGGGGGAATAAATTGAATGGCAGTAACAATATCACTCTCAAAATTCTCTATAATTTTTTCTTGTTCTTTAGGTAGATCAGCTTGTAAGTGCGTAAAATGAATTAAATTTTGATCTAGTAAATATAAATTATTTCTTAGATTTGTTTGGTTTTCTACAGGAACTTCTCTAAAAGTTGTTTTATTACCAACATCTACTTGAATGAGTTTCAACATTGTTCTCATTGCAGGAATAGTATCGGGTAACAAATGATTTTTTTGAATTGTTTTTGTTAAAATAGCGCGACTGTCTTCTAATGATAATACAGTATCGGAACCATAATTCGCCAAAATCTTATCTACGACAATTGCCTGATGCGTAAATTCTTCAACCTGTTTTGAAGATACTGCATTATTTAAAGCATATGCTGTGGGAACAGTTCCGATCAAAATCAACATAATCAGCCCCATTCCCTTTTGACCATCATTAGAGCCATGGCTGAAACTGACACCCGTACAGGTTAAAATTAATAACAAACGCATAGGCCAAGGCGGGGCTTTCCCATCTTTAGGAGCTTGATATAAGGTTGGAATGGGTAATAAAACCCGCATTAAATTCATACATAATAATGCAATAACAAACCCTGCCAAGGGGCTGAAGATCAACGCTTTAAAAACTTGTAATGCTTGCCCCCAATCTACTCCACTAGCAACGCTATCCCCCATTAATAATTGATTCATTAATCCAACCCCTAGGATTGAACCAATCAATGTATGAGATGAAGAGTTAGGAATACCAAAAAACCACGTTAATAGATTCCAGATGACTGCTGCTAATAATAAAGCAAAAATCATTGAGAATCCTGCTTCGCTTCCTACTTTTAATACCAGTTCAATAGGAAGTAAGGAAATAATTGTATAAGCAACAGCACCACTAGATAATAAAACCCCAATGAAATTCCATATACCTGACCAAATCACGGCAAAAGTGGGAGGCAGAGAATTACTATAAATTACTGTTGCAACAGCATTAGCTGTATCATGAAAACCATTTACAAATTCAAAACCAAGTGCAATAATTAACGCCAAGCCTAACAATAAAAAAGCCAAAGACGATGAGTGTGTGGAACCAATGAGATCCTCACGCACATGTAGTATGGTATAAATAATTGCGCCCAATAAAACAGATAAAAAAGCAATCGTATTAAGCAGCGATCGATTACGAAGGGTCATATTTTAAACTTTTTTTGTATGAAAAGTAAAAATTGTTTCTAAGAAAATCATTTTATAAATGCTTTATAATTTTAAAAACAAAAGAAAATAAGGGTATGTAAATAGATAATCACTTTTAGTAAATAAACGACGAACCTGTATATAGGATCTCATCGGGAATATCCTGACCTTATTAAACAATAGCAATGAGTTTTATCATCTTGGTTTGACTTTACAAAAGAACCCCGCTCATCACAAGAGGGCAAGCATGAGAAAAATAAAAAACTTATATAGCGTTATAAAAAAATAACAGTTTTTATATTAACGCTCTTAATACTCCTCTTCCATACTATAGTTTTCTGATTTCACAATTAAAAAAACAAGTTCTCTTTTAATCAAAATAAAATTAAGATATGAACATTAATTATATATTCTTACTATTTCCCTTAATGATAGGTTTTATATTCATATTATGAATGCCCCCTCTCCCTTTTCTTATTTTCCTATTACATTACGCATTGATAACTCCCGACTTGTTATTGTCGGAGGTGGGCAAATAGCAGCTAGAAAAATCCGATTACTGTTGGATAAGAATGCCCACATAGAAATTTTTGCACAAGAATTATGTCCTGAGCTCCAGCAACTAGAGCAACAAGGGATCGTAAAATTTTATGGAAATATTAAAGATAAAGAACATTTTAAGCACCATATTCGCAGTGCACGCTTAATTTTTGCTGCTACCGATGATCAAACATACAATTCTTATATCTCTGAGTGGGCACAAGAGTGTAATATTCCAGTATGTGCCGTTGATAACCCACAATATTCCAGTTTTATTACACCCGCAATCATTGATCGAAATCCTGTTCAAATTGCTATTTCAACAGGTGGGACTGCCCCCGTTTTAAGTAGACGTATTCGTGAAATCATAGAACCCATTATCAATCAAACCACAGGACCTTTGGCACGTTTTATGGGAAAACATCGCCATTGGGTAAAAAAAAACCTTCCTGTCACTGAACAGCGCCAACGTTTATGGGAACGATTTTTAGATGGCCGTGGCACGTCTTTCATCGAACAACATCAAGAAGAGCAAGCTTTTGCGCATTTACAAGAATTAATAGAACATCATGACTTGACAAAAGGTGAAATATGGCTGGTTGGTGCTGGCCCTGGTGATCCTGATCTTTTGACCTTAAAAGCGCTTCATTGTTTACAAAATGCAGATGTGATTTTATATGATCATTTACTGTCCAATGAGGCCCTAAAGCGAATTCGTCGTGATGCTTTGTTGATATATGTTGGTAAGCAAAAAAAGAAACATACCCTACCACAACAAAGTATTAACGAGCTGCTAATTGAACATGCGTTAAAGGGAAAACGTGTTTTACGATTAAAGGGCGGAGACCCTTTTATCTTTGGCCGTGGTGGTGAAGAAGCAGAAGCCTTGGTCAAAGCTGGTATTCCTTTTAAAATTATCCCAGGAATTTCTGCTGCCAATGGGTGTGCATCCTATAGTGGCATTCCTCTTACTCATCGCGATTGTGCACAGGCTTGTTTAATTTTAACAGGGCATACTCAACATGAAGGTGAATTAAATCTGCCTTGGGAAAGTATGACTGATCAACAGCAAACACTTGTTATCTATATGGGGTTAAGCACTATTTCTCAATTATGCCAAGAGCTAATTGATAGGGGTATGCCACCCTCATGGCCCGCGGCTGCTATTCAAAACGGAACTTTACCTAATCAACAAACCCTTATTGGGACACTAGGAAATTTACCACAATTAGTGCAACAAGCTCATTTTAAAAGCCCTGTGTTGCTTATTATTGGGAAAGTTGTTGATCATCAAGTTATTTCGCCTTAGTAAAATTTAAAAGTTTCTATTAAAAATACATTCATTCATATAAACTTTATATTATACTATATCACAAACATTATTTATTAATTTTATAGATTGGATCAACATATGAGTGAACAATGCATTTCCAAAGAAGATTTTCAGCAACTACAACAAGAAGTTAAAAATTTAAAATTAGAAAATCAACAACTTAGTGCTGCACTTTTATTAATGCAACAACTGATTTCTGCCTTTGCAGTCGATTTAAACCCTATCGATCGAGCAGGATTAATTCACAATATTGACAATAATTTTAAAGAACTTGGTGCAGCAGATACTATTCCTTTATCTCCTACGCCATCACGCCCTTCTACTGCATTAAATGTAGCTCTAAAATTGCATCAAATGAGTAAAATTTCTGAGATGTTCAACCAAACAAAAGACTATATCTAAGCATGATTTTGAGGCAATATATTTTATCAATATACTGTCTCTGCCTTTATACCTTAATTGGCAAATTCATCATTTAGTGGAATAAAACAAGTTTCAGAAGCCTTGTTCCGCCATCTGTCGACAGTAGGACCATAAACCAACCCTTTGATAATAGACAAAGAATGCAATTGTGCAAAAAGAGAGAAATCACTCATAGAGAGATCTCTTTCAAGATCAATCAAAGGATAATCAAATAAAATATCTTCTAAATCATCAATAGCTCGTTGAGCTCTTTGTAACAAAGCTGGATCAGCTAAATCTGACATAAAACCTCTGCCTGAAGGGTCCTTATTATTATGAAAATATTTTCTAGATTCTTCTGAGCCAAATTCAGGGAAAGGTGCTCGTATCCAACGAGGATAAGTTAAACGATAAATAAAACGCTCTACCCCTTTGACCCAATCTGTAATCTCATCCACTTCTGGTATAATCACTTTGGGTTGACCTAGATTCTGATCAATAAACTGAATAATGTCTTTGCTTTCTGACATAAAAACATTTGGTTTATATTCTAAAACAGGCAACAACTTACGCCCTACCATTTGCATAGGAGTTTGAACATCGTCATATAATAAATAAGCAACCTCAACAGGATAATTTTTTAAAACAAAAACCATTTTTGTCATGACACAAAAAGGACAATGTTCATAAATATAAAGTTTCATAACTTATCCAAATCAAGGTTATTCTTCAAAAAAAACAGAAGAGGTTTCTCAGCAGCTCTTGTAAGCATTATGCTAAAATATTTCTTTACACCATTATTTTCAAGGAAAATAAAATGCACTTTTTTAAAAAAACTTCACTTTCAAAATTTAGTTTGTTTTTACTATGCTGTTTTTCTATGATTTTTTATACAATGACAGGCAATGCAACAAACAAAAAAGACCCTATGTCAATTTGGCCAAAAGCAGAATTAGGGTATAAAAGAGTTGTCATTCAACTTCCGACTTTAAAAGACGAAGACGCATACCGTGTTGAATTAGTTCCACAAAAAACTATGAAAGCAGATTGTAATCACATCATGATCAACGGAAAGATTGAAATAAAACCTTTGACTGGATGGGGATATGAATATTATGTTTTAAGCCAAATATCTCAGCCAGCATCTACAAGAATGGCATGCTTTCCCGCAGTCACACAGTCAAAATCAATTACCATTCAAACGGATTTATCTTTTATAAGATATAATAGTAAACTCCCTATTGTTGTTTATATTCCAAAAGACGTTCAATTATCTTATCGTATATGGTCAGCTGCTCCTTTACAAAATGCTGAAAATAAATAACGCTCATTACCAATATTATTTTTTTTACTTTTTTTCTTTAAATCAGTTGCGAGGAGTTATATATAACTCCTATACCATCCTTATATATGTGATCTGATGAGGAACATATGTTACCAATCTATCTTATTAACTTGCAACGTCATACCGAACGTCTAGAGCAATTCAAAGCAAATAATCCTTTTTTAATTAAGCATTTAAATGTTTTTACTGCTTATGACGGATATCGTTTAGCACGTAGACAACTGATTATGGATGGTTTAATTACAGATCGAAATAACTATGACGCAAGATCCCTTGGTATTTTAAAATCTCATTCAGAACTTTGGAAAATTGCAGCAAAAAGTGAGCATGGTATTACTATCATGGAGGACGATGTTATTGTTCACCCTGATTTTATGAAAATGAATAATGAGCTAATCGAAAATAAACAAAAATATGATATTATTGCTTGGGGATATAATCTTGATTGGCCTATTCGCTTGCAAACAGCCAAAGGCCTGCCCTCTTCTTTAATCTCATATTTGGTTAAGGTTGGACAAACTGATCAATTTCACGGATTTAATCAAATTGGATCTTATGGTGATAAAATAGATAAAGAAACCTACCTATCACAAACGATAACACCAAGCTTTATTCCTACCAAAATGTTTGCGGGTCTTCCTTGCTATTCCATTACACCTCAATGCGCACAAGCATTGCTTGATCAATTCCCAATTGATATTTACAATATACACTTTTATGGTGCTGTTTGTGCGAAAAATAACGAGTCAGGAATAGACATCACCCTGGAATATTTATACCGCAATATGAATGTTGTAATAGCATCTCCATTTTTAGCTTATTCTAATAACGAAAAATTAACAAATACGCCAAAAGAATAAATTAAGACATAAATAATGTTATCACTGCCTTTTTAATAGATAAATCTTTTGGCTTACCATACGCTGAATTCTGAGGCATATAAGCAACCACAAATGTAATTTTATCCCCTTGTTCTACAGGATAAGTCATTGCAAAAGGAAGTTGTTGATGCGCACACACTTGATGAGTTACATCGTTCACATACGGTATTAATGGTAGTTCTAATTGTGTTAATGGATAAATATCATTTTTTTGTTGTTGATTGCAGGCAATATTTAATAAGAACATATCCCCAGCATGATAAGAAATAGGCTCAGATGGATTTAATTGTTCTTCTGGAAATAAAATCCATCCTTGAATATGCAACAAACCATCCGCAGGTACTTTCCAATAATGATCATCTTCAGACCAGTATTGTTTCCCATCGCCATTTAAATGTTGTTTATTATCTTTAACCGTTAAATTTTTCCAAATTATTTTTTTATCTAAAGTTACAGGAATATTTTCCCTTTCAAACTGAAATCTTGTATATGTCTCTGTCCCAAGATGTTTATTATCAAAAGGAGCAACATTTTCTTCTTTATCGGAAGTTACAACAGGCCTAATTTCCACAATATTATCTGTAGTAGATTTGCTTGTTTGAATATTTGGATTAAATGAAACTGGATATAAGTGTGGCCTTGAGGTAGATGCGGGACGTGGTGGCAATCGAACCTTATCCTGAGAATCTTCAGTAGAGAATAAAGGCTTCCAATCACTGGGGGATTGAGGATTATCCTTAATCGCATACAGTAACACCAAATCTGAATAGCTTTTATAGTCATAGCATAAAATCAAAGTTCCTTTTGTCACATGAGTAGGTATCTCTTTGATCGACAAAGGAGCAATTTGCAAATAATCAGTAGAAACTAGTTTAGCTGATACAACTCCAGGCATTCCGATATAAATATTTTTAGGTTTAGCCTCAGTAGAACCAACATATAAACTATGACCAGCCATCATTCCTTGGGATGTAAACAACATTCCCTCTCCCAAAGGATGACCAGCTATGATGGCTTTGGTATAAATTGAATCAGTGCTGATTTCACCTTGAACAGACAAATTACCTTTGCCATTAGACTTTATCTTACCTTGATCAGAATGAATTTGATTTAAAATCATTCTCTCACCAGGGTTTTGTGCATCATTGTAAACAGTCATGACTGGTTCAGTCACTCCGTTCATAACGAATAAAGGTATCCATGATTGTTGTTGGTTAACTTGTCTATATTCCCATAAATAACGATTATTCAAGTTTAATATCATATCCCCTTCAATCCAAGGCTCTTGGTCTTCTTGAAGATAGTTTGCTTCTGGATTACGATCTAAAGCCCATAAACGGCATGTTCTTTGCCCTTTATCAATATCGACTTTATTTTTAAAATCACTGATAATCGTTACTAAAACGGTAAATTGATAAAATTGTTTAGTATTTGTTTCAACTTTAAACAAAAGAGTTGATTTGCAATTGTCCCATCCCCCATCGATTATGACAGTGAATTGAGTTAAATTATAAACGAATTCTTTTAACCCAAGTGAGGAATCCCCACTTTCATAACTCACTTTTTCGATCGATTCATTTGGGTGTAATATCAAACTTAAATCAAATAAATATGAAGCGGCTTGACGCTCTAATTTATAAATAAAATCAAGCTGATGACCATTTTGTAAGATAGGTGGAATTAATAATCGCTGCTGAGGGCTACTATTTCTTAATGTTGTTTTATTTTTATTTTTAAACCACTGAAACACCATAAAGCCACCTAAGAAATTGAACTGTAATTTTTATCTTAAAAATAACGAAGCTTTTAATTTATGCTATTTTAATCAAAAGCAAAACAGATTACAAAGAATCAAACATAATTATTTCTGATAACCTGCTTTATCATATAAAAACGACGGGTTTATGCTATGCAATATATAACAGACAAAGTAACGCTTAAATATTTATTTGGATTAACTTGCTTGGGGCTTTCATGCTTTGTACAGCCTATATCCGCATCTCCTTCTCAAATACCTTTAGAGGCAAATGCTATGCACCATGCTATCCAAGAAAAAGCAACAATTCTTATTTTGACTACGGGTGGCACGATTGCTGGCCAAGCAACCAATGATAAAGAATTAGGGTATCATGCTGCACAAACCTCTGGCGAATCTTTGATAAAATCAGTCCCTGCACTTAAAAATGAAGCAAATATAGAGGTATGCGCTATTTCTCAAATCGGTTCTCAAGATATGTCAGATCATGTTTTGTTGGATTTAGCTCATCATATCCAAAAAGCTGAGGAAAACCCAAAGATATCTGGTATTGTTATTACACATGGTACTGACACCATGGAAGAAACTGCCTTTTTTTTAAATGAGGTCATTCCTCACCATAAACCTATCATCTTAGTCGGGGCAATGCGTCCAGCAGGTTATGCAAGCGCAGATGGAAGCGCAAACCTTATCGATGCGGTTAAGGTCGCATCAAATCCGTTGGCACAAAACCGTTCAGTTATGGTAGTCATGAATGATTCAATTTTTGCAGCACGTTCTGTGCAAAAAATGAATACACAAAATATTGATGCTTTTCGGGCTCCTAATATTGGGCCTATTGGTGTTGTTAATACTGAGCATGTTCATTTTTTCCAACCTGCAATCTCGCAAAAACCAACTACCTTTATGCTTCCTAGCCAAGCTCCATTTCCTCGGGTAGACATTATCTATTCTCATATACAAATGGATGGAGGGCTTATTGAAGATGCTGTAAAAAGAGGTGCAAAAGGCATCATACTCGCTGGCGTTGGTGATGGAAATACATCAGCTGATGCCTTAAAAGCATTACAAGAAGCTCGAAAAAAAGGGGTAATTATTGTCAGATCGACCAGAGTTGGCAGTGGTTTTGTTAATCGTAATGTTGAAGTGAATGATGATCAAAATCAGTTTATTGTTTCAGAAGATCTTAATCCTCAAAAAGCACGACTATTATTACAAATTCTACTAGCCAATAAAATTAATAATCTTGATCAAATTCAAAAATCTTTTTCTACATTATATTAATTAAAGACTTCAAAGAGGAGGATCTAATCCTCTTTGAAGTCTTTAATTTCTTTGATGTTTCAACCATAATGATCCAGAAATTATTCAAAAAATAGAAAAAGCTTGATATAATTGGTCATTTCTTCTTAGAATATGCACGTTTGTTTTATATCTATAACTCAGTAAGTTGGAGATAACGGTTGATTAAAAAAAATTTCTTTGGAGTATGCTTTTTATTCGCCATAAGCGGTATATCATCCGTTTTTGCAGATACTCATCACAAAACCATCACCTCAAAACATACTCAAGAATTATCAAAAAACATAACAAGAACTACTGAGAAATCTGTCTTAGCAGATCCCCAACTTAATTTTTACAGCGCGCACCAAGATAAAAATAACTATGTTATTGCTTTATATACTAACCGACCAGGTAAAGCATTAATCACCTATGATTCTCCTACCTGCCAAGCAAATTCATATGGTGATACGATCATTGATTCGAAAAATAAATCTCAAATAGAATTTACTTCTACAGAAGATCCCCTTTGCAAAATTACTTTAAAAAAAGAAAATGATAACCAATTAAAAATTATAAAAGAAACTCCAGCATGCACAGCGTGGCATGGCGATTTTTGCAGCTTTTCATCCTTATCTCCCTTAACGCGCATTTACCCACATTAAATCAGAGTATAATCAGATGAAATTATATCCATTCCTTTTTTTATGTATTGCAGGCGCAATTACGTTACCTCCCTCTTTTGCAACAGCGCAACCGATCACAATGCAACAACCTATTAATATGATTGCTTATGAACATAAGGCGCAACATCAGTACGCATCTGTATCTTATATGCCCTATTATCCAGCCTACGGAATGATTTCTTTAAAATCTCCCGACTGTAATGCAGAAATCGCAGGATATATTGATCCTTTTGCATTGAAACATAAGAAGCTAATTATTACTTATAAAACATGTAAAGTTTCTTTTAACATTGCTCAAAATGATCAAGAGATAAGTAACTCCATAGAAACTACATCTTGTGAAGAGTATCATCCTAAAAACTGCAGCTTTTCTCAAATCCCTGCTTTACAAAGAATTCCCTTAGGAAAACATCCTTAAACTTAATATACTTACTGGTTATATGTAAATTTTTAAAAAGACATACAGAATGAAAAACTTACTTTTATCTTTTACGCTTGGTGCTGGTTGTCTGATAAGTCACCAAACTTATGCTCAAAATTTAGATGGTAACACGCTCTATGTCGATGCTGTCATCAATTTACAACAATCTATGCCCAGAAAAGCCACCATTGATGGAAAAAGAATTTACAGTGTCGATTCAGATCATATTTGTTCAATTACAGTAACGATGGGATCCTCCAGACAATATCAGTTCTCTTTAGTTACTTGGCCTGAAAAAGGCCATATTGATGACGCTGGATATTCAGAGTTTATTCTCAAAGATACAGACAATAAACCACATATCCTTAGAACTGATAAAATCAAAGGAAAGAGATTCTTAGCCAGCATGAAAAACCTCATCACAAATTGCCAAAAATCCACTCAAAAAAATAAATTTAACGACTCATAACTTCTGATTGAAAGCCAGCTTTTTTCTATCCCATAAATGAGATAATATACATCCCAATTGAATACCTGGTTTTTCAATTAAAATATGCACGAATATTGCAAGGAATAAAATCAAGCTAGTAATTAATGTCATAACACACCAAAACTCTATTGAGCCTTGCAACACATAATGACGTATAAATTGAACGGAATACACCCAATAAAATACGATCCCTTGTAAAAGATAAATACCATAACTGACCTCTCCCATTCGTTGAGAGGCAGGCAACGTAAGTAATCCAAAAATAGAGCATCCAGAAATAATAAAAAAGAAAATTATAGCGAATAAAATTGTAGAAAAATATACACCATCAGGAACAAACACGAAGATCGCAATCAATATACTCAAAACAATAAAAGACTGTATTAAGGGGCTTAAAGGGATTTTTTTTAAATATTGTTGTAAAGTTGCACAAAGCATGCCCATTAAAAATATAAATAAAACGGCTAATATTTGACTGAATATTGGATAAGCATGTGTAAAAAAGGCTGTGATAGAAATAACTACTATAGCGTAAACAATAAAATACAATGCTCTTTTTTTACTTTGTGCAAACCAAGAAACAAAAGGCAATAACCCATAAAATAACCATTCATATTGTAACGTCCATACAACCCCTAATAAAATCATAGAACTCATCATATAATTATTAATATCAGGCAAAGGTAAAACTCCCAGTGCCAACCAAGCGCCTATTTGCTTACAAAATGCTATCCAAGAAACCTGTAATGTCCAGTGCGTTTCTATCATCACAATTATAAACACACAAAAGCAGGCAAACCAGTATACAGGTGCAATGCGGCAAAAGCGCTTGATATAAAATGATGGCCACTTCATTCGCTCTTGAGAAGACAACAATTTAGACCAGAACAAATAGGCTGTAACCATAAAAAATAATCGAACAGCAATAGTTCCAAACATATTATAAAAAGGATTAGGACTGCCCGCCCATTGACCTGTTTCTAGTAATGTATGAAAATTCTGGCCATGAGAAAAAACAACTCCATAAGCCAAGAAACCTCTTAGCCCATCAATAGTTTGCACATGATTCACACCAAAAGCGTTAGCCTTTATTTTGCTAAAATACGGAAAAGACAAAACACATAATAAAAAAGCCATTATCAAAAAAAAAGGCCATATTGAAAAATATGTCATGTTATGAAATGCTTTATATTTGTTTTCTGACTTAGTTTACTTGCTATTTGTTTACCACGATCCATACTTGGTTTTTCAATAAATATATATAAACAACAAGCTACAAGTAAAAGAACGATAGATTCACCTAATAACACACCCCAATAATGCCAAATAGAGCACATCATAAAATGTTTTGTCACAATCAATACATCGCTAAAAAAATATAAAACTAACCCTTGGCATAAATAAATGCTGTAACTAACCCTGCCCATTCGTTGTGAGGCTTTCAATTTGAATAAACCAAACAAAGAAGCTCCAGACACAACACAATAAAAAAATATTCCACCCAATACAAGCATTAAGGGTTCTGGATATTTATGACAAAAAGACAATAACAAACAAATACAGCCGACCATAATAACAGATCCACAGAAATCATTAAGTCTGGGTTGCCACTGCATTTGTTTCAACGTTGCAATCAAAATACCAATTGCATAAGAAGCAAAGGGCATCATATCATTTTCAGCAAGAAAATGTATTTTCCAGTAAAATTGTGCCAAAATGGTGAAAACACACAAAATAATTGCAAAACTTAACGATGACCAAATATTTTTACTGAACACTCCAATAATCGGCAATGTTAAATAAAGCATCCACTCGTAAGGAATAGTCCATACAACCCCCATCACCAACAAAGATGTTAAACCAAATCCATTGATAGAAGGAAAAGAGAATAATCCAAATGTTAACCAAGCAAATATCTGTTTAATAAAACTCAGAACCGTTACGTCTAAATGCCAGTGCGTTTTGTTCATCACCGCAATAAATAAACATAAAATACATAAATAATAAACAGGGGCTATCCGAAAGAACCGTTTAATATAAAAGGGAATAACCTCTATTTTTCCTTGATATTTTAACCATCTAGTCCAAAATAAAAATGCAGAAATCATAAAAAAAACGCATAAACCCGTAGTTGCCAGCAAGTCTATATAACTCCCTGCTGCTCCTTTAAATTCCTTACTATGAACTAAATTATACCAAACAGTGGCATGTAAAAAAACAATCAAATAAGCAAGATAACCACGCAAGCCATCAATCGTATATAAACGATCCTCCTGGGAATTTCTTACTACTTGAATTCTATAAAAAAGAGGAATGGGCAAGCTGAGGAAAACAATTAATATCACTAAGATTATACATAATGGCCAGACCGCATCATAGGTCATACTATCCTCAGTTTTTATATAATTATGAAATTTAAAAAGCAAAATATCATATAGTTAACATAATAAAAATGCACAAAAAGTAATCTTTCTGTGCATTTATAAAATCCTAAGATAAACTATAAAGCCTTCACTTATGCTTGCCAAGCTTTTCCCAAAGCATCTGCTGTTAATATCGCAGCATAGACTTGCTCTGGCGTAACTTTAAATGGCATATTATGAATACTTTCTCCCTCTGCACAACTCGCTTTGGCAACATCCATAATTTTCTTTTCTTTAAAACCATCCCCTTCTTTAACCCCAATTTGAGCCAAAGTAATCGGCAAACCAATTCGATCACAAAACTCTAAAACAGTTTCCAACTCTTCCTTTGGCGCATTTTCCAATACAAGTTGAGTTAGGGTTCCAAATGCCACTTTTTCTCCATGATACATATGATGGCACTCTTCCAAAATAGTAAAACCATTATGTATAGCATGTGCAGCCGCAAGGCCTGAACTTTCAAACCCAATTCCACTTAAATAAGTATTCGCCTCTACGATACGGTTCACAGCGATAGTTGCAACACCGTTTTCAACCGCTAACTTTGCCTTGTAACCTTCTTCTAAAAGCGTATCGTAACATAAACGTGCCAACCCCATAGCTGCCAATGTAGACTGACCTCCTGCCATAGTCTGAGCACGAGAAAGAGAACATGCTCTTCCTTCAAAATAAGTTGAAAGCGCATCCCCCATTCCAGCCACAAATAAACGAACAGGAGCCTTGGCAATAATCGTTGTATCCATAAAAACCATATCTGGATTTGTGGGGAACATTAGATATTCATCAAACTCACCAGTTTCTTTGTAAATCACAGACAAAGCACTGGTTGGTGCATCATTTGATGCAATTGTAGGTACAATTAATACGGGCACTTTGTGATAATAAGCAACAGCTTTTGCTGTATCCAATGTTTTACCACCACCAGCACCGATAACACCACGACAATTATTCGCTTTTAAAACATCCCCAAGCCGTTGGATTTCCTTTTTAGAGCATTCACTTCCAAAACGTTCAAATAATCCTTCTATAGAAACCTTTTTTAAACTCTCCTCAATAATCGGGGCTGCAATTTTCATCACAATATCATCAGCAATAACCAAATAATGATCTGACAATAATTTAGCATAATGACCAATTTCTTTTAATGCATTTGGCCCTTGGATATATTTAGATGGGGATTGAATAATTTGTAACATTTGACAAACTCTTTAAATATATAAAATTGCTTTCAATTGATCTTTCTATCCTGTAATAGATCAACAAAATTGAATATAAAAGTATGTTACAAATTCTGATCTATAGCAAGAACTCTACCAACATAAATACTGCAAATATGACAAATATCAACGCAGACGCAATATCTATTTTTTTTGCATATTGCTGATATTTTCTTTTAACGAAAGAATGAGAAAAAAGTAAACCCAATCCAACAAAACAAATAAAACTTTCAATTATAAGAGAAACAATAATTGGGAGAATGTTCGCAATCCCAGACCCCAAGGGTAGAACAGAAAAAATACTGGCAAAATAAATAATCGCTTTGGGATTAGATAAATTACACATCATCCCTTTTAAAAAATAATGCTTTTCCTGAACTGCTTGATTGCTCATTTTTTGATTAGAGCGCTTTACTATCCCATAGGCGAGATATAATAAATAACAAGCCCCACCCAGCATGACCAACTTAATCAGCACAGGGTAGGTCTGAAACAAAATATGCAACCCTAATATAGATAAAATCATCCAAATCAAGGCACCCGTACAAATCCCTGCAACCACTTTACAGACCGCAGTTTTATTTCCGGTTATTCCTGTTCTAGAGACCAAGAAAAAATCAGGGCCAGGAATAATCAATGCGAAAAATTGAAGAATTAAAATACCTATAAAAGACATAAATTAAATAAGCCCCTGTTACTAAAACAATTTTTTACATTAGGTTCTCATGATTCCCAATGCGTTTAATATTCTTCATTATAATGATGTTTAAAATCAACTATTTGATCATTAATAAATTATAATCATTGCCTTCTATCATCGCCCATATTTTTTTGCTCAAACTTTATTGAGCTTAAACTAAATGAGGAAAAATCAAAATAAAAAACCAATAAAAAAAATAACCCCTCACCTATTATTGCCAATCTTTTCTTTGATAATGTTTTTTTTGTTGCTTTTTATATTCTCCCATCTTTGGCAATGGTAACTGAGCTGCTTTAATAGAAGCATCAAGTTTTGGAAAAGGATCTATTCCAGTTTTTTGCGTAAAAAATTCAACAGTTTGTATATAACAAATTGGTTTTTGCGTATTTCTGCAAAAATAAACCCCAGTTTGTTCTAATTTTGGCACATAAATTGCTTTCCACGTAGCATACGGCACCCACAAACGATCATCACCAATTTTTTTAGTATTACCTTGGAAATAAGGAGCAGTAACGACATAGACCGATCCATATTGAATGGCCATTTGACGGGTTTGATTTTCTATCCAATTCCATTTGCCACTATTAAGCTGTCGGGTTTGAGGTACCAGATTTTGAGGAATAAATGTTTTAACTTGAGATTCATAATTGCCCATATCTCCACTGGGAGCCATATGACCACGATCATATCCCGAGTTACGATAGTCTCGTATCAAAGGATCTCTATTATCAAAAGTTCCATAACGCCTCATTTCTTTAGCCTTCTGAACTTGCTCTTTCGTAAGCAATTCAGCAGAATATACATTAACATTAGTTTTCTTGGAAAAACCCCATGCATATCCCTCATCACATACCCTGACGTCTGTTTGTATAGGCAAGGCTTTTTGCTCTGTTGTTGGCATAATAGAAGTCGGCGTTCCATAAGCCTCATAAGGGCAAGTAATTTGCGCCTTTACCTGAGTGCTAATACATAATCCCAATAAAGCTGCAATATATAATTTTTTCAAAAATCACCTATAAGTCAAATAATAGCTTGTTTTCTTTATTATCAATCATATTAAAACTTTAAAATACCATTTACTGGTTATAATATGCGACTACTTTCTGATCAAATAAAGCACTGTAAACTATGAATACGCCTAAATTATTATCGTTACCTTTTATATCCGTAGGTTTATTTTTGTCTATATCACAGTCTTTGGCAGAGACTATTCATTGTCATTCTCCTAAAACAGCATTCGCAAATAACTCTAGAGAATAGTTTTATAATAATACGATTGACATCAACCAACACAGTCCAGAACAAACTAAGATTCAGGAAGATGCCTTAGTGTATGAATATCAAAAACAAATTGATTTTATAAAGCTTTAAATAGCCCTCATATTCCCTCGACAAAAATTACTGTTCCAACCACATATAAAAATTATCCAGAAAATTATAGCGATGACTGGAAAGTATACACCATAGGCACTATCCCTCGATATGCTGATAAACATCATCTGGGCGCCATTGATAATGCCATCCTAGCAGCCAATTTCATTCGACCTAATATATGTGCAGTTATTTATGTTATTGAAAAAGCTGACCAAGCAAGCATTAATAATAAACAAACATTACTTTCCTGAACATATTCAAAATTATAACAATATTGAGGCTAAAGTTGTCCGTATTCCCATATCAGAGCTTCAAAGAAACTATGAAAATACGTAATTAAAAATTTCATATAAGCCTCTACATTCATACAAAATCAAAATAAATATACGATATCTATCTCCCACCAGGCTATAAAGATAGTAACTGGTTAAATACTGCATAGAGTAAAATTTACCCTTATCTTTATATGAATATTTTTTATTCACACCCTAATCAATTTGGGTTTTATAATATTCTAAAATTAGATATAAAAATAAAACTATCGAACAAATCCTAACTCACGATGGCCCTGTAGCCTATCACCCTTACCCAATTTCTTTGGTCGAGAAGAAGCTATTTTATATATTGATCGGTCTGAATTAAAAAATGCCATCAACATGAATAGTATTCCTCACAAGCATACACAAGAAATCATAAATAACCCAAGAGACGAACTTTTGAAAGAGTAATGATGGAAAAACAACCACCGACATCTCAACAATATATAAACACTGCCTTTCAAAACCCAGAATTTGTACAACAATTATGGTGTGAAGAAGATAAAATCTCAACAATCTTATCCCATGCAGTTAAAGAGTGCTCTGTAAACGAAAATAATAGCCCACTTAGCATTTGTTGCGACTATCTGATTGATTATGTTTGTGTTTATCTTGTAAAAAAACCATCTGATTTTATATATATATTTGCCAGTTTTGATCAGGCCAAAGATAAAATTACCTTTATGAATTTATATTTTCAAAATTACTTAACTCATAATACGGTAACTTATGCGCTGCTTAAAAATATTACTCTAATTAACGAAATTGGAGAATATCAATATTGGATAGAATATCCCTTAAAATTCAGAGCAACTAAACTCATACAAAACGCATCACAAGGCTCCTTAACAATAACTGCTTTATTTCCAACAGAGCTTGATTTGCCAGAAGAAATGAAAGATTACTTATTAAGCTGGGCTTTTGTAGAAAACAAACTAGCAGAAACAGATATAGAATATTTCCGAACGCACTATGCGCGTTCTTATGAAATGCTTAAGCAAGCTAAGCAAAACAACAAATAATAACAGAGACAAATAAGTAAAAGAAAAGCCTCAATCATATTGAGGCTTTTTATGTTTTAATACACTATTCAAAATTCATTTCAGAAAGCTTTGTTAGTAAAGAATAACGTCGGGATACAACCTTATCGAGTTGTGCAATCAATGCATCTGCTCGTTCTGGATCGGTATTCCACAAACGATTAAAACGCTGTTCCTTGTGCAAAATATTTACAATAGGCTCTTTTGATAACTTAGAATCAAGAGTTAATAATGATTTACCACTGTCTTTTTTACTTGGGTCAAATCGATAAAGAGGCCAAAAGCCAGAGTTGGTAAGCTCTTTCATATGTTCATGACTGTAGGCCAGATTATATCCATGCTCTCCACATGGGCTATATGCAATAATTAAAGATGGGCCAGGATAAGCCTCTGCTTCTTGAAGAGCTTTAATGGTTTGATTCATCTGAGCCCCCAAAGAAATCTGGGCAACAAAAATATTACCATACATCATCATTGATAATCCCAAATCTTTTCTGGATTTTTCTTTCCCTAATTCACCAAATTTGGTAATTGCTCCCATTGGGGTTGCTTTTGATTGTTGTCCGCCTGTATTCGAATAACATTGGGTATCAAGAACCAAAACATTAACGTTTTCCCCTGTGCTGAGAACATGATCCAGACCACCAAAGCCAATATCATAGGCCCATCCATCACCACCAACAAGCCATATAGATTTTTGTAAAAGATAATGTGCGTCATGAATCAAGTCTTGTGCTTTTAGATCCTTGTTATCTTTCAGTAAATCCTGCATTTCTCTCATAGCATTACGACGCTCAAGATCAGAATTTTGTTCATTTTTTAATGTATCAATCAGCGTAGCCGGCAAGATTGTTTGAAAACTATCTAATAATCTTAAAACACGCTGTTTATGTTGATCAATCGTTAACCTAAAGCCCAACCCGAATTCAGCATTATCTTCAAAAAGAGAATTCGCCCAAGTTGGTCCACGCCCCTCACAATTTGTGGTATAAGGCGTGGTAGGTAAATTTCCTCCATAAATAGAAGAACAACCCGTAGCATTAGCAATAAACAATTTCTCACCAAATAATTGCGTTAATAATTTAATATAAGGCGTTTCTCCACAACCAGAACAAGCTCCAGAATACTCAAATAAAGGGGTAACAAGTTGAGATGTGCGAAGATCTATGCGTTCAATAGAAGATATTGGCCGATCAGAAATAGTTTGAAAAAATTCAAAATTATTTTTTTCAATTTCCAAATGATCTTGTATAGGTAACATATTAATTGAACGAATGCTTGGATCTTCTTTATCCTTAGCAGGACAGACCTCGTAACATATATTACATCCCGTGCAGTCTTCGGGTGATACTTGTAATACATATTCTTGCCCTTTGAAATCTTTGGCTTTAACAGGAAGCCTTTGTAATGTTTCAGGCGCATTAACAAATTCAGAGCTATTGGCAACTTTCGCACGAATAGCCGCATGCGGACATGCTGCAACACAAATATTACATTGCACACACATTGAAGCCTTATTCCAAATCGGAATCATTTCTGCAATACGTCGTTTTTCCCATTGAGTTGTTCCTGTTGGCCATGTACCATCAGGGGGTAGCGCAGAAACAGGTAAAGAATCACCATATCCAATTAACATTTTTCCTGTGATTTCCTTGACAAATTCAGGAGCATTAACAGGAACGATTGGAGAAAGCGCTTTACTATCAAGAGAAATAGGTTGTAACAGAATTTGATGGGTTGCATTTTTTGCTTGGATAATCGCTTTAAGATTATTCTGAACGATCGCATCCCCTTTTTTCTGATAGCTTTTAATAATCGCCTGTTTTAAATAATTCTCGAAATCTTCCTCTGGTAAGATAGAAGTTAAATGAAAAAATGCAGTTTGCATAATCGTATTTATACGCGTGCCAAGCTTGCATTCACGGGCAATTTTGTACGCATTTATAACATAAAATCGTGCTTCTTTTTCTAATAAAGCAGATTGAACCTCATAAGGTAAATTTTCCCATATATCCTCAGGTTCATAAGGCGTATTTAATAAAAATACTCCACCAGCTTTAAGCTTATCTAACACAGGATATTTATCAATAAATTGCCATTGATGACACCCAACAAAATCTGCACCTTGAATCAGGTATGTTGATTTAATTGGTTTTTTACTGATCCTTAAGTGTGATGTTGTTAATCCGCCTGCTTTTTTAGAATCATAAACAAAAAAACCTTGAGTATAATTATCTGTATGGTCGCCAATAATTTTAATTGTATTTTTAGTAGCTGAAACACTCCCATCACTTCCCAGACCATAAAATAACGCTGTTAGGCTATGTTGTGCTGATAAATTAGCAGGAATGGATTTAATAGAAAGATGAGTAACATCATCATTAATCCCAACAGTAAAACGCCTTTTAGGGGTTGATTGTTGTAATTCATTAAAGATAGCCATCACACAATCAGGGTCAAATTCTTTGGAAGACAGCCCATATCGACCATTAATAATTTTAGGCAATGATGACCGTTCGCCATGACTATATGCCTCAGAAAAAGCAGTCATCACATCTAAATAAAGCGGTTCAGCTTGCGAACCAGCTTCTTTGGTACGATCCAAAACAGCAATCTTTTCAATCGTTTCAGGAATTTGTTCTAAAAAATGCATAGCTGAAAAAGGACGGTATAAACGCACTTTTAATAATCCAACCCTTTCTCCTTGATCACAAAGCATATCAATCACTTCTTCACAAGGTCCAGCACCCGATCCCATTAGCACAATAAGTTTTGTCGCATTGGGATGACCATAATATTCAAACGGGTGATAATAGCGACCAGTCACCATATCGAAATGCTGCATTGTTTGTTCAACATGAGCATATACCGCATCATACCATAAATTGGTTGCTTCTCTAGCTTGGAAATAAGTATCAGGATTTGCTGCCGTCCCCCTCACAATAGGGTTTTCTGGGGATAATGCACGGTTACGATGTTCGCGAATGGCATCTTCTGGAACCAGTTGTTTAAGCTCTTCAATCTCTAAACTATAAATTTTATTCATTTCATGAGACGTTCTGAAACCATCAAAAAAATGAATAAAAGGGACACGGCTCTTTAAACTTGCTATTTGTGCAATAGCAGCAAAATCTTGAGCTTCTTGGACATTACTGGCACATAATAATGCACAACCAGTTTGTCGAACCGCCATCACATCAGAATGATCACCAAAAATCGATAATGCACTGGTTGCAATAGTACGGGCCGCCACATGCAATACAAAAGGCATAAGCTGCCCTGCAATTTTATATAAAGAAGGAATCATCAACAATAAACCTTGGGATGAGGTAAATGTCGTTGCCAAGGCCCCTGTTTGTAAAGCTCCGTGAACAGTCGAAATAGCCCCACCTTCGGATTGCATTTCCATCATACGGGGAATATCTCCCCATAAATTTGGCAATTGTTGTACAGCACAATTATTAGCATACTCTGCCATAGTCGAGCTTGGGGTAATGGGATAAATAGCGATAACTTCGTTTAAGGTATATGCAATAGATGCTGCTGCTTGATTAGCATCAACGGTAATCATTTTATTTAATTTATTACTCACAACAATAACCTCTTTAATACTTTGAGATATTACAATTTATTAGAGTCGTAATGAAAATTTATAATTTATAATTAACTAATAATGAGTTGATAAAAGCATACGATATAAATAAAACCTATATATTTTGTTAAACGTTATCAAAATGGATCAAATAACGAATAGGTTAATATCTATATTGCTTGATTTATATTATTATGACAAATCTATTTTAAAAAATAAGTTCTTTTTATTTATACTGATGCTTCTTAGCCAAATATTTATAAATATTTAAATGTAGTATTAAAATTCATCAGTTAATTTCTAGAATAACAAATTAATTTTTATGACCTTTGAGTTCCTTAATACTCTCTTTTATGAATATTATTCATATATCTTCCTGTAATGATTGATATTTTGTAAATAGGTATTTTATATGTAAATGATGAACATATCATTTTGAATCAGAGTTAAACAGCATTGTAAAATAATCTAACGATCTACCTTTATAAAAAGGAATAATCGAAATTATTTTTGATAAATCACAACAACTCTGGCTATACTTTAATTTGCGCAAAAACCACATGATCCAAACTATAAGGAACTTAACCATGAAGCAAAAGCCGCAATTTGAAACCCTATCTGTGCATGCGGGTGCCAGCCCTGATCCCACTACTGGTGCAAGGGCAACCCCAATTTACCAAACGACTGCGTATGTTTTTGATGATGTCGATCAAGCAGCCAACCGTTTTGCACTTGCTGATCCTGGTAATATTTATAGCCGCATTACAAACCCTACCCAAGCTGTATTAGAAGAGCGTATCACAGCTTTGGAAGGCGGAAGCGCTGCATTGGCAACTGCCTCAGGTCATGCAGCTGAATTTCTAACATTTCATACATTAATGGAGCCAGGCGATAATTTTATAGCGGCACGTCAGCTTTACGGCGGTTCAATTAATCAATTTGTTCACTCTTTTAAGTCTTTTGATTGGCATGTTCGTTTTGCTGATGCGGATGATGTATCTACTTTTGAAACCGTCATTGATGATCGTACGCGTGCTATTTTTATCGAAAGTTTTGCTAATCCAGGTGGGATTATTGTTGATATTGAAAAAATTGCCAAGATCGCACAAAAGCACAATATCCCCCTGATTGTCGATAATACAATGGCCACCCCATATTTAATTCGCCCATTTGAACATGGTGCCAATATCGTAGTGCACTCTTTAACAAAATTTTTAGGTGGGCATGGTAACTCTATGGGAGGCGTTATTGTTGATGGTGGGAATTTTGATTGGAAAAAATCAAGTAAATTCACTAAAATCACCGAGCCTCGCCCTGATTATGCTGGCCTTGTCGCCAGTGAAGCTTTTGGAAATATGGCTTTTGCGCTTGCGGCTCGTATTTTAGGAATGCGCGATTTTGGACCAACCATCTCTCCATTTAATGCTTTTTTGCTATTAACTGGTATTGAAACCTTGCCTTTAAGGATGCAACGTCACTGTGACAATGCAATGGAAGTGGCAAGTTATCTGGAAAAACATCCCAAAGTTTCTTGGGTTTCCTATCCTGGATTAAAAAGAAATCCATACCACGCATTGCAACTGCAATACGCCCCCAAAGGTGCAGGCTCTGTGTTTACCTTTGGTATTAAAGGTGGATATGATGCTTGTGTTCAATTCGTCTCTAAATTAGAGCTATTTTCATTACTAGCTAATATTGGGGATACACGGTCTTTGGTTATTCATCCCGCCTCTACTACGCATCGCCAATTAACTGATGCTCAGAAGATCGCTGCTGGTGCAGGACCTGACGTCGTTCGTTTATCAATAGGTATCGAAAACGCTGCGGACATTATTGCTGATCTAGATCAGGCGTTGGCTATTTTATAAAAATATAAAACGTTACAGATATGGATAATCCTTCATATCTGTAAAAATTCAATTTAAAATTGCCATCTCAACAATTTGATTTCTTCAATTGATTTTGGAATATCTTGACGAGCATGAGCTATAAAATCCTGATCTTCACAAATAACCCCTAATAGCTCAATATCATTCTCTGCTGTCATAATTAAAATTAGAAATACATTCATGATCCCTATCCTCAACATATAATTTCCAAGGACCTTTGGTTGCTTTATAACATTGTGTTTGTATTTGAGTTAATTTTTTTACAGCTATTAACTTTGGATTAAAAAATCTAGTTATATTTTCATTTGATGAAAAGCATAAATATTCATTGTTATAAATAAATTTTATGGAATATTGCTTTATTATTAAAAGCATAAATAAATTGGAGCGGGCGATGGGATTCGAACCCACGACCCCAACCTTGGCAAGGTTGTGCTCTACCCCTGAGCTACGCCCGCTCTGAACGTAGAGGTTATTTACGATATTTTTTATAATTATGCAAGAGAGTAATTATTCAAAATCTAATTTTATCTTATTTTGAGGAATTTTCTTAAAACCCTGTTCTTCTAAAGATTGTACAATGTAATTTAAATAATCAACATCTGTTTCCAAAGAGCATAAATCGTATAATTCTTCTCCTAGTTTTGTTAATTTATAGCCATAAAAGTCTATGTTTTTATCATCATCATGTTTAAAAATGTAGCTATCACATAGACAATTACAATTTTTAAAAGAAATTCTATAATACTTTACATCTTGATCGTAATGTGGGCGAATCAACATACTTTGATTCAACCCAACACCAGTAATTATCCCTAAAGATTGCATGTCATAAAGATAATCCAATGATAATTGACCCAACACATCTCTTGGAAATACTTCATACCACTCCCAACTACTAACAACTCCATTACCACCTATAACAAAACTAAAGAGTTTCTCTATTTGTTGAGATTCTTTTTGAGAAAGATTTTTTATAAATTCTAACGTTCTTAACGAATGTTTTCCTGGGGATTTAATTTCCCCGGCAAGAATTCTGCCCCATAATTGTTGGATTTCCTCTGTCGTTGTATTGGATGCTACCTCTCTAAAACGATCAATCCAATCCTGTTCAACCTGTTCTGTCGGAGGTTCGCCATCATCTTGTAACAGAATTTCTGCTGTAACCTTTAATGTATTGGCAAGATTAATTTCTTTTTGAATTTCTCTTTGCACCATATTTTCTGTTATTTGATGCGCTATTACATTTAAATAAGGCTCTTTTCTAACTTTTACATCAACATCTATAGACGTTGGATCTTGAACTAAAATTTTTTCAATAGAATCTATATTGATGCTGATATTTGTTGAATCTTGTTTTAATTGATTAGTACGCTTTTCAAGCTGAACATTTAATAATTTATCCAAATTTTCTATATGTAAACGTGCCTTTGCATCCCTTTTCATTACCCAAGGTCTGAATATAGCGATACCAGTTTTCTCTATAGTTTCCCACATTCGTTCAAGTAATTTGCTGCTTATGTTAAAATCCATTATAACGCTCTCAAAAGAACACAGTGAACAGTATAATTATTATAAAATACAAAACAAATAACCAAATCATACATTGCGAAAATGTTACAATATTGTTTAGCACAATACGAGTATATAATAAATGCTATTAAATTAATTTTATGGAAAATCGCTGCAGATTAAATAATCTGGAGCGGGCGATGGGATTCGAACCCACGACCCCAACCTTGGCAAGGTTGTGCTCTACCCCTGAGCTACGCCCGCTTTGTATTGCGTAAATTGCTTTTAAGAGATTTTTGAAAACCTTGCAAGAGAAAAATAATAAAATTAGAAAAAATTAATTTTATTTTTGTTTATGAATATCCTTATTGATATAATAAACCTAACACTTTAAAATTAGATGTTTTTAACCAACACTTTAATTTTCAAAGAAATTATAAAACTTGTATCATTTTTGATATGCTTCTTTTATACGGGATATGACAAATCTATGACGCCTTTTAACAGCTCTCCTACTTCCCCCGCACAGCTTTTAACAGAAGACGGCTCTGCTGTTGCTTCATCTTCATCCAATCAAAGCATCATTATCGATGGTAATCAAAATAACTTTATGCAAGAAGTTCTGGATGGCAGTAATACCATTCCTGTTTTGGTTGATTTTTGGGCAGATTGGTGCAGTCCTTGCAAACAATTAACACCTGTTCTAGAAAAAGTCGTTACTGCTGCCAAAGGGCGAGTCAAATTAGTTAAACTGAATATTGATGAAAACCAGGCTTTGGCACAACAGCTTGCACAAATTGGTCTACCTATTCAGTCTATTCCTTTGGTCGCAGCTTTTTGGCAAGGACAGATTGTTGATTTATTTCAAGGTGTGCAACCCGAAAGTGCTATTCAAAAATTCCTAGATCAAGTTTTAAAAACGGCTGGATCTGCGATGCCCAGTGCAGATTTCATCGAACAAGGCAAAGAATTCCTCGAAAATAACCAATATGAAGAAGCAATGGGAGCATATTCTCAAGCTTTGGAACTGGAACCTGAAAAACCAGAAGCTTGGGGCGGTATGATTCGCTCTTTACTGGCTCATTCTGGCCCAGAAGCTGCCCAAGAAGTTATGGAACAAGTTCCAGAAAACTTGCTAGAAAATCCTGAAATCACCAGAGCAAAAGCAGCAATTGATTTAGCTATCGAAGGTACAAAGGCACAAAGCGAGCTTCAAACCTTTCTTGATAAAGTCGCCGCCAATCCCGATGATCACCAAGCGCGTTATGATTTGGCCACGGCTTATAATGCTGCTGGTAAACGCCAAGAGGCAGCTGATGAGCTGTTAGAGATTATCAAAAAAGATCGTACTTGGAATGATGAAGCTGCTAAAAAGCAGTTATTACGCTTGTTTGAAGCATGGGGGCTAGATGATGAGGCCTCTTTAAATGCCAGAAGACGCTTATCAAGCATTCTTTTCTCTTAATTATCTCCTGAGCAGTTTTAAAGCTGCTCTTTAATTCTCATTTTTATCTATCGCAAGGTTCCCATGACAGATCAATCTTCTTCCCCACCTCTTGATCAACGCTTACTTTCAATTCTTGTATGCCCTTTAACCAAAGGACCTTTAATTTATGACAGAGAAAAAAATGAACTGATCAGTTGCCAAGCTGCTTTGGCATATCCTGTCAAAGAGGGTATTCCTGTTATGATTGTCGAGGAAGCCAGAGAATTAAACGAAGAAGAGTTACATTCTTATAAATAATGTTGACTAGGAAGAAGCTCGTAACTTTTTTGAATACATAAAAACATCATGCCCACGAACAAGATCTTGACACAAGGCTTCCAAAGTAAATTGTATTGTTGGTGGGCATCCTTTCTTCATTTCTGTTAAAATTGGCTCAACCATTCCTTCAAAACTGTCCTTTTGTTTCGAACAAAAAAACGGCTCAGTGTGCCCTGCTTGTTCTTCGCATAAAAAAATAAAACGTTCAAAAATCTCATTGAGTGCATTTTTAAGAATATCTCTGGTTTCATCAGGTAAACCTTGATGATATTCATCCATCGCTCTGGCAACAAAGATAGTATCACTTTGTAAACGTCTCAAAATTGGATAAACCCTTACCAAAGTTGGATCTGAATGTTCCAGAGTATAATTAGGATGCTCTTTACGTGCCTCGGCAATTTCACTGACAACATCTCTTAATTCTGCAGTGACCTCATCATTCATTGATTCAACTTCTTCCCAAACAATATGAGAGGTGAGTACGGAATGTAACAAGATATGTATTTTATCAAAAGCAACGCGCGCGTGAATAAAGGCACTACACCTTGCCTGAGGACGCAAAATCAAGTAGCTGGCAATCAAAGATGCAATAACACCAACAATAATAGAGAATATACGGTCAAAGGGACGCTCAAACATTCCTCCCGGAGATGGAAATAAAAACACTACTGCAAGTGTTACAACACCCAGACGCATAGAAGGCCGCCATGCAACCAAAGCCACCATCGGAATAATGACAATCGTAAAAACAATCAAAGAAGGCCATTGTGAATATTCTTGTAAAAGGATGGCTATTAACCCTGCCGCCCCACCAATCAAAGCACCAACAAGTTGATCTCGACTGGTCTGTAATGTCTGAACAATACGACTTTGTGTCACAATGACTGACGTTATTAACGCCCAATAAGGTTCATGTAGCTTACAGACATAAGCAATTAAGCTAGATAAAGCAATTGACAACAGCAAGCGTAAACTCTGCTGTAAAGCAGAGTAAATTTCATGCTTTTTTAGGCTTTGAAACACCATTTTTCACATTCATCGGATTAGTTTATACTTGATTCATTTCAAACAATTAGAATCATTTTTTCTTATCATTTACAGGAACAGCAATCCAACGCAAAGCATCCCCACTTTGGATAAGCAATAGCATTCTAGGATTTTTAAGTGCTTTCTTTTTGCTTTCTTGTTTAAATAAGATAATCTCTTTTTGTAATTCTGCAACCTGTGTAATATTACTTTTATTCGTGCCAACAATCACATCACCAACTTTGATATCTGCCGTATTTTTCCCTTTACGGCCATCTGTTGCAACAATGACTATCCCTTGCTGCTTTTCAGCAAGATTATATTTTTGCCTTAAAAGGTCAGTCATATTACTGACTGAAAATCCTAAATCTTTTAATAAAATAGTTTTATTTTTTTCAATTTGAGCTTCGTGATGTGTATCTGGTTGGGTTGTACCGTCTTCGACTAGACTTGCAACTGTAATTGGCAAATCAAGGACTTTACCTTGCCTTAATACGCCTAGGGTTACTTTGTTTCCTGCAGGCATTTGAGCAATTAAACGTGGCATAGAATGCGCAGTAACCTCATTACCATTTAAATTTTGGATAACATCTCCAGCTTTGATTCCCGCTTTGGCAGCAGGACCAGCAGGATCAACTTGAACGACCAAAGCCCCTTGGAACGGTTGGACATTTAAACTATCCCCAATAGTTTCACTGACCTCCTGAATACGAATACCAACCCACCCTCTGGCAACATGACCTTTTTCTTTTAATTGATCGATAATATTCTTAGCTTCATTAGAAGGTATGGCAAAAGCAATGCCAATTGACCCTCCAGAAGGCGAGAAAATAGCCGTATTAATTCCAATAACATCGCCCTTCATGTTAAACATAGGACCACCAGAATTTCCTTTGTTTATTGGTGCATCTGTTTGGATAAAATCATCATAAGGGCCTTGTTCTATATCTCTTCCTCGTGAAGATATAATCCCCGATGTCACAGTGCCAGATAATCCATAAGGATTACCAATAGCCAAGATCCAATCCCCTACTCTGGACTGATCGCTATTACCGAAATGGGTTGCTGTCAAAGGTGTTTTGGAATTGATCTTTAATAATGCCAAATCTGTCCGTTCATCAAACCCTTTCAACGTTGCTTTTAACATATGATTATTTTGTAAAGTGACCATAATTTGATCGGCATCTTTGATGACATGATAATTGGTTACTATCCACCCCGTTGGATCAACAATAAAACCAGATCCTAAGGCCTGTAAGTGATTGTTCCCATCATCTGGAATCCCTCGACGATTCATATAATTACGAAAAAATTTTTCAAAGGGCGAATTCGGATCTGGTGCTACGCTGTTATCATCGTCTTCATCATCATCGTCTTCATCATCATCCGTTGTCTGACCTGGCTTGATAACTTTACTAGTTGAGATATTAACAACAGTGGGTAATAATTTTTCTGCCAAATCGGCAAAACTGTCTGGTACATGCTGATATTGACGTTGTGTATGATCATTCTTGGTAAGAAAAGAAAGTGAAGAAAGAGAAAACTGTGCTTTCACTTGTGATACAGGAAATAAACAGGTTGTTCCTATTAACAACAAACAACATGATTGTATCAAGGAGCTTGTGCGTATTTTCATTCGCCTATTTTCCCGTTCAGAATGAGGATTTCAAAATTCATGAAAGCCTACAAAACTCTATAGGCTAATTATTCAGCTAAAAAATTATAGCTAAGATCCTTTAAAAGTAAACCATTAAGAAAGCAATTCAATAATCAAAATATACTGTTTTTCTTTTAAGAATTGTTAGCTTTTTGCATAGCCTTTGCTTTGGTTCTTTTTTTATCTAAATAAACAGCTAAAATATATAAAAGAGAAACACCAATACAATTTACGACAAATTGCAATGTCCAACTCTCTCCCCAACTAGCAAACATCAAACGCCCCCAAAGATCAAACACAGTGCTTAATGAAAAAACCTCTAAAGAATGCCGTCCATATAAAGCTAAAAACTGTCCAATTTTTCCTTCTGAGAAACGCTTTGCCCATCCAGAAGATTGTACTAAATAGAATATTGCTACAACATCCAGTAACCGTAATGGGGATAAGTATGCCTTTGCTGGTACAGACACATGCAGTAATCTTAGATCAGGCAATCCCCAATATTCCCAAGGAAAAGCCTCAAAGAATGAAAAAAGCAAATAAAGCCCTAAACCCCATTTTAACCACGGAATTGAAGGGAAATCCCCGTGGTGTTTTCCAGCGGTGATCGCACCATAAATGCCAATCGTAAATAGAAATTGCCAAGCAAGAGGATTAAAAAACCATCCATCAGGATCAAGCCAATTAGGGAAATTAAACCAAGGGTCGATATTCACCCCAAGCCAAAGTAGAAAGCTGAGCCCCAATGCCAACCACCATCGCCAACGTATCAATAAATATAATAAAGGGAATATTCCGAGTAAAATAATATAAAGTGGTAAGATATTAAGATTACTAGGCAAAGCATCCAACAACAGTAATCGCCATATTTCCCTAGCAATGCTGTAACCATGTGCCAGTTCTGGTTCTAAAAAATCTACTGGCAACACCCAAAAACGTCGCCATTGATAAATACTGAGCAAGCTAATTAAAACCAGACCCATTTGAAATAAATAGATTTTCCAACAGCGATGTAAAATCTTTTTACAGACACCCCATAATCCGTCTTTTGAAACTTTCCTACCATAAGCCAACCAAGACGCATATCCTGCAAGCAGAACAAAGATCTCTGCTGCATCAGCAAACCCAATATTACGCATGGTAAACCGATTTAAAAGATCCTCTGGAATATGATCCACATACATCATAATCAATGCCAAGCCTCGCAAAGCATCAATACGATGATCTCTGCCTGGTTTTGTTGGTTGAGTAGACAGGATTCCAGTCCTTTATAATAAAATAATGAGCGTAACTTCCTATTGCATCTTATAAAGGAAGATATAAAATAAACACAAAAAAATTATTTATTATTATATACTGTTCTATAAAATCTTTTTACAATCATTTTTTCACGCTTCTGCCTTTTGAAAGTATCATGATGACTAGCCCAGTTTCCATCAATCAGCAAACTATTCACCAAGCTCTATCAGACTTTACTTTACCATGGTCGCCTAATACACGTTTGCTTGATGCAAATATCATTGAAAATATGATAATTGAAGGGCAAAAAATACATCTAACTTTAAATATTGCCAAGGTTCCCGAAGATGCTGCAGAACCCTTGCGTGCCAAAGTTGAGCATCGTTTACAACAAATCGAAGGTATCGTGCAAGCCCGCGTCTTTCTTAATACAGGTGAAGGAAACAATAAGCGTTTAGTATTTCCCCCTCGTCAAGCTGCAAGTGCCAATGCAGCTCAGCAAAAACCCGCCACACCGCATCAAGCCCATAAACATGCTCCGATTAAACCAACAGGCCCTATTGAAGCTTTACAAGATGTTAAATGTATTATTGCCGTTGCCTCTGGTAAAGGAGGCGTAGGAAAGTCGTCTACTGCCATTAACCTTGCTGTAAGTTTGGCTAATCAAGGACTTAAAGTAGGATTAATGGATGCCGATGTTTATGGTCCCTCTGTTCCCCATATGTTAGGTCTAGAAGGTCAAGTCGAAGTTATTAATCATAAATTGATCCCTATGACTGCTTGGGGAATTTCTGCAATGTCTATTGGAATGTTGGTTCCCCCCGAGCAAGCCTTGATTTGGCGTGGCCCAATGGTTATGGGCGCTATTAAACAACTTTTATCTGACGTCAAATGGGGAGAGTTGGATATATTACTTGTTGATACCCCTCCTGGGACTGGCGATGTGCAACTGACTTTAACCCAAAGCATTCAAATTGATGGTGCAATCATTGTTTCTACACCTCAAGACGTTGCTTTACTGGATGCAAGACGTGGTATTGCTATGTTCCAAAAAGCTAAGACTCCTATATTAGGTATAGTTGAAAATATGGCTTATTTTTCTTGCCCATGTTGTAACGAAAAAACCTATATCTTCGGCGAAAATGGTGCAAAAAAAGAAGCTAATAATTTAGGCTTTCCTTTCTTAGGTGAAATTCCATTAATTCCAGCTATTCGCAGTGGTGCAGATGTTGGCGTGCCAATTGTTGCACAAGATCCAGACAGCATTGCTGCAAAAGCGTATCAAGAAATCAGCGAATTAATGGTTCCAGTCATTAAACGTTTGACCGTTCAACGAGCCAATAAAAAACCCGAGGCAACACCAGAGTAATACCCTATTTTGTAGAAGACGTTACAGGTGCTGGTTTAGGTGCTGGCCCTGCCAAATAATAACAAACCTTGTTTTTGGGAAGGTACCGACATAAAGGTCCTTCTTTTCCATCTTTGCCTAAAATCCCAAATTCAAAAGTCAATCCGAGAACCAACATTACAATACATGCAATAAACCAATATTTAAAATATCCCAGACCTGAATACTCATTAGGGTCAATGTATTTTACATCAGAGGGAACTGCCGAAGGGTTAGAAAAAAATGATTTTCCTAGTGGTTCACCAGTAGGGTTCAATGGCTCCCCTGGCAGCTCATATTCATATTTTTCCTTGATGCCAAAATCATCTTTATTATCATTCATCACATTATCCCTTTAAAGCCTATTTCTTAACATATGGAAAAAAGAAAAAACTGCAAGCTTGAAAAAACCTTAACTTTCAACGCATAAAATATCTCTTACCCGAGTAACAATAATCCCTAACAAATTCTGGCCTTGCCATTGCGTTTTATCCATAGCTTTAGGGTCAGAAGCCTCAAGTCCAATCCCCCATATTTTATCATTAGGAGCAGCTTCTACCAATAATGTTCCTTTGGATTTTGCAATTCGTTCAAGTAATTGAAGATTTTGTGAGAATTTTTCAATATTTCCACGAAAAACAATATCAAAAGCAACAGATGACCAAATGGCTGCATTAAAATTTGAAACTTCACGCCCCAGTTTCTTTTGATCAAACGGAGACTTGGCTTTAAGGATTTTTTGAGCCATCTCTTGATCTCCAAAAATAATAGCCTTTTTCCAATGCATCCATTGTTCAGTGCAATTAAATTCAATCCCATCAATTGTAAAAGAACTTTTATAAAATTGACTACACTCTGGGTGAATAGCATCTTCTTTATGCTCCCAAAAGAATGTAAATTTGGAATACTCCATATTAAATCCTTTCATAATTAAACTTTCTATATACTCAATTTAATAAATATTTGCTAAAATTTACTTTTTATTCTTAAAATTATATTGATCTAACCCAACAGCCATACTTAGATAAAACAACGCATTGCGAACCAAACGTAACAGAGATATGTTATGCTTTATGAACTCTTCTCGTGAAATCGTCATTAATCGTCGCGATGATATTGCGTGCTCATTTTCGGTAATCATAACTCCCGAATGTTCTAATTTATTACGGATTTCATGTAATTGTTTAAACTCTGGAAGTATGTATTTTTGTGGTATTTCTTTGCCCACAATATCATAAGACAAATGATATAATCCTTTTAAAAACCAATTATTTTCGTTTACTAAATTTGTGTTTAAACCTCGTCTAATTTCAAGGTTATTATACCAAACATTACTAATAGAAATAACTGGATCTTTATTTATTTCACCATTTTTCTTTTTCACCTCTAATTGCCAAAAAGCAAATATAAACTCAGCAATTTTATCAAATATACCATAAGCCTTACTAAAAGAAGATTTCATTAAAGCTGTTTCCAAATTAAATGCAAAATTACTTTTATAAAGCTTCTCCGTATTATCTGAGAATGTTAACTCGGCTTCATTTGATGAAAATAAATCAATATTTTCATCCGCAAAATGCTTTTTATCTTTAAGCTCTATAGCCTGAAATAACAAATATCGTGCCGCAATATATTCTTGTTTTAATAACCTGAACCAATTAAAGAACTCTGGCAGTTGCTCTCCTTTACGATATATATGAGGAGGTAAAGGCAGATAATCATACCCACCGATATCATAGGTAGATATCAAACTAATCTGATCTAGATATAGATGCTCGTTTAATGACCATTTTTTATATGCAATCTTTTTCGCTGAGCCTTTAAAAAAATCATCAGAATGAAACTTATAACCTTTAATTTTGCCTAAGGCTTGTGTTTGATGAATATGCGGTAATAAATGCTCATAATATTCTTTACACATAGCCTCTATATTATCGGGGTGGGTTTCCCAAATAGCTCCCTTTTGGAAAGCTTGATCAAAATTATTTTTTGCCTCAACATATAAAAAATAAATTGCCGTTGGATCTACTTTTATTTCAGGATTAAGAGCCATCCAATTTGCTAATTGATAAAAAGTCTTACCACGGCTATATAAAGCTACGCTGAAAAGAGGAATATAAGCAGTGGCCCGATCATAATACTCTATTGCCTCTATAAATCGCCTCGCATCACATAAAGCATTACCTGTATTCGTTAATATCATTGCCTTAAATCTAGACGGGCACTTTCGAAAACTATCGTGCTGTATCGCTCGGCGCAAATATATAAGGGGCTTCCAGCTTGGATCAATTTGAATAGTAGGAGCTTGCTTGACTTTGCTATCAGTATTTTGAAGATCTGCTTTTAAATCCTCTAACTGCAAGAGCGCAGATGCAACATTAGCTTTACAATACCAAAAACCATACGCTATTTGAGGATATTCTAAAATATATTGATCACATAGTTGATCCGTAGACTTTAAGTTATCTATATCACCAGCCTCAATATAACCATCAGTTCTTAGTGAAAATTCGCGATAAAAATTATTTAATTCATTATTATTCATTGCTATACACCAACGCTCTTGGCGTATAATAATAGCATCAAAACTATATAATTTTCAATGTAAAGGAAAGTTTTAATATATGGCGGAGGGGGTGGGATTCGAACCCACGGTACGCTATTAACGCACGGCGGTTTTCAAGACCGCTGCCTTCAACCACTCGGCCACCCCTCCGGATTTTGTAAAAACATTCATATACGATTTTATAGGGCTTTGGCAAGTGGTTTTTTTAATTTATCTTTGATTTATAGACGCGTCTTCTGTTTTTTCTTTTTTATCAACCAGTTTTGCACAATACCTAGCCAAAATTGCGATGATAAAAAGTTGGATTTGATGAAAAATCATTAACGGCAAGATAATCATCCCTACCATATTGGATGGAAATAATACATTTGCAATCGGAACTCCAGACGCCAGAGTCTTTTTAGAACCACAAAAAACAATACTAATACGGTCTTCCAAAGGGAATTTTAATAACTTACTGACAATTGCAGTAATGATTAAAACCAAAAATAACAAAAACACATCAATACCAACGACATATAATAGTTGTTGAATATCAAGCTTTTGCCATAAGTGCATATTCATAGCTTCACTAAAGGCACTATACACCACAATCAGAATTGATCCTCGATCAGAAAAAGAAAGAAGCTTTCTATTTCTAACGGCCCACTCCCCTATCCAAGGTTGTAATAATTGTCCTGCAACAAATGGCAATAATAACTGATAAACAATATCAATCGTGCCGTCTAATTTCATATGCCCTTGGCTGCTAAAAATAAACCCTGCCAGTAAAGGTGTAATAAAGACCCCTATTAAATTAGAGGCAGTCGCCGAGCAAATTGCTGCTGGCACATTGCCTTTGGCAATCGAAGTAAATGCAATCGAAGACTGTACGGTCGAAGGTAAGCAACATAAAAAGACAACCCCCATCCACAATCCTGGCACCAACAGTTGGGGAAATAGATAATGTAATGTTACGCCTAAAACTGGGAATAAAGCAAAAGTGCAAAGGAAAATAAGTAAATGTAATCGCCAATGAAACAAACCTTCAAGCATTGCTTTGCGAGAAAGCCTCGCACCTTGCAGAAAGAACATTAATGCAATTGCTATGATTGCTAAATGATTAAAAAAATCGACACCACTGCCATAACATGGAAAAAAACTGGCAATTAACAAAGTTGATAGTAATGAAACCAAAAAAGGATCAATAAATTTAAACATAATAAAGAGTAACCTTAAATAAGATCAGGTAAAATATAAGAGAAAACTTAATTCTTTCTTTGATATCTCATTAAACCTCTATATATTTTATTAGATTGTATCAATAATTTATTATAAAATTTAGCATGATGAACAAAAAAATAACTTTTCTTACTCTTTTCGGACTGCTTACTACAGGCAGCTTATCCTCTTACACAGCACACGCTTCACAAACATGGCAATCTTTTTGTGCCAATATCAATGTTGATAGCAGCAGCACAACTACAAATACATTAAACGCCACAAATTATATTGTCCAAGCATCGGACAATCCTGCTGTCAAACTTACGGCTCAACAACTGAACGTTAGCAAAAGTAATAACATTTTATCTGCTGATCAATTACAAAGAATAACCAATATTACTTCTACAGGGCTATTAAATATTGTCCTTAATCATCAGATGAAAGATTGTAGCAAAACTTACTATACAGACAGTTTATCCCCTTTACTCAAAAGTCTTAAAAAAGGCAATAAAGTCAGCTTTACGTGGAATAATGTGCGTATTCAAAACAGTAAAGTTTTGTATAAAGCAAATACTCTTAATGCCCAATTAAGTGGTCAGGGCAATAATATTCAAATTGTTATTCGTTTCTCAGGGTTGTCCACCTTATCACAACATAAAGTTCCCGCTGCCATAATCCCAGAACAAGGAACTATTAACCTTACAACAACAGATCAAGTATATCCTTTGATCTTAGCATCAACCAGTGGCAATACAGATCGAGCCTCTTCGGGTGCTTCATTCCCTGTGAAAATCAACAGCTTGGATCTTCGCAACAATCAAACTGCTATTACAGCTAATGGTAATGTGACGTTAAATAATAAACCAACCTTAACCTCGGCAAAAGGAACCTTTCGGATTACGAATATGCAAGCATTAATTACTGCAAGTAACGAAGCCAATAATAGTAGGTTAAAAACAGCGTTAATTTTGGCAAAATTCGCTGGGCGTAATGCTGGAAATAACATTCTAGAGTGGGATATTGACTGGCAAGGAAACCTGTTTAAAGTAAACAGCGTTCCCATTCCTGTTTGGTAAAATGACCACAAATGTCTACGGGCATTATCTGTCTGTAGATATTTATGTCGTAAACCATGCCTTTGGTTTATCACCAAATCTGGTGCTATCACTGCTAGGATAGCAAGAAACGAATAATAAAAACCACTGACAGACAAAATTGACATAGATATTAGGTAAAGAAATAAACAAAGCTACTAACCATATCCAAAACCAAAACCCTTTAAGATTTAAATCATGCAAACGTCTGATACATAAGCAAAAGGATGGTATAAGAGTCAATAAAGTATAGATAGTGAAAAACAAATAAGCATCTAGGTATCGAAAGAAAATCTGAATACGATAAACTAAGCCAAAATAATAACTAATAAAATATAATAATAATGCAATTATACTGTTCAAAATTGCAAAAGACCAAAACCCAGCTCTGCTCGTGCGCCCATGATAGTTAAAATAATGACGGAAAGCATCAAACCAACCCAAAGGAATATTCTTTAAAAATACAAGAATATCCTTAATTATCTCATTCATTCCATTGTGCCTTTAACTCAATATATTAAAACCATGACTTCCAATCACAGCGCCAATAATGGTAACACAACTAAAAATAAGCAATACCCAATGTAATCTTTGAACTAATTTATATGCTTTTTCAGGACTTTCATTAGATATTTTCTTGAATTTCTTCTCTAAGAAAAAAGGTTCTAAAACAAATAACATCAACATAAAGATTAACCATACGAATAACATAGCATGCATCCACCAAAAAGAAACATGCTCGAAACGACCCCACGCTGCCATTCGCCAAACCATATAAAAGCCTGAGAGACCTGCCAATAAAACAACCAGTCTTGCTTGCCATGCAAAGCGTTCTTCTACTTTATGAAATATATCTAATCGATCTTTAATAGGAAAGTAACGTTGAAATGAAGGAAGCAAAATGGTGGTCACCATACATACCCCTCCTATCCAAATAACGATCGATAAAATATGTATTGCACGTGCAATGGCAATATCATACATTTTATGCTCCTCTAAATAGTCAAATTTACGATAAATTAAATCAAATCGTAGCGTATATAGTATTGATTTAAATTGTACTTTATTTTACTATTTTAGTTAAATGTTTTACAAGAATTCTGTTATAAATACTCTTGATTCACATTTTTCAAAGCATAAGGTAATAACTAATTACAGGATTGCTTATTATTAAGTAATAAAAACTATTTTGTGTTTTATTGTTGAAAGATTTTCAAGAATAGTGAAAAAGCAAAACTATGCTGACGTCGATTAGGATAATATAAATAATATCCTGGAATATTAGGGCAAAAATCTTCTAACACTCTAACTAAACGCCCTTGTTGTAAAGCAATATTAACTTCATCTTCTGGCACATAAGCAAAACCAAAACCATCAAAAGCAGCTTGCAGCATTTGAGTTAACGTATTGCAAATTAATTGTCCATCGACATGTACTTTAACTTCACGCTTATTAACCTCGAATTCCCACGCATATAAATTCCCTGCAGTAGGCAGACGTAAATTGATACATTGATGTTTGAGTAAGTCTTTTGGTTTTTTTGGAATATTAGTTTTTTCCAAATAGGCTGGAGATGCCACCACAGCCATACGAATTTCTGGGCTAATTGACAAAGCAATCATGTCCTTATGTACTAACTCACCTAAACGAACACCAGCATCATATTGTTCTGACACAATATCCTTTAAAGCGAAATCAACATCGATTTCTAGTTTAATGTCTGGGTAATCTCTAAGAAAGTTCCTTAGTCGCGGCCATAGCATAAAATTAGCAGCATGCTCATCTGCAGTAAGACGAATAGTTCCCGCAGGTTGTTGTTTAAAATCAATAACCCTACTCAGTTCCTGCTCCATCTCCTCAACTCTAGGAGCGATATTTTTCAATAACAACTCCCCTGCCTCTGTTGGTGCAACACTACGTGTTGTACGCATCAACAAACGAATCCCAAGGCGTCCTTCTAAATTGCGCATTGTATGACTTAACGCAGATTGAGACACACCGAGCTTAGCAGCAGCTTTTGTAAAACTGCGCTCTTTTGCAACACTTAAAAAAACTAAAAGGTCATTAATATTTTTTTGCAACATAATGGATGAACCCAACCGACCGCTATAGTAAAAAGATCTTGAAACATACTTATTCTAATAAAGAATATCTTATAAAAATAAAAATTGTAAAGAATAATTAACTGTTTATAAAATAATAACAGTTAAGTAAAGCTTTTTATAACCATATTACTATAAAAAACAAAAAATATTCTTTAGAAATTATTCTTTAGTTAATAATTTATTAATAAAATAAATAAATCATTAATAAATCTTTTTTCAATTTAATAAACGTTTATTAATCGTTACAAATTTCCAGTAATTTATTTAATAAGAACTGTGTTCTTTGCACTCTCTTTGCAAACGGAGTTTCTCTCAAATAAACAAGCTTTCCATCTGGACGTAACTTCATATATCCTTCACCTATTCCTGCAACCCACCGGATTAATCCATCGGGATTCTTGAATTTATTATTTAAAAACTGAACTACAACCCCTTTTGGGCCGGCGTCTACACGTTGAATACCCATTTTTTTACATAATGCTTTTAATTTAACAATAGCCAATAAATTCGACACTTCATCTGGCAGATCACCAAATCGGTCGATTAACTCAACACGCATTGCTTCTATTTCATCATCTTGCACTAAATTACCAATACGACGATATAAACCCAACCTTACGGTCAAATCTGTTACATAACTCTCTGGGATTAACACAGCTAATCCAAGAACTATATTAGGGCTCCATTCTTGATTCTCGATAGGTTGATTATCGCGTTCTGCTCGCAATGCAGCAACTGTTTCCTCTAGCATCTTTTGATAAAGCTCAACCCCAACCTCACGAATGTGACCTGATTGTTCTTCTCCAAGTAAATTTCCAGCTCCACGCAAGTCCAAATCATGTGAGGCAAGCGTAAAGCCTGCACCTAAATTATCCAAAGATTGCATGATCTCAAGGCGTTTTTCAGAGTTCTTGGATAAGAAATGCTGCTGTGGCCATGTTAAATAAGCATATCCTCGTTGCTTTCCACGCCCAACACGCCCGCGGAGCTGATAAAGTTGTCCTAAACCAAAACGATCCGCTTTATAGATAATCAGTGTATTGACTGAAGGCATATCTAGGCCACTTTCAACAATATTTGTTGAAAGCAATACATCGTATTTTCCATCACTAAATTCTGTCATAACCCGTTCCAGCTCGGTCGGTGTTAAGCGACCATGCGCCTGCACCAAACGTAAATCTGGAATAATTTCTAAGAGTTGTTCTTGTAAAGGTTGTAAATCCTGCACTCTGGGCACAACACAAAAAGCCTGTCCACCTCGAAAGCGCTCTCTTTGTAAAGCTTCACGAATAACCACGCGATCAAAAGGCATAATAAAGGTTCTGACAGCTAATCGATCTACAGGAGGTGTCGCAATCAAACTAATCTCACGCATCCCTGTCAAAGATAACTGTAATGTTCTGGGGAGTGGTGTTGCTGATAAAGTTAAAACATGAATATCTTCACGTAAAGACTTGAGCTTTTCTTTATGCGCAACACCGAAATGCTGTTCTTCATCGATAATTAACATCCCAATATTTGCAAACTGCACGCCCTTAGCCAACAAAGCATGTGTACCTATCACGATATTCACATTACCATCTGCAATATCTTTTTTCACTTGCGTTGCTTCTTTGGCAGTTACCATCCGCGATAATTGCGCAATTTTGATTGGAAACCCTTCAAATCGCTTGATAAAAGTACGGTAATGTTGACGAGCAAGCAACGTCGTCGGAACGACTACTGCTACTTGCGCCCCTCCCATCGCAACGATAAAAGCAGCACGTAAAGCAACTTCGGTTTTACCAAAGCCGACATCACCACAAATTAAACGATCCATTGGACGGCCAGAGGATAAATCTTGAATAATATCTGCCACTGCTCTGGATTGATCTTCGGTTTCAATAAAGGAAAACCCTGCACAAAACTCTTCCCATAATCCTTCGGGAGGGGTTTCAACAGAAGCCTCTTTCATTAACCTTGTAGCAGCCGTACGTAATAACGCATCCGCCATATCGCGAATTCGTGCCTTCATCGTAGCTTTACGTTTTTGCCAGGCAGGACTGCCTAGTCGATCAAGAGCTACACCAGATTGATCAGAACCAAAACGGCTTAATAACTCAATATTTTCGATGGGTAAAAAAAGCTTTTCCTCACCATAATACATTAAGGAAAGACAGTCATGTGGCGCATTACCAATATCAAGATTAACCAGCCCTTGATATTGGCCAATCCCATATTCTTGATGGACTACCAAGTCGCCTTCACTGATTTCAGATGCCTCTGATATAAATTGCTCTGCTTTTTTACGTTGACGGTGTGGGCGGGAAATCCGCTCACCAAGCAAATCCTGCTCTGACACCAAGACGAAATTATCAGCAATAAACCCATTATCTAATCCCATCGTTAATAAATTAACAATGCCCGCATTAGACTTCTCGACTTCACCCCAATTATTGAGCTGTTGTGTAGGGATTTTATGTTCTTTTAATAAAGTTGCAATACGCTCTCTTGAACCTTTACTCCATGCTGCGATTAAGATTTTACGACCAGCAGATCTCCATTCAGAGACCTTTTTTCCAAATAAAGAAAAGACATTTTCTCGCTCTGAAGGGGCAAGACTTTTAGCAAACATAATACCTGGGCGTCCACCGACATCGACACCAGTGGCACCTTCAGGTTTCGCGAAAGGTTGAAAAGAAATGATTTTATAAGACGCAATACACTGATCCCATATCTCTTGATTGAGATAATGATAATCAGAAGGTAAAGGACGATATGGAACCTCATTAGGCCTTACTGGCTGTTTTCTAGCTTCATAATGATCTGCAATCATTTCAAGCCGTGGTTGCAACGCCTCTTCTGCTTGATAAGCAAAAGACAAAGACATTTTGGGTACATAATCAAAAAATGTTTCCATTTTCTCGTGGAATAAAGGCAACCAATGCTCTATTCCTTGGTATCTTCTGCCACTGGAAACCGCATCATAAAGAGGATCATTCGTTGCCGTTAAACCAAATAAATCTCGCCATTTTACTCTGAACCGAGCAATGCTTTCCTCATCCAAAGAAAAATCCGCTGTTGGACGCATAACCAGTGCATCCATAGAACCTGTGGAGCGTTGGGTGATAGGGTCAAAAGAACGAATAGAATCAACCTCATCGCCAAACAAATCTAAACGAACAGGCTCTTCCTCACCCGCAAGGTAAATGTCAAACAAATTCCCTCTTACAGCAAATTCCCCTGCTTCCATTACTGTATCAGTGCGGTTGTACCCTTGAGAGACAAGTAAGTCGATCAGAAACTCCTGATCTAAACTATCACCTTTTTTTAAACTTAACGCACGCCCTGAAAAAACAGAGCGAGGGGCAACCTTTTGTAAAAGTGAGGAAATCGTAGTTAAAACTATTCTGGGAGAGGTCGCAGGTTCTAATAAGCTTGTTAAGGTTGCTACACGTTCAGAAACAACACGTTTATTGGGAGAAACTCGATCATATGGCAGACAGTCCCAACCTGGAAAATTTAAGACCTCAAGGCTAGGATCAATAAAATTCAATAAATCAGCAATACGAATCATATCCGCATCATTACGCGCAACATGAACTAATGTTTTTTTATCCTTGGCAAAACATTCCACAGCATGCCGCTTTAATAAAAACGCATCATATCCCTCTGGAACACCCCATATTGGCAAAAACAAATTGGACTGTGTTGACAAGGCGTCCCCCATTATAATTGGCTCCCCTTAGGCTTTTGAATGAATAGTTTTAGCAAAATCACACATTTTTTGTATCATTGGACTATTTAATGATGTGGGTATTTCCTTAAATCCAGTCAACCACAAAGTTAAATCCGCATCATCAAAACTCATAATATGCTCTAACACATCTAATTCTTGCTCGTCCATAGCAGGCACATATTCACTGGCAAAACGACCAATCATAAGGTCTGCTTCATATGTTCCACGATGATTAGCCTGATATAATACACGACGTTTGCGAATTTCCAGATCCATCATATTTTCTTTTTGATCCATGATGCGTTATCCTTTATAGTCCTAATAAATTATTTTTCTTATATATAGCCGAGCCCATTCATGGATGAAACCTCTATTTCATCAACCACACAACTTGCTCTTGTACCATTACTAGCACCTTTATCTAATTTAGAAGGTGTTGGCCCAAAAACAAGCCAACTTATCGCCAAAGCGGCAGGTGGTCATCGTGTCATAGATTTACTGCTTCACCTTCCTGAAAGCATTATTGACAGACGCTATCGCCCAACATTGCAAAATGCCATTCCAGGACGTATTGCCACGTTAAAGGTACAGGTCATTCACATTGAAAAACCATTACGAAGCAAGCAACCATGGCGCGTTCATGTTACTGACGGCACAAAAAATGCTGAACTCAGTTTCTTTTCTCAATGGCAGGCTAAAAAAGTAAAACCTAATACACAAATTATTGTTTCTGGCACGTTGGAAACTTATGGCAATCGATTACAAATAACCAATCCGCATTATCTAGAGCCTTTGCAAAATGAGTATATGATTCCTTTAATTGAACCTATTTGGCCACTAACGGCAGGGTTGTTTCCTAAAAATCTTTATAAAGTTTTACGCAGTGCACTAGCAAAATGCCCCACACTACCAGAATGGATAGACCCTCTTATTATTCAAAAAAATCAATGGCCCAGCTTTAAAGAGGCTTTACATCTTTTACATTTTCCAGGTGATTTCCCCGAGCTTTTTGTTAATCAATCTTATGAAGCCGCAGAAAGCAGAGCACGGTCAAGATTAGCGTTTGATGAGCTTTTTGCCGAACAATTAGCAATTGGTCAGGCTAAGCGTGCTACTCAGAAAAATCCTGGCAGAGCACTGATTGGCAATCAAACGCTTTGCAATCAAGCCTTACAGAAATTTGGTTATCCCCTTACCCAATCCCAAGAAAAAACATTAAAGGAAATAAAAAAAGATTTAAAACGTCCTTTTCGTATGTTGCGCTTATTACAAGGGGATGTGGGATCAGGAAAAACAATTGTCGCTTTGTTAACCGCTTTACATGCGGTTGAGGCCGGATTTCAAGCGGTAATTATGGCGCCTACCGAAATCTTAGCTAGGCAACATTTTGAATTTTTTTCACAATTATGTTCCGCAGAAACAATTTTCCTCAGCGGTTCTGTCAAAGGCAATGCGCGTAAGGAAGTTTTAGAAAAACTTCATAATGGCACAGCAAAAATTGCCATTGGTACGCACGCCTTATTTCAAGAAGGCGTTGAATTTCATAATCTTGCTTTGGTCATTATTGATGAGCAGCATCGTTTTGGTGTCGAACAACGTATAAAACTCGGAGATAAAGGCGAAAATACCGACATTCTTGTAATGACCGCCACCCCTATTCCAAGAACTTTGTTATTAACACGGTGGGGAGAATTACAAGTAAGTCGTCTGACCGAAAAGCCCGCAGGACGTAAACCCATTCACACCACCTTGCATAATTTAAGCACCATGGGGCAAATCATGCAGGGTGTAGAGCGTATGATTTCTCAAGGATGTCAAATATTTTGGGTTTGCCCCTTGGTAGAAGAAAGCGAAGTCATGGATCTTGCCGCTGCCAAAGATCGCTTTATTGATTTAAAGCACCATTTTGGAGAAAATAAAGTAGGGCTGGCACATGGGCAACAAGACAGCCAAGAACGACAAGATGCTTTAGATGCTTTTGCAAACAATCAAACGAAAATTTTGGTGGCAACCACCGTCATTGAAGTCGGTGTTAATATTCCCAATGCCAATATCATGGTAATCGAACATGCTGAACGTTTTGGCTTGGCTCAGCTGCACCAGTTAAGAGGGCGCGTTGGGCGTGGAGAAAAGCAATCTTATTGCTTGTTACTTCATGATGACAAAATCAATTTTACCGCAAAAAAACGCCTTGCTCTATTACGCGATACAGAAGACGGTTTTTTAATTGCTGATGAGGATTTTAAAATCAGAGGTGGTGGTGAAGTGACAGGCCGCAGGCAATCAGGACTGCCTGATTTCAAAGTTGTTGATGAAATCAGGTTAGAACAATGGATTGACCGCGCATGGCAATCCGCCGAGCAATGGTTCCAATATGAACCCAAAGCGCCAATACAACAAAAAGAAGCGATTGAATCTTTATTACTTTTATTTGCCAAAAACAATGCAGGGCGGTTATTACGATCTGGTTAATGAAATAACATTTCACTGGGAACAATTAAGCCTGTACGATTGTATTACAGGCTTAATAATTACTATTTTTTGTTTTCGTTTTCATGTTTATCTAACTCGTTCGTAGCACCCAAGATAAAGCTAGAGTTAATTAAATTCCCCATGGATTGCGAAAGTTCAGGAGGCATAATTAACACTTTATTACTTTCACTTTTAAATAGAAGTGCCAAAGCCTCAATATATTGCTTGGAAAGTTGATAATTTAAAGCTGATTTCCCATCAATTGCGCTCATTCCTTCAGCTAATAACTCATTAGACTTTTTCGTTCCTTCTGCTAATGAAATTGCAGCAGCAGCTTGCTTTACCGCGGCCTCTTGCTCTGCCTCAGCTTTTAATATGGTTGATTGTTTTATCCCTTCAGCCTTCAAAATCATGGACTGCCTGATTCCTTCAGCCTCCAAAACCGCAGCCTGTTTATTTCCTGCTGCCTGGGTTTCGGCTGCTTTACGATGACGTTCTGCTGCTGCTTGTTGTTCCATTGCAACTTGCATTGATGCAGAAGGAGCAATATCTTGAATTTCTATAGAACGTAAAATCAATCCCCAATCTGTCATTTGATCTGCCATCGCCTTAACCAGCTCTGCTTTAATTACATCTCTTGAAGATAGACTCTCATCCAGATCCATTTTACCAACCGTTGCACGTAAAGAGGTCATTACAAGACTAATCGTTGCTTGTTCATAATTTTCAACGCCATATGCTGCTTTTTGAGTATCAATAATTTTAATAAAGCAAATTGCATTGACTTTTACCAACGCATTATCTTTGGTAATTACGTCTTGACTAGGCACATTTAAAATCTGATCTTTAGTCGATAAACGATACGCAACCCTATCTACAAATGGTGTTAAAATATTTAATCCAGCCCCAAGAGTTACTTTATATTTTCCTAAACGTTCGATAATTAATTGCTGCCCTTGGGGAACAATACGTATTGTCTTCATAAACACTATGATTACAATAATAAGCAATACAAAAACAACAACCACATCAATACCTATATTTAAACTTAATGCTTCTATATTCATGCTTAACACCTTACTCGACTAACTTGTTTTTTCTCGTAATCCACACGAAGCAATCTTTGTCCAACTCTTTGAGTCACAATAACTCGTGTTTCTGCAGCAATAGGTTCTTCAGACAAACACTCCCATTGAGACAAGCCATCAATTGGCTTTTGCAGTAATAATACCCCTTTATTTTGCGCGTCACATTTTTTAGCCAAGATACCAATTTGCCCAATAAGTTCCTTATCTATATTTTCCAAAGGAGTATCTCTTTTAGATAAACGCATCCATAAAAATGCGCATAAAAACATTGCCATAATCCAAATAATTATTTGAAATTCCAAGCTGACATTCGGATCAAAAAAAGAAATTGCTGCTGGGATAAGGGCTGCAACAGCCATCCACAAAGCAAAAAAAGTTGTTGTAAATAACTCTACGAGCAACAAAATGCCCCCAATTACAATCCACATCAACCATATTGTCTGTAAATCTATAAGCACCCTATTTTACTCCACTACAGTTGAAACTGAGCAAATATTAATTTACTAATACAGCTCATATATATCTTTATATATTTGAATGTAAGACAAAGCAGCATCTGAATTATTTGATATTATTCATTGCAATTGCTATTATCGCAATGAATGTTTAAATATTAATCTGTATCTAGGAAAAATTAAGCGATGATTTATCTTTAGAATTTGCAGTCTTTGTATTAATTTCCGCTGTCGTACCAAGAACTACCCCAGCATTAATCAAACTGCCAATTGATTGAGATAATTCTGCAGGCATTGCAATGACTTTTGCATTTTGACTTTGAGACAATGCAGCAAGAGCATCAACATAACGCGTAGCTAATTGGAAATTTAAAGCAGCTTGCCCACCTTCACCGCTTATGCTCTCTGCAAGAAGTTGATTCGCTCTTTTCGTACCTTCGGCCAAAGAAATCGCCGCAGCTGCTTGTCTAGTCGCTGATTCTTGCTCTGCCTCTGCTCGCAAAATTGTGGATTGCTTAACCCCTTCTGCTTCTAAAATTGCAGCTTGCTTATTTCCTGCTGCTCTGGTTTCTGTGGCTTTCCGTTGGCGCTCTGCTGCGGCTTGTTGTTCCATCGCCCCTTGCATTGATTGGGATGGCGCAATATCTTGGATCTCAATAGAGCGCAAAATCAATCCCCAATCCGTCATTTGATCAGACATAACACCTAATAACTCAGCTTTGATAACATCACGAGAAGACAAGCTCTCATCCAAATCCATTTTACCAATTGTCGCACGTAATGACGTCATCGCCAGAGCAGAAGTTGCTTCCTCATAATCCTCTACCCCATAAGCTGCTTTTTGTGGATCTGCAATTTTAACGAAACAAATCGCATTTACAGTGACGACCGCATTATCTTTGGTAATCACATCTTGGCTAGGAACTTCTAAAATCTGATCTTTATTAGAAAGACGATACGCAACACGGTCAATATAAGGGACGACAACATTCAATCCAGCCCCTAATGTTTGCTTATATTTTCCTAAACGCTCTACAATCCATTGCTGACCCTGAGGGACAATCCTAACACCTTTGACAAAGGTCATAACTACAGCAACTAGGATTACAATAATCGCTATAAAACTTGCACTCATCTTTATTTCCCCACCCTATTAAAAATACCTACGTAATTCATATATAGGTTTGGCCTTTTTTCCTATCACTTTAAAGATGTTGAATTTTTATGCCTTTAGCCTGTTGCGAATTTAACATTCAGATTGATATTAAAACTTAGTTTTTAAAAAAACTCTTTTCCATATAAAGCGGATAATCTCTCTAATTTAAAAATCGTATTATCATCTGATATAGCGTCGGCTGGGTTCCTACACGCATTCTCATATATTTTCTTTATGAAAGATTTACAGCTTTAGTCACTATTTCTTTAAGCCATTCAGCAATAAACTTAATTTTTTTCATTATTATCAATTTGATTTAATATTTAAACTTTATTGCTGATTTTGATCATTTCTTGTTAGACTATATTTCATCAGTCATTTTACATAATTGTAGTATTAACATGAACATAACCACTGTAATTATTATCGCCATTGCTATCATCGCAATTATTATTTTAATTTCAATTTATAATCAGCTTGTCCGATTAAAAGCACAGTTTAAAAATGCTTTTTCGCAAATCGAAGTGCAATTAAAGCGTCGCTATGATTTAATTCCTAATTTAGTTGAAACAGCAAAGGCTTATTTAAAACACGAAAGTGAAACCTTAATCAAAGTCACCGAAGCTCGAAACCGAGCCGTGAACGCTTTGCAAAATGCTTCCACTGATCCAAGTAATGGTCAAAATATCCAAGCTCTTAACAAAGCTGAACAAAATCTAAATCGTAATATAAGTGGATTAAATCTTCAACTAGAAGCTTATCCTGATTTAAAAGCCAACACCAATATAATGCAACTGAGCGAGGAAATTACCTCTACTGAAAATCGTGTCAGTTACGCAAGGCAAGCCTATAATGATGCTGTTACGGCTTATAATATTGCATTGAAAACATTTCCCGCAGTTTTTATCGCTCCTTTGGTTGGTCATACTGCAGAAGGAAAACTTCTCGACTTTGAGGATACAATTCAAATACAATCTGCGCCAAAAGTTAATTTTAACTCGTAATTAAGTCCAATGAGTTTTTTTACCCATCAACAGAATGCTCGTAATAATACAACACGCTTTGTTATTTTATTTATTATTGGAACAATTATTCTTCCGATATTAACCGCACTAGCAATTGAGTATTTTGAAAAAGGTCACTTTCCTCAAAGTTGGGATGCTTATCCTTGGGATATCACATATATCTTATTAGGAGGAACCTTGGGAATTATTATTCCAGTAGCCTTATTTAAATTTCATCAGTTTAAGGTCGGTGGATATATTATCGCAGAGCAATTAGGAGGACGTTATATTGATCCTCAACAGCCTACCAATTTCCAAGAAAGACAGTTAATTAATATTGTCATTGAAATGGCGATTGCTGCCAATATTCCCCCGCCTCACGTTTATATTCTTGATCAAGAAGCCAGTATTAATGCCTTTGCAGCTGGATACACATTAAATGATGTTGCTATTGGGATTACCAAAGGAGCATTAGACGTTCTGACCCGTGAAGAGTTAATGGCGTTAGTTGGACATGAGTTAAGTCATATTCTTAATGAAGATATGCGTATCAATTTACGTTTTACTGCAATTATTTGTGGAATGTATGCTTTAATGACAATAGGTTACTATGTTTTAATAAGCTTTGGAGGAAATAGTCGACACAACTCTTCTAGTAAAAAAGATTCTAGTCCTGCGATTGCAATGATATTTGCTTTTATTTTTATGATAATTGGCTGGATCTTAGCCTTGTGGGGAAATATTATGCAAGCCAGCATCAGTCGTCAGCGCGAATTTTTAGCTGATGCATCTTCGGCACAATTCACCCGTATGCCACATGCTGTTGCCTCTTTATTAAAAAAAATCGGTGGCAGTGTTGAAGGATCAATCATTCATACCGCTAATAGCAAAGCCTATAGTCATATGTTCTTTTCCTCATCAGCCAGTCAAATATTTTCCACGCATCCCCCACTTAAAGATCGTATTTTACATATGGAACCAGAATGGGATGGCAATTATATTCAACCTGTTCCTCTATATGATGGTTATAATAACCAAAATTATTTTCCCACAAATCAATTTCAAACCCCATATTATGCTGATAATAACTCACTTAACAACACAACCAATGACCCATTTATATAAATAGTTACTAACTTAAACTCTATGTGTCATTTTAGTTTATCTTTTAAATTATATTTTTATTCTAGGAATTATTAATTCCTTTCATCCGATCTGAGGCTTTATACTCCTTTACACAAATGTAACATACGAACGAACACGGAGATTGCGATGTCTATCAATGACAATGAAACTCTTGAGCTTATTCTTAACCAAGTAAAAAAAAGAAATTATAACGAAACGGAATTTCATCAAGCTGTTCATGAAGTTCTGGGATCTTTGGGGCGTGTTATCGCCAAAAATCCACATTATGCTGATAACGGTTTAATTCAACGTTTATGCGAACCCGAACGTCAGATCATATTTCGTGTGCCTTGGGTAGATGATGCTGGCAATGTTCAAATTAATCGTGGCTTTCGTGTTCAATTTAACTCTGCTCTTGGTCCTTATAAAGGGGGCTTACGCTTTCACCCATCAGTCAATGTCGGCATTATTAAATTTTTAGGTTTTGAACAAACTTTTAAAAATGCATTGACTGGAATGCCTATTGGCGGTGGTAAAGGAGGATCTGATTTTAACCCTCGTGGGCGCAGCGATGGTGAAGTCATGCGGTTTTGCCAATCTTTTATGAGCGAACTACACCGTCATATTGGAGAATATACAGACGTTCCCGCAGGTGATATTGGTGTTGGTGGCCGTGAAATTGGATATATGTTTGGTCAGTATAAACGTTTGACCAATCGTTATGAAGCTGGTGTAATCACGGGTAAAGGCTTACTTTACGGCGGTTCACGCGCTCGCACAGAAGCCACAGGTTATGGTGCTGTTTATTTTGTTGAGCGTATGCTGGCAACCAAAAAACACTCACTAGAGGGTAAAAGAGTCATCGTTTCTGGATCTGGCAACGTTGCAATTTATACAATCCAAAAAATGCAAGCACTTGGAGCTAAAGTGATTGCATGTTCTGATTCTAACGGGTTTATCGTTGATGATGATGGAATTGATTTAGATATCGTCAAAGAGATCAAAGAAAAACGGCGTGAACGTATTTCACAATATGTAAAATTAAAAGGTGGTAATACATATTACAAAGAGGTCGAATCAATCTGGTCAGTGCCATGTGATATTGCGATGCCTTCCGCAACACAAAACGAGCTTACAGGCAAAGATGCCGAGATGTTGATTAAAAACGGTGTTATTGCTGTTGGTGAAGGTGCCAACATGCCTTCTACTCCAGAAGCTGTCGCCAATTTCCAAAAGGCAGGTGTTTTATTCGCACCTGGTAAAGCGGCAAACGCTGGTGGAGTTGCAACCTCTGCATTAGAAATGCAACAAAATGCATCACGTGATAGCTGGACCTTCGAAGAAACCGAAAAACGTCTTGCCGAAATTATGTGTACAATTCATGATCTTTGTGCTGAAACAGCAGACGAATATGGCATTCCTGGTGATTATGTTGCAGGTGCAAATATTGCTGGTTTTGTTCGAGTTGCTTCTGCAATGGATGCCCTAGGTATCATTTAACCTACAATTCTCAAGCAGCTTTTATATAAAAAAACTGGCTTTATTTACAAAAGCCAGCTTTTTTAATTAATTTAAGAAAACTCTATTACTCACCGCCTAAATACCGCATCAATAACGCATATTCCAGCTGCACATCGTCTGCAATCGGAATATATACCGTATGACTATTTCCTGGTGCAACTGTAGCGGCTTCACCTTTGGTATTTTCCATTTTTTCAAGGGTAAAGCTAATATTCCCTTTTGGCGTCATCATTTCCAAACGATCACCAACCTCAAAACGATTTTTTACGGTAACTTCCGCCAAACCATTTTGACGTTGTCCTGTGAATTCACCTACAAATTGTTGTTTAATGGAAACCGAAGACCCTGTTTCATAGTTTTGGTAATCATTATGTTTATGACGTTGCAAGAACCCTTCTGTATAACCACGATGTGCCAAAGATTCCAAGGTGCTTAACAAGCTGGTATCAAAAGGACGACCTGCAACCGCATCATCCATCGCTTTACGATAAACTTGAGCAGTACGAGCAACATAATAATGAGATTTTGTCCGCCCCTCAATTTTCAAAGAGTAAACCCCAATATTCACCAAACGCTCTACATGTTGAATAGCACGCAAATCTTTGGAGTTCATGATATACGTGCCATGCTCATCTTCAAACGCAGTCATTTCTTCTTCTGGTCGGGTACCTTCACGTAGAACAAACACTTTATCAGTCGATGGTCCCTCACCTAATGTAGGCTGCACCTCTTCCTTGTCATTACAACATCCACCAGATTGCTCTTGTTTTTTACTAACAATCTCACCAACTTCATTTTCAGTGCCTTCTTCAACGCCATATTGCCAACGGCAAGCATTCGTGCATGTCCCTTGGTTCGCATCACGATGATTAATATACCCAGACAATAAGCAGCGTCCAGAATATGCCATACATAAAGCACCGTGAACAAACACTTCCAGCTCAATATCAGGCACATTTTGATGAATTTCCTCGATTTCTTTGATCGATAATTCACGAGACAAAATAACCCGTGTTAATCCCATTTGTCGCCAGAACTTAACCGTTGCCCAATTCACAGCATTCGCTTGCACAGATAAATGCACTGCCATCTCTGGGAATGCTTCACGCACCATCATGATTAATCCTGGGTCGGACATAATCAATGCATCTGGTCCCATTGCTACAACAGGTTCTAAATCTTTGATGAACGTTTTTAATTTGGCATTATGGGGGGCAATATTCACCACCACATAAAAACATTTTCCTTGAGCATGAGCTTCATCAATGCCAATTTTAAGGTTCTCATGATTAAACTCATTATTTCGAACTCTGAGGCTATATCGAGGCTGTCCTGCGTAAACTGCATCTGCCCCATAGGCAAACGCATAACGCATGGATTTTAATGTCCCCGCAGGGCTTAAAAGTTCAACTTTCAAAGGATTTGACATGTATTAACAACTGTTTTTAATATAAAGGAAAAGATCTTTTAACAAATTATATATGTATTTAAAATGTTTTTATAAAGAAGTTTATTGAAAATGATATGTTTTTATTAACTTTAATAAAGCCTGTAATGCCTTAGGCAATTGACGGCGATTAGAATAGTAAAGGTAAAAAGCCTCGCCCATCGATCCCCATTCAGGCAAAACCCTAACTAAACTCCCCTCTGCTAATTGATCTGCAATCCTGTTTTCAAGATTATAGCAAATACCCCCATGACGTTGTGCAATTTCAATAGACAAAATTGTTTCATTCACAATCATCGTCCAATCCGTTGACAACACATATTTTTCTTTTCCCTTTTCTAACTCCCAATGATAGATTTTTCCATTTCCCATTCTGGTTCCTATACATTTATGATAATGCAAATCATCTGGTTTTTCTAATTCAGGAGCGTGTTTTAAATAATCTGGAGATGCAGCCATAATCCAATTCAATGGCTTACATAAACGCAACGCAATCATATCCTCTGGTACAATATCACCATACCGAATCCCTGCATCGAACCCATCCTTAACAATATCTATGACGGTATCTTGCACGGCGATCTCTAACCTTACCTCTGGATATTTTTCTGTATATTTTGCCAATATAGGTGCCAAAACAAGGCGTGCAGCATCACTTAAAACATTAATCTTTAATAATCCTGTGGGATGCTCTCTATATCGATTAAGTGCCTCTAATCCAGCTTCAATAGTATCAAATCCCATTATAACTGATTGTAATAACTCTTGTCCTGCTGAGGTTATTTTAATGCTGCGATTAGTACGATGAAACAAACGAACGCCTTGACGTTCTTCTAAATTACGCATGGAACGACTTAAAGCTGAAGGGGAAATATCTAACTGATCCGCAGCTTTGCGGAAACCTCCTGCCTCTACAATCACGCGAAAGAAATTTAAATCTCCAAGATCACTCCGTGTTAATTGAGACATAACCGACACCATGCATTGAACGTTCACTTTAAGTGCACATTGTGTACAATTTTAGTTCATTGTAAAGAGTAATTTCATTCGTTATCTTATAAAGAACAGCGCGCTCTATTTAATTTTCATAAAATATTTTAATTAAAAAGAGTGAACAATATGGATATAACAGCGGTCATCAATAAAAATGATAAAGCCAAAATATGGACTGCACACTTTATTCTAGCATTAGGTGGATTATTTATTGGCACAGGTGAGTTTGCTGCAATGGGCTTGTTACCAAACATTGCACAAACATTTCATATAAATATACCTACGGCTGGATATTTAATCAGTATTTATGCATGTGGTGTTATTGTTGGCTCTCCGCTACTGGCAATTATTGGGGCCAATATGGAGCGCAAAAAATTGCTCTGTATTTTGATTATTCTTGTTATCATTGGAAATGGTACATCCGCGTTGGCATCAAATTTTACTATAGAAGCCATTGCACGATTTATATCAGGATTACCCCATGGTGCCTATTATGGAACTGCAGGACTGGTTGCTGCAAATTTAGTCCCGCCCCATCAACGTACACAAGCCATAGGACGTGTTATGCTAGGATTGGCGGCGGCTAATCTTGTGGGTGTTCCTTTGGTCACGTGGATGGGGCAATTGTGGGGATGGCAATCTACATTTTATTTAATTAGTTTTGGTGGATTACTCTTACTATTTTTATTCCCATTCACAATACCAACCATCCAACCCAATCATAATATTTCCCCCTTACAAGAAATATCTGCTTTGAATTCAAAACAAGTATGGTTGACCTTAGCAACGGCTGCTATTGGTTTTGGTGGGATGTTTGCTGTTTATAGCTATATTACCCCCACATTATTATATGTTACCCATCAAACAGAATTACAGGTTCCAATTTTTCTAGCTCTATGGGGCATGGGAATGGTCATCGGCAATATTATTGGTGCATGGATGGCAGATAAATCTTTAATCAAAACAATCATTGGCTTGTTAATTTGGAATGCTGTTTTTCTCGCTTTATTCTCTTTTATTGCACATTCACCTTTGTTGGTTTTGATATGTTTACTTTTAATCGGCACGGGATTTGCATTAGTTCCCGCTTTGCAAGCAAGCTTAATGGATCTCGCACCCAAAGCACAAATATTAGCCTCGGCAATGAATCATTCCGCTTTTAATCTTGCCAATGCTATTGGTGCTTGGGCAGGAGGAGTTGTTATTTCAATCGGTTTGGGATGGTCTTCTATTGGAATTGTAGGATCAGCACTTGCTATATGTGGATTAGTCATTTTTATGTTTTCTATAATGATACTTAAGAAAAGTAATAACTAAAATAAATACTAACAATTTATACAATAAAAAAAGAGCTAGGTTACTCCCCTAGCTCTTTTTACTTTAACTTAATGAGCAATCACAATTAACGCGAAACTGCTTCTTGCAAGCGACGAACAACACGTTCGCGTCCCATGATCGGTAATAACCCTTTCATTTCTGGACCTTTTTCTTCGCGTGTTAATGCCATTCTTAATGGATGAAACAATGTTTTTCCTTTACGGCCACTAACTTCTTTTAACTTAGCCGTCCATTGTCCCCATGTTTCTTCTGTCCAAGGATCTTCTGGTAAAGAATCAAGTGCTTGTTGTAGATATTCTTTATCTTCCTCTGCGGCTTCAGGAATAATATCTTCATGTACCAAATCCCACCAATATCTTGCTTCACTTAACAACTCAAGATTAGGGCGAACAACATTCCAGAATTCTTCTGTAATAGAAGAAGGAAGACGATCTTTGACCTCAGCAAATTCCATATTATGCAAACATTTTTTATTTAAAATGAGCATTTGTTGAATATCAAAACGTGCTGGTGAACGTGAATAAGTTGATAAATCATAATCTTTTGCCAATTCATCAACAGATAAAAGTTGCGGATCACGTGATGTACCTAAACGTGCAAGATAAGAAACTATTGCTTTAGCCTCCAACCCATCTTCGCGTAACTCTTTAAGAGAAACACTTCCTAGACGTTTTGAAAGTTTCCCACCATCAGCATCCATTAACAAAGGTAAATGTGCAAAATTAATGGTGTTAGGTTTGCCTATTAATGCCTCAATCAAATCAATTTGGACACCAGTATTGGTAACATGATCTTCACCACGAATAATATGGGTAATATCCGTTTCCAAATCATCAACAACAGATGCCAATGTGTATAAAACAGTACCATCCGCTTTGATCATAATCGGATCAGAAATAGAAGTTAGCTTAACACGACATTGCCCCATAACCAAATCATCCCATCTGATTTCACGACCCGAAAGTTTAAAGCGCCAATGTGGCACTTTTCCATTAGCTTCAGCTGCTTCGCGCTGTTCAGGGGTTAATCTTAACATCGCACGATCATATAAAGGGGGTTTATTTTGGCGACGGCGTAACTCACGTTTAAAATCCAATTCCTCTTTGGTTTCAAAGCAAGGATATAAACGTCCAGATTCTTTTAACCGTTCAATCGCCATCGCATACCGATCCATACGATCGGATTGTTTCATATATTCATCCCAAGAAAAACCAAACCATTCCAATGCTTTGTGAATTTCACGAACATATTCCTCTTTGGAACGTTCAACATCCGTATCATCAATACGTAGCATAAACTTGCCGCCATGACGGCGAGCAAACAAAGCATTGGCAACAGCCAAACGAGCATTCCCTACATGCATTAAACCAGTAGGACTTGGGGCAAAACGTAATTTCATCTTCAAAACTTATCGCTATTTAAATTATCTTTAAAACTCAGGGGTTATTCTTTATCATCTTCGGGAAATTCATCCTCGTCAACTAAACGGCGAGGATCCAATGAACGCCAATCACATTCCATGGGTGTCGATTTATTTTCAACAAAAGACATAATCTCATCAGAGGAATTCCATATCTCGTCCTCTTTATTCATTACTTTAACATCTTCACCAAATGCAGACCAAGCATCAAAAATCTCTTGATTAGTGCCGCCAGGAATACGACAACGTTCAACGCTTGCGCGAACATAGGCGTGGGCAAAAACAACTGCGTGCTCTTCATTGTAAAAACCATCAATAATTTCTACAACTTTATCCTCATGGTCACTGGAAAGGTCAAAAACATGAATAGTATATTCACCTTTTACATCACTCTCTTCATTTTTTTGACTATCCAAAAACCAATCTCCTATCAAGCTTTTTATTCTTCAAACTATTCTATTCCAGAAACATATTGACGTGCAAAATTAACTAAGAATTCACGTCCTTTTTTAACCAAAGACTGTCCATTATACGCAATAATATCAGCAGTTGCATAGGTTTCATTCCAAAGATTAGGAATAAATGATCCCGTACCAATACAATCAACAGGAGCCTTCGCCTCTGCAATCATACGACACTTAGTCACATCGAACCCAGAAGAGGCAATCAACTTGACTTTACCAAATCCTGCCTCGTTTAATCGTTCACGCATCCACCAAATGGCTGCTGCTGAAACACCAGTCCCCGTTAAGTGCGTTAATTCTTTTTCTGAACAATAACGTTGAAGCGTTTCAGGGGCATGACGCATAATTAAAGAGTATGATGTTTGTCGATTTAACCCTTCTAAAAACCGACCACCATGCGTATCTAAACGCAACATAATTTTACCTTGTGCAGCCAACTCAGGGAAACGTTGGCAAACTGATATTCCGTCAGTTACTTCTTTACCAAAAAAATCAACCAAAACCCCTAATGTTTGGTCTGGAAATTGTTCGTGAAACATTTCAGCTGCACGAACTGTTGATCCTGCATACCCCACTAAAGCATGTGGCATCGTACCAAAACCACTCTCTAAACCAAACAATTTAGCTGTATTAGCACTGGCTGTACCTATAAACCCTTTTGACCCACTCTTTTTTTGTGCAGCTTGCGTACCAACCCAAGCCGCATATTCGACCATCTCTTGCATTTCATAGCCTGCACAATGACGTGCCCCCATAGCTATAAAATCAGTTTCTGGCAGCGTCTGCACCATTTGAAATGCATTACAAGCTGCAACACAACAAGAACCCAATTTTTGTAATAAAATAGTTTCCAAAACAGCAAGCTGTTCAAAAGACCCTTTTAAATACAAAATCGGCTGCCCAGCGCCTACCCATTCCCCTTCTGGAAAAGCCACATAATAAGTCGCATTGATATTTTCTTGTTCAAAGAGTCTATCTAACCACTGTAATGCTAAACGTGGTGCTGATAAAACTGGACGACGTAGGAATACAGCATAAACAACTTCTTTGTCCCCATAATGCTGGACGATATGTTGTGTCCTATTAAAATAAGCATCTGTGCGTGCAGCCACCATATCAAGATCACTTGGTTGCTGAACAGCAACCAAGCCTTTAAATACCGCGTCTCGTTCTTGGTTATTATCTTTAACAGTCATACAACGCTCTTTCTAAAGCCTACATTATTTACTTTTATTTGCCGCAAAGTGACGTTGAGCCAATTCTTCAGCAACTAAAAAGGCCATTTCCAAAGATTGTTCTGCATTTAAACGTGGATCACAAAATGTTTGGTAACGTTGTCCCAAATCAGCCTCTGTTAAATGATGAGCACCACCAATACATTCTGTTACATTGGCACCAGTCATTTCAACATGAATACCACCAGGAATAGCCCCCTCGGATGCCATCACATCGAAAAATCCCATAAGTTCTGATAAAATCTCATCAAACGGACGTGTTTTTGTACCATCACTGGTAGAGATCGTATTACCATGCATTGGATCACTTAACCAAGTTACAATTTTACCAGAAGCTTTTACAGCTTTAACAAAAGGAGGAAGCAGTTCTTTGATTTTACTTGCACCCATTCGAGCAATCAACGAAATTCGCCCAGGTTCATTCTCAGGATTTAAAATATCCAATAATTTCAACAAATCATCAATATTTGCACTTGGACCCACTTTGATCCCAATTGGGTTTTTAATCCCACGTAAAAACTCTACATGTGCCCCATTAGGTTGACGTGTTCTATCGCCAATCCACAGAAAATGTGCTGAACAATCATACCATTCACCCGACGTTGAATCTATTCTGGTTAAAGCTTGCTCATAAGGCAATAATAACGCTTCGTGAGAAGTGTAAAAATCTGTTTCTTTGATCTGAGGAGTATTATCCCCAGTCAAACCACATGCGCGCATAAATGCTAATGTTTCATCAATTTTTTCTGATAAAACACTGTAACGTTGTGCCAAAGGAGAGCGCTCAACGAAATCCAAATTCCAACGATGCACCTCATGTAAATTTGCATATCCGCCATTTGCAAAAGCACGAACCAAGTTAAGGGTGCCTGCTGATTGAAAATAAGCAAGCTCCATTCTTTTAGGATCTGGAATCCTGGATTCTGCGGTAAAGTCAATGCCATTAATAATGTCACCACGATAAGACATATGGCTGATATCACCTTTGGTTTCATTATCTGAAGAACGTGGTTTTGCAAACTGTCCCGCAATTCGTCCAATTTTAACTACTGGAACTTTGGCACCATAAGTTAAAACGATCGCCATTTGTAAAATTACACGAAATACATCACGAATAATATCTGCTGTAAATTCCTCAAATATTTCTGCGCATGGACCACCTTGTAAAACGAAAGCTTGGCCTTGTGATGCCAAGGCTAACTGTCTCTTTAATTGGCGTGTTTCACCAGCAAACACCAAAGGAGGATATCCTTTTAATTTTTCCTCTGTACTCATCAATGCAGATTGATCAGGATATTCAGGAACATGTTTAATTGGAAAAGAACGCCAACTATCTGGCTTCCAAGAAGAATGTTTTGCTCCAGAATTCGAAGAAGTATCGCTCATCGGATAGATCCTAATCAAAATAAAAAGTAATAAATTCAAAATAACGCTTTATTTAATAGATACAATTAAAATTGTAACTTGATATAGCCTTAAATAGTGTATCGTATTTTTAAATTTTTCCTATAGCAAAATATATATTTTCCTTAAAAATTTTAAAATATACCTTCAAGATCTTCCTTTGATTAACCAACAAAGTTAAAAATCTAATTTTATTATTATTTTTAATATAATTATACGAATTATCCGTAATTAAGTTTTTACACACAATGGAACAATTATACCTCTGACCAAATAAAATTTTTTTTTAACTATCATGTAAAAAGCTATAATCTGTATAAGTTGTAGTTTAACTATTGTTTTTTTTAAATTTTACTATAGATATTAAAAATCAAATTTAAAATCAAACTGATCATTTTCACTTGCATCACAAGGGTTATTGCTTATGTTTTCCGCTTTGTCTCGTCGAGCTATACTCGCAGGTTCTGTTGCTTTTGCACTTTGCTCTTTTACAGCACTTCAGGTAAAAGCAGCTGATTCTCAGGAAAAAACCATTAAAGTTGGTGTTGTTTCTGGCCCCGAAGAAGACTTGGCCGTTGTTGCTAAGAATGTTGCCAAAACAAAAGGGCTTAACGTTCAGCTGGTAAATTTTGACGATTATAATTTACCGAATGAAGCTTTGGTTGGCAAAGATATTGAAGCAAATGCATTTCAACATATTCCCTTTATGGATGCTCAGGTCAAAGCTCGTGGATATAAATTGGCGGTTATTGGTAAAACATGGGTTGAACCTCTAGGGTTTTATTCTCATAAGATTAAAACGATTAAAGATCTAGCTGATGGTGCAAAAATCGGTATTCCAAATGACCCATCCAATCAAGGGCGTGCCTTAAACCTGTTGGTTAAACAAGGGTTGATTAAACTAAACAAGGATGCACCTGCTTTACCAAGCCTAGGTGATATTGCTGAGAACCCTCATCATTATAACTTTGTAGAACTTGATGCAGCCCAACTTGCAAGATCATTGGATGATGTTGACATGGCTGCTATTAATACAAACTATGTCATTTCTGCAAAAATTGATCCTAAGTCTGTTTTGTTACAAGAAGATCGTTTACATAACCCTTATGCCAACATTCTTGTTGTCAGAAAAGGTGATGAAAACAAGCCTGAAATGAAAGAATTGGTAGAAAGCTTTCAATCTGATGCCGTTAAAAAAGCAATGGAAGACAAATACCACGGAGCCATTTTACCGGCGTGGCAATAAAATTATTAGCATACTGACTTTTTAATAAAATGACCTTACCTTCTACGACCCCTCTTGATACTCCTGTTGTTGAATTCGAAGATGTTTGCCGCAACTTTGGTAATCATGTCGCATTATCCCACCTCTCCTTTTCTGTTAAAAAGGGAGAAATCATGGGAATTATTGGCCATTCAGGCGCAGGAAAGACAACCTTATTACGCTGTTTGGCTGGATTAGAGAGACCCGATACGGGTAAGGTCAAAATCGAAGGTAAGGATATTGCTAATCTTCCTCGTAAAGAGCTTTTGCCTTTACAACAAAGAATAGGTTTGGTTTTTCAACATTTTAATCTAATTAGCAATCAAACTGTTTTAAAAAACATTGCCCTTCCGCTGAAAATTGCAGGCATATCCAAAGAAAAACGTCTCAAAAAAGCTCAAGAGCTACTAAATCTTGTTGGACTGCCAGACAAAGCTGATAATTACCCTGCACAACTTTCAGGTGGACAAAAACAACGCGTTGGTATCGCTAGAGCTTTGGCAGCAGACCCTGCCCTTTTGCTTTGTGATGAAGCAACTTCTGCACTTGATCCAGAAACAACACGTTCTATCATTGATTTATTATTACAAATTAATAAACAACTAAATTTAACAATTGTATTAATTACACACGAGATGAGTGTTATCCGCCTGCTAGCAGACCAAGTGATTGTTTTACAAGGTGGAAAAATTATTGAAGAAGGTCCTGTAACCCACGTATTTTCCCATCCTAAAGCAGAAACTACCAAACAGTTGCTTACCGAAGAACAACCTTCATTACCTCAAAGTATTATCAGTCAATTACGCGATACTCCCCAAGCCAATGATTATGGCATTTTGCATGTCATTATGTTAGGTAACGTTGTTCGCAAACCTTTAATTGCTGACTTACAAAAAGAATATTCTATTTCTGCCTCTTTATTAGAGGGAAGTATTTCTCATATTCGAGAAACTCCGATTGGAACTTCATTCCTAGCCGTACGTGCAGAGGATTGTGATAAAACCATGAAAGCATTAACCTTAATGGGTGTCGAAAGCGTCGAAAGAGTTGGGTATGTCTCTTTTTAATATAGATCAAATTAACCAATATCTTAGTCATATCAGCAATATTTCTCCTTATCAGCTTGAACAGCTTTATAAAGCGATTTGGGAAACCACTGAGATGACTGTTGCCTGTGGGTTTTTAACCCTTGTTGGTGGTCTGCCTATTGCATTATTTTTAATTATCACTGCACCAGATGGTTTAAGGCCTTCCCCTATTCCCCACCGCATTGTGAGCGTAATTATCAATATCTTCAGGTCTATTCCCTTTATCATCTTACTCGTTGCTTTGATTCCTGTTACGCGTTTTCTCGTAGGAACTGCTATTGGTACCGAAGCTGCTATTGTCCCACTTGCTATCGCTACGATTCCATATTTTACACGCATCGCTGAAGTATCATTACGAGAAGTTAACCATGGGCTGATCGAAGCTGTCAAAGCTATGGGCGGCAGCCGTATCGCCATAATTAAAGAAGTTTTATTACCAGAAGCTCTGCCTGGATTAATTTCTGGTTTTACCGTTACCATTATTTTGATTGTTGGTATTTCTGCAATGGCAGGCACGATTGGTGCAGGTGGATTGGGACGATACGCAATTCAATATGGTTATCAACAATTTAGATCTGATATAATGGCTATTGTTATTGTTCTGTTGGTCATCATGATTTCTGCAATTCAGTGGGCTGGAGATTACTTAGCCAGCAAATTTAACCATCGATAAAATTCTAACTTATTGTTCCCAACATGAACATGCAAAATCAATCTAACCATAGTTTCCAGGTTATAAATTATAACGCTGACAAATAATCTCTTCAGTATTTAACTCTTTGAGCATACCTGTAAAAGTTGGTGCAACATAACCAATTCTCCACCATTCATTGATGATCAGTACCAAACGTATAAAAAGTTAACTCTAGATAATACAAAATATTTCCAAAACTGTTTGGTCGCAAATCAATCAACAAAGATACCTCTTGATCTCCCGATAAAGGGAGCAGCGATTTTGGTAATCTGGGGCCAGCCTCATGATTATATGGAGAGGTTTCATAATAAAATTTCGCAGCTACTATGATTGATTTTGCAGAATTTATTAATGCCCAAATCATACCAAGTTTTGTGCCTGTTACATACTCCACTTTAAAACATGAACATTTGTTTTTAGGTGTTGGCGCAACACATAGATACTCAAGCATAATTCAGTAAAAAATGTGGCCCACCATTTTCTCTACAACCAAGCATTATAAACGATCGAAGTGATTTCTTTCAGATCCATAATAATTTACTTACAAATAAATATCCAGCTCGTTCAGACTATTGTTCCACGCTAACTTTTATTTTTTTTCTCAAAGTAAAATTAATATAAATCTTCGAATAAGATCATGCCATAAATAAATCATTTTGAATCTATATTTTCTTTCAAATTATATATAAAATAGATTGTAACCATCATAGAATATACAGTTCTTACTGCTAAGAAATAAAAGGATACAAACATGCACTGGCTGAAACATAGCTTATATGGGCTATTCCTAATCACCCCTTTATTTATAACTAATAGTTATGGACAAGAGATGAATGTGAACTCTAACAGTGCCACATTACCAGGTCTTTCAGGGCAATCTGCCAATATACATACACAGACCCCTGCGGATAAAGGATCTGGTGGAGGTGAACATATTACCGTTCGTGGACGTAGGGCACCACCTCCTGGATATACATATGCACCATCTATGGATATGACCAAAGGCCCAGATCCAGAGCATCAACGAGCTCTTTCTGAAAATAAAGACGCAGTTAGTGGGGCTAACCTATCTCGCTATGGAACTGCATACAGAGAAAGCGGTCCTATGGGCAGTGGAAAACTTGGGGATTCAACAGGTAATGGTTGGTTAACCCCAAGATAAGTGATTATTGTTTTTGGCTAGTTCTTGTTACTTGTCTTAAAGTAACAAGTTCTTCAGCTGAGGATGGATGAATACCAATTGTCTGATCAAAATCGGCTTTTGTCAGCCCTGCAGCAATTGCCACGGCAAAACCTTGCATAATTTCTGGGGCATCGTCGCCCAACATATGCAGACCAACAACTAATTGAGTTCTTTTATCAACGATCATCTTGATAAAGGTTTTGATTTTACGCTCTGTAAATACATACTTCATCGCAGTAAACTGAGAAACATATATTTCTACTTCACCCTTTTTTACAGCTTCCTCTTCGGACAAACCTACACTAGCCAAAGGTGGATAAAAGAAAACGGCTTTTGGGGTAGAATCATAGGCTGCTTTTCTGCTGTAACCAGCGAACAAGCGATCTGCCAAAGCATGACCTTGTGCAATCGCAACTGGCGTCAAATTGATTTTATCAATAACATCCCCAATTGCATAAATATTAGGGGAAGAAGTAACAAAATTATCATCTACAATAACTTGCTTTTTATCAGTAATTTCTACACCTGCATGGTCCAAAGCTAATCCACTAATGTTCGGATGACGTCCTGTCGCAAAAAATACACAATTGGTCTCAATGACATCACCGTCATCTAAATGAAGCTTATACGTATCACCATTTTTTTCAACTTTTACAGGATTTTTGCCTGTATGCTGCATGATATTTGGGCGCACAGCAATAGCATCATACAAGGCCTGGCGCATATCTTGATCAAATCCACGCAAAGGCACAGGTTGACGATAAATCAAATCAACTTGAGATCCCAAACCTGCAAAAATACCAGCAAATTCTATCCCTATATAACCTGAACCAATAATAGAAATTCTTTGAGGACGTTCTTTGAGATAAAATGCTTGATCAGAAACAATCCCATGTTCTTTACCTTCTATATCCAAAAGGCTTGGGGATGAACCCGTAGCAATCACAATATGTTTTGCCGTGATGTCTAACGCCCCTTGAGTTACATCCTCGGAAAGAACGCTTTGGGCAATATTAATTGTATGCGCATCCTTAAAAGAAGCAGCACCTTTAAAAATAGTAACTCCAGCCTTTTGTAACATAGACACATATATTCCATTTAAACGATGGATTTCTTTGTCTTTTGCCTCAATAAGCTGTTGCCAATGATGCTGCCCTTTTTTCGTATCCCATCCATATCCATGACTATCTTCAACCAAATCGCCATAAGTGCTGGCATACATCATCAGTTTTTTGGGAACACAGCCAATATTTACACAAGTTCCGCCCCAATGTTGTTTTTCAATGATGGCAACTTTTGCTCCATGTCCAGCAGCAATTCGTGCACAACGAACGCCACCAGAACCCGCACCGATTACGATAAGGTCAAAGTCATATGTCATAGATTATTGCTCCGCAAATGCTTTTTCGATTACGAAAGATCCAGGTGAGTTTCCATTCCCCTCGGTAAAACCGCGATTTTCAAGGATCGTTTTAATTTCTGCCAACATTTCTGGTGAACCACAGATCATTGCACGATCCAACTCTGGATCCATCACTGGTAAATTTGTATCCGAAAATAATTTTTCATTATTAATCAAGGTTGTAATACGATCACGAACAGGGAAATCTTCACGTGTAACCGTTGGGTAATAAATTAACTTTTTAGAAATATCTTCACCAAGGAATTCATGGTTTGGTAATTCTTTTGTAATATAATCACGATAAGCCAACTCACCCACAGTACGTACACCATGAGTTAAAATCACATTCTCAAAATTTTCATAAACCTCTGGGTCACGAATGAGGCTCATAAATGGAGCAAGCCCAGTGCCTGTAGAGAAAAAGTATAAATTACGACCAGGTTTTAAATTAGATAGAACCAATGTTCCTGTCGGTTTACGTCCAATTAGAACCGTGTCTCCAACTTGCATGTGACATAAACGAGAGGTTAATGGGCCATCTGGAACCTTAATAGACAAAAACTCTAATTCTTCTTCATAATTTGCACTGGCAACACTGTAAGCACGCAACAAAGGCTTGCCGTTAACTTCGATCCCAATCATACAAAATTGTCCATTTTCAAAGCGCAAGCTGGATGTACGAGTGCATTTAAAAGAAAATAAACGGTCTGTCCAATGATGAACACTCAGCACTTTTTCAGCATTTAAATGGCTATATTCTTTGGTTGGGTCTGTTAGACGAAAAGAATCATCAATAACGATTGGTTCAGACATTATAAAGGGATCTCCTGATTAATTAACCTAAATTATTGCGTAAATAAAAATTATTCACATTTAAAAAGTATTTTTAACCCATTCCCAAGAAAAATTGAACAAATTTCAAAACCTAATTTAAAAAATTTTTATATTTACAAATTTATCACTACTCTTTTTTTAAATAATAGATCATATTATCCTTTAATATATTAAAAGTAACAAACCAAAAATCAATGTGTTATAAATATTCATTATAAACAATAAAAATTTTTTGAACTTGCAATATGTTATTTAATTAAACCTATATTGTATAGTTTATTTACTAATCCTTTATCTTTGGAAATCCATGAATTTATCTCCTGCTAAAATTGCTATAGACCAAGCATTACAAGAAACCTCACTTAGCCTGACACCGCAAGAAGAGCCCCGCTTATTAAAACTGGTTGCCAGGAACCTTCAGCCTGACACCAACCATATTACTGCGGCTACTTTTATAAAACTGCTTTGCATTATTCGCAGAAAAGAATGGGCTAAACGGTTAAACAGGCAGATTCAACAGGAAAATAAACCTTGGATACAATCAGAAGATATTGCTTGGGCTGTGTCATTTGTTCACGAACCTGAACCCAGTGAAGACGCATTACAATCTGCTTTACAACAAGCGTTGCACACCCGTTTGCGACAAAACGGTAAAAGTCCAATTGATTGTTTTCAAACATTATATACTGACTTAATAGACAGCGGTAAGCCTATTATCGGCACCAAAGCTCTGCGCTTAATGGCTCAAGATGTGGCAATAGCCTTTGGACTAGAATCCAATGATACAGAACAGTTCATTGAGGAAATTGTCTATCAAGAGCAAAAGCAACAACAAAAAGATCAAGAAATCCAACAAACGGCTCGTGATCGTAAAAGAGATGAGATCAAGAAACAAAAAGAATGGGAATCCAGCCTTGTTTCTTTTAAAGAGATCCCACCTTTGCTGCATTGCTCTCATAAAGAGGTTCTGCGTTGGATTGCAGAAAATAAGATCCCTGTTGCGCAAAAAATTAAAAAACACGGAAAAGAAATTTGGCGTTTTGATCCAAAAGAAATCAAAGCATTACGTTCACAAATTTCAAATTGGCGTGATGGCACCCCAGCAAAAGATAAAAAAAACGCCTATATTAATTTGGGCGATTTAAATATTAAAAACAAAGTCATCGCCAGTGTTGCCGCTATGGATCGTTATGCAGGCCACTTTGTAACAGCACGCAGTCTAAAACGTCGTATCACCATTGTCACCGGCCCTACCAATAGTGGAAAATCCTATACTGCCTTAAAAACAATGGCTGAAAGCGAAAGTGGAATTGCACTGGCACCTTTGCGTTTATTAGCTCATGAATTTAAAGAGGCTTTATCAGAAAGAAATATTGCAGCGTCTTTAAAGACTGGTGAAGAAAGACAACTAATTCCTAATAGTCGTTTCCTTGCGGCCACCGTTGAAATGTGCCCAATGGATAATCCTGTTGACGTAGCCCTAATTGACGAAGCACAAATGCTTACAGATCCAGACAGAGGAGCCGCGTGGACAGCAGCCATCATGGGTGTGCCTGCTAGGCACGTTTATGTATTGGGCTCACCTGAATGTATTCCTATTGTTAAAAATATTGCTAGGCTTTGTGATGATCCATGGGAAGAAATCTCTTTACAACGCAAAAGTGCTTTACAAACTGCCAGCTCTCCTATTGGGATAAATCGGTTACAGGCAGGAGATGCTTTAATCGCATTTTCCAGACGTGAAGTTTTAGATTTGCGTGCTATCCTAATGCAAAAAGGCCATAGTGTTGCTGTTATTTACGGTGCCTTAAGCCCAGAGGTTCGCAGGGCAGAAGCCAAACGCTTTAATGATGGTCAGGCAGATATATTAATTGCCACAGATGCAATTGGCATGGGATTAAACCTTTCAATTAAACGCATTATTTTCAGCACAATTTATAAATTTGATGGGACCAGCAGACGAATGTTAACGTCTCAAGAAGTCAAGCAAATTGGCGGGCGAGCTGGGCGTTATGGTAAGCATGAAACTGGCACTGTTGGATTATTAGCAGGCGCTGGTGATCCCGACTTTATTCGTCGTCAGTTAGAAGCTCCACCAGAAGAGCAAAAAGACCTACGCCCTTTGGTGCAACCAGACAGTGCGATTGTGCAGCTTATTGCTAATGAAATTAACTCTGATAGTTTATTTGGTGTTTTAACCAGGTTAAAACGTGCGGTATTGCGCTCTGATGATCCTAATTATCGACTTGCTCCGATGGAGGAAACATTTGCTATTGCCTCTGCTTTGGAAGGTGTGCAAGGATTAGAGTTAAGAGATCGTTGGACATATTCAGTCTGTCCCGTTGATGATCGCGATAATGGTATTCAACGTTTAATCCGATGGGCTGCTGATCATGCTTCTGGAAAAACCATTGCCGCACCCAGCACTGGAAAACTGCCCAGCCCCAGCAATGCGTCTCGGCAAGAGTTAGAACGTGCAGAAAAACGTCATAAACGTTTAGTTGCTTGGCGTTGGTTATCTTTGCGTTTTCCTGATATATATCCAGATTTGGAAGCTGCTGAAAAAACTACCAGAGAGCTTAATGATTGGATTGAATCTGTATTACGTCAACAACGGCGTAAGAATGAATTATAAAAGTAAAATAATGACAAACTATTGATACTGTAATTTCTGATCGTTCCAGTGATAAATTTTGCCATTATTATTACGAGATCCTTTTTGTGTATGTTTTATATCATAAAACCCTGTTGTTTGGTGCGGCAGAATGGATAAAACATACTCCTCTTCGCTGATATCATGATCTCGGGTTCCATCTTTATGCCAATCACCTGCAATGTTTTCAAAATGATACATATCCGCCTTCAGAACAGGGCGAAGCGTTCCTTGTAAAATAGCAAATAACGTCATTGCTTGAGTAGAATCATTTCCACCTGCATACCCTACCTCTGCCCCAAAACGTATACCAAAGGCAAGTATTTGTGAATTTAACTGATAATGAGCAAAATCTAAGCGCTGCAAATTGCCTACGACAACTTCACCGTTCCCATTTTTAAGGTTAAATGCACTCTTTTCCAGCGCATCTCCATTATCATCATCCACATAACCATTCTCATCCCCAACAACGGTCTCTATATAAGGTTGAGCTATTAATTTTAGCATTCCTGAACCATCATAATCAACAACAGCTATAACAATTTTACTTTTAGGATTTATATCATAAGAACAACTGTTTTTTTGATCTTTATCTAGTTCCTTTTGTGTTATTTTTGTTGAGCAAGCCACTACAATATAGCGGTCTTTCTGTCCAGGCCATGGCTTCACCCCTATAAGACTCCACCTTTCATCTTTACCCTGCGGATATATAATTTTGATAATATCTTGAGGCTTCAAAGCACTTTGCATAGACAAAAAATGACTACCAAACCCATCTGGAAATTTATCACCATTCATTTCTTGTGCAAAAACTGCTTTGCCCTCTTCGCTGTGAATCTGGGATGGTATTTGATCAATCGAATGAACAACTTTTGCTGAAACAGATAAGTTTATAGACAGTAAAAAAATAAAAGAGCCATATTTCAAAATATGCTTCATAACCCGATTGAACCATTCAACAATTGATCATTAGTAATTCAAAAATATATTAATATTAATATATTTTCAGCATTATTTCATAAAAGGCAATCGACCACCTTTTTCAATCAATTGATCAACAACTTTATTTTTAATAGGGTTTAACAGATTTGCAGCTTTCATTCCTGCCTGTCTTAACAACCACAACCCTTTCTCTTCGCGAGTATACAAAGTCGCAATTGTATTCGTAACCGTAAACATAGGTAAGGTTTTGGCTCTTAGACGGCGTTCATAGTTCCGCAATTGTCGAGCTGCTCCAATTTCTTCACCACGTTCGATCCCTGAAAAGACCTCTTCAGCCAACAGCTCTTGCGCCGTCATCGCAAAATTAAATCCATGTGCCGTAATTGGATGCATTCCAATAGCCGTATCCCCAACAAGGGCTGTATGACGGGTTTCAAAGCGATTAGCAAAAACCGTTTTTAAAGGATATACATGACGTGTTGAAACTGATTTTACTTTACCCAGGCGATTTTTTAATCTGGCATTAATATCTGCATTAAAAGCATCTTCATCCAAAGCACGAACACGATTCATTTCATCTGGTGGCAAAGATAAAACAACCGAAGAAATATTCCCATTTAATGGGAGTAAAGCAATCGTCTGTCCTTTGTCAAACCACTGCAATGCGACACCTTGATGAGGCTGTTCATGTTCAAATCGGGACACCATCATATGACGATGAAAATCATGTAAATGATAACCAATACCAAGGCTTTCTCTGGTTTTAGAAAAACGTCCATCTGCAACCACGGCTAATCTTGCTGTTAGTTGCTGACCTTTTAACTTTACCGTTACAAAATCTACGAAACAACTTAGTTTTTCACAGGTTTCTTGAGATAAAACTGTAATATTTTCTCGTTTTTGTACTACTTCGAATAATGCTTTGCGAATAGCAAAGTTAGGAACCAGATAACCCAAGGCATCTTCATCTTTACCTTTGGTATCAAAGATCAATGGATGATTTTCTTCACCATTTTCAACGCGAGCTTCTTGTATGAAAGAAATATCATTAGGCTCGATATGATCCCAAGCCCCCATCGCCTGCATAGCAGTAACAGTATGATGTGTGAGGGCTATTTCTCGTCCATCAAAAGATGGATTCTGCAATGCATGCAATGGCGCAGGATCAATTACAATCACTTTTAAGCCCAGAGCTTCTAGTGATAAGGCTGATGCTAAACCAGCGGGGCCACCGCCAATGACGATAACATCCTTCATATCTACTGATAACGGCATTTTATATTCTCCATTACTATGAATTCTATTTTAGGTAAATTTAAACGGGTTATTGATCAACTTTAAACTGTGCTGGCTTTCCATCCCATACCACTACATAGTCATCAACATTCAAACGAGGAGGTGTTTGTTCGGCGTCACAAAGTGTTCCTACAAATAAAAAACCAAGCATTCTATATGGTTCTGAAAATCCTATATGTTGAACCACGCCTTTATTATCAATAGGCCCTGTAATCCACTTTGCTGCAAAACCTAACGCATGCACTGCATTTAAAACATTCATCACCGCAGCAGAACTTGCCATCAATTGTTCATCTATTGAAACACTGGTCTTTTCGGTAATTTTACGCATACCCAAGGCAATGACCATAGGTGCGCAAGAAAAATTATGTTGGACTTTTTTAATATAAGATTCTGGATAATCATAACCTTGTTCTGTCATAGATTGTTCGACAGATTTCAACCATTCCGCACGTTTATTTTTGGGAATAACTACAAAACGCCAAGGACGCAAACGACCATGATCAGGGGCACACATCGCAGCAGATAATATTTGATGCAATTGCTGATCATCTGGTACTGGGTCTCTTAACGCAACGCTTGAAAAACGAGAAAGTAAGAAATCAATATTTGTCATTTGCTAATCCACTAGGCTGAATACAGAATATATAGAATAATTTTATAAGTTAACCATCCATATTGTTGGATAAAAATTTAAAATAGCTATAAAACTGGTAAAAAACGGTTTTTCTTATATTATTATATTTCTATAAGATTGTCTTTTCTTTTTCTGTGGCTTATATTTCGAACCGATACACCACCTCAATGATCATCTATGGATTACGATTTCATGACCCAACCTAGACAGAGCTCTATACACAGACGAACTTCGGAAACTGATATTCAATTAATCCTGAATATCGATGGTTCGGGTCGCTCTGAAATCAATACAGGAATTGGGTTTTTTGATCATATGTTGACTGCTTTAACCAAACACAGCTTGTTTGATTTAAATTTAACTGTCAAAGGTGATCTTCATATTGATGACCATCATAGTGTCGAAGATACTGGCATCGCATTGGGTCAAGCATTTCGCCAAGCAATAGGCGATAAAAAGGGTATTAGCCGCTTTGGACAAGCCTCTGTTCCTCTTGATGAAGCGTTAAGCGAAGTAATTATCGATATTTCTGGGCGCCCATATCTGGCATGGAACATTCCATTTCCTACACAAAAAATTGGGCGAATGGATACAGAGCTTTTTGAAGAGTTCTTTCGTGGCTTTGTCATGAGCTCACATATTAATTTACATGCAATTTTACATGCTGGTCGTAACTCTCATCATATTGCCGAAGCAACCTTTAAGGCCACAGCACGCGCTTTACGAAGTGCCAGTGAATTCGACATGCGTGCATTGAATAATATTCCATCAACCAAAGGTGTATTATGAAATTTTTTACCGTTTATACCAACCCACAACATCCCAAAACTGTTAAATTAGTACCAAATGGCTTTTCTTGGTTAGTGTTTGTTTTGGGGGCGATTGGCCTGTTTATTCAAAAAAGCTGGATCCATGGATTAATTATTTTCAGCCTATGTATTTCTATTCGTTTTTGGTTAAGCCCATCAATTGCCATTTTGATATTAATTCATTTCTTGCTTGCTTGTTTTGCGTATCAATTCCAAAGAGCCGAGCTAACCTTATCGGGATGGAAAATTAAAACCATCGTTGCTGGACGAAACAAAGAAGCAGCTCTATTAAGATTATGTGATCAATATCCAGATTTAAGCCAAAAGATATAATTATTATGATCACATCTCCTTTAAAAATTATTGTTATTGATTATAACGGAGGTAACCTTGCCTCTGCACAACGTGCAGCTTTGTATGCTGCACAACAAATCAATCTTGCAGTCAAAGTAGAAATCAGCAATGATCCTGCAATAATCCTTGGGGCAGATCGTATTATTCTTCCTGGTCAAGGCGCTTTTGCTGATTGTATGAATGGGTTACAAACTATTCCTCATCTGTTAAATGCTATTGAACAAAGCACACAACAAGAAATCCCGTTTTTAGGAATTTGCGTTGGTATGCAGTTAATGGCACAAAGGGGACTGGAGCATCAAATTACTCAAGGTTTAGGATGGATAGAGGGTGAAATTGCCCCGATGACACCTTGTAATCTACCATTACCGCAAATGGGATGGAATGAATTACAATTCAAAGTTGGAAGCCATCCAATTTTAGAAGGAATTAAACCTGGAGACCATGCATATTTCGTACATTCTTATGCTTTGACCAAAGCAGAACAAAATACCATTATCGCTACAACAGATTATGAAGGCCCCGTTCCTGCTATTATTGCTAAAGGCAATAAAATAGGAACACAATTCCACGTTGAAAAAAGCCAACAAGTTGGCTTGCGAATCTTAGCTAATTTTTTAACTTGGGAACTATAAATCACCCTACCCTTTCATCAACATTAAGTGTTACAATGGATCACCATAATTCAACTTTACTTCCCAAGATACAAATCGAACAGATTATATCTCTTGATAATGAAGAAGAGCTTCACTCTTTATGTGAAACACTAGAGGCTTCTATTATTGAAGGGTATCATTGTAAATGGACAAAACCACCTCCACGACATTTAATCGAAAATCATTTTAAAGGGGTTTTACTTGTTCCTGAAAAGACCCTCTTGGTTGCACGGCTCGATGGTAATATTGTAGGTATTTGCGAAGTAAATACCCCACCTAAACAAATAAATTCATGTGATATCTCTGTAAAAATAGATATTTTCACAGTTGCTCCTTATGCGTTAAATATGGGTATTGAACAACGATTGCTTGCTAAAATGGAACAAATCGTATCTCAACTTGGCTTTCCTATCATCAATGTTATTATTGATGAAACACAGAAAAAGTTACTACAGTTTTATTTGCAAAATGAATATTTACATTGGGCAACCCATCCTTATTATCAAAGAATAGACGGCCAAATTGTTAAAGGCCTTTTTCTCTATAAGTCTTTTTTAAATACTTCCTCTTCTTAATCAAGAAAGTACTATTAATGTCATCTCTTCCTGCTCCTCGTCCATTAACCCTCTACCCCGCTATTGATTTAAAAGGTGGGCAATGTGTACGCCTGCGCCAAGGGGAAATGGATCAAGCAACGATCTATTCTGATGATCCAGGCAGCCAAGCTAGAGAATGGCACAAACAAGGATGTAAATGGTTACATGTTGTTGATTTAGATGGTGCTTTTGCAAAAAAACCTGTGAATATTAAAGCTGTGCAAGCAATCCTTGCGAATTCAGAGGTTCCTGTTGAGCTAGGTGGGGGGATCAGAGACTTACAATCTGTTGAGTTTTGGCTATCTCAAGGGGTCACCCGCGTAATCTTAGGTAGCGTTGCTGTTAAAAACCCTCAACTTGTCTATGATGCTTGTAAAGCGTTCCCAAATCAGATCGTGATTGGAATTGATGCCAAATCTGGATTTGTATCTACTGAGGGTTGGGCTGAAACTTCTGAAATGAAAGCTTTGGATTTAGCATTAAAACTGCAAGATAGCGGTGCTGGGGCAATTATCTTTACCGAAATTCAACGTGATGGGATGTTATCTGGATTAGACCTTGAGCAAACAGCTGAATTAGCACATCATTTATCCATTCCTGTGATTGCCAGTGGTGGTGTGGGTAATCTTGAACATTTGCGTGCTTTACGCGAAATCGCTAATACTGAGCCTGGCATAGAAGGCGTCATTGTAGGACGTGCTTTATATGATGGGCGTATCAATATTGCCGAAGCATTAAAGGTTTTGGAAACATGTTAAAAACTCGTGTAATCCCTTGTCTTGATGTCAAAGATGGTCGTGTCGTCAAAGGGGTTAATTTTGTCTCTTTGCGTGATGCGGGGGACCCTGTTGAACAAGCTTTGGTTTATGACCAAGCAGGCGCGGATGAGCTAACCTTCCTCGACATTACCGCCAGCCACGAAAACAGAGATACCATCCTTGATGTTGTTACACGTACCGCCGAAAAAATCTTTTTACCTTTGACCGTTGGTGGCGGTGTGCGCCGCGTTGAGGATATGCGTGCTTTGTTATTAGCCGGTGCAGATAAATGTGCAATAAACTCTGCGGCCATCAAAACGCCAGAACTAATCAATGAAGCAGCCACTAAATTTGGCAGCCAATGCGTTGTAGTTGCTGTCGATGCACGTTCTGATGGTAAAGGTTCGTGGGAGATTTATACCCACGGAGGACGCAATCCAACAGGAATTAATGCTACTGAATGGTGTAAACAAATGGCTGAACGTGGTGCAGGTGAGTTATTATTAACCAGCATGGATCGCGATGGTACAGGCAAAGGTTTTGATCTAGAACTGCTTAAAACAGTATGTTCAACTGTTAAAATTCCTGTCATTGCCAGTGGTGGGGTTGGAGAATTACATCATTTTACCGAAGGCGCAAAAACAGGAGCAACAGGATTATTGGCCGCCAGTGTATTTCATTTTGGGCAGTTCACAATTGCTCAAGTTAAGGAAGATTTGGCAAAAAATAATATCCCCGTTCGTTTATCAAAATAATCATTAAGAACCAAGAATAAATCCATGAATACACCAATCAACGCAGATATTCTTAATCAACTATATCAAGTTATTCTATCCAGAAAAGATGCTGATCCAAACACAAGTTATTCAGCCAAATTACTGGCTAAAGGATCTAAAAAAACTGCTGAAAAATTTGGCGAGGAAGCCATTGAGTGCCTAATTGAATGTGCAACTGGTAATCAAAAAGAATTGATCACTGAAAGTGCCGATGTATTATATCATCTATTAGTCATGTGGGTCAGTGCTGGGGTTTCCCCCGATGATGTATGGACTGAATTACATCGAAGAGAAGGCATCAGCGGCATTACAGAAAAAGCTGCTCGCCCTCATAATTCTTTGACATAAATATATAGGAGAAAACAATGCCCACAAGTCATACCAAATACGATCCGCAAAATGTTTTTGCTAAAATTTTACGTAAAGAAATTCCTTGTAAAGCCATTTATGAAAATGATTTTGTTTTAGCTTTTCACGACATTGCACCCCAAGCCCCTGTTCATGCTTTAGTCATACCTAAAAATCCGTATATTTCTTATGCAGAATTTGCCGAACGTGCGGCACCCGAAGAAATAGTCGCCTTTACCAAAGCCGTAGCTTTTGTCGCCAAGGAGCTTGGCCTTTCAGAAGGAGGCTATCGTGTCATCAGTAATACAGGCAAGGATTCAGGACAAGAAGTTCCTCATTTTCATATGCATATCATGGGTGGTCGCCCCATGGGCTTTATGGGCTAAGCTTACGTATTTATGGCATCTAAAAGCGTCGCTTCAGGTAAAAAAGTCACTGCAATGTCTTTGGCAGAGGTTCGTGAATTTATCGAACTTCTAGCCAAAGAGAATCCTAATGCACAAAGTGAATTAATTTATACCACCCCATATACTTTGTTGGTTGCCGTTGTTCTGTCTGCTCAAGCAACAGATGCTTCGGTAAATAAAGCAACTGAGAAACTTTTTGAAATTGCCTCTACACCACAAGCAATGGTGGCTTTGGGCGAAGACGGTGTGGCACAATATATTAACTCTATTGGTTTATGGCGTGCTAAATCCCGCAATGTTGTTGCCTTATCTGCACAATTAATTGAGCTTTATAAAGGGGAGGTTCCTGGCAAACGAGAAGCCTTGGAGGCTTTGCCTGGTGTAGGTCGAAAAACAGCTAATGTTGTATTAAATATTGCTTTTAATCAAAGCACTATGGCCGTCGATACGCATATTTTCAGACTTGGGAACCGCACCGGCCTTGCCATTGGCAAAGATGTCTTGGCGGTTGAAAAGGCCCTCGTCCGACGCATTCCCAAAGATCTGTTAAGAGATTCTCATCACTGGTTAATTTTACATGGGCGTTATATTTGCAAAGCAAGGAAACCAGAATGTTGGCGCTGCCCTGCCCCGAAAATATGTCATTATCCTGATAAAATTCTTACTCCTTAATTATTCAGTTTGTGCCATCGGTAATTTAGGAATACCTCTTTGAATAGGTTGCATAACCCATGGACGCTTTCCTCTATTTTGAAGATCAGTGCGAACCTTAAAGGGTGTTAACCAAATACTATGGGCACCATTTATCCAATTTGATTTTTTATTAATTGCGAAACCGTACTGACATACTGATCCATTCCATAAAAAAGAAAATTCCAAAAGACCAGGCTGACAGGCATTTTGTTCCTTTTGTACAGCATTGAACATCACTATTATTTTTTGCACATAAAAAAAACAATAATCCTGATTACAATTATAATTGTAATCATGGTCATCTAGAGCAATATTCTTGACAGAGTTAACATGTAATACTTTACGCCACTCTTCAAGCGTAGAATTATCACAGTTTCCTTGACATATCGTTAGCAATTGCTGTTTATTTTTAATGCCTATCATGCGCCCATTGGCAGCGGTAACAATATCTGGAGGGTTCACCAAAAAAATAGAAGAAATACCTACAACCATCATAATACCTCCGCTCCAACGCAAAGGCGTTATACATAAACATAAAACACATAATCCAAAGAAATAAACACAATATCCCCAACCAGGAAATACCGGAATTGCAATGCTGGCATAAGGCAAGCATGCCACCCATTCAGCCAAAAACATTACTCCGTCTATTCCAAAACACATCAATTTAATAAAAATAGCATCCAAACCGAAAGGCATCGTACATAAAGCCAATAACCCCATAGGTAAAATCCAAAAAGCCATCAAAGGAACAGCAATCAAATTAGCAAAAACAAAATAAAGATTTAATTCATGAAAATAAAACATTATTACTGGAACAACCGCGGTTCCTGCTAAAATACTGACCCAAGCCGCCTCTAAAAGATATATTTTTATAAAACGATAAAAGTAAGAATCTTGAACATGCCCTTTACCAATCCATTGATAAATCAATTGAAAACCAGAAACCAAAGCCATTACGGCTGCCATTGACATTTGAAAAGAAACATTCAACACCGAGGCTGGGGATAATAACAGCAGAAATAAAGCTGCTAGCATTAAATTATGTTTAGAAAAAGCAGGGCGATTACAAAGCAAAGCCAACATCACGATGCTGGCCATCAGCAAGCTGCGGATCGCGGGTAAATGTAATCCTGTTAAAACCAAATAAAAGCATCCGATACTCCAACCAATAATAATAGCTATGCGTTTCACTGGCCAATATAAAGCAATATATTCACTACGCAAAAGCAACCACCTCACAGTGAACGTTACAATCGACATAACAATACCTAGATGCAATCCTGCAATCGCCAGCAAATGCGCCAGTCCCGAAGCTGCAAATGCATGACGTTCTTGTTGAGTTAATTCACCCCCTATGCCTGTCAGCAAAATTTGCGAAATTACACCAGCTGACCCAGGCTCTAATTTTCGAATATGCGCAGCGATCTTCTCTCTGAGATACTGGATTGAATATGCTGGCTGAAAAGAGATTATTTTTACTGGTTCAAGCGCGTAACCATAAGCCCCAATATTTTTAAACCATGAATAAAATTGTAAATCATACCCTCCTACAAGCTGCGGGGAAGATGGACGGTGCAACATGACTCTGGCTTGAATGAGATCACCATTTTCTAAAATTTGCGTATCATTTTTTGAAAGTGTAAAAAGAACTAATCTCTGCCATTCTTGCTGATCAGATTCAGGCGGTGTTAAAAAGCGAACATATTGTATAGAAACCCTCTTTTTTCCAGAGTTTAAATACTCAACAGCTTTAATTTTTCCTTGAATTGTCGTTGCATGAAAAGGCACATGATAAAAAGGTTCTTGACGATGCGTTTGCCACCACGATAAACAAAAACCCGATGACACTAAAAACAATGCACAGCACATTTGATACCATCCAAGATAAGCTGTAAAACGGCAACGAATAATCGCACATCCAGCTAATCCGATGACTAAACCAGCCACTCCCCAATAAAGGCTAGGTTCTGTAGGCAGTAAAAAATAAATCAAACAACCAAATGCCAAAACAACAGGAATCCATAGGATTAAGAATTCTGTTTCTTGGATAATAATTTTTAAAAAAGTTTGAATAATCCTATCTATAACTTATCAACTTCATCTTAATATATTATATAAAAAACCAATATATAATTAATATATTATATAAAAACCAATATATAAAGTTAGCTTCACTTGGTTATCACTATAAAATATTCATAAATTATTACAACTATATTAATTTTCTCTTTAAAGCTATTCATATCATATGCCATAAATTATTTTGGGTAGAGAATAAAATTAACGTTAATTTTAAAAATAATCATATCAATAAAAAGGATATTCTTTTTTATTATGATGAAACTTTATTTGGTCATGGTGATCATGATGTAATTTTGACTAATAAGTATGTATGTTGTTCGTTAGAAAAGTTATATGTAAGTTTTATTATCAATTATGATTGAATACAACAAATAAGTATCAAACGATTTTTTAATAAAAAATTAAAATTATTAGTAAGAAAAATGAAATTCATAATAAGGATATGAAACCATCCTATCGCTACTTATGAACATAAAAATTATAATTTACCTGTATTTGCGGATCAATCTAGTTGTAAGTAAATTTTAGATTAATCCATCATCAAGCAATTTCAATTTTGCTGCTGTCGCAAACTTAGAACGTAAAACATCGTCCGTTCCTAAATATAAATATTCCATTCATACTTATAACAGATTATCCTACACACTCTAAGTTTGCGACAGCACCAAAATTAAAGGCGTTGGTGTTAAAATTAATTAAAGTTAACTTTATAATTATTTATAGATATAGGAATTTATTTGATGAAAAAAATACTTGCAGTATTCTTGTTAACAACTTTTGGCTTATCTACACACGCCTATGCACAAGATGAAGTTACTATTAATAAACTAGCAACTAATCAGAACACAAAGAAAGCGTTAGAGAAGATTGTTGCAGATCAACATTTACCAAAATGGATAACCCAAGCAGGAACAGATTCTCCAACTCAAAAAGTTAAAATCAAAGGTAATCAATATTTAGTAATGACTTCATGTAAACCCCATGATTGTAATTCACAAAAAGTTGCATTTATTTATGAACCTACAACAAAAAAAATAGCTGGGGTTTTCTCATCAATGAATGAGAAAGATGGAAGTGAAAAATTGAAATGGTTGAGTGTTCCAGATAACCTATCTATTGATGGGAAAACCATTCTATTCGCAGCATTGACTGGCAGTCTTGATAACCATCCTAATGACTTCAATTTTAAATAATAACAGTTTTGAATTTAGCACGTCATTAAACATTCATATTATTTAAACAACAAATAAATATATTAACAAATATGAAACTAGACTTCACATATATCGTATAAATAATTATAGTATGACCGTTTATAGAAAATATATTTTAACTTTGCGCACTATGAAAGACGCTTATGACAGTTCGTACACGTTTTGCCCCAAGTCCAACAGGATTACTCCATATCGGGAATGCAAGAGCTGCACTTTTTAATTATCTTTATGCCAAACATCATAATGGTCAATTTTTACTTCGTATCGAAGATACAGACAAAGAGCGCTCTACTCAAAAAGCCGTTGATGTCATTTTTGATGGTCTGTCATGGATGGGATTAACTCCTGATAATGAACCTGTTTATCAATCAACCCGTATTGAACGTCATCAAGAGGTGGCGCTGCATTTACTAAAAACAGGTAAGGCATATAAATGTTTCTGTACCCAAGAAGAACTTGCCGATATGCGTGCCAAAGCACAAGCCGAGGGGAAACCGCCACGTTATAATGGCTATTGGCGTGATCGTGATCCTTCAGAAGCACCCACAGATGCGCCTTACACTGTACGAATCAAAGCCCCTCGCGAAGGAAAAACAGTTATTAATGATTTGGTTCAAGGCGAGGTTACCGTTGCTAATATCGAACTTGACGACATGATTATCTTGCGCGCTGATGGCACACCGACCTATCAACACGCAGTTGTTTGTGATGACCATGATATGGAAATTACCCATGTTATTCGTGGAGATGACCATCTAACCAATAGCTTCAGACAACTAATGATTTATCGCGCCATGGAATGGGATATCCCCCAATTTGCGCATCTTCCTTTAATCCATGGTCCCGATGGGGCTAAATTATCCAAACGTCATGGTGCCAGCTCGGTTGTAGAGTTTCGCGAAGAGGGTTATTTACCAGAAGCTTTATGTAATTATTTATTACGCTTAGGATGGGGACATGGGGATGATGAAATCCTAAGTCGCGAAGAACAAATCAATCTTTTTGATCTAGATGGAGTCGGACGTTCCCCTTCACGTATGGATTATGCTAAACTATCCCATGTAAATGGCTATTGGTTGCGCCAAGCCGATGATTCTCGCCTTACTCAAGATGTCATCGAACGATTGTCTAAACATGAAGGATATGTGCTTGATCAGGAACATCAAGAGCGTATTTCATTCTTGATGAGTGGGCTTAAAGAACGGGCAAAAAACTTGATAGAGCTTGCTGAAAATGCAGCGTTCCTTTGCACGCAAGTCCCTTTAAATTTTACAGACAAAGCACAAAAGCTACTCAACGAAGAAAATTGTGGTATGTTAAGCAAACTTGCATCACAACTTGCCACATTAACCCCTTTTACCAAAGAAGGCATTAACCATACTCTTCATCAATTTGCAGAGGCAGAAGGACTAAAACTGGGAAAAGTTGCCCAGCCTTTGCGCGCAGCTGTTACAGGCAGCACGATGTCCCCTGGAATTGATGATACGTTATTAGCTTTGGGTAAAGAGGAAGTTCTGGCTAGATTAGGAGCCGTTACCAATGGATAATCCCTTTGGACAGCATTTCCTGGGAATAGAAGGCTTATCCCCTCATCATATAGAATCTTTATTAGACCGTGCAGATAATTATGCGTTATTAAACCGATCTCGTAAAACCCCAAGAACTTTACTTAGAGAACGCACTTTAATTACGCTTTTTTTTGAAAACAGTACCAGAACCAGAACGTCCTTTGAATTGGCAGGCAAACGATTAGGAGCAGATGTTATCAATATGTCTGTTTCAACCTCTTCTGTCAGCAAGGGGGAAACGCTTTTAGACACGGCTTATACCCTGAATGCTATGAGAGCAGACTTGCTCGTCATTCGACATGCACATTCTGGTGCGCCTGCATTACTTGCTCAAAAAGTCGATGCCAGTGTTATTAATGCGGGTGATGGCATGCATGAACATCCAACACAAGCTTTGCTAGATGCACTGACCATTCGTCGTCATTACGGTAAATTATCAGGATTAACCATCGCTATCTGTGGCGATATCTTACATAGCCGTGTTGCGCGCTCTAATATTTTACTTTTAAAGACAATGGGCTGTCATGTACGTGTCATTGGACCGCCTACTCTATTACCATTAACGATCGCCAAAATGGGGGCAACACCTTATTATTCTATGGATGAAGGTATCAAAGACGTTGATGTTATTATGATGCTGCGTATGCAAAAAGAGCGTATGCAAGCAGGTCTTGTCCCCAGCAGCCGAGAATATTTCCGTTTCTTTGGTTTAGATCGTCGCCGCTTGAATCTTGCAAAACCTGGAGCATTAGTGATGCATCCAGGCCCTTTAAATCGTGGCGTAGAAATCGATAGTAATGTCGCCGACGATCCTGTTCAAAGCGTCATTCAAGAACAAGTTGAAATGGGTGTTGCTGTACGTATGGCCGTTCTTGAAAAATTCTCTCAGATAAAGGCACAACCATGAAACCTTTGCTCTTTACCAATGTGCGTTTAATTGATCCAAAATCTGGCTTGGATAAACTTGGGCGATTACTTGTCAAAGGCGGGAAAATTGCTGCTATTGACTTACCTGAAGCAGAAAAAACACCTGAAGACTGTGAAACCATCGACGGTCAAGGTGCAGTTTTATGCCCAGGTTTAGTGGACATGCGGGTTACGGTTGGTGAACCTGGTTATGAATACCGCGAAACCATTGCCACCGCAGCAGAGGCCAGTGCGGCTGGTGGGATTACTACTATGGCGATCTTGCCTAATAGTAAACCCGCCATTGATAACCCAGCTTTGGTTTCATTACTCAAGGCAAAAGGTGAAGAAACACGATCTGTAACGATTTTGCCTTATGGTGCTCTCAGTGTTGGCTGTGAAGGCAAAGAAATGGCTGAAATAGGCCTTTTGCACGAAGCTGGAGCGATTGCTTTTACTGACGGCAACAAGGCCTTGGAAAATACACGCTTAATGATGCTTACCATGTCTTATGCACGTGGATATAACTGTTTAATTGTGCAACATCCAGAAGACCCTTCACTTGCCAAAAGTGGTAGTGCTACCAGAGGTGAATTGGCCACTAAACTTGGCCTTCCTTCTATTCCAGCAGCTGCCGAAGCGATTATGATTGCAAGAGATTTACGACTTGCTGAATTAACAGGTTGTCGATTACATTTCGGGCATATTTCTACTGCTGAAGGGTTAGCTCTCATTCGACAAGCCAAAACTAAAGGATTACCTGTCAGCTGTGATACAGCCCCAGTTTATTTTGACCTTAATGAAGAGGCCATTGGTGATTTCCGCACATACGCAAAACTATCCCCACCGTTAAGATCAGAAGAGGATCGCCAAGCCGTTTGTCAAGCTCTGGGTGATGGTACTATTGATGCTATTGCTTCAGATCATTTACCTCGAGATGTAGATGACAAACGATTACCTTTTGCTGAAGCCGCCGCTGGGGGCACGGGATTAGTAACCTTATTAAGTGTAACCCTGTTACGTATGAAGGAAAGTAATCTGTCTTTACTCAGTGCGCTTTCATTATTAACCCATCGTCCTGCAGAATTATTAGGGCAACCTTTTGGCACATTGAGCCTAGGTGCTGAAGCAGATCTCTGCCTTTTTGATCCAGACCAAACATGGTTGGTCGAAGCAGGTAAATTACCAGGGCGCGCGCAAAATACACCTTTTGATAATCGTGAGTTACCTGGTGTTGTTTTAGGTACATGGAAATCTGGTCGCCGTGTTTATACAAGGCAAAATGCATCATGATGTGGCATATTCCCTTCTCTGCCATGCCATTAATGGCTGGCATTGCACTGATTGCCTATATGATTGGCAGTATTCCTTTTGGAATGTTAATTAGTCAGCTCGGGGGTGAAGGTGATATCCGTAAAATCGGCTCTGGCAATATTGGTGCAACCAATGTCCTGCGAACTGGCAACAGAAAGCTTGCTGCACTGACATTACTTTGTGACATGGGCAAAGGATCTTTTGCTGTTTCTTGTGGTTATATTTTTGGTCTAGTAAACTTGACCCCAGCCATTTCTTTAGCGGCTATTTTTGTAGTTCTGGGACATTGTTTTCCTGTATGGCTGGGTTTCAAGGGTGGGAAAGGTGTTGCTACCGGATTAGGCGTTGCCCTTGCTTTAACCCCTATTTCAGGCGTGTTATGTTGTATTATTTGGCTTCTAGGAGCAAAATTTTCCAAGATCTCTTCTGTTGGGGCTTTATCTGCATTTATTGCATGGCCTTTGGTGGTGATTATCGAATATCATTTTAATCTAAAAGAACCTTTATTATTCCCAGCTTTGGTTGTCAGTTTGCTTGTTATTTGGAGACATAAAGCAAATATTTATCGTTTAGCAGAAGGAACAGAACCACGTATTGGGGATAAAAAAGAGCAATCTACATTATCCGACCCTACCTAATGGATAAAACCTCCAACAATTTGTCAATTCATAAGCTAGCAGCATATTTAAGACTAGCCAGAACAGACGGTGTTGGAGCAGTCAGATTCCATCAACTTTTAAATAAATATCATTCTCCAGAAGCAGCCATAGAAGCTCTGCCCTCTATAATTAAAAATAAAAAAATAAAAGCTTATTTTTCTCCTCCTCCTCTTGCTTCTATTATAGAGGAGATTGAAAAAACCTTTGAACTGCAAGGGCAATTTCTAATCTATGGCTTCAAAGATTATCCAGAATTATTAACACAACTTGATGATGCCCCTCCTGTCCTTACAGTTTTAGGCAATCGTGATTTTCTACATCAACGAAATATTGCTATTGTTGGAGCAAGAAATGCATCCATGCATGGTATAAAAATTGCTGAAAGCTTAGCTGCTGATTTATCGTCACACTCAATTGGAATCACCTCTGGTTTAGCCCGAGGGATTGATCAGGCAGCTCACAAAGGGGCTTTATATACTGGTTTTACGATTGCTGCCATTGCTTGTGGGGTAGATATTGTTTACCCAACAGAGCATCAAAAACTACAACAAGCAATTGCTGAAAAAGGAGTTCTTGTTTCTGAGTTCCCTCTAGGTACAATGCCTCAGGCAGCACATTTCCCTCGACGAAATAAACTAATTGCTGGATTATGTTATGGATGTGTCGTTATAGAAGCCGCACTTAACTCTGGCAGTCTTATTACCAGCAAGCTTGCTTTAAATTATAATAAGCCAATATTTGCAGTCCCTGGCTCTCCACTGGATCCTCGTTGTAAGGGCAGTAATAATCTTTTACGTATGGGGGCAGTACTAACGGAAAATGCCCTAGATATCTTACCAGAACTATCCCCTATATGCACAAAATCTAAATTTAATTTAACAAAAGATTTATTCACTGATAACGCCCCAAAAGACTGTCCTGATATAGTTACACCTACGAATAAGCAAGATACAGTTGACAACTCTATAGAGGCAGAAATTATTGCTCTATTATCAACAACGCCTACCCCTATAGATTTAATTATTCGTAATATTTCTTATTCTGCTACTGAAACACTCAGCGTTATTGCTTTACTTGAAATCAACAATAAAATTATTTTTCAGCACAACGGATATATCCTAGCCCCTTAGGATTATTAAATAATTTATAAATTTTTCCTCTGACCTTTACAAATATATAAGCGCAGACTATGAACAAGCAACAAAATAATATTTGCTTCTTTGTAAAGAAACGATACTATCTTGTTCTTTGTATTTTTTGACTTTACTTTACACTTAATCCTCGTCTGGAGAACCAATGACAGACGTCATCATAGTAGAATCACCTGCCAAGGCTAAAACAATTAACAAATATCTTGGCAATCAATATACTGTTCTTGCTTCCTTTGGTCATGTGCGCGACCTGCCACCAAAGGATGGAAGTGTACGACCTGACGAAGATTTTGCTATGGATTGGGCTGCGGATGAACGTGGTGCCAAACAAATCAAAGCAATTTCACAAGCCCTTAAAGGGGCAAAAAACCTTTATCTAGCAACTGACCCTGACCGCGAGGGAGAGGCAATTTCTTGGCATGTTCGTGCCATGTTAGAAGATAAAAAGCTATTAAAGAATATTAATGTTGAACGCGTAACTTTTAACGAAATTACCAAACAAGCCGTTCAATACGCAATGCAACATCCACGTGAACTGGATCAACCTCTTATCGAGGCTTATCTTGCTCGACGTGCATTGGATTATCTAGTTGGCTTTACCCTTTCCCCTATTTTATGGAGAAAGCTTCCTGGTTCTCGTAGTGCTGGACGCGTACAATCCGTTGCATTACGTTTAATCTGTGAACGTGAAGCCGAAATTGAAATCTTTAAGTCAAAAGAATATTGGACCATAAGTGGTACATTCTTAACCCCAGCTAATGCACCATTCACGGCAAAGCTCACACAGTTTCAAGGAAAAAAACTTGAACAATTTGATCTAAATAATGAAAACCTAGCTCAACAAGCTATTCAAATATTACAACAAGAACAGTTTGCTGTTAATGCTGTTGAAAGAAAAAAAACCAAACGGAATCCAGCTCCTCCATTTACCACCTCAACTTTACAACAAGATGCTTCTCGTAAACTTCATATGAGTGCGCAAAATACCATGCGTACAGCGCAACAACTTTATGAAGGCATTGACCTAGGTGGAGAAACAGTCGGTTTAATTACCTATATGAGAACAGATGGCGTGCAAATGGCAGGTGAAGCCATTCAAGCTATTCGCCAGCATATAGAATCTGAATTCGGAGATAAATATCTCCCTTCCAAACCTCGTCATTACACCAGCAAAGCTAAAAATGCCCAAGAAGCACATGAGGCTATTCGCCCAACCAATATAAGCTATACACCCAATCAAGTAGCTTCTTATTTAACACCTGATCAAAAAAAGCTTTACGAGCTTATATGGAAACGCGCGGTTGCCAGTCAAATGCAATCAGCTGAATTGGATCAAGTGGCTGTAACACTTGCCAATTCAAATAAAGAACATTTGTTCAGAGCCAATGGGTCAATGATTGCCTTTGACGGTTTCTTAAAGCTTTATAAAGATATTACCGAGGATCAAGAAAAAGATCCTTCTAAACAAGATAGCTCTACTATGCTGCCTGCTATGAAAGAAGCAGAAGGTGTTACGACGAAAACAATTACTCCAGAACAACATTTTACCCAACCCCCACCACGTTATGGTGAGGCTTCTTTGGTTAAAAAGATGGAAGAGTTAGGGATTGGTCGCCCCTCTACTTATGCATCCATATTAGGTGTATTACGTGATAGAGAGTATGTAACCCTAGAAAATCGTTACTTTACTCCTCAAGACAGAGGGCGTTTGGTAACCGCCTTTTTGACCTCTTTCTTTAAACGCTATGTCGATATAGATTTTACGGCTAATCTTGAGGAAAAACTGGACGATATTTCAGATAGCAAAGTCAATTGGAAAAAAGTTCTTAGAGATTTTTGGGATGATTTTTCCAAAGCTATTGAGCAAACTAAGGACCTTAAAATCTCTGATGTTATTGACGCACTTGATCATGATCTAGGCAGCCACTTTTTTGCCGAATCTACAGATGGCAGTGATCCGCGCAAGTGCCCAGCCTGTGAAGATGGTAGGCTTAATTTAAAACTTGGACGTTATGGTGCTTTTATTGGTTGTACAAACTATCCTGAATGTCAGTACACACGTAGATTAGGCGTCGAAGGGGCTAATCCTGAAGAGGAAGAGGACCTTAAAGAAGGCTCACGCGTTCTTGGGAAGCATCCTGAAACTAATGAAGAAATTATTATAAAGCGCGGGCCTTGGGGCCTTTATATTCAATGTGGTGAAGCTGACCCTGAAAATAAAAAGAAAAAGCCTAAACGTGCTACTATTCCAAAAGGTATGGATGGTAATGCCATTACTTTTGACGAAGCAATGGGATTATTGTCTTTACCAAGAAATTTAGGGGAATATCCAACAACTGGCGAAGCAATTCAAGCTGGCCTTGGGCCGTTTGGACCATACGTTAAAGTAGGAAGTATTTTTGCCTCTCTCGATAAAACAGATAATGTTTTAACCGTTCGGTTACCACGTGCTTTAGAAGTCATTGAAAAGAAAATGGCTTCAATTCATAATCTTGGGCCTCATCCCAAAGATAAAGAACCGATCCTATTACGCAAAGGTCGCTTTGGCTTTTACTTGCAACATAAAAAAACAGTTGCGCCTTTACCCAAGGGCGATAATGGAGAGAATTTGACCATTGAAACAGCAGTATCTATTCTGGAGGAAAAGGGAAAAGCTACAAAAGGTAAAGCAACGAAAAAGAAAACAACAACCACGACTAAAAAAGCAACAACAAAAACTGCAGTAGCAAAAAAATCAACTGCAACAAAGAAAAAGGCTGTAAAAAAAGAAAAGTAAACTTAAATACGCAACAGTATTGTGTAATTTTTATGTAACAATATGTGTATTTTGTAACATAAAAGCTATCTTTATTATGCATATGCTCTATTGTTATATACAAAATTTGTCCTATTATTCTTTGAGATTTTAATTGTTGATTTTACTCTAAGCGGAGAAAGACGATTCCAGTCCTGTTAAGGCAAGCAACTCATCCAACTTTTGAAACTGCCATGCAGTTCATTGTGTCAATTATGCTTGCTTATAAGTGGCTATCAAAGAGGTTACTCATCATCATCTTTGTAATGGTGATGAGCTTTTCCGTTGCTTTGGCTCAGCAAACACAACCGAATGCTTCTTCTGCACCTCCTGAAAAAGATTTTGATCAAAGCAACTATGTTAATATTATCGCCACAGCGCTAACATTTTTACAGCCCAGAACCCTAGATGAGCACTCTATTGAACAATTATGCCTATGGGGCTTAAATGGATTGAATGCAATTGATCCAACATTTTCTGTAAAAGAGGAAAATGGTAAGTTAAATTTATATAAAGTACAAAAATTAATTTATAGTGCCACAATCCCTGTCGCAACTGACAAAGATAATATAAAAATCTGGTCACAAAATGTAATTAATATTTGGTATAACGCTTGGCAGAACTCAACAGCTATTCAGTCTGTTGGTAAGCAAGGGGTTATCCAAGCTTTTTTTGATGAATTATTTGATCATATGGATCCATATTCTCGTTACGTTGCTCCCAGTTCAGCTTCGACAGACCGAGATGCTCGTGATGGTGGAGATGCAAGTGCTGGTATTTCCCTCATAAAGCAAGGAAATTTTTTTATTATTTCTTCTATCAATCCAAACGGTCCATCTTGGGACAGTGGATTAATGTTGGGTCAGCGTTTATATGCTGTTGATGGTAAAAAAACAGCTAAGGAATCCTTAGATACAATTGTAAAATGGTTAAAAGGAAAGGAAGGCTCTTCATTATCCTTAACCGTTGGCTCTGCACGCAGTAAACGAGTTAAAACTGTTCATATTAAAAGAGAAGCCGTCCCACCAGCAACAGTTTTTGCTTTTACTAGCGACAATATTGTCATGCTCAAAGTAACTTCCTTCTCTACTGATACGGCTGAAGAGATTAGTCAATATCTTGATCAGGCAACTCAAGACATGAAGATTAAAGGTCTAATCATAGACCTAAGAGGTAATCGTGGAGGGGTTTTACAACAAGCCATCACCAGCGTAGCATTAGTCTTAGATAACGGTATTGCCGCAACTACCCAAGGGAGATTTGAAGAAGCCAATCATATTTGGGCGGTACAAGGTGGTGATCTTACTCAAGGAATACCCATTGTTATATTGGTTGATGGGCATACCGCCAGTGCAGCTGAAATTATGGCAGCAGCCCTCGCTGATCATAAACGTGCCGTCGTTGTCGGAAGTACAACATTAGGAAAAGGATTGGTACAAACCATAGCCCAACTTCCTGATGAAGGTGAGTTATTCGTTACGTGGAGTCGTGTCTTAGCTCCTTTGGGATGGCCGTTACAAGGATTAGGGGTCATGCCACAAATATGCACTAGTCGTGGAGAACAATTTGTTAAAAAACAAATGGATGCTTTAAAAACTCCCACTTCTTTTTACAAAAATAACGTTACCGCCTCTCGTAAAGCTCGTCCACCTTTAGATGCAAAAACCATTCAAACTATTCGTAGCGCTTGCCCCGCTGCCCTGGGAACGGATGCTGATCTTGCTATTGCTAATACATTAATCCTTAAACCAGCACTTTATAAACAAGCCTTAAATTTAATTACTAGTGAATAATCGTAAATTTAAAAATCATATCCAGCAATTTGTATAAATATGTGATGTTTGTATGACAAAAAGAAAACTTTTTATTAAAAAATCGATTTTTTACTTCTTTCTTATGAAAAAACACGCTATTTCCAATCAGTATATTGATCATAACGCAACAGCCGTTACACTAAACAGGAGTTTAAAGGTTAAGATGAACTTTCGCTTTCGTCTATTAATGACATCACTATTCAGCCTTTCAGCATCTTTTTGTGTAACATCGTTCTTAGCATCCACAGCTAAAGCGCAACCTGTTCAAGGAATATATGTTACTGGTGCAGGTGGCGTGAGTTTTAATCAGGATCAAGTTGTTCGATTAAACAAGTTTATGCCTGGAGGTAGAGATAAATATACTCCTGGTGCTACTGCTGTTACCAGTCTTGGTTACGGGTTAGGAAATGGCTTCAGAGTTGAAGTCGAAGGAAACTATCGAAATAATCCATTAAAATATCAAAATCTAGGATCATATAAAGCTTGGGGGCAAGGTCGCCAACAAACTTACGGTTTTATGGCAAATGCACTTTTTGATATGGATGTTGGAAGCCCCTATATTTTCCCTTATTTCGGTGCTGGTATTGGTTATGGCTGGTCATCAATGAATGGCGTTAGATTACGCACATCTGATAATCGTCTAACAGAGCATCTAGGTGGAACTTTTGGGAATTTCTCATATCAAGCAATTGGTGGTCTGTCTTTTCCAACCCCTTGGGTTGTTGGATTGTCGTTTACAACAGAATATCGCTTTTGGACGATGTTAGGCCCACAAAGTCATACAGCTGATGTTTGGGGAACACAAGGTGGGTATAATACAACCCATGCCTATAGCCAAGCTCGAGGAAACAGAGACACAACTACTTACTTTAACCACTCAATTTTATTGGGGTTAAGATACGAATTCAACCCTGCTCCTCCTCCAACGACACCTGTAGAGGCAGCACCGACAGTTCCTCAATCAAGAAAATCTCGTACATATTTAGTCTTTTTTGCTTGGGATAGTTACGCTCTAAACGATCGTTCAATTTCTATCGTCAAAGAAGCTGCGCAGGCATATAACAGCGTGCACAGCACACGTATTGAAGCAGATGGATATACTGACTCTTCTGCTGCACCTAACGCACAAGGAAAACGCTACAATGTAGCACTTTCTTTAAAAAGAGCTCGCACCATCAAAGCTGAATTGATTAAAAATGGTGTCCCAGCAAGTAATATTGATATCCACGGCTATGGATCTGAAAATCCATTAGTTCCTACAGGACCAAATGTTCGTGAAGCGCAAAATCGTCGTGTAGAAATTATATTACGTTAATATATAAATAATTCAAAAAAAGCGGGATTATTTCCCGCTTTTTTTATTTTTCTATAATAAAGTTGTAACTTATCCTAAACCATTAAATAGTGGTGTTGATAAATAACGCTCTGCAAAAGATGGTGCAATAGCAACAATCATTTTTCCTTTATTTTCAGGGCGTGATGCTAACAATAAACTTGCATGCAAAGCCGCACCTGATGAGATTCCTACAGGAATTCCATCTAGACTTGCAAGCCTGCGTGAAGCTGACAATGCATCATTTTCAGATACCATTAAAATTTGCTTAATTAAGTCTGTTTCTAAAACTTTTGGTCTAAATCCAGCACCGATCCCTTGAATACCATGAGGACCAGGTTCTTCACCATTCAACACAGCACTTTCAGCTGGCTCTATTCCATAAATCTCTATATTTGAATTATGCTTTTTTAATCCTTTAGCAATCCCTGTTACTGTCCCGCCAGTTCCAATACCAGCAACAACAATATCAACCTTACCCGCAGTATCTTGCCAGATTTCCTCGGCTGTTGTTAACTCGTGAACAACCGCGTTTACTGGATTTTCAAACTGTTTTGGCATCCACGCATTTTCGGTGGTTTTTACAATCTCTTCTGCACGAGCAATCGCACCAGCCATTCCTAAGTGCCCAGGTGTAAGTTCAAGTTGTGCGTCTAAAAAACGCATCATTTTTCTACGTTCTATAGAAGCTTTTTCAGGCATCGTTACAATTAACCGATACCCTCTTGCTGCTGCTACAAAAGCCAAACCAATCCCAGTATTTCCAGATGTAGGCTCAACTAAAATACTTTTCTGAGGACTAATTAATCCATCTGCCTCTGCCTGTAAAACCATGGCTGTTGCCAAACGATCCTTTACAGATGCCAAAGGGTTAAAACACTCTAATTTTAGCAAAATATCTGCGGAAACCTGCTCTTTTCTCAAAAGATTAGAAGGTCTTACCAAAGGAGTTCCTCCGATGGTTTCGATCAATGAGTTATAAATTTTACCTCTTGGTTCAGAGAAACCAAAATTATTATTTTGGGCATCAACCATTTGACTTTGTTCCTTTTTTTAATTTATTAAAAAATATTTTACTATAATTTGTTGTAAATAAATTATTTCCTATAGAATAACCCTATTTTTTATCTTACTATAGATTGTATATATTTTTATAACACAAATAAATTTATTATTTACACAAAGAACCTGAGGGTGGACAATTTTTATGATTTTAAGACAAGATCGTGCAATTATTGCTATTTTAATCGTAACAGATATTGCATTTTATTCCAGTCGTAATAACACGGTCAGTGCTGCAGATATTTCTACACGAACCAATTTACCTAAAAGAAGTATTGAACCCCTATTACAACTGCTCTCAAAAGCATCGATTTTAGAAAGCACCAGAGGCCCTCATGGAGGATATCATTTAGGTAAGCCCAAACGGCTGATTACAATTGCGAACATCATTCAAGCAATTTCAGTACAGGAAAAAGAAAAATATACAGAAATTCTGTCTCCATTATACCAACAAGTGGTTAAACCTTTTTGGGAAGAAACAGATCATAAAATATTAAAAGATACGTCGAAAATTACGCTGCAAGACTTAATAAAAAATGCAGAGGAAAAAGGAATGAAGCGGCCTCGCCCTAATCCGATTTATTTCACAATATAAAAATAAATATGAAGTTCTATAACTTCATATTTATTTAAGTTTGATTTATTAAAAAAACTAATTTTTCTTAACAGTAGAATGACGAGCCGTTTTTTTGCGACTTTTGGTTGCTTTCGTTTTGCTTGTTGTTCTACTTACAGGTGCTGCTACAGCAGGTTTAGGCACTTGTACACCCGTGTTATCAACAGTAACATCAACAGATAATGGTGTTTTTAATGTTCCATCTTTATGAATCAGATTAACAGTAAATTTATCTGAACCTGCATATGCCATTGTTGGTGTATAACGCACATAAGTGCGATTATCATAATTATACAAAAATGTTTTACCATTTGTTGGTGTAGCGGTCATCCCAAAAGAGGGAAATGCACCTTTTGAATCTGGATCATTTACCACAAATTGGCATTGACCATCATCACTACGCACAGCCATGGTTGTTTTCCAACTACCATCTTTTTCTTTGACAATTGGTGTTACTGTACATACTGCAGAACGTTTGTCGTATTTAAAAGGGTTATTTACCTCACTATCAACAGAAGTAAGATTATTATGTTGACATGCAGTTAGAGCAAAACCCAAACCAACCAAAACTAAAGATAATTGAAGACGCACTTATTAGCCCCCATTGCATTCAACGAAAAACCATTTTTCGTTTTATGATTATTAAGCAAACCATTCACTTATAACATAAATTATATAAAATGTTTGATCTACATCCAAACAGCCCAAAGCATACTCAATATTTCATTTACACAATACATATTACTTAAACAAAATATATTTATATAATTTTAGAAAATTAAAATTATCTTTATCACTTATAGAAGATAAAACAATGATTTTTTATCCCACATGATAAGTTAATAATGGACAATAAACTATTGCATTATACCAAATACCTGCTATATCGAAAAGGCAAATCATATGAACTGATACAGATTTGAGTTGCTAAGAAAATAAAAATAGCTGAAAAAAATTATCGAATCGGTTATTTTATATTCATTTGATATATTCTTATAATCATTTACCCTTTCCTGATTTGGAGAATTGAATGTCTTTTTCAATTAAACGTCTTGCTCTTTCTGGGTTTATTCTTAGCGGCCTTACTTTGGGTCAGGTTAATGTTGCAAATGCAGCTTGCCGAACGTCTGTTGCTCGCGATGCTTTTAATATCGAAGGCTTAAAAAGTGAACTTATGGTCACAGCCCTTTCTTGTAAAGCACAAGACCAATATAACGGATTTATTAAACAATTTGGTTCTATTGTTAATGAAGAAGAATCTAAATTAAAACGTCATTTCCGTACTACTTACGGCAAAGGTGCTCAAAAGGCACAAGACGATTATATTACGCAATTGGCAAATGTTCAATCTTCTCAAGGGTTAAAAGCAGGAACAATTTTCTGTTTACAAAGAATGAGCATGTTCGACGAGATTAAACCTTTAAAAACAGCAACAGATTTATCTCAATATGCTGATGCCAAAGATATTATGCAACCAACTTCAATTGAAGTCTGTGATGCGCCTTCTTCAAAAAGCAAAGCAAGAACGAGCAAAAAAAGCACAGTACGCCATACAAAAAAAACTAGCAAAAAATAATATAGATTGAGAGATATGAAGAAAATAATTTATGAAATTGTACCTTTCGTGGGAACAGTCCTAATATGAGTGATTTATTTTCTTCTGATAACTCCAAACCATCCATAGAACAGCCCTCTATTTCGATCTCTAGTGATTATAATGCAAAAGATATTGAGGTTTTAGAAGGGCTTGAGCCGGTTCGCAGACGACCTGGTATGTATATTGGTGGTACTGATGAGGCAGCATATCATCATATGGCCTCAGAAATCCTTGACAACTCCATGGACGAAGCTGTTGGTGGATTTGCAAGTATTATTCAAATCAGTTTAGATATTGGTAATAAATTAACTATTCGAGATAATGGTCGTGGGATTCCCGTTGATCCTCATCCAAAATATAAAGATAAATCTGCATTAGAAGTTATCCTTACAACTTTACATGCAGGTGGAAAATTTTCTAATAAAATTTATAACACAGCTGGCGGATTACATGGCGTTGGTTCCTCAGTTGTTAATGCTCTATCTTCGTGGATGGAGGTCGAGATTGCCAGAGATAAAATCCTTTGGCAACAAACCTATAGCCGTGGTAATCCAACTTCTGTTTTAACAAAAATAGGTGTTGTACAAAATCGCCGTGGGACTCAAATCAGCTTTATCCCTGATACAGAAATATTTGGCGATATTAACTTTTCACCTAAACAACTTTTTAAGCTTTGCCGTGCTAAGGCATTCTTATTCAAAGGGGTTACCATTCGTTGGTCATGTGACGAATCCCTTCTTAAAGGCAGTGACGTTCCTGCACAGGCAACACTGCATTTTCCTAATGGTTTAGAGGACAGCTTAAGGGAAGAAATAGACCTAAATAATTTAATCTGCCCTATTTGGTCGGGCGATGTTGCTTTACCAACGGATGCACAAGGCAAAGATACAGGCCGTATTGAATGGTCTATTGCTTGGCTTACAAAAGGTGATTCTTCGCTAAGCTCTTTTTGTAACACTATCCCTACACCTCTTGGGGGAACTCATGAGCAAGGCTTTAAAAATGCTTTACTTAAAGGCATCAAAACATGGGGGGATCAACGCTCTAATAAACGTACATCAATTATTACAGGAGATGATGTCCTAGGTTCATTAGCAGCTAAACTATCTGTTTTTATTCGCGACCCAGAATTCCAAGGACAAACTAAAGAAAAACTCAGCTCCAAAGAAACAATCAAACTTGTCGAAACCGCTTTACGAGACCGTCTAGACCATTGGTTAGCTGCAGACCCAAGCCAAGCAGATACATTATTCCTTGCAATTTTAGAAAAAGCGGAAGAACGTTTACGTCGCAAAGAAGCTAGAGACACTCCTCGAAAGAGCGCTACAAGACGGTTACGCCTTCCTGGTAAATTAACTGACTGTACCAAAGAGAATGCAGCTGTTACAGAAATATTTATTGTAGAAGGTGATTCTGCTGGTGGCTCTGCAAAGCAAGCGCGTAACCGTGAGACACAAGCAATTTTACCTTTACGTGGAAAAATTCTGAACGTAGCCAGCGCATCCAATCAAAAACTGAATAATAACCAAGAGTTAAAAGATCTAATTGAGGCGCTAGGATGTGGAATTGGATCGTATTTTAATATCGAAAAATTACGCTATGGTCGCATCATTATTATGACTGACGCTGATGTTGATGGTGCACATATTGCATCTCTTCTAATGACTTTTTTCTACCAAGAATTACCTGAACTCATAAACCAAGGAAAACTTTATCTGGCTCAACCACCTCTTTATCGATTGACCCAGGGTGAAAAAAGTATTTATGCTATGGATGATAAAGATAAAGATAAAAAGCAAAATAAGCTCAGTCAAGGTCGTGGTAAAGTAGAGGTTTCACGCTTTAAAGGTCTAGGTGAAATGCCTCCAAAAGACCTTAAAGAAACAACCATGGACCCTAAGCATAGAACTTTATTAAAGGTCACTATTCCTTATGAAGATAAGGATTTTACCGAAGAACGTGTTTCTAATCTCATGGGGAAAAAATCCGAAATGCGTTTTCAATTTATACAAGAACATGCTGGCACAGTGGACTCTTTAGATATTTGAAAAATAGTATTTCCCCATCATCTCATGATAAAATATTTGTATCTTCTACTTTTACTGATGCAATTTTGTTCTAATAAAATCGACAGTTTTTTTGTTCCTATGAAGTAAACACACGATCAGAAATAATAATATATTGTTTTTGTCGTCACTAACCAACATATTAAATATTAATAATACTTATAATATGTTCCCAAGCAAAATTTGCACCTCCTTTTTTTAAATAGACTAATGAAATCAATTCATTTTCTAATAAAATTGTTGTTGGCGCTTTAAGAAAGGGACTAATATTTAAAAACTATCAATTATAAAAAAAATTAATAATTATTTTAGTAGAATAAAAAAATAAAGTAGTTAATCAAATACATTAACTACTTTATAATAAAAGAAAATATTTAAAAAAGAAGGTATTAAGCCCCTTCTACACCATCACCAGCCATAAGGCGTGGTTTGATATGTTCATCAAATTGTTTTTCATCCAAAAGACCTGTTTTTAAAGCGGCCTCTTTCAAGCTTAACCCTTCAACATCTCCCAAATGAGCAATTTTTGCAGCTCCATCATAACCTACAACTGGTGCCAATGCAGTTACCAACATTAATGAGTTATCAATATAATGTTGAATGCGCTTTTCATTAAGAGTTGTTCCTTCAACAGAGAACTCACGGAAAGCTTTGGCTGCATCGGTTAACAAACGAGAAGCATGTAGAGCATTCATGATTACCAATGGGCGTGTCACGTTTAATTGTAAGTTTCCTTGAGATCCAGCAATTGCAACAGCAGCATCAAGACCCATAATTTGTGTACAAACCATAATCATAGCTTCGCATTGTGTAGGATTGACCTTTCCTGGCATAATAGAAGAACCCGGTTCATTTTCAGGAAGATGAAGCTCACCCAATCCACAACGAGGGCCTGAGGCTAACCAACGCGTATCATTAGCTATTTTCATCAAAATCGTTGCAATTCCACGTAATGCTGCCATCACTGCAACCATACCATCAAGCCCACCCAAAGCTGCAAATTTATTTGGTGCTGTAATAAAAGGTTGGCCTGTAATTTCAGAAATCTTTGCCGCAATGGCTTTAGAAAATCCTTTTGGAGCATTCATTCCTGTTCCAACGGCAGTGCCACCAGCGGCCAATTCAAAAACACTTCTTTCGGCTTCTTTAACACGTTGTAAACCATCTTTTAATTGAGAAGCCCAGCCAGACCATTCTTGCCCAACAGTCAAAGGAACTGCATCTTGTAAATGTGTACGGCCAATTTTCACAACTTCAAACCATTGTTCTGCTTTAGCTTCAATTGCTTTGACCAATTGATTTAATTCTGGGAAAAATTTCTTTTCTAATTCCAAAACCATTGCCACGTGCATTGCCGTTGGGAAACTATCATTAGAAGATTGTCCCATATTCACATGATCATTTGGATGGACTGGCTTTTTAGATCCAATTTGCCCACCTAATAATTGAATCGCACGATTAGCAATAACCTCATTTGCATTCATGTTAGTCTGTGTGCCCGATCCAGTTTGCCATACGCACAAAGGAAAATGGTCGTCTAACTCACCTTTTGTAGCCTCTTTTGAGGCTTGTACAATTGCTTGAGCAAGCGTTTTATCCAAACGTCCTGCGGCTGCATTTACTTCGGCTGCTGCCCCTTTAACGATTCCATAAGCATGGTAAACCTCACGAGGCATAACGTCACCACCAATATTAAAATGGTGCAAAGAACGTTGTGTTTGTGCGCCCCAATAGCGATCTGCTGGAACTTCAACCGCTCCCATAGAATCACTTTCTTGACGATTTCCAGTTGCCTGAATACCAATCCCTATATATTGATAAGACGCTTTATCCTGAGCCATTAAGATAATCCTTTGTTATAAATTATAAACCATCATAAAAAAAACCCACTGCAAAGCCAAGGGCTGCAATGGGCTTTAAAGCATTTAAAGGAAGAAAATCCTTCACATTTTAGCGAACAGCTATTTGATGAACATCAATATTGTTTACAGCAACTGTAGAAGCATGAGACGTTAGCTCGGCCACTCTACCAGAAGACGTAAAAGACATTACTGCAGGATCAAATACTGACAGAAAGCTGTTGGGATAAATTCCCATCCACAGTGTGATCAAAGCAAGTGGAACCAAAATTGTTAACTCTCTGACACTAAGATCACGCATATGATCTACAGCAGGTTTAACAACCCCTCCAAAGATAACTTTACGATATAAAACTAGGGTGTAAATTGCACCTAAAATCATGGTGGATCCGCCCAATAATGCAATCCAGAAAGAAACTTGTAACGCCCCAACCATAACAAGTAATTCACCAACAAAGGCACCTGTTCCTGGTAGGCCAACATTCGCCATAATAAAGATCATTGCCAATAAAGCTAATTTTGGCATTTTACTAGCAACACCACCAAATTCTGTAATGGAACGTGAGCCAACACGGTAAGTTACTGCTGCGATACATAAGAATAATGCTGCAATTGTTACCCCATGAGAAATTACTTGCATCAGGGCCCCGTTAATACCTTCGGGAGTTAACGAGAATAAACCAATAGCAATCAAGCCCATATGTGAAAAAGAAGAGTAAGCAATCATGCGTTTAATATCAGTTTGAGACAACGCAATAATTGCACCATAAATTACGGCACAAACCCCTAATATCATAATCAACATCCCATAACGATGAGATGCTTCTGGTAACATCAATACGCCAAACCGCAGCAATCCATAAGCGCCAGCCTTTGACATAACACCAGAAACCAACAAAGTCGTTGGTGCTGGACCTTCAGTATAAGCAGAAGGTAACCAAGCATGGAGTGGAAATAGTGGGAGTTTGACACCGAAAGCCAATACAAATCCAAGCAATAACCACCCCTGAACTGTTCCAGAGAAGGATTGATGCATTAATACAGGAATATCAGTTGTACCTGTATGAACCCACATCCACAAGATACCGATCATCATAAAGAGTGAGCCAGTAAATGTGTATAAGAAGAATTGTAAAGATGCAAAAATACGTTTTGGTCCACCCCAAATCCCAATAAGCATGCTGCTTGGGATTAAGGTAGCTTCATAAAAACAATAGAATACGACCATGTCTAATGAAGAAAATAACCCAACAAGAGTAGTTTCCAACAATAAAACAGCAACCATATAATCACGAATACGATCCGTAATCATTTGCCATGCAGATAAAATTGCTACCAAGGTTAACAAAGTAGATAAAATAATAAAGAATAGACTGATTCCATCGACACCGACGTGATAAGACACGCCAAAACCTGCAAGCCATTCACTTTGATAAGCAAATTGATACCCAGGTAATGTTGGATCAAAAAGGCTCCACATGACGATAGACAAACCAAAGACAACAACACTTGTCCATAAGGCTATCCATCTGGCGGTACGTGCCACTTCTTCAGAAGATCCACGCATCAGGAAGATTGTTAAAGCCCCGAGTAAGGGCAAATAAGTTACGAGTGTAAGCAATACTGTGTGCACGGTATTCTCATTAATTAATTGATTCAAATACGATAATAGGAAGTTTATACATCTTTATAACAAAATTGCCCAGAAATGATTTCATTTTTTCTATCATTCCCTTTGCTTTCAGAGTTTTTTTAAGAACGATGGAATAGTTTTTCTATGTCTTTTTTAGACCATTTTAGCCAAGTTGGACGCCCATGAGAGCAAGTCCCTGCTCGCGGTGTTTCCTCCATTTGACGAAGTAACGCATTCATTTCATCCGTATTTAACATGCGCCCCGCCCGAACACTATGATGACAGGCCATCCTTGATATAATAGCATCCAGGCGAAGATGCAAAGAATCTGCCTCATTTGGATTGGCTTGCTCATCTGCTTCCAGCTCTTCAACGAGATCGGTTAACAACTCTTTTGCTGAAATAGGTCCTAATAACTGAGGTAATGCTCTTACCAAAATTGATTTACCTCCAAAAGATTCAAGCTCTATACCCAACCCCTCTAAATTTTTCTTGAATTCTAGTAAACATTGTATCTGAGAATCCGTTAGGTCAACGACTTCTGGTAACAATAAGGGTTGGGAACGAATCCCCTGCTCCAAATATTGTTTTCTTAAGGCTTCATGAGTTAATCGTTCATGCGCTGCATGTTGATCAACCATCACAAACTCATCTTCAGTAGTCACAGCCAAAATATAAGTTTTAAATATCTGGGCAATGGCAGTTCCCAGTGGCAAATTAATTTCTGAGTGGTTAGACACACCATTAGACTTTGAAAACTGCACCAAAGCACTATCTACATCTCGAACAGACAAAGCACCTTCATTTAAAAAAGAATAATTTTCCTGACTTTTTATAGTTTGGATAACAGACAAATCATTCGGTTCAGAAAAAAGACGTTGTGTCACAGAAGGATATTGAATATTAGACGATTTTTGTTGATATTGCCTAGGAACTACTTGTAACGATTCAGGATGAACGCCACTATTCCCTGCCCCCATCGCTAAACTTTTTTGTATACTGCCAATTAATAGCGCACGAACAGCGGCATCATCAGAAAATCTTAACTCAGTTTTGGCAGGATGAACATTTACATCTAATTGATCCATAGGCACCGTTAAAAATAAAGCAACAACTGGATGTCGTCCCTTTTCCAACACATCTCTATATCCAACACGGATAGCAGTTTGCATGACGGGATCTACAACAGGGCGATCATTAACAACCATAATCTGACCATTCGTTGTAGATCGATTAACAGAGGATGCACCAATAAACCCCGTTAAGTGCAACTCTTCGCGTTGGAAATCAATAAAGATTAATTCCTCTTCACGAATATCGGTTAAGATAGATAAAATTCGCTCTTTACGCGTTTGAATAGGAAGGTCAAAAATCGTTTTATCATCTCTAATCAAGCAAAAAGCCACCTCAGGTCGAGCCACTGCCAACCGTTGAATCATTGCTTCACAACGAGAAAATTCTACCCTAGGTGTTTTTAAAAATTTACGCCTAGCAGGCGTAGCAAAAAACAAATCCTCTACAATAACCTGAGTGCCACATTGGCCCGCCGCAGGCGATACGGCTTTTGTTTTTCCACCCTCAACGTGAATTTGCCAGGCCTGTGAGGCATCCATCGTACGTGAAATAATTTTTAACCGTGCTGCCGCACCAATAGAAGGTAATGCCTCACCACGAAACCCAAGCGTTTTGATCTGAACCAAGTCTTCTTCTATAATTTTAGAAGTACAATGACGCTCTATGGCTAGAGATAAATCATCAGAAGACATACCACATCCATTATCCTTCACTTGGATACGGTCTATGCCTCCATTAATGAGATGAATGACAATACGATTCGCCCCAGAATCCAAAGCATTTTCAACAAGTTCTTTAACAACTGCTGCGGGACGTTCAATAACTTCACCCGCAGCAATTAAATTAATTGTATGCTCGGATAATTGGCGAATTTTATTCTGTTTTGGAGAAGACGAATTCTCTTTGATTGTATCTTCTCTAAACATTATTCACCTTATTTTTTTGTTGTCGTCGGCGTTGCCCCATGATCTGGGCTGAGCCCTAAGCTTAAATTATTATGTAAACGTTTATTTTCAGCAGCCCCATCAACTGCTAAATCAGCAGGTTTACCACTGTCCCAGAACATAATTTGATCAACAAATCCCTGATCGGTAACCAACTCATGCTGACGAGATGTGTCAGCAGATTGTGTTGCTTGAGTAACCAACTCAGATTGCCCTGCACTTGGAACATCTTTATCTCTATCCAACGCCACATCAGGAGATAAAATTTCCAACGTTTGTTGACGAATAGATTGCCCTGCAGGACGTCCAGCATTGCTGTCAGGTAATAATAAACTCTCTGACGGAGGCATAGATAACGGTGAACGCGTCGTCACCGTATATTCATCAGGCATTGATCGTTTCAGCCCAAAAGCACGAGAAACATCCTCTCCTGAGCATGCAGAAAGAAGAAACACCGTCATAAGACAGCCAACTGGCATCAAATAATTCAGGCTTAACTTATGCACCATAATTTGCCTCACCCTTTACTAACAATAAAAATCAACAAACATTCAATAGACACATTGACTAATACTTTGACCCTTGACGGAAAAAAGCATCAATTAACAACATACCTACGCCACAAACAATTGCACTGTCGGCAATATTAAATACATACCACGACCAACCGTTAACATGAAGATGTATAAAATCCACAACGGCCCCAAAACGTACACGATCAATAATATTTCCGACAGCACCACCTATAATTGCCCCTAAACTAAGAATAACACATAGCTTAGATGCTCTTATCATCCATACAAACAAACCAACTGCAATAGAAAATGCTAAAACTGCAAAAATGATTGGGGCATATTGACCTAATACATCACCCAACATTCCAAACGTAATGGCTTTATTCCATACCATGGTAAAATTCAAACAAGGAAGTATCTCGACAGATCTTTTCTCTGGCAAGTCAAAAATATTCAAAATCCAATATTTACTGAGCTGGTCACAAACCAGCACAACAAATAATATCATCAATCCGAATAGCCATTTTCGTGATTTTTTAGAAAATTTTAAGACATTATTCATTCGATCTACAATCGTCTAACTAACCACATCAACACATCGTAAGCATAATTCTGGATGATCAGCACTTTCACCAACCTCATCCAAAACCTTCCAACAACGTGCACATTTTTGTCCAGAAGCAATCGTTATAACAGGAGGAGCATGAGGTTCACCCAATTGTTCTTCTTCCTCAGTATAAAGAGAAGCAGAACCAGGCACGACATTGATGTCCACTTGTGATACAATTACCAATTCAGCCCAATCATATTGCCCAAACAAAGCGGCTTCTTTATCAGAGAAACTTAGCTCAATAGCTGCCTGTAAGGAAGATTTAATCACGCCTTCTCTTCTTGCATTTTCGATTTCTGTGGTAATAATACGACGGATTGCACGAACTTGAACCCAACGTGCAGCCAACTCTTTATCATGCCACTGTGCAGGAAGTGTTGGAAAATCTTCTAAATGAATACTTTGCTCTTCACCAAAGCGTGCCGCCCATGCTTCTTCTGCAGTAAAACACAATACAGGGGCAAGCCACGCACATAAACAACGATGTAAGATATCTAAAACAGTTCTAGCTGCCCTTCTGCGAAGATTACTTTGACCATCACAATATAAAGCATCTTTACGAATATCGAAATAGAAGGCAGATAAATCAACATTACAAAAATTATGTAACATTGGATAAACACCAACCCACTCATGGGTTTTTATTGCTTGTTGAATGACTTGATTGACTTCGGTTAAACGATGTAAAACCCATTTTTCAAGCTCTGGTAATTCTGAATAAGGTAATTTCTCTGCATCAGTAAACCCGTCCAAACCGCCAAGTAACCAGCGTAAGGTATTACGTAGTCTGCGATATAAATCGCCTTGTTGCTTTAGGATTTCTTTGCCAATACGCAAATCATCATTTGTGTCCGAATTCATGACCCAAAGACGCAAAATATCTGCGCCCATTGTATCATTAACTTCCTGTGGGGCAACAACATTTCCCAAAGATTTAGACATTTTACGTCCCTGTTCATCCATCACAAAACCATTACTGACAATCGCTTTGTAAGGAGCAACACCGCGCGTACCAACACATTCTAATAAAGAAGATTGGAACCAACCACGATGTTGATCTGAACCTTCGAGATATAAGTCAGCAGGGAAATTTAACTTATCTTGACCAAGCACAAACGCATGGGTTGAACCGCTTTCAAACCAAACATCAACAATGTCAAATACTTGATTAAAATCATCTGCATTATACCCATCCCCCAAAAAGCGAGAAGCTGGTGAGGTATACCAAGCATCAGCACCTTCGACTTTAAAGGCCTCAACAATACGTTGCATCACATCTGCATCACGTAATACTTCACGGGTTTCTTTATTGACAAACACAGCAATAGGAACGCCCCAAGCGCGTTGACGGCTGATACACCAATCTGGACGAGAAGCCACCATACTGGTCAAACGATTACGGATTTGAGCAGGAACAAAGGTAACGTCCTCTAATGCAGACAGCGCATTTTGACGAATTTTCCTATCATCATCCATCGCAATAAACCATTGTGGTGTGGCACGATAAATGACTGGTGCTCTGGAACGCCATGAATGTGGGTAAGAGTGAACAATAGAAGATCTTGCAACTAACCCCGTAAAAGCTTCTCCATTTGCTCGTGCTTTTTGAGAAGATTCTATAAGTTGGTCACAAACGGGCTCTGCTGCTTTAAAAACGTGAATACCAGCAAATAATGGAACAGTATCAGCATATACACCATCATCTTGAACCAATTCATCAACACCAATTTGATGGTCACGACAAAGATAAAAATCGTCTTCACCATGCGCAGGCGCACAATGAACCAACCCTGTTCCAGCCTCTGTTGTTACGAATTCACCTGCTAATAAAGGCACATCATAATCAAATCCCTTGCCATGATAAGGATGCTTTGCAACAGAGCCTTTTAATTCATGCCCCGAAAATGTATGTAAAATAGCGTGATCTGTAATACCAACTTGTTGACAAAATGAATCAGCAAGATCCTGTGCTATTAAAAACTTAGCATTTACAGTTACGTGGGATTCCTCACTAGCAGCATTAACAATGATCACTTGATAATTAATGTCATTATTGTATGCTATCGCTCTGTTTGCTGGAATAGTCCAAGGGGTCGTCGTCCAAATAACCGCAGAAGCACCCTCTAATACATGATTAGAGGTTAAATCTTTAGCAATTGGAAAAGCAACAAAGATCGTCACAGATGTATGATCGTGATATTCAATTTCTGCTTCTGCCAAAGCCGTTTTTTCAACGGGGCTCCACATAACAGGACGCAAGCCACGATATAAACTGCCATTTAATAAGAAGCGACCAATTTCCTCGACAATCGTTGCTTCAGAAGAGAAATCCATCGTTGCATAACGATTTTCCCATTCGCCTTGAACACCTAATCGTTGAAATTCAGAAGATTGGGTTGTCAACCATTCCTTGGCATAATTACGGCATTCTGCACGAAATTGTAAAACAGGAACATCATCTTTATTTTTACCCGCTTTACGGTATTGTTCCTCTATACGCCATTCAATAGGAAGGCCATGACAATCCCAACCAGGAATATACCGAACAACTTCACCATTCATTCGGTGTGAACGATTAATAACATCTTTGATAATTTTATTAAGTGCATGACCAATATGTAAATGACCATTTGCATATGGAGGGCCATCATGCAACGTAAAAACTTTATGACCCGCAGCCAAGCGTTCATCCGATTTTTTCTGTATGGCTGCATCCAACCCTATCTTCTTCCAATGAGCCAAAATCTCAGGCTCTTTTTTTGGTAAGCCACCACGCATAGGAAAGGAAGTAGACGGTAAAAATACTGTATCACGATACAGATCGGTCGATTTGGATTCAGTCATAATGTCATTCTAACTGTAACAATAATAAATAAAAAAACTATTAATTTTTAAAATTAAAGATCAATAGCAACTAAAAGCCAGAAATACCCTATTTAACAGATTATTTTCAATTCATAATCAACAAATTATTAAATTAGTTCAAGAGCATTAAAAAATTCTTTTGCATCCAACGCATCTTTTGTAATTTGCTGCTTTAATGCATCAAGACCATCAAAACGTTTTTCAGCACGAATAAATTGATGCAACCATACTTTGATTTCTTGACCATAAATATCCTGATCAAAATTAAACAAGTGTACTTCAAGGCGGCATTCATTATGATGACCAAAAGTAGGACGATATCCAACATTGGCAACCCCTGTATGTATTTCCCCACTTGGTAAAGCTATTTTAACCGCATAAACCCCACACATTGGTTCTACATGTTCGCCCATCAATAAATTCGCGGTGGGAAATCCAATCGTTCTGCCACGTTTATCGCCATGTTGAACAATCGCTTGGACACTCCAAACACGTCCCAATAGTTCCGCTGCATGTTTAGGATGTCCATTGCGCAATAAATGACGAATACGACTAGAGGAAATAATCCCTTTTTCATCCTCCAAAGGCCGCACAACCGTTAACCCTATTCCCAAAGATTTTGTCTCGGATGCAAGGTAATCTATATTTCCACTACGCCCCTTACCAAATGCGAAACATTCACCGCAAGCAACATGAGTCACACCCAGTTGCTCTTGAAGGATTTTATGAACAAAGTCATGCGCACTAAGTGAAGAAAAATCAGTATTAAAATTAATTTGAAAAATCGTATCGACACCGACCGCAGCCAAAGCAGCATTTCGTTCTTCAGCATTGGTTAATCGAAAGGGAGCATCTTCTTTGAAAAATAATTGGCGTGGATGAGGCTCAAAAGTTACAACAGACAAAGAACGATCTGGACACTGCTTACGTAAGCTTTGTAATAAATATGCATGGCCACGATGCACACCATCAAAATTCCCTAGTGCAGTCACACTTCCTCTTGCTTTAGGAGAAATTGGCTGACCATTTTGAAAAATCACAGTCATAAACGGCTCTATATTCCTTATCGTTGCCCTTCAAAAGAACTTTATCTTTTGGCAGTATTATTTTTTATCAGAATCAGAAGATACAGTCGTTGTTTCTTTTTCATTAAAGGATACAGATTCATCTTTGTGATCTGATGCAGATAATGTCTTAGTGGGTTGTGTGTCAGACCCTTTAGACGATGTTTCTTCTTCGGCTATGTTCTTTTTAAAATCTTTAATACCTTTGGCAAAGTCGCCCATTAATGTGGATACTTTTTTACCGCCAAATAATAATAAAACGACAATTAATACAATCAGCCAATGCCAAATACTTAAGCTACCCATAGTATCCTCATATTTATGTTTGGGTTAAAATGATATTCAAATCATTTAAACATCACAACCAAATATTATATAAAATCATTAAGAAACATACCATAATCTGATTGGTTGGGTAATACTATAATTTTTTGTTCTATGCAAAATTAAAAAATATTACATTAATTACAAAGAATATTCCTTGGAAGCATCTCATAGACCAAAAAGATTATCATCTTACCTTTTATTCTGATATCGGGTTGGTAAAAATTTTTTAACAACGAAGAACCGAGAGTCATGTTTACTCATTATAATTTTTTACAAACAAAAGGCTCTATTCAAAACAAAGTATTATCTTTACCTAAAAGAGATAACCTCACTGCTTATATAATTAAGTTTTTCCTGGAATAATAAACCCATAGGTTGGATATTTCCTGGTTCCTAATTTATTGATTGGTGGCCACCATACACGAACCAACGACCAATCATTACGAGAGGAAACATCTACCACAGAAGCATTATGATTAATTCTTTGTGCATCCCAGTTTGCATGATCAACAATAATTGTACGTGAATCCTTGATTTTCTTTACAACAGATACGTGTCCATCTGGCAATTTAGAGGTTTTACGAAATACTAAGATAGCCCCTTTTTGAGGTTGTTTTGTATGAGAATACTTCCCTTGAGACTGTGACCACCAAGAATATGCAGATCCTCTAAGATCAACCCCTGTAAGCTTTCTCGCATAAGGAGCGCATTGTAGCTTTCCGCTATAACTGCGGCCACCACAAGCCGCAAGTAAGGGTAATAAAAACACAAATACAATCAATGATCTGAGTATAGCCATTCCATAATACCCTAATTATCTTTATAAAGACCGAAGCTTTTGTATCATTTCCTCTGCCTCGACAAGCTCCATAGACAAAACATTATCCGTCATCGCAAAAGAAAACCCTCCTCTAGCAAAAGAGGATTGCTCTTTTTGTTTGGTCTCTATATTAAACTCGCGATCAACGCGACGAAACGGACCTATACGCTTTTTTTTTGCATAAACCAAAGCGGCAAGTAATTCTATATCCTTATCTTGATACTGATCTAATACCGATTGAACAACATCAAAAGCAACACCTTTTTGTAATAATTTATTTTGTATGACCTTTTGAGAACGCCCTGATCTGATCAAAGAACTCACTTTGTGCTCGGTAAAAACCTGATCATTAACAATCCCCAGCTGCTTCACTTTAGCAATAATATCAGGTATTTCTTGATACCCTTGCCTTAATTTGCTGTTAATTTGTGAAGATTCTATTCCTTCTTTTTCAGCCTTAATCGCCCAACGTTGCAACCTGGCCTTTAAAACACGCAATAATCCTTTTTCGGTATTGTTATACCGAGATAAATACATCATCGTATATTCTTGCAGATCAGGAAATTTCACAGGCAGTTACTCTATCAAAAGATCTATACATACTTATTTTATATTGTAAAATATAAGAATAAATAAATAAAAACATCAAGAAGAAATTGACATTATTAATACAATAACAGAATATGATTCTTTTATTTAATCAAAAAATTAACAAAGAAGAGTTACTATGATTTCCGTTCTTATGCCTACCTATAATCGTGCAGACCTTGCTTTTACGCAAGGTCAAGGTGCTTGGCTTATTACGGAAGACGGCCGACGATTTTTGGATTTCGGTGCTGGGATTGCGACCTCCTCAATTGGACATAATCACCCTCACCTAGCCAAAACCATAGCTGAGCAAGCCAAGCTTGTCTTACATACTTCTAATTTATATCGCATTCCACAAGCAGAAAGACTGGCAGAAAGACTGGTAGAGATCAGCTTTGCCGATAGTGTTTTCTTTTGTAACTCTGGAGCTGAAGCCAATGAAGGCTTAATCAAAGGCATACGTCGGGCACAATTTAAAAATGGACATCCAGAACGTACGGATATTATTTGTTTTGAAAATGCTTTTCACGGTCGCACTTTGGCAACATTAACTGCTACGGGAAACCCTAAATATTTAGAAGGGTTCGAACCAAGACTTCCTGGGATCAAACATATTCCTGTGGGTGATTTAGAAGCCTTACATAATGCTGTTGATGAACATACGGCTGGTTTCTTGATTGAACCTATTCAAGGTGAAAGTGGAATTAATGTCATTCCAACAGATTTTTTGCGTGAACTTAGAAAAATTTGTGATGATAAAAATCTATACCTTGGTTTTGATGAAATTCAATGTGGTATGGGTCGTACTGGAAAAATGTTCGCATATCAATGGACGGATATTGAACCTGACATCATGTCTTTGGCAAAAGGAATTGCAGGAGGCGTTCCTATGGGAGCATTCTTAGCCAAAGAATCTATCGCCAAACATTTAACCGCTGGGACACATGGATCAACATTTGGAGGTAATCCTTTGGCATGTGCAGCAGGAAACGCAGTGCTAGACATTTTACTTGCGCCTGGTTTCTTGGATCATATTGCGAAGACAGGGAATTATTTAAAAAACGCGCTGCAAAAACTCATTGAGCAATACCCATCTATTTATGAAGAAGTCAAAGGTAAAGGCTTAATGTTAGGGATAAAAGGCAAGTTAGCACCTGTTGAAGTTCAAAATGCAGCCTTGCATCAAAATTTATTAACCGTTGCCGCAGGTAATAATGTAGTGCGAATTGTTCCTCCTTTGATTGTATCAGAAGAAGAATGCCAAGAAGGAGCAAATCGTTTGGCCAAAGCTGCGCAACAATTACAAAATAGTATGGAACAAAGCCCATGAGCAGTTTATCAAATTCTCAAAAAAACAGCGCTCAAGATAAAAAATATAAACATTTTCTTGATATTCGTGATCTGTCTAAACAAGACCTTCAAGACATGATAATATTGGGCAAGCAAATGAAAGATATGCAAGAGAATAGAAAATACCCTTTGCATCCCGCAGCCCCATTACAAGGTAAAAATGTTGCTTTAATCTTCTCTAAACCCTCAACTCGGACACGCGTTTCATTTGAAGTGGGTATTCATCAACTAGGTGGGCATTCTGTTGTTTTATCAACGGATAGCATGCAAATTGGTCGTGGGGAAACTATTGCTGATACTGCACGCGTCCTCTCTCGTTTTGTAGATGCTATGGTATTAAGAACGGGATGTACTGACGATTTGTTAGGCCTTGCAGAGCTTAGCTCTGTCCCTGTCATTAATGGATTAACTCCCACCTCTCACCCATCACAAATTATTGCTGATATTATGACTTTTGAAGATCATAAAGGCTCTATCAAAGGGCGTACCTTGGCCTGGCTTGGAGATGGAAACAATGTCGCAAGTTCTTTGATAGAAGCTGCTACACAGTTCGAATTCGCATTAAACCTTGCAACTCCAACAAATTATGCTCCATCTAAGGAAGTCTTGGAATGGGCCAGCAAAAATGGTGGAAAAATCAATGTCACGAATGATCCCAAAGAAGCCGTTCGTAACGCAGATGCTGTTGTAACCGATACTTGGGTCAGCATGTCAGATAGTGATAATGAGAAACAAGCACGCCTCAAAGCATTAGGCCCTTACCAAGTTAATCGTGAGTTAATGAACTTAGCTGCTAAGGATGCAATATTCTTACATTGTTTACCGGCTCACATTGGTGAAGAGGTAACTGAAGAAGTCTTCGAAAGCAGTCAATCAGTCGTATTCGATGAAGCTGAAAACCGTCTTCATGCTCACAAAGCCATTTTAATCTGGTCTATGATGGGCAATGATTGGCGAAGCTATGGCTCTAAGTAAAATCCTTAAGAAGTTTTACGCTTAAATGAAAAGGATCTATAATATTTATAGATCCTTTTTTATTCCTTCTGAATGAGCTCAATCCATGCAAGACGATATTATAAACACAAATGAGATCTGTATCAGGCCTACTTTCAAACCCAATGATGGCTACACGGGGCAAAGCAGAGTTTATATCAATGGTTATCAGACAGAATGCATTATAAAAGGAACCTTTTTAGATCAGACTTTTAAGACAATAGATTATTATATTCTTTTTTCCTCATATGACAGAGATGAAACATACTCTTTAATTATTTCATTAGTCACACAAAAAGGTCTATTATTAGAAACAGTTACAATTTTTCCTTACCCTCCAAACCTCATTATAGATTGTTGGGGTGATCCTTCAAATTACGTATCACATTTCACTCTTGCACAACCTAACATTATTATTTTTCGTTTTTTAACGGACGACTTATGGAAAATGGAAGTGTTTCAAAAACCTAAATCTTTATTAAAAACCCTTTTATTTGGTAATTTTGATGGTGCAAACTGCAATGAGTTAGGTCGCACAGCTTGGTCTTATAAAACATATTTAAGATTTAACAAAATCAGTGACCTAGCATATAATAAAAAATACTGTTTAAAAGCCATAAAAACGAGTATATCTAATTTATTAAACTAATTTTTAAATTAGTTATAACCATATCAAAATAATAATATCAAAAAAAATTATGTGACAAATACAGTCTATTTACGGGAGTAATAATGTCTATTTCAACAAAAGCGATATTCTTTGTCGCCGGAAGCATTGTCTTAAGTTTCACATCAAATACCTTTGCTGCACAAAGCAACTCTATTTTACAAACCAAACCCAGCGAGCCCTATAAATCTTATTTAAACCGTGATGACGTTGCTAATAGTCTAGCCCTTTTACCTCCCCCTCCCCAACAAGACAGCCCTGCTTTTTTAGCAGACCAAGCCGCATATAAACAAGGTCATACCTTGATAAACACCCCAAGATGGGCTTTGGCTCAATCGGATGCGAACCTTGCCGATAGTAATATTGGAAAACCGTTTGCTCAGGCTTTGGGGATTGTAATATCCAAAGAAAAAACCCCAAACACTTATTATCTATTACGTCACATAATGGTTGATAGTGGGTTCTTAGGTACCGATATTGCTAAAAATCATTATCAACGCATCAGACCTTTTGTATATTATAAAACACAAACCTGTTGGCCCCAAGATGATAAACTGCTCAGGAAAGACGGCTCTTATCCTTCTGGGCACTCTGCTTTAGGGTGGTCAACTGCTTTGATTCTTTCTGAAATGTTTCCTCAAAAGCAAAATCAAATTTTACAAAGAGGATATGATTTTGGTCAAAGTCGCGTCATTTGTGGTGCACACTGGCAAAGCGATGTGGATGCTGGGCGTATCATAGGTGCTGAAATTGTTGCAAGGCTACATGCAAATAAAGAATTTATGCAAGATTTCCAAAAATCCAAAGAAGAACTGTTAAAACAAACAACAAGTAACTAAAAAAACTTTAGCGATACAAAGAAGCATAATTTATGACTGAACATACACATATTTCTGATCGTCCTGATGTTCCTGATTTAACCATCCCGACAGGGATTACGCCTTTTTTCTTCCCTTCTGCCAGGGGGCGGCTTGTTCGCCTCGATAGATTGGCAAATACTTTATTATCACGTCACAACTATCCTCATGCGATTTCAAAACTAGGAGGTGAAGCATTGGTTCTGGTCTCAGGACTAGCAGCAGCTCTTAAGTTCGAAGGCTCTTTTTCGCTTCAGGTAAAAGGTGAAGGTGCTGTTTCTTTATTAGTCGTAGATTGCACGCATAATGGTCAGCTACGCTTTTACGCTCGCTATGATAAAGAAAAACTCGACTTGCTTCCTAAACAAGCAACAGCGTTAGAATTATTTGAAAAAGGCTTGTTTGTTTTAACTGTTGATCAACATAATGACAAAGATAGCTATCAAGGAATGGTTGAAATCACAGGTAACAGCCTATCAGAAATGGCCAGTCATTATTTTGAAACGAGTGAGCAATTAAACAGCTGGATACGGTTATTTTGCGAAGAAACTTCTGAAGGTTGGCAAGCATCTGGGTTAATTATAGAAAAAATTGCCAGTGACCCTTCTATTGTTTTCAAGGATGAGGCAGAAATTACCAATGACGAAGAAGAATGGAATACATTAACCATTCTAGCTGAAACAGTCACAGCAAAAGAAGTATTAGACACCAACTTAAGTAATAATGATTTACTTTATCGTTTATTTAATAGCACCCCCATTACAATAGGTAATCCTAAACCTGTTTCTTATGGTTGTCGTTGCTCACGTTCGCGTCTGCAAAATATCTTAAAAACATTTAACCAGAACGATTTAGAGAATATGAATGAAGAAGGGAATATCACTATGACTTGTGAATTTTGTCGATATAATTTTGTATTTAACCAAAATGAAATTCAATCAACAAAATAAAATCTGTATCTTGTCAAAATTATCTCTATAATTGCGTTTAATATTGTTAAGTCGTTATTTTCTTTTTTCTGCACATAAGGAATATCAAATGTCATCAAACCAAAAAAACACAACTTCATTAAAATTGAAATTATGTGCTTCTGCATTATTATTGGTTACACCCATAATTGGGCTTACCGCTTGCTCTCATGACGATCCTAAAACATTTGCGCCTTTGACTTATGATTATCTGACCCCCATTTTCTTAAATGTAAGTCAAATGGATGTGCAGAATTTATCACAAAATCAACAATATAATCGTGATGTTACCAATCTTAGCCCTATTTTACCTGCTACTGCTTTGCAAAATATGGCTAATACACGCTTTCAAGCACGTGGTTCTTCTGGAAAAGGTATCTTTACAATTAACCGTGCTTCCCTTCAAGAACAAGGGCATAACGGTATTTATGGACAAATGGATGCTACCTTATCCATTTATAATAACAACAACCAAAAAGTTGCCTCTGTTCAAGCAAGTGTTAATCATACATATGATATAGATTCATCCAAAGGTGCTGCCAGCAGTAAAGGTAATTTATATGACGCAACGCAAAAGCTGATGCAAGATATGAATGTAGAGCTTGAATTCCAAATCCGTAAGCATTTGGGAAATTGGATTGTGGATGCAACGGGCACTCCTGTTTCTGGAGGTATCCAAACTCAAGATCTAGGTAAACCTGGAGCTGTAACAGCACCTACAAAAGCAACACCCAATTCAACAAACAAGAATAATTCAACCACTCCATCTAGTTCTAATGACGATGAAGATCTTAGTGCAGTATTCCCAGGTGGAAAACCTGATAGCGTCAAAGCATCAGAAAAATTACAATATTCTCCTGAAAAAGCAAAAGTAAATCAACTGCCAACGGGCAGTCTAGGCACTTTACCAGCTTCAGCTGTTCCCGATAAATATTAATTTTTTTCAATAATCGTAAAGGTTTATTCAGTCTTTATGATTATTAAATATAAATAGTTACAATATTTAAATGTAAATTATTGATACCTGGAATTACAACTAGGATAACTAAAAACAATCCTAAAAAATTATGTAATCAATAATACAGATAAAGAACGCACTCCTTGTGCCCCTCTAATTAATACACCTTCAATATCGGCGGTAGCAGAAGGTCCACTATGCAACGCCCCATAGTGAATTTGTTTCCATTCTGGACGCGCATATGCATCATGTAAATTCTCTACGATCTGTTTTGGATCAAGCAACACAATCAAGTGTTGAGGCAAATACCCCAACGTATTAATCAATAAATCCTGATCCGTTAAACAAATCGAACCTGTTTCAGCAACACCAAAACTCGCACGTAAAACACCGTAATCTATATCCTGCAACTCTTTGGGATGCATATTATCTGTTAATTTTTTATTTCCTTCGATATCTGGTACTAGTGAACAAATAACTTTAGCATCCTCCAATTTCGCTTTTACAAATTCGAAAGGGTCATTTTGACCTTTTTCAATAATCTTTCCACCCATAATCAGTAAAGATTGTTTAAACTGCTCGACAATATCGAATGAATCTTTATGAAATAAAGGAACGTTCGGCCCAACAGAAGGCTCTGCATTACAAGATTCACGGATCTGGTTTAAAATGAACTCACGACTACTCATCCGTTTTTCCTTTATTTTTATAATTTTTTGCATACCAACTGTGAAAAGTTTCTTTGGGTGCTGGCGGCAAATCTCTTTGCCTTCCCCAAGCATTAAGTTTGTTATAAACAACAAAATGTGGCAAATACGATAAAACCTTATCCCCTGTTTGCACTGCAGTTCGATAAGCCTTGGGGTGGGCTAATAACTTACCCATCGCAGTCATTAAAATTCGCTTTGATAAAGAGAGTTCTTTTTCATCTGCCAATGTTTCTCGCCAAGCAAAAACCTGTTCATGTAAGTTGATTTTTACAGGACAAACGTTCGTACAACTGCCATTCAAAGTCGATGCAAAAGGTAAATTCCGATATTTATGCGTATTAAAAGTAGGACTTAAAATTAATCCAATAGGCCCTGCATAAACACTGCCATAACTTAAACCACCACTGCGACGAAAAACAGGGCATGTATTCATACAAGCACCACAACGGATACATTTTAATCCTGCTTTGAATTTCTTACTGGCAAGACGGGTTGATCGACCATTATCCACCAAAACCACATGCATTTCTCCCCCTTTACGAGGGCCACGAAAATAAGAAGTATATTGCGTGATCGGAGACCCCAAAGCACTGCGTGATAACAGTCGAATAAAAACTGCCAGATGCTCCATCTTGGGAATAATTTTTTCAATCCCCACCGTCACAATATGCAAAGGCGGCGTATTAGCAGAAAGATCAGCATTCCCCTCGTTTGTGCAAACCACCACAGCACCCGTTTCAGCAACCAGAAAATTCCCTCCAGTCATTCCTGCATCAGCATTGAGGATATAAGGACGTGTATTTTCCCTTTGTGTCTCCGCCAAATAGTGAACGTCATTATTCCCCTGCTCAGCATTAAGTGTTTTGACAAACACTTTGGAAACATCGGTTCTGGTTTTATGAACTGCTGGCACCACGACATGACTGGGATCTTCATGGTCTAATTGCTGAATTCGTTCTCCTAAGTCTGTCTCAATGACATGAATATCGTTTTCTTCTAGATGCTGGCGTAATCTGCATTCTTCACCCAACATTGATTTACTTTTGACCAGTGTCTTGGCATTATGTTCTTTTAAAATATCAGTAATTATCTGATTACTTTCTTGAGCATCTTTGGCCCAATGCACATGTACGCCGTTGGCCTTGGCATTACGTTCAAACTCTTCTAAATAATCTGCCAAATGATCCAAAGTATGCGATTTAATATCTGAGGCTAGCTCTCTTAACTCTTCCCATTCAGAAATAAGATGCATTTGCGCATCACGTTTTTTTCGCAAATCCCATAAGCGTTCATCATGCATTTTTTGATGTGCAGAAGCTGCAATAAAACGGTTGGCGGCTTCTAATTGATCAACAGGCTTGTTACCTTTGATTTTTGCACCTCTTGGTTGAGCTTCGTCTTGTAATGCACTCATGACAAATCCCCGTTTAAGATCTGAGCAATATGCGCATATTTCAAATTAACCCCCATACGCATCGCACAGCCCTTTTGATGCATTAGACAAGAGCTGTCTGCAGAAATCACATATTCCGCACCACTGCGATGTTGATCCATGACTTTGTCTTGCCCCATCTTGGCTGAAACCCCTTCTTCAAACACAGAAAAAGTCCCCCCAAATCCACAACATTCATCTGGACGTTCCAGCTCTACGAATTCTATACCTTTGACTTTTGATAATAAATCTTTGGGTTTTGAGAAAAATGGTTCTCGCCTTTCAGACATGCTGGCGTGGCGCAATCCTCTTAACGCATTGCAATTGTAGTGAATAGCTATTTTATGAGAGAAAGTCGCCCACGGAAAAGCATCTACTTTTAAAATATCATGTAGAAATTCGACTAAATCATAGGTGTTTTTACGAACATGTTGCACCTCTTTGGTTTGATCAATTGCATCAAAATGATGCCTTACTTGGTTAGTACAACTGCCAGAAGGCATCACGATATAATCAAACTCGGCAAAATTCTTGACGAATAATTTTTCTGTTTCCGCAGCTTCTTTATGACACCCTGTATTGGTCATTGGTTGCCCACAACAGGTCTGATCAAAAGGATAAGTCACATCGACATTAAAACGCTCTAGTAATTTTAAGGTTGATATCCCAACCTCTGGTTCCAACGCATCCATATAACAAGGGATAAACAACCCAACTTTCATTATCTTGAACCTTTATTTTTATATATTATTGTGGTCGTTTTATCATCATTCTGAAAATTATTCTAATTCAAATAATTGTGCTTTAATAAAAGAAAAAATCGATCATTATTGATTATGCAGCTTTTTTAAAATCTATTTTTTTAAGTCAGACAAATAACTAAGCACAATATTAGACGTTAAAATCTGTGGTAAAATCTTTGGTTTTCCATAAGCTGGATAGTAAATATATAACGGCACCCCTTCTCTTCCATGCGCCTTGAGAAAATCACCAATAGATTTATCATACTGCGTCCAATCCCCAACCATATAGGTAATATGCTGATGTTTAAACGCCTCTTGTACTTTTGTAGAAGACAAAGCAACTTTATCATTTACCATACAAGTTAAGCACCAAGAAGCCGTCATATTTATAAAAACTGGTTTATGATCCTTCCGTAACAATTCAAGTTTTTGCGCAGAGTAAGTCATTACATTTTCTTTTAATTGTGTTTCTATTTTACCATTTTGATCATGAACAAAAAAATAAAATCCACCACCGAGTAAACACAAAATAAGCACAATTAAAATACCAAAGAAAATCCGAAAGACTCTATAAATCCCTTGCATATAAAGCTGTTGTATTAATCCTATTGCCCAACAAACAAATCCTAGGCCTGTAAATCCACTGAGTAATACAAAAAAACTCATTGATTGCTGATGTTGATAAACAACCCAAGCCAACCATAAACAACTAAGCAATAATGGGAACGCTAATAATTGTTTTAAAATATCCATCCACAAACCTGGACGTGGTAAGATACGTGCAAAAGAAGGAACGCATGCAAATAAAACATAAGGTAATGCCAATCCTAATCCCATACCAACAAAAATCAAAATACTTATCCACAAAGGTGCATTCAATGCCCCTGCAATCGCTATCCCCATAAAAGGAGCCGTACAAGGCGTTGCAACCAAGACCGCTAGTAAGCCAGTAAAAAAGTCAGAGGAATACTCTGATGATCTACCTGCTGGACCTGTATTGTTTAATGAAAATTGAACGTTAAATACGCCAAGAAAATTTAAAGAAATGACAAAAAGTAACCAGCATAACAAAATAACAAATCCCGCAGATTGAAATTGAAACCCCCACCCTAATTGCGATCCCATCCACCGCAGTCCTACAAATGCAAATGCCATTATAATAAAACAGCATAAAATGCCTGCTGTATAAGCAATACTGCTCTTATATCGCACGTTTATGTGTTCTTGCCCAATACGACTAAGTGATAAGAGTTTCATCGCAATAACAGGAAATACACAAGGCATAAGGTTTAATAAAATTCCACCTAAAAAAGCACTGCCGATCAAAAGAAGTAAACTCGTTTGAACAGGCGTTGATAAAGGTGCAACTTTGGCTTGAACCGAAAAATGCTGTATTTGATTTTGGCCATCTTGAATGGCTAAAACACCATGAACAGGTTGCTGTAATTCTTTTTTAACTGCCAAAGGAATATCTAAGGTTAGCAAACCTGGCTTTACGTAAAGTGTTTGAGATGCAACTTGGTCGATTATACCGCTTTTTTCTGGCATAAACCATGCTTTGGTTATAAGTGCAGGATCAACGCCCTCCTGTTTTACCCATAACTTTCCTGATGAGGTAATATAAACATCCCATGGACTTTTTTTTGGTTTTTTCGATAAAGCCTGTTGAATAAGAGAAGCGTCTGGTGAAATAGATGCCTGTCCCTTTGGTAAATCGAAAACAAACTCCCCTTCCTCTGGGATACAAACATCTGCGCAAACTAACCATCTGGCTTTAACTTTAAAATTTAAATCTTTACCAATCTGATCATCAGGTACCAAAACTTTAAATGGTAAGATAACGTCTCCTTTATAAATATAAGACATTAAACCATTTTCGGTTAATTGCTCTGGTGACGGCCACATAATTTTACCTTCTTGAGCACCAGAATTATTTATTTGGGCAGAGACCGAGGCAGGTTCCCCCGCATCGCCAGGATTAATCCAATAGGTATGCCACCCAGGTGCCAGTTTAATACGCAACCCCAAAAGCAGTTCCTTACGGCCATCATAGTGATCACTGTCTGACAAAATAGTCGTTTGATCCTGTTTACTGATAACCGCATCAGTTTCTTTAGCTAAAACAGAATAAGAGCCCGAGGTAATAAAGCCTATCATCCCAAGAAAAAACAAAAACCAAACACGCAATGAAACTATCCTTTGATAAAACTAGGTTTGTCTTTTATATATGAAGATAATAATAAATAAGCCATCTGATTCATTATCCTCATACTCATGAATTCTTATGTATAGTATACCAAATATTTCTCTACCTATCCAATCGACACTGCCCAAACTTTATGATTATTTAAATCAACATCCAAATGTGATCTTGGTTGCCCCACCTGGAACGGGGAAAACAAGCCTGGTACCTTTGTCTTTACAAGACGCTCAATGGGTACAAAGTAAAAAGCTGATTATGTTGGAACCACGTCGTATTGCTACCCGAGCAGCAGCAAGACAAATGGCACATTTATCAAATGAAGAAGTCGGAAAAACCATTGGTTACCGAACACGTATGGACAAGGCAATCAGTGCCCAGACAAAAATTGAAGTCGTTACCCAAGGCTTATTCCTTAGGCGATTACTCAATAACCCGCTGCTAGACGATGTTGCTGGAATTATTTTTGACGAAATTCACGAACGCTCTTTGGATGCTGATTTATGCCTAGGGCTATGTCGTAATCTACAAGCTAACCTTCGCCCAGATCTGCGTTTAATTGCTATGTCGGCAACTCCGTCTTTAACAAATCTCCAAAAAATCCTGCATTGCGATATTATCGAAAGTAAAACGGATTACTATCCAATTACGACACACCACCGTAAAAGAGACCTAACCCATATCAGAGACCTTTCTTCAGTGATGGCAGCTCAAATTACCGAAGCTTATCACTCTGAGAAAGGCAATATTCTGGCTTTCTTACCAGGTGCTGGCGAAATCCATAAAACGATCAATCTGCTTTCTTTGCCAAATGCAGAAATTTTACCACTTTACGGAGATTTACCCGCCACCGAGCAAGATAAAGCCTTGCGACCAGCCTCTGATCAAACACCACGTCGGATTGTTTTAGCCACTTCTATTGCAGAAACTTCTTTAACCGTTCCTGGCGTTCGCATCGTTATTGATGGTGGGTATCGCAGAATGCCTCAGCTAAACGCTGATACAGGGTTAACCCGTCTACAAACGCAGCGTATTTCCAAAGCTGCTGCGACACAACGCGCAGGACGTGCTGGACGTGAAGGCGAAGGGGTTGTTTACAAATTATGGACACAAGCCACCGAACGCAGCCTGCCTTTACATGATCGCCCTGAAATATTAGAGGCCGAGCTCAGTGAGTTTTTACTTGTTTGTCAAACATGGTCGGATATTATGGGGATCGAAATCTCGGATATTCCTTTTCCTGACAAGCCTTCTCTCGGTGTTATGGAAGCAGCCAAAGAGCTTTTAATCCTGTTGGGATGCCTTGATCATAAAGGTCATATAACCAAATTTGGACATAAGGTCGCACAATTTGGAGCACATCCACGCCTTGCTTGCATGATGCTAAGTGCCAGATCTAACGAAGAAAAAGCATTAGCAGCAGATATTGCATCTTTATTAGAAGAACGAGATCCATTGCGTCATGAAGAGCCAGCTTCGGTGGATATCAAACTTCGCTTTGCTTGGTTGCACCAACCTCCAATCTCAAGAAATGATCAAGGGCTATGGCATCGCATTCGTAAAATTAATCAAGATTATCGTAAAAGATTACAAATCTCTGCAATGCAACCCCCAGCAATAGATCCTGCTTTATTAATTTGTGCTGCTTTTCCTGATCGTTTGGCGCAAAGGCGCAGTGAAATTGGCTCTTTTAGACTTGCTGGAGGAGGTGCTGCCCATTTATCACCTCAAGATCCTTTTGCCAAAGAAGGTCTGTTGGCGGTTGCCAGTGTGCATGTACATAAACGCACAAATATTTGTTTGGCTTTCCCTGTTAAAATACAAGCCCTTTCCAGCTTTATTGAACAAAGATCTGAAATTGAACAAGAAACAACCTTAGATACCAACAGTGGTAAAGTCATTATCAGAGAACGTCTTAAATTTGGCAGGCTTACATTACAAGACCGCAATATCATTGCCTCCACCAAAGAGGCCATTCCTGTTTTATTCAGTTATATCAAAAATAATCTATCCAAAACCTTAAACTGGGATGAACAAAGCAAACAATTGCTAGCTCGATATCAAATTGCACAATCACAATTTTCTTTTGAATCCTTACCTGATTTATCAGAAAAAGCGCTTATTGAGAATTGTGAAGCGTGGTTGTTACCTTGGATGAATGGACTAACTTGTCTTAACGAAGTAAAACAACTTAATGTTGCTGATATGCTTGAAGCCTATCTGGGATATACAGTTTGCAAAGATTTAAATCAGCTCTTACCTAAAGCGATATCATTAAATAATCATAAAATTTATATTGATTACACTCAGGCTGTACCTGTGGTCTCTGCACCAGCAAAATATTTTTTTGGATTAAATACCACCCCTACCATTGCAAAAGGAAAAATTGCATTGCAATGTTGTTTATTATCGCCTGCTAATCGCCCCCAAGCGATTACAAGTGATCTACAACGTTTTTGGCATGAAGGATGGAAAGATATGAGAAAAGATATGAAAGGAAGATATCCAAAACATCACTGGCCGGAAAACCCTGCTATTGCCTCAGAGCATAAATCTTGATGAATATGCCTAAATTACCCATAGTTTTCCATTTGCGTTCAACTTTTAAAACAGCACTATTTTTTAGTGTCTCATCTTTTTTTGTGTCCATGGTTCTGCAATCGGTTGTCGCCCAAGAGGTCACAAAAAAGACCGAAACCATCACTAAGCAAGACAATGGCTCTGCTCCTGCTCCTGCTCCTGCTCCTGCTCCTGCTCCTGCTCCTGAAAAAGTTATTCCTTCTGCTGAACTGGCCAAGACCTCACCTCTACTCGTAGAATATGGTCCCTTAACTTTTTCCCCATTAGTTAAAAAAGTTGTACCAGCTGTTGTGAATATCGCGGTGTCTCAAGATATTCCGATTAAAAGTCGCAAGAAAATTATTATTCCACCTTCTGTCAAAGGAACACCTCTAGAAAAAGAATTTAGGCAAAGGCAACATCAACAACAACAAAAAATTACCGAAGCTGGCTCGGGTTTTATTATTGATCCCAGTGGAATTATTGTAACCAATACACACGTTATTGGAGATTCAGACGATATCACTGTTTCCCTGCAAGATGGCTCACAGTTTCCAGCCACTGTGATTGGTAGTGATTCTTTGACAGACATTGCTGTCATTAAAATCGATGCAAAGCACCCCTTACCTTATGTTATATGGGGCGATAGTAAAAGAGTAGAAGTTGGAGATTGGATCCTAGCCACAGGGAATCCTTTTGGTTTAGGGTCGTCCGTTACTGCAGGAATTGTTTCTGCTCGGGGTCGTGACATTGGTTCTGGACCTTTTGATGATTTTTTACAACTTGATGCCCCAATGAATCCAGGAAATTCAGGTGGCCCTTCCTTTAATCTTGCTGGACAAGTTGTAGCATTAAACACCGCCATTGTTTCCCCAACGGGAAGCTCTGTAGGTATCGGATTTGGAATTCCTTCTGAAATTGTTGCCCCTATCGTTACTCAACTTTGCAAAACAGGATTCATTGATCGTGGATGGTTAGGTGTTACACTTGGTGATGATGATAGACATAACGGGGTTAAAATTGTTGATATTGACAAAAAGGGCCCTGCTTATAATGCCAAAATCAAAGTAGGTGACAGAATAGAAATGATTGACTCACAACATGTTGATACTGTACGTACATTCATGAAAACAATTGCTGTATCCCATCCAGGAGCAACTGTAGAATTACAAATTAGGCGCAATAAACACCTTTTGAAAATATCTGCCATTGTTGGACATCGCCCCAAAGACGCTGATAATTAATTATTTTCACCTCCCCCTCATCTTAATTTAACAAAAAAGTGTATATACAACGTCTTTGATCCAGATGATGTTAAATATTGTGTCGTCTATGCACACAAGCAAAAGTAAATGAAGTACGTATGTTTTTTCCATATAGTATTTTCATCTTATATTTATTAGCTTGGTATCTTAATTCACTAACCAACGATTAACTATCGTTTCAACCTTAATTTTTCCCCCATTTTTGGAGACAGGCTGATGCGTTTTTTATTTAAAGACCCTTCCTTTGTAGTATTATCAAAACAGACTCAAAAATTTAAAATCTCTTTTCTATCTATGGGTTTTTTTTGCGCATTAGCACCTCATAGCTATGCTAAAATAACACAAGATTACTCTGCAATTACACCTGTTCCGTCAACAAATGCAGCAACTGACAGCACTGTACTAAACAAGCCGTCTAATGTAAGTATTCTTGATATTCAAAGATACACAGGATCCTTACTTTCACCATCAGGCGCTGTGACCCAGGCAGGATCTTTGATGATAGAACCATATTTCCAATCAACCATTAGCCGTGGTGGTTATTTAAATGATGGTCGCGTCAGAAGCAATAAACATAGAACCGATTCTGCTGATAGTTTTATTTTGGTGAAATATGGTATCACCAATAACCTGAGCGTTCAGGTCACCCCACAAGTCAACTATTACTGGAACGGCAGAACTACAGCAAGTACGGTGCATTTTTCTGATTTGCCTGTTGAATTACAATATCGTTGGATTGACCAAAATAACAAAAAATACATTCCCAGTTTTACTACCTATTTAGGTATGAATTTTCCAACAGGAGATTATACTAACCTAGGTAGAGCTCTTGATGCAGCAGGAAGTGGCTCTTATGCTCTGAGATTCGGAATACAGTCACAAGCGGCATATGATATCAATAATCATGCCTTACGCGTTAGATTATGGGGGGTTGCTAGAAAACCTCTCACTTCAGCAAATATACGTGATATCAGCAGCTATGGAACAGACGATGGCTATAAGGGAAATGCTAAATCTGGCCTCTTTGGAAACTGGGGATTCTCTTTGGAATATGGAATTACCAAAGAATGGGTTTTGGCTTTTGACTTTCAATATGATTGGGCAAAAGGTACTCGGATGAGAGGTGCTTATACAAATGGTCCATTCGAACGTTACGTAAGTGCAGCTTCTCATGATATTCAGATTGCGCCTGCTATTGAATATAACTGGACACCAACAATGGGTGTAATTGTGGGCGCAGCACTAACTGTGGATGGTCATAATACAAATGATTTTGTGCAACCTCAATTCGCAGTAAACTTTGCTTTTTAGTGATGAAAACAACTCAAAAGATCAATGTTTTTCTCTAGAGTTGTTTTTATAATATCCCATCCATTATTAATTTTGTCTTAACCTATAATAAAATACTTTTTTAACAGGATTATTAGACGAAAAAACAATATCAATATCAAGTCAACTTACAGATTAACGTTGACTAAGGATCCTTATATGAAACATGCATATTTTACAAAATACTATTACCTTTTAAACATTTGTATTTTTGCATGGATCTTTTACCAATCATTATCACATGCTAATGCTCAAGTTATCCCGCCATCTCAACAAACAACAAATATTTTAGATGAGCAACGCTATACTGGATCTTTACTATCACCATCTGGTGCTATGGCCAAAGCTGGTCTTTGGGCAATTGAGCCTTATGCTCAAATGACTATCAGTCGTGGTGCCTATCAAGCCAATGGAAATGTTAAAAATAATCAACACAGAACTGATAATTTTATTAATTTCACCTTGGTTAAATACGCTGTTACCAATCATTTCTCTGTACAAAGTACCCCTCAAATTCGCTATGCGTGGAATGGACATACAACATCAAGCAGCCTTCATTTCGCAGACTTACCTATAGAGTTTCAATATCGCATTCTTGATCAAATTCGCGGAACTTTGCAACCCAATGTAACCGCGATATTGGGCATGACGTTCCCAACAGGAAACTATTCTAATTTAGGACGAGCTCTGGACGGCGCTGGTAATGGAACCTACGCATTACGTTTTGGCTTACAATCCCAAGCAGCTTATAAAGTTTTTAACCGTGCTTTTCGCGTTCGTGTTTGGGGGGTTGGAAGGCAGCCATTGAATTCTGTTAATATTAAAAACATCAGTAACTATGGGACTTCCTTAGGATATAGAGGAAATGCAAGACCTGGATTATTTGGAAATACGGGCTTTTCTCTTGAATATGGCCTAAATAAAAAATGGCTTCTTTCTTTTGATTTTGTCTATGATTGGGCCAAAGGAACCAGAATAAGGGGCACAGATAAACACGCTATTTATAACCGCCATATTACAGGGGCTTCTCATGATGTTCAAATTGCACCTGCCATTGAGTATAACTGGTCACCCACAATCGGCGTTATTGTTGGCTCTGCTTTAACTGTAAATGGTCATAATACAAATGATTTTATACAACCTCAATTTGCGATTATGATGTTGTTTTAGTCATCTTTTATATTTCAACTATATTAATATTATGATTATAAAATTTAATGATTACTTTTAGTCTGTATTATTTAGCATCTTACTCTTTTACTATTTATATAAACCAAACAGAAAATGTAAAACTTGGACTATAGCTAATAGTGGTTATAAATATAATTTAGGTCTAATTTGAACAGATTTGTAAAATCCTATGATTATTTTTAAAGATTAAAATATCCCAATAATGATTTTTAAGCCAAAAAAACGAGTGCTGAACGCCTTTGAGAGCGAATAACTACAATTGCATTTTGCCGAAATTTCCTAGCGAGTAATATTGCTTTTGATACAGGAATATTCACCATAAAAAGAGGCTCTGAAATCTCTTTTAACGAACCTGTTCCTGTAAAATATTCGTAGTGATATAAATATTGCTCTAACTTTTGCATCATACGCATATTCCATCCCAAGGGTTTTAATCTTCCTCCTGGATTATACGCACTCAACATGACCAATATCGATTTATTTAGATGTCTAGGAATGCCTTTAGGGTAATGACCAATTTGACTTACAACAGATCCAGCCTGGTAAATACTCTGCCTATATGCAACATTTATTTTTGCTGTGGGAGGCAAAATACCCGCCATATTCTTTAATCCTCGGTTTTTTTTTCCATACCAAAAGTCGAATCTTTATGCACTTGCACCGATAATAACAACCCAAACCCAAACATAACGGTTAACATTGCCGATCCACCATAAGACACCATCGGTAGAGGCACCCCCCCAACAGGAATAGCCCCCATTACCATCGACAAATTAACTGCACAGTAGAAAAAGAAATTCATTGTTAGCCCCAAAGCCAACAAGCGACCGAATTGATTTTTAGAACGGATGGCAAAAATCATTCCTCCGATAATGATCAACAGTAACAACCCAATAATACAAGCTCCACCGACAAAACCCCACTCCTCTGATAACATGGTAAAAATAAAGTCAGTTTGTTTTTCAGGTAAAAAATTTAATTGTGCTTGGGTTCCATGTAAAAAACCTTGTCCCCACATCCCTCCTGAACCCAAAGCAATTTTTGACTGAATAATATTATATCCTGCACCTAAGGGATCGCTCTCTGGATGTAAAAATGTAGTAATCCTTGCTTTTTGATAATCATGAAGATGACTATAAATAAATTCAAATGCAAACGGTATTGGACATACCAATAAAAGAATTAACCATAAACGCATTCCTGCAACAAAAAAAATTGAGGCACCAATGCAGCCAACAATGACCGCTGTTCCCAGATTAGGCTCTTTCAATATTAAAACAACAGGAACTAATACTAAAAAAGCTGGAACAACGAGGCGCAACGGATTACCCATTTGCTTCCAACTGATTTTATGAAACCAAGTCGCCAGTAACAAAACCAACCCTATTTTCATAAGCTCGGAGGGCTGCAAAGCAATACCTCCAATAACAATCCACCGCTCTGCTCCTTTACCTACATGACCCATATGCAAAACAGCCAACAACAACACAATACCCAGCCCATATAAGGGCCAAGCGAGTTTTGCAAGAAATCTCAATGGCGTTAATGCCACAGAAATCATCACAACAAACCCTATTGCAAAACGCATCATCTGAGGACGTGCATAAGGATAATCAGCCCCACCAGCCGCAGAATATAAAGCAATATAACCAACTGCTGCCAGCAAACAAATTAAGCCAACATACAACCAATTAATACGCCATAATTTACTGAGAATCTTTAGGTTGGGCTCTGCTCTTAGTAAACGTTTTTCAAAAACCATTGTTTTTACTCTTCATTAAGAACCTATACGGCATATAGCTTATTATTCATCTTGTGAATCTTTGGGAGGCTGAGGCTGTTGTTGCTCTTGATCTTCAGGTTTCTTTTGCTCTGTTACATCGCGTTGTTGCTTATTCGCAGGATCACGACGCAATGTTTTTAACATAATATCTCTTGCCAAAGGAGCAGCCACCGAAGCCGCAGCATTTCCGTGTTCTACAATAACAGAAATCGCATATTGTGGATTATCGTAAGGTGCAAAACAAATAAATAAGGCATGTGGGCGATATTTCCACGGTAAATTCGCAGAATTAAAACGGCCACTTTCACGCATAGCTCTTGATACTCTTTTAACTTGAGCAGTTCCTGTTTTTCCAGCCAATAACATACCATTATAGTTAATCTTAGCTTTTTTCCCAGACCCAGTAGCATCATTAACAACAGCATACATTCCAAAACGAGCCATCTTTAAAAATTCAGGCTTTATATCAAGTTGCGGCCAAAAATCAGGGTTAGCCTCTGGAGTAATAACATTATCCCTTGCTCTAACGAGATGTGGATTAATATTTTTTCCTGTCGCCATACGTGCTGTATAAGTGGCCAACTGTAGCGGAGAGACTTGCACGAACCCTTGTCCAATCCCACTGACAATCGTATCACCCACATTCCAATGATGTCCACGTTTCTCACGCCACGATGGTGTAGGAATAAGTCCAGCTTTGACATGGGTCAGCTCAATTGGCAAAGAAACCCCTAACCCCAGCTTTTGGCAAGTTCTATGAATAGCATCCATACCAGTACGACGTGCCACTTCATAAAAATAAACATCGCATGAGAATTTTATGGCTTCATGTAAATTCAGCGAGCCATGTCCGTACTTGTTCCAACAGTGAAAACGTGTTCCACCATAATCATAATATCCTGGACAGTTAACTCGATCATTCTCTGTAATTATTTTAGCTTCCAAAGCAGACAAAGCAACAGCAGGTTTAAACGTCGATCCTGGAGGATATAATCCTGCAACCGTTCTACTCATTAAAGGGTTACGCTCATCACTCATCCACGCTTTCCACTGTGAGTGACTAACCCCACTATCAAACAAAGACGGGTCAAATGAAGGCGTGCTCACCATCGCCATCACTTCACCATTTTGACAGTTTAGTACAACAGCACTTGCAGCTTCTTCACCAATTAAATCGTTCACTTCCTGCTGTAACTGCAAGTCTAGTGTTAATTGAATATCTTGGCCTTGGATGCTTTCCTTACGCCCCAATGTCGTAATGATACGCCCAACAGAATCAACTTCTACTTCAACATCACCGGCTGTACCTCGTAAAACGTCATCTTGTGTTTTTTCAATACCCGCACGCCCCACACGTATTCCAGGCAGAGCAAGAATTGGATTAGCAGCAACATCTTTTTCATTAGGAGGTGCAACATACCCTACCAAATGTGCCAACAAGGGACCCGTTTGATAAACACGCTTCGTTCCGGTATCAATAATAACCCCTGGTAAGGTCGGTGAATTGACCTCTATCAACGCCATTTCATCCCAAGATAAAAAATCCTTTAACATAATAGGAATAAAACGTCTTTGGTGATCAATAGCCCATTGAATACGAGCATAATCATGCTCATCCAAAGTAATTAATTGACTAAATCGTTCAATAATATCTGAGAAATCACTCGCTTCCTCAGGGATTAATAAAGCTCTCCAGTTAATCTTGTTATTTGCAACCACATCCCCATAACGATCATGAATGCTACCTCTGGGGGGCGCTAATAAACGTTTACTAATCAAATTACTTTTGGCCATTTTAATATATTTATCGCCATCGGTAATTTGTAATTTGTAAAGGCGACTTGCTAATAAAGAAAGAATCCCTGTTTGCGTAGCAATCAACAATAACGCCCGACGGGTAAAAACACGCCTAGAAGATTGAGCTTCTTGTTGTAATTGTTTACTTGCGTTAAAGGACTTCTTTTTTTTCATCTTGACAGTAACACCTATACTTTTGCAGGATTAGCAATAGTACGATGTGCCCAAGTAAATAAAACAGATAATAAAGGGTAACACCCAATTGCAAATATAATTTCAAACAAAAAAGAGGTATACGGCATTAGTTTTAAACTAAATAAAGATGTTAATACCCATTGTAACATGAACATTCCTATTGCAATAAAAGCAAAAATTAACCAAATTAATAAAAAATTATACTTGGCTAACCTAAAACGTTGCGTAACTCCAATCCCATAAGTAATCAACAATATAAAAATCACCACTCCTGGTGGAGAAAAATTTAATAAATCTATCAAAAATCCTATACAAAAAACACCAACTGCTGGCATAGATTTAGGACGATAAATAGACCAAAAATAAACCGAAGCTACAACAACTGCTGGTAATAACTCATTTTTGCCCGGAATATCAAAAGGGATCGATAAGAATAATACCACAAAGATAGTAAAACCCATGGGAACAAAAGAACGTATAGCCATATCTATACATTGAAATTTACTCAATGATGGCCTTATTCCTGGGCTTTTCTGATCGTTAAAATTGTAAGTATTATCTTTTTTATTCATTATTATCACGCCCAAGCATGCTTGGGCTTGCTACTGGCCCTTGTCTATTTTTTTTAACAGAAGGCATTACTCTTCCTGGTGCATCAGGTGCGACCACCTCTTTATTTCCATAATTAAAAATTCGAACCATTCTCAAATGATCCAATGGTAAATACGGTACTACAGCGGGTTGCCCTTTTTTAAAATAATGCACATAACCAATAGGAATACCCGCAGGAAGCACATCCCCTTGCCCACGCGTTACAACCTTCTCTCCCTCTATTGGGTGTTTATCTTCTGGAAAAAAAATTAATCGAGGGTTTAAAGTATTATCTCCTGCCATAATAGCAGGTGCATGAGAGCTTTCTAAACTTACAGGAATACGACTAGAATCATCGTTAATCAGCAGTATCCGCGCAGACCGATTGCCAACCTCTGTTACTCTACCCACCAATCCAAAACCATCTAAAGCTACTTGTCCAGGATGAACCGAATGATCTTCACCCAACACAACTAAAATAGCTTTGTGATAAACACCGCTAACATCGGCAACAACACGCGCTGTTACAAACGATAGCACTGGATCAGGTATCCAATGAAGCTGATTCTTAAGCTGGGCGTTTTCATCCGCTAAGCCAATCGCTACGTGATACCAACGATGAAGTTGTAAATTTTCTTCCTTTAAAGCTTTATTCTCTGCAGAGATATTTTGAATATCCTTTATACTACGGACAAAACTATATAATAAATTAAAAGGTTCTTCTATCAATGCATATCCAGGTGCCAAAAAATCAGTCACCTTTAAACGTACATTTTCAATTATCTTTGGTTGTGCTTGACCAATCAACATAATTAAACATGCCATTATAAATAAAAATGGCAATACTAATTTTGCTAGCCCTTGTTTAATATGAATAGATAGAGGAATCATTATTAGAACAAACAGTTACAATTGTTTATAGTTCATACAGTAATAGTGTGCATTGGATAAACACACACTATTTGATTGATATCAATATTATTAATGAACAAATGATATTAATACATTGTTGTTAAAATATTTCTTAGACGTTTCATCTCTTCCAAAGCTCGACCCGTGCCCAAAGCCACACAATCCAAAGGATTCTCTGCTACAATAACAGGTAACCCTGTTGCTTGACGTAAAACGTCATCTAAACGTGACAGTAAACTACCACCACCTGTTAACATAATACCTTTGTCAACAATATCAGCAGCCAGTTCTGGAGGAGTATTTTCAAGAGCTATAGAAACACCTTCAACAATTTGCGCAATAGGCTCTGCCAAACTATCGGCTATTTGTTCCTGAGAAACCAAAACCTCTCTTGGCACCCCATTCATCAAATCACGCCCCTTCACTTCACGCCAAGGTCCACCATCTTCAGTTGGTGTAGCAATAGCTGCACCCAGTTCCATCTTAATCTTTTCAGCAGAAGTTTCACCAATTAGCAAATTATGGTGACGACGGATATAAGCTATAATGGCTTCATCCATTCGATCTCCACCCACACGAACAGAACGAGCATAAACAATCCCACCCAAAGAAATTACCGCAACTTCTGTTGTACCGCCACCAATATCAACAATCATACTGCCAGAAGGCTCTGTTACAGGTAATCCCGCACCAATAGCTGCAGCCATCGGCTCTTCAATTAATTGTACTCTACGCGCACCAGCACCCTCGGCGCTTTCTTGAATGGCACGTCGTTCTACTGCTGTTGAACCAGAAGGTACACAAATAACAATCTGAGGACTAGCAAACATCCGACGATTATGCACTTTATGGATAAAATGCTTAATCATTTCTTCTGCCACTTCAAAATCAGCAATCACCCCATCACGCATAGGGCGAATAGCAGTAATATTGCCAGGAGTACGTCCTACCATATTTTTGGCTTCTTCACCAACTGCCAAAACGTGTTTTTTTCCACGAACTTCAGCAATTGCAACCACTGAAGGCTCATTTAAAACTATTCCCTGACCCTTGACATACACCAATGTATTGGCAGTTCCAAGATCGATCGCCATGTCTGCAGACATAAAACCGAACAGACGAGAAAACATGCATAACTCCCGACAGCAAAACTTTAAATGCTTTAAATCAAACTTATCAATAATTTCTATATCCATCATTTTGGAATAGAAAACACATAGCCCCTAAATCACAAAGCTCTCTTTTGGGATTACCCATTTGCAGCGCTAGGAGCAACCCCTATCTCATAAAAAACAAAGATTTATTTTATTTTTTTCAGTTTTTAATAATAAACATAACTCAACATCAACATAGTTGCATAAAAACAACATAAAAAAGAGATATTATAGTTTTCTTTCTATTGAAATTTTAAATAATTTTAAACTATGTCAAAATTTTGTAATTTTTTATCAATTATACATTAATTAATCAATTAATACGAATCGAAAAATATAATCTATCACAACTTCAATATAATAATAATTATCAGAATACATTTTCGCAAAGGATTATATCACCCCCCTAACTTGATTATAAATAAGAAAAAAGGCTGCCAAAAAGAAAACATTTTGTTATAGTATGAATACAAATAAGCAGTTGTTTAAACGCCAAACTTTAAGAAAGAACTAAAAGATGAAAAAAATATTAAAATCCACTTATACTGGTTTAGCCATTGTTATTCTATCAACCTCTTTTTTAACTGCATGCGATAATGGATATAGTATGGGTGGACGTGCAGGTACAGGTGCATTAATTGGTGGCGGAACAGGTGCTGCCATTGGTGCGCTTGCTGGCGGTGGCGGTGGCGCTGCTATCGGTGCTCTTGCTGGGGGAGCCTTAGGCGCAGGTGTTGGAGCCGCAACTACACCAAACAGACCTAAACAAGGAAATTATAATCAAGGTTACTAAACTGAATGAAGATTACAGGCGATTATGATTGCCTGTAAATTTTTCAAAAAAAATCTCTATTATCATGCATAATAATAATAGAGATATAAGTCAAAAGATCCAACAAAACTATAGATATTTACTCTAATACATAGAGATTAAATACCATAAATTGCATGCTTTCTATTTTATCATTTCTTAATTGAAAAATCAAATATTTATTTTAACCAGCTAAATGTGTAACACTACCACCAATAGCAAAATAACGATCAATTGCTTGACACATAGAAGAAGCAACTAAAGAACGATATCCTGCTCTTCTTAATGCTGCCTCATCATTTCGATTAGACATAAAACCCATCTCAACCAAAACTGATGGAATATTTACAGATTTTAATACTACAAATGCAGCATATCGTCTAGGGTTAGGTAACAATCCCAGACGTGGTTTAAAAGAATTTACAACATTTTGTGCAATAGCAACTGATTCTCTTTTTGTCTCTAGCTTTACTAGACTTGCTAGTATTTTTTGTACAGCTGGAGAAGCAACGTGCACATCAGGACCACCATATTTGTCAGCATTATTTTCAACAGAGGCAAGCGCTGCAGATTGAGCATCAGAAGCATGATTAGACAATGTATAAACGCTGGCCCCTTTGATTGAATGATTATTAAGGGCATCGGCATGTATCGAAACAAATAAATTTGCTTTATTTACTTGAGCAAAATCAACACGACCATCCAAAGGGACAAATTTGTCTGAATTACGTGTCAGTTTAACATTATATTTACCCGTTCGCATTAGCTGTCTTGATAATTCGACCGCTGTTGCGTAAGCTACATGTTTTTCATAAGTGCCAGAATATCCAACTGCACCGGGATCTTTACCACCATGTCCAGGATCAAGTATGACAACTGGTAAAGCACGCTTTGCCTTACCAAGAATTGCAGGAGATTTGGTTACAGATTTAGCAGAGTTTTTATGAACTGTTTTGGATACAGATTTATTCCTTGTGCTCTTTTCAACCGCCAAAGCAATTGACGGGATAATAAAAGCCACAGAAGCAGATAGCATAACTCTTCTTGATATTTTAGGAATTATTCTATTTATAATTTTATTATAGCTCTTTTCTTTGCTATCACTCATTTTCCTGCTTACACTTTTGATTAAACAAAACCAACTCACAACCATGCAAACTCATATTGCCTGATTCTCGACGAGAATTCAAAAAGTTCTTTTATTTAAAGTTACTAATTAACCTAAAAAACACTAAAAAAAGACTTTGCGTTACCTTATAATTCTGAGATAATGAATTTTATGAAAACCACTCAACTTATAGTGGTAAAAATTACATGTTAAAATCATATTTATTATATTTTATATAAAGAGTCTTTCTAATGATATTTTTAGCCATAAACTTTGATAAAACCCTATTAAAAATTATTTCAAATTATTTTTAATTATGCTGTTTTAATAAAGATAAGCACAAAGAAGTGCAAATATAAAATTTAAAAATAATTTTAATACTGTAATTATTTTCTAAATCTGATAAACAAGATCACCAGTTTTACCAGTTTCTAACAAGTTTCATGGTTGCGTCGTAAAAAACAATATAAAATGCACGCTCCCATCGTAAACATTGTTAGAAACATTTATTTGATTGTATAGATCAATCACCGGAGCAATATATAACATGAATAAAAAAATGCTGATTGATGCCAGCTATAAAGAAGAAACACGCATCGTTATCCTTGATGGTAATTGTATAGAAAACTATGACGTTGAAAATGCCACAAAAAAACAATTAAAAGGAAATATCTATCTCGCCAAAGTTATCCGTATTGAACCAAGCTTGCAAGCTGCATTTGTAGAGTATGGTGGAAATCGTCACGGCTTTTTGGCATTCAGTGAAATTCATCCTGATTATTATCAAATTCCTGTTGCGGATCGTAATAAACTGCTTGAGCTAAATAAAAACGAAAAAAATGATCTTGATGATAATCAAATAGATGATGATATTTCTGATGATCAGCAAACGACAACATTTAATGATGATGATGAAATCAGCCAACCTGTCGCCAACATATTAAAAAACTATAAAATTCAAGAAGTTATTCATAGACGGCAGATATTATTAATCCAAGTGGTTAAAGAAGAAAGAGGAAATAAAGGTGCTGCCTTAACAACATATCTATCTTTGGCAGGAAGATATTGTGTTTTAATGCCCAACTCTCTCCGAGGCGGTGGAATTTCAAGAAAAATTACCTCTATTGCAGAACGTCGTCGCTTAAAAGATATTATTGCCGAATTGAATATTCCTTCTCACATGGGGATGATTATTCGTACTGCTGGTGCACAATGTCCAAAACCTGATGCGCTAAAAGATGGCGAATATCTTTTACATTTATGGGACGAAATCCGTGACCGTACGATGAAAGCTGTTGCTCCATCCTTAATTTATGAAGATTCAAGCCTTTTAAAACGTGCTATCAGAGATACCTATACACCTGACATCGGTGAAATTTTGATTGATGGTGAAGATGGTTGGAATGTTGCCAGAGATTATATGCGTGCTTTGATGCCTCAAAACATGCGTAAACTGCACCTTTGGCGTGATCAAAAACAAACCCTCTTCTCTCATTACAAAGTTGAAAATTTAATCGATCAAATGCTTTCACCAACAGTACAATTAAAATCTGGTGGGTATTTAGTCATTAATCAAACAGAGGCCTTGGTTGCTATTGATGTCAATTCAGGGCGCTCTATTAAAGAAAAAGACATAGAAGAAACAGCGTTACGCACCAACCTAGAAGCAGCTGATGAGCTGGGACGTCAATTACGCCTGCGTGATTTGGCGGGGTTAATTGTGGTCGATTTTATCGACATGGAAAATAGAAAACACAATTACATGGTTGAAAAGCGTTTAAAAAATGCTATTCACAAAGATCGTGCACGCATCCAAGTTGGTTCCATTTCGTCATTTGGTTTATTAGAAATGACCCGTCAACGCTTACGACCTTCTATTTCTGAGTTTTCTTTCGTCCCTTGCTCTCATTGTAATGGAACAGGAATTATTCGCAGCACTCCAAGTGCCTGCTTGCATATTTTACGCCAAATTGACGAGGAAGCACGCAGGTCAAAACCTGGTATTTTAACTGTATATACCAATTCTAATGATATCGCTTTTTATATCTTAAACCAGAAAAGAAGCTGGTTATTAGACATTGAGAGTAAATACAAAATACAAATCATTTTAGAAATTGATACCACATTACCAAACTCACAGATTTCATTTTCTCATGAAATTAATGAAGCCCTTGAACAAGAGCTAGAGGCTGAGCAAGAAAAAGCTGATATTTTATTACAACAAGATAGCCCCTTTATAAGAGAAATTCCAATTCAATCCGAATCTTCTGAAGCTGTAGAAGCGACAGAAGAAAAAGACTCTTATCAACAACGTAAACGTCGTAATAACAATAATAATAGACGCTCACGTTATAATAATTATCGACAACACAAAGATGAACAATCAGAACTTATCGAACCGATAGAAACGGTTCCTGAGCAGGATGTTGCTGCGATTATTGTAAATGATCAAGATGAACAACCTGATATCAGTTTTCATCCTGTTGTTAATCAAGATGAATATTTTGCATCTAAAAAAGAAGATCGCCCTAAACGCTCTAATCGCTATCCACGCCAACCACGTTGGAAACGTAATAAATATCAACAGAACAACGATGAAAATGTTACACAAGAGGCATCTGAGAACATAACTCATACAACGACAATTGACATTACTCCCATTACAACAATTGAACAACAACCTGTTGTAAATACTCTTGAAATCAATAGTAACAAACCAGAATCACCTGCTTTTATTGCTATTGAAATTACGGATAAAAAAGAGAATGATCAAATAAAGGAAAAAATCTCTACTTCAAAAGCTTTAACGACTATCACAGAGCCTGTTAAAGATGATGCTGTTATAGAAGAAAAACCTGCTAAAAGAACGCGTAAAACCACAAAAACAACTGGTGTTACAAAAAGCAGAAAAACAACCGCTTCACCTAAGAAAAAAACAGTAGAAGCAAGTGAGGATAAACCCACTGAAATTCCTGCTGCTTCTGATCAATTGAATGTAGAGCCTGTTCAAAAGACAACTCGTGGCAGAAAAGTGAGTGCTACAAAAAAAGTAGTTACAAAAACTACAGAGGAAAAGAAAGCCAAACCAACGGCACGAAAAACAACGACCAAACAAACAAAGTCAACAAAGTCTAAGGCTGAAGAGGCATCTAAAGATAACAGCCAAACTCCAGCAATTAAACCAATTGTCATAGATGATGATGCTCCTACACCAACACCTCGTGCGGGGTGGTGGAAACGCTAAGACTTAATGATTATATAGACTTATACATAAAGGCCTGGACTGATAGTATATATCTCCAGGCCTGTTAATATATTGTAATTCTACTTTATATTTTTTAAGTGAATGAGGTGTTGTATGCAAATTTCTTTATATACAGACTATGCGCTAAGAGTTTTAGTTTATCTGAGTATCCACCAAAATCGTCTCAGCTCTATTAACGAAATAGCAACTTGCTATGATATTTCGCAAAACCATTTGATGAAAGTTGTTCATCACCTTGGAAAGGCTGACTTGATTTCAACTGTTCGAGGGAGAAAAGGAGGATTACAATTAAGCAGACCCCCTTCGGAAATTACCCTTGGCAGTATCGTCAGGCATACAGAGGATACCGAGCAACCTATAAAATGTGGAAAATGTATCATTAAAGAGGCTTGTGCGATCAAAACAATAATACATAAAGCTTTTGATGCTTTCTATAACGTATTAGACCAATATACTTTGGATTGCATTTTACAGGATTATGATAAGTTAGAGGTTTTATTAACCACAATACGACCCCAACATATAGATTGTAAAACTACATTTTCTTAACTTATCTACCTATGCATAAACTTAGAGTAAATCACATTAACCTCTATATAAATTATATAAATTTTTATATGTAATTTATATAGAGATTTAAAATTCTTTTTAAAAATACTTTGCTTTAATTAACTTACTATCATGTAGACCAGACTTTCTCTTAATACGAACAGGCTGGCACCAGAAGAAACGATGACGCACTGCACGCTTTGTGCCGTATTTATTCTGAACATAAACAAGGTGAGAAGTTAAGGGAATATTTTAATAAGGCGTGCGATGCTAGGGCTAAGAATCACAGACGTTTTATGACTTTGTTGATTTATTTATTATATTTTTTTGTACAAAAGCGTTAATAGTCGATGCAACCAGTTCCATTTCTAAACACCCTAATGCACCAAGATCGTTGATGTAAATAATTTCTGAAGGATTAACAGAATTTGCATTAATAAAATTTCCTTGATCTCCATCCTGGCCAATTATTAAATAATTAGGTTCATGGGCTTGTATTTAATAGATCTCATTACGTTCCAGCAAGTCTAAATAAGAATATAAAGACACAATATTGCCTTGAATATTGGTCACTTAATATTTGTCATTATTGTTAATTTCTTTAAGTAGAAAATTTTACGAAGCTCTGGAAATTGAATATTTAACTTTTTTTTAATGGTGTTAATGTATTCTACAGCTGCTTGCAACATAACTTATTTTCAAATTGTTTATTAGCTATTTTCATTTATAACAGATATATAATGATTTGAAACTAAAGAGAAATACAAAATATTACTGAATTAATTCTATCACTCCTTGTTCTTTAATTAATATTATAAAATTAATGGTAGATTATAATTCCGAATAACAAGGAATGAATTTGAAAGAATACATTATCTCCTTTATAATCACGACTTTAAACAAGTGATACAGCATTTTTGTTGTAATCATTCCTTTCATATCATAAAAACTATAATTAAAATTTAATAACAGGATATAGGATAAATCAATGCATCGCTATCGTACCCATAATTGTGCTGCTCTACGAGCAAATGACGTTGGATCAATTGTTAAACTTTCTGGCTGGGTACATAGTAAAAGAGACCATGGCGGATTATTGTTTATTGATCTTCGTGACCATTTTGGCATTACTCAAATTGTTATTCCAGCTAATTCCTCTTTACTGGAAACCATTGAAAAAATCAGAGTAGAAAGCGTTTTATGCGTTACTGGCAAAGTTGTTTCACGTGAAGGCGAAACTATTAACCCAAAACTACCAACGGGTGAAATTGAAATTCAAGCTGATAATATCGAAATTTTGTCTTCTGCTGCGGTATTACCTTTCCAAGTTAATGGAAATGAAAATTATCCTGAAGATTTACGTTTAACCTATCGTTATATTGACTTACGTCGTGAACGACTGCATCGTAATATTTTATTAAGATCAAACGTCATCTCTAGCCTACGTAATCGTATGATCGAACAAGGCTTTACTGAATTCCAAACACCAATCCTGACTGCATCATCACCTGAAGGTGCAAGAGACTTTTTGGTGCCTGCACGTTTACATCCTGGCAAGTTTTATGCACTTCCTCAAGCCCCTCAACAATTTAAACAATTGGCAATGGTTGCTGGTTTTGATCGTTATTTCCAAATTGCCCCTTGTTTCCGTGATGAAGCCGCACGTGCAGATCGCTCTCCTGGTGAGTTCTATCAATTAGATTTTGAAATGTCTTTTGTTACTCAAGAAGATGTTTTTGAAACACTTGAGCCTGTTATGGAAGGCATTTTCAAAGAATTTGCACCAAACCACAAAATCAGCCCTGCCCCTTTCGAACGTATCCCTTATAAAACGGCGATGAAAGAGTATGGTAGCGACAAACCTGATTTACGTAATCCTTTAAAAATTACCGATGTAACCAGTGCTTTTGATGGTTCTGATTTTGGATTATTTGCAAAAATTACTGCTGAAGGCGGTGAAGTTCGTGCTATTCCTGCTCCTGGTGCTGGTGGCAAACCTCGTTCTTTCTTTGATAAACTCAATGGTTGGGCTAGAGAAGAAAAAATGGGTGGCCTTGGATATATCACTTTTGATGAAACTGGTGCAGCCAAAGGCCCAATTGCTAAGAACCTTGACGAAGCACGTTGTGAAGCGATCAAGCAAGCTTGTAACTTACAAAATGGCGATGCTGTTTTCTTTGTGGCTGGCAAAGGGCTGGAAATGGTTAAGTTCTCTGGAACTGTGCGCACAAAGATCGCAATAGAACTTGGTTTAATTGAACAGAACGCATTCCGTTTCTGTTGGATTGTTGATTTCCCAATGTATGAACTTAATGAAGAAACAGGATTAATTGATTTCTCTCATAATCCTTTCTCTATGCCTCAAGGTGGGTTAGAAGCCTTAAACAGTCAAGATCCTTTGGAAATTAACGCTTATCAATATGATATTGTTTGTAATGGTATCGAGCTTTCTTCTGGTGCTATTCGTAACCACCGCCCAGACATTATGATCCGTGCCTTTGAAATTGCTGGCTATCCAGAAGAAGAAGTCGAAAAACGCTTTGGTGGTATGTTAAACGCATTCCGTTATGGTGCCCCTCCTCATGGTGGTGCAGCCCCTGGTGTTGATCGTATTGTCATGTTGCTTACGGATGAACCTAATATTCGCGAAGTGATTTTGTTCCCATTAAATCAACAAGGTGAAGATTTAATGATGTGCGCCCCTGCTCCTACGACACCAGAACGTTTAAAAGAGCTTTCTTTGGCTTTAAATTTACCTAAGGTTAATGTGAAAAAACCAGAAAATGCTTCCGAAGCAAATAAAAACTAAAAAACATAATTTGTCTTAAACAAGTAATTTATCTTAAAGACAATAAAGCTGTATTGATTTATATAAAACCAACTTCAATGTTCATGAAAGTTGGTTTTATTTTTTGGAATGAATATGATATTCTTTCATGAATTATCAGTGAATTTGCACATTAGGTAAAAATCTCTTATGTTTTTATTTCCTATTAATCAAAAAATGAAACCCCAATATGTAATTATATTTTCTAAAATGAGTAAAAAATAAATAAATATTTCCAAAATTGTAACAAATTTTTTTATAAATTATTTTAATGTAACATAATCTCTATTTGCAAAATTAAATAAAATAAGCAAAAATATATTAAAAGTAACAAAAATTATTTTATTATAGCAAAAGCATCCATCCTCTAACCTAAGATGGGTGATTGCGTAGAATATTTTATTTTCAAAGTTATTTCACGATAATTTTTGAACTTTGCAATAAATGAAAAGATTACGCCTCATCTTTTAGATTACATTAACAATATGATTACTTACGATAATAAAGGACCTTCCATTGACAAGTAAAAAAAACAAAGAAAAAATTATCTCTCCTCCATTAAAAGATGGTGAGCTGGCCCATACCCTTGAACGTCGTCATGTTGTAATGATTTCTATGGGGGGTATCATTGGTGCTGGTCTTTTTGTTGGTGCATCAGCTTCTATTCATGCTGCAGGACCTGCCGTTTTATTATCTTATATTATCACTGGGCTTATGATTTTCTTTGTGATGAGAATGTTGGGTGAATTGGTTATCCAAAGGCCAGAAATTGGTTCCTTTTTAAACCATATTCGTAGGGGACTGGGGCATAATGTTACCTTTGTTTTAGGATGGGGATATTGGCTATTCTGGATTTCTGCGATTGCCGCTGAATCAATTGCAGGTGGCGAAATGTTACAACATTATATGCATATCCCCAAAGAATACAGCTTTACTGCGACAATGCTGTTGGGACCAATCCTGGTAATTGCAATGATGTTGACCAATCTGTTTTCTGTACGTGGTTATGGCGAGTTTGAATTTTGGTTTGCACTGATTAAAATTGTTGCAATTGCTGCTTTTATTGTTGTTGGTGGTATTGCAATCACCCATTTATTTGGTTTTACAGAGGGTCATATAGAAAATATTTGGACACATAGTGGTTTTTTCCCCAATGGTTTAATTGCGATCTTGACCATTATTCCAACGGTTTTATTTACTGTAACAGGATCCGAAGTCGCAACTATTGCTGCAGCTGAATCTGATAAACCTGCTGAAAATGTTGCTTATGCTACAAGAACTATTGTCTTTAGAATTATCGCTTTTTATGTATTATCAATTGGTGTAATCTTAGCCATTGTACCTTGGGATAAAGTTGTTCCAGGGGTTTCTCCGTTCTTAATGGCATTACAAGCCATTCATATTCCATATGCGGCAGATATTATGGAATTTACGATTTTAATTGCTATTCTTTCATGTTTAAATTCTTCAATTTATGCAACATCCAGAACATTATTTGAACTGGCTGAATATAATGATGCTCCAAGATGGCTTATTCATACCACCAGCAATGGTGTGCCTAAACGTGCTATTATCACAGCTTCTTTTATTGGTATTGCTATTTCAATTGCTTCTTATATTTCTCCAAGCCATACTTTTTCATATCTATTAAGTTGTGCTGGTTCTATCATTTTATTTGTTTATATTGCTATTGGTCTTTCCCAGATTAATGTACGCAAAAAAATGGAAAAAGCAAACCAACTTCCTATTTTTCAAATGTGGCTTTTCCCATATCTATCATGGTTTACTGTTTTATCTTTGATTGCAGTAGTCATCGCAATGCTCTTTAATAGTGTTTCTAGAACACAAATCATCATCACCTGTGCAATTCTTGGAGTTATTGGCATTTGTCGTGTTTTTACTTATAAACACAGCCATACTGGTGAAATGAAACATTCAGAACTGGAATAACACAAATATTCTATACAAATAGTTAAAATTAGTGTATTGAAGACCTTGGAAACAAGGTCTTTTTTAGGAATATTTTCATGATTGAGACGGTTTTGGATGCCAAAGGATTATCCTGTCCTTTGCCTGTTTTAAAAGCCAACCGTGCATTACAAAAACTACAAAAAGGTGATTGTTTACGTGTTCTGGCAACAGACCGCAGTGCTATCAAAGATTTTCAAGAATTTTGTCGCCAAACAGGACATGCACTTATTGCTTTTTCAGATCAAGGAGCATCTTTATCCTTTTTAATAAAACGAAAATAACCATAATATTTTCTATACAATCAAGACAAGTCGTCTTATAAACAGGTACACCATATTTCTACACTCAATAGCTATTGGAAGATATCATGACCGATGATTTATCCTCTCTTTCATTTGAGGATGCTTTAAACGAACTAGAAAAAATTGTTCATAACCTTGAAACTGGTCAACAAAAGCTAGAAGAAGCAATTGTTTCTTATGAACGTGGTGCGCAATTACGCCGTTATTGCGAAAAAAAACTGAATGAAGCAGAGGCTCGTGTTCAAATTATTGTAAAAAAAGATGACGCCAGCCTTGTTACTGAAACTCTTGAATAATCTTTGAAGGTCACCCCCCTTATGACTTCCCCCTCTTCTACAAAATATAACGCTGAAACCCTTCGTAATTCTTTGATCCAACGTGCCAAAGAACTTGAAACAACATTAGATAAAATGCTTCCACGAATGAAAAGTGGCGAAGCTAATTTAATGGAAGCCATGCGTTATGCAGTACTTGGTGGTGGAAAACGCCTCAGAGGGTATCTGGTAACCGAAGTTGCATCTTTATTTAATTATCCTTTATCAAAAGCACTTTACGTTGGTGCTTCTGTGGAGATGTTACATGCTTATTCATTAATCCATGACGATTTACCTGCCATGGATGACGACGACTTGCGTCGTGGGAAACCCTCTACTCATATTAAATATGGTGAAGCCATTGCGATTTTGGCGGGTGATGCTTTGCAAACCAAAGCTTTTGAATTAATTGCTATGGAAGAAGCACATGAAGATGCAATGGTGCGTATTCAACTTGTTCAAGCATTAGCAGAGGCCAGTGGGTCAAGAGGGATGGTCGGTGGGCAAGTGATCGACATGGAGGGTGAAAATTCGCATTTAACCCTTCCAGAAGTTCTTAATTTACATGCTATGAAAACTGGACGTTTAATTTGTTACTCTGCTGAAGCAGGTGCAATCCTTGGCAATGCGACGCCTGATCTTCATAATCATATTATCAGCTATGGCAGAGATCTTGGAACGGCCTTCCAAATTGCTGATGATGTTTTAGATGCCACAGCTAGTGCAGAAGAATTAGGTAAAACGGCAGGTAAAGATGGTGCTGCTGGTAAATCCACCTTTGTTTCTTTGCTAGGAATTGAAGATGCTAGAAAAGAAGCTGATCGTTTAGTGGCAAAAGCTATTCGCCATCTTGAACCCTTTGGAGATACAGCAGACAACCTTCGTGCATTAGCGGAATATGTTGTTTATCGTAAAAACTAACTCTCCCTTGTATTTTAATTGTAAAGAGCTTCGTACATATGGCGGCTAAAAAACGTATTGATATTTTACTGGTCGAAAGAGGGCTAGTAGAAAGCCGCACCAAAGCCCAAGCTCTTATTATGGCTGGCCTTGTTTTCAGCAAAGAACAGCGCGTCAATAAAGCTGGGGATATGATTAGAGAAGATGTTGAGCTGAATGTTAAACAACAACCTCACCCTTGGGTTTCTCGTGGTGGGGTCAAGCTCAATCATGCATTATCTTCTTTTAATTTATCTCCTAAGGGTCTCAACTGTTTAGATATTGGTGCTTCGACAGGAGGGTTCACCGATGTGCTATTAACTAATGAGGCCAACAAAGTTTATGCTATTGATGTAGGACACGGTCAACTCGCTTGGAAGATCCGAAATGATGCACGGGTCGTCGTACATGAAAAATGCAACGCACGTTATTTAACAACAGATATTGTACCAGACCCTATTCAAGTGGTGGTCTGTGACGCTAGTTTTATTAGCCTAAAAACTGTGTTACCTGCACCCCTATCTTTATGCCAGTCTGGTGGATGGGCAGTTGCGCTTATCAAACCACAATTTGAAGCAGGGCGTGAACATGTTGGATCGAAAGGGGTTGTTCGCGATCCTGTCATTCATGAAAAAGTCTGCCAAGAAATTAAAATATGGTGGGAATCTCTTGAAGATTGGGAAATACTTGGAATTGAGACCAGTCCAATTACAGGACCCGAAGGGAATGTAGAATTCCTAATTGCAGCTAAAAAATTATAAACGATTAACGAGGTTAATATGACGAACCATAGTGTTTCTATACTTCCATTAAAAATCGATCATTATACCTTGCGCCTTATTCAAACTGAGGATATAAACGCGCTGCATCCATTGATTAATGACTGGAATGTCGTCAGGATGTTAAGCCAAGTTCCTTTTCCATATCCAAAGCCTTTACTTGAGAAATGGATTGATTCTATCATTCAAGAGATTCACACTGGCGCTTCTTATCATTTCTCTATCATTGATGATACTAATGATCAAATTGTTGGTTGTATTGGCCTGCGTGTGGATAGCAAAGACCAACTTGGTAAAATCGGTTATTGGATCGCTCATAAATACTGGGGGAATAAAATTGCTAGCAGAGCCCTTCAGCGTATCAGTACTTGGGCTTTGGCAAATCTTAACATAAATTACATTCGAGCTACCGCTGCTGATGATAACTTAGCCTCTATTTCTGTTTTGAAAAAATGTGGATATCAGTCTTTTGGCAAAGGAAAAGAAAAGTTTTTAGCTCGCGCTGCAGAACAACCCGTATCCTATTTTTTGCTGAAACGTGAAGATATCTGCCCTGGAAAATCTCCAGTTTCCTTAAACCCATCATCCTCAATACCCAAAAAAATCTTATTAGTCGTTGCAGGAGCACTCATTGATATTGATGGCCGTTTATTACTGGCTCGTAGGCCAGAAGGAAAATCTATGGCAGGAATGTGGGAATTCCCAGGGGGGAAAATTGAGCCTGGTGAAACACCAGAGGCTGCTTTAGTTAGAGAATTAAAAGAAGAAATTAATGTTGATGTTTCCCAAAGCTGCCTAGCCCCATTTACCTTTGCTTCTTATGAATATACAGATTTCCATTTACTCATGCCTTTATATGTCTGTCATAAATGGAAAAACCTGCCAGAACCCAGAGAGAATCAGCAGCTGGCATGGGTCCCCGCTGATGAGTTAGATAATTACCTAGTTATGGAGGCAGATAAACCTTTTATTCCATTACTCAAAGACCTATTATTTTAAAATCGACATTTCTGGAATTTGAAATAAATTTTGAGGTTTACCTGGTGTAGAAACCTTAAAAGAAAATAATCCTCCTGCTAATGGATAAAGCTGTTTGTCGGCTTCAGTCATTCCTTTGGTCGCTGTTGTTACATAGGCAGTTTTGTAATCATCTCCTCCAAAAGCAATTTTAGTAATATTTAAACTGGGAATTGGAATTGTTTGCACCAATTCTGCGTCAACAGAATAAACACTAATTTGGTGTCCACCAAACAAGCAAATCCAGAGATGATTTGCCATATCAACGGCCATTCCATCTGGATATCCTTTATCCAATTCTAAAAATTTTTCTTTGTTTGTAATTTGTCCAGAATCTTGCCAATCAAAACGATAAACGATCTGCTCATTTGAGTGATTATGGTATAATTTATGCTGTTCTTCTATGATCAAAGGACCGTTTGTAACTGTATAATGACTATCCTGAGGAACCGCGCAGATCTTGCCATCTTTTTGAAAATCTAATAAATAAAGCGAACCAAAAGGATGTTGCTCTTGTTTATCCATTGTACCAAACCACAAGCGTCCCAAAGAATCTATATAGCCATCATTCAATCGGTTACCTTCATGGGACTCTTGCATGACAAACCACTGAGTAAATTTTCCTTGAGCTGGATCAAACCAATATAATCCATCCTCCATTCCGCAAAGTAAAAGATGCCCTGTTGTTGGAAAGATAAAAGTTGGTTGTTTTGGAGCATTCCAGATCGTTTTCGTCTGAGTTTGAAGATGATATTTATAAATTTTCTTTTCTAAGATATTTACAAAATAAACACTTTGTTCTCGTTCTACCCAAACTACCCCTTCCCCAAGTAACGTTTTGGCATCCCACAAACAAACTGGCTCGAAAAATTTTGTATGTATCATTCTTAATCCTTCGCTTATACTATAAAGCAACTGCTATTTGATCTTAGATCATTTTATATTTTTATGTCACAGGAAAGTTTCAATGAATCCTACAGCCGCAATTATTATTATTGGTAATGAGATTTTATCGGGGCGCACGCAAGATATTAATATTAATTATATTGCAAAAAGTCTGGCAATTTCAGGAATTAAACTCAAGGAAGCCAGAGTTATTCCCGATGATCCAAAAGTCATTATTAACACTGTTAATGAAATCAAAGCAGCTGTTGATTATGTCTTTACCACAGGAGGAATTGGCCCAACACATGACGATATTACCTCTGATTGTATCGCAGAAGCTTTTGGTGTTCCCAATCAAATTCACCCAGAATCTTTTAAATTGTTAGAAGACTATATCGGCAAAGAAAACTTTAACGAAGCTCGTCAACGTATGGCTCATTTACCTTTAGGTGCTAAACCAATCCCTAATACCATTTCTGTTGCACCTGGATATGTAATTGGTAATGTATTTGTGATGGCTGGGGTTCCACAAATCATGCAGTCCATGCTGGATAGCATTATTCCTACTTTACGTCATGGACCACCTATCATTTCGAAAACATGGTACGCATATCATGCTTCTGAAGGTAAAGTTGCTGCTGATTTAAATGAAATTCAAAATAAATTTCCACAAACAGATATTGGATCTTATCCATTCTATCTAAATGAAAAACAAAATGGTGTTGCCTTAGTGACCAAAGGTCAAGATCAACAAGCAGTTGAGCAAGCCGCCAGTGAGGTTTATAATCTGTTGGTCAAGATGGGGTATCAACCTATAGAAGGTGAACCCCATTAAATAATTTACTCTGCTTCTTGGCGACCCATCGCCAAGAACTTGTCTCTTCTCTGAGCTTGTAAAACTTGTTTAGGGATATCTTTTAATTGATCCAAAGCTTCTTGAATTGCTTTCTTTACTGATTCGATCGCAATTTGAGGGTCGCGTTGTGCTCCACCCATAGGTTCAGGAATAATTTGATCAATTAACTTTAATCTCAACAAATCTTGAGCTGTCAAACATAATGCCCCAGCAGCTTGTGCAGCCTGAGATGCATCACGCCATAAAATAGAAGAACACGCTTCTGGCGAAATTACAGAATAAATTGAATGTTCTAACATTAAAATTTTATCTGCCGTTGCCAGTGCGATTGCACCACCAGAGCCACCCTCGCCAATAATCACAGCGATAATTGGTACAGAAGTGCGCAAACAAGTCTGAATAGACTTCGCAATAGCTTCTGCTTGCCCTCTTTCCTCTGCATCGATCCCTGGCCAAGCACCTGGAGTATCCACTAAGGTGATTACAGGAACATCAAAATGACTAGCCAAACGCATCAAGCGTTGTGCTTTGCGATATCCTTCAGGACGAGCCATTCCAAAATTATGTTGTAAACGTGTATCCAGATCTGAACCACGTTCAATCCCAATGACCACAACGGTTTGCCCATGAAAGCGTCCAATTCCACCAATTATGGCGTGATCTTCTGCAAATAATCGATCCCCAGCCAGAGGTGTAAAATCCTCGATAAAAGCTTGGATATAATTCAAAGCATGAGGACGCTGTGCATGACGAGCAACTTGAACTTTTTGCCAAGGGGTAAGCTTGGCATATAAAGCAATAAGTTGCTTATCTGCTTTTTCGATAAGTTGCTTTAATTCTTCTGAGATATTTACATCATCAGAGGAGTCTTCAACACGCTGTAACTCGAAAATCTTTGTTTCAAGTTCAGCAACTGATTTTTCAAAATCTAAAAATTGACGCATAATCATCCGCAAATATCACAAATAAATAAAATTCTATAGCTTCTTTACCAGAAAATCTATCATTTTATCTTTAGTGATGATTTCTAATCGCACTTCTTTTTAATTTCACATGATAAAGGATGATGATTTAGAACAGTTTTTTGCAAATGTTCGGTTTGAACATGTGTGTAAATTTGTGTTGTAGAAATATCTTCATGTCCCAACATCATTTGTAAAGAGCGTAAATCTGCCCCGTGCGCTAAAAGATGAGTTGCAAAAGAATGACGTAATACATGAGGAGAAACTCGTTGTGGATCTATATCTGCCTGCAAGGCGACTTGATATAAAATTTTATCAAAACCTTGCCGAGTAAGATTTTTTAACGGGTTTCGGCCAGGAAACAAAAAGATACTTTGTAAATAATGGTCATTTTTCTTTAAATCAATCGCGGCATTGATTGCCGAATCGGAAACAGGAATCAATCGTTCTTTGCCGCCTTTACCATAGATTCGTAAAATTTTTATATCTGATTGGATTTGATCTTTACGTAATTTAAGCAATTCAGAGATTCGTAATCCTGAACTATACAAAATTTCTAGTGCGGCTTTGGCAACCAATCCTCTTCGATAATCTTCCAAAAGATCACAAGCATCCAACAAAAGACCAACTTCAAGCTCTGTTAAATATTTAGGCAATGTCTGTGGCAAATAAGGATTTTGTAATAAATAGGATGGATCATCTTGCCTATTTCCTTCTTTGACTAAAAAACGATAGAATTGACGTAAGCAAGATAACCGCCGAGCTGCGGTACGTGCAGATTTTCCCTCTTTACCCATCCACTCAAAATAAGCTTGAATATTTTCCTTAGAGGCGGATTCTAGTTCTTCTTTATGATTTTGAAATAAATAGGATCCAAAATCATATAAATCCGCCTGATAAGCTTGTAACGTATTTTTACTAGCCCCACGTTCTGCGGTTAGCATTTCAAGAAAAGACTCAAGATATGCACTATTCATTATAAATTAAACAAACTTAACGTTGTGCTGGGGTTCCAGCAGCATTTCCAGGAACAGCGCCAGGTTGTGGCATTGCCGGAATAGGCTGTGGAGGATTAGCCGTTGGTTGTGCAGTGGTATTCCCTAAAACATTATTCGATTGAGGAATAATCAAAGGAACCGTTGATTGAGTATTAGGTTGAGGTTTCCCAGTTGCATTTCCTGTCCCGTTACTTGGGGTATTAACAGGTTGTGGTGGAGCCGTTGGTGCTTGTACGCCTTGGATTACAGGATTCCCAGTTGGTTGTCCGACATTGCCTGTTGTTGCATTTACAGGGGTAGCACCAGGTTGAGGCATTGCAGGAATAGGTTGTTGAACATTATTTGCAGTCGTGGGAAGCGCTGGAATTGCTTGAGTTGGTGTTTGTTGTTGGAATTTAGACATTGGAATAACTTTATGCACTTCTTGAATTGGCATTTCAGGTCCCTTTAATCCAAAAAGTACAATTACAACAACAAATACAAGCACAATAAAGCCAAGAAGAATAACAATAGGACGACGCATCATCTTTCCTTAAAAATTTTAAATCTATGATTTCTATAATTTAGCCGTTACAATACACTGTTTCCATACCATAACACATCAAGCTTTACGATAGGTTGTTTTAGGAAAACAAATCTAAGTTATACTGTTTCAATATTTTCTTTCAGTTCGTATATTTAAAACAAATCACAGTTTTTGGTAAATTTTATGATAAACAAAGATATAAAAAAAAATGGCCCTATTATATTAATTGGTTTAATGGGCGCTGGTAAAACAACCATTGGAAAAAAACTGGCTCAATATCTTTCTATTCCTTTTATTGATTCCGATCATGAAATTGAAAAGACTGCTGGTTGTACCATCACAGATATCTTTGAACAATATGGAGAAGCAGAATTTAGACGCGTTGAGCACGAAGTGATTCGCCGTTTAATCAAACAATCCTCTGTTGTCATTGCTACGGGTGGTGGGGCTTTTATGCATGCTAAAACTCGTCAACTGTTAAAAGAACAAGCAACAACTATTTGGCTTCATTGTAACGTTGATACGTTATTAGAACGCATCTCTCATCATACCCATCGGCCTTTATTAAATTCAGGTAATAAACGTGAAATATTATCAGACCTTATAACCACACGTTATCCTGTATATGCTGAAGCCGACTATATAATCCCTTGTCATGACAATAAAATTGAAACGACCCTTACTCAGATTCTTTCAATTTTGGAGCAAGCAAAAAAAATGCGCACGTTACCTGTTACACTATCTAATACTCAATATAATGTTCTAATTGGTCCCAATTTGCTTCAACAAGCAGGGATCTTACTAACGCCTCTCCTATCTCAGAAAAAAGTTTTTATTGTCGTAGATGAAAACGTTGCATCATTTCATTTGCAAACTTTAGCCAACAGTTTAACTTTATCTCAAATAGAATATGAAACAATATTGATTCCTCCTGGGGAAAACACAAAATCTTTCAAATATTACGAACAAGTTGTCAACACCCTTTTAGAAAAGAATGTTGAAAGACAAACTCCAGTTATTGCGTTGGGTGGTGGTGTTACAGGGGATCTAAGCGGGTTCGCTGCGGCAACTGTTTTAAGAGGCTTACCATTCATTCAAATTCCAACGACTTTATTATCACAAGTTGATTCTTCTGTAGGTGGTAAAACAGGTATTAATACCCCTACTGGTAAAAACCTACTTGGTGCTTTTTATCAGCCGCAAATTGTCATTGCTGATACTCATACTTTAAACACGCTTCCACAAAGAGAATTGTTGGCTGGTTATGCTGAAATCGTAAAAGCTGGCCTTATTGATGATATAGAACTGTTTGAATGGTGTGAAAATAACGGAGAAAAAATTCTTTCGAAAGAATCTCACTATCTTGATGAGGCCGTTGAGCGAGCATGCGCTTTCAAAGCACGAATCATTAAAAATGATGAGTTTGAACAACATTCAAAGGGTAGAAATCTTTTAAATCTAGGGCATAGTTTAGGACATACATTAGAAGCAGAATTAGGTTATGATGGTCGTATTCTTCACGGCGAAGCTGTTGCTTTGGGATGTTGTTTGATTTTTAAACTATGTACAAGCATGGGAATATGCCCACAAGAGGATACAGATCGCGTTTTACATCACTTCAAAAGCGTAGGACTACCAACATCCATTAGAGACCTCTCATTCCCTTTACAAGCATCAAGCCTGCTGAGACATCTGCAACATGATAAAAAAGTAAAAAATACAAAAGTACTTTTCATACTTGTCAATGGAATAGGAAAAACTTTTACTTCTCAAGATGTTAGAGAAGAAGATTTGCTAAAATTACTAATGAATGATGGCTGTATTTGAAACCTTTTTTGTTGTATGGAAAGCACATCATTTAATTTCTCTATCAAGAATAACATTTCCACGATTGTCATTCAATTTAAACTTTATTATTATTACAACTAATCTTTAACGGTTAAAAAAAACTGAGATATTTTATTGTGTTATTTTTATTACATGTGCTATAGAACTGCATGTAAAACAAAAAAAAACTCTTGGTTTTACAATAAAATTGATTAGATTAATACCTAGTTATAGAGTTTCATTTATTTAAGAGCTTCCATCTTAATCGGTGGTCTATCGCTCAAAACTTAATTAAAAGGATAAGTCAAGATGCGTCTTCGTACAGCATTACTTGCAACGACTTTTGCAGTAGCCACACCCGCTGCAGCGATGGCTAGCACAATTACTGGCCCTTATGTTAGCTTGGGTGGTGGTTATAACTTAGTTCAAAATCAACATGCTACATTCTCACCTAGCACACGTGCAAATGGCACAAACAGTGCTGCAGGAAGCAAATCACAGTATCGTCATGGTACCGGGTTTACAACTTTTGGTTCTGCTGGTTGGGGTTTTGGTAACGGTCTTCGCGTTGAAGTAGAAGGCGTTTACAACTATTCTAACATTAATGGCCGTAAAGGTACAGAATCACCTGCATACAAAACCAAAGGACATGACCAAGGTTACGGTGGATTAGTAAACGTTCTTTATGATATCGATCTACGTCAATTCGGAATTGATGTTCCTATTACACCATTTGTTGGTGTTGGTGCTGGTTACTTATGGCAAGATATGGGTCCATTACAAACCAATTACCGTAATGGCAGCGTAAACCGTCTTGGTGGAACCAATGGTGGATTTGCATACCAAGGTATCGTTGGTGCTGCATACGACATCCCAGGCGTACCTGGTCTTGCTGTTACAACAGAATATCGTATGATGGGTCAATTAGACCAATCTACATATAAATCAACTTCTTGGGTTGGTAATGGTGTTTACAAAGGTAATGGTAAAGTTGATCATCGTTTCAACCACCAATTTATTTTAGGTCTGCGTTATGCATTTGATACAGCTCCACCAGCACCTCCTCCAGTTCAAACTGTAGCACCTCCTCCAGTTGAAGCTGCTCGTACATACTTAGTATTCTTTGACTTCGATAAATATGCTTTAACACCTCGCGCTCGTGAAATCGTTCGTGAAGCAGCTCAAGCATCTACACGCGTTCAAACAACACGTATCGAAGTTAACGGTTATACCGATACTTCATCTGCTCGTGGTGGCGCAGCTGGTGCAAAATATAACATGGGTCTATCACAACGCCGTGCAAAAAGCGTTAAAGCTGAGTTGATCCGTGATGGCGTTCCTGCAAGTGCTATCTATACACAAGGCTTTGGTGAATCTCATCCATTAGTTCCAACGGGACCAAATGTGCGTGAACCACAAAACCGTCGCGTAGAAATTATTCTTAAATAATTTATTATTTAGATAATAATTCAAAAAAGGAGGTATCTTTTGATATCTCCTTTTTTTTATGAAATAAGATACGTATAATTACTTAACATTATAGGTCTTTCCTGAGTGGTCAAAACTTCTATTGATATATTATTTCAAAAGCTCTTCAATTATATAGCTCCTGATAAACATCATAAAAAACTGATACAATTCACCAAATTCGCACTCGTTGGGTTTACAGGTTTAATAATTGATGCAAGCACGGTATATTTATTATGCCCTTTAATAGGACTAACCATCTCGACCCTAATTGCTTATTTTATTGCTGCAACATCAAATTGGTTTATTAACCGGTTTTGGACATTTAATGGATTGGGAAAACAGCAATATATTTTATATCAATGGATAAAATATATTATTGCTAATAGTATGGGGTTTTTTTTAAACCGCGGTACTGTTTTTATTTTATTTAGTCTAAGCACAACTTGCCTAAATCACCCTATTATCGCATTAATCGCTGGTGCCGCTGCTGGAATGCTTGCAAATTTTAACCTCTCTCGCAAACTTGTTTATACTAATAAATTTTCAAAAAAAACTAGGAAATAGCCCCAAGTAGATTGGCGCGTCCAACATTCCAAAAAGCACTTTCCAATCGTACAGACATTGTAAATTTTTCTAACAGCGTTTGATACCGTTGTTCAGCACCATATTTTTTTCCTAGTTCGTCAATAAAATAAAAACTTTTTTTTATCAAATCTATGTACAGAGAATCAGTATATGTATTCAACCATGATTGATAAGGATTATTTTTGATATTTGTGCACTTATCAATTGACATCCTCAAACCTATCTCACCATATCCCACCAAACAAGGGGACAGTAACACAATCAGATCTAACAAATCTCCTTGCATAGATTTACTTAACAAATACTGACTATAGGCAACAAGTTCTAATGTTTTCGAACTTTTCTCAATCTGTCCTTGCGTAATTCCCCTCTCTTGACAATATTTAATATGAAAAGGCAACTCAGCATTTAACAATCCTTGCATCAAAGAGGCAAAATATTGCATTTCTGTGAAATCATTACTTTTATAGATCGCCAAAGAAACAACACGACAATAATCATGTAAATATAAATAATCTTGAATCAAAAACTGCTGAAATTCTTTTTGTTCCAATGTGCCTGCTGCTAGTTCTTTAACAAATCTATGTTGGGTAAATTGTAACCAATCATTTTGACAATCACGACGGAAACGTCCAATTAAACCTCGATCAAATAAAGATAGTGTATCTTTAATAACATCTGACATAAAATATTAACTTTCACAGCAAAAGTTTAAACAGCTATACTTGCAAAGTATCAGAAAAATAGTGAAATAGTTCATAAAGTTTTATTACTCTATTTTTTTATCCAAAAATGTTTTAAACAGATCATGTTTATATTCTGATTAGGATTATTTATTTTACCATGCGCAGTACAAACGAAATACGTTCTACTTTTCTTGATTATTTCAAGAAAAATAATCATCAACATGTTCCCTCTTCTTCACTTGTTCCACAAAATGACCCAACCTTGCTTTTTACCAATGCAGGAATGGTTCAATTTAAAAACGTATTTACTGGACAAGAGCATCGTCCTTACTCACGTGCAACAACTGCTCAAAAAGTAGTCAGAGCAGGTGGTAAACATAATGATCTTGATAATGTTGGATATACAGCACGCCATCATACCTTTTTTGAAATGATGGGTAACTTTTCCTTTGGTGATTATTTTAAAGAAGGTGCAATTGAGTTTGCATGGAATTTAATCACGCGGGAATTTGGTTTATCGAAAGACAAGCTGCTTGCCACTGTGTACGCTGAGGACGAAGAAGCCGCGACTTTATGGAAAAAGATCGCAGGTTTTTCTGATGATCGAATTATTCGTATCAACAGCTCTGATAATTTTTGGCGCATGGGGGATACGGGGCCTTGTGGGCCTTGCTCTGAAATCTTTTACGATCATGGTGAAGATGTTTTTGGTGGCCCTCCAGGTTCGCCTGATGAAGATGGAGACCGGTTTGTGGAAATCTGGAATCTGGTCTTTATGCAATATTTTGAAGACCCTCCTGGAACACGTACCCCTCTTCCTCGTCCATCAATTGACACAGGTATGGGACTTGAGCGCTTTGCAGCGATCATGCAAGGGAAAAGAGACAATTTCGATATTGACACATTCCAAGCTTTGATTCGTGCATCTGCTGAGGCTACTCATACGGATCCTTTTGGACCACACAAAGTTAGTCATCGTGTCGTTTCAGATCATTTGCGCTCTGCTGCTTTTTTAATTGCTGATGGTGTACTGCCTTCTAAAGATGGTCGTGGATATGTACTACGTCGTATCATGCGCCGTGCAATGCGTCATCTACATATGATTGGCACACAAGAACCAACCTTCTATAAATTATTACCTGCTTTAATTACAGAGATGGGGGCTGCATATCCAGAACTCATTCAAGCTGAAGCATTAATCTCAGAAACCTTAAAAGGTGAAGAAGAACGTTTTAAAACAATGCTTGATCGAGGAATTTCTTTACTTGATGACGAAACTAACAAACTACCAAGTAAAGGAAAGCTTCCTGGTGATGTCGCATTTAAACTATATGACACTTATGGTTTTCCTCTTGATTTGACCGCAGATGCTTTACGTGAAAAAGGCTTTACCGTTGATCAAGAAGGTTTTGATACTGCTATGAATGAACAACGTAGCAGAGCCAGAGCTGCATGGGTTGGATCGGGTGACAATGCCACAGAAACGGTTTGGTTTGAATTAAAAGACAAACATGGGTCTACAGAATTCTTAGGCTATAAAAACGAAACCGCCGATGCAGAAATTCAAGCTATAATTGTTAACAATCAATCCGTGCAAGAAGCCAAAGAGAATGATGAAGTTGCAATCCTTCTTAACCAAACCCCATTTTACGGCGAAAGTGGCGGCCAAGCAGGCGATACAGGTTATATTACCACTAAGAATGCCATTATTAGCATCACCAATACACAAAAAAAATTAGGTGAACTGACCGTTCATTATGGTAAAGTCATCAAAGGCTCTGTGAAAGTCGGGGAGCCTGTTGCAGCTGATTTAGATCATACAGAGCGTCAGGCAATCAAAGCCCACCATTCTGCCACGCATTTGCTACATCAGGCATTAAGAAACCAACTGGGTGATCATGTTACTCAAAAAGGCAGTTTGAATTCTATTGATCGTTTACGTTTTGACTTTAGCCATTCAAAGCCATTAACTTCCGAAGAGCTCAAGTTAATTGAAGACGCCATTAATGCTGAAATTCGTAAGAATGAGCCCGTAGTAACGCGTATTATGACCCCAGATGAGGCTGTTAAAATGGGTGCTATGGCGTTATTTGGTGAAAAATATGGCGATGAAGTTCGTGTCGTTGCTATGGGTAACGACATAGAAAAACAAAAAGCTTGGTCTATTGAGCTTTGTGGTGGTACTCACGTTACCAGTACAGCTGAAGTCGGTTTATTCCATATTATTTCTGAAAGCGGTGTTGCAGCTGGTATTCGTCGTATTGAAGCTGTGGCTGGCGCAGCTGCTGAAAGTTATTTCAAACAAAATGAAGCTTCTTTACATGAAGCCGCTTCTTTATTGAATACACCAGCCATTCAATTGGTAGAACGCTTACAGCAATTACTTGATGAACGTAAATCACTAAAACAACAAGTTTCAAAACTTCAACACCAAATCGCTGTTGGAGGGGATAAACAGGGTAGTACAGATAAAGTTGGTGATATTGAATATATCATGCGTAATCTTGGGGATGTTGCTCCCAAAGAGCTAAAATCATTAGCAGAAAGCTTAGTCAAAAAAATGAATAACGGTATTGCCGTTGTTTTCTCTTCTTTTGGGGAGAAAGCCTCTTTTGTGGTAGCTGTTAATAAAGTACTTTCTCAAACCATCAGTGCTGTTGATCTGGTAAAAATTGCCAGTGCTGCGGTTGGTGGTACAGGCGGAGGTGGAAGACCTGATATGGCCCAAGCAGGAGGTCCCGATGCAAGTCAATACCAAAAAGCATTTGATGCTATTTTAAAAGAGATTAAAAAAATCGCTTCATAAATTCAAAAAAAGCAGGTTTTTAAGCCTGCTTTTTTTTATTGTAACAAAAATTTATACAAAATTAAATTGCAATATCCTCTTATCTCTTTAAGATATTTTTATCTTCTTGCTGAATAACAGCTTCTTGGTTTTACAAAAATGAAAGAAATTATATGCCAGACTCAAATCCTAAACAGACTTTATTAAATCTTTTACACGGTGTTAAACGCTTTAAAACAGAGAAATTTCCTGAGCGCAAAGAACTTTTTAGTAAACTAGCCAACGGTCAAGAACCTAAAACACTCTTTATTACTTGTGCAGATAGCCGTATTCACCCAGAACTTCTGACTGATCAAGATCCTGGCAGTTTATTTGTTTTAAGAAATATTGGAAATATCATTCCAGCATACGGAAATGCTATGGGAGGTGTTACCTCCGCCATTGAGTACGCCGTATGCGCATTAAAAGTATCAACCATTATTGTATGTGGGCATTCTAATTGTGGTGCAATGAGTGCATTAATTCATCCAGAAAAAACAGATTCGATGCCTGCAGTAAAAAGCTGGTTACGATTTGCAGCCACAGCACATGCTGTTACAGATGCTCTAACGGCAACTGATGTTGGCCCTGAAAATATTCAAACATTAACCGAGCATAATGTTTTACTACAATTACAACATCTTCGTACCCACCCCTCTATTGCAGCGGCTCTAGCAAGAAATGAAATTGCACTACAAGGATGGTATTACGATATTCCCAATGGCCAGGTTTATGTTCTTAACGAAGAAACTCGTCATGATATGACCGTCAGCCAAGCAATTGACCTGTTACAAGGCCAAGTTGACGAACGAAAATTACAAGAATAATTTATTAAACATTAATGTATAAAAAGTTTCTATTATATGTTTTTTATACATTACTTTTACTGACCACTAGGCCTGGACGGGCAACAATACTAAAACTGGCCACTTGGAATGTAGAGTGGCTAGTTTCACAGAAAGACACTCAAAACTTTCCTATTCCTCAAGATGTCAATCTTAGGCAATCCGCTGATTTTAAAATGTTGCTTCACTATGGGGGAAAATTACAGGCTGATATTATTGCTTTACAAGAAGTCGGTTCTATTGAAACTTTAAATTTAATTTTTCCAAAAGATCAATATCTCTTTTATATTTCAAAAGACCCTATTGCTCAACATACAGCCCTTGCCGTTCGTAAAAACATATTCAAAGATATAAAACAAAACTCGGATTTAACAGAGCTGAGTCATATTGATAGATTTCGCCCTCTACGCAGTGGCTTGGATATTACTCTTTATACAAAACAAAGCAGCATGCGAATACTCGTTATTCATTTGAAATCTGGATGTCAAGATTATCCCTTGGACCGCCCGAAACTGAAGCCATCTTGCATTTTATTAAAAGATCAACAGCCAATTATACAAAAATGGATTCAAAATCGCGTCAAAGAAAAACAAGCTTTTATCATCATAGGAGACTTTAATCGGGTTGTTTCTCCACAGGATTTATTTTTTAAATCATTATCCAATATAGACCTATATTTCCCCACCGCTTACAAAGCTAATCCTTGTTGGGAAGGTAATTATTTCATTGATGGATTTATCATAGACCCAAATGCTAATAAATGGTTTTTACCTGACTCTCTAAGGGTTATGAAATACAAAGAACAAAGCAATGACGCGCAAAATAAATTATCAGATCATTGCCCTGTCTCTGTAAAATTATTAGTTCCTTAACAGAGTTGGAAACTGATTATTAAAAACTATCGTCGCCCCAGTTACTATCATCGGAACCACCACCCCAGCCGCTATCATCAGTAGAAGTATCATCACCCCAACCAGCATCAGTGCCTGCACCTGCATCAAAATTAGGATCAACCCCAGCTCCAGTCCCAGCAAATGGATCTGCGCCACCACCAAAAGGATCAGCAGCACCTGCCGCTGCTGGATCAACGGCGCCTCCTGCTGCTGCACCCCCACCAGCATGGCTACCACCAAACATGCCACTAAGCGCATTATAAGCAAACATTCCCCCAGCAACCCCAGCTGCTGTTGTCAAAGCACTACCAAGAAAACCGCCACCGCCACGATTGAACATTCCTTGTTGATATCCAGGAGGATAATTTTGAGGAGGTGGGGCGCCATAAGTCCCTTGTTGTCCAGGATAAGGACGTCCAGGTTGTCCCTGTGGCCCGCGTTGCTGTCCTTGAAATTGTTGTTGGTTATTCGGAGCTCCCCACCCAGGAGGGGGAACTTGATTTTGTGATGCTGCCTGACTTTGTTGACGATTTCCGCCAAACAACCCGCCCAAAAAGCCACCAGATGCAGGTGGTTGGTTTTGACTTTGTTGTTGCATCTGTTGCATTTGTTGAGATGTTTGTTGCACCTGCCATTCTAATTGACGAATACGATTTTGTGCCTCAACCAACGCAGCTTCTTGCACAACTGCCATTTGTGTCATGCGATACCCAGCCTCTGGGTATTTTTGTAAATTATCTTTAATCAAACGGTCTGCATCAGGATCAACAGGCGGCATCTGATTCGCTACAGGAACGGAACCAGGTTGGGATGAGGCACTACCACCGACCCTATCAAAAAATTTATTAATAAGCTCACGTTCTTCATTATTCATTTATTCATAACCTTTTTGTAAGATTTAATCTTTGTAATAGTATGTGGCTTTTACAGCAAATTTAACAAGTTTTTTTTCGCTTTGATTGTGTTATATCCTATATACTATATAGTTAATTGTTTTATTTACACCTAAAGAAATAACAATAATATTTGTTCAAAATATGTTGTTGTTCTGTTCGTTTTCTTGGAATTATAACCTTCATGCCTTCGAATACGATTTCAAAACCTTCTTTAAACCGTCCATTGTCTTTTCAAGGACTTATTTTAAAACTTCATGATTTTTGGGATTCCAAAGGATGTGCTATTTTACAACCTTATGATCTTGAAATTGGTGCAGGAACACTATCCCCGCATACAACATTGCGCGCATTGGGAAACACCCCTTGGAAGGCGGCTTATGTACAGCCTTGCCGCAGACCAGCAGATGGCCGTTATGGCGAGAATCCCAACCGTTTGCAACATTATTATCAATATCAAGTTTTATTAAAACCCTCACCTAAAGACAGCCAAGAACTTTTACTTGAAAGTTATAAAGCAATTGGGATTGATCCTCGCAAACACGATATTCGTTTTGTTGAAGATGACTGGGAAAACCCAACAATTGGTGCGTGGGGATTAGGTTGGGAAGTTTGGTGCGATGGGATGGAAGTCACCCAATTTACATATTTCCAACAAGTTGGAGGAATTACAACCTCGGTTCCATCCACAGAGCTTACTTATGGTTTGGAACGCTTGGCAATGTATATCCAAGGTATCGAAAATGTGTATGATCTGGCGTTTAATGATCATGGTCTAACTTATGGTGAAGTATTCCTTAGAGCAGAGCAAGATTATTCTCGTTTTAATTTTGAGTGTGCAGACACGGAAATTCTATTTAGCCACTTTAAAGACGCAGAAAAAGAATCCGAAGCATTAGCTAATCAAAAATTGGCGCAACCTGCTTATGATTATTGTTTAAAAGCCAGCCATTTATTTAACTTGCTTGATGCCCGTGGGGTGATCAGTGTGAATGAAAGAGCCTCTTATATTGGTCGTATTCGCAACTTGGCTAAACATTGTTGTGAAACTTGGCTAGCAGAGGAAAAGTAAGATGTCAGAACTTTTTATTGAATTATTTTCCGAAGAAATTCCCGCGCGTATGCAACGCCAAGCTACTGAGAATCTTCAGCGCTTGTTATGTGATGCTCTGGGTAATCTGTCACCTCAACAGATTAAAACATTCAGCACACCACGCCGCATTGCTATTCAACTAGCAATCAAAAATTCTATCCCAGCTCAAGAAGTGCAAGAGCGCGGACCACGCACAACGGCACCAGAAAAAGCGCTTGAAGGGTTCTTGCGTAAGCATCAAGCACAAAAATCTGATCTTATTGAAGAAAATGGGTTTTGGGTATTACAAAAGAATGTCGCTGAAGTATCAGCAACAGATTTCATAGCTCACGCTTTACCACAGATTTTCTGGAAATTCCCTTGGCCTAAATCTCAACGTTGGGGTAATGGCAGTCAATTTACTTGGGTTAGACCTCTTCACTATATTACCTGTCTTTTAGATGGACTAATTATTCCATTAAATTTGGCTACTTCTGAAGATGACGCACATGGGTTGGTTTGTAGTAATAAGACAAAAGGCCACCGTTATCTTGCACCTGAAATATTCGAAATACAAAATGCACAACAATGGGAAGATACATTAGAATTTCGTTTCGTCATTGCAGATCCAGATAAACGTCGTGAAAAAATTCTTAATGACATTACAGCGTTAACGCAAAAAGCAAATCTGGAATTAGTTCCTGATGAAGGACTATTAAACGAAGTTACAGGATTGGTTGAATGGCCCGTTCCTTTGTTGGGTAAAATTGATGAAATCTTCATGGACCTCCCCCCTGAAGTTATGCAAGTATCTATGCGAGTCAATCAGCGCTATTTTGCCTTAAAAAATAAAGATGGTTCACCTGCTAGTGCCTTTGCATTTGTTGCCAATATTATTCCTGATGATGAAGGCAAGCTAATTATCGCAGGAAATGAGCGTGTTTTACGTGCACGTTTTGCTGATGCTCGTTATTTCTGGGATCAAGATCGCAAAACTTCTTTGGAACAACGTAATCAACAACTGCAAAATGTGATTTTTCATGCCAAACTTGGCAGTCAATATGAGCGTATCCAACGTTTAGAACGATTAGCAGGATATCTTGCTAAACAATTAAAAGCCGATGAAAAAATTGCAAAACGTGCTGCTTTACTTTGTAAAGCCGATCTTACCACAGGCATGGTCGGTGAGTTCCCAGAGGTTCAAGGGATTATGGGAGGGTATTATGCCAAACATGACCAAGAATCCCCTGAAGTTGCCCTTGCAATTTCTGAACATTATAAACCTGTTGGCCCAAGTGATAGTGTTCCAACACAAATAGTTTCTATCATTACAGCTCTGGCCGATAAAATTGATCTTTTAACCACGTTCTTTGCTATTGGTGAAAAACCTAGTGGTTCTGGTGATCCATATGCTTTGCGTCGTGCTGCTTTGGGTGTTATTCGTATTATTCGTGAAAATCAACTTCGCCTTGATATTAAAGCGCTCTTTGACTTTGCTGTCCTTGGCTTGCCACAAGCGTTACAATCTTCTGGAGATCTTGGACTTTTATCAGAATTTATTTACGAACGTCTTTATGTGCAATTACGCAGTGAAGGTTCTCGATACGATATCTTATCTGCTGTTGCCCCAACCAAGCAGTTTACCGATTTAGTTGAACTTTTGAAAAAAGTAGAAGCTATTACAACTTTTGTTGCAACAAACGATGGTAAAGATTTACTGGCAGCTGTTAAACGCGCCAGCAATATTTTACGTATCGAAAATAAAAAAGACGGACCTCATCAAGGGGAAACTGATATTGCTTTATTTACACAAGATGAAGAAAAAAATCTTTCTTCTGCATTGAATAAAGCCATGGAACAAATCAGTGCATCCGTTAAACAAGAACAATTCGATAAGGCCATGAACAGCATTACAACCCTAAAAGGTCCTTTGGATCTTTTCTTTGAAAAGGTAACCATCAATGACGAAAATTCTGCTATTCGCAGCAATCGTCTTAAATTACTTTCTCAAATCGACCAAACTGCTTGCCTGATAGCTGATTTTAACCAGATCGAGAAATAATTTATATAATCCCTATTTTCATTAATATTAACACTTATGAAAATAGGGATTTAATCATATTTCTATTTATCAGGATCGACTAAGTTATGAAAAAATGGAGGTTCAGGCAAAAAATAAGGTGAATAAGCAGGATCATTTTGATACATTTTCGTATCTTTCCATGTATCATTCATATATTTAATTTCTGCTTCAAACCTGGCTTTATGTTTTGGCTGATCATCACTCCCCCGAGAGAGACTTTCATGATGCACAGCAACACAATCTGCACAAAAAACAACTTTATACCCTGCTTCTTTAACTCTTAAGCATAAATCAACATCATTAAACGCAATCTTAAGATGAATTTCATTAAAACCATTGACCTCATGAAAGACAGAGGCTTTAACTAACATCATTGCCGCTGTAACTGCTGTCAATTCTTGAGATAATATAGAGCGCTTTATGTATCCTTCGTCATCTTTTTTCTCCCCTTTACCCAAATGATCAGCAACGTGAGTAAGCGATACAATAACACCCGCATGTTGTACACGGCCATTAGGATATAATAACTTGCTCCCGACAATACCAACATCATCAAATAAAGCGGCTTCATTCACCAGTTTCGTTAACCAATTTGGATCATCTACAAAAACATCATTATTTAAAAAGAGATAAAACTCAGCTTTGATATGGTTTGCGGCTAAGTTATTTAATCGAGCAAAATTAAATTCTTCATGAATTGGCAGAATTTCTATTCGATCATGCTTTTTATATTCCTCTAAAAATCGTAAAGTCTTCTCTTCACACGAACCATTATCAACCAGTAAAATAGTATAATTTATGTAATTTGTGTTCTTTAATAGTCGATCTACACATTCTTGTGTTATTTCTGCTTGATCTTTAAAAGGTATAATAATGGCAACATGGGGAGATGTTTGGCTTTTCCACTCAATCTGATAAGCCGTAGACCCATCCAAAGAAGACACTATAGCTGGTTTTTTCATCCTTTTTAAATGATCACTAACACATGCGACACCAGCATCAATTGCATAATGTTTATGATCTATTGTCTCAGCTGTAGAGTTACGGGTCATTCGCCAATGATATAAAATTTCAGGTAAATGATAAATTGTATCGTGAGGCGTGATTTCAGTTAAACGTAATAAGAAATCATGATCTTGAGCACCATCATATTTTGATCGAAGCTGCCCTACTTTCTTAACAAGATCGGCACTAACCATTAAAAAATGACAAATGTAATTGATACCTAACAAATAACGATAATTAAAATCTGGTTTAAAATGAGGTTGAATATATATACCACTATTCTCAAGCTTATCCTCATCAGAATATACAATTTTAGCCTTTTGCAAATAAGCAGAATAAAGCATTATTTCCAATGCTTGAGGAACCAGCAAATCATCATGATCAAAAAAAGTTATCCACTCACCTGTTGCTTTTTTAATTCCAGCATTGGTTGCTGCTGAGATACCTTTGTTTTCTTTTAATGTAATTACTTTAATTCTAGGGTCTTCTTTAGCTAAAGACTTTAATTCTTTTTTTATTTCTGTTGATTTACCACCATCATCAATTAATAATAATTCCCAGTTTTGATATGTCTGTCTAAATACAGATTCAACAGCCTCACTGAAATATTGTAATTCCGGGTCATAAACAGGACAAATAATTGTAACCAGAGGATTCTGAAAAGGAATATTTTTTTTTCTTATTTGTTGTTGCAGTGATTTAGTTTTAGGCTCAAGAAAAGGAAAATATTTTCTTGCCCACACATCATATTCCTCTATGACATATTCAGGTAAAGCAACAAGTTTTTGTATTTCTTTGCGTAATTGTGTGATTTCTTTATAAAGAGAGTCAACATGATTGTTCATTACAATCAGCTGTTGTTCTAAAACATCATCAATAAGCGTTGCCTCATAAGGGCTGCCTTCGACATCTATTTCCTCAGGCAAAATTAATAACCTGAACGTTGCACGATAACGTCTTCTTAACGTTGTCGGTACAACTACGGAAAAACCACAATATGGATCCCCTCCTGAAGCACTGGCAACATCAGGTCGATAACGATTGGCAGAAATTGTTTTTAATTCAGTACCATTAACGAAAACCTTAACTTCACAATTTCCCGTATACTGACCTGTATATAAATCTTTTTTTAAAATCCAACCATTAATTGCGCCATTTTTCCATCCATCAATATAAGAAACATATTGATTTACCTTATTATTTTCAGATAGCGAAAATGATATAAAAGGCAACCTTCCCCCTTGTTTTTGAGGATCTAAAAACAATAATACATTGTTATCTGAAAAACGAAAACAGAGTTCATGTTTTTTTTCATCTCGAAATTTATCAGGAATAATAAATTGGAAACCAATATCTCCGCGTAAGAAATTAATTTGTTTTTGAATATCTTCTCTATTTTGATCACATTTAATTTCAGCTATTTTTTGATCATCAATATAAACAAATAGAATAACATGCTCTTGAGGGGCGACAATATTAATTGCCCAGCCGACAACAATCCCATCCTTAACCTCTTGGCAAAAACCAGTAAAACGGGACTGTATTGTCATTAAAAAATTCCTTGATGCTTTTCATATAGTACAATATTTTTATAAAATCTCAGAGTAAAATTAATCTATCATTATATGAAAAGCGAGGATTTTTTATAAATTTAATTATAATAAAAAAGGTATGTAATCTCTTACATACCTTATCTTTTTAACGTGGCGCTAAAACCATAATCATTTGGCGATTTTCAAGTTTTGGCAATTGTTCTACCTTAGTTTCGGCTTCCAAATCCAAACGAAAACGTTCTAAAAGTTGAACACCTAACTCTTGGTGAGCCATTTCTCGACCACGGAAACGAAGCGTTAACTTAACTTTATCACCACCGGCAAGAAAACGCTTTGCAGCATTTAATTTAACCATGTAGTCATTTTGATCAATATTTGGACGAACTTTTAATTCTTTGATCTCAATGACTTTTTGTTTTTTACGCGCTTCATTTTTCTTTTTTTGTTGTTCATATTTGAACTTACCGTAATCAAGAATCTTTGCTACGGGAGGCTCTGCATTCGGGCTAACCTCTAAAAGGCTTAACCCAACTGCATGAGCCATTTTCAAAGCTTCACGTGTCGCAACAATGCCTAACATTTCGCCTTCAGCACCAACAAGACGAACCTGAGGTGCACGAATTTCCTCATCAACAAGCGGACCTTCGCGGTTTGTCGTGGGAGGTGTCGATGTCTTTACTACTATGGTTACTTTTCCTTCTAATAATTTACCTTAGAAAGACATAACTTTATTTTGCAATAAATGCACATATATTCTGTATGATACTCTTTCTAAAGGTATATAAACTGTTTGATTCTTAGTATAATCTATTTTTATTAAACGATCTAGCCTTCACAATGAAGATTTAATTTTTGTTTTGCAACAGGAACACGATTATGATCTGGAGGAGTTGCTTCTTTGGTTAAAATCTCTACCGCTTCATCTAGATCAAGCACCTCTTGTGCTGCGCCACCCAGCCTGCGAATAGCAACTTTTCGTTCTTCAACTTCTTTACGCCCAACGACCAAAATAGCAGGAACATGTTGCAAACTATGTTCACGAATTTTTGCGTTTATTTTTTCATTTCTGGCATCAAGCTCTACGTTTATGCCTGTTGCTCGCAATAAATCCACGACCTCTTGCGCATATTCTTCAGCATCATTAACGATAGTTGCAACCACGACTTGAACTGGTGCTAACCATAGTGGAAAAGAACCCGCATACTGCTCAATTAAAATCCCCAAGAATCGTTCAAATGAGCCAACAATAGCACGGTGTAACATCACAGGACGGTGTCTGGCACTATCTTCACCAATATAAGATGCTTTTAAACGCTCTGGTAATACATAATCAACTTGCAATGTACCACATTGCCAATCACGACCAATGGCATCTCTAAGTACAAATTCGAGTTTAGGACCATAAAAAGCCCCTTCACCCTGATTAAGCTCGAATTCAACACCAACTTGTTTACAAGCATCCTTTAAGCTGTTTTCAGCCTTATCCCAAGTTGCATCATCTCCTGCACGAACATCAGGACGATCAGAAAATTTTACACGGAAACTCTCAAATCCAAGGTCTTTATATACTTCAGAAAGCATATGAACAAATAAAGCTGTTTCAGAAGTAATCTGATCTTCACTACAAAAAATATGCGCATCATCTTGAACAAAAGAACGCACCCGCATAATACCATGTAAAGCACCCGAAGGTTCATAACGATGACACGCGCCAAATTCAGCCATACGTAGAGGTAGTTCACGATAAGAACGTAACGTATGATTAAAAATCTGAATATGACAAGGACAATTCATAGGTTTTAACGCATAAGTACGATCTTCATCTTCAACAGAGGCAATAAACATATTTTCTCTGAATTTTTCCCAATGCCCAGAGGCTTCCCACAAGGAACGATCAACCAGCTGAGGCGTACGAACTTCAACATATCCATATCGACGTTGCGTGCGTTGGATATAATTTTGTAAAGTAGTATAAAGTTGCCATCCTTTAGGATGCCAAAAAATTGAACCCGCGGCCTCGTCTTGCAAGTGAAACAAGTCCATTTCTTTACCAATACGACGATGATCGCGACGTGCTGCCTCTTCTAGTTGCGTTAAATGCGCATCCAGCTCTTTTTTATCCCGCCAAGCTGTTCCATAAATACGAGATAACATCGCATTTTTAGAATCCCCACGCCAATAAGCACCTGCAACTTTGGTCAACTTGAACGCATTCCCAACATCAGCTGTTGTACGCATATGTGGGCCACGACATAAATCTAACCAAGGGCCTTGTTGATACACTGAAATTGTTTCAGTTTCTGGCAAATCACGAATAAGTTCTGCTTTATAATGTTCACCAATTTTTTCAAAATATTGAATCGCTTCATCGCGAGGCATGACTTTGCGGATAAAAGCTTCGTTGCGTGTCACGATTTCATGCATACGACGTTCTATTTTTTCTAAATCCTCTGGCTTAAAAGGCTCATCTCGTGCAAAATCATAATAAAATCCATTCTCAATTGCAGGGCCAATCGTGACTTGTGTTCCAGGATAAATTTCTTGAACTGCCTGAGCCAAAATATGAGCAGTATCATGACGAATCAGTTCTAGTGCTTCTTCGTCTTTTCTAGTAATAAATTTAACGGTTGAATCCTCGGTAATGGCCACAGATAAATCAACCAACTTACCATTCACTTCCATCGCCAAAGCTGCTTTGGCCAGCCCCGCCCCAATAGATTGTGCGATCGTCAAGCCTGTTACTGGTCCATCATATTCTCGGATAGAACCATCAGGCAAAGTAATAGAAAGCATAATCAAATCTCCAGAACAAAAAAATTCAAATCTTTATCTCAAAACAACAAGAAATTAATGAACCCACTTCAGCGCTTGCGCAACCTTTTTTACAGAAAGATCCTTTAAATTTTCTTTATATATTATTTTTACATCACGTCCACGCGGGGCAGTTAATAGAGGATCACTGCCAGATGAAAACAAAACCACACTGGGACACCCCACCATAGCCCCTAAATGCATCGGACCTGTATCATTTCCCAGTGCAAATTTTGCCTTTTTCATAATAGCACTCAACTCTAACAAAGTTGTTTGTCCAATTAAACTAATTATTTGTGGACACTGCTTTTTGATGCTCTCAACAAGCGCTTGCTCAGCATGACTGCCTACAACAACAGGTTGAATACTCTGATCAACACAAAGTTTGGCAATTTCTCCATAATATTCAACAGGCCATCGCTTTTCAGGTCGTTTAATAGAACAACCAGGAACCAAAATCGCATAAGGTTTATGAATAGAACCAGTCTCTGCCGCTAACCATGATAAATCAGGTTCAGGAAAATCAGTAATTCCTGCCCTTTGTAACTGATCTTTTTGACGGTCAATTGTATGCATCTCGTTACGATTAGGGTTATCATGTGGATGAGATGAACCCTTAGCAATGCCGGACCATCGTGGTTTTCCTGCTAATTTAAAGTATTGACTGGAACGTCCAGAGGTTTGCAAATCATAAACAAAATCAAACCCTTGCAATTTTTTTTGCAATTTTAATCGACCCACAATATTAAATTTATGTGGCTTATCATCAACAATTACAGAGTTAAACCAAGGACTATGCTGTGCTAGCTCGACAAAAGGCGCTGTGGTTAATAATGTAATCTCATCTTGTGCATGATATTGACGAATAGCGGCAAAAGGATAAAAACTTTGTATAAAATCTCCCAAAGCACCTAATCTGATCACCAAAATTTTCGATGTTCTATTCATAGTAGCATTAATTGTTTTGTTTCAGGCAGGATCTCATTATAAACTTTTAATGTTGCTTGTTGCATTTGCTCAAGCGTATAATGCTCTTGCACATCCTCTCTGGCAAGCCTTCCTACCCATTTTAAATCAGCTTCTGATTGTTCCATCAATTGCTGTAATAAATCAGCCAAAGCATCTGAATTTCCAGGTTCAAAAACATATCCTGTTTTACCATCTATGACCGTTTCAGCAGCCCCACCATGATTAGCCACGACTACAGGTTTTTCCATCGCCTGAGCTTCGATCACAACGCGACCAAAAGGTTCAGGCTTTAAAGAAGGCACAACGACAATATTAGCCAATGTCAAAGCTGCGGGCATATCTTGACAATTGCCGACAAAATATAAACGATCTCTAACTTTTAATTGTTCTGCTAATAACATAAGCTTTTGAGTAAACTGATCTTTGACCTTCGACGGCCCAACAAAAACACAAATCCAATCTTGATGCTCTGAACCAATCTTAGCCATCGCACGCACCAGCAATTCATGTCCCTTCCAAGCTGTTAGACGCCCTGGCAATAAAATAATTTTTTTACTTTCAGGAATTCTCCATCTCTGAGCAATATCAGCGACTCTGTCCCCTAAAAGATGCTCTGGATCAAAAGATTTTAAATCAACACCACGAGGAATAACACGCAATATCTGTTCTTTTACTTCATAGTTATTTTTCAATCGTTCAGCAATATAATGACTAATCGCAATCACACGCTCACCCTTGGTCATAACTTGATTATACCAGCGTTTCCCTCTCCAAGTTTCACTGAATACACCATGCCAAGTTGTGATGAAATGAACTATTGATTTTCTTGCTGCCAACCAAGCAGACCATGCTGGCGCTCTGGAACGTACATGCACGATATCAACATGATAATCCTTAATTACTTTTTCCAAAGCAAATTGATTTTTCCAAATCACCCAAGGTTTTTTTGAGTTTAAAGGCAGATTAATATAAACCGCACCCATGCGTTCTAATGCATTTTTCCAAATACCGTCGGCACTTGCGACAATAGCCACTCCACCTGCATTAATAATTGCCTGCGCCATTTCAACAGTGCCACGCTCTACACCCCCAGTCCCCAAGGCCGGCAACACTTGCAAAATAACAGGTTTTTCAGACTTCATACCCTCATCCAAATGATTAGAAATCTAGATCAGCATAATATTTCGGAGGAATAACACCACTTACTCGATCATTTAACAAAGAACGGAAACTAGGGCGGGATTTAATACGTGCGTACCAATCTTTGACCAAAGGATTCTTGTCCCAATTTACATCCCCAATATAATCCAATGCAGATAGATGCGCAGCAGCTGCAAAGTCGGCCATAGATAAATTATTTCCTGCCAACCACACTCTATTTTCAGTTAGTTCAGCAATATAATTAAGGTGTGTTTTGATATTCTCATAACCTTCTCTTAACGCTTGTGCATTCGGGTTATTATTACCAAAAAAACGTTTAAAGGTTTTTTCATATAAAAGATTGTGCGTAACTTCGCGCGAAAATTTATCATCAAACCAAGCTGTTAAACGCCGCACCTCAACTCGCTCGGCAAGCGTTCGTCCCATCAATGAGGTGTCAGGGTAAGCTTCTTCTAAATATTCACAGATTGCATAAGAATCAGGAATAGTTAATCCTGTTTCCTCTACCAGAACGGGCACCATTCCAGCAGGATTAATCGCAAGAAATTCTGGTCTTCTTTTCCACACCGTCTCTGTCATTAATTCAAAAGACAACCGTTTTTCTGCCATAATTAGGCGAATTTTTCGACTAAACGGACAAAGAGGCAGATGATACAACATACGCATATAAATTAGCCATTTTTTCTATAAAATCATAAACGAATGAAAATATAACATTGAACTTTTAAATTTAACAGCTTTATCACCATTACATTCAATATCCTATGAAATATTGCTAAAAAACAATTTATAATATCAAACTTTTCCAAAAAACACTATTTTTTAAAATTTGGAAAATAATAGATATTTAAGTGACAAAAAAAGATAAAATGGATATTAAAATCAATTTTTAATTTTCATCCTAAATAAAACATTATAAGTTAATCTGATCTTTCTTTCTGCTTGTATAATAGGAAATATTATTCGTGCCGGACACCTCTCCCTCTCTTCCCAAAATACGTATTAGAGGCCGCTCTTTCTTGGCCTTAGTTCTCTCTCCAGAAGGCTCTTTGTCTGACTGGTTATCAAGCTTGGACCAACAACTCAAAAGCTCTTCTTTCTTTTTCTTGGGTAAGCCTGTTATTGTTAATCTTGAACTTCTCTCTGGAAATGAAGAAGGGTTGGATGAACTTCATACTGCTTTAACTCAAAGGAATATTCAAGTAATTTGCGTCGAAGGCGGATCATCCACATGGGACGCTCTTCAAAATTGGCCAAAAACTTTTATTTTCGGTAATGGAAAACATATCGATAATTTAGATATGCCTGCTAATCCTCTACCTTCAAACGCACCGACCCCATGTCTTATTGTTGATGAGCCTGTCAGATCTGGTCAAAGTATCCTTTTCCCCGAAGGAGACGTCATTATCACTAATTCTGTTGCCTCTGGTGCTGAGATCGTCGCCGGGGGATCTATTCACGTATATGGGGCATTAAGAGGCCGAGCCATTGCAGGGATTAGTGGTCAACCCAAAGCCAGAATTTTTGCTTATCAACTTGAGGCAGAACTAATGGCAATTGATGGATTTTACATGACCGCAGAAGAAGTCGACGATCATTTAAGCATGAAAGCAGCACAAGTCTACTTAGATCATGATGTTATGACTGTAACTCCTTTAATAAAAATAAAATAATAATGGGTAAATCCCTTTCTAAATCTCTAGCATTGCTACATAATATCAAGTAATAATTTTCTAACTGGTAAGAATTAAAGGAAATAATATGGCAAAGGTAATCGTTGTTACCTCTGGAAAAGGCGGGGTTGGTAAAACAACATCAACAGCTGCGATTGGGGCAGCCTTGGCGCAAACAGGACAAAGTGTTGTTGTGATTGATTTTGATGTTGGACTTCGAAATCTGGACCTCGTTATGGGGGCTGAACGGCGTGTAGTTTTTGACTTTGTAAACGTCATTCAAGGTGAAGCAGCATTATCCCAAGCATTGATCAAAGATAAACGTGTTGAAAACCTTTATATTCTTGCCGCTTCACAAACCAGAGACAAAGATGCCTTAACCGAAGATGGTGTCGAAAAAGTTATTACCGAACTTAAAGAAAAATTCGATTGGATTATCTGTGATAGCCCTGCTGGAATCGAACGCGGCGCAAAGATGGCTATGCATTTCGCCGATGAAGCCATTATTATTACGAATCCAGAAGTATCATCTGTACGCGATAGTGATCGTATAATTGGTATCTTAGACAGTACCACTGACAAAGCACAAAAAGGTGAAAAAATACCAAAACATCTTTTAATAACTCGTTATGCAGCTAGCCGAGCATCTCGTGGCGATATGCTAAATACAGATGATATTCTTGAAATTCTCTCAATTCCCTTGATTGGCATCATCCCAGAAAGTGAGGATGTTTTAAAAGCCTCAAATCTTGGCTCTCCTATTACATTATCTTCCCCTAATTCTGCCGCAGCTCGCGCATATACTGAGGCCGTAAAACGTTTGCAAGGGGACAAAATTGAAGTAACCGTTCCTACCGATAAAAAAGGATTCTTTAACTGGTTACTTGGAAGGAATGGATCATGAGTTTTTTTTCAAATTTGTTTACTAAGAAAAATTCTGCCCCTGTTGCCAAAGATCGCTTACAAATCCTACTTGCACATGAGCGGTCTTCCAGAAATTCAAATTCAGATTTGTTACAAAAATTACAAAAAGAAATTATGGAAGTCATTCAAAAACATATTTCTATTGATCAAGAAAAAATTCAGATCAAAGTCGATAGAGGTAATGATTTCTCTACATTAGAAATCGATATCGAAGTTCCTCAACAAGAAAATATTACTTAAAATAAATATTTTTGTTAAATTAGCGTATAAAAAAACCAGTAAATAAATTATTTACTGGTTTTTTAATTTATATTTTATATAAATAGCTTAATCATCTATCTTTTTATCAAGCTCTCTTAGACCCCTTGGGCCATAATTAAAAGCCGCCACCATATTAGCAGAAGATTGAACCGCTTTGGGAATATCCAAAGGATCAAACATAATTTCAATCAAACGCAATTGATCTGGCACTTTTTCAGCTTCATTTAATGCCTTTTCCAAATCATCTTCAGTGTTAACTTGGCGGGCAAAATATTCTTTTCCATCACTAAATGCATCAAATAACTGACGATAGTTCCAGTTCGGAATATCATTATATTTAGCATGAAAGCCCATAATGGCGCGCTCAATCGTATAACCTCTATTATTAATCAAGAAAATAATTGGCTTAAGATCGTGTTCAAAAAATGAAGATACTTCTTGAGCAGTTAATTGAAATGAACCATCCCCAATGAAAATCATTTGTCTACGGTCTGGCTGTGCCAATGAAGATCCAAAGAGTGCTGGCAAAGAATATCCAATAGAAAGCCATAAAGGTTGACTGATAATCGTAATACCAGAAGGCATATCTAAAATCTTAACCCCACGCATAGAAGTTCCAGCTTCAGTTACGACAACATCATGAGGCTTAATGAATTTTTCCACACGTTCCCAAAAGCGATTTTGAATAAGTTTTTCATCTTTTTTGGCTACCCAAGAATTACCCGTTTTAGCTGTCTTTGGTTTCCAGTTTTGATATTTTCTAGGAGGTTTTATCTCAGATAAACGATTTAGTAACTCAATCGCAGAAACACCTTCAAAAACTTGATGGCCTATGATCGTTCTAAATGGACGAATATCAATCATATTCTCTGGGATTTTTTGGGTAAAATAACTGGAATTACTATCTGTAAATTTGACATTTAATCCAAATAAACAATCTGATTCCTCAATCGCAGCTTTAACTAAATCAGAAGATGAATGTCCACTATATCCACCAATCCACTGAGGATGGTCACCGTCTAATACACATTGTGCTGCAGATGTTGTTGCAAAAGGTATCTGCAAATTTTCAATCATAGATTGAGTAGCATCATGCAACCCAAATCGATCTAACGCCATTCCAAGTAACGCAGAAGGATTTTGTGCTTTGGCAAGCTTTTCTTCTATACACGCAACAACAGCATTTAGTTGCTGAGCATCACTCGTTTGCTGGCGCAATGAAAGCTTTTCATTGTAAACATCAATTTCAAAAAACGTAATATCAGAAGGAATTTGCAGATAAACAGGGCGTTTTTTACGAACACAAGCACGTAACACACGATCAATTTCTTCTACTGCATTTTGAGGTGCAATCCTTGCTTGTGCCACCGTAAAAGATCGATAACAGCTCATAACATCTTCAAAGTTACCTTCTGCGGTTGTATGATGCAAAAAACGACGTCGATACATACTATTTAATGGAGGTGCACCTGTTATACAAACAATAGGAACATATTCAGCATAAGCACCTGCTATCGCATTAATTGCACTAAGATCTCCAACCCCATAGGTCGTTAGTAATGCTGAAATTCCATTTAATCTAGAATATCCATCCGCAGCATAACCACCATTAAGCTCATTACGAGTACCTACGAAATTAATATCTTTTCTTTTTTCTGCTTGAATTAAAAGTTGAAGATTATAATCTCCTGGAACACCAAGGATATCTTTAACACCAATTTGAGACAATCTGTCGAGTAGAAAATCTCCTATAGTCCGTTTCATATGTAGCCTCTCTATATTTTTTCTTTATAATCAAAGAAAAAGTTGATTTTGTTTATTTTTACTCTGCTCTTAAAATAAAACAAAATCACAATTCCGCGCTTATACGGATAAAAAAAACATCTATAAATAAAATTATAAGTAACTTTGTGCAATTCCTTGAATTGCTTTGACCATTGACGCAACCCCATTACTGCGATTAGCAGATAACGCCCCAGCCAAGCCCAAATCTTTGATAAAAATGGGGTCAATCTTTAAAATCTCATGATAAGATCGCCCAGAATAAATTCTGAGCAACAACGCTACCAATCCTTTTACAATCGCAGCATCAGAGCTGCCTGCAAAAAAAAGATTTCCTTCTTTTTCACAAAAATTAAGCCAAACCTGACTTTGGCAACCAACGACACGAAACTCATCATTCTGCCATTCTTGAGGGAACACTGGCAGCTTTTCCCCTAAATCTATCAAGTAACGATAACGCTGCATCCAGTCATCGAATAATTCCAATTCATCTCGAATAACTTCAATAGCTTCGGATGCACTCTGCTCTAGAGGAACAATAAAAGGGTCAGACATTCATAAATCTCGTGTGGTCCAGGTCAAAATTACAGGATTACAGAATAAAGCGACTAAGGTCACTTTTATTTGCTAATGAGGCTACACGCTCTTGAACATCATCACGCGTAATTTCAATTGCTTCCCCAGGTCTTTCAGAAGCTGTAAAAGAAACTTCTTCTAACAATCTTTCCATTACCGTTGCCAAACGACGTGCACCAATATTTTCAACCCGCTCATTAATATCCGTAGCCAGTTGGGCAATTGCATCAACCGCATCTTCGGTAAAGGTTAATTTTACCCCTTCGGTTTCCATCAAAGCTATATATTGCTTTAACAAAGAATGTTCGGGTTCAGTTAAGATACGACGCATATCTTCACATGTTAAAGCTGCAAGCTCAACACGAATAGGCAAACGCCCTTGTAATTCAGGTAATAAGTCAGAAGGTTTTGCTAAATGAAAAGCACCAGACGCAATGAATAAAATATGATCTGTTTTCACTAATCCATATTTCGTAGAAACGGTAGTCCCTTCAATCAAAGGAAGCAAATCACGTTGCACCCCTTCACGAGATACATCCGCTCCCCCTCGTCCGCCACCACCTTCATAAGAACGTGCACAAACTTTATCGATTTCATCTAAAAAGACGATACCATGATTTTGAGTACGATTAATAGCTTCTTGTACCAATGCATCATTATCTAAAAGCTTATCTGATTCTTCACGGATTAATGCTTCTCTAGCTTTGGAAACCGTTAACTTACGAGATTTTTCAGATTTATTCATCAACCCTTTCATCATATCGGAAAAGTTAATGACTTGAGCTGAAGGCATACCTGGAATATCAAATTGATTTACAGATGAAGAAACATCAGTAAGACTGATTTCAATTTCCTTGCCCTCTAACTCACCATTTAATAGCATCTGCATAAATTTATTTTTAGTTTCCGCAGATGCACTTTCTCCAACCAATGCAATCACTAAGCGCTCATTCGCTGCATCTTTAGCTTTTTCTTTGACATCACGACGTTTAATATCGCGTAACATAATCAATGAAGCCTCAACCAAGTCACGTACGATGCTTTCTACGTCACGGCCAACATAGCCAACTTCTGTAAACTTTGTTGCTTCAACTTTTAAGAATGGTGCCTGAGATAAACGCGCCAAACGACGTGCAACTTCAGTTTTACCACATCCCGTTGGGCCAATCATCAAGATATTCTTGGGAACGACTTCCTCACGAATACTATCAGACAATTTTGCACGCCTCCAGCGATTACGAAGGGCAATCGATACGGCGCGTTTAGCATCATTCTGACCGACAATATAACGGTCTAGTTCTGCAACAATCTCTTTAGGAGAATAGGTAGGAATAGTATCACTCATAATTATTAACCTTTGGCTGACAATGTCTCTACGGTAAGGGAGGAATTTGTATATATACAAATTTCACCTGCAATTGCCATCGCACGTCGTGCTGTTTCTTCAGATGTTAATCCATCAACACCTAATAAAGCACGTGCTGCAGCCAGCGCATAATTTCCACCTGAACCAATGGCGACAACACCATCCTCTGGTTCCAATACATCCCCATTACCTGTTAAAGTATAAGAGTGCAAATGATCAGCAACCAATAACATAGCTTCTAATCGACGCAAATAACGATCCGTACGCCAATCTTGTGCCAATTCCACACAAGCACGTTCCAGCTGATTAGGATAACGTTCTAATTTTTTCTCAAGTCTCTCTAATAAAGTAAATGCATCTGCTGTAGCCCCTGCAAATCCTGCAAGGATATTACCACCAGATCCTATTCTTCTAACTTTTTTTGCATTTCCTTTGACGACGGTATGTCCCAAGGTTACTTGGCCGTCACCTGCCATCGTGACATGACCATCACGACGAACACATAAAATCGTTGTCCCATGCCACTGTATCGGATCATGTGAAGGTGAATTATGATTTTGCATTTATATCAAATAGCCTTTTTATTAAATAAATATAATACCTTTTTATTATCTTGTAACGAGCTCTTCAACCCTACTTGTCAAAGCACCCAAAGAAAAAGGTTTCGTAATAAGTTTTATATTATCATCCGTTGGTAATTGACCAACACCATGAGCATATCCTGTAATAAATAATATAGATAAATTAGGCCACATTTTCCGTGCCGTTTTGGCCAAATCATTTCCATTAATACCAGGAAGACCAATATCTGTAAGTAATAAATCTATATTATTTTGCTGGCCATTTATCTCTTGCAACAAAGTTAATGCTGCTTGACCGTCCTCTGCAACTAGCACATTAAACTGCATTTCGCTCAGTAATTCAACTAATAATGGACGTAAAACAGAATCGTCCTCTACCACTAAAATTAATTTTTTGATTTTATCTTCTTCTTCATTCATGATGTTATTCCTTATACCCCTGAAGAAAAAGAAGAAATTATAACAGACATCATCTTAATCTTGAATTAAATTCATACGACAAACAGATACATTGTTAATGACAACACATATAAAATCAATAGAATACTATAAAAGTTCAAGTCACTTTATCAGTAGCTTTATTAATATATCGACCTAATTTTCTTGGTTCAAAATCGGTAAATAGATACTAATAGCACTGCCAACCCCAAGTTTACTTTTAACCATAATATCACCACCAGATTGTTGTGCAAATCCATAAACCATTGCCAACCCCAAACCTGTTCCCCAACCTACCTCTTTGGTTGTAAAAAATGGTTCGAAAATATGAGCAATCGTTTCTACGGACATACCTTCGCCTTCATCCTTGACTGTAATAACGATATACTCTCCACGAGGCAGTTGATTATTATGTAATGATGTGTCAGCAATACTCTCTTGATGTAAAATGACCATAATTCTTCCACCATGAGGCATTGCATCAGCAGAATTAATACAAAGATTCATCACTGCTAACTCCAGTTGTGAAGGGTCAGTTTTGACTAAGACACCAATAGGAACCTGATAGCGAATGTCTAAATAAATACTTTCTTTTAACACTGTATTATTAGTCTCTTTCCAGCGAGACGCGTGCCGCATTGATAAAGTCTGCGATAATAATTCATAGTTTTCTTGCAATTGCTTACGAACATCCACTTCTTGTAAAGAAAGTTTTTTCCTGCGACTAAAGCTAAGCAATCTTTCTGTCAGAGTTGATCCTTTTTGTGCTGCTGCTAGAGCATTGACCAGTAAGCGTTTTACAGAGGAGATTTGTTTTTCATGCAACTGATCTTGCGCTAACAATTGCTCTGAAAGCTCCAAAGAGCCTATCATAGTTGTTAAAAGATTGTTAAAATCATGAGCAATACCACCAGCCATTGTCCCCAAAGCTTGTAACTTTTCTGACTGTTGAAGCTTGGCCTCCAGCCCCTTCTGCTCGGTAATATCAAGCTCCATAATAACCGAAGAACGTGCGATTTCCCCTTTTGCCCTTCCCAGTAATAACCGAGTAATCACAAACCATTGTGAAGGCTCATGTAAATGTGGAGATGGCACTTCCAAAGTTGCAACAAAGCGCTCTTCTTTTTGTAAGCGTTGTTTAAACGCAGACAATTCTTCTGGTTTAAAAGAGGGTTCTATTTCCTCTTCGGTTTTTCCCAAGCATTCTTGAACCGTCAAGCCCCTACGTGCTGCAGCCAGCTCATTCATTTTGGTAAATTTGCCCTGCTCATCTTTAAAGGCCAGTCCATAAGGCAAATGATCAAGAAGTCCTTTTAACAAGATCTGCTCGTGCCTAAGTTGTCTGCGATATTCAGAACGAGCAACTGCGCGTTGCACGATCTCTTTTACTGTAAATGGTTCTAAAGGTTTAGGAATAAAAAAAGAAATCCCCCCCTGATTCAAGGCCGTAATTAAAAAATCGGTTCGATCTTTGGAGGCCAAAAGAATACGCGTTGCCACGGTAATATTTCTTACACGGGCAAAGAAAACATTTCCAAACATTGCTGGCATACAATAATTGTATAAAATCGCCGAGAAATGCACACCTCTTTTGATCATATCTAATGCACAATGAGGAGATTGCGTGGCATAGACACAAAATTGATCCCCCAAGATTTCCTTGAGCTCTTGCAAAATCTTAGGATCGTCATCTACAACCAAAACAGCTGGAAGCATATCCATGCTTGTTCTCCTTTACGCTAAAGAACTATCGTTCATATCCCCATGCTTGTAACTGATTTAGACACGCTATCAAATAGTTATTTATTATAAATCAAAGATTTTAATCCTTAATATACATCTATAAAATACAGTTTACCCTGTTATAATCGATGAATTATGGTATATCGATGCTATTCCTATACAAAAAAGTTGCTTTTTATAGGCTTGCATATTACTTCGAACCGAAAGATAATCAGTTCTAATTCAATGTCTATTTGAGGATTATTTCGTGAATATACCCACAGATACTACACACACCAATGAACGTTTGGCCACCTCTGCACCTGAACAACGCCGCATCAAAAGAAATTCAATGCCAGATAACGCTTTATTTCATATGATTTTGACTATTATATGGGCTATTTGTCATTTTATATTTTTCTTTATTCAGCAAATTGCTGAAATATTTGCGCCTCTTTTATTAATTATCGGCATTGTGTGGAAAATTTTACCGAGTTTGGTCCATTCGGCTGTTGGTATGGTCGATGCCGCGGATCCACAAATACGCGATATGGTCGGACGTGGCACAGAATTAATTCCAACCTCTATTAATGTTGCTGGTCATATCATTACTGCATCCTCTCTTATTTTTGATGGAATTTTACTAATAGCGCTTACAGCACTTTGTGCAACCATTACCGCCTTTTTAGGAAGACGTTTATAAAAAAGGTTTTCCCTAGCCTAACATAAGAAAGAGTTAAAGCATTACGCATGATTCAACTTGATGGTGTCAGTTTAAACTATAAAGACGATATTCCTCTTTTGGAAAATGTAAACTTACATATTCCTCAAGGTGGGTTTTGTTGGTTAACAGGACCATCAGGAGTTGGAAAATCCACTTTGTTACGCATGTTGCATCTTGAAAAAAAATCGAGCACAGGCTTGGTAACAATTTTAGACACCCCTACCAATCATGCACGCAGATCAATACTTTGCAAATTAAAGCAACGCATTGGAATGGTATATCAAGATTTTAGGCTAATCCCTAATTTAACAGTATTCGATAATGTTGCACTACCATTAAGATTGCAACATTCAGACGAAGAAACCGTGCAACGCTGGACAATGCGTATTCTGGGGTGGATGGGGCTTGAGCATAAAAAATATGTCTATCCTAAATTCTTGTCAGGAGGAGAACAGCAACGAATTTCCATTGCACGGGCTGTAATTCATCGCCCCAATTTATTACTGGCAGATGAACCCACTAATGCTCTGGATGACTATCAAGTAAAACGCTTAATGGATTTATTTTATGACTTGAACGACTTAGGATGCACCATTATTATTGCAACTCATAATGATGCGCTAATTCGTCAATTTCCTGCCCCGCGTTTAAAGTTGGAAAACGGACAATTATGGACAAGTGATGCTGTTTAAATACAAAACAACAGATGGTTTAAAGCTGCAACGAGCATTACCTGGGCAATATTTAATTCCTCTTGTCGCAGCAATGGCATTTTTGGCTGCTCTTTCAATCGCTGGAGCATATGCAAGCCAACAACTGGCAAATCGATGGAGTGCAGGTGCAGCTTCAACGGTTATTTTACAGATTCCAACGACAAGTGACATTCCTTTTTCTGATAATAAAACAACGGTCTCACCAACAGCTAAAACAAAAACACAACTTATTCTTGCTTTATTAGCCAAATCAAAAGAACTTACCTCTTTTCATCAATTAACCGACAAAGAGATTGATGAGTTATTAGCGCCTTGGCTTCACGAGAGTATTCAATCTTTTGCACTTCCTATTCCTGTAATTATTGAACTTCATTTAAAAAATGATCCTCCTCTTTCAGATACTTTACAAAAGTCTTTGAAAGAAATTATTCCTGATGTTGTCATCGAACAAAGTAATTTTTGGAATCAACGACTAAATGCACTCGCCAACAGCTTACAAACCAGTGCCTTTCTGGCACTTCTTATTGTAATATCGGTTGCTGCCACCGTCATTGCTTTATCCACAAGAAATGGGTTAATACAGTGTCGACAAACTATTGAAATTATACATAATTTAGGGGCATCAGATACATATATTGCTCTACGTTTTGCAAATAGAAGCGCATACCTTGCTAGCATCGGTGGAGCAATAGGGAGTGTGTTTTCAATTCCCTTGCTTTTATTCCTGACCTATTTATGCTTGCCCTTCAGCAGCGATCCAAATTGGCAAGCATTATCCAACGCTAGCTGGTTTTATTTTTTGATTACAACCCCTTTTCAGCTTTTCGCGTTGTTTATTCTTTTACCAATATGTAACTATTTAATAGGATGGATAACCACAACCATTATCGTATATTTCTGGCTAAGGCATTTAACATAAAACATGGGAAAAATACGTTCTAAACCAAGATGGCTTATTCTGTGGGGAATATTGGGAACCATTCTTTTATGGGGGGGTGGTTTTGTTTTGTTTATTATTGATACCATAACCTATTATCCCCCTGCCCCTACAGCTCAAGGAATTGTGGTTTTAACAGGGGGTGCTAAACGCATTGAGACTGCTGTTAAGTTATTACAATCCAATCATGGAAAATATTTATTAATATCTGGGGTTCAATCAACGACGACGTTACAAGATTTAGAAAGAATCTTACCTTTTACCCTAAGCCAAAGTGATCGCGATCGGATTACCATAGGACACAGCGCAACCTCGACCATGGGAAACGCTGTTGAAACTGCTGCTTGGGCACATTATCACAATCTAAACTCGTTGATTATTGTAACCTCAAGTTATCATATTCGTCGTGCCCTTGTAGAAATGCAGACTTTATTAGATAATGTTACACTTTATCCTTATGTTGCTCGTAATGATAAAAAAGAAACTTTTTCACATATACACTCAATAAGGCTACTCTTTCTTGAATATAATAAATTCCTTGCAGCTTATACAGGGTTAATCCATACTACCCGCCCAAAAGAAGATTTTTTAAAAAACATTCCATAAAAAGCTGATCTCTGATGGTTTTCATTCGTTCTATTTTATTTACACTCTATTTTGTTACCCTAACTATTTTTATGGGTATTTTTGCTTTTATTATTCGTTTTTTTGCTAAGAAACATGCTTTGTCTTACGCACAATTATGGACACGCCTTACTTTGCAAGGGCTTGAAAAATTATGTATGATTTCTACACAGATTATTGGTCAAGAAAATTTACCCACAGAACATTCTTTTTTAATTGCCTCTCAGCATCAATCTGCATTTGACACTTTTGTTTGGATGAATTTGTTGGAACGTCCTGCCTATATTATGAAGCGTGAGCTAATTCGTATTCCTTTAGTCGGACCAATGTTAAAACTATCTGGTATGATTCCTTTGGATCGGCAAGGTGGTATCAAGGCTCTTAAAAATCTGATCCAAGATTGTCAGAAAGCTGTTGATGATTTCAGACAAATTATTATTTTTCCAGAAGGTACACGCACAGCTGTAGGAGAAAAAGTTAAATTACATGCTGGAACAGTAGCTATTGCCAATCAACTCAACTTAAAAATAGTACCTGTGAGCATTGACTCTGGTTATTGCTGGCCCAGAAATTCTTTTAAGAAATATCCTGGAACTATCCACATCACTATTCACCCAGCCATCACTGATACCAGCAATCGCAAAGAAACTTTAGCGGCTATAGAGCGCAGTTGGTCCAGTATAGAATCGTAGTTAATAACCCTGTGGATAACTTGGTGGATGTTTTAGTATAGCTTTTAAGGACCAGAGTCGTTGGCAGTTTTTATAGATTCGCTAGAAAGCTTGAGTTTCTAGCGCTTTACAACAGTCAAACAAAAAAATAATTTATTTTTTTTCTTGATTTCAAGCGAATCTGTCTTGTGGATGTTTTAATACAACGACTCTGTTTTATATGAAAATATTTGAATATTATATGTTTAATCGCCGAAAACATTTGTTTATCCAAAAGAAAACAACTTATAAAAAACTTTTTTTTATAAGTATCGTTTTTTTAGTTTTATTGGGTAATTACTTATTTGCTCATACTTATTTAATTAACAATATAAACTACCTCTTAACAAGCCAACAGCATTTTTTAAAAAAACAAAACTTAACGTTTCAATATAAATTAATATCAACTTCATCATGGAGACTTTGGCCACAAGTTACCCTTGCCTATCCTACCATACAAAGAAACATAATTTCTGAATCTCAAACACTTTGGCAAGCAAAACAAGCAACACTTTCTTATTCGTTGTGGCACCCCTTTAGTCTTGCTATACGATTGGATGGAGAGCAAATCTTTTGCCCTCATGATTGTGTTCAGCTTCATGGGGCTCCATGGAATCTTTACATACCTTTTTTGGGAACTTATCATAAAGAAACAATTTCGCTACAGTCTAAAGAAATTTTCTATACCAATATTTCTCAATCAACTTGGGGCATTCAATCTTTACAATTAAAGAATATACAAACCAAATTACATTGGGATAGCAACCAAGATCAAAGCAATAGCTTGGGTTATTCTCAGATTAGTATCCAGCAAGCTCTTGTCAACTTTGATTCTTTTCCAGTTCAAAAATTAAACAATATACAACTACAAGCAGCTTTAATCAAAGATAACAACGCTCAGAACTTTGCAAGTAATTTATATAAACTATTAATCCAAAAAATAAATTTTTCATGGAACACTTTATCTATTCATTCGACAGGAAAATTGTATTTTCCCCATCCACAACTTTTACCTACAGGCGAAATGTCACTTCATTTCAGTGGTATTGATCAAACCATTTATCAACAATTAATGTCTCTTAATTGTTGTATACAATTAAAACAAGAACTCTCCCAAACATTACTTCCTTCACAATTAAATTTGACATTATTCATCCGTGAAGGGGTTATATATCTGGGAGCAATTCCTTTACAAACTCTTTGGTATGATCGTTTTAAAGCACTTGTAAAGACTTATACAAAATGATCTTTCCCTCTGCGAAAATCTGTGAATTCAGTTATATTTTTTGCTAGTAAAAATGGATTTGTTCTTTTCTCTTCTGATAATAAAACAGGTAAAGTTGGTAAACGTTGTTCCCTTAACTGTTTTACATTTTCTAACCTATTCCTAAGAGGCTGATAATTTGGAAAAACAGAAAGCGCAAAACGGCCATTATCGACAGTATATTCGTGTCCACAATACACGTTGATATCCTCTGGCAATGCCGCGATTTTATTTAAACTGTTGAACATTTGAGCGGGTGTGCCCTCGAACAAACGACCACATCCTAAACTAAATAATGTATCTCCTGTAAAAATCAGTTTTAAATCAGAAATATAGTAGCAAATAGAACCCAATGTATGACCTGGTGTTTCAATTACTTGTACATCCCCTATCCCCTCTAAAGAGATAATATCTCCTTCATGAACAGTTTGATCAATATCAGGAATTTTGTCTGCTTCCTTTAATGGCGCATATACTTTACATTCAAAAATGTTTTTTAATTCGGTAATGCCATTGATATGATCACTGTGAAAATGTGTAATTAATATCGCTTTTAAAGAAATTTGCCTTTCTTTTAAAAATTGTAAGATCGGTTTTGCATCACCTGGATCAACAATAACTGCATTTTTACTCTTTTCATCAATCATTAACCATGCATAATTTGATTCAAAGAAAGGAATAGGTTCTATAGTTACAGTCATAGTTTCTCCTTATTTCGACCACTATACTTTTATAAACTAAACAAAATATCTATAAAAAGAGTTGCAATGGCCTACGATTTTAATTCTATTCTAGTTAATCAATGTCAAAAAAAGCAAGGAATAACAACCTATCTTCAATATAAATTAACCCAATTATGGCCCAATTTATGTGGTTTATCCCTTTTTACCCTTGGACAAACATTTTCTTTGTTTCCACAAAAGACCTGGTATCCTCATTACCACCTCCATGGCGTGTTAGATTCTATCCCTAATTGTAATTTAAAACATTTATACCATTACAACCAAAAAACTTGCTGCTTTTCAACAGATTCTTTTCCTTTGCAAGATTGCAGCATTGACCGCATTTTGTATGTACACGATGCAAAAGTAACGCAACAACAGTTTTACTCACTTCTACGTTCTTGCTGGAACACTTTAAATGATGATGGAAAAATTATTTTACTCTTGCCTAATAAACTAGGCTGGTGGTCCATAATTGACAATCTTTCTTTACGATACAGAAACTCCTTTTTTATTCAAAAGCTGAATATTATTTTGAAACAACATATGTTTCATATCAGCCATTATGAACGTGTAATATATTTTCCACCTAAAGTAATGAATTCACTTTCTTTACGAAATAATAAAATTCTAGAATTTATAGGGGTATTCTTTGTACCTTTTCTTGGTGGATATCACCTCATTGAAATTGAAAAAAATCTTTATGCACCAATTACAGTGACGCCTTTGAAAAAAAACTATATACTACAAGAAAAATTATCCAAAACCAGTCTGAACCTTACAAATTCAGACCAATAAGTATATTACGTCCAAAGGTTACGACAACATGTCTATTTTACAATCAATTAAATCTGGTATTTGCAAACCCCATCGCGCAAGCCACCCCTTTCTTATTATTGCAGCAACAGTTTCAATTTTGGGACGGATGACACCTTGGCGTTTAACCCGTTTTATTGGCAAGCTTGGTTTGATTTTATTTGGTTTTGTCTGGTATTTCTTCCGAAATCCCAAACGCATCATACCTGTAGAAGAAAACATAATTGTATCTCCCGCTGATGGCACTGTTTCTGCGATTGATTGTATAATGCCACCTGCTAACCTTGGTATGCCTGAAAAACCCGTATGGCGCGTTTCGATTTTCCTGTCTGTTTTTAATGTTCATTTACAACGTATTCCAGCCAAAGGTACCGTTACCAGTCGTGTTTATATCAAAGGCAAATTTTTAAATGCTTCTTTAGATAAAGCGTCTGAACATAATGAACGTAATGCTATTTGTATGACTTTACCTAATGACAAAAAATTAATTATTGTGCAAATTGCTGGATTAATTGCTCGTCGTATTGTTTGTGAAGCTATTGTTGAAAATCAATATGAAACTGGTGATATCTATGGATTAATTCGCTTTGGATCTCGCGTTGATTTATACTTACCCGAAGGCTGTCTTCCTAATGTACAAGTTGGACAAACTATGATTGGTGGGGAAACCATTGTCTCAAAACTCTAAAACATCGAACTCATCCTTGCGTGCACGACGTAAATTATTATTGCGGCAAAAAATACGTCCTAGGGTAAAAGGTATCTCTTTTAATCGCATGATCCCTAATCTCTTAACTTTGTTAGGACTATGTGCAGGATTAATTGGTATTCGCAGTGCCATTCATGGTGAATTTGCGACAGCTGTTATTGCTATTTTAATTGCTGGTTGTTTTGATGGTCTAGATGGCCGTATTGCACGTCTTTTACGAGGCACCAGTAGATTTGGAGCCGAACTTGATAGCTTGGCAGATTTTCTCTCTTTTGGGATCGCACCGTGTTTCATTTTATATATGTGGGCGTTAAAAGATGAAGGAAGTTATGCTTTTGTTCCGTGTGCTTTGTTTGCGGTTTGTATGTCGTTAAGACTAGCTCGATTTAATGCTGCATTAGAAGATGAAGACAAACCAAAATACGCCAGTAATTTTTTTACAGGAGTGCCAGCCCCAGCAGGAGCCGGTATTGTTTTGTTCCCAATTTTCCTTGGATTAGAAGCAAAAAAGCTTCAATGGAATTTTCTAATTGATATTGCACAGTCTCCATTACTAACAATTATTATGCTTGTAATGACCTCTTTCTTACTCATTTCAACGATTCCTATTTGGTCATTTAAAAATTTCAAAGTCCCAACAACGTATGTTTTGCCCCTACTTTTAGGCACAACACTCTATGCGACGACCCTTGTTGCAGACCCTTGGGGAACACTAGCTTTTAGTGGCTTGTTATATTTAGGAACTATTCCTTTAAGCTATCGGAGTTTTCGTTTATTAAAAGCAGATGCTGAGGCTCTTCACAAGGAGACAGATGAGACAGATGATGATGAGGGCGAGAGTTTAGATCAACTTGAACAGAAAGACCTAACAACCCCAACAACCCCTCCATAATTTGCTGGGGTGCTGGGGGACAGCCTTCTATTTCTAAAATGCAATCCTCTCCCCCAGTACTCTCTTTTAAGACCGCGTAATTTTCTTCAAAAACACCTTGATTAATTGCACAAGATCCGATCGAAACAATGGCTTTGGGTTCAGGCATCAGCTCCCAGTTTTTTTCTAGATAAGGAATCATTGATCGCGTCAATACTCCACTAATCAGTAAAATATTGGCAATAGCAGGATGATCAACGAAGACCAAACCACTTGCAGATATATCAAATGCTGCCCCTCTTAATGCCATCACTTCTAAAACACAGCCATTACAATCCCCACAAGGCACCGCAAAAAGATGCAAAATTTGATCGGTATGTCCTGTTTTTTTATCCAAAGGCTTTACTTTACCAAAAACAGAATCAAATAATGCACGAATAACAGCCATTTTTTATCCTTTTATAGGTCCACACCTGTTGATAAAATACCAAATGAACTTCTGATAATCGATTGATTTTCCCAAAGCTCACCTTCTAAAAGCCCTTGCAAAACATAGGCTTGATTAGAGGCAGGATCACGAATAAAAATATCTTTGATAATACCAGCCTCTACTTTGACGTAATACCATAAATCCCCCTGCACACCTTCACAAACGCCTATACCCTCGCCGTAAAGCGTTTCAATGATTATTTTTTTTTCTTCTACTGGAGAGGCCTCTTCAACATCTTGCAATATTGTTTCGATAATATGTAAAGCACTTTGTATTTCTTGAAAGCGTAACTGCATTCGTGCATAAACGTCTCCACTGGTATAATTACGTGGAGAAAGCCATTCAAGACGATATTCAGGCATATAACGACGAATATCAATATCCCTGCCAGAAGAGCGCCCAATAATACCACCAATATTATAAGCAATTGCTTGCTCTGTGCTTAAAACACCAATACCTTGTAAACTATCCATTAACCCTGGAAAACCATGCATAAGTTTGAATGCTTCTGCACATAAATATTTCACTTTTTCAGGAAGTTTTTCAGCACTCCCCTCTCCTATTTCTTCAAGTGAACGTACAGCTCCTGGAAAAACACAATCCATTAACCATCGATGCCCATAATAATGCGCACTCCACCGCATTAATAACTCACGCGCTAACTCACATCGAGATGCAATAATTCCAATATTTAAATCTCTGAAAATCTTAGATAAATATAATAAATGTGCATTAACCTTCGATAATTCAGATAATATTACTCTTTTTCGTAATACGTCGACCGTTGGCATGAACTCTGCAATATCTTCTATCGCATGAGAAAAAGCAATTTGATGAGCAACACTATCTACAGCATTGATGCGACTAATTTTCGGCAAAACATCAAGAATATTTTTGTCAGACAAGTTTGATAAAATGCTTCGATGTGTATAGCCATATAAAGATTCTGCTTTGATAATCCTTTCTCCCATCATAGCAAAGCGCCACAGTGAAGGTGAAAAACCATCACATGAAGAAGGATCAATAACTGCAAATTCTCCACCCTTTTGAATAAGATCAAAAGGCATTTCATAATCATATGGTTCAGGTGGCCAACAAACAGGCCCTTGTTTAATAGATAAGGGCCATGTGTGCTTCCACATCCCACGATCAAGCCAAGGACGCAAATCCTTGGCATTCATCGCCTCTTTTCCCCACAACTCCCAAATCATACGTTCGTAAATAATGGCCGCAGGACGAATCTGGGAAATGGCTAAATAACGATCAACCGAAAAGGCTACCTTAACCCCTAAAGGGCGAAAACCATTCTCTAAAAATAAAACATTAATATCCTCACCGCTGCACCACATTGCCAAAAAGATAAGGCGATCCATGGGTAGTTTAGAAACAATTTCTCTCCACTCCTCTTCTTCCACCCTAAAGAAGAATTTAGTTTCTCGTTTGTGCTTTTTAATTAGATCTACAGCTTTAGAATGGGTTACAAAAGATGTTTCAGACTGTGTCATGATCCTGACCCACCATGATATTTTACAAATTCAACAGCAATTTGCTGTAACCAAGATGACGTCAATAACGGCAATAAAACGGTTTGCACAGCGATAATTCCCAGAATAAGTTGTATTTCCTTGGAAAACATCCCTTGTAAGAAAAATATATTTCTCCCTTTTTGAAATAAAATATACCCTCTGATTAAAAATAATCCCAAAATAGTAACCACAATCATAGGCATAGTTTGCATTAAATAAGCAAATAATACTGCACATGCCCAAAAAATTCCGATTGGCGGCAATCCAGAGAGTGCAAACATAACCCAACCCTCACAAGCTTCCTGATGATCACGTTGCTTTTGGCTCATCATATATCCTAATGGAGCAAAAACCACTAATGCAATTATAAACAGACATGCACTATAAATACCTTCTATATGATTGGCAAAAATGCCCCCTAGGATAGACAACGCCACCAGAAATAAGGAACTCAGACACAAAGAGGAACGCTGACGATTTTGTTCATTTAAAATGACAAAGCATAAACTTACTATTACTAAAATAATTAATAAATTTTCAGGAGGTTCATATGCAGGAATTTGGTATAATCGCAGGAAGGTTGCAATCACAGGAACCGATAGAATAAAAGACCCAATCCCTCCTAGGGTTAATGGCAACTCCATTGTCATACCTAAAAAAGGCAGAGACATTGGAAAAAGGCCTGCAATTAACACAAGACTAAAACTTAATAAAACACTGCTAAATTTTGCAAGATAAGGTGCATTATCTATAGGGACAGAAGCTAATAAAAAGGCTGCAACAACGGCCATCACCGCAAATAACAAAACCAAACGAAAATATGCCCATCCTGCCTTGATGCTGCTGCTCCCTTGATTAAAAATACAACCCGACATTAGTAGAGCTGCCAAAATAACTATAAATAACAAGGATAAAAATAAGTTATTCACCCCAACGGCTAATAAAGATACCGCTGTAAGCAAATGAAAAAGCATTAAATTCCATAAAAGCCGTTTATCTTCTTTAGAAAAAAACAAGCTTCTAGGAGCCCAAAACCGCAATAAAATGGTCGATATTCCTGCACCAACCGCAATAGCAAAGCGTAAAAACCTTGTTAAACCGTCACTGCTCCAAATCGCTGATAAAAAGAAATCATCTGCCAAATATGCAGAACACGCAGTAATAATAATTAATATAATAGAAACGATAAAATGACAGCGTGCTCTGGCAGCTTGTCCTTCACAGGCGAAAATACCAATCATTCCTACTAGAGGCCAGATTACACAACCCCAATAAAATAATTTAGCCAGATCATTAATAGTTTCCACGATCAATAATGCCTTAATCTAGAAACAACAATAAATGACATGATTAAAAAAACACTATAAAATATTGCCAATGCAATGAAAGCCATTCCTCGGCCATTTAATCCAACAACTACAGACAGTGCATTTAACGCACAAGCTATACCCATAATCTGCCCTCCTACTGTCTTACCCAAGACACTATACACCATACCAATCAATATAATGGATAAAACAATACCATATTCTAAGCGTGGCAAAGACGGAGGTAAAATAGAAACCGTTAATGATACTATCAAAATGACGAAAAACAAACCCGAGAATAGCTCTCTAAACGAACGTGAAAATGATTGCTTTCTTAATAAAATACTTAAAATTATTCCTGATAAAAATGACAAAACCATGCAACTCAACGCAATTATTGGATCAAGAGCATTGGCTTGCCCCGCAAGTAAGCAAAAAACCGTCAGTAAAGCATGAGAAAAACTTTGCGCTGAAGGGTGCGATACTCCGCCAATTGTAGCAAGCAATAAAATACTAATAAAAAGGGAAAGCCACATTTTTATGCTCCACTTAAACCAGCAAAATACAGAATAATGGCCAAGAAACTTAAAATAACAGCAATCCCTACACGATAAATTCCACTTGAAAATAGCAATAAACTACGCATGATAGCCAAAATTATGCACTCTACAAAAATCTTCGTAACCCAAGCCAATAATCCAAAAGGAACCGCACGTAACCAAATCGTAAAATCTTGATCTCCAGATTGTAGAACCGCCAAACTTTGTGGCCATAAAAATAAAGCGATCAAAGATAACCAAACTAGAAATCTCACATCATTAATATATAATAACAGCCCTTTATCAGACCCTCCAAATCCATCGATGCCTTCCTTTTGTGAAAATGTTGGCATATCCCAAACCACAAAAAATAATGAACAAGCCGCCACTAATAAGGGGCTATAAGCCATTAGAGGTAGCTCTCCAAACTGATGAAAGAAAACCACCACAGCGTCAAGAAATGTACTACCAGTTATAAAATGAATAATGGCTGCAATAAAAAATAAAACAGGAAGAAATAAAAGACTATCTACAAGCGTTGTTTGTAATAATTTCAAACTCTTTAACGAAGTATATCGAAGGGCAGTTAAGAAAAAGACCACAGGCACAACCATTAATAGAGCGATAATCAATAACAAATCGGCTAAAGATCCAGTTACCATACCAACACTAAAAGTGGGAACCAACAAAGCTGCAATAATAACTGCACCCAAACCTGTGTAAGGCAATAATGGACTATAAAAAGATGTGGTCGTTGAAAAACTAGAAAGGCGTTTAATATTAGCCGAGTATAATTCTCTACGATAAAACCAAAAGGGAACCGCTGGTAAACCTTGAATCTTTGCTTCCAACCATTTTTGAAATCCCATGACCCAAGGTGCTAATAACAAGATCATTCCTAAATGCAACAAAGCAATCACAAAACTTAAAAACCAAAACAGCATGCGATCACCGTGCGACAAAACTGATCGAAATAAGCACAATTGCCAGCACAAATAACATCAGAAAATTCTGGTATTGCCATGTTAAAAGATTAAGTCGATGTGTATAACTAAGGCAATTTTTTTTAAACCTGAGCAAATTTTTAAAAATCACATAATTTACCGTAGAAAAAGAAGTGATCAATGAAAACCGTCTTTTCAACATTGATTCAAAGCAAGCTTGACCAAAAGAAAAACTTGTTTCTTCTACGATAACAGAACGATGAATATTTGGTTGCGCAATTGAGTCTCTTAATAAAAAATCATAGGTTTTCTTTTTTTCTTTACGTGCAACCCAAGTAATAATCAACATAATCACAGTTAATAAAACTGCAATTAACCAAGGCATAAAAACTGTCTGTTGTGGGTCTACACTAAACGTTAAAAAGTTGTGAGACGATAGAGATAACCCCATCACATTCACAGCAACAGAACGAGCTATAATAAAAATTAATCCTGGTAATAAAGTAATTATGAATAAAAAATATATTCCTATTTTTACTTCAGCAAAGAATTTCAAAGAGAGATATTCTGACAATTCAGAAAATGCTTTTTGCAATGACCCCGTTCCACCTGTCAAAATCAACCTGATCCATCCCAGTACACCAAGGATTAAAATCGCCGCATTCAAACCGATAATAAGAATTCCTAATAAACTGTTACTAAGGTAATGCCCTGATGGCATGAAGAGTAATAATTGTAAATTTTCACAAAACACTGAAAACCCTGCAAAAGGGGGTAATCCTGAGAGTAAAAAGCTTAATAAGAATAAAGAAATTAATATAGATGAAGGTATTAAAGTTTCTTTAGGTTTCGCGTTATAATAATCTTTCAAAAATCCCGATAATAAAAAAACAAACGTGAAGCCCACAAACTGAACAAATAAACCAAAATAAAGCGCATCATTCGCAAATGCGATCGATTGTTGATGATCAGAGCCCATAAAAGAAGTTACGATACCAATTGTTTGTACAAGAACTGCATTTCCTAAAATATATAGACAGCTCACTCGTTCATGGAATTGCTTTACAACTAAACTTTGCCATCCTGCATAACAGGCCGCGATAACACCTAATATTTTTACCAGAAATGACAACCAATAAGTTTCACTATGCTTACCTAAGTCGATGTAAAACCGCAAAAGTAAGTAGATACCCGCCATCGACAATAAAAGATGCATAAAACTATAGACAACGTCCCCTTTACCTTGTCTTGCTATATTCATTCGCCATTGAGAAAAAGGCACAAAGCCCATTAACGCACCACTGGTTATTAAAACACAAAATAATACCCAAGGTGAAAAGCTAATCTGTCTTATCGTTTCAAAAGATAAATAAGCAAAATTACCCTGCTCTCCCATTTGAGCAGGAAGTAATATAATTCCCAAAAACAAACTAGCTAAACCAACAAACGGTGCTAGGCTTTTCCCAATAGATAATCCATAATTCATCATAATCAAGAAGGCCAGCAACCCAATAACAAAGAATAAATTACCTGCCAATAATAGTAAAGTTACATTGACATAGGGTAATAAAAAATAATGCGAAACACCAAGCTCTTTTTTAAAAAAAATAAATAAAGCGCCGCAAAAAAAGAGACAAAACAAACAAAAGGAATTTAATGAATCAAGATAAAAACTGATTCCAAATATTTTTCCTAAAATCGGTATTATTAACGATATAGATGACAGGTAAAATACAGAATAGATAAAGGTTAAAAAGCATCCTATTACTGATAAAATCAAAGGGGCATTCTCTAATCCCGTTAAAGCTCGTCCCTGATAATATCTTTTTGCTGCTATTCCCCCTTGAAGCCCTATGAAGACTACTATCAACAATAACAAACTTAGAATAAAAATAGACAGAGCCTTATTCCTTTATCATTGAGGAAATATTATTTAGAATGGAGTTTATTCACTAACGCAAAATCTACAAAAAATATAGTAATTTCATCAAAGAAATAAGCAAAAGTCCTTCTTTATTCAGCCTTTTCCCCCTTGCTCCCATCCTTTTTCAGTTTGCTTCCAATAAGTCAACTCATGTCCATCTTGTTTTAATAAACGCCATCGTTCACGTGCCTCAAGCACTGCCTGCTCGTCATTCCCATCAAATAAGTCAAAGACGCGTTTAAATGAGTTTAAAGCACTTAAAGACTGCCCTCTCACTAAAAAAAGAAAGGCAGCCTTATTAAGATTTTCCTCGAATATTGTAAGCCATATAGGCTGCCACTCAGGGGAAATATCTTGATGTTTAGAGGTGTGACAGCCATGAGGTAACCATACAGGATGCGTTATCCGCCATAAGGCCTCAGTTAAAATTTTTACCTGCGCATCATCCTTGCACAACACCAAACCATGCTCTTTAACCTGCATCGTGCGAGTTAACAAAGCAGGCAAAGCTTGTTCCAAAGAAGTCTTGGTTAAATGGTAAAAACCAATAGAGGCCATATCAATTAAATCCTTAGGCTTCGTAATGCTCTTTGACCAATTGGTTTAATAAACATACACCAAATGATGTAGCACCTTTGGGGCCATTATTCGTGCCTTTACCAGTATAAGCAGTACCCGCAATATCCAAATGCACCCAAGGGGTTTTATTAACAAAACGTTGTAAGAATTGAGCCGCTGTTATCGAGCCACCATCACGACCACCAATATTCTGCATATCAGCAAATTGTGCATCCAGCGCTTTGTCATAAGCAGGCCCCATTGGCATACGCCATACTTTTTCACCAATGTCATTCCCGATCGTTGAGAGACGTTCGGATAATTCATCATTATTAGAGAATAACCCAGCATATTCATAACCCAACGCCACAACAATCGCACCTGTTAAGGTTGCTAGATTAATCATGAAACGGGGTTTAAAACGATCTTGAGTATACCAAAGAATATCTGCCAATACCAAACGCCCCTCAGCATCGGTATTTAATACTTCAATGGTCTGACCTGATGCACTGGTAACAATATCGCCTGGACGTTGTGCGTTGCCTGATAACATATTTTCAACCAACCCAACAACCCCAATGACATTGGTTTTGGCTTTGCGTGTAGCCAAGGTTTTCATTAACCCTACTACTGTAGCGGCCCCTGCCATATCCATTTTCATATCTTCCATACCACCAGCTGGCTTAATGGAAATTCCACCAGAGTCAAAAGTAACCCCTTTACCCAAGAAAGCAATTGGTGCTTCTTTATCTTCTGGGTTACCTTTCCACTGCATAATTACAGTTTTAGGTTCTGCATCACTTCCTTGTGCGACACCAAGTAAAGCACCAAAGCCCAATTTTTCCATTTCAGCTTTGCCCAACACTTCGATAGAAATTCCCAAAGATTCTAACTCTTGAATGCGTTTTGCAAATTCTGGAGGTGTAAGATGATTAGCTGGCTCATTAACGAGATTTCTGGTTAAATAAGATCCTTCGGCTATTGCGGCAATATTAGACCAACCTTTTTGGGCAGCTTCGTAATCAGACGTTAAGACCTGGATTTCTTGCAAATATTTAGTATCTGTTTTCTTATTTTTTTCTGTGCAATATTTGTTAAATTCATACACACTCAACAAAGCACCTAATGCAATATAAGTTGAATATTCTGTAAAGTCCCAATCTGTCATCAACGTAATTGATGTTGTTTTATGGTTTAATACTTTTGCTGCGGCACCGCCTACTTGACGAGCTTTATCATTCGAAAACTCTTCTTTTACACCTAAACCAACAATCACAACATGAGTATATTCAGCGCTGGGAGAGACAAGTTTACACACCTGTCCCAATTTGCCTGTAAAATCTTCTGCAACCATTGCACGTGTTAAAGCGTCACCTAAGGTTTTGTTAATCACACGAAAAGAATCTCCGTGCTCTCCACCTTCGAAAACAAAAAGAACAATATCACCTTTTTCTGGTTTCTTTAAACTTGCAAAACTAACTGTTGGTATCATGAGAATATTCCTTTGTTATTTTAAAATATGCTTAATTAAATTGACATCTATTATGCTTACTATAACAAAAATATCCAGCATAGAAACCAAAGAGCAAAGAAATTTATTTTTCTTTATGATAGTTCAGTATTTAAACAAAACAAATCAAAAAATTATCTACCATATTTAGCCGTAAAATCCGCATCAGACATACAAATATAAATAATACCTTCGATAAATCCAACAATAAAAGGAATACCTGTCCAACAGAACAATAAATATAAAATTCCCATTCCCACTTGTCCCAGATAAAATTTATGAATACCAAACCCACCCAAGAAAAATGCAAACAACGCTGCTGCCAGTCTTTTTTGCGACATTCCGCCGACATTGGGGTTCATATTTACATTGTCACCAGAATAAACGTTCGGATTAACATTTGTATTCATAACCTTTTGTGCAGTACCACAGTGAGGACAAAAAGAATCACTTTCATCAATTTGTTTTCCACAGCCTCTGCAATAAACCATATTACTCATCATACTTCTCTAATAATTAAATTTTATATACATTAATAATTGTTTATGATTTTATCATTAAATTAAAAAGTTATGATAAAAATCTAGCAATAGAATGCTCAATTACGTTATCTACAAGAATACCAATTGAACTTATACCAATAATCTAAGAATCGTTGCCCCATAAACTAAAATTAGAATTTATAGAGCCCGTGATAATCCGTTATTTGCCTAGTGTTTAAGAAAATTCAATTAATCTGAATAGTAAATTCTCCCAACTATCAGCCTCTAAAATAGAGATATATTTATTATTTTCAATATTTTCAATCGATAAAGAACCATATTGATCAATTAAAATATATTAACTATCATTGATCAATAATCAATTTTAACAAATCATTCATTAAATCCTAATTACCATTATGAACGGTAAAATGATCGACTTTAACAACGATTGCTTTAAGACTTTCCAATTCTTATAAACTCAGCATAATGGGATTATCCACCATCACTTTGGCTGTATTTAATAAGGATTGGGTTGCATTTTTTTATAATAATTGCCAAATTAAATGCAGTTTCTTTATATAAAAATAATTCATACCCAGCAATAATTTCTATATAGAAAAGTTATTTAACTTTACTACATTTTATAAATATCTACTTACCGTGATATTTTTGGTATATTCTCTAAACGATAATTGAATTATAAAATAAAATTCACTTTAATGTGAGAGTATTATTACCTTAAAATTACCTGACATATTATTTGGGTTCGGATTTTATAATGCATCCTGTCTCTGACCAACAATTAATGGAACTGGCAATTGATTTAGCACAACAAGCTGCAATCATTATCAATAAAATCCGTGAAGAAGGGGTGATTGTCTCTACAAAAACAGACCAAAGCCCCGTAACCCAAGCGGATCAAGCGTCGGAAAACCTTATTCTCCAAGGTTTACGAACGGCCGTTCCTTCTATTCCCATCATCGCTGAAGAAGAGGCCTCCAAAGGGATACACACTCAAATAGGATCAGAATTTTGGCTTGTAGACCCTTTGGACGGAACAAAAGGCTTTATTCGAGGCAGCAAAAATTTTACTATTAATATTGGTCTTGTTCGTAATGGCAAACCTGTAATAGGCGTGGTTGCATTACCTGCTCATCAAGAAATTTTTTGCGGAATTATAGGTAAAGGTGCTTGGCGTATTGATGAAAATGGTAAAACCCCTATTCATGTAAGTCCTCTCCCCCAAAATGGTTTTCGCATTATTACCTCTCATCACCATGTTAACGATCCTCAACTTAGTAAAGCGTTGGAAGGTTTTCCCACTTGTTCAGTCAACGCAATGGGATCTGCGGCAAAAATAATTCGTATTGCCGAAGGTAAGGCAGATTTGCATTTTCGCTTTAATTCTATTATGGAGTGGGATACGGCTGCTCCTCAGGCCATCTTAGAAGCTGCTGGAGGATATTTGCGCGGTTTAGATAATCAACCTTTACAATATGGTAAGGAAGGTTCTCGCATCCCTCCTTTCTTTTGTTCTGGAACCTTAATTGATCGTTTTTTAAGTAACTTGTGTGATTAATTTATGATGACGTCTTTATTTTCTGATTCCATTTCTGAAATTAAACAAGCTGCAACTATTATTAAACAAGGCGGTATCGTTGCTTTTGGCACAGAAACTGTCTATGGACTGGGTGCAGATGCGACGAATAGTCAAGCTGTGCAAAGAATATATCAAGCCAAGGGTCGTCCCAGTTTTAATCCTCTTATTATTCATTTTTCTGATCTTGATCATGTTTTTCAATTTGTAATTAAAACTGAACTAGCCCACGAGCTTGCCCTTAAATTTTGGCCTGGTGCTTTAACATTGGTCTTACCACAAAAAAAGAATACCAACACTCAAATCAGTCCTATTGCCACGGCAAATTTATCAACCATGGCAGTGCGTATTCCTAGTACAAAAGTGGCACGTCAACTTATTAAATTCAGCCAAAAACCCATTGCTGCCCCTTCGGCCAACAGTTCTGGTAAGATCAGCCCTTCTACGGCGCAACACGTCTTTCAAGAGCTTAATCATAAAATTGATGCTATTATTGATTCTGGCCCCTGCCAAGTTGGCGTCGAAAGCACCATTCTTGATCTAAGTAATAATGTCCCAACCCTGTTGCGCCCAGGTGGCGTGACTTTGGAAGACCTTATTCCCATTTGCGGCCCAATTATCTCGAACCAGCCCATAGAAACAAAAATTATAGCCCCAGGGCAACTGAGCTCACATTACGCACCCCATTTACCCGTGAGACTTAATTGCCATGAAATTTTTCCTGATGAGGCACTACTTGCATTTGGCCCACCAATCGAACATACTGGTCTCTCTAAAAATCTAAGTAACACAGCTAATTTAGAAGAGGCTGCTCAAAATTTGTTTGCATGTTTACGCTTTTTAGATGTTCAAGGAAGAGAACTTGGGTTAAAAGGAATTGCAGTTATGCCCATTCCCAAAACGGGTCTTGGACTTGCAATTTGTGACAGGCTTACCCGTGCTGCAGCACCAAGATTAGCATAGATAACAATGAATCAAAAAATAGACCCAAAAGAACTCAAAGTCCTATCTGATATTCTGGCCTTAGTTTTAGAGGATCAGCCAGGGCAGTCCGCCAATGCATTGGAAGCTATCAAAAAAAGAGCAAAAAAAAATGCGACTACAGGTGGTGCATTAAAAAATCTTTTTACTAACATTGTCAATAATCCTCCACCCAGAAAAACAAGCAATTCTCAATCCAAAAAAAGCAATGATTCTGCTGATCTTATCAAAGCTCGCTCTCAAATCTCTGATCTTACACACAGTATCAACCAACTCGATTCAGCGATCCGAAATCTAAGAAGGCAAAATGAAGCTTTAAGATCAGAATTATTACTAACACAACGTTCCAGAGCTGAAATGCAATCTGCCCTCTCTGTCGTTCAAGAAAAGTCCCCTTTTAAAACTGTGTTAGTCATTGTATCTTTACTTTGTGGTTTATTTTTCGGTATTGCAGGTACTGCAGTCGTGAATACCGCCTTTAATCAACCTCATCAACCCGACAATACAATTTACCTTCATTAATGGATTTATTTATGGATACGAACAGCTTTATTCATGATCTGACAGCGATTGTCGGTACACAAGGAATTCTGATTAACCCAAAGGATACAAAAAGCTATAACACTGATTGGCGAGAAATCTTTCGGGGAAATAGTATTGCCGTTATTAGACCACAAAATACCCAAGAAGTAGCAAATATTGTCAAGTTATGTGCACAACGTAACGTCGCAATTATTCCTCAAGGTGGGAATACAAGCCTTGTAGGTGGTGCAACACCTCCAAAGCAAGGTAATCAAATTGTATTAAGCCTTAGTCGTATGAATAAAATTCGCAACATTGATAAAATTGATTCTACGATTACTTTGGAAGCTGGTGTTATCTTAGAAGAAGCACAAAATGCAGCCAAAAATGCTGGGTTATATCTACCCATCGTTATTTCCTCTCAAGGTTCAGCTCAAATTGGCGGTATTATTGCTACAAATGCTGGGGGTAATAATACCCTACGCTATGGAAATACCAGAGAATTTGTATTGGGGTTAGAAGTCGTTACAGCTGATGGACAGATTTTGCATAATTTGCGCAGGCTCAGGAAAGATAATACTGGCTATGCATTAAAACAGATTTTTATTGGTTCTGAAGGAACCTTAGGGATTATTACTGCTGCTGTATTACATCTTCACCCTTATCCCCGTTCTACTGAAGTAGCTCTATGTGCTGTACCAGATTTAGATCATGCCTTAAAATTATTACATCTGTTTAACAACCATAATCCAGCCGCCTTACAAGCTTTTGAATATATCTCTCAAAAAGGCATGGATTTAGTTTTAAAGCAATTTCCAGAACTAAAATGTCCATTAGAAACAAAAGCACCTGTTTACATCGTAATAGAATTAGCGCTTCCCGCGCAAGGTAATGGTTTAAGAGAACTCTTTGAAACAGTATTAGAACATGCTTTTGAGGAAGAAATTGTTTTAGATGCTGTGCTAGCAGAAAGTGAAACTCAACGCCAAAGCCTCTGGCGTTTTCGAGAAGAACAAGCAGAATCACAAAAACGCGCTGGCGCAAATATTAAAAATGATGTTTCTGTTCCAATATCTTCTATTCCTGAATTTATTACCCGTGCAACCAAAGCATGCGAAGATCTATGCCCTGGAATACAAGTCGTACCATTTGGGCATCTTGGAGATGGAAACATTCATTTCAATCTTGTTCAACCATCCAATGATAATGGAAATGATTTTATGAGTAAAAGTCATGACCTCATGGACGCGGTATGTGCAGTTGTTTATGATCTTGAAGGATCTTTTTCAGCAGAACATGGCATAGGACAGTTAAAGAACTATATGATGCCCTCTTGGCGCGGTGGTGCTGAACTTGAGCTTATGCAAAAAATCAAACAGAGCCTGGATCCTAGGAACCTTTTGAACCCTGGGAAAATATTTCCAGATACAAGCACATAAACCATAATATTGTCTTAATCTGAACTATATTAATATCGTTCAACTTTAACAATTGATTAGATTATATAAAAAATTACAAAGGCCTTCACTGTTGACTTAATGAAACGCAACAGTGAAATGTCTTTATTTAAGTATGTAATTTACAGTTTTTGTTTTCTTTTTCGACTTAATAATAGTAAAGAAGAAAGATCTAGGGAACAAGGTGGGATAATTTTCATATGCGTTTATTTACTTCCTTGCGTCTCCCTATGTTTGACCGCTACATTTTACATCAATTATTGATCGCGTTAGTGGCCACAACAGGAGGGTTGGCAGCATTAATTTGGCTTACACAATCTTTGCGTTTTGTATCATTGGTTGTGGACCGTGGTTTATCTTTAGGCGTTTTCCTAGAGCTGACAGGGTTACTAGTCCCTTCTTTTGTTGCTGTTATCTTACCCATTACCACTTTTGTCGTTGTTCAATTCATATATAATCGTCTAGCTGGGGACAGAGAAATTATTGTTATGCGGGCTGCTGGCATGTCTTCATTTGCTTTAGCAAAGCCTGGTATGATATGTGCAATAGCTGCAACGATTATATGTTATTTATTAAATATATGGATTGTACCTGCTGCTTATCACTCTTTTCGTAAAAACGAATTTAAAATTCGCAATAAGATGGCTGCTTTTATGTTGCAAGAAGGTGTTTTTACAAGTGTCTCTAATAACTTGACTGTTTATATTCGCTCCAAAGATCATAACGGCGTTCTTAAAGGCATTTTAGTAGAAGATGCTAGGCAACCAGATAATAAGGCTACAATCTTGGCCGAAAGTGGTAATATCGTTATTATTAACGATAAACCTCAAGTTGTCCTCCTTAACGGATCTCGTGAAGTTATTGATAAAAAAACAGGGCGCTTAAATGTATTAAATTTCGAACGTAATACGATTGATCTTTCCTCGAATAAAGAACAAACTGCGCGCCTCAAAGATGCTACCGAAATGTCTTTATATGAATTACTACATCCTGATCAACAAGCAGTATTCGATCGGGATTATGGCAAGCTGGCAGTCGAAGCTCATCGGCGTTTAACTTCACCATTAACGATTTTATCGTTTACAATGATTGCCTTGGTAAGCGTATTAAAAGGCAATTTTGCTCGATATGGTAATATTTTAAGACCCTTAGGGGCAATTTTTACAATTGTTGGATTAATGTCATTGATTTTAATCGTACAAAATATTGCAACCAGAAATATGGCTGCTATTCCTTTGATATGGGTTATAGCAATTCTACCTGGTATTATTGCTTCATTTATTCTTTTTTTACCCGAGCTTAAAAGCAAAAACAATAATCCTGTCCTTTTATCTTCTACAAAAAAAGGCAGATAAAACATGTTAATTGCTCGTACAATTTCAATTTACATTGCAAAACAATTCAGTTTTGCCTCAGTATCTATGATACTTGCGTTAACCGCACTTGTATCTTTATTTGATTTTATTGATTTATTGCGTCGTGTTGCGACCAAACCACATGTTTCAACCAGTATTGCAACCTCTATTGCTTTATACCATATTCCCAATTTCTGTATGCAAATTCTCCCTTTTGGTATTCTATTGGGTGGGATTATTTGCTTTTGGCGATTAACACGTTCATCAGAATTAATCGTAACTCGCGCAGCTGGGATTTCTGCATGGCAATTTCTAACTGCTCCTGTAGTTTGCGCGTTTATGTTGGGACTATTTTCAATTATGGTAATATCACCAATATCTTCCAACCTATTTCGCAAAGCTGAAATTCTTGATCAAACCTATTTAAATACAAACGGAGGAAAATTAACAACCTTATCCGGTGGGTCTTTATGGGTTCGCCAATCTGATCAAGGGCTGGGCCTGAAAGGTGTTGCAATTTTACATGCTCAAAAGGTGAAAGTGCAGAATAATGTCCTTCATATGGAAGGAATCAGTATTTTCAGACTTGACGATAATGACCATTTACTGGTTCGTATTGAATCGCCTTCGGGATATTTAGAACATCAACATTATTGGGTATTAAATAATGCACGCTCTATTAAACCAGATAAACTGCCTGTCAATTTAGGAACCATTAAATTGCCAACAAATCTGTCATTATCAAATATTGAAGAAAGCTTCTCCTCACCTGATACCTTATCATTTTGGTCTTTACCAGGGTTCATTCGTTTGCTAAACGAATCTGGATTTTCTTCTATCAGTCATCGCTTGCGTTTCCAAGCACTACTGGCACAACCATTACTGGCCTGTACAATGGCTTTGGTTGCTGCTGGATTTGCAACACGATCAACACGTAGAGGTGGTGTCGCAAGAATGATTGGCTCTGGAGTTGCTGCTGGATTTGCCTTGTTTACAATTTCGAAAATTGCAGAGCAATTTGGTGAATCTGGTGCTTTACCAGCTTTTATGGCAGCTTGGGCACCTACCGCTGCTGGACTTTGTTTAGCAATATCTCTTCTTATTCACTTGGAAGATGGCTGATGCGTAATTACTCTTCACCCGCACTCTTTAAAAAGTTAGCCAGAAAGTTGGCTCGTAAAAACAAACGTAAAACTTTGCTGTTAATCAGTATAGTCAGCGGATCTATTGGCGGCATTGGTTTGCTTGTTGATCAAGATGGTTTTGCTCAACAACAAATTCAAATTGCGACTTCTAATATTGGTAAAAATAGTGGAACACCCTTTTCTGGAAAGGATCCGATTACCTTTCAAGCAGATAACGTATCTTATGACTCCAAAACTGGAGAAGTTACTTGGCAAGGTGATGTACATATTTGGCAAAATGACCATATTTTGCGTGCAGACAAAGTTGTCTATAACCGTACCACGAATATTGCAACAGCCAACGGAAATGTTTCTATGGTTGAACCTGACGGGGAAATCTTATTTACCCAACATGTTCAATTAGGTGAAAATATGCGTGAAGGGGTCATGGATCAAGTTTATGCATTACTCGCGGATAATGGGAAACTAGCTGCTAATGGTGCTCGTCGTACTGGGGGAAAAGTTCACGATTTCAGCAGATCTGTTTATACAGCATGTCCAATTTGTGAAAAAGATCCTAAAAAGGCACCATTTTGGCAATTACGTTCCTATCAAGCCATTCGAGATATGGAAAATCAACGTATTGATTTTTCTGATACTTTTATTGATTTTTTTGGCATTCCTGTTTTTTATATGCCTTTCTTTTCAATCGTCGATCCTTCTGTTAAACGCCAAAGTGGTTTTTTAATCCCCAGTATTAACTTTAGTGGTAAATATATGGGGGCCTATACAACCATCCCTTATTACTGGGCCATGAACAAATGGTCAGACTTAACCTTTAATCCACTTTTTGCTACAAAAACAGGCCCTCAATTAAGCGCTATATATAGAGCCAGGTTTAATCAAGGCATGCTACGTGTTGAAGGTGGTATAGCTGACGATACAATTAACCATAGAAGAAGACAAAGAGAACTAGGCGATTATTCTACCCATAGTAAAGATAATGGTGCACAAGGATATTTATTCTTAAAGACAGAATGGGCGTTAAATCAGAATTGGCGCTATGGCGCTAATCTTAACCTTGCTACATCTTCTTTCTATATGCAAGATTACCGTATTAATGGATACGGGCAAGATACATTAAATTCCGATCTTTATTTAGAAGGTTTTGGTGAGGGCGCTTACTCCAAGGTCACTCTACAAGGCTATCAGGGTATCAATCATTATACTGTTAATAGCTCAGATCTTCCCTTCGTCCTTCCTCGATACACTTACAACTATTTTGGGCAACCTGATGCTTTAGGTGGTCGTTTTTCATTTAATACAACTAATTTTGTTCTCTATCGCTCTAATGGTGTCAGCGATCAAAGAGGTCAAGCATCTCTGAATTGGGATAGACCTTTTGATACTGATATAGGACAAAAGTGGCTTGTGACGCTGCATGTAGATTCAAACATTTACAATGCATCCCATTTATACGAACAACCACTTTATTTAAATGATAAACGTGGCAGGCAATTCTCAGGACAAGCCTTACCAACGTTAGCTGTTAAGATGAACTGGCCATTCCTGAGAGAATTTAAACTTGGTGATACAACAGGTACTCAAGTTATAGAACCTATTGTGCAATTAATTGCAGCACCTCACTCCAAAGGTGGACGCAACTGGAATATGCCTAACGAAGACAGCTTGGCCTATGAATTTTCCGATACAACCCTTTTTGCGCTTAATCGCTTTCAAGGAACTGACCGTTTAGATGGTGGTGCCAGAGCTAATGTTGGCGTTCATGGAAACTGGGCATGGGATGGCCGTCAAGTTGATTTCTTGGTAGGACAAAGCTATCTGGAACATGTAACAAAGAACTTGCCTGAAAATTCTGGTGTTAATCGTCATATGTCTGACGTCGTAGGTCGTTTACGTCTTAGCCCATCACAATACTTCAGCACAACTGGAAGAATGCGTGTAAGTCCATATGATGGAAAAGTTACATATGGTGAAGGCATATTTAACGTAGGTTTCAATCATTTCGGAATTAATGGTGGGTATATTTATGAGCCCATCACACCCTATTACTACTATTGGGGTAATCCTTTTAGCGCTCAAGGCCCATCTAATTTGTTTGATCAAAAAACAAGTGAACTTACATTGGGTGCATCTACGGATTGGAAGAACTGGCACGCATCAGCCTTCGGAAGACGAAGCCTATCCAGAAAAGAAAATGTTGCGATTGGTGGAACTGCTGGTTACAGAAATGACTGCTTTAGCATGGACGTAATCTATCTTAAACAATATACAATGATTAATGGTGAGCAAAATACAGATACAGTTTTATTTATGCTAACCTTTAAAACGCTTGGAACTTTTGGAATCAATGGATGATGTATAAAACACATAGTATCTCCTCTTTTCGCTCTCAATGTAAGTTAAGCCTTTGTCTAGCCATGATTGGAACCTTCCTAAGTTCAACAACCTCTATTGCCATAGCCGCCGAACATAAAAATCACCCATCTTCTTCAGGTGTCAATTCCAAAGCAATGGGTAAGAGTTATTCTATCCCTGATGCACAAGGAGATGCCGAGAGTAAAATTATTGCAGTTATTAATGGTCAGCTTTTAACACAAAGAGACGTTAATAACAGAGAGCAATTATTCCAACTCACCGCTGGCATTCGCTTAACGCCTGATGTAATGCAACGTATGCGTCCTCAATTAATCAAGCAATTAATTACCGAGCGTTTACATACACAAGAAATGCTTAGAAGAAATATCAACATAGCTCCTGAACAAATTGCTGAAGCCATTGCTGATATTGAAAAGCGTAATGGCATGCCACCCAATGCGCTTAGGAATCAGCTCTCTTCTGACGGCGTTTCTATGAGCACATTGATTGATCAAATTCGCCTACAGCTGGGTTGGGGACAAGTTATTCAACAAGAATTAGGCAGCCAAAATCGTATTACTGCTCAAGATGTAGAACAACGTCAAAAGGCATTAAAACAAGAGGTTGGGCAACCTGAATATTTATTTAATGAAATTTTTGTTCCTGTTGAAAATGCTCGTCATCCAGAACAAGAATTACAATTCACTCAAACTATTATTCAACAGTTAAGAAATGGTGCTCCCTTCCCTATTGTTGCAGCACAGTTTTCACAAGCTCAAAGTGCTCTACAAGGTGGTTCATTAGGATGGGTTCAAAAAGATAGTCTTGACCCAGAAGTTGCTACTTTAGCAAATAAAATGCCCGTTGGTGCTATTTCTAACCCCATTAAAGTGGCTGGTGGTTATATTATTGCAATGTTAAGTGGCAAACGAACAATCGGTAATGAAATGGGCACTCTGATGACTATCAGACAAGTTTTCTTGCCGTTCTCTTCTAAGTTAAATCCTAAGAATCCGACACCACAACAAATCAGCGTATTAAAGCAAGTTAATCAAATGCAACAATCTTTACATACGTGTCAACAAGTGGAAGAAGCAAACCAAAAAGCGGGCGGAACACGGCCTTCTGATCCAGGTCCGATGCAACTTGAACGTATGAATCCTGAAATGGGTAATGTTTTACAAGGTTTACAACCAGGGCAAGTCAGTAAACCTTTGGTTTCGATTGATGGTATTGCTCTGATCATGGTTTGCTCAAAAGAAAAGAAGAATATTGCTGATATTTCTGCAAGTGAAATTGCTAATCAACTGTTAAGCCAACGTGTAGAACAAGTTTCCCAACAATTAGATCGTGATTTACACCGTCAAGCAATTATTGAAATGCACACAAATACCAATGAATCTGCATCAAAACCAGTTACCCAGTCTAAAAGAAAGCATAAATAAGTATAATCTTCACGCCAAAAAATCACTGGGACAACATTTTTTACTAGATCCTATGATTAATCAGCAAATTATTGCTTTGGCTGGAGATTTAACCGATAAAAACGTTATAGAAGTTGGCCCTGGCCCTGGTGGACTAACCAGGGCTTTACTGGGAAGTCATGCTCAGAAAATTATCGGTGTTGAAGTTGATCAGCGCGCTTTACAATTACTTCACGAGCTACAAACTTATTACCCCAAACGGTTCACTATCGTTGAGCATGATGCTTTAAAGCTAGATTTAACCACTCTATGTGAAGCACCTCGACAAATTGTAGCCAATCTTCCTTATAATATTGGAACACCGTTATTACTTGGGTGGTTAAGACAAGGACAGCAATGGAGCCGTTTGACGCTCATGTTCCAACAGGAAGTCGCTGAACGGGTATGTGCGGCTCCTAACACCGAATTTTATGGACGTTTATCCGTCATAGCGCAATGGGTTGCCCAATGTGTAATTGTCAAGCACATTCCCCCTGGCGCCTTTACACCACCTCCTAAAGTGTATTCTGCGGTCATTAATATCATTCCCAAAGCCGAGCAACCTTCAGCAGATCTTTTTAAAGCAATGGAAAAAGTGACAGCAGCAGCTTTTGGTCAACGCCGTAAAATGCTTAAAGGTGCTTTAAGAAACATTGGTGGAGACATCTTGCTTTCTGGTGCAAACATTGATGGTACAAGAAGAGCTGAAACGCTAACAATCTTAGAATTTGATCAACTTGCTCGTTTGTACCAACAAATAAATGGCTATGAGTCTAATTTACCTTCAACTTCAAACATATAATCACGTGTCATTGGTAAGGCATCAAGACTCGGACTGATTTGCAACTGAAAATTCATGTGATTATGATAATAAAAAGATAACTCGCTTGCTGATAGATAAAAATCAAACATTCTGTAAAACCGTTCATCATACATTTGAATGATTTTTTCTTTTTCTTCTTTTACACGATCGTGCCATAATCTTAGCGTTTTTGCGTAGTGAAGTCTTAATATTTCACAATCTGTAACCCATAAACCGCTTTTTTCAACTGAAGCAAAGACCTCGCTGAGCGATGGGGAATATCCACCAGGGAAAATATATTTATTGATCCAAGGATTGGTAGAGCCTGGACCATCAGAACGTCCGATAGAGTGTAAAAGCATTACACCATCAGGTTTTAAAATTTTATTAATATCTTTAAAAAACTCAACGTAATAATTTACACCTACATGCTCAAACATACCGACTGAGACAATGCGATCAAACTTTTTTTCAACAAGTCGGTAATCACGTAACTCAAAGCAAACTTTATGCTCTAACCCTGCTTTTTTTGCGCGTTCTTTAGCTGCCTGCAATTGTTCTTGAGAAAGCGTAATTCCTGTTACATGAACATCAAACTCTTTGGCTAGAAATAAAGCCATCCCTCCCCAACCACAGCCAATATCCAGAACTTCTAGACCTGGCTGGTCTAGTTTTAATTTTGCCGCAATGTGCTTCTTTTTCGCTAGTTGTGCTTCATCCAAAGTTTCGTTTCCTGTACGAAAATATGCACAAGAATATTGTCGATCCTCATCTAAAAATAAACTATATAAAGCCCCATTAAGATCATAATGATGGGCAACATTTTTTTGAGAAGTTTTTAAACTATTTAATTGCGACCAAAATCGTTTACCAAATCTTAAAACAGAAGCTATTTTTTCTACATAATGTCCTTCAGCAAGATCATTTTGTAAAATCACATTCAACACATCATAAATAGAACAATTTATCGGTTTAATCGTTTCATCCATATATCCCTCGCCAAAAGCTAGCCCAGGATTTACTAATAAACGTAAACAGGTTTCTTGCGTTAAAATTTCGACTGCTGCGGAATCTTTTGCATTTTGATCACCATATATCTCGCGCCTTTTATCTGGATAAACGACCTCTAAACGACCTTTTTTTATAAGTTTTTTGAATACAGCTTTCAATAAACCAGACATGTTCAAGCTCCTAGGCATTAAGATATTTATAATTGATATCGTAATTGTCCTATTTTTTTTATAAAAAGACAAATAGGTAATGACTTATATGCCAAAAATTTTACATTTGATTACATAAAGCAAAAAAAGGCGAGAGTATAGCTCTCGCCTTTATTCACATTAAGAAAATGTATCGTGCATTTATTCAGCTGATTCAGCTGTTTCTTCTGCTACAGGTGCATTTTCTAACATTTCAGCATTAACATGTTCCACTGATGATGCATCAACGTGTGTTTCTGCAGCATCAACGTGTTGAACCTCGCCTTTTGCTTGACGTTCAGCTTCTTCAACAGAACGAGCAACATTAACTTTTGCATCCAAGTGAACTTCTGGATGAAGTTGTACTTTAACTTGATACAAGCCTAATGCTTTAATCGGATGTGAAATTTCCACTTGTTGACGAGAGAAGGTCACGCCTTCTTTCACAGCAGCCTCGGAAATATCACGAGCAGTTACAGAACCATATAGGTTTCCGCTTTCGCCAGCTTGACGAATAATAACTACTGACAATCCATGTAAACGTTCCAAGAGACGTTCTGCCTCTTCACGACGTTTAACATTGTGTGCTTCTAACTGACTACGTTCTCTTTCGAAACGATCACGATTAGCAGCCGTTGCACGGATTGCTTTACCTTGAGGAAGCAAATAGTTACGAGCAAATCCAGGTTTTACCTTAACGACATCACCCATTTGCCCTAGTTTTTCTACTCTTTGAAGCAGAATAACTTCAGTTGCAGCCATAATCTCTTCTCCCTCAGTCTTGAACGTAAGGCAATAGTGCTAAAAAGCGAGCACGTTTGATTGCCTGTGCCAATTCACGTTGTTTCTTTGCAGAAACTGCAGTGATACGACTTGGAACAATCTTGCCTCTTTCTGAAAGGAAACGAGACAATAAACGGATATCCTTGTAATCAATCTTTGATGCATTTGCAGATGAAAAAGGACATGTTTTACGTCTGCGGTGAAAAGGACGACGTCCCCCCACAGCAATACGGCGTGCAGCTGGATTTACTTGAGCTGTTTCTGACATTGATTATGCCTCCACTTCTTCAGCTTGATCAACAGAGATATTACTGTTATCAGAGCTTAAATCGTCTTCTTCTGCATTTTTACGGCCACTATCATAGCGTCCAGATGGTTTAGAAGAGCGACTACTTGAAGAACGGTCAGAACGATCTGAACGGTCTCTGCTATCATCCCCTTTACGAGAAAGAATGGCAGATGGTGCTTCATCAATTTCTTCAATACGCAATGTCATAAAACGAAGAACATCTTCATTTAAATTAAATTGGCGTTCAATTTCTTTGATTGTTGTTGCTTTTGCATCAACACCCAATAGCATATAATGGCCTTTACGATTTTTCTTAACACGGTATGCTAAGTTGCGTAATCCCCAATATTCGCGCTTTTGTACAGAGCCTTCTTCACTTTCGATCAAAGAAGCAACTCCATTAGCGATCTCCTCAACTTGTTGTTGAGTGACATCATTACGTGCAATAAACACGCATTCGTATAATGGCATATTATCTCCCTTCGGCTGACTTCAACCCAATAAAACCAGTAAAATACCGATTATTCTTCCATTTTTTGGGTATAGCCAAGGCATAGCCGTACAACCTTGGCAGGGAAGAACTCTTTTAAAACCACAAATACATAAAGAATGCAAGAGTTTATCTTATTTTCTTCAAAAATTTTTTTGGAATAGGCAGGTTTAAAATATCAGGAATATTCCAAAGTTCTTGCTCTACTTTGAATGGTTCAAAACCAGCCTTTTTATATATCTCTAAAGCCCTAGGATGATCTAAATTACATGTATTAATTCTTACACAACTAGGATCTTTCTGCCAGGCTTTTCGCAATGCCTGATGAAAAAAACTGGTTCCTAACCCTTGCCCAACCAAATGAGGCATTAATCCAAAATAAGCAATATTAACGTTAGATTCTAATGTACAATCCAGCTCAAAAAAACCACAAACAACATTTTCATCATCTTTTAATAAATAAACTTCGATTAAAGGATTAGAAAATAATTGTTCTAGATATTGATCAGAAAGCACTCTGCGCATCCACCAACAACACTCCCTACCAACAGTCCCATAAACATACCTATATAAAGGAATAGGAACAACGGAAAGTTTCTCAACAGAATATCTCACTGGCAGCTCCAATAATGGCTGGATTGGAGGATGGTCCATTCGTAAAAAAGTAATTGAAACCGTTACAGGCGTAGCTGGGCGAATATTATTAAGGGGTGACATAAACTTACCACAAAAAACAGAAAGAGGGCAAAATGCCCTCCCTCCTTATAGTCAAAAAAAAATCAAAAAATCAATTATCATCCAAAAAAGAACGTAATTTGCGACTGCGACTTGGATGTTTTAATTTTCGTAAAGCCTTGGCTTCAATCTGACGAATACGTTCACGAGTCACATTAAATTGTTGCCCAACTTCTTCCAAAGTATGATCCGTATTCATTCCAATCCCAAAGCGCATCCGAAGAACACGTTCCTCTCTTGGGGTAAGGGATGCCAACACACGCGTTGTTGCCTCACGAAGATTGGTTTGAATGGCTGCATCCAGAGGAATAACAGCACTTTTATCTTCAATAAAGTCACCCAGATGGCTATCTTCTTCATCCCCAACAGGTATTTCCAAGGAAATTGGCTCTTTAGCAATTTTTAAAACTTTTCTGACTTTTTCCAAAGGCATACCAAGTTTTTCAGCTAATTCTTCTGGAGTAGGCTCTCTGCCAATTTCATGAAGCATCTGACGAGACGTACGAACTAATTTATTAATCGTTTCAATCATATGCACTGGAATACGAATCGTTCTCGCCTGATCAGCGATAGATCGTGTAATTGCCTGACGTATCCACCATGTTGCATAAGTAGAGAATTTATAACCTCGGCGATATTCAAACTTATCAACCGCCTTCATTAAGCCAATATTGCCTTCTTGAATTAAATCTAAAAATTGTAAGCCACAATTCGTATATTTTTTGGCAATAGAAATAACCAAACGCAAATTCGCTTCAATCATTTCTTTTTTAGCACGTGAAGCATCGCGTTCACCATAAGAAACGGTTGAGAACACGCGACGAAATTCACTAATTGGCAAGCCAACTCTTTGAGAAAGTTCGGCAATTTCATCACGACACTTATTGATATCGTCCTCATAGCGCTCAACAAAAAGTTTCCAATATTTTCCTGGTAAAGCACGAACGGCATCAATCCAATCTGGATTAAGTTCATAACCATGATATTTGGAGAGGAAATCATCACGAGATATTTTACATTTCTCTGCCATACGCAAGAGACCACCCTCTAACGTTGCTAATTTCTTAGAAACTGTTTTTAATTGCTCAACCAAGAATTCAATTTTATTACTTTGCAAATGAACTTGCTGAACTTCGATAATCAGCTTGTTTCTTAACTCTTCATATTCATTTTCAAATTTAGGGGTAAGCTTTTCACCTGCTTGCAATACATCTAAACGTTGAACCTGAAGCTGATAAACTTTTACATAAATTTTTTCAATTTCTTCGAAATGGCTAAAAACTTCATCTTTATATTTTTCTTCTAAGGCTGATAAGGAAAGATTATTTTCTTCGTTGGAATCCTCTCCATTTTCGTCTCCCTCTTCTTCACCTTCATTTTCAACAGTGTCATCAGCAACTACCAAAGACTCTTCCATTTCTGGCAAACCAGTCTGATCATATTCAATCTGTGTAGCTTCTAAATCAACAATGTCTCTAAGTAAAATATCGCCAGCTTGTAATTGCTCATGCCAGCCAATGATTGCCTTAAAAGTAAGTGGACTTTCACAAAGTCCACCAATCATCTGGTTGCGTCCAGCCTCGATTCTTTTGGCAATGGCAATTTCGCCTTCACGTGACAAAAGCTCAACAGCACCCATTTCACGCAAATACATACGAACGGGATCATCAGTTCTTCCTGCCGTGGATTCAACAGAAGCAACAGGACTTTCACTTTCCTCGTCAGATTCAGAAGAATCAGCCTCAGTCTCTGTGGCATCTCCTTCTTCTTCAGCGCTCTCCTCTTCATTTTCTTCGTGTTCAATAATTTGAATACTCATCTCTGAAAAAGCAGCCATAACATCTTCAATTTGCTCTGAAGACATCTTGTCCTGAGGAAGAATAGCATTTAACTCATCAAAAGTAACATATCCTCTTTCTTTACCTTTGCTGATCAATTTTTTTACATCTGCAGACCTGACATCTAGCAAACTCGTGTCATTATCACGATCATTCGCATTTCCATCATTTTTACCTGCTGCTTTTACAACCATGTTTCCGCCTCAAAGAAAAAATAGTTTACTACCTAATAGTTCTATTTTTTTTATATTTATAATAACTTGACCAATAATATAGAACATACATTTGTTTGATTCTTTTTCTCGGCTCTTTTAACGCCCATACCATTAAAACCTACAACGGGCTAGCGGAACAACTATGTAGTCGAAAAAATGGAATCATTATTATAGATGATATTTTATTAAAATAAATCAAGACCTAAACTAAAATTATTATGAAACTTTCATTAAAACACTTCATTATACATCAAATTCTCCATGCTTTACCGCATCTAAAGCATTTAATCTGGCAATTAATGTGCGTTGATGAGCTTCATCTGGACATTTAATCCATGCTTGTTGTGCTTGTGTAACTTGCTCCTCTAATTCTTGGAGATTTAACCACCCGTAAAAATGCCACCATTGTTTTTCAAATAATTGAAAGTCAGTAACTTTATCGTAATTATTCTGATTTAACAAGTTTAAATTAGAATTGCTTGTAATTTTTTCTATTAGTTCTATCTTACCAATTTGCTTTAAATACAAATAAATATCTCCATAATCAAGGGGGAAATCCAACAATATTTCTCTGGCCATTGCCAGATCCTCTGGCAAATCTAAACGACATAGTGCTTCTTCAACACTTGGAATAATGCTGGGACAATAAAATAATAGAGCAATTAAAATACACATGCGCTCATATTCGACCTGCGTCTTCTGCAAGACCGGACGAACAATAGACACATTGGCAATTTTTTTTTGTTTTTTCTCAAATGTAGTTTTATTATCAAATCTATCATTCCGAGGATAAAACTGCGCATAAAACTGATCCAAAAGAACTTTGCGATATTCTTTTGCGAGATTTTGGTCTTTAATTTGTTCTGAAATTGAAATCAGACGTGCCCTCAATGCGGCCCTTTGCTCTGGAGAGCGATCTGTCATTGCCTCAACAGATAAATCATATAAAACATTACTTAAATTTTGTTTATGTCGGATAATTTCTAAAAAGGCTTCTGCGTCATTTTTTTGAATATAACTATCTGGATCCTCGCCATCTGGAAGTGAAATAAAATTTAAAGTCTGCTCTGGGGTTAAAATTGGCAGAGCTTCTTCGGCCGCATGCAGCATTGCCCTGCGTCCCGCCCCATCGCCATCAAAGGACAAAACAGGTTGAGCGCTTGCACGCCATAATAAAGCCAATTGGTCTTGCGTTAAAGCCGTTCCTAATGGCGCAACAGCACCATGAAAGCCAGCTTGATAAAGGGCAATAACATCCATATAGCCTTCAACGACTAATATTGTATTATAAAGTGGATCTATCTCTTTACGTGCATAAACCGAAGATAAATTATTTAATCCAAACAATACTCTACGTTTTGAAAATAAAGGTGTTTCTGGGCTGTTCAAGTATTTAGGCTGCCCATCACCAATAATTCGTCCACCAAAAGCAATAACGCGCCCTCTTCGATCACAAATAGGATATATTACCCGATTGAAAAAGAGCTCTCCTCCCCATTGCCCATCAGCTTGCTTTCTCAATAATCCAGCTTCTCCGATCATCTCCAAACTATATTCTTTAGATTTTAAATATTGTATCAGTCCTCCTCGACCATCGCCTGACCAGCAAAGACCAAAATGACGGATCGTTTGCGGTGTAATACCGCGATTTAATAAATAATCTCTAGCAATTTTGGCTTTATTCGTTTGAAATTCAGATAGATAATACTCATGAGTCGACGCCATTAACTCATATAAATTATGCTGCTGTTCTTGGCGTTGTTTTTGTTGTGGGGTTTGCTCTGGAACTTCTAAACCAGCCAAAGAGGCAAGTTCTGTAACAGCTTCATTAAACGTCCGACCTTCGTTTTGCATAACAAAGGAAATGACATCTCCATGAACACCGCAACCATAACAATGAAAATGATCGTCATAAATATAAAATGAAGGCGTCTTTTCCCCATGAAAAGGACAACACGCCTTCCAATGGCGACCTGATCGGGTAACTTTTACTTTTCTTGATATAATACTATGTAAAGGAATCCGTTGTCGTAACTCCTCAAGAAAACGCTGATCAAACGCCACAACTCACCTGTCGATTAAGAAAATTTTGCTTTTATTAATGGACCCACTTTGGAAAAATCTAGTACTGCGCCATAATGTTCTTTTAAGAACGCCATGACTTTACCCATTTCTTTGACAGAAGTAGCACCCGTCTTTTCAATTGCTTCATCCACAACCTTTGCAATTGCGGCATCATCAAGCTGTGCTGGTAAGAAAGATTCAATCACAGCAATTTCGCTTTCTTCTTTTTCTGCCAATTCTTGGCGCTCTGCTTGTTTATACATTTCCACAGATTCACGACGAGATTTAATCATGCCTTTTAACATTGCAATGATTTCATCTTCTCCTACAGCGTCAATTCCTTTTGGACGGGCATTGATATCCAAATCTTTTAATTTGGCACTTATCATACGCAATGTTGACAATTTATCTGCTTCTTTGGCTTTCATTGCCACTTTAATTTCTTCTTTAAAACGCTCGCGTAAATCCACAATATTTCTCCGATTATAATTTAAATAGTTTATACCATAACTTTGGTCAGGAATAAAATTCCCAAAATAAAAATTTTATAAATGCTCTGGGAATTTTTTTCCCAATGCTCTATATATAGTATACGACATTCGTCCAGCAAAGGACACAAGGACATGATGGATATTGATACAATTATTTCTCGTCTTGGGGGGATCGAAAACGCCGCCCGCATTACCAAAGTCAGCACCGAGGCTATCCGCAAGTGGAAACAAGCCCGTGCCATTCCATCCAAACATTGGGCAACTATTATTCAAGAAACGGGTCTAACATTGTCTGATTTACAACCAAATGAACTTTCCGATTCTATTCCTCATACCTGTCCCGCAGGTGCCAATGCCGTCCTTTTATTAGAGGACGGTACTTTTTTATGGGGGATCGGATTTGGGGCATTTTCCTCCAAAGATAATCTTTCTATTGGTGAAATTTGCTTTTCCACCAGCATGACTGGATATCAAGAAACATTGACAGATGCGTCTTTTGCTGGGCAACTCATTACCTTCACCTTTCCTCATATTGGAAATGTTGGCACAAATATTGACGATAACGAAGCCAATAAAATCGTTGCCAAAGGGTTAATTGTTAAACAACCCATTACAGAACCAGCCAGTTGGCGATCAACCAGTCCTTTACAAGAATGGTTAAAACAACATCACGTTTCTGGGATTTGTGGCATTGATACGCGCACTTTAACCTTACGCATTCGTGACCAAGGGCCACAAAATGCGTTATTATATTTCCCAGAAGATGGCATCTTTGATATTCCATTCTTGCAAGAACAAGTAAAAGCTTGGCCCGGATTACAAGGCATGGATTTAGCCAAAGAAGTCACTTGTGCAACATCGCACCAATGGAAAAATGGGGTTTGGCATTGGGGTGACGAGACATCACCAAAACCAAGCAAAACATACAACGTGGTTGCGATTGATTTTGGAGCCAAACATAATATTTTCCGTAATCTTGTCGAAGTTGGCTGTAACCTTACCGTTGTGCCTGCCACCGCTTCTGCCGAAGAAATCCTGAGCCATAATCCTGATGGCGTTTTCTTATCCAACGGCCCTGCCGATCCTGCAGCAACTGCACATTATACTGTGCCCGTCTTAAAAACATTGCTTGAAAAACGCATTCCTATTTTTGGGATTTGTCTGGGACATCAGCTTTTAGCTCATGCTTTGGGTGGCAAAACCTATAAACTGGATCAAGGGCATCGTGGTGCTAATCAACCTGTCAAAGATTTAAAAACAGGTCGCGTTGAGATTACCAGCCAAAATCACGGCTTTGCCGTTGACCCAAAAAGTCTACCATCCGATGCACATGAAACGCATATCAATTTATTTGATGGATCAAACGAAGGCATTGCTTCGGATACATATCCTGCTTTTTCTGTGCAATATCATCCAGAAGCCAGCCCCGGCCCCACCGATAGCCATTATTTATTCCAACGCTTTGCGGAATTAATGGATCAACACTCTCCTAACAAAAAACAATAAGGTGTTCCTATGCCTAAACGGACAGACATATCCTCTATTATGATTATTGGTGCTGGACCGATTGTGATCGGTCAGGCATGTGAATTCGATTATTCTGGTGCTCAAGCTTGTAAAGCGTTGAGAGAAGAAGGCTATCGCGTTATTTTGGTTAACTCTAACCCTGCCACGATCATGACTGATCCTGATATGGCAGATGCAACCTATATCGAGCCAATTACCCCAGAAACTGTTGAAAAAATTATTCTCAAAGAAAAACCCGATGCTATTCTGCCAACAATGGGTGGACAAACGGCTTTGAATACAGCAATGGCATTGGACAAATCTGGATTCCTAGCCAAACATAATGTTGAACTCATCGGTGCCAAAGCAGACGTGATTGATCGTGCTGAAGATCGTTTAAAATTCCGTGAAACCATGGAAAAAATTGGAATCGAAAGCCCTCGCAGCACCATTGCCCATACAATTGAAGAAGCCAGAGAAGCATTGAAATTCACAGGGCTTCCCGCTGTTATTCGTCCCTCCTTTACCCTTGGCGGTTCTGGTGGCGGTATTGCTTATAACAAAGATGAGTTTGAACAAATTGTTACCTCTGGTTTGGATGCATCGCCTACAACAGAAGTTCTGATCGAAGAAAGTATTTTGGGTTGGAAAGAATTTGAAATGGAAGTTGTTCGCGACAGTGCGGATAATTGTATCATTATTTGTTCCATTGAAAATATCGACCCTATGGGGATTCACACAGGCGATTCAATCACGGTTGCCCCAGCCCTGACATTAACCGACAAAGAATATCAACGTATGCGTGATGCATCAATTGCATGTTTGCGTGCTATTGGGGTCGATACGGGTGGATCAAACGTTCAGTTCGGGTTAAATCCTGTTGATGGGCGTATGGTTGTTATTGAGATGAATCCTCGTGTGTCTCGCTCTTCTGCACTGGCTTCGAAAGCTACAGGGTTTCCAATTGCAAAAATTGCTGCGAAATTGGCAATCGGCTATACACTAGACGAATTAAAAAACGATATTACCAAAACAACACCAGCCTCTTTTGAGCCTACAATTGATTATGTCGTTGTTAAAATTCCTCGTTTCACCTTTGAAAAATTCCCTGGAACGCCAGCATTACTGAGCACCAGCATGAAGTCTGTTGGTGAAGCTATGGCAATTGGTCGTTCTTTCCCAGAGGCCTTACAAAAAGGTCTACGTTCAATGGAAATTGGGCTTTCTGGGCTTGATCCTGTTGAAGTTCCTGGTGATGGAGATATTGACTCGTTCCGCGGTGCGCTTTCTCAGCCCCGCCCTAATCGTATTTTGATGGCAGCACAAGCTATTCGTGCAGGTATTTCTTTGGAAAGCATTCACGAAGCGTGTCGTTTAGACCCTTGGTTCTTACGTGAGCTTGAAAAAATCATTCATGTTGAAAAAGAGCTTCAAGCCAATGGGCTACCAAATGACACCTATCAACTAAGATCAATCAAAGCGCTTGGCTTCTCTGATAAGCAACTTGCACAATTAACAAATAAAACAGAAGCAGAAATCGCACAGCATCGTGCAAATTTAAAAGTTTTGCCTGTATATAAACGTATTGATACTTGTGCAGGAGAATTTGCCTCTTCTACTTCGTATATGTATTCAACTTATGAAGGCAGCTTTAATACACCTGTTTGTGAAAGCAATCCAACAGACCGTGAAAAAATCATTATTTTAGGTGGTGGGCCCAACCGTATTGGGCAAGGGATTGAATTCGATTATTGCTGTGTTCATGCTTCTTATGCGCTTAGAGAAGCGGGTTACGAAACCATCATGGTCAATTGTAACCCTGAAACAGTATCAACAGATTATGATACTTCTGATCGGTTATATTTTGAGCCTTTGACCAACGAAGATGTTATCTCTTTGATACGTCGTGAGCAAGAAAACGGGACTGTCAAAGGTTGTATTGTGCAATATGGTGGTCAAACCCCCTTAAAACTTTCAAAAGCCCTTGAAGATGCTGGTATTCCATTACTTGGCACCCCTGCTGATGCAATTGATTTGGCTGAAGACCGTGAACGTTTCCAAGTTTTATTAAAAAAGCTCGGCTTACGCCAACCTTCAAACGGAATTGCACGCAATGGCGAAGAAGCGGAACAGATCGCTGAAGAAATCGGCTATCCTGTAGTTGTACGCCCTTCATACGTCTTGGGTGGACGGGCGATGGAAATCGTTTATGATAAAAACAGTCTGCATCGTTATTTACGTGAAGTCTTACAATCTGCTGGTATTGATGTCAGTTCTGGCCCATTATTAATTGACCAATATCTAAGCGATGCAATAGAAACAGATGTTGATTGTTTATCTGATGGTGAGGATGTTTACGTTGCTGGCGTTATGGAACATATTGAACAAGCAGGTATCCATTCTGGAGACAGTGCATGTTCTATTCCCCCATATACCCTAGCCCCTTCAATCGTAACTGAACTTAAAGCACAGACATCTACCCTAGCCAAGGCTTTAGGCATTGTTGGCTTAATGAATGTCCAATATGCCATTAAGAATAACGAGGTCTTTATTCTTGAGGTAAATCCTCGTGCATCCAGAACGGTTCCTTTTGTTGCCAAAGCAACGGGTGTTCCCGTAGCAAAAATCGGTGCTCGCGTTATGGCTGGCGAGAAATTGAGCTCTTTTGGTCTAACTGAACGTTCTATTTCTGGTCATGTTGCGGTCAAAGAAGCTGTATTCCCCTTCGCACGTTTTCCCAATGTGGATATTATCTTGGGGCCAGAAATGCGTTCAACAGGTGAGGTTATGGGAATTGATACGTCCTTTGAACGTGCTTTTGCAAAATCTCAATTAGGCGCTGGGGTGACCTTACCTTTATCTGGCAATGTTTTTCTCTCTGTACGTCACAATGATCGTGTTTCTTTACCCTCTATAGGGCGTAAATTAACCGAAATGGGCTTTACAATTCTTGCGACACGGGGAACTGCTGAGACCTTAAAGCAAGCTGGCATTGAAGCAAAAATTGTCAATAAAGTTCTAGAGGGTCGTCCTCATTGTATTGACGCAATTCTCTCTGGGGAAGTCCAACTGATTATCAATACGGTTCAAGGTGCGCAAGCTACTGCAGACAGTTTTGATATTCGTCATTCTGCATTAACTCATGCTATACCCTATTATACAACCATGGCTGGTGCCATGGCGGCGGTTCATGCAATTTCTGCATTACGTGCAGGACAATTAGATGTAGCACCTTTACAATCTTATTTTAAGCATTAAACTATACTTAGGGAAAAGATATAATATCTTTTCCCTAGATCAAACATCTTATTTATTTCAAGTAATTACAACTTATTTCCTATAATAAAATAAATCATTTCTTATTTGTAATAAATAAAGTATAGAATATATGTATGTTCTATGAGTATTAAAGGAAATTTCTATGTCAACTTTTGATAGAAAAGATCTCTCATATTTTCTAGGTAAACAACTTATGTTTACTTATGATAATGGTTGGAATTATGAACTTTATATAAAAAACGAACAGCTCGTTGATTATCGAATTCATTACGGTATTGTTGGTCAAAAATGGGTTAAAAATCAACCCGTTAGTATCGCTCGCATTGGAGAAGAAATCTGCAAAATTTCATGGACAGAACCAACAGGCATTAATGTAGGGATCGTTATTAATCTACAAGATAACTTCTATCAAGGCACCATCTTTTTCCCTCGTTGGGTTATTAACCACCCAGAAAGATGCAAAGGCTTTCAAAATGATCAAATTGCTCTAATGGAATTTTACCGCGAGGCTGGACCAACCTACCCAATTGAAATTATTGATGAATTTGCCAATATTACTTTCATCAAGGATCGTGGGATAAATAATGAAAGCGTCATTGCATGTGCAGCAAGTGAATTACCTGCAGACTTTCCTCACAATTTAAACTTATAAATATGTTATATCAGGTTACAAAGTAAATTTATGAAGATAGTAAAGAAATAATACTATGTTTATAAATTTGCCTTCCAAAATTCTGGCAAGAATATTTCTTGTACAAGGATTGTCTGTGTATTGCTTTTAAAGCAGGATCGCCTTGCCCACAAATAGGTATGGATATATTCTAAAGAGATAATTTCTTTGGGATAACGGGTTACCTCTATAATAGACCTATTGAAACTTCCTCTATTAAACAACATGGACCCAAGAGGTTGTTTTCCTATATTTTTCAAAGTCTCTGGATCATTTTCTTTTATAGAATCTGATAAAATAATACTGCGTGCATAAACCCATGGGGTATCATTTCCTTTTAAAATAACCTCTCTCACCCATGCTTGTTGTAAAGAGGAAATATTTAAAATTGTATATTCATCCTCTCTTAGAAATTGTTTTTTTTCTGATAATATTTCTAGCGAAAATGCATTCTGGCTTAATTCTATTAATCTTTTTGTTAAAGAACCCTTATCAAACAGCCAATCCTTTTCAACAATAGAAAGTTGATCCTTAATCTCATTATAATTTTGCCAGCATAGTTTGATCATTTTATGCACTCAAAACCTATTTAACAGTGGTAACATAAGTTGGTAAATTCCAAGCTCCACCGGCTTCAATATTACGACAAATTCCACTATTACCATCATATGCTTTAACAAAATTCTTACCATTCCATATCCAAGATTTATGAGACCAACAGTCCCCTATTCCTCTATCTTTACTGCTTGATGAAATTTCATCACCTTCTATAATATCATCAATAGCACCATCCGCCATAGTTGTGATTAGTTTAGGTTGGTAAGGTTCTTGTTGATTAATTATCCAATAACCATAAACTTCATTGTAGGCTCCTCTCGCACATAAACCACTAATTAATAATTGGTTATTTGGTAATATAGCGACCACTTTTGGATCAAATTTATTATATTCACTGTCACCCTTTATCAATAGATCACAAGAATTATAATCTCCTCTTTCCTTATCTGGACCAAGATCCTTACCGTTTGACAGTTTTTGTTTTAGAACATACCAATTAACTTTAGATTGCCATGATTTTGGATCCCCTTTTATTAAAGGCTTCTGAAATATTACAGGCTTTGGTAATGCAGGTAAAACTTTACTCTCAGGTTGGTTTCCTTTTTTAATCAAAGCTGAGCTCGTACCAACACGCCCTTGTACTTCATCCATTTTTAACAAAACTGCAACGGCACCATCTCCAGGCAATACCCATTCTTCATTTTTATCAACAAAAGCAATCTTGGAAGTGCCTTTAAGTGCTAATATTAATATTTGTGTTTGTTCTTTTGTTAAAGAATTTGTGGTTTGCTTATCATTAATATCTTGGATAGATTCTGATCCCAGTTTACCATAGGATTTATCTGCAATTTTTAACGTTACTTTATTGGTAGTTTTAACAGTTTGATCATCTATATCTGCAAACTTAACCAAAGCAGAAACATCCTGCCCTATTCCTGCTTTTCGAACTAACAAAACAGTAACTCGATTTTTTGCATCTTCAACAGAGTATCCAGCTGCACGGCATGTAAGCGTATTATCACAAACGATTTGCCAATCTTTATGCTCAAAAGATATCCCATCCGCATAAGCTGTTGATCCAAGATACAACCAAAAACCGATTATTAAGAAAAAACTTTTACAAAAATTCATTTAGATATGTATCCCTATCAACATCGTAATCATATTATAAATATATTTGACAATCTTTTAGGAATTAATAACATATTTAAAATATCTAAATTTGTTTCTTTAGAAAGCTATTTATTATTACAATTACTTTCGCTATACTACTCTATTGTTCGTTTTTTTAAGGATAGTTAATCTTGCAAAAATTTCCAATGACGGCTCAGGGGCTTCAACGTCTGGAGGAAGAGCTTCGTCGTCTCAAAGATAAGGAACGCCCTGAAATTATTCGTGCAATTGCAGAAGCACGCAGCCATGGTGATTTATCTGAAAACGCAGAATATGATGCGGCTCGTGATCGCCAATCGTTTACAGAAGGACGTATTTTAGAGCTTGAGCAAATTATTTCTTCTGCACAAGTTATTGATCCATCAACTTTATCTGGAAATACCGTTAAATTCGGTGCAAAAATTTTGTTAGTTGATGAAGAAACCGACAAAGAAATTACCTATCAAATCGTAGGTGTTCATGAAGCTGATATTAAGTTAGGGTTACTTTCTATTTCTTCCCCTCTGGCAAAAGCCCTGATCGGTAAAGAAAAAGGATCGACAGTTTCCGTCCCTGCACCTGGCGGAGATCGCTCTTATGAAATCCTTGATATAACTTATGGTGCTTAGGTCTGGTTTAAAATAATGCTTTCTATTGATGATATCTATGCCGCCGCTGAACGGATTAAAGGTCGCGTTGTTCGTACTCCTACGATTGCTTGTCAATCTTTGTCCAAACGCATTAATGCTAATGTTACTTTAAAGCTTGAAAACCTGCAATCTGTTGGCTCTTTCAAAGAAAGAGGTGCGGCAAATCGGTTGGCCATGCTTACCGAGGACGAGAAGAAACGTGGGATAATTACTGTATCAGCGGGAAATCATGCCCAAGGTGTCGCTCGACATTCACAATTAATGGGCATAGATGCCGTCATCGTTATGCCTAAATTTACCCCTGTTTCCAAAGTCAATCGTACGGCTGCATGGGGTGCGAAAATTATTTTAGAAGGTGAAGATTTTACACAAGCTTCTTTATTCGCAGATCAACTGGCGGCCAAAGATGGTCGCATTTTTGTTCATCCTTATGATGACATTGGGGTTATGGCTGGACAAGGTACAGCAGCATTAGAGATTTTTGAAGATGCCCCTGGAGATATTGATTATTTGCTTGTCCCTGTTGGAGGGGGTGGATTAATTTCTGGTTTTGCCGTAGCTGCCGCTGCTTTACGCCCATATACAAAAGTTATTGGCGTACAGAGTGATCAATTTTTCTCTTATTCTATTGCTCAGAACAAAGATTTACCTGTATTAGGTGGCGCAACCATTGCCGAAGGTACTGCCGTTCGCAAATTAGGACAACATACTTCTGAAGTTATTAAGAAATACGTTCATGATATTATTTCTGTCCCTGAGCAAGCTATTGAAGATGCGATCACTTTGACCGCTGAACATGCCAAACAAGTGACAGAAGGGTCTGGAGCCAATGCTTTGGCTGCCATTTTAACCTATCCAGAACGATTTAAAAACAAAAATATTGCTTACCCAATCAGCGGGGCAAATATTGATACACGTATTTTAGCTAATACTTTATTACGCACCCTTTTACGTGAAGGGCGTTTGCTAAGATTACGGTTCTTTATTCCTGATCGCCCTGGTGTTTTGGCTGATATATCTCATATTATCGGGACTGAAATGAATGGCAATATCATAGAAGTTTCTCATCAACGTCTTTTCACAACCTCCAGCGTGCAATCAGCAGTTCTGGAAATTATGATTGAAGCACGTAGTGCCGAACATTCTCAAGAAATTGTAGAGTGTTTACAAGCAAAATATACAGTGGAAAGAATATAATCCTTTTACAAACATAGAGTTTATCAATGACTCTATGTTCTTACTCGTGATATCCAATTTTATCTGTAATATTTAATCTCAACCCTAGAGTTGATGCATTTTCATTTTGCTTCTTTATTTTATTCTCTGCCCAAAAATCAATTAATAAATCTGCAAAATGCACCACAGTTAACAGTTCATCTTCATCATATTCTATATATTTGTCATAGATTCCGGATTGATCAATTACTTCAAAAGAAAGTGACATTACTTCACCACACTCCTCTATAAATACTCCCATATCATATTCATCTGGGTCTGATAAAGGAACAATTAAAACGGGTGAGAACTCTTTAGCGGGAAAAAATATATTAATATACCGATTACACACCTCATATATCTTATATCGCCAAAACTGACGCTCTTGAAAACCAACTCCAAAAATGCATTCATCACAATATTTATGAAGGATTGAAATAATAATTTCTATAAATAATTGAACAGTTAATACTGGCTTTCTATTTCTAATAAAGCCAGTATCAAGAAATTTTAAAAATGCCCCTATAAAAAATAAAAAAGATATTACCAATAGAAATAAAGAGATCAAACCATCCGTCTCTCTGTCCGTAAAGAAAATAATCGGCACAACAAGCAAACACAAAACACCAAACGACACATACACATCTGATTTTAATGTTATAAAATAACGATAATAAGGAAAAGTACGTCGTAACAAGATCATAGAGACCCCTGTATCATCAGCAATACGCGCCAATATCATATGAATTTGTTCTGAATCCAACATATGCTGACCTTTATTTATAATAAGATCAGGCGTAACATTCTCTGAAGGAAGCTTTAGTTCCTGCGAAATAAAATCTGTAATTTTTAAAGAGAATTGTTCTCGTTCATCCGAACACATTTCATCCATTACCGTTCTCTATTCTATAATATAAATCAATATATTATTTACCAATAAAGCAACCTTACCAAAAACAAGTAAGAGATACTATATTCATCAAATAGTATCTCCTACCTTAACATTGATGCGTTTTAAAAACCTAATCTACTCTGATCTCCACACTATCGTTACTTACACGTACGTCATAAGCTTTAATATTATACGCAACATCTTCTAAACAAACACCATCCTTCAGTCGAAAACGTTGCTTTTTCAAAGGGCTGGCAACCCATAAATCACCTTTATGCTCACCAATCAAACCTCTTGATAACACGCTCGCTTTTGCAAAAGGATCAATATTACTGATCGCGTATAATTCTTTATTTTCTGTTGGTCGAAATATCGCTACATGCTCATTTTTAACTAAAGCACATATTCCTGTCTGAGGTATAAGATCATTAATTTGGCAGATTGTTATCCATTCACTCATTATTCTTCTCCTCTTTAACTAAAAATACGTTCTTCTGGTTTTGCAGGACGATGTTGCTGACGTTCAGAGACCATTTGCACAAAATTATCAGGTAAGTCACTATTCATAAAATGTGCAAATCGTTTCTGATATTGTGGATTTTCAACAGTTTCTTTCCATTCACATTTAAATTGTTCGCGTAAACCTGTTATATCCTTTTCCAACTCAGCATTAATTCCTAATTTATCATCAATAATCACACTGCGTAAGTAATCAATGCCACCTTCTAAGGATTGTAACCATACCGCAGTTCTCTGTAATTTATCAGCGGTACGAATATAGAACATCATAAAACGATCCATATATTTTACAACAGTTTCACGGTCTAAATTCCCAGCTAATAAATCAGCATGACGAGGTGTCATTCCACCGTTTCCACAAACATATAAGTTCCACCCCTTTTCGGTTGCTATCAAGCCAATATCTTTACCCTGAGCCTCGGCACATTCACGAGTACACCCTGAAACACCAATTTTCATCTTATGAGGTGTTCTGATTCCTTTATATCTATTCTCAATTTCTACGCCAAAGGCAACACTGTCACCAACACCAAATCGACACCATTCACTGCCAACACATGTTTTTGCCATTCGTAATGCTTTGGCATAAGCATGTCCTGTTTCAAATCCAGCAGCAATTAAGGCTTTCCAAATTTCTGGTAACTCATTTAATTTCGCACCAAACAACGCTATTCGTTGAGAGCCCGTGATCTTAGAATATAAATTATATTTTTTAGCAATTTCACCCACAGCAATTAATCCATCAGGTGTTATTTCCCCTCCAGCAGAGCGAGGAATTATAGAATAGGTGCCGTCTTTTTGGATATTTCCTAAAAAATTATCATTAGAATCTTGTAACGAAACTAATTCAGGTTTCAAAACATATTCATTCCAACAAGAAGCAAATAAAGATGCTGCTGTTGGTTTACAAATCTCACAACCATAACCCTGACCATGTTTCTCAAGAAGCTCTTGGAATGTTTTAATATTACCAACTTTGATTAAATGGTATAGCTCTTGTCTTGTATAAGCAAAGTGAGCACAAAGTTGTTTCTTAACCTCGATTCCCTGCTTACTTAACTCTGCATTTAAAACTTGTGTAACCATTGGGATACACCCACCACATCCAGTTCCAGCTTTTGTGGTTGCTTTGATTTCATCTACTGTATGACATCCCGCTTGAATAGCGGCAACAATTTGGCCTTTGGTCACATCAAGACAAGAGCAAATGGGCGCACTATCTGGTAAAGATTCAACACCAATAATAGGTTTGCTTCCTGTATAAGAAGGTAAAATCAATGCATCAGGATGTTCTGGCAAGTCAATTTGGTTCAACATTAATTGTAACAAATTACCGTAATCAGATGTATCCCCTACTAAGACAGCACCCAATAGTTTTTTATTATCCCCACTTACAATGAGACGTTTATAAATTTCTTGTTTTTCATCTAAGTAAATATAACTATTTGCTGATGGTGTTCGACCTTTTGCATCACCAATACTTCCAACATCTACGCCTAATAATTTTAATTTGGCACTCATATCTGCACCAACAAACGGGGCTGTATCCTCACCCAATAAGTGATCAATTGCAATTTGTGCCATTTTATACCCTGGCGCAACTAAGCCAAAAATCTGACTATTCCAGACCGCACATTCTCCAATCGCATAAATATCGGGATTAGAAGTCTGACAATATTCATTAATCTGAATACCACCTTTTTGACCTATCAAAAGCTGACTTTGTTTTGCCAAAGCATCATTTGGACGAATACCTGTCGCAAAAACAATAAAGTCAATTGCAATGGATGAACCGTCTGCAAATTGCATTATCTTACCATGCTCGGCATCAATAATCTGTTTGGTATTTTTATGCGTGTGAATAGTGATATCCATTGCTTCTATTTTTTTACGAAGAAGCTGACCACCCATTTCATCAAGCTGTTCACACATCAAAATAGGTGCAAATTCTACAACATGAGTCTCAATTCGTAATTTTCGTAAAGCTCCTGCTGCTTCTAGTCCTAACAAACCACCACCAACAACGGCGCCTACTTTACTACGTTTGGCACAATCAGCAATCTTATCCAGATCAGTTAAGCTTCGATAAACAAAACAATCTTTACCATCAGCCCCAGGAATAGGCGGAACATAAGCATTGGAGCCTGTCGCAATAACTAATTTATCATATGGAACTATACAACCTGAAGCACCATAGACTTCTTTCTTTTGGCAATCGATAGAGACCGCTTGCTCTCCAAGCAGAAGTTGGACATGATGATTTTCATAAAATCCCTGGGGAACCAAAGATAAAGATGAAGCTTGATAATCTGAAAAATATGATGAGAGATGAACACGATCATAAGCAACATATGGTTCTGCACAAAATATAGTAACATCAAACTGGTTCTGATCTGCTTTATTATACAGCTCATCAACAAATTTATGCCCTACCATTCCATTTCCAATAATAATCAATTTAATCGGATCCATAATTGCCTCACTTTGATGAAAAAATTCAAACAATGTTAATCATTAGTTATAGTAACCAAAATGTTACCACTCATATTTACATAGAACAATAATCACAAAGTATAGTTCTATAACTTATCAAAAGTGATTATTTGTAAATAAGTATATCTCGGTTTTTGTTTATAAATATTGTATTTAAAAATATTTACGAATTACTATGAGCTATTACACCAACACTATTTATTTATAGAAAATATTGCAGTATGAACATGATACCACTAAACTTGCTCAATTTTTTCATTTCTGATGTTCGCGATGGGCTTGGGCCTTTTTTAGCTGTGTTCTTACAGCAAAACCATTGGGAAGTAGACCAGATTGGTTGGGTAATGACGATCAGTGGTTTGACAGGTATGATTATTACCACCCCTATCAGCACCTTGGCTGATATTATTCATGCGAAACGTGCAATAATTATAATTTCAGCACTGATAATTATTTTAGCCTGCTGTTTAAACTATTATTATCCCTTTTTTTACGTGACTTTATCTGCACAGATCCTGACCGCTATTGCCGGAGCTGCCATTCCTCCAGCCATTAATGCTATTACGCTTGGGCTGGTTGGACAAAAAGGATTTGATCATCAATTGGGACGCAATGAATCTTATAATCATGGTGGTAATGCATGTTCAGCAATGATGACTGGGATCTTCAGTTATTATTTTGGGTTAAAAGCTGTCTTTGCCTTAATGGTTATTTGGACAATATTATCCATCATCACGATTCAATTTATTCGCCCCGAGAAAATTGATTATAAAGCTGCCAGAGGACTGAATGAAACCCAAAAAGACCCCAGACCTATTTCCGATCTTTTGAAAAATACACATCTTTTAGTATTAGCAATTACGGTTACTTTGTTTCACCTAGCTAATGCTGCGATGTTGCCTTTATTAAGTCAAGCTATGGTAGCCAGAGGCACTGCTGGAAATGCTGGGACTTACACTGCATTAACTATTATTATCGCCCAAATGACCATGATCCCTATGGCGTTACTGGCATCTCAAATGGCGCAAACTAAAGGTTACAAATCTATTTTTATCTTTGCCTTAATCGCATTACCAATCAGAGGGTTATTAGCAGGCATGATCCAACATCCTTTTATTCTAATCCCTGTGCAAATGTTGGACGGCATAGGCGCTGGATTGATGGGAGTTGCAGTTCCCGGCCTTACGGCTAAAATCCTAAGTGGATCGGGGCGTATTAATAGTGGAATAGGAATTATTATGACCGTTCAAGGGATTGGTGCCTCTCTCAGTCCTTCTATCGCAGGTATAATAGCAAAACACTACCATTATAACATGGCTTTTCTTGCATTATCTTTGATTGCCGTCATTGGACTCTGCTTCTGGCTGGTCGCCAATAACAGCAACTCTCCCTATAAAATCTCTTAAATATCAAACATCTTCTTTTTTAAACTTCAAGGAAACACCATTAATACAATAACGTTCACCTGTAGGCATAGGGCCATCAGGGAAAATATGGCCTAAATGTGCTTTGCAACGCGCGCAATGAACCTCAGTTCTGGTCATATGGTGACTATGATCAATCTCCATCTCAACCGCTCCCTCTATAACAGTAAAAAAAGCAGGCCATCCACAACCACTGTCATATTTCATATCCCCATGAAACAAAGGGGTCTGACACCCCGCACAATAATATGTGCCAGGGCGCTTTTCGTAATTTAAAGGGCTGCTTCCAGGAGGCTCGGTTCCATGATCGCGCATTACGTTTAATTGTTCACAAGATAAGTCAGAGAACCATAAATGTTCTTTTGCTATTTGATCTGTCATTTATAAAACTTTGCATACTTAAAATATTTATTTATATATATTTTATATATGTTTTATCAAAATGGAAATAATCAAGTATTCTTTTTTTAAGCCATAAAATTAAAAGGAAATGCACTCAAAAAATATATTAAACTATCGATTTAAAGCTATAATTTTATGAAGATCCTCACCTTTAAAATAGTGAATTGAACTTTCGATATTATCTCAAGCAGCAATTAACCTCAATTTTTATATCCAATACAGATTTTCTCTAATATATTTAAATATAATGCTATGAGCGCCTTATCTGCTTTTTGCAAAAATCTTAGATTTTCAAGTAATTCTAGGTTATAATTTGAAAAACTTTTTATTACATCTTGCATATCACAACCATATACCTAATAATTATATTATCTATTGATAAACACATTCAAAACACACTTTTACTATATAAAAACATTTACTATTTTTATAAAAAAATTCACAAGCAATGTCTGTTATTATGTTATAGTGGTATCCATAATATTCTTATCAGCTCATTCTATAATGCACATTACAAAACATTTATTTAATTTTTTACTTGTTTCAATGAATAGGATATAAAATGTCTCAAACAAAATATCGTCCCGTTATGTTAACCATTCTTGATGGGTTTGGATATAATCCAGAACACAAAAATAATGCTATTGCAAATGCCAATACTCCTAACTTGGATTATCTCCTAAATGAATGCCCTCATGCTTTACTTGAAGCTAGTGGTGAAGATGTTGGTCTTCCCGAAGGGCAAATGGGAAATTCAGAAGTAGGACATATGAATATTGGTGCGGGCCGCATCATTATGCAAGAGCTCCCTAAAATCGGTAAAGCTGTCAAAGATGGTTCTATTCTTCAAAGACCTTTGATGGTTGATTTTATTGAAACATTAAAGAAAAATGGTGGGACTTGCCATTTACTTGGATTGTTCTCTCCTGGTGGGGTTCATTCTCATCAAGACCATGCTGTCGGTCTTGCAAAATCTTTGCATGCAGCAGGAATCAAAGTAACTTTACATGTATTTACAGATGGACGTGATACCCCACCTGAATCAGCCAAAGATTTTGTATCAGAAGCTTTAAAAGAACTCCCCAAAGAAGTTAAAATTGCAACTGTCTCTGGGCGTTATTATGCTATGGACCGTGATAACCGTTGGGATCGAGTAAGCAAAGCTTATGATGCTTTGGTTTCTGGCGAAGGGCCTCATAAATCAGATGCGTTATCTGCCATTACAGATTCTTACAAAGAAAAAATTACTGATGAATTCATCCTTCCTACTGTGATTGGTGATTATCAAGGTATGAACGATAATGATGGTATTTTGTCTTTCAACTTCCGTGCAGACCGTATTCGCCAACTAATGGATGCGTTTTTGTTCCCTGATTTTGATGGATTTAAACGTTCTAAAATCGTTAAATTTTCTAAAGTTCTGGGGATGACACAATATAGTGACGTATTAACCAAATATATGGGCGTATTATTCCCACCTGATTCTTATGAAAATGTCATTGGTGAAATCGTTTCTAAAGCTGGGTTAAAACAACTTCGTTCAGCGGAAACAGAAAAATATCCACATGTTACTTATTTCTTTAATGGTGGACGTGAAGAACCTTTCCCTGGTGAAGATCGTATTTTGGTTAACTCTCCAAAAGTTGCGACCTATGACCTACAACCCGAAATGTCTGCGCCAGAACTTACTTCAAAAATTGTTCAAGCAATTAGCAGTGCAAAATATGATTTGATCGTTGTTAATTTCGCTAATCCAGACATGGTTGGACACACAGGAAAGCTAGATGCGGCTATTAGAGCAGTTGAAGCCGTTGACAAAAGTGTAGGTGAAATTGTAAAAGCCATTAAAGGACAAAATGGTGCTTTGTTAATTACCGCCGATCATGGTAACTGTGAAATTATGGTAGACCCAATTACTGGGGAACCTCATACACAACATACTTTGGACAAAGTTCCTGTGATTTTAGAGGGGGTTCCTGGGGTTCAATTACGTGATGGTCGTTTGGCAGATTTGTCACCGACAATATTAAAATTGTTGAATTTACCTCAACCCAAAGAAATGACAGGAAAGTCACTGATTAAAGAATAATATGAGGGCTTTCTGAAACGAGTTGCACAACATACCCCTTTTACTTTTAAACGATCTGTAAAAATCGTTTTAAGGGGCAGTTGTGCCCTTTTTCTTATTGCCTCTTTCACAAATTACTCTGCCGCAGCAGAAAAAAATTCTTCTGCCAAAGAAGCTTTGGAACAAGCTAAAGAAGCGCAAATAAAACTGCAACAACAAAAACAACAAACCGCCAACCAACTTAAAAATTTACAGCAACAAAAAGCTGATGCTGTTAAAAAGGCCTCTGAAGATCGTAAAAAAGCAGAGCAACTTAATCAAGAAATGCTCAAAGCTTCACAGACTTTACAGACGACGGAAAAAAAATCTGTACTATTAGCAGAACAAATAGAAGCTTTTAAAAAGAAAATTGCTCTTTTAGATCAAAAACTCCAAGAAGAATCCAAGCATTTTTCTAAGTTCTTACCTGTTATGGAACGGCTTTCTCTGTATCCAACCGATACATTACTGGCAGCTCCACAATCATCACGCTCCACTCTTGGTCTTTCTGTCATTAAAGGCATTTCTGCTCAGTTAGAGCAAAAAGCGCAACTTATCAAAAAACATAAAACAGAGTTGGATGAATTAAAAAATAAACTGACTGAAGAAACAAAAAAACTAGAAGCACTACATAAAGAACAAGAACAACAACGCAATCAACTAGCCAAAGCTACAGAAGAAGCCAGAGCTATTCAAAAACGTTCTGCTTCAGCTGCGTTTAAAGTTTCCCAAGATGCAGCCCAAGCTGCGGCCAAAGCCAGCAACATCAATGATGCTATTCGTAAAATCACGGCCTCAAGACAAGCAGCAGAAAATCGTTTAAGAGCCGAAGCACTGGCAGCAGAACGTTTAAAAAACCAAGCCAAAGCTGAATCTGCAAGAAAAGAAATTAAAACTATTACCCAAAGTAATGATGGCCCAGGACTCAGTTCCAATAGTAAAGGAGCCCCCGTTGCAGGACGCGTCGTTTCTTTGTGGGGCAGTTCAACCGATACTGGACCAGCCCAAGGGACAACCTATGCACCTCAATCTATGGCCTCGGTTCGTGCGCCTTGCAATGGACAAATTGAATTCGCCAGTCCGTTTCGTGGATATGGTCAAATGGTTATTCTGAATTGCGGCAAAAATTATCGTTTTGTCTTGGCTGGTATGGGTGCTTTAAATGTAGGTGTTGGACAAAGTATCAGCAAAGGCGTCGCCATAGGTCGAATGCCTGTGTGGTCTGGAGGTGGTAACACAGGGCGACCAACATTATTTGTACAGCTAAGACATGGTGAGCGCGCAATTAATCCATCACCATTTTTATAAGTCGATTTTTTTCTAATTTTATACTAGAAAGAATATACATAAAGAATACAATAAGATTTTGGATTTCATTATTCACGTTAATCCTCCCTTAAGGGATAGGTCATCAGGAGAAAATCAGCATGAAGTTCCGTAAAGGGCTGCTTGTTAGTACTGGATTATTAATTGTTGGGCTTGGAATTGGATCCCAATTGGGACAATGGTCTTCTTTTTCGAATAACCATCTCATTGTCCAAGCCTTGGCTCAAGAAGTAAAAAAAGACCAAACAAATGCTGATAAAAGTGCTGAAACCTATCGTTTACTAACCTTGTTTGGTGATGTTTTTGAACGGGTTCGCGCTAATTATGTTGAGCCTGTTTCCGATCGCGATCTGATTACCAATGCCTTAAACGGGATGTTAACAGGGCTTGATCCACACAGCTCTTATATGACTGAAAAGCAATATCATAATATGGAAATCCAAACCAAAGGTGAATTTGGTGGATTAGGCTTGGAAGTCCAAGAAGAAGACGGCCATATTAAAGTCGTTTCTCCAATTGATGGCACCCCTGCTGCTAGAGCTGGTATCAAAGCTGGAGATTATATTATCGCTATTGATGGTAAAAATATTGATGGTACACCTTTGAATGCCGCTGTTGACAAAATGCGCGGAAAGCCCAACACCCCTATTACACTGACTTTGTTAAGGTTAAAAACACCTAAACCTATCAAAGTCACAATGACGCGTGAGATCATTCATATTCAAGTCATTAAATCAGCTTTATACGGAAAAATCGGTTATATTCGCATTTCTCAGTTCAACGAAGAAACCGAAAAAGGTATGTTAAAAGCGTATGAAAAACTTCAAAAAGAAGCTGGTGGCAAACTCGCTGGATTAATTATAGATCTTCGAAACGACCCTGGTGGACTATTAGACCAAGCCATTGCAGTAAGTCGTGACTTTATCAAAGATGGCGCAATTGTTTCAACAAAAGCCCGTGACCCCAAAGAAAGTCAACGTTGGAATGCCAGTGGAAAAGATATTACGAATGGTCTTCCGATTGTTGTTTTAACCAATGGTGGTTCGGCCTCTGCAAGTGAAATTGTTTCAGGTGCACTGCAAGATCATCGTAGAGCGATCATTCTGGGTGGCAAAACTTTTGGTAAAGGTTCTGTGCAATCTATTATGCCAATTCCAGGAAACGGGGCTATTCGTTTAACCATTGCACGTTATTATACCCCTTCTGGTCGTTCTATCCAAGGACTGGGCATTACCCCTGACATTCCTGTTCAAGATAGTTACGATGAACCAGAATTCAGCATTCGTGAAGCTGATCTTGACCACATTATCAAAAATGAAGGGGGTAACAAAGAAAAACCACCTGTCAGAAATGATCTTCCCGCAATTGCCGGTTCTATTCCAAAACAGCCACCTAAAAACTGGCCTAAATATGATTACGCCAATCCAGCCACAGATTTTCAATTGCAGCAAGGATTAAAGGTCGTACGTTCTATGGCCGGATTACCTGTTGAAAAAGACACACCAATTCCTGTCATTAAACCTGATCCTGTCATGCACCCTGAGGTATGGAAAAAAAATAAAGATCAGAGCAAACCATTACCACCAGCAGCAAAAACACCAAAACCTGCAAACGAAAACAAACCTGCTAATAATGAGCAAAAACCACCTCAAAACAACGTTCCTGCTGCTCACTAATTCATAGGATATAAATCATGACTGACCTTCCTTATCGCCGCAATGTTGCAGCAATTATTTTTAACCCTAAGGGAAAAATCTTTATTGCACTGCGCCATGATTTGGCTCAGGAAGGAATTTGGTCTTTCCCTCAGGGGGGGATTGATGCCAATGAAGACCCTTGTGAAGCAATTAAACGCGAATTATTCGAGGAAATTGGCACAGACCAAATCGAAGTTTTAGAAGAATATCCAGAGTGGCTGGCTTATGATTTTCCACCTGATGTTATTAAAAATCCTTTGAAAGGTAAATTTAAAGGACAAACCCAAAAATGGTTTGCAGTTCGTTTTACTGGCAAAGATTCTGATATCAATCTGGACAGCGATATTGAAAAAGAATTCGATGAGTGGAAATGGATTGATATTACCGAGTTAGATCGCATTAAAACTGGATACAAGCACACTATATATTGTAAAATAGCAGATCATTTTAAGAAATATACTCAAGACTAATTTTTAATAATAATCATAATAAAAAAGACATTCCTTTAAAAGTGAATGTCTTTTTTTATAGCGTTTATCTATTTTTTTTCTTTCTGGCTGTATAACCATCTAGAAAAAAACAAAAAGGCACTAAAAGAAACGCACAAAAACCAATAATTATAAAAACGTCATTATAGGCTAATATCGCTGTTTGTTTTTGAAAATCCTTATATAAAGTACTTATCGCAAAAGTTGCTTGATCTTGCGCTGCATAACCAAGCTGCTGAGCTACTGCTTTCATGTGCGCTAGATATTCATTATATGGCTGGTTTAACGGACTCATATGATGAACAATATGTGCTTGATCAGCTTGCCTGGTTTCAGTGACCAAAGCGGTTGCGCCTGAAATACACAACGCTCCTAAAACATTCCTTACCATACTAAATAATGCTGACGCATCGGCATTATATTTGGCAGGAATAGTCATAAACGCAATCGTAGATAAAGGAACAAACAAAAATGCTAAACAAGCTGTTTGTGAGATTCTATATAAAACTAAATGATCAAAATCTAATGTTGGGGTAAGATGTGCCGATATAAACATTGAACACCCCATCCAAAAAAAACCAAATGCAATGACATATCGAATTTGCACATAGTTAATAAGGCGACCGACAAGAGGAATTAAAAATACAATCACTATTCCTCCTGGGGTTAAAACTAGTCCTGAAAGAAACGCTGTATAGCCCATAATTTGTTGCGAGAATTGCGGAACAATAATAGCCGAAGCGTATAAGCAACCACCCAACCCTGCCATTAAAATACAGCTGACCGCAAAATTACGATCTTTGAAAGCCCGCAAATCAACAACAGGGTCTTTGGCTTTTAGTAACCAGAAAATCGCACCAACAATCCCAATAACAGCAAAAAATGCCAACCAACAAATGGAGGTTGATCCGAACCAATCGGCATCCTCTCCACGATCCACCATGACCTCAAGGCACGCCAGCCCAACAGTAATTAACGTTAATCCAATGACATCAACACGTTCTTTACGTTTTTTAGCCCAAGGAGGATCTTCTAATAACATCATAACTGCAAAAACCGTCACAATACCAATAGGAACATTCAGATAAAAAACCCAACGCCAAGAATAACTATCTGTAATCCATCCTCCTAATGAGGGGCCTAAAATAGGCGCAACAACTGTTGCCATCGCTGTTAAGCCAAAAGCTGCTCCTCTTTTATCAGGAGGAAAGATGTCAAGAATAATGGATTGCTGGTTAGGTTGCAGCCCCCCTCCAAAAAAACCTTGCATCAAGCGAAATAGAATTAGCTCTCCCAAACTACTGGCCATTCCACAAAGGAAAGAAGATAGAGTGAACATAATAATACAAATCAAGAAATAACGCTTACGCCCTAAGACTCGCCCTAACCATCCAGAGATTGTTAAGACAATTGCATTTGCTGCAAGATAAGCCGTTAAAGACCAAGTTGCATTATCATAAGTTGTTGATAACGTTCCTGCAATATGAGGTAAAGACACATTCACAATTGTCGTATCCAAAACTTCCATAAATGCAGCAAGCGTTACAACAACAGCAATCAACCATGGATTGTGTTTTGGTTTCCAGTCCTCACGATCAACTTCTTGTGCAATCGCTTGGCTCATTTTGTATAGACCGTCGGTACAACAGAAAGTCCTAAAGCCAATGGGATTTTAGGATCTAACCCTTCATCAATCAAAATTTTAACAGGAACACGTTGAACAATTTTAACATAGTTACCCGTTGCATTTTCAGGAGGAAATGCACTGAACACAGCCCCTGTACCAGCTTGAATAGAATCGATATGACCCTTGAGATTTAAAAATGGATAAGCATCAACATCAATTTTAACTTTTTGTCCAGGACGCATATTTGTAATTTGAGTTTCTTTATAATTCGCAATCACCCAAACTTCGGGTTCAACAATAGCCATAATCGATTGGCCTGTTGTAACATAATTCCCTTGTTCAACATTACGTTTAGAAATCCAACCATCATGAGGTGCCCTAAGCTCGGTCCATCCTAAATTAAGCTCTGCCTGCCTTAATTTAGCTTCTGCGGCTTCCAGCGCACCTTTTTGTTCATTTATTTGACTATTACTTGTTTGAATATTAGCTTCAACTGGTTCGGCAATTAATAAATTACCTTCTGCCTTTGTAATTTCTGCTTTAGCTTGATCATAAGCCGCCGTAGAATAATCAATCGCTTGTTGAGTTGTCGCAGCTTTAACAATACTGTGCTGTCTGACATATTCTGTTTTAGCTTTAAAGGCCTGAGATTTAGCAATACCCAAATCCCCTTGAGCAACTTTGAGTTGACCTGGATAGTTCTTTTTGGCCACTTCTAACATATATTGAGAAGCAATATATTGACCTTGAGCTCTAATTAAATTGCCTTCTGCTTCTTTTTTTGCTGCTTGATAATCTCTAGGGTCAATTTTCAGTAATAACTGACCTTTATGAACGAACTGGTTATCATTAATTAAAAGGTCAGTTACGTATCCATTAACATGAGGGGCGATATACACAATTCGCCCCGCAGTAAAGGCGTCATCTGTATCAACATCATGCCGCGTTAACCACCAATAAATCGCAGCACCAAAAATTAAAATTATAGATAAACAAATAATTATATATTTTTTAAAAGAACGCTTTTTTTTATTTTGTATATCTTCTGTTGCAGAAGCGGATTGCTGATCCGCCCCTTCCTCCGCATCTGTCATTTATTTTCCCTTAAGCCTATCACATTTTTAAAATAATTATTTAATACATATAATCAAAAATTAACGATTTAAATCCTGAGTTTGAACTAATCTTGCATATAATCCATTATAATCCATTAATGCTTCATGATTTCCACACTCTGCGACCAAACCATCATGCATCACAATAATTAAATTAGCAGCACGTACTGTAGATAAACGATGCGCAACAATTAATGTCGTGCGATCTTTGCGTAACTTTACCAGAGCTTGTTGAACCATATATTCACTTTCTGTATCCAAAGCACTCGTTGCTTCATCTAACAATAATAAACGTGGATTTCGTAATAAAGCTCTGGCCAAAGCAACACGTTGCCTTTGTCCCCCAGACAATAATTGGCCACCATGTCCTACTCTGGTATTAACTCCTTGAGGCAAATTATGAAGAAATGATGTCACCGCAGCTCCATCAAGAACTTGTTGTATTTCCTCTTGTGTTGCTTCAGGTTTCCCTATCAAAATATTTTCTAATACGGACATATCAAATAATAATGGGTCCTGAGGAACATAAGCAATTGCAGAACGTAATTCACCCATAGCAATATCACGCAAATCAACACCATCAAAAAGGATGCGCCCTTTTTGTACATCATGTAACCTGGGAATCAGAGTTAACGCTGTTGATTTGCCTGCACCAGAAGGCCCTACTAAAGCCACTGTTAGTCCTGGCTCTACATTAAAATCAAGACCTTGCAAACCCAATTCACGGCCAGGATAAATAAAGTGAACATCCTCGAATTTAATGTTTCCTTGCCCTGCTGGCAAAGGAGTTACCTCTTTTTTATCAATAATTTCAATAGGCTCATCAATCATTTTAAAAATACGATCAAGACCAGAAATTCCCTCTTGCATAGCTGCACTCAAAGAGCCCAATGCGCGCAAGGGACGCGCTGCCAAAAGCAATGCTGCTACAAATCCGGAAAAATCACCCAGCGTGGCGCCACCCATAGCAGCCCGCCAGCCTGCAAACCCTAATACAGCAGCCACGGCAGTACCACCTAAAACTTCCATAATTGGATCGACTCTGGCTCGACCACTAATAATTTTGAGCGTCGCATCGTAAAGCTGATCAAAAGAATGCCCGGCACGTTCAATTTCACGCTTTTCCATGCCATAAACACGTACAGTTCTGGCCTGAGCGAAAGTTTCATTCAATAAAGCGGCAGTTTTACCCACTTGTTCTTGCATATTACCAGACGCTCTACGAACTCTTTTCCCTAGTTTTTGAATAGGTACCGCAGCAATTGGATATAAAAGAGCCGCAATCAAACTGAGCTCCCAATCCATGTAAAACATAGAGGCAACTAAACCAACCACGGTGATGCTATCACCAAAAGCATTCACTACTCGGATCATTGCTTCACGAATAGAAAGTGCATCCGTGGTGAAGCGAGATGCTAGCTGTGCAGGAGCCTCTTTTTCAACCTTGGCAATATCCGTATGAACTAAATGCAAAAACATTTTATTTTGCAAACCACGAATAACAACCAAAACCAATCCTTGAATAGCCAAGCTTTGGCCATATTGAGAGGCTGCTTTGGCCGCTGTTACGATAACTACCAACAAAGGCACTTGATATAAAATTCGAGGGTCATTATCCTTAAACATATCAAGGGCACGCTTAATTACTAATGGATATAAAGCCGTTAATCCCGCCATTATAAGTGTTAAAATAATAATGATAACAATACGCCTAGGATGAAAACGGATTTCTTCCTTCCATAAACGCTGCATAAAAGGAAAGCTTGGATTATTTCCAAACAATGATGAAAAAAACGGTTTTTTATTTTTTTTGATTGGTTTTTCTAAAATAGTAGGCACTATATATTTTCTTTAAATATAATTACAAAAATAATCGTATATCACGATATCATCGTTCTTTATTTAACCCATTTAGCAACAAGAATTAAACGTTTTAATTTATTCTTTTATCTCTGTGGCTTTTAAACCACTTTAAACACTCTTGTTGATCTGCATAGCAACCATGATGCAACCACCATTCTTGTATTGTTTTTAAAGCTTTTCCTATATCAGGACCTGGTTGAATACCAATATTAATTAAATCCTGCCCCATAACGGGAAAAATAGGCTGTTCCATATCCATCAAAGAGTGCCGCCATAAACTCCAAGTTTGCGATTTATTATGAGACGGCATGGTTTGTAGCAACCAACTTTTCCCTATAAGTAATTCCAAATCATATTTAGTACGCAATTGTCTTTTTTGAATTTCAGTATTCAAAGGATCAATCTCATAATCTTTTTGCAATCCCCATAATAACTTTTCTTGTTTACGTGATAACCGCAATTTCTTAGCAACCACTTGACTGGAAGCTGTAACTAATCCAGCCAGTCGCAAGACCGCTTGAGGGGGAGCTCCAATCTGAACAAATTTTTGAAAAAAAGACAAATTATAACCAAAGGGCATTAACTCAGGCAAAACATCATACTGATCCATCATTCCTATAATTTGATCAGCAATCGGTCCCATTAGAATCTTTTGTAATTCTGACCATACACGTTCCGCGGACAAGTTTGAAATTAAACTATTTAAAGATTGAATGGCAGTAATGACTTCACTATCAGGTTTTCCCTTACCATATCGCGCGTAAAAACGAAAAAAACGTAATATACGTAAAACATCTTCTTGGATCCGCTCCTTAGCATTACCAACAAAGCGAATAATGCCAGCTTTTAAATCTGCTTGCCCATGATGGAAATCCCAAATATGGCCCTCTTTATCACAATACATCGCGTTAATCGTAAAGTCTCTACGTGCGGCATCTTCTTCCCAACTATTACTCCAAACAACCTGAGCGTGACGACCATCTGTCACAACATCTTTACGTAAAGTCGTAATTTCATAGGGGCAATGATTGATCACCGCAGTAACAGTCCCATGTGATAATCCTGTCGGAATCACAGAAATACCTTTATTTTTCAAAGTCTCCATCACTTTTTCAGGAGGCTCGGAAGTGGCAAGATCAATATCAGCAATAGGTTTGTTTGCCAACAAATCTCTGACAACTCCCCCCACCAAGCGCGCATCGGGCAAAGAATTCCATATTTGATTTAAATCATCTAAGCATGGTATTTTCTCTATGATACCCATTTCATAGCCTTTTTCATCAAAAAATTCGTTTTTATATATAAATATAACTAAAATATTTTACAAAACTTGCAGTATGCTCATACAATCTTTTATACTGCAACCGAGTAGATCTTTGTTATACTTTTATCTTCAATCTTAACCCTTTATGATGCACATGACCTCTTTAGACAATAATTCTATGAATGCCGAGCACCTTCCCCTTACCTCTGATGATATACAGCTGGCAGATGAGTTGGCTCCACATCTAGCCAATATCATTACCGAAACAAGCCGCGTTATTTTCGGACAACAAGAAGAAATAAAGCAAATCCTCGCCAGTGTTTTAAGTGGAGGACATGCTTTATTAGTGGGTGCCCCTGGTCTTGGCAAAACCAAATTGGTCAGCACTTTGGCAACGGTAATGGGGTTATCTGCCAAACGCGTTCAATTTACACCCGACCTCATGCCTGCGGATATCACAGGAAGTGAAATCCTAGACGAAGATTCTGAAGGCAAACGCAGTTTTCGCTTTGTTCCTGGCCCTGTATTTTGTCAGCTTTTAATGGCTGATGAAATTAACCGTGCCAGCCCCAGAACCCAATCTGCTTTGCTTCAGGCTATGCAAGAAAAATATATATCTATTGCTGGCAAAGATTATTCTTTACCAAAACCATTTCATGTATTGGCAACACAAAATCCAATTGAGCAAGAAGGCACCTATCCTCTACCCGAAGCACAATTAGATCGCTTCATGGTGCAAGTAAACTTGGGTTACCCTGATCAACAAACTGAAAAAGCCATGTTATTGGCAACCACAGGAGATCACGAAACTCAAGCACAACAAGTTATGACCCCAGAAATGTTAATCAAAACACAATCTTTGGTCAGACGCTTACCCATTGGTGAAAATTTAGTTAATAGTATTCTTAATCTAGTACGTAACGCTCGCCCAGAAACCAGTGATGATCCCTTTATTCAACAAAATATTGCTTGGGGCCCAGGATCCAGAGCTGCTCAGGCTTTGGTCTTATTATTACGTGCTCGTGCCTTACTTGATGGACGTTTAGCACCTAATCACGAAGATCTGGTCGCATTAGCCCCTGCTGTTTTAAGGCATCGTATTGCACTCACATTTGCAGCCAGGGCAGAGAATATACAGTTGAATGATATTATCCAAACTCTTTTGCAAAAAGCGATTTAATGATGGTGGAGCGTTCTTGGTGGTCGCAAATTTTACAAATAAAGTCTAATAAAAAATCGCAAAGATCGCCTCTTGCTTCTGCACAGCAATCGCATGAGCCCTCCCTTACGTCTATTGTTCCCTCGTCCGAACATTTAGCACACACTTTACCTGATTTATTATTGGCTTCTCATAAAATTGCCCGAAGTGTTCTTGCAGGCAGTCATGGCTGTAAACGTGCTGGGCAAGGCAGCCAATTTTGGCAATATCGTCATGCTTTACCTGGGGAATCAATTCAAACGATTGATTGGCGCAAATCTGCCCAAAGTAATAAAGCCTATGTCAAAGAAACAGAAGAAGAAAATACTCAAACTTTATATTTATGGTGTGATGTATCAGGATCTATGCATTGGCGATCCAGGCAAGATTTACCTACCAAACAAAACAGAGCTTTTTTATTGGGATTAACCCTGAGTTCTTTATTACTTAATGGTGGAGAACGTGTCAGATTATTACTGCCCAATCAGCAAATTAATGGCTTTCGAGGCACGCACCAGCTTTACCCACTTGCGGAGCAGTTAACACAATCTAACAGTTTTTCCTCTACCAGCCCTTTTCCAATGCCAGAGCAAGTTTCACCACATGCTTGGACGGTATTAATCAGCGATTTTTTACACCCTTATGATCAACTTGCGAACTTCTTGAAGAAAATGGCCGAGCGTCCCAGCCATCTTTTGTTAATACAAGTCGCTGACCCTGCCGAAAAAACACTTCCCTTCAAAGGGCGTATTGAATTTAGGGGGTTGGAGGGCGAAGAAGGATTGATTTTGTCCAATAATGCACAATCCTCAAGTGATTACGAAACGTTATGGGCTGAGCATCAAAAAAAACTTAAAAATCTCAGCCAAAATGTTGGTATTCCCTTATTGTATGATTTCTCTGATCAACATGCTGCTCAAACTTTATTGCAAGCATGGAATATTTTGTCAAATAAAACCAACCCAAGATTAACATGATCTTTCTTACCCCCTACCTCTTATTCGCACTTTTATTACTTCCTTTAATTTGGTTCTTTTTACGAGCAACCCCACCTCGTCCCAAAGCCCAATCTTTCCCACCTATTCGATTGTTACATCAATTACAAACCAAAGTTCAAGAATCAGTTCATGCGCCTTGGTGGTTAATACTAATGCGATTGCTTGCTGTAGCGTTACTTATTTTTGGGCTGGCAAGACCTGTATTTCCATCCAAGGATTTATCGATCCAACATTCCAAAGAACCTATTTTATTAATGATTGATAACGGATGGGCTTCGGCACCTCAATGGCAACATTTTTTAAATAATGCGTCACAAATTTTAACGCAGGCTCAACAAAAAAATACACCTGTGCATTTGTTATTAACAGCTCATGATGAACAAAATAACGCACTAATCATTAAACCATTATCCGCCAACACCAGCTCTTCAGTGCAATTTAACCCTTTACATCCAATGCCTTGGTCTGTTGATCATCAAAAAGCTGCTGACCTTATTCAAAACGCATCCCATTATAAAACGATCTATTATCTTACAGATGGAATTGAACATCCTCAGGATCAACTGTTTCAAAAAATCATAACAAAAAACTCTAATCTTTATGAAATACGCCCTCAAGAGGGAAATTTATCGCCGATCTTGTTAACGAAAAATACACAGACTCAAAATGGGTTCAAGCAATCCATTACGCTCCTATCCCAAGCACTTCCTCAAGAAATGACCATGCAAGCTTTTACGCAACAGGGTGAAGTAATCACAACGATCAAAAAGATCATACCAGCACATACAACCAAGGCCGATATTGAATTTACTTTGCCCTTAGAAGCACGTAATAAAATCGATTACATACAAATTGCCAATCATACTGGGGCTGGCAGTATTTATCTACTTGATGAGCGTGATCGTAAACATATTATCGGCTTTATTTCTAGCTCAAATAATACCAACACACCGTTCACGGGGTCTTTATATTACCTTAAGAAAGCCTTGGAGCCGCTTGGAGAAATAAAAGAAGGTTCTGTTCACGAATTACTGACGCAACCTTTATCCGTGCTTGTTGCCCCAGATACTGTTTTTTCCGACCCCAAAACTGAAAAAGAACTGCAACAATGGGTAGAAAAAGGAGGCATGTTGATCCGTTTTTCTGGAGACATTTTGGCAGGCAGTGCTTTGAATCAACAAGAAACACTTTTAATCCCCTTGCCTATGTTACAAGGAGCCAGAGAACTTGGCGGTGCTATGACGTGGGAAAAACCCCAAAAAATCGCGCCTTTTCCCAAAGAATCTCCATTTAATGGACTGAACATCCCTAAGGATGTCACCATTAGTAAACAAGTTCTAGTTAAACCTGCTCTTGATAATGATCAATATGTATGGGCGAAGCTAGAGGATGGAACGCCTTTGGTTACCCACCGCTCGACTGGTAAAGGACAGGTTATATTATTTCATACGAATAGCACACCAGATTGGTCTTCGTTACCTTTATCTAGCCTGTTTGAAGATATGTTAAATCGTCTAATTCAAATCTCTTTTGGCGTGCAATCTACACAAGCAGGAGAAATATTAAATCCAATCTTAATGTTAAATGGCAATGGATCGTTACAAGCTCCTACGCCTTATGCCAAAGCACTTTCTTTTGAAGCATTGCAAAAAGCAACCATTTCCCCCGAACATCCTCCTGGATTATATGGAAATAACGGCACAACTGTTGCTTTTAATCTGGGAGAGCATATACCTGATTTAAAAGCTTCAGCTCCTATTGGTAAGGTCATCAATTTAGGAACTGTGTCTTTATCTTATACGCTGGGCAGCCTATTTATTGTCCTCAGTATTGCTTTGTTCTTGCTTGATGTTTTAGTGAGTTTATTTCTACGAGGATATTTAAGAAAAACCACAGCAGCAAGCTCAATGACAATCATTGCTTTGTGCTGTTTAAGCTTTCATGGGTTTGCACAAACCCCCTCATCTGTTCCTGATGCAGCCCTGCATACCAGATTGGCTTATATTCATACTTCGGATCCAACAATTAATGCTGCTTCAAAGCAAGGACTTGAAGGTCTATCTAAATTTATCAATGAGAGAACTTCTTTACAATTAGCCAGCCCACAAGAGGTTGATCCAAGCAAAGATAATCTGGCCTTTTACCCTATTATCTATTGGCCTATTACAGCGGATATTCAGCCTAATCCACAACGTAATGATGCGCTAAATGATTATATTGCTCATGGTGGATTATTGGTTTTAGATACACAAGGCCATGATTCCAATTCGTCCATTGAACCATCGCATGCGGATCAATTTGCAGGAGAAGCCTCTGGCACATCACAAGCCCTGAAAATTGCAACTGAAGGTCTAAAAATCCCTGCATTATCACGTTTATCAGACAAAGACCTCCTCAGTAGAACTTTTTATATTTTACATGAATTTCCTGGACGTTATAATGCTATGCCTGTTTGGATCGCGCAAAGTAATCCTTTGGTCAATGATGGTGTAAGTTCTGTCATCGTTGGAGAAAATGATTGGGCACATGCTTGGGCTGTTAACCCAGATGCATCCCATACTTATCCCATTTTTCCCAATACCGAGGAACAGCGCAATTTGAGTTTTCGTTTTGGTTTAAATCTGGTCATGTACGCCTTAACAGGCAGTTATAAAGCCGATCAAGTCCATGTTTCTGCTTTGCTAAAGCAATTAGGAAAACAACAATAATGTTTCAATCTCTTTCCTCATTGAACCTTCATTTTGATCCATTATTGCCTGTCTGGGGAATTATTGCCCTGGCGATTGCTTGTGTTCTTGTATTGGCTTTCAGTCTTTTTAACCAATCTTACAAGGGATTAATTTGGCGTTTTATTGCTTTATTAGTTTTTTTGGTGTGGCTAGCAGGGCCTATTATTTTAAAAAATCACCGCGAAATTTTACCTCAAACGATTTTAATGGTCATGGATCAATCTGAATCTATGTCAATTGGAAAACGCACCGAAATTGCTAATCAAGCATTACAGCAATTACAAAATAAAATCCCTGCCAATACACGTGTGAAAATTATTAATTTGCATAATATTTCCCAACAAGGCACACAGCTTTTTCAAGCACTACAAAAAGCAACGAATGAAATCCCAGCCTCTCAATTAGGAGGGATCATCTTAATTACAGATGGGCAGGTGCATGATGTCCCCAAAGAGTTCCCCAAATTCCTAACGCTACCTAATAAAAAAACTATTCCTTTATATGCATTATTACCTGCCTCCAAAGAGCAAACAGACCGTAATCTTAAAATTATCCATGCACCTGCTTATACAATTGTTGGTAAAGAGGCCAAGATTCAACTTCAAGTTAACGATACAGGTGATGCCCATGAGAAATCTGCTCATTTAACCATTGTACAAGAGGACAAACAACCTATTACAATGGAGGTTCCCGTTGGTAAGCCAGAAACAATTACTATACCTGTCATGCATACTGGGAAAAATCTTATCGGACTTTCTGTTTCTCCGCTAAAGGATGAAATTACAGCAATCAATAATCATCAAACACTTTATATTAATGGTATCCGCGATAAATTAAGAGTGTTATTAGTTTCCAGCTCTCCAAACCAAGGAGAACGCGCATGGAGAAGCTTACTAAAATCTGATCCTTCTGTAGATTTAGTACATTTTACGATTTTACGGTCAGGTGAGCAAAATGAAAATATCCCTGATTCAGAGCTTGCATTAATACCTTTTCCTATTAATGAGCTTTTCATGCAAAAAATCGACCAGTTTGATTTGATTATTTTAGATAATTTTGAAAATCGCTTTGCTTTACCACCTTATTATATTGCCTCTATTGCAAATTATGTAAAAAATGGTGGTGGTCTTTTACTGATTGCTGGGCCTGAATATGCAAGCCAGTTCTCTTTACAAAACTCTCCTTTACGTTCTATACTGCCCGCCACGGTTTCCTCATCAAAAGACGTAATCAATCAAGAATTTAAACCCGAATTAACAGAGTTAGGTAAAAAACATCCTATTACCCACGATCTAGATAGAAATAATACAAAATGGGGGTCATGGTTTAGACACCTCAAAGCCAACCATACCAAAGGCCAAATTTTAATGCAGGCCCCCAATCAATCACCTTTACTGATTTTGAATCATGTAGATAAAGGTCGTATTGCATTACTTTTATCCGATCAAATCTGGTTGTGGTCAAAAGGAACTAATCAAAATGGTCCTCAGGCCGAATTGTTACGCAGGTTATCTCATTGGTTAATGAAAGAGCCTGAACTAGAAGAGGAAAGGCTTAGTGCTTTTATTAAAGATCAAAAACTTACTATTGAGCTTCATACACTCGGAAATGATGTGGGCAATAAAGAGTTTACAGTAACTTCCCCCTCAGGAACTTTGCAGCCTATTCAGCTAATCATGCACCAAAATGGTAAAGCCACCGCAACGCTTTCCACCAAAGAAGAGGGTTTGTGGAAAATAACCAACGGTAATTTAACGGCTTATGCTGCCTCTCAATCCACTGATCCTATAGAAATGACAGAATTGGCGGTTACTGGGCAGAAGCTTGCGCCCTTATTAGATAATTATGGACGTATTTATTGGTTAGGAGATGAACCCAATCAATTAAAAGTTCCTGGAATTAAAATTGTAAAAAAAGACAAAGCCAGTAATACTGCAAGCTCTATGGAATTCCCAGAACATGTCACTTATACATCAACAAAGCAATCTATTCACCATATTTTATCGCCATGGTTGGCCTTAATACTTGGATTGGGAAGCATTTTTATGGCATGGTATAAAGAAAGTTTTTCTTAAACCAACCATCAGATTAGGACTTGATTTGATACAAAGAAAAAACTACTGTCTAGGATCGATTGTAATGCCATGGGAATTAGCATCATGACTTCTCAACCTCGTTTATTGCCTCTCTTCTCCTTATTGCTAGGATCTGCCTGTATGACAATGTTGTTTGCACCTGCAAATGCACAAACCGTCACAGGGCATCCCCATGCACAAAACAACAAGCATCAACAACATCAACCCAAACAACAAAATTCTGATGATGAAGATGGGGATGATAATGCAAATCCAGGAAATAAAGATAAAAACCCAACCCAAGCTTTGTTTGATGCCATCAACACTGGCAATCTTCGCCTAGCTCAAGATGCAGTGGGTAGAGGGGCTGATTTATATGCTGAGAATATTTTAGGACAAACACCACTAGAAATGTCTGTTGATCTTAACAGAGATCGAATTACATTCTTACTGTTATCTATGCGTGGATATAATAATTCGCCTCAACAACTTTCCAGCGTATCAACTGAAGCCTCAGGTGTTACTGTTAAAAATGGTAAGGCAAAAATGTCAGTTAAAGGTAAAAATAAACACGGCACGTTGACTGCTGTAAATGGTTCGGGATCTCATCTTCAAAACAGCGGAATTCCTAAGCCAGAAGTTGGATTCTTAGGATTCCAAAACAAATAATTTAAACCTTAAAAATTAATTTTTACTTTCCATAACTTGGTTATATTTGGTGCGCAACACATCCAATGCGTGTAAAGCACCATCTTGTTCGAAATGCCAGAACGTCCATCCATTACAAGATGGTGCATTCATTACTACAGCGCCTATTTTATGGATAGAACCTCTATTATTTCCGCTAACAATTGTACTATCAGAAGTTATTGTTGCGAAAACACGCCTTTGCCGATCCATTAACACTGTTCCTGGTTGAATATAGCCTTGCTCTATCAAATTTCCAAACGGTACTCTTGGAATTTCACGTTTTGTAGGCGAAAGTTTAATATCTTTTACAGGAAGTGGCGTTTCTGTTTCAAGACGAGCTTTAATAGCCTTTAAATAGTCAGGGTGACGCTCTATTCCTATAAAACGGCGTTGCAAACGTTTTGCTACAGCTAATGTCGTTCCTGTCCCTGCAAAAGGATCTAAGATAACATCGTCAATATTCGTCGAAGACAAAAGCACTCGATATAAAAGGCTTTCAGGTTTTTGTGTAGGATGAAGTTTCAATCCATGCTCATTACGAAGACGTTCATTCCCTGTACATAAAGGTAAAAACCAGTCTGAACGCATTTGAAGATCGTCATTCAGCGTTTTCATTGCCTGATAATTAAAGCGATATTTACTATCTGCACCTTTGGCTGCCCAAATTAAAGTTTCATGAGCATTTGTAAAACGACGCCCTTTAAAATTGGGCATAGGGTTTGATTTGCGCCAAATAATATCATTTAAAATCCAAAAGCCAAGATCTTGTAGAATTGTACCAATACGAAAAATATTATGATAAGAACCAATGACCCAAATCGTTCCATCTTTACGTAATAAACGATGACATTCCTTTAACCAATCCCTGCAAAATTGATCATAAGTCGCAAAGCTTTGGAACTTATCCCACTCCTCAGTTACCCCGTCAACTACAGTATCATCAGGTCGACGCAACTCGCCTTGCAGCTGTAAATTGTAAGGTGGATCGGCAAAAATACAATCAATCGATGCCGATGGCAGCTTTTTCATTACCTGAACGCACTCCCCTTTGACCACTTGATCCAAAGGAAGATCTAACATGACAGCACCACTCATAACATTTTCGACACGAATGCCGCCTTTTTATTTAGAAAATTCATTTGAAAAGAAAGCTGTTTTACAGTAATAAAGCCTTGGCGATGATGTGGAGAACATCCATACTCTTTCAAAGCTTGACGATGAAAAACCGTTGGATAACCAACATTTTTATCCCAACCATAAGCAGGCCATTTTTTGGATAATCGCGCCATTAAACGATCACGAATAACTTTGGCAACAATAGAAGCTGCTGCAATAGAAAAAGATAATCCATCCCCTTTGATAATCGGTTGCGCCATACATCCAAAATCAGGAGAGGAATTCCCATCAACTAGCACAAGTTTAGGCGATAAAGAGAGTTTATGAACAGCTCTTTGCATAGCCAAACCTGCGGCTTTTTTAATATTCAATACTAAAATTTCAGCAACAGAGGCAGCTGCAATCCCAATGTAAGTTTGGGGCAAGTTCATAAGTTGCATAAAAATTTGCTCTCTCAAAGCTATTTTTACTTTTTTTGAATCATCTAAACGGCATCGTAACTCTTTCGGTATAAGACCTTGGAACATTACTGCTGCGGCCACAACAGGGCCCGCAATACATCCAACGCCCACCTCATCAACGCCTGCTATTTCAATTGCATAGTGCATTTGTGCTTGAATACTCTGTATCGGTTTTAAATAAAACCATAATATACTCAACGAGTCGCAAAAAAATAGAGGGAAAATAAAAAAAAGCTATTTTTCTTAAAAAAAGAAAAATAGCTACTTATATATTTAAATCATATATAATAGATAGTTTGATAAAATTAGGTTATTTATGACCACAACATCTGATCATCTTCGTTAAAACTATACCTACTAACGCTGCAACACCCAAAGAAAGAAATGGACGATCACGCACAAAATTAACCATAGATTCTAATTTTCCTTCATCGCCATATAAACGGTTAAATTCATCTTCGGCAGTAGCAGCAAAATCTTCAGCTTTACCTTGAAAACCAGAAAAATGATCATTTGCTTTATTTTTTAAATCATGAAAGCTATCTTTGGCATCATTTTTAAGATCGTGGTAACTGTCCTTGGCATCGTTTTTAAAATCATGCAAACTATCTTTTGCCTTATCAGCTGTATCTTTTAATGTGTCTTTTCCTTGGTCAATAGCAGTATCAACTTTGTCACTGACTTCTTTAACTGTATCTTTTAGATCTTTACTCATAATAAGACATTCCTCTTAAAAAAACGTTAGATATATCTTCGATACTTTAATTATGGCAACACTCTTTAACAAAGTCCATACTCAATCCATAAAATCCTTAATTTTCAATAGAAAAATATATAAAACACTGTTTTTTATCTTCGCCAAACACTATATCTTTAAGCAAAATTATGATTTATTGGTTTTTATGTAAGCTCTGTCATAAAAAAATCATTATTTTAATGCAAATAAGCCTTAAAAATGCACTCAATAAAAATATAATTTTAATAAAACTCTTTTAAAAGATCGTAAAATTAATGACGCCGACCAACTCATCACAAAATGATCATCACTCAGAAACTTCAATATCCGCTCCTCCTCGTCATTATCGATGGATTAAAAGAATTTTATTACTGATTATTTTGCTTATTATTTTGGTTATTGGATATCGTTTTATCCACTCTTCCTTTTCAAGCTCAGAGAAAAAAATAGAGGCTCTGCCCAAACCTGTTGCCATAGCGGTGGCAAAAAATACAGATATCCCCGTTATTTTTACTGAACTCGGTACCGTCATCCCCATTGCCAATATTACCGTTCCAGCCAGAACATCTGGATACTTACAAGATGTTTATTTTACAGAGGGACAAAAAGTTAAAAAAGGCGATTTACTTGCTTTGATTGATCCTCGTCCATATGAAGCGCTAAAAGCACAATATGAAGGTACATTAAAAGCAGACCAAGCATTACTTAAACAAGCCAAACTTGATAATGCACGCTATCAACAGCTATTAAAACAAAATAGCATCGCCCCCATGACTGCTCAGGATCAACAATATAAAGTTGCCCAACTTGAGGGACAAATCAAAGCTGATGAAGCCTTAATCAAGCAACAAGAGTTGAATATTATGTATTCTCATATTCGCGCATCTGCCGATGGGCGAATTGGAATTAGGCAAGTTGATGCTGGAAATTATGTAACCGAGGGTCAAAGTAATGGAATTGCTATTTTAACGCAAATGACCCCTATTTCTGTTATTTTAACTGTACCAGAAAATAAACTAAGTATGGTATTAGATGCTTTAAAAAAACAACCTGAACTCTCTGTAGAAGCATGGAATAGCGATAACACAACCAAACTTGCCGATGGGAAGACCAGCGTTATTGATAGTCAAATTGATACTTCAACAGGCACAGTAAGGATGCGTGCAATTTTCCCAAATGCTAATTGGGAATTGTTCCCTAATCAATTTGTAAATGCACATATTTTAGTAGAAACCCTTCATAACGTGCTAACCGTGCCGAATAATGCTATTCAAACAGGACCTGATGGGTCTTTTGTCTATACCGTTCAGGATAATTCTACAGTCAAGCTGCAAAATATTAAAACAGGATATAATGACGGAGAATATACTGTTATTGAAACTGGGTTAAAATTAAATGATAAAGTCGTTACAGACGGCATTGATCAGCTGCGTAACGGTGCAAAAGTAACGATTCCCCAAGATCCTCAATAATTTTATTACTCGTTAAGTTTGGATAATTCTGATGAATCCTTCACGCCTTTTTATTCTGCGCCCCGTAGCAACAACTTTGCTCATGCTTGCTATTCTGATTTGTGGAATATTAGGCTACCGTTTTTTACCTTTATCTGCTTTGCCTCAGGTAGATTATCCAACAATTGTAGTTTCGACGTTTTATCCAGGTGCTAGCTCAGAGGTTATGATGACTTCTGTCACTGCCCCTTTGGAAACACAGCTGGGCAAAATACCAGGCTTGGATGAAATGACCTCTCAATCTTCTGGAGGTGCATCCGTTATTACTCTGCGTTTTAATTTGAACATGTCCATGGATGTTGCTTCACAAGAAGTGCAAGAGGGAATTAACCAAGCCAATTCTTTACTCCCTTCTGATCTACCAACACCCCCTATTTACGCCAAGGTCAACCCTGCAGATACACCTATTTTTACCCTAGGCATCACGTCCTCAACGCTCCCTTTGACCGAGGTTGAAGATTACGTCAACACAAGGTTAGCAGCTAAAATAAGTCAAATCTCTGGCGTAGGTTTGGTTACCCTGTCAGGTGGTCAACGCAAAGCCATTCGCGTGCAGATGAATATTCCCAAATTAACATCCTATGGTATTGATTTGGACAGTGTACGTACAACTATCGGCAATGTTAATGTCAATTCACCCACAGGGAATTTCGACGGCCCACAACGTTCCATTACCTTACAAGTCAATGGACAAATTAAAAGCCCAGAGCAACTCTTAAATCAAATTATTGCCTATAGTAATGGTGGACCCATTCGTCTAAGAGACGTGGCAACAGTTGTACAAGGGCCAGAAAACACTCAACTGCAAGCATGGGCGAATAAAACCCCGGCCTTAATTTTAAATGTGCAACGCCAACCGAGTGCTAATGTTGTTAATGTGGTTGATAATATCAAAGCTATTCTGCCACAACTAGAAAACTCTTTACCTACTGGAATCTCTATTATTCCATTAACAGATCGTACAATAACCATTCGGGCTTCTATTCACGATGTAAAATTAGAATTGTTTCTGGCTGTGCTCTTGGTTATTGGGGTTATTTTCATTTTTTTAAAAAATATTCCTGCTACCATCATCCCTAGTCTTTCTGTGCCTTTATCCTTAATCGGAACCTTGGCTATTATGTATTTGCTGGGATTTTCACTGGATAACTTATCCTTAATGGCATTAACCATTGCAACTGGGTTTGTTGTAGATGATGCCATCGTTATGATTGAAAATATCAGCCGTTATATTGAAATGGGTGAAGATCGAATGACCGCAGCTCTTAAAGGATCTGCTGAAATTGGATTTACTATTATTTCTTTGACCATTTCACTCATTGCAGTTTTAATCCCTTTACTGTTCATGGGAGATGTTATTGGACGGTTATTTTATGAATTTGCAGTCACTTTATCTGTAACTATCATGATCTCTGCAATTGTCTCCTTGACCCTTGTGCCGATGTTATGCGCACGTATGTTAAAAGAACAACACGAAGTTCATCAAAAAGACACATTCTTTGACCGTTTGATTCACAAGACAATTGCCCTTTATGATCGTGGATTGCAATTTGTTTTTCGCCATCAACCTGCTACTTTAACTGTTACTATTTGTACTTTATTCCTGACTTTTATTTTAGCTTATTATATCCCCAAAGGATTTTTCCCCGTTCAAGATAATGGCATCTTGCAAGGAATGTCTGTAATGTCACAGACGTCTTCTTTGCAGATTGTATCTAAAAAACAACAAGAGCTGGCAAATGTTATTTTAAAAGACCCTGATGTTGTCAGTCTTTCCTCTTTTATAGGAATTGATGGACAAAACATGACCATCAATCAGGGACGTTTTTTAGTCAATTTAAAAGAACGCAGTAAGCGCTCTGCTACCGCCGAAGAGATCTCTAAAAGAATTAGTCTAGCAGCACATCAAGTCATTGGTACACAACTTTATCTTCAACCTGTTCAAGATTTATCTCTTGAAACATCCTTTAGTGCCACACAATATCAATTTCTACTAGAGAACCCCGATTATGACCAATTTAAAGTATGGGTTCCTCGTATTGTTGAAAAACTCAAACAAAACCCTATTTTAACAGATATTACCTCTGATCTTCAATCAGAAGGTCTGGTTGCCAACGTTCTCTTAGACCGTACCACCGGAGCAAGATACTCTATCACACCTCAAACTATTGATAATGTTCTCTATGATTCATTTGGCCAGCGTCAGATTTCTACAATTTATACTCAGTCTAATCAATACAGGATTATTCTTGAATCGGAACCAAAATTCCAAAAACAAATTAAATCCTTAAGTCAACTATATCTTCCTGGGATTAGTGGTGGCTCTACCAGCACCAGTGGCCCAACACGAAATCCAACTGCTGGTTTGGTCCCATTACTTGGGGTTACCAGGGTTGAATACTCAACAGCACCTTTATTGTTGACACATTACAAGCAATTCCCTGCTACAACCATTTCATTTAACGTTGCTAATCACGCATCTTTAGGAGAGGCAACAAGAGCTATTACCCAAGCAGAAAAAGAGCTTAACCTACCCAAAAGTTTCGTTACCAACTTTCAAGGGATAGCATCAGCTTTTGAAAAAAGCCTAAGTAATGAACTATTTTTAATTATCGCTGCTGTAGTCGCTGTTTATATTGTGCTGGGAATTTTATACGAAAGCTTTATCCATCCTATTACTATTCTTTCCACCCTCCCTTCTGCTGCTATTGGGGCGTTATTTGCATTGTGGATAGATGGCAGTAACCTCGATATTATGGGAATTATTGGTATTGTGCTGCTTATTGGTATTGTTAAAAAGAATGCCATTATGATGATCGACTTTGCCCTAGAAGCAGAAAGAGTTGAAAAAAAATCTTCTTTAGAAGCCATTCATCAAGCAGCATTACTGCGTTTTCGCCCAATTTTAATGACAACTTTGGCCGCAATGTTTGCCGCAGTTCCGATGATGCTTGGTACAGGCACGGGATCAGAATTACGTCACCCTTTGGGGGTATGTATCTTTTGGGGATTGGTCGCCAGTCAACTCTTAACCTTATTTACCATTCCCGTAGTTTATTTATACATGGAACGGATCAGTCTATGGCTGCGTAAACGCAGCTTATCACGCTATCGGCAAAAACATTCTTCGCAGAAAGCTGGGCAATGAATATTTCCAAGCTTTTTATTAAACGTCCCATTGGTACTATTTTACTAACGATTGCGTTATTATTAAGCGGGATCTTGGGGTATCGGTTATTACCTATTGCAGACTTACCTAATGTTGATATGCCTGTGATTATGATCAGAGCTCAACAAGCAGGAGGAACACCAGAACAAATTGCATCCTCTATTGCAGCCCCTTTGGAGAAAAGACTAGGACAAATACCTGGCACGAATGAAATGACCTCGCAATCCACTCAGGGACAGGTCAGAATTATTATGCAATTTGATCTGTCCCGTGATGTTAATAGCGCGGCGCGCGATGTCCAAGCCGCTTTGCAAGCTGCCAGAGCCGATTTACCAACCTCGATGCGGTCTAATCCATCTTATTTCAAGATGAATCCTGCGGCTGCACCGATTATGATTATTGCGATTACTTCTAAAACTAAAACACTTGCACAGCTTTATGACTACACTACTAATGTTTTACAACAACAAATTTCAGCTGTTGAAGGTGTTGGACAAGTTGAAATTGGTGGCAGCTCTTTACCCGCTGTTCGAATTGATTTAAATCCTTTTCCTCTATTTAAATATGGTATTGGCTTTGAAGATGTCAGGGCTGCCCTTGCCTCTACAAATGCACATACCCCAAAAGGGTTTATTGATGAAGGCAATAAACGCTTTGAAATTGCCACAAATGATCAAGCTCCTAAGGCCGATGATTATAAAAGCATCGTTATTGCATATCGTAACAACGCCCCTGTGATGTTGAAAAATGTCGCTACTATCACGGATAGTGTTGAAGATATTCATAATGCTGGATTCTATAATAATGAACCCTCAATTATTGCCGTTATCTTTCCACAAGCTGGGGCAAATATAATTGACACAACTGATGCGATTAACGCCAGGCTTCCTCAAATTCAAGCGTCATCCTCACCAGATATTAATATTCATGTTGCCATTGATCGTTCTTTAACCATTCGTGCATCATTAGCAGATACACAGATGACATTGATTCTGTCTGTGGTGTTAGTTGTCATTGTTGTATTATTCTTTTTAAGAGATCTACGCTCTTTAATTATCCCCGCCATTGTCGTGCCAACATCTATCATTGCCACCTTTGGTATGATGAAATTATTAGGCTATTCTTTAAATAATTTTTCTTTGATGGCACTGACGATTTCCACGGGATTTGTTGTGGATGATGCGATTGTTGTTTTAGAGAATATCAACCGTCATATAGAAGCAGGCTTATCTCCAAAAAAAGCTGCCCTTTACGGTGCAAAAGAAATTTCTTTTACGGTTATCTCAATCACAGTTTCTTTGATTGCAGTCTTTTTACCTATTCTCTTTATGGGAGGTATGGTCGGAAGATTATTTCATGAATTCGCAATGACTTTATCAATCGCTTTATTGGCCTCTTTGCTTTTATCTTTGACATTAACCCCTATGATGTGTGCGTATATTTTATCACGCCCATCAGCTAAAAAGAAAAACTCAACACCAACATTCACTGAAAAACTAAGCCATGGATGCGAAGCATTTTTAAATGGGCTTAGCTATTTTTACCAAGATACTTTAAAGACCGCCTTAAAACATCCTGTACTAGTCGTCCTGTCTATCCCTGCGACGATTATCCTTATGGTCTTTCTCTTTATCACTATGCCAAAAGGTTTCTTTCCAGAGCAAGATACAGGGCTGCTAATCTGTCACTTACAAGGAGATCAATCTATTTCCTTTCAAAATATGAGAAAGAAAATTATTGAAGTCCAAAATATTATTGTCTCTGACAAAGATGTACAATCTATTTCCGCTTTTACAGGGGGAAGAGCCGTCAACCAAGGCAGTATGTTTATTCAGTTAATTGATAAGGGCGATCGTAACCATTCAATTCAAGAAACTGTTGCTCGTATTTCTAAAAAACTTAATAATTTGGTCGGTGCAAAATTTTATATGACGATTCCTGGCATGGTTCGCTCTGGAGGGCGTTCCAGCAATGCAGAATATCAATATACATTGGAAAGTGACTCTTCTAAAAATTTATATGACTGGACCCCTAAACTCGTCAGTGCCTTACAAAAACATCCTGATATTCTCAGAGATGTTTCCTCTGATGTACAACAAGGCGGTGAAGCAATTGATGTTGATATTCTGAGAGATACTGCCCCTCGCCTTCAAATTACCCCTCAATTGATTTCTAATACGCTTTATGATGCTTTTGGCCAAAGAGCTGCATCGGTTATTTATAACCCGCTTAATCAATACCGCGTTATTATGGAGGTTGACCCTAAATATTCAGAAAATTCGAATATTTTAAAACAAACATGGGTCAGTATTTCTGGTGGAACGGCAGGAGGCGGCGCAACCTCTAATACTATACGTGTTTCAAACCCGAGCAGCCTTAGTCTAGAAGATCAAGTTAACCAACAAAACTTTAAAAACCAAATTGCCAATCAACTGGCTGGTGGAAATGGAGCATCGAATGGATCTGCGGTCTCTACCACCAGTCAAACGATGGTGCCTTTATCTATTGTCAGTCATAAAAAACCTGCTTTAACTTCATTAAGTGTTAATCATCAAGGTTTATTTGTATCTGCAACCATATCCTTTAACCTTGTCAAAGGTAAATCGCTCAGCGATGCCGTTCAGCTGATTAAATCTGAAACCGTTAAAATTCATCTACCTAAAAATATCTCAGGCAGCTTTGCTGGTAACGCTGCTCAGTTTCAACAAAGTAACAGTAACAGTCTGGTTTTAATCCTTGCTGCTATTCTTGCAGTTTATGTCACCCTCGGTATTTTGTATGAAAGTTATATTCATCCTATTACTATTCTTTCGACTTTACCCTCTGCTGGCGTTGGAGCTTTATTAGCACTAGATTTCTTCGGTCAAGAATTTACGGTTATAGCTTTGATCGGTATTATTCTTTTGATTGGTATTGTCAAAAAGAATGCGATTTTACTGGTTGATTTCGCTATTAATGCTGAAAAAATGGATAATATGCCTGCAAAAGACGCTATTATCTTAGCTTGTAAATTACGCTTTCGCCCGATTATGATGACTACTATCGCAGCAGCTTTTGGAAGTGTTCCTCTGATCATTGCAACGGGATATGCCAGCGAAATTCGTCAACCATTGGGAATAGCTATTGTTGGGGGGTTAATTATGAGCCAAGCACTTACCTTATACACCACACCCGTAATTTATCTTTATATGGATAGGCTGGGTAAATGGCGACCATTTAAACGTTTCTTCTCATCTCACAAAGGGCAACAACGTGTATAACGTATTTTTTTCGTTTCCTCCTTTTCCTAAAAATCGTTTTTTGAAAACTATTTCTACAGTTTGCTTATTGTCCCTAAGCAGTTGTATGGCTGGTCCAAACTATCACCGACCTTCTGCGATTACTTCTCCTCATTTTAAAGAGCTTCAACCAGTTACAGGATGGGTTAAGGCAGATCCAAACTTAGCCTCTGCTGAAAAAGGCGAATGGTGGAAACTTTATAATGATCCTTTGCTAAATCAACTAGAAGAACAGATTGATATTTCAAACCAAAATCTTAAGCAAGCTGAGGCTTCTTATCGCAATGCACGTGCAATGATTGATCAAGTAAGAGCCGGTTTTTTCCCAACCCTAAGCATCGGGCCAAGCTTTAACCGTCAAGGTAATGGTGGTGGGGCAACAGGTATCGGCAGCGGAGGGAATATCAGTTATGCCAAAGGACAAACAAAAAATACTTATGCCTTACAAACAGCAGCCAGCTGGGACTTGGATTTATGGGGAAAAATCAGGCGAAATACACAAAGCCAAGTTGCTGCTGCTCAAGCCAGTGCTGCTGATCTTGCTAATGCACGCCTCTCTTATCAAAGCCAATTGGCACAAACTTATTTCAACTTACGCTACCAAGATTCCCTAATGGATCTTTTGCAAAAAAACATTGATTTTTATGAAGCCTCTTTACGTGTTACACAGAACCAACATAATGCAGGAACAATCGAACCCACTGCTCTTTTGCAAGCTAAAACACAATTACAACAAACCAAAGCACAACTAACCCAAGCAGGTATAGCACGTGCACAATATGAACATGCTATTGCTATTTTAATTGGTAAACCACCTGCTGAGCTTTCTATTCCCCGTGGCAGTCTCAGCTTTACGGTACCAGCTATTCCTGTAGAAGTCCCAGCAACCCTTTTACAACGTAGACCAGATATAGCCTCGGCTGAAAGAGCAATGGAAGAGCAAAATGCTCAGATCGGTGCTGCTATTGCAGCTTTCTATCCTGATGTTACCCTAAGTGCCAGTTTAAGTTATAGTGGCACCCCTGTAGGTAGCTTAATCCAAGTTGCAAATCGAATTTGGTCTTTGGGGGCATCTGCCTCTGAAACCCTTTTTGATGGGGGCTCAAGAACATCATTGGTTAAACAAGCCGAAGCACAATATGATATGTCTGTTGCAACTTATCGCCAAACAGTCCTAGAGGCCATACAAGGCGTAGAAGATCAACTTTCTAACCTAAGAATTTTGGAACAGCAATATATTGAACAGCAACAAGCTGTAAGTCTTGCCAATCAAACAGCACAAATTGCCCTTAACCAATATAAAGTTGGGACCCAAGATTATACAACAGTCGTTACCCAACAAATTACGTCTCTTAGTAACCAACAAACAGCCTTAGGGATCCAACAGCAACGTATGGTTGATAGCGTGCTGTTAATACAAAATTTGGGTGGAGGATGGAATGATAAACGCTTACCAAGTAAATCTTCATTAACATCCAATCTTCCTTTTGTGCCTTCTTTTATGCAGAAAAATCCTAATTAGTCCTTCAATTTCAACCTTCTTACTCAGAAGGTTGAAAACTTATTTCTCAAGCAATAGCTAACTTAGTTTCTCTTTTGCCTCTTAGATAAGAAATTAATGCTAGCACAAAGGCAGCAATCGATAATAAACCTCCGGCAAAATTTGGAGATGCATATCCAAATTGATGTGCAATAACCACACCACCTATCCACGCTCCCAACGCATTTCCTAAATTAAACATACCAATATTAAAGGATGAAATCAAATTAGCAGCACCTGCTTTACGTGCCTTAGTCATTACCAAATGTTGAATCGGTGATACTGTTGCAAAACCAAAAGCCGCAATTAAAAAGATACTTAATACTAGAATAACAGCATTAGCTGCCATAAAATATAAAACAAACAACATGATTGCTTGCAATATAAGACTAGATAACAACACAGGCATCAATGATCTACGTGCAAGTTTCCCACCCATAATATTTCCAATACAAAGCCCTAAACCAAATACAAATAAAATCCATGGCACTGCCGTATCATGAAATCCAGCAACTTTGGTTATAACAGGAGCTATATACGTAATTGATGTAAAAAAAGCACCTGGCCCCAGAACCGTAATAGCCATTGCAATCAACACATCAGGATCTTTAAAAACTGCAAGCTCTTTTAATAAATGGAATTCAGGCTCGTCTTCTCTTTTGATTTCAGCTGGAACTAATTTAGCAACTGCTATAAATGCTACAATTCCAATAAATGTAATCATATAAAAAACGAAATGCCATGATATCTTATACCCTAAATAGGTAACTAAAGGCGTTCCAATCAATGTAGAAAGTGTCAAACCACTAAACATAAAAGAGATTGCAGAAGTTTCCCTTCCTTTACACAGTTCCACAGCAATTAAAGACCCAATCCCAATAAAAGCACCATGCGCTAATGATGTAATAAAACGACCAATAAGTGTTACGAAAAAATAAGGAGACCAAGCAGTAATTAAGTTACCAACAATGAAAAATCCTACTAACAATAATAGCATTTTTTTTTGCGGCACTTTTGCACCTAAAATAATAATAACAGGAGTAAATAGAAATACACCCAATGCATAAATCGTTGCTGCAAATCCTGCATTATCAATAGAAATTGAAAAATCATGCGCTATAAATGGCAATAACCCAGATATAGAGAATTCAGTAATTCCTATACCAAACGTCATCATTGCTAATGCCCATATTGCCAATGGCATAATGATATCCTTTTATTATAAAAAATTCTCTGTTACACAAAAATATTAATATTTATTTACTTGTTAAGATTCAGTTATTTTCGATGAATACAAGTATATACAAAAAAAAGAGATAGGAAAATTCCTATCTCTTTTTAAAAGTCTATTAGAAAGCAGTTAAATTAAGCAGCGAAATCGTCTGCATCTTCAACTTCAGGTTTTGGACCACTGTCTAAACCTTTTGCATTAACATCGCGTTCTACGAATTCAATTACAGACATATTTGCTGCATCACCATAACGAACGCCCGCTTTAAGTACGCGAATATATCCGCCTTGACGAGCTTTGTAACGGTCAGCAATGGTAGAGAATAATTTAGAAACAATGGTTTCATCACGCAATAAAGCGAATGCCTGTCTACGTGCATGTAAATCACCACGTTTACCAAGAGTAACCAATTTTTCAACAACTGGGCGCAATTCTTTGGCTTTTGGCAAAGTTGTTGTAATTTGTTCGTGCTTGATCAAGGCAACAGCCATGTTACGAAACATCGCTTTACGATGAGACGTTGTAACACCAAGCTTACGGCCAGACATACCGTGACGCATAATTTATACTATCCTTTTTTATTCACAATGCTAAAACAGCTCATCAAGCCGTTTTGCTAACTCTTCAATATTTTCAGGTGGCCATGCAGGCACATTCATCCCTAAAGACAATCCCATTGAAGTAAGAACTTCTTTAATCTCATTCAATGATTTACGTCCAAAGTTAGGAGTACGCAACATTTCCTGTTCAGTTCTTTGAACTAAATCACCAATATAAACGATATTATCGTTTTTCAGGCAATTTGCACTACGAACTGAAAGTTCAAGTTCATCAACTTTACGCAATAAATTACGATTGAATGGAAGATCTTCTTGAGGTTCTTCAGCTTGAACAGGTTTAGGTTCATCGAAATTAATAAAGAGCTGTAACTGATCTTGTAAAATACGAGCTGCTAAAGCAACCGCATTTTCAGGAGTTACAGAACCATCTGTTTCCAATGTTAACAACAATTTGTCGAAGTCAGTAACCTGACCGACACGTGTTGGTTCCACTTTATAGGAAACACGACGAACTGGAGAATAAATTGCATCAATAGGAATCATGCCGATTGGAGCATCTTCCTGACGATTTGCTGCCGCTGGAACATAGCCTTTACCCATAGAAACGGTAAATTCCATACCCAACTTAACACCATCATCAAGAGTACAAATTACTAAATCTGGGTTCATGATTTCAATATCATGATCCGTTTGAATTTGCCCTGCTGTCACTTGTCCGGGTCCAACTGCAGATAGAATCATACGTTTTGGACCTTCACTGTGCATACGAATCGCAAGTTGTTTTACGTTCAACACAATGTCGGTAACATCTTCACGAACACCATTTACAGATGAGAATTCATGAAGAACACCATCAATACGAAGTGCTGTAACAGCTGCTCCTTGAAGGGAAGAAAGAAGTATCCGCCGAAGCGCATTGCCGAGCGTCATGCCGAAGCCACGTTCAAGTGGCTCCGCCACCACGGTCGCCACATTAGATGACGCCGAGCCCGGTTCGACTTCTAGCTTCTCTGGTTTTATAAGAGACTGCCAGTTTTTTTGGAGGACCAAGGTGGTGGCCTTTCAATCCAGAATTTTGCCATAGAGGCGACAAAATCCTAACCAAAAGATTAGGATTAATCTCTGATTACTTTTCTAAATACTAGAAAAGTAACAAAAGGAACGAACTAAACGCGACGTCGTTTACGAGGACGACATCCGTTATGTGGTACTGGGGTTGTATCCCGAATAGAAGTTACGGTAAAACCAACAGCCTGTAATGCACGAAGTGCACTTTCACGCCCTGATCCTGGACCTGAAACTTCAATTTCAAGCGTTTCCATACCATGTTCACGTGCTTTTTTTCCAGCATCTTCTGCAGCCATTTGTGCTGCATAAGGTGTAGATTTACGAGAACCTTTAAAGCCTTGTGCACCTGCTGATGACCAAGAAATAGCATTTCCTTGAACATCAGAGATGGTAATCATTGTATTATTAAACGTAGACAAAACATGTGCTACGCCGGAAATAATGTTTTTGCGTTCTTTTCTTTTAAGACGCGGAGCGGCGGGTTTCGCCATGACTTTTTTTATCCTGTTGTTTAGTTACAAAAAATAAAAACCAACCTAGGGACTAACGTGTTGCTTTTTTCTTACCAGCAATAGCAACAGCCTTACCCTTACGCGTACGCGCGTTGGTATGGGTTCTTTGCCCTCTTACAGGTAAACCACGACGGTGACGCAAGCCACGGTAGCATCCTAAATCCATTAGACGTTTAATATTCATCGCTACTTCACGACGAAGATCACCTTCAACTTGATATTCACTATCAATTAACTCACGAATTTTCAAAATTTCATCATCTGAAAGTTCGTTTACTCTGCGTTCGTCAGGAATTGAAAGTTTATTACAAATTTCCTGCGCTTTTGTAGGCCCAATGCCATAAATATAACGCAGACCAATTGCTACCCGTTTATTTGTCGGGATGTTTACGCCGGCAATACGCGCCACGCCTGTTACTCCTCAATTAACCTAAAAAAATCAGGCTTATTTCTTTAATAATTAGCTCCTAAATAAAACACATAGCGTGTTTATAAATATAGAGAAAGCTAACACCTAAAATACCTATAAAGGCAGCAATATAACCTTCCTGCCCTTAGAGTCAATACCGCAACACAAAAAATTTATTTTGCATAAAGAATTCTAGTTGCTTAATTTAATTTGTTTTAAGACTTGGTCAATGTCTTTTGTGACCTCATCCACGCTTTTCATACCATTAATCGCATATAAACAGTTTTTTTTCTGATAGTATGGTAATAATGGCGCAGTTTGTTTACGATATGTTTCCAATCTTGCTAAGACTGTTTCCTTATTATCGTCAGCTCTAGACACGAACTCAGTAGAACCACATCTATCACAAACTTTATCCACTTTTGGCTGCTTAAACAACTTGTGATAGCTAGCACCACATTTTGCACAACTAAAACGACCAGATATACGCTCTGCCAAGACTTCCTCATCAACTTCCAAAGAAAGCACTGCATCTAGCTGCATATTTTGCGAGGCAAACATTGTATCTAATGCTTCGGCCTGCCCCAAACTACGTGGAAAACCATCAAGAATAAATCCATTCTTACAATCATCGACTTGGATTCTTTTTTGAATCATAGATACGATCAAATCATCTGGGACTAGCTCACCATTATCCATAATTTTCTTCGCAAGCTTGCCAATATCAGATTCTGCTTTCACTTCAGCACGCAACATATCACCTGTTGAAATTTGAGCGATTTTGTATTCTTTAGCAAGATGTTGAGATTGTGTACCTTTACCAGCACCTGGTGGGCCTAAAAAAACTAATTTCATCGCTTTTTCCCTTTACCGCCACGTGACTTACGCAATAACCCTTGATACTGATGTGCAACTAGATGAGATTGCACTTGTGTAACAGTATCAATTGTCACAGACACAATAATAATCAAACTCGTTCCACCAAAATAGAAAGGTACATTATAGTGATTGATTAAAAATTGTGGCAGCAAACAAACTGCGACCAAGTATAAAGCACCAATCGTCGTTAATCGGGTTAAAATCGTATCAAAATAAGTTGCTGTATTCGCACCAGGACGAATCCCAGGAATAAAACCACCTTGTTTTCGTAGGTTATCAGCAGTTTCTTTCGGATTGAAACTGACCGCCGCATAGAAAAAAGAAAAGAACACAATCATTGCTGCATAAAACAACATATACAGAAAACGCCCTTGACTAAATTCCTGTCCAACAATCGCCAACCAACCTGGTGTTGAATCGCTTGATAAAAATCCAGAAATCGTTACAGGTATTAACAAAACAGAAGATGCAAAAATTGGAGGGATTACTCCTGCTGTATTTACCTTAAGTGGCATATGTGTAGAATCCCCACCATATTGGCGTTGTCCTACTTGTCTTTTAGGGTACTGGATAACAACACGCCTTTGTGCTTGTTCCATAAATACAATGAAAGCAATAGTAATAGCCGCTAAAACTAGGAAAATAACTACAAATATAGGCGATAAGGCCCCAGTATAACCCAAATTAAATAAGCTTGCTAAAGCAGTTGGTAAATTAGCAACAATACCAGCAAAAATAATTAATGAAATACCATTTCCTACCCCACGGGCAGTAATTTGCTCACCCAGCCACATCAAAAACATCGTCCCACCAACAAGTGTAATTACACATGTCGCTGTAAAGAATAGACCTGGATGAATAACTGCGTTACCTGCAGGAGTACTCATACTCCCGAGTCCAACCGCAATCCCATATGCTTGGAATAGTGCAATAAAAACTGTTAAATAACGCGTATATTGGTTAAGCTTTTTACGCCCTTGTTCACCTTCTTTTTTTAAAGCTTCCAAAGAAGGCATCGCCGAAGACATTAATTGAATAATGATTGACGCACTAATATAAGGCATAATGTTCAGGGCAAAAATAGTCATACGGCCAAGCGCACCGCCACTAAACATATCAAACATACCCAAAATACCGCCTTGATGTTTGGCAAGTAATTGAGCCATAATAGCCGCATCAACACCTGGGACAGGAATATACGTACCTAAACGGTAAATAATCAAAGCCCCTAAGGTAAACCAAATGCGTTTTTTTAATTCAGTCGCCTTAGAAAAAGCACTGACATTAATACTAGATGCTAATTGCTCGGCCATAGAGGCCATAATCTTATCCTTTCAGAAAAAACAGCGTCACCGCAATAGTTACGGGACGCTGTATTTTTAACCTTAAGATCTATTGTGTTTTATAAACTTATAAGCATTTATCATTTGATAATGCAAGTTATATCTCACTTATAGTTTAGGCATCTGCAGATACATCCCCAGAAGGCACCAATAGCTTAACAGTGCCACCAGCTTTTTTTACTGCTTCAACAGCAGCAGCAGAAGCACCAGAGACTTCAATATTTACAGCTTTATTAAGCTCACCTTTAGCAAGCAAACGAACACCAACGTATTTTTTACCTTTAAATAAGCCAGCATCACGCAAAGAAGCTTCATTAATTACTGAAGAAGCGTTTAGTTTACCACTATCAATTGCTATAGTCAGAGTATCAAGATTTACTTCTGCATAAATTTTGCGGAAGATATTCTTAAATCCTCTTTTAGGTAAACGACGATAAAGAGGAAGTTGTCCACCTTCAAAGCCGTTAATTGCAACACCAGATCTAGCATGTTGGCCTTTATGACCTTTACCTGATGTTTTACCTTTACCTGAACCAATACCACGACCTAAACGTTTTTTATGGTATCTAGAGCCCAGATTATCACGAAGTTCATTTAAGTTCATTAAATTATCCTTCCACCTTCACAAGGTGGCGAACCTTATTGATCATCCCTTGAACAGCTGGAGTATTTTCCAACTCACGAGTTGCGCCAATACGATTTAACCCTAAACCAACCAATGTTTGCTTTTGATCTTTTTGACGACCAATTGCAGAAGCTATTTGTGTAACTTTAACTTTTGCAGCTTTAGAATCAACCATTTACAACCTCCGCATTTTGCGCATTAGTTGCATTATCTCGGCGTCCAAGTATTTCAGAAACTTTTTTGCCACGTCTTGCAGCAACAACCCGAGGGCTTGCACAACGACGCAATGCATCAAAAGTAGCTTTCACCATGTTATGAGGATTACGTGAACCTGTTGACTTAGCAACAACGTCATTAATCCCAAGGCTTTCAAAAACAGCACGCATAGGACCACCGGCAATAATACCAGTTCCTGCTTCTGCTGATCTTAAAATCACTTTACCTGCTCCAAAACAGCCTTGAACATCATGATGTAATGTTCTGCCTTCTTTCATTGGAACACGAATCATTGATTTCTTAGCTTGCTCTGTTGCTTTACGGATTGCTTCAGGAACTTCTCTAGCTTTACCAGAACCGTATCCTACGCGACCACGTTGATCACCAACAACAACCAATGCAGCAAATGCAAAGCGACGACCGCCCTTTACAACTTTTGCAACACGGTTGATTGTTACGAGCTTATCAACCAAATCATCATTATCACGCTCACGTCCTGCGCGACCGCCTTCTTTTACTTCACGTGCCATTCGCAACCTCCCTTAGAACGCAAGTCCGCCCTCACGGGCAGCCTCAGCAAGCGCTTTTACACGCCCATGATAAATATAAGAGCCACGATCAAACACGACCTGTTCCAACCCAGCTGCTTTTGCACGTTCAGCAATTAATTTACCAATTGTGCGAGCAGCATCAATATCAGCTCCAGTTTTCAATTGTGCTTTAACCGCTGCATCTAAAGTAGACGCAGCAGCTAAAGTTTTACCAGCAACATCGTCAATGACCTGAGCATAAATATTTTTGCTAGAACGGAAAACTGATAGACGAGGACGCCCATTTCCTTTTTGACTAAGCTGATAACGCAACCGTCTACGCCGGCGCGCTTGTAATTCACGTTGCGTACCCATTATTTCTTCTTGCCTTCTTTGCGACGTATGACTTCATTATCATAACGAACACCCTTACCTTTATAAGGCTCAGGCTTCCTAAAATTACGAATGTCTAAAGCAACCTGACCAACACGTTGCTTATCATTCCCGTCAACCGTTACTGCGGTTGGACGAGGTGTTGTAATTTTAATATCAGCTGGAATTGGATAAACAATATCGTGAGAATACCCAAGATTCATAACCAAGTTTGAACCTTGAACAGATGCACGAAAACCTGTTCCTGTAATTTCTAAAGTTTTAGTATAACCTTCAGAAACTCCATGAACCATATTTGCTATTAAAGCTCTAGTTGTTCCCCACATCGCACGAGCGATGATAGCTTTACCTTTTGGCGCAACAACAACTTGGCTATTTTCGATTTTAGCATCAACATGTTCAGAAACAGGAATAGATAAAGCACCTCTTTTCCCTTTTACTGTCATCACACCATTTGCTAAAGAAACTTCTACCCCTTGTGGAATCTGTACAGGGTTTTTGCCTACACGTGACATTTAATCCCCCTTAGAATACACGACAAAGAACTTCGCCACCAACATTAGCAGCGCGAGCTTCAACATCAGATAAAACACCACAAGGTGTTGAAAGAATAGATACGCCAAGACCACCATAAACACGTGGCAATTCTTTGATTTTAGAATATACACGACGGCCTGGTTTTGAAACTCTTTGAATTTCTTTAATTACAGGTTCACCGTCAGAGTATTTCAATTCAATATGAAGTTGACTAATACCTTTACGCAATTCTTCTTTTTTGTAACCGCGAATATAACCTTCACGTTTCAACGCTTCTAAAACATTAAGTCTTAGATTAGAAGCTGGCGCCACACAAGAAGAGTGACGAGCAGATTGCGCATTACGAATACGGGTGAGCATATCACCTAATGGATCAGATAATGACATCTACAGCCCCTTACCAACTTGACTTAACCATACCGGGTATTTGCCCAGTAGATGCGAGTTCGCGCAATGCAATACGGCATAGCTCGAATTTACGATAGTTACCACGAGAACGGCCTGTTAATTTACAGCGCAAACGCACTCTTGTACGAGAACCGTTACGTGGAAGTTTTGCCAATTTCAAAGAAGCATCGAAACGATCTTCAACGGGCAGACTTCTATCCATGACTATATTTTTTAATGCAATGCGTTTTGTTTTATCACGCGCAGACATATTTGCACGCTTCGCATTACGATGGATGGCGGAAGTTTTTGCCATGCTTTATTTTACCCTCCGGAACCTGTCGAAACTTTCGACCGTTTTCCAAAATAAACAAATTTGCAAGGTGATATTTAATTCACCTTGCAGCGAAAAGAACCAGTTCTTAGCCAACGAAAGGAAGAGAGAAAGCTTTTAATAAAGCTTTAGCTTCTTCATTTGTTTTAGCAGAGGTCACGAAAATAACATCCATACCACGAACTTCGTCTACTTTGTCATAAACGATTTCAGGAAATACGATTTGTTCTTTCAAACCCATTGCAAAGTTACCATGACCATCAAAACCTTTGTTCGCAGGTAAACCCCTAAAGTCACGAACACGAGGCAATGCAATTGTCACCAAACGATCTAAGAATTCATACATACGACGACTACGTAATGTAACTTTACAACCAATTGGCAAACCAGCACGTATCTTGAAGCCAGCAATAGCTTTCTTACTAAGTGTTTTAACTGCTTTTTGACCAGCAATCAAGGTCATTTCTTCAGTTGCAGCATCTAATTTTTTTTGATCAGCAGCAGCTTCACCAACACCCATATTCAAAACGATTTTTTCTAGGCGCGGTATTTGCATCTCATTTTTATATGAGAACTGTTCACGTAGGCTTTTGCGAAACTCGTTTTTATAGAGAGTATAAAGGCGTGCTTCAGAAGCTGTTTGAGTATTTTCTGACATTCCTCTCTCTCCTAACTTTCAATCACTTCGCCAGTAGCTTTGGCGATACGGACTTTACGACCATCTTCTAGAACTCTAAAACCAACCCGTGTTGGTTTTCCAGATTTTGGATCAACGAGCTTCAGGTTAGACAAATGAACAGGTTTTTCACGTTCAATAATCCCACCAGGTTCACCCATACGGGAAGGCTTCTTGTGGTGTTTTGCAATTGCAACACCGCGCACAACAGCCTTATCTTCTTCAGGAAGAACAGAAAGAACTTCCCCTTTAACCCCTTTATAAGGGCCAGTGATCACGATAACTTGATCACCTTTCTTTATGCGTGCAGCCATTATAGAACCTCCGGAGCTAAGGAGATAATTTTCATAAACTTACGAGCACGCAATTCTCTGACCACTGGGCCAAAGATACGTGTTCCGATAGGTTCGCTTTGTTTATTAATCAGCACAGCTGCATTTTTATCAAAACGAATAGATGTGCCATCAGCACGACGTACAGGATAACTTGTACGCACGATTACAGCTTGATGAACCTCACCTTTTTTTACTTTTCCACGAGGAATAGCCTCTTTGACGGAAACGACAATCACGTCGCCGACCGAAGCAGTTTTCCGCTTTGAACCGCCCAGTACCTTAATGCACTGCACCTCTCTTGCGCCTGAATTATCAGCCACTGTAAGGTTGGTCTCGGGATGGATCATGTCTTAGCCTCCCTTAAACTTCAACGCTGGATACTTGCTCAGTTGCCCCGAGAGGAGCACCATTGCGTGTAGTCACAGCCCATGATTTTCTTTTTGATATTGGAGGCGATTCGATAATACGAACCGTATCCCCAATTTTACATTCATTTAATTCATCATGCGCCGCATATTTTTTTGAACGACGAATGAATTTTTTATAAAGCGGATGCATAACACGACGAACAACCAGCACTGTCACTGTTTTGTCCATTTTATCGCTTGTCACCCGACCAGTAAGAACGCGCCTTGGCATTGCCCACGAACTCCTTAGGACTTGCTGGTGGATGCAGTTGCACCCACGGCGTTTTTGTTTAATTCAACCATAACCGTTTTAATACGTGCGATATCGCGACGAATTACACCAACACGGCTGACACCTTCATTTTGACCTGTCGCACGTTGAAAACGCAAGTTGAACTGTTCACGTCTTAAATCAACAAGAAGCGTTTTCAGTTCATCAATGGTTTTGACGCGAAGATCAGCTGGCTTTAATGCCTTTGCCATTCTTTAGGCCTCCCCAATACGGGTTATAAATTTTGTTTTAATTGGAAGCTTAGCAGCACCAAGTGTTAGTGCTTCTTTAGCTATTTCAGGTGAAACACCTTCAATTTCGAACAAAATACGACCTGGTTTGACTCGAGCAACCCAAAATTCAGGAGATCCTTTACCAGATCCCATACGAACTTCTGCAGGTTTACTAGAAACAGGAAGATCTGGAAATACACGAATCCATACACGCCCCATACGCTTCATAGCACGAGTAATCGCACGACGAGAAGCTTCAATTTGACGTGCAGTAATACGTTCAGGTTGCAAAGCTTTCAGACCATAGGTTCCAAAATTTAACTCTGTTCCACCCTTCGCATTGCCGTGAATACGACCTTTATGAGCTTTGCGGAACTTAGTCCGCCGCGGAGATAGCATTATTTAATATCCTCATGCGTTGTAATAGTTGTATGTATAACTACTAAACTCAAATAAATCAATTACCGTTGTGGAACTTGATCAGCAGCACGGCGATCTTGGGCTGAAGGATCATGAGCCATAATTTCGCCCTTAAAGATCCAAACCTTCACTCCACATTTACCATATGTAGTTTGTGCTGCAGCTACACCGTAATCAATATCTGCTCTCAGAGTATGCAAAGGAACACGTCCTTCACGATACCATTCTACGCGAGCAATTTCAGCGCCACCTAAACGACCACTACAATTAATACGAATACCTTGTGCACCTAAACGCATTGCTGATTGCACAGCACGTTTCATAGCACGACGGAAAGCAACACGTCTTTCTAGTTGTTGTGCAATATTTTCAGCAACTAAAGTAGCATCAATCTCAGGCTTGCGAATTTCGACAATGTTTAAAGCAACATCTGCTTTTGCCATTGCTGCCAATTCTTTACGCAAACTGTCGATATCTTGACCTTTTTTACCGATAACAATACCAGGGCGAGCTGCATAAATCGTAACACGAGGTTTTTTAGCAGGGCGTTCGATAACTACGCGAGAAACGCCTGCACCTGCTAATTTTTTACGCAAAAATTCACGAAGCTTAAAATCTTCGAATAATAATCTGGTATAATCTTGATCAGCATACCAACGACTATCCCAAGTGCGATTAATGCCTAGACGCAAACCAATTGGATTTACTTTTTGACCCATTATTATGCAGCCTTTCCTTCATCGTTGTCTTCACGTTCGGCAACTACTATCTTTATATGACTAAAGAATTTCTCGATTTGTGCGGAACGTCCACGACCTCTTGCATGAAAACGACGCATAACCATTGCTTTACCAACTTCAGCACGTGACACGACCAAACGATCAACGTCAAGCTGGTGGTTATTCTCTGCGTTAGCAATCGCACTTTCAAGTATCGTTTTTACTTGCTGAGCAATTCTACGTTTTGAGAAACTTAGTTTTGCTAATGCTTGAGATACAGGTTCATTACGAATTAAACCTGCAACTAAGTTCAATTTACGTGGACTAGTTCTGATATTACGACCAACTGCTTGAGCTTCGTTCTCAGAAAGTGCACGTGGATGCTTTGGTTTACTCATAACTAGCCCCGCTTTGCTTTCTTATCTGCAGCATGCCCATTGTAAGTACGTGTAGGAGAAAATTCACCAAATTTGTGACCTACCATATTTTCACTTACTTGCACTGGCAAAAATTTGTGACCATTGTAAACACCGAAAACCAAACCAACAAATTGTGGTAAAATGGTTGAGCGGCGTGACCAAATCTTAATCACATCATTACGACCAGAAGCACGAGCTGCTTCAGCTTTGTTTAATAAATACCCGTCTACAAACGGGCCTTTCCAGACGGATCTTGCCATCTTTTATTCGCCCCTTTATTTACCTGTCTTACGACGACGGATAATTAAGCTATCCGTACGCTTATTGACTCTAGTTTTATAACCTTTAGTTGGTTTACCCCATGGAGTAACAGGATGACGTCCACCTGAAGTACGACCTTCACCACCACCATGTGGATGGTCAACCGGGTTCATTACAACACCACGGTTATGAGGACGACGTCCTTTCCAACGAGTACGGCCAGCTTTACCAAAATGTTGGTTCATATTATCTGGATTTGATACTGCGCCAACAGTTGCCATACATTCACCACGAACCAAACGCAATTCATTCGATTGCAATTTAATTTGTGCGTAACCAGCGTCTTTACCAACCAATTGTGCATATGTTCCAGCAGAACGAACCAGTTTACCACCAGCACCCTCTTTAAGCTCAATATTATGCACAATAGTTCCAACAGGAATAGCAGCTAAAGGCATTGCATTACCTGGCTTAACGTCTACACGTTGACCAGCGATAACAACGTCACCAACTTTTAAGCGTTGTGGAGCTAAAATATAAGACAACTCACCATCTTCATACTTAATTAAAGCAATGAAGGCTGTGCGGTTTGGATCGTATTCTAAACGTTCAACAGTTGCAGGCATATCAAACTTACGACGTTTAAAATCAACGTAACGATAAGATTGTTTATGTCCACCACCAATAAAACGAGAGGTAATACGACCATTATTATTACGACCACCAGTTTTATTCTTACCTTCGGTAAGCGTTTTAACTGGCTTTCCTTTCCAAAGCTCCTTACGATCGATTAAAATCGTGCCGCGAAGACTTGGAGTAACTGGATTAAAATGCTTTAATGCCATTAATTCCTACCTTACGTTTAAGACAGCTTAGTGGTCAAATCAATTGATTGACCCTCAGCAAGCTGAACAAACGCTTTTTTAATATCAGAACGGCGCCCTAAACGACCTTTAAACTTCTTCGTTTTACCCTTTAAAACAAGAGTATTCACACCAAGAACTTTAACACCAAATAAAGTTTCTATTGCCACTTTAATTTGTGTTTTCGTTGCATTTGGAGCTACTTTAAAAGCAACCTGATTTTTTTCAGATAACATCGTTGCTTTTTCTGTAATTAAAGGCGCACGAATAATATTAAACATCGCTTCACGAGACATTGTCTCCGCTTTGCGACGAAGAGCTAGAATATTTGTCATACTAAGCGCTCCTTCAACCCATCAACTGCAGCACGAGTAATTGCCAATACATCATGATTTAAAATATCATAAACATTAGCACCAATCGTCGGAAGGATATCTACTGAATGAATATTTCTTATTGCATGACCGAAATTTTCATCAACGGTTGTATCCACAATTAAGGCAGAAGTCCAACCGAGAACTTTTAATTTGGCAGCCAATTCAGAAGTCTTAGCAACACCACTAGCTTGATCAAGAATGACCAACTTACCTTCTGATAATTTCTGAGATAAAGCAGAAATTAAACCTAACGTTCTTACTTTCTTAGGGAGATCATATCCGTGATCACGAACAACAGGACCATGAACTACACCACCAGTACGAAAATGCGGACCACGTAATGAACCTTGACGAGCATTACCTGTACCTTTTTGACGGAAAGGTTTCTTTTTAGTTCCTGAAACTTCGGCACGACCCTTAACTTTATGCGTACCAGCACGACGTTTTGCAAGCTGCCAATGAACAACTCTCGCCATGATATCAGCACGAGGTTGAATTTCGAACAACTCTGCAGGAAGAGTGATATTACCAACACTTCCATTATCGAGGGTTTTGATTTCTAGATCCATTTCCCTCAACCTTTCTCTGCAACCGTAGCTAATGCAGCAGGAAACGGTGCATCCGCATGACGGGCTTTCTTGATCGCATCACGTACGAGGACAAAGCCATTCTTTGCACCAGGCACTGAACCTTTTATCATGATCAAATTTTTCTCAACATCTACAGCAGCGACTTCTAAATTTTGAGTAGTGACTCTTTCATCACCCAAATGTCCTGCCATCTTCTTATTTTTAAAAGTTTTACCAGGATCTTGACGATTACCCGTAGAACCATGAGAACGGTGACTAACTGAAACACCATGGGTCGCTTCCAAACCACGGAAATTCCAACGTTTCATCGCACCAGCAAAACCTTTACCTTTACTGGTTCCCGTTACGTCAACTTTTTGACCAGCCACAAAATGAGCTGCAGTCAATGCTGACCCTGATTCAAGTAAAGCATCTTCTGAAACTCTAAATTCAACAAGCTTCTGTTTTGGCTCAACTTTTACTCGTGCAAAGTGACCACGGTTTGGCTGACTAACATTCTTAACTTTAGCTTTACCAATACCTAGCTGAACAGCTGTATAGCCGTCACGGTCTTGTGTACGAGTATCTACTACTTGCACTTCATCTAAGTGCAATACAGTGACTGGCACATGAGTGCCGTCCTCTTTAAATAGTCGGGTCATCCCCAACTTTTTTGCGATCAATCCTGTACGCATCGTCTGGACCTTATAGCTTTATCTCGACATCCACGCCAGCGGCGAGGTCAAGTTTCATGAGAGCATCCACGGTCTGCGGGTTAGGCTCAACAATATCTAACAAACGTCGGTGAGTTCTAATTTCGAACTGTTCACGACTCTTCTTATCGATATGAGGAGAACGGTTAACTGTAAACCGTTCAATACGCGTTGGTAAAGGAATTGGTCCTCTTACCTGCGCCCCCGTACGCTTCGCTGTATTTACAATTTCTTTAGTGCTATTGTCAAGCACTCTGTAATCGTAAGCTTTCAGGCGAATACGGATATTTTGGCTTTCCATTTTCTATTTGCCTAATCATAATAACGGATCTAAAAAGCCAGACCCTAATAGCAACAAGATTCCCAGCCAGAAAACTGACTGAGAATCCAAACTTAGTGAGCTACGAGTTACTCGGTGATTTTAGCAACCACACCAGCTCCAACTGTACGTCCACCTTCACGAATAGCGAAGCGTAGACCTTCGTCCATAGCAATAGGAGCAATCAATTCAACATCCATTGCAGCGTTATCACCAGGCATTACCATTTCAATGCCTTCTGGTAAATGAACAACACCTGTCACATCAGTTGTACGGAAGTAGAACTGAGGACGATAGTTTGTAAAGAATGGTGTATGACGTCCGCCTTCTTCTTTTGTAAGAATATAAGCTTCTGCTTTAAATTTATTGTGTGGTTTAATACTTCCTGGTTTAGCAAGAACTTGACCACGCTCCACATCTTCACGTTTTGTTCCACGAAGAAGTGCACCAATATTATCGCCAGCTTCTCCACGATCAAGAAGTTTACGGAACATTTCAACACCAGTAACAGTTGTTTTTGTTGTAGGATGAATACCTACAATTTCAACTTCTTCACCAACGTTAACTTCACCGCGCTCTACACGACCTGTAACAACTGTTCCACGACCAGAAATAGAGAACACATCTTCGATTGGCATCAAAAATGGACGATCGATAGGACGTTCTGGTTGAGGAATATATTCATCAACTGCATTCATCAAATCGATAACACGGTTTTTACCTAATTCAACATCACCATCTTCAAGTGCTACCAATGCAGAACCTTTAATAATGGGGATATCATCACCAGGGAAATCATATGAAGAAAGAAGTTCACGAATTTCCATTTCAACCAATTCAAGAAGCTCTGGATCGTCAACTTGATCACATTTGTTCATGAAAACAACAAGTGCAGGAACGCCAACTTGACGTGCCAACAAGATATGTTCACGTGTTTGTGGCATTGGACCATCTGCTGCAGACACAACAAGAATAGCACCATCCATCTGAGCAGCACCAGTAATCATGTTCTTAACATAATCGGCGTGACCAGGACAGTCAACGTGAGCATAGTGACGTTTTTCAGTTTGATATTCAACATGAGCTGTTGAAATGGTAATACCACGAGCACGTTCTTCAGGTGCTTTATCAATCATATCGTATGCAGTAAATTCTGCACCACCAACTTCTGCCAATACTTTTGTAATAGCAGCAGTTAATGAAGTTTTACCATGATCGACGTGACCGATGGTACCAATATTACAGTGCGGTTTATTCCGCTCAAATTTAGCCTTTGCCATTCTCTCTCTCCGTTTGCTTGGACACTTCCAAGACCTTCGGTTAAAAGGTTAACCTAAACTCAGTTCACTTACCAGCGATAATGACTGAAAGCTTTATTTGCTTCAGCCATACGATGAGTATCTTCTCGTTTTTTTACAGCGGATCCACGATTATTCACAGCATCCAACAACTCGTTAGACAGTCTTTCTTCCATGGTGCTTTCACCACGTTTACGAGACGAATCAATTAACCAACGAATGGCCAATGCTTGGCGTCGATCTGCACGAACCTCAACAGGCACCTGATAAGTTGCACCACCTACACGGCGAGAACGAACTTCTACAGCTGGCTTTACGTTATCTAAAGCTTCATGAAATAAACGCACTGGATCTGCTTCTGCTCCGCCACGGGCACGCAATGTTTCCAATGCTCCGTAAACGATTTTTTCAGCAATCGATTTTTTTCCATCGTACATCAACGCATTCATAAAACGCGTGATGACTATATCACCAAATTTAGGATCGGGAAGTATCTCACGCTTAACTGCGCGGTGTCGGCGACTCATGCCTGTTATTCCTCTTATTTTGGACGTTTAGCACCATACAAAGAACGACGTTGACGTCTCTTTGCAATACCTTGTGTATCCAGAACACCACGTAATATATGATAACGTACGCCTGGCAAATCTTTAACACGCCCGCCGCGTATCAAGACCACACTATGTTCTTGCAAGTTATGACCTTCACCAGGAATATAACTCACCACCTCGTAACCATTTGTCAGACGTACCTTTGCAACTTTACGCAATGCTGAGTTAGGCTTCTTAGGTGTTGTTGTATAAACACGAGTACATACCCCTCGTTTTTGCGGACATCCCTGCAAAGCAGGAACCTTATTGCGCTTGGCAGCAGGTTCGCGGCCTTTAGCGATTAATTGGTTAATGGTCGGCATTCGCCTTTCCCGATCCTTACTATTTCTAGGTTAAGCAATTTTATATCTATTGTCTTAACGGTCATTTACAACACTCTTGCATCTAATATAAAACCAGATACTTCTTACTGAATACATCTAATATAAAAAATTGAAAAGTTTTTTCTCAAAACTTTATTTTTATAAAAAATACATTTAATTCAACGAACAATGATGCTTTATCTAACACAAACCTTTAAAATTTGCAAGATAAAAAAATTATCTTTAAAGACGGCAAATTATCAAAGGCTTTGTTAGAAACAAAGCATTTTATTTCCGCCAAAAGACGGAAATAACCCGTATTTTAATTTGTTGGATAAGAGAATCCCCTCATCCAACAAATATGAAATTAATAGAATCGTTCCTTAATAACCTATTTTATAGATTATGTCACTCTTCCATTTCATTTTCTTGTGCAGTAGATGAAATATCAACAGATTCTCTAGATTGTATTTGCTTACGAGCATCTGCCAATCTCTGCTTGTCACGTGAATACGCTAATGCACGGAAGCGATTCATAACACTTCCTGTTCCTGCTGGAACCAAACGACCAACGATTACGTTCTCTTTTAGCCCCGCCAAGTTATCAATCTTACCCGCAGACGCAGCTTCAGTTAAGACACGTGTAGTTTCTTGGAACGATGCCGCAGAGATAAATGATTTCGTTTGTAACGCCGCTTTGGTAATCCCTTGCAAAACAGGAGAAGCAACGGCAGGACGCTCATTTGCGTTCATACGTTTAGTATTCTCTTGCTCAAACTCAAGACGATCAATAGTTTCACCAATAAGGTACGTTGTATCACCAGGATCGGTGATTTCTACCTTTTGCAGCATTTGACGAACGATAACTTCAATGTGCTTGTCGTTGATCTTCACACCTTGCAGACGGTAAACACTTTGAATCTCATCAATCAAGTAATCTGACAGCGCTTCTACACCCATAACTTTCAAGATATCATGAGGCACACGAGGACCATCGACTAATGGATCTCCTCTACGTACAAAGTCACCTTCTTGCACAGAAATATGCTTACCTTTTGGAATAAGATATTCTGTTTCTTCATCAGTGTCTTCATTACGAACGACAATACGGCGTTTGGCTTTATAATCTTTACCAAATTCAACAATACCATCATTTTCGGCGATAATAGCATGATCTTTCGGACGACGTGCTTCAAACAGTTCGGCAACACGTGGTAAGCCCCCTGTAATATCACGGGTCTTCGAACCTTCACGAGGGATACGCGCTAACACATCACCTGCGTTGACCTCAACGCCATTCTCAACAGACAGCAATGAATCTGGAGAAAGGAAGTAACGTGCTTCATTTCCATTCGCAAGCTTCATTACTTCGCCATTAGAATCATTTAGTTGTAATCTTGGGCGTAGGTCACGAGATTTGCTGGTTTGTTTGTAATCCACCACCACTTTAGAAGACAAGCCTGTGACTTCATCCATACGTTCAACCAACGTAATACCTTCAATCAGATCTTGATACTCAATTGTTCCTGATTTCTCGGTAATAATCGGAAGGGTATAAGGATCCCACTCTGCCATTTTTTGATTACGTGTAACCTTAGCTGCATTTTTAGCCAGTAATCTTGCACCATAAGGAATACGGTAACGAGCGCGTTCTACTTTATTTTCATCCAATAAAATAATTTCACAGTTTCTGGACATCACAATATCAAAACCTTGACTGTTTTGAACTACATTCAAGTTAAGAATTTTAATTGTCCCATCACGTGAAGCCTCGACCATTGACTGTTCTGCCCCTCTTTGAGCAGCCCCACCAATATGGAAAGTACGCATGGTTAGCTGAGTTCCAGGCTCGCCAATTGACTGCGCTGCAATAACACCAACAGCCTCACCAATATTTACGGGTGTTCCACGAGAAAGATCACGTCCATAACAATGCGCACATACCCCAATTTGGCTATCACATGTTAAGACAGAACGTATCATTACACTTTCAACGCTAGCTTTCTCAATGGCTTCAGCTTCTGATTCTTCAACCAATGTATTGCGAGGATATAAGACCTTGCCAGATGAAGGATCAAGAACATCAGCAGCCAAAGTACGTCCTAAAATACGCTCTGACAGAGATGAAATTACTTCACCACCATCCATCACAGCACGCACTGTCAATCCGCGTTCTGTTTCACAATCTTGATCAATAATAATACAATCTTGTGCCACATCAACCAGACGACGTGTTAAATATCCAGAGTTCGCGGTTTTCAACGCAGTATCAGCAAGACCTTTACGAGCACCATGGGTAGAAGTAAAGTAATCTAGAACCGACAAGCCCTCTTTAAAGTTTGCAATAATCGGTTGTTCGATAATCTCACCAGACGGTTTAGCCATCAAACCACGCATACCCGCCAACTGTTTCATCTGAGCTGGTGACCCACGAGCCCCAGAGTGACTCATCATCCACACAGAATTAATACGTTGACCAGGTTCAACACGTGAAATCTCTTTCATCATCGCAGCCTGAACTTCGTCAGTGCAACGAGACCAAGCATCAACAACTTTATTGTAACGCTCACCCGCAGTAATCAAACCATCTTGATATTGTTGTTCGAATTCTTTGACCTCAGCTGTGGTTTTGGCAACCAATTCCTTTTTCTCGTCAGGAATGATCATATCATCCTTACCAAAAGAAATCCCCGCCTTAGCAGCATAAGCAAATCCAAGACCCATCATACGATCAGCAAAAATAACGCACTCTTTCTGACCACAATGACGATAAACCATATCGATAATATCAGAAATGGATTTCTTGGTTAATTGTTGATTAATTAAGTCAAAACTGATCGCTGGATGCTTAGGTAGTATCTGCGATATCAACATACGACCCGCAGTGGTAATCACACGTTGAGTAACAGAGTTACCTTCAGCATCTTTGGTCTCATATCTTGTACGAATTTTATCGTGCAATTTAATTGCTTTTGCCGATAAAGCATGCTCAATCTCACCGATATTAGCAAATACAGGAGCACCTTCTTTAACAAAATGACCCTCAGCATCATATTCAGATTGATCTAGTGTTAGTTTATATTCAGGAATATCTAAACTCAGATAATACAAACCTAAGACAATATCTTGTGAAGGCACAATAATTGGCTTACCACTTGCAGGACTGAGAATATTATTCGTAGACATCATCAAAACGCGTGCTTCTAATTGAGCTTCAAGGCTCAACGGAACATGCACAGCCATTTGGTCACCGTCAAAGTCAGCGTTAAATGCGGTACAAACTAATGGATGTAATTGAATAGCTTTACCTTCAACCAATATAGGTTCGAAAGCTTGAATACCCAAACGGTGCAAAGTAGGCGCACGATTTAACATTACGGGATGTTCGCGAATAACTTCTTCAATAATATCCCAAACTTCTGGACGTTCTTTTTCAACCATACGCTTTGCAGCTTTAATGGTTGTTGCATGTCCATATTTTTCAAGTTTAGAATAAATGAAAGGCTTAAATAACTCAAGCGCCATCTTCTTTGGCAAACCACATTGATGCAGCTTTAACTCAGGTCCCACCACAATAACGGAACGACCAGAATAATCAACACGTTTGCCAAGCAAGTTTTGACGGAAACGACCTTGTTTCCCTTTGAGCATATCTGCTAAAGATTTCAATGGGCGTTTATTTGCACCAGTAATTGCCCGCCCTCTGCGTCCATTATCAAATAATGCATCCACAGATTCTTGTAACATACGTTTTTCGTTACGAACAATAATATCTGGCGCGCGAAGCTCCATCAATCGTTTTAAGCGGTTATTACGGTTAATCACGCGACGATATAAATCGTTCAGATCAGACGTTGCAAAACGACCACCATCCAATGGAACCAAAGGACGTAGTTCAGGTGGAATAACAGGAACAACGTCCATAATCATCCACTCTGGACGACAGCCACTTCCTGCAAACGCTTCAACCAATTTCAAGCGTTTAACGAGCTTTTTACGTTTGACTTCTGAGGTTGTTTCTTTGAGTTCAGCACGCAAATCAACTTTATCAACATCGCAATCAATGTTAATCAAGATTTTCTTTACAGCTTCAGCACCAATGCTGATCTCAACACCTTCATGCCCGTATTCATCCATAGCATCAAGATATTGCTCTTCTGACAACAAACTATATTGTTTTAGTGGAGATGTTCCAGATTCCAAAACAACATAATTTTCAAAATAGAGAACACGTTCCAAATCTTTTAAAGTCATGTCGACCATCAGGCCAATACGACTTGGTAAAGATTTTAAAAACCAAATATGTGCAACTGGACTGGCCAGTTCAATATGCCCCATACGTTCACGACGTACTTTGGCAAGCGTAACTTCAACACCGCATTTTTCACAAACAATACCACGGAATTTCATCCGTTTGTATTTGCCGCACAAACATTCATAATCTTTGATAGGCCCAAAAATACGGGCACAGAATAGTCCATCTCGTTCTGGTTTAAATGTACGATAATTAATGGTCTCTGGTTTTTTTACTTCACCATAAGACCATGACCGTATTTGCTCAGACGAGGCTAATTGAATTTTAATTTGATCAAACGTCATTGCTTGGCCTGATTGACCAAGAATTTTCATAAGTTCATTCATTCGCCATAAACCCTTTGGGGGATTGAGGTGCCATTAACACAGCACCTCTTTAATAAAAATACTTACAAACTAAATTAAATTGCTTATTCAGCGCTTTGTTCTAGTTCAACATTCAAACCGAGCGATTTCAGTTCTTTAATCAATACGTTAAAGCTTTCTGGAATACCTGCTTCAAAGTCATCTTGGTCTTTGACAATCGCTTCATAAACCTTTGTTCTACCTGAAACGTCATCGGATTTAACCGTTAACATTTCCTGTAAGGTATATGCAGCACCATAAGCCTCAAGAGCCCAAACTTCCATCTCTCCGAAACGCTGACCACCAAATTGAGCTTTACCGCCCAATGGTTGCTGCGTAACCAAGGAATACGGACCAATAGAGCGCGCATGGATCTTATCATCAACCAAGTGATGCAATTTAAGCATATAGATATAACCAACCGTAACAGGACGTTCAAAAACTTCACCTGTACGACCATCAATTAATGTACTTTGCCCAGATGTATTTAATCCTGCTTGGGTCAACATTCCTTCAATATCAGGAATACTGGCGCCGTCAAACACAGGGGTCATAATTGATACACCCTTGCGAATATCATTGCAGAATTCAATCAACTCACTATCAGAAAGATCAACAATTTTTTCTTGATAGGTTGCTTCACCATAGATTGTTCTTAAGCGATCTAAAAGCTCCTGCTTTTTCTCACCTTGACGAACATAATCATCCACGACTTGGCTGACTTGTTTACCAATATTGGCACAAGCCCAACCTAAATGTGTTTCTAAAATCTGACCTACGTTCATACGTGAAGGCACACCCAGTGGGTTCAACACAAGATCAACAGAAGTTCCATCTTCAAGGAATGGCATATCTTCAACAGGAACAACACGGGATACAACCCCTTTGTTACCATGACGACCCGCCATCTTATCCCCTGGTTGTAATTTACGCTTTACCGCGATGAAAACTTTAACCATTTTCATCACGCCAGGAGGAAGCTCATCACCACGTTGTAATTTTTCAACTTTGTTATTGAAACGCGCTTGAACACCGGCAACTTCACGATCAAAGTCACGCTTAACAGCTTCGATATTAGCCATTACTGCATCATCAGCAACAACAATATTACGCCATGCACCACGTGGATGTTCAGACAATACATCGACTGTTAATACAGTTCCTGATTGAATACCTTTGAATCCGATACCAGCTGTTTGATCAAGTAAGTTTTCTCTTAAACGATTATAGAATGAGCGTTCTTGAATAGCCAATTCATCATCACGATCTTTACTCAAACGTTCAATTTCTGCACGTTCAATCGCCATTGCACGTTCATCTTTGTCGATACCACGACGAGAGAATACACGAACATCAACAATTGTACCACTGGTTCCAGGAGGAAGTTTTAAAGAAGTATCACGAACATCTGAAGCTTTTTCACCAAAAATAGAACGAAGAAGTTTTTCTTCTGGTGTCATTGGACTTTCACCCTTAGGGGTGATTTTACCAACTAAAATATCTCCAGGATTAACTTCCGCACCGATGTAAACGATACCTGCTTCATCAAGATTACGAAGCGCTTCTTCACCAACATTTGGAATATCACGCGTAATTTCTTCTTGGCCCAATTTGGTATCACGAGCCATAACTTCAAATTCTTCAATATGAATTGAAGTAAACACGTCATCACGAGCAATACGTTCAGAGATTAGAATTGAATCTTCAAAGTTATATCCATTCCAAGGCATAAATGCGACCAGAACGTTACGACCAAGTGCTAATTCACCAAGCTCAGTTGATGGACCATCAGCAATAATATCGCCTGCCTGAATCTGATCTCCAACATACACAAGTGGACGTTGGTTAATACATGTAGATTGGTTAGAACGTGTATATTTACGCAAGCGATAAATATCGACCCCTTGTGTCGAACCATTTTCATCTGTTGCACGAACAACGATACGTGCACCATCGATTTGATCAACAACACCACCACGTTTAGCAACGATCGTCGCACCAGAATCACGCGCAACTGCGGCTTCCATGCCAGTACCAACCAATGGCGCATCAGATCTAATCAAAGGCACAGCCTGACGTTGCATATTTGAACCCATCAATGCACGGTTCGCGTCATCGTTTTCCAAGAAAGGAATAAGTGCCGCAGCAACAGACACCAATTGTTTTGGTGAAACGTCACAAGCTGTTACATCTTCAGGTTTAACCAATTGGAAGTCACCACTCTTACGAACAGAAACAAGTTCATCGGTCAAATTACCTTCAGCATCTTGTTTTGCATCAGCTTGAGCAACGATTAACTTGTCTTCTTCCATTGCAGACAGATATTTCCATCCATCTTGCAATTTACCATCTTGTACCAAGCGATAAGGTGTTTCAATAAATCCGTATTTATTAACCTTAGCATAGGTAGATAAAGAGTTAATCAAACCAATATTTGGACCTTCAGGCGTTTCAATTGGGCAAATACGGCCATAATGCGTTGGATGAACGTCACGAACTTCAAACCCAGCACGTTCACGTGTTAAACCCCCTGGCCCCAAAGCTGACAAACGGCGTTTATGGGTGACTTCAGACAGTGGATTTGTTTGATCCATAAACTGTGACAACTGAGAAGAACCAAAAAATTCTCTAACCGCAGCAACAGCAGGTTTTGCATTTATCAAGTCGTGAGGCATAACGGTATCAATATCAACTGACCCCATACGCTCACGAATAGCACGTTCCATTCTCAACAGACCGAGTCGATATTGATTTTCCATCAATTCACCAACGGAACGTACTCGACGATTACCAAGGTTATCAATATCATCGACACTACCTTGACCATCTTTTAATTCGCACATAATTTTAATCGTACGAAGAATATCAACTTTACGCAAGACGCGGATCGTATCATCACCTGGAACACCTAAACGGATGTTCATTTTAACACGACCAACAGCTGACAAATCATAACGGTCATAATCAAAAAATAGACCGCGTAATAAAGATTCTGCAGTTTCAGCAGTTGGCGGCTCACCAGGGCGCATAACACGATAAATATCAACCAAAGCATCGTCTCTGGAGGTATTTTTATCTGTAATTAATGTGTTTCTAATCCAAGGTCCTGTTGCATTGTCAACAGCCAATGTTGGAATTTCATCCAATCCCAATTCTTCGAATCTGTCTAATGTGGCTTCTGTGAGCTCTTCACCAGCCTCAGCGTAAATTTCACCGGTATTTTCATTAACCAAATCATGAGCAAAATAACGACCTAATAGCTCTTCTCTACGAACTAAAACACTTTTAGTTTTTTCAGCAATCTTGCGAACTGTTCGTGCTGTCAACTTCACATTAACATCGGCTACAACTTCACCTGTATCAGCATCAACTAGAGGTGCTAACAATTTCATATTACGAAATGCATCAGGTTCAAATGCACGCGCCCAACCACCATCAATCTTTTTAAAAGAGATGGTATTATAAAAATAAGAAAGAATTTCATCATCGTCCATTCCACGCATTGGAATGGAATCTATATCCCCACCTTCTTTTGCTTTTGCATCACGCAGAGCAATAGAATTTTCACCTTCTAAAGCATACAACAACGTTGTAATTGGGAATTTTCTTTTACGATCAATACGAACGTAAATTAAATCTTTACTATCAAATTCAAAATCCAACCATGAACCACGATAAGGAATAATTCTTGCTGTAAATAAGAACTTACCAGAAGAATGCGTCTTACCACCATCATGATCAAAAAACACACCTGGACTGCGGTGCATTTGTGATACGATGACGCGCTCTGTACCATTTACGATAAAGGTACCATTTTCGGTCATTAAAGGCATGTCACCCATATAAACGGGTTGCTCTTTAATATCACGAATTGAACGTGACCCTGTATCTTCGTCAATGTCCCAAACAATCAAACGAAGGACAACTTTTAAGGGTGCCGCATAGGTCAATCCACGCTGAAGACATTCCTCAACATCATATTTCGGTTCTTCAAATTCGTAATTTACAAATTCGAGACGGCCATTACCTGCAAAATCATTGATTGGAAAAACCGAACGAAATACCTCTTCCAACCCAATTAATGTACGGTTCTCTGGCTTTACATCACGTTGTAAAAAAGCCTCATAACTCGCCCTTTGCACATCAATAAGATTTGGCATCGGTGCGATTTCTGGAATCCGTCCAAAAGTTTTGCGAATGCGCTTGCGTCCCGTGAACGATTTGCTTACCGCGTTCATCGTGTATTGTGCCCCATCGCTTGTTGCCAAATATACTTGCTATTTCAAACTAAATCAAAACAAGTAATTGGCTAATGATAACTAAATATAACTCTTAACCAACAGAGTTACGCCTACCCCTAAACCATTAGGGAATCATACTTTATCCAAGCCGTTAAAGAATCTTTCTCTTTAACGACCAAGCAGGCGGATCCCCAAAGCCTGGGTTCCGCCCTACCATAATCTTAAATCCAACGATATAGAGAAGTCCCTATAAACGTCTGATTCATAGCATTATTTAAATTCGACAGTAGCACCTTGTTCTTCAAGGGTCTTCTTAATTTTTTCAGCTTCATCTTTATTTACACCCTCTTTAAGGGTTTTTGGTGCGCCTTCAACTAAATCTTTAGCTTCTTTCAAACCAAGACCTGTAATTGCGCGAACTTCTTTAATGACGTTAATTTTTTTGTCACCAGATTTAGCAAGAATTACATCAAATTCTGTTTTTTCTTCAGCAGCAGCAGCAGGAGCAGCAGCAGCAGCAACAGCAACTGGAGCAGCAGCAGAAACGCCCCATTTTTCTTCTAACATTTTAGAAAGCTCAGCAGCTTCCAAAACGGTTAATGCAGATAATTCGTCAACAATTTTAGCTAAATCAGCCATGATATCTATCCTATTTATATACTATTAAGTGTCTTAATACAAATTTACTAAACATTTAGCAAATCAATAAAAATAAAAAAGCTTAGTCAATCCTAAGCCGCTTCACCTTTGTCCGCATAAGCGCCAATAACCCGTGCCAATTGTCCAGCAGGAGCTTGAACAACACCAGCAATACGTGTAGCAGGTGTAGAGATAAGTCCAACCAGCTGTGCACGCAAGACATCCAATGAGGGTAGTTCAGCCAGAGCTTTAACTTGATTTACATCAAGCATTTGCCCATCTAAATTACCACCAAGAATTTCAAGTTTATCATTGGTTTTGGCGAACTCGACGGCTACTTTCGCAACTGCAACTGGATCTTGTGCCCAAGCAAGGGCAATAGGGCCAGTTAACAATGGGGTAATACCTTCGAATGGGGTACCTTTAGCGGCGAGGGTGACCAAGCGGTTTTTTCCAACTTTGTAAGTTGCATCAGCAGCGCGCATACGACGACGCAAATCTGTAACAGCAGCAACATTCAATCCTTTGTTACGAGTAATAACAAGCATTGACGTATTTGCGAAAACAGATGCCATGGAAGCAACAAACGCTCGTTTTTCCGTGCGGTCCAAATCCCGTCTCCATTTTGATCAGTCAATAGTGACTTTTCAGGTTGCCATTTAGATTGTATTTTAAATTACAATCCGGTTCGCCTGTCCTAAAACGGTAACACCAGCATATAAACAGATTAAAAAATCTAAAATATACTAGTCCCGCCTCCCGTTCGCAGTAATAAAACTTTTAAAACTTCAGTCACGTACGGTCTTGGACAGGTTCAGAGTAAATTTCTTTACTCTATATATTCATTACCTTGTATTTTACAAGGTAATGATAACTCTATATCATATTAACCAGCATTAACGCTAGCAATATCAATTTCAATTCCAGGGCCCATTGTTGAAGAAAGATAAATCTTTTTCATATATGCGCCTTTTACACCTGTTGGGCGAGCTTTTTGCACAACATCAACAAATGCACGGATATTTTCAAGTAAATTTGTTGAGCTAAAAGATGCTTTACCAATACCAGCATGCACAACACCGCCTTTTTCAGCACGATATTCTACCTGACCTGACTTAGCTGCAGTGACTGCACCTTTAACATCCATGGTCACCGTTCCCAATTTAGGGTTTGGCATCAAACCACGCGGACCAAGCACCTTACCCAAACGACCTACGAGGGCCATCATATCTGGTGTTGCAATACAACGATCGAAATTAATTTCACCAGCCTGGATTTTTTCTGCTAGATCTTCATCACCAACAACATCAGCACCAGCTGCTTTTGCTTCTTCAGCTTTCGCACCACGAGCAAAAACACCAACGCGTAATGTTTTACCAGTACCATGAGGAAGAGACATTAAACCACGAACCATTTGATCTGCATAACGAGGATCTACACCCAAGTTAATTGCAATTTCAATCGTTTCATCAAATTTAGCTTTAGCATTACCAACAACAAGAGCAATCGCTTCTTGTAATGTGTATACTTTATTGCGTTCTAAAGTAGCATGAGCCGCAGCAAGACGTTTATTTTTAGCCATGTCTTAAGACTCCTCTACTTTAATGCCCATTGAACGCGCTGAACCAACCAACATACGAACTGCGCCATCGACATCATTCGCATTCATGTCTTTCATTTTTTCAGCAGCGATTTCACGCAATTGACTTATTTTAACGGTACCAACAGTTGCACCTTTACCAATTACAGCTGCGCCTTTTGATACTTTAGCTGCTTTAAGCAAGAAATAAGTATTAGGTGGTGTTTTTGTGATAAAGCTGAATGTACGATCTGCATATGCTGTGATCACAACAGGAATTGGCATTCCTGGCTCTAGGTTTTGTGTCGCAGCATTGAATTCTTTACAGAATTGCATAATATTCAAACCACGTTGACCCAACGCTGGACCAACTGGTGGGGATGGATTCGCCTTCCCCGCAGGAATTTGTAACTTAATGTAGCCAACAATCTTTTTGGCCATATCCGGGTCTCCTTAATAAAATCTACCCAGACCGCGGTTCACACGAAAACCACAAGGAAAACAAATTTCTCCTTGCAATTCATCTCCCGCGTTCCGATGAGAACTTGCATTTTTCTTATTTTTTTAGATTTTTGTCAAGATTTTATTTTTATAATACTCAAATAATACCTTAATAATCTAAACAATAACACATCAACATCTTTACTACTTATCCAGATTATATCCTAAACCGCTATATTGAAACACACCAATCGATTCCAATTTTTTGTGTGGCAGCTCTTGAGCATCCCATCCACCACCTAAAGCGGTAATAAGACCAACAGATGCTTGCATTAATCTAGTTTTACTTTCCACTTCAGCAATTTGAGCACTTAATGCAGCAGTCTGTGCGGTAACAACATCTAGATAATTCGTAAGGCCACCTGTATATAAAGACATCGCCATCCCCTGCGTGCGCAACGCGGCTTCAGATGCTGCTTTATTTTCTTTTTGTTTTTGCAACATTTTTTGAGTAAGGGTTAAATTATCTGCAACTTCTTTAAACCCATTTAGTACAACAGAGCGATAATTGTCTCTAGTTTGACGGTATTGAGACCAATTTCTTTGCAATGTTGCTCTACGTAATCCTCCTTGGAATAATGGTAAAGTAGCTTTTACTGCAGCTGACCACATACTATTGGGTAAATTTGCAAGCCCAAAACCACTATCCTCAAAACCGCTTAAGGCATTAATGGTAATATCAGGGTAAAAAGCTGCTTTTGACACACCAATCGCGCGATTAGCTGCTGCCATTTGACGCTCGGCGCTGGCAATATCAGGGCGACGTTGTAATAAAGCCGACGGAACCCCCAAAGGCACATTAGGAACTCGCATTACATCGTTTGATCTTACAGGAGCAATATGAAATCCCATAGGAAACTCATTAACTAATACTGCAATCGCATGCTCTGTAATATCACGTTGAGCTTGTACATCAGTTTGTTGCGCCTTGGTCATTTCCAACTGATTTTCGGCCCTTGACACATCTATGCCTGCGGCAATTGCTCCCATTTCTCGCATACGAGTTACATCGACAGCTGCTTCAAAATATTTAATGGAATCTTTTAAAACTTCATTTTGCGCATCATAGCCTCGTAAAATCATATAATTGCGCGCTAACTCTGCTTGTAAACTTAACTTTGCGGCTTCATAATCAGCAGCACTAACTTGAGCCAAGCTACGTTGCATTTTTATCTGGTTGCGAATTCTTCCCCACAAATCCACTTCCCACATTGCAGAAGCTTGATATTGAGCATTATTCTCTGTGATGGGACCATTACTGGTAGCGCTTCGAAATAAACGGTTGTGAGACTGTTTATACTTTCCTCCCCCTGCCTCAAGGCTAAGATTAGGGTATAACTGTGATTTAACCTCACTTAACAAAGCTCTACTTTGCATAAACGTTTCTGCTGCAGCTTTAAGATCTGGATTACTCTTATTAAGCTGATCTTCTAACTGATTTAAAATAGGGTCATTAAATACAGTCCACCATTCCCCTTTGGGTATTTGATCAGCAGGTTGTGCAACATAAAAAGGTGCTGTGCCCTGCCACGTATCAGGCAAAGCATATTTAGGTTGTTTATATTCTGGGGCTAAATCGCAAGCGCTTAACAAGAATAAACCAGAAATTAAACCGACAATAGATCGAGTGAATTGCACCTTGGCATGAATTAACATTATTGTTGCACCTCAACTGGCTGCACGGCATTTTTCTTTAAAGAATCATTTTCATGTTTTAATGTCGGTTGCTCAGTATTCTGAAAATCATCATTATACCCAGGTGTGCTGTCAACCAACTTTACCAATTGCCCATCCATTAACCCTGCTGAGGGATTATTCACAATGCGATCTGTTTTGGTAATCCCCGATAGAATTTGCACCGATTTACCCAAATTATTTCCTAATTGCACATTATGCATTCTAACGCGATTATCAGGGCCAACCACCGCAACCTGCATTCCCTGAGCCCTAAAAATTAATGCTTGTTGCGGTAAAATAAGAATATTAGGATCAGCTGGGGCAACAAAATGAACATTCACAAATGTTCCTGGCCATAATAAATGGGAGGCATTATCAACGGTCAACTCTGTTGTAACTGTTCTTGTCGCCGTATTGAAAGCACGAGCAGATGTTAAATAATTAGCTTTAAATATTTTTCCTGGATATTGAATAGCACTGAGTTCAGCCTTTAACTCTGGTTTCAAAATTGATGCATAATCTTGAGGCACATCAACAAAAACGCGCAAACGTTGAATATCTGCAACTGTAAATAGTTCGGTGGCCTTGCCATGCCGACTTAAATCACCATTATCGTTTACAAAATCTCCAATATCCGTCAGACGTGAAGTTACCACACCATTAAAAGGGGCTCGGATACTTTTGAAGGCCTGTAAAGCTGCATAACGTGCAACTTCATGTTCTGCCGCATCAACCAAAGCATCTTGCACCTTGGCATTAGCTGCCTGCACATCAACCTCTTGTTGTGAAACAGCTTTTGTTCCAGAAAGCGCTTTCCACCGCTGTGCGGTAACTTTGGCCAGTTGGTATTTAGTCTGAGCAACTTTAAGGTTCGCTTTGGCTGCTGCATATTCGGCATCAAGGCCTGGAGTATCAATGGTTGCAAGTATGTCTCCAGCTTTTACATCTGCGCCAAAATCTTTATGCCATTGTTGCACATATCCTGATACCTGCGCATAAATAGGGGCTTGATACCAAGCCGTTACATTCCCAGGCAGGGTTAAATTACGCACCGTCGGACCTGTTTGTGGAGTAACATATTGCACACTAGGTATTGAAGCCTCTTTGGACTCTTTGGTCAATTCATGCACATGATGCTGGCGTTGAATAATCTCTAAGCCTGTATAAATCACAGCACCAATAGCAATTATCGCAAAAACTGTTTTTATTTTCTTTGAAAAACCGGCCATTATACAGTTTCCTTTTTCTGGCGATAATAAACAAGAGCAAAGACACAAGGTACGAAAAGTAAAGTTGCTATAGTCGCAACGCTTAATCCCCCCATCACCGCTCTACCCAATGGTGCGTTTTGGGTATTGCTAAGTGACATAGGCAGCATTCCAATAATCATTGCCAAAGCTGTCATTAAAACGGGTCTGATTCGCCCATATCCAGCTTCGACGGCCGCCAGCACTGCGTCCCCATGCACCGCCAAACGCTCTCTTGCAAAAGAGACTACTAAAATCGAATTAGCCGTTGCAGTTCCCATACACATAATTGCCCCAGTTAATGCAGGAACTGATATGGAGCTGTGGGTTATAAATAAACTCCATGCGATGCCTGCCAATGCGCCAGGTAAGGCCATGATAATCACAAACGGATCAAGCCAAGATTGAAAATTCACAACAATAATTAAATAAACTAACAAAATTGACATCGCCAACCCACCAATTAACTGAGAATAAGCATTATACATTGTTGTTGCTTGTCCTCGAATAGCAATGGTAGAACCCCTGGGTAACTGAGAGTTTAACTCTTGAACCACTTGTTTAACATCAGCAGAAACTGCCCCAAGATCACGTCCATCATTACTGGCGTATATTTCAAAAACAGGCATAATATTATAATGAGAAACCTCGCCCCCTGTTCCTGTCTGAGAAATATGACTTAACGATCCCAACATTTGCATTTTAGTTTTTCCTGAGGCTCCTTCAGGTCCGTTCACAGGAATAGTTTCCAAATCATTCATTGTTTGCATTTCAGATTGAGGGGTTTGGATATTAACCAAATGCGATACCCCAGTCTTTGGGTCAAGCCAATAAGTCGGTGCTGTTTGACCACTTCCAGACAAGGTTGCTAAAGCGTTATTAGCAATGTCGGCCTCAGTTAACCCCGTACTTAATGCGAAAGTCCTGCGTGTATTTATCATTAAGGTTGGTGTTGTCACTGTTTGTTGCACACGCACGTCAGCAATGCCAGGAATACGTTTTAATTTTGAAGCCACTAATTTCGCATATTCATAATTAGCAGCAAGCTTACGCCCAACTATTTGTACATTAATCGGTGCAGGCAAGCCAAAGTTCAAAATTTTAGCGGTCATATCCCCTGGCATAAAAGCAAAATCAGTTCCTGGAAATTTGTCACGTAACCCTTTACGTAGAATTTTACGATACTCCGCAATTGGGGAAGCAGAATTCTTTAATGAAATGGTTAAATCGCAATCTTGAGAGCCAATCGTTGGAGTAGGAATAAAGGCTTGATTTAAACTGCTAAATGGTAGACCACAATTATTAACAATTCCCTTGACTTGTCCTGGTAATAATCTTTCGATTTCTTCATTAACCAAATACGAGATCTTACCTGTTTCCTCAATACGCGTTCCTAATGGTGCGCGCATATGTAAGTCTAATTCAGCAGATTTAATCTCAGGAAAAAAGTTCTCTCCAACAAAATAAAGTAACCCCATTGAAGCTAGAGAAAACACAAGAAAGCCAGCAATAAATCTTTTGCGAATAGAAACCAAATGTTCTAGTAAAATTTTATAATTTTTTCTAAATTCTTCAAATTGAGTATCAAAACCATTTAAAAATTGTTGAAATTTGGAAATTTTACGATTGGGATTTTCATGCTCTGCAATTTGACCTGGCAAGAGATAGTAGGCCATCGTTGGAACCAAGGTTCTGGATAAAATAAACGAGGCTAACATTGCAAAAATAATTGCTTCTGCCATAGGCATAAACAACCATCCCCCAACCCCAGTTAATTCAAATAATGGAAACCACACAACACAAATACACAGTGTAGAGACGAAGGTTGGAATAACAATTTGATTAGCAGCGTCCACAATCGCATCATAAAGATTTTTTCCCATCTCTAAATGCGTATCAATATTTTCAATCATTACCGTGGCATCATCAACCAAGATCCCTACGGCTAATGCCAAGCCACCCAAAGTCATCACGTTAATTGTTTGTCCCGCAAGATCCAGCCCAATTAAGGATGTTAAAATAGCCAACGGAATTGAGGTCGCAATAATCAAGGTAGATCGCCACGAACCTAAGAATAAGATCACCACAATACTGGTTAATAAAGCAGCAATGACCATCTCATGAACAACATCTTCTACCGACTCTTTTACAAAAGTAGAAGCATCAGAAATAATATCTATTTTCACACCAGGAGGCAGTGTTTTTTCAACTTTGGGTAAAAGCCTTTTAATGTCAGAAACGACGTTTAACGTTGAAACATCCCCCGTCTTCATCACTACCATTAAAATGGCTTTGTGCCCTTTGACCAAGACCAAATTCGTTTGTGGAGCCCCCCCTCTATGGACCCAAGCAACATCTTTTAAATAAACTGTTGCATTACCAACTTGCTTAATCGGAATATTATTAAACTTTTCGATCTCTCTTGGGGTTGCATTGGTTTGCACCATAAAATCGACGGCACCAATTTTTTGATCCCCAGCAGGCAATACAATATTTTGTTGGTTTAAAGCATTTCCAATATCTGTCGCTGTTAATCCGTAAGCCAGCAAACGTTTTTGATTAAGAGAGACCTGCACATTATTTGCTGTCCCTCCATAAGGGGAAGGCAACGCTGCCCCTGCCACCGACACCAAAGAAGGACGAATAAGATTTGATGCCATATCATAAAGCTGAGATCCTGTAATTGTCTCAGAAGAAATTTTCAACATTAAAACAGGAACAGAAGAAGCATTGTATTTCAAAATTAAAGGCGGCGTAATGCCCTTGGGCATTTGCTTTAAAACAGTCTGAGAAACAGAAGTAATTTGCGTTTGTGCTTCAGCAATATTCGTACCAGGCTGAAAGAATATTTTTACAATTCCACGACCATAAAAAGAGTTACTTTCAATATGTTCAATATTATCAACCGTCGATGTCAGGGCTCTTTCGTAATAATAGGCCACACGCCCAGACATATCTTCGGGCATCAATCCATTATAGTTCCAAACAACAGCCACAACGGGAATTTTAATATCTGGGAAAATATCCGTAGGGGTTCGAAATATAGTAAGAACACCAAATACCACTATTAAAATTGCCAAAACAACAAAAGTATACGGACGTTTCAATGCCGTAATAACAATCGCATTCACGTAACTAAATGCTCCATATTTTTAATTTGATAATCAATAATCTTTACACAAACTGAAGTCGTTGTTGTCTAATATTTTATAAGCTCTATATATCATATTATGCAAAAAATCAGTTACCACGACAAAGATAGTTATGAATGAAAATAAATAATAATATTTATTTATTGAATTTTTATTATAATAAAGAAAATATACCTTAATTAAGGCCGGATTTCCTCACTATAGATCAAAAATTATTAAGTGTAGATTAAGGCAGCATTAAGGCAGATCCAATAACTTACTATAATTTTAAACCCTTTTAATCTGTTTACCTCTTTGTAATTCAACATTAAACTTAACCATTAATTCAAAATAATTCTCGCAAAGCCCCTGGAGTTAAAATTCTAGATGGATGAATATCAAATTGAGGGTCTTTGAAATTGCCGTCAATGTCAAAAGGAATAGCAATAAATCCACCACCCTTTTCAGGGCTAAACCATTTGCCAACACCAGGTATAATACCAAAAAGCTTATTCACGGCATAAGCAGGTACAATCGTTCCATTTAAATCTAGTTTGGCTTGATCAAGATTAATCTCACCTTGTAGTGTCGCCCCTAATTCTGAATTATGCACCAATCCATCTTTGACCGTTAGAACACCATCATTCAAAAATAAATCGGTTTTAATTGTATCAAGTATAATTTCTTTATTTTTTCTACTTTTAAATAACCCATAAATAGAAGCATCACTTAACCTTCGCATTGCCAGTGGTGCATTTTCCAAAACAACATTTTTTATATTTATCGTGCCATCAAAAGGTGCAGAAGGTTTTGCATCATCAAATCGTCCTTTAAAAACAACCTTCCCTCCCTTAAGCTCTGTTGAAACACCAATCGTTTGTAAAATACGTCCAAAGTCTTGTGACTCAAGGTGAAAATAGCGATTTTTACCTTTAGGAATTAATGAAGCTGTCAACAAAAAGGGTTTGCGCATTCCATAAGATAAACGCATTAACCGCACTCCATTATACTCCATATATGTCGTAACACTGCTCAAGAACTGATCTTTATGGTAATAAATCTTTTGGGCTTGTAAATTAACAATCCATTTACGCCCTCTAGGTCCTGAATACCGACCCGTCGCCGCAATCGGTAATTGATATTGATCTTTGGCTTTTACTTCTGATTTGGCTTTCGAACTTATTTTTTTATCTTTTTCAATATATTTCCCAACAAAGGGAGCCGCATCTAACGCATCCGCTTTTACAGAAAGGCGAATATCCCCTTTTTGTGGATTATCAATTGACTCTTTGGTCATTGGCACATTCAAAACAGCCTGTCCCACGGAACGTCCAATATGAAAAGATGTAATATTTAATTGTTGAGGAATATGATTAACTACATCTATATTCGCAGTTAATGAAAGGTCTTTACCCTCGGCATGAACATTGCGTATAGCCATCAGTTTACCCTGATCCAAAGCAATTTCGCCAACCATTTGCGCAGGTTGTTCGATCTCTTTTTTCCATATAGGAAGTAAAATAGCTGCACTATATAAATCAAATTTTAAATTAACCATTGATTTACCATCATGACGTTTTTTATACCCTACAAAAAGCAATGCCTTCCCCATAAAATCACCAGAAGTATCAAATTTCATTTGTTTTAGATATTCTGGCGTAATATCCAACTTTGCTTGAGCGGTTTCTGTAATTGTTTGCTCATTTTTATGTGAAAATTTCTGCATATATTTCAATGATACTGGAAAAACTGAAAAAATACCTTTCCCCGTTAACTCTAAATGTTCTGTATCAACATCTATCGTTAAAAAAGCATCTTTAAGATCTTTATCTAAAGCTACATTATCTATATATGCATTGCGAATTTCATTATGTCCATGAATACCAATTTGCTCTATTTTAACCTTTTTCTTTAAGGGAAGTTCAACTTTTAACGTTGTTTTTACGTCTCCACTAGGATGTTTAAAAGGTAAAGGATGTCGGGATAATAAACGTAATCTGGGCTCATATAAGAGAGAAATAACGTCTTGTAATTTACCTTGAATATCAGCAGTAATAATTCCTGTTTCTTGATGGTTATCAAGCCCTGTAATCCACATATCCCCTTTGGGAACATAAAGCTTGTGATAGGGTTCAGTTGGCTTGTTGTGTGGATACACGACCTGATATCCGTCTTTGAGTTGAATATAAATACGACTTGGATCAACAAATTTTAATGAAGCACTCATATCTTTCAAAGGCGGTGCTGGGCGTAACCAATGGATCTCAGCATGATCGGCCTTCTCTATGCCTCCGCCAAGATGTACCAAATCTAAATGCTCCCACCCCTTTTGACTTGCTAATCCAACTTCAATATTAAAATTTTTAACTGTTCCTGTGGTAATATTCTCTGTCACCCAAGCATGCGCACCTTTGGCAATACTCGCTGGCCAATAATTTTTGATGGTCGCAAAATCCAGCTCTGGGCTGTCTGCAACAAAATTTACTTTTACGTCTTTTGTTTTATCTATGCTAGACGCAAATAAAGAGCCTTTAAAGTGGAATAATGGACCACTTTTCGGTTGGGTTAAAGCTGTCGGAGAGCGCAACTGCAATGCTAGATCATCGATTGAAATATGAATAGGTTTTTGCACATCCATTGCAAAGTTTGCATGGATATTCGCTGTTACCGATGAAGGATATAATTCCTGTCCTTTGATGTTAATAGTACCTTCGCCCATATGAATTGCAAACTGAGCCTCATATGGCTCTATTGAATGCTGATTTTTACCAATTTTTAAATTAATATCTGCCATAACGGATATAGGCAAATCGATCTGTTTTAAGGCATGTAGAGACGGACTGATCCCCGAAAAATCTGCTGGATTAAAATCATTAATTTGTATGTGCCAATTTAATACACCCGTATTATCCAATAGCTGACGAGCAATTTCGATATTTTCATCAGCACCACTTTGTGCACTAAAACTCATACTATGGCCATTAATATCTAGTTGTGCCATCGCATGCCCAACTATACCAAGCGTGTTATTTACAAAAAAAGGCAAGATATTCATATCTATTTTTTGTAACTGTATAATTCTATTATCAATTTCATCAGTTAATTGAACATGACTATTTTTAATATTTATTCGATCTAAATGATGAAAATCAAAATGTAATCGAGAGTTAGACGAACTTGTTTTTTGATCAGCAATATCCAGCTTGATTTGCAAGTCTTTTGTTCTTCTTAATTGCAGTCTAGCACCAATAACCTCTAGAGATAACGGCTTTATAACACGATGAAATAAAGGAGATACTGCCAGCTTTATTTTTGCATATTGCACATAACCTTGCATCTGCGCTTTGTTATCTAAAATTTTTCCTTGTTGTAACTCTAATTGCAAAGGTGCAGAAAAACCCTGTTGACCAACAGGCCACGTTAAGACGAGTTTATCAAAATCAAGAATACCAGCAGGATGGCTCTTATTGATCCCTTTAATAATCGGTAATGGCAACCAATGTTTTACAAGAGGTGTGATATTAACTGGATTATAGGCAATATAAATCCCACCAACAATCACCATAAAACTGAAAAAACCAACCACCCCAAGAATAAGGAATAGCAACTTTTTCAGCCATCGTATAAAATAACTTTGTTGTTTTATTATTTGTGGTTCTTGTTCGGTATCTGATTGCATACTTTATTTAACTACTCATCAATGGCTTAGAAATTACAGGGAACATTTATATGCCCATATCCCATTCCGCAGAGGCTCCATGGTTTTATCAAAACTGGCCTAAGCCAGCAGACCAACAATCTGCTAATATATTTGCAGAAGACCTCATGAAGCTATGGGTTCAATATGAAAAAGACCCTACTTTTATACAGCAAAAATATATTTTAAATCTTATTCATGCAATTGGAGGCAACAGTCCTTATTTATCCAGTTTAATTTTAAAAGATATTCATTTTTTCGAATTCCTTTTACAGAATGGCCCCGATGAAGCATGTAAAACAACATTTCATACCTTACATCAATTTTCAATACAAGAATCTCGTCAAGCTATTGCAAAAATCATACGCATTACCAAACAAAAAATTGCCCTCGGCTGCGCGTTGGCTGACATTGGCAATTTATGGTCTTTACAAGAAATTACCTTAACTCTCAGCAATCTAGCAGAAGTCACTTTAAATCTTGTTCTTAACCATCTTTTACTCCATGCACATAAAAATAAAAAAATAAATTTACCACATCCTTCAACACCCGAGAAAAATTGTGGTTTTATTATCTTAGGAATGGGAAAACTGGGTGCAAAAGAACTCAACTATTCCTCTGATATTGACCTGATTATTTTATACGATCCCGATATTTATCCCGATAATGATGACTTAAATACGGTTTTTGTAAGATTAACCCGCCAACTCGTCGCTTTGATGGAGGAACGAGATGAAAATGGCTATGTTTTTCGCACTGATTTACGTTTACGCCCAGACCCTTCATCTTCACCCCTAGCAGTTTCTCTACCCGCAGCAATCACCTATTATGAAAGTTTGGGACAAACTTGGGAACGCTCTGCGATGAGCAAAGCCAGACCCATCGCAGGAGATATAGAGGCTGGTTATACTTTTTTAGAAGCTATTCGCCCCTTTATTTGGCGAAGACATCTGGATTTTACCGTTATTGATGATATTCATGCGATGAAAAAACGTATTGATCAGCATAAAAAAACAGGAAAACTCAATTTATCTAAACTCCCCCCTAATCTTTCCGATGAAAATGCTCTTGAATGGCTAGTTGGACAAAATATTAAGCTGGGTCATGGAGGGATCAGAGAAATCGAGTTTTGTCCACAAACCATGCAACTTGTCTGGGCAGGACGTTTCCCAGAGCTTCAAGATTCAACGACAATTGGTGGGTTAACCAAACTAACAGAAAAAGACCTTTTAACTGCTCCTCAAACCGAAAAACTGATAGAAGCTTATAGCTTGCTACGCAAAACTGAACATCGTTTGCAAATGCAAAATGACTATCAAACACATTCTTTTCCCAATAGCCTAGAGGAGCTTTGTCAGTTTTCAATTTTTATGGGATATGAAACGCCCGAGAAATTCGCCCATGAATTATTCCCATTAATGCAATTTGTTAGGCAAAGTTTTGAAGGGTTATTTGCAGCCCCAGAAAATGATGAGCAATATGTCCTAGATATGCCAACAGAAGAGCTCAAGGAATATTTAAATCAAAAAGGCTTTCCAGACGAAGCTGCCTCTATTTTACAATCGTGGAATGACAGCGGCCCCAGAGCTTTACGCACAGCCAAAGCCAGAACAATTTTAACCAATGTTTTGCCTAAATTATTGGACGCGTTTGCTGGACAACGCAATCCGCTATTAGTTTTACAACGGTTTGATACTTTACTGGCAAGGCACAGAGCTGGCATTCAGCTTTTGTCGTTGTTTGAGCGTAATCCTGCATTGATTAAACGACTATCCGCAGCCATTGGCACGTCACATTTTATTGCCGAGCATTTGGCCAGTAACCCTGCTGCAATTGATGCTTTATTAGAGGTTAATTTAGCAAAAAGTCGCTTTAACCTACGTAAAACTGTAAAAGATTATCTTAAAAACACAGAATATTATATGGATGCCATCCCTGCTTTACATGGATTGGTACATAGCGAGGAATTTAGATTATCCATAGCGTATTTAGATAATCAACTTAGCCTTGATCGAACTCAAATTCTACGCACCTCTATGGCTAATATCATTATTAAATCCTTGTTAGATAAAGTCACCAAGGAGCATCAAAAAAAATATGGTTACATACCAGGTGGTGGTATTTGCGTTATCGTTCTTGGCAAAGCAGGATCTTGGGAAATGACCTCTGGATCTGATTTAGATTTGATGTTGATTTTTGATCATCCGCCTGAAATCTATGAAAGCCACTTTCCTTTATCTTCACATGCACATCTTCATTCAACGCAGCGCTCTCTTACCACAAATAATTATTACATTCGCCTCACCCAAAGCTTTATCTCTGCCATTACCAGCGCTGGATCAGCAGGGTCTTTATATGAGGTTGATATGCGTTTACGCCCTTCTGGAAGCAAAGGTCCCGTTGCTGTTTCGCTAACTTCTTTTAAACGTTATCACAAAGAAGAAGCTTGGACATGGGAACGTATGGCACTAACCAGAGCAAGGATTATTGGTGGACCATTAAAGTTACAAAAACATATCACTGAAACAATTCAACATGCACTCTTAAATGCCCCACATAATACCAGTGATGCACAAATACTCAAAGATACCGCCGATATGCGCGCTCGACTACTTAGAGACGCCCCTCCTTGCAGTCAATGGGATGTAAAGCATTTAACTGGTGGGTTAATGGAGGTTGAATTTATTGCTCAGGCTTTGCAATTAATCGCACATAATCCAGAAATTTATCATACCTGCACACGTATTGCACTTAGACGTTTGGAAAAGCATGGATATTTAGAGCATAAAGATGCTAAAATCCTTATTCAAGCTGATCGTTTTTGGAGAAATATGCAAAGCCTTCTAAGAATATTTTTTGGCAAGCTTCCACCCCAAGACCTAAGAACAGAACTGACCCCAACCATTATAGAAATCATGTCTAGAGATTTATTAAAAACACCAACCCAAGATATTGATGCTATTAAACAAATAGAAGATAAAGCAAAACTTGTTGGAGCAAAAGTTCGAACTATATTCATTAAATATATTGGCGCTGTGTCATAAAATGTTATGCTATACTAATTTTGTTAATTTATAAAATAAGGATCAATGATGGCCAATTTAAACGAAGGCGATGCAGCACCCAGTTTCGAAATGCAAACTCAATTGGGCAAACCTATTTCTTCTGCTGAACTAAAAGGACGAAAATATATTCTTTATTTTTACCCAAAGGCAGATACTTCTGGTTGTACCAAAGAAGCATGTGCTTTTGAAGAAAATTTATCTACTTTAGCAAAGATCAATATACCAGTCATTGGTGTTTCAAGAGATCCTGTTACAAAGCTCAAAGCATTTGCTGATAAATATAATTTAACGTTTCCCCTAGCCTCTGATGAAGAGGGCAGTGTCACTTATGCTTATGGTGTATGGGTGGAAAAATCAATGTATGGCCGTAAATACATGGGTATAGAACGCGCAACATTTTTAATCGATGAACAAGGTACCATTTTAAAAATATGGCCCAAAGTTAAAATTACAGGCCATGTTGAAGATGTTTTAAAAACAATCAAACAACTTGGCCAATAATTAACAATTTAACCTATGGATGTGCAGGTGCCAATTCTGTTAAATTAGAGGGCACCTGAAATAATTTTGTATCTTGTGGGGCATAAACCACTTTTAATGCCATAACTAATGGAATGTTATTTCTGACCACACGCAACATAACACCATCATCTGTATAACAAATATCATTTGGATTGCCTTCGCTATCCACTATTTGCCACTCATTACAATGTTGCCCTGCAATGGTTGCCTCTCCTACTTTCATATAGTCCCCAGTTGGCCTTTGGCTTGGTGCCAAAATAGAATCTCCTGGTGAAGGCATTGTGGTTTTTTTCTTGAGTTCTGGATTAAGCACAACCAATTGTTGGTTTTTATAATCCGTAATCATGTAAGTATCCACTCCTTGAGAATCGATACGTTGTTTCCATTCACCAACAGACCAACGCATTCTTTGATGAAATGGTGGTAATCCAGGCATCGCACCAGCAATCGCATAGACAACATCCACATCACGTTGAGGGGTTATAAAAGGATTTTGATCAGCCTCAACCTTTTCCCCTTGTCCTTCACCAGGTTGAGCTTTCATCGGAATTAAAGGCTGAGCAGTGCTATTGGGATTAATTAAAACAGGGCTATCCCCTTTATGCTCAGGAAGCTTTACAGGTTGATATCCTGGCGGAATTTGAAACGTCGACGCTGGTAACTTGCTATAATCAACAGAAAGCGCAACCGTTTTACCTTCCACACCATCAGCATCCGCCCCTTCTTGTTTTAATAAAACACCATCTTCGGTAATACAAACTATGGCAGATCCTTTGGGTCCTTTGACTTTCCAGTCACGACATATGATCCCAGCAATACGCTCTGTGCCTTTCTTTTGAAAAGTCATGCTTGGATCTAAAAACAATCCTGCTTGTCCTGATTTGCTCGCAACAACGGTATAAATTCTAGATTTATTTGCAATAACTGTTGCAGTCTTTTTGGCCGCATCAACAATTACAGTCCCTAAATTATCAGGACCATCCACACGCATGGTATTACCATCACCAGAAAAAATAATCTTCCTGCTTTGCAACAAAGACGAATTTTCTGGTTTAATTGCATAAATAACCGTAGCGTCACGCTTAGGCATAAATAAAGGTTTTTCAGAATTGTTATACTGAGCCAAAGCCATAGGAACCAGTAATAAAGAACCAATTCCACACATCGCCCCTTTATAAAAAGGCAACTGATAACTCTTTTTAAAAAGAGACGACATTTTTTTTCCTTTAACTCTATTAAAAAATTAACTGTATTTTACAATTATGTCGACGCACGCATCGCCTTAATTTCCTGAAAAATATCCACTTTCCACTGATTATCTAACCATTGTGCTGGTTTATCGATAACGTGATCTAATTGTTTCTTATATTCAACCTCATTTATCTCTATCCCTCCAAATTGTGCAAGATGAGCAGTCATAAATTGTGTATCCAGCAGTTCAAAATGACCTAATCTTAAACGTGCCACTAGATGCACCAAGGCAATCTTTGAAGTATCACGCCTTTTGGAAAACATACTTTCTCCAAAAAAAGCCTGACCAATAGCCACCCCATATAACCCGCCAACCAACTGATCTTGATCCCATACTTCAACACTATGAGAGTGACCTTGCTGAAAAAGCTCAAAATATAAAGAACGTATAGGTTGATTAATCCAAGTTTGATCTCTTTTGGGCGTTATTTGGGCACAAGCATCAATCACTGCTAGAAAATCAGTATCAACTTTGACTTCATATTGATCAGACAATACGGTTTTGGCCAATCGTCTGGGTAAATGAAAACCATCTAAAGGTAAAATTCCCCTTTCCTCAGGATGATACCAAAATAACCGCGGATCATCCTTATCATCAGCCATAGGAAAAACGCCTATTCTATAAGCGTCTAAGACAATATCAGCCGTAATTTCTTCAGTAGGTATCGACATCTCCTAGGAGGCTGCGTATTCGTTAAAACGTTGCTTACGAATATATTCAATCGTCTCTTTGGCCAACGGTCCATGTTCGCGCTCTAAACGTCGCGCAACAAAATGCACTCTAGCCAACGCACGATAATGAGCCAAGAATGCTGCATTTAAAGATGCACCACATAAAGCACTGACTACGGGCATCATTTGTAAACTTAATTTTTGCGAAAGGCTAAGGCCATATTGGTAAGAAATATCTGCCATCAACATTACCATTGGACGACCACGTAACATTAATCGAGCAGAAAAGAATCCCAACTCATTCTCTTCATTACCACGCCCAGCATTGCCAAAAGAACGTAATGCAAACACTTCTAAACAAGCTCTCTTTGCTTCTTCAGTGGACAGATCCTCACCCTCCTCCTGAGCAATAGCAGCAATTTCACGCATTAATGCCAATGTAGTAAAACTAATATCAGGTAGCATTCCCACAAGCCCAGTAAACCCACCTACCGCACCAGAAGTCACTACTACCGCTTGAACTGCTGTATTTCTTATCTTTTTATATTGTAAAGATTTAACAGGCCGATTATTTCCTTTATCCATACCAACAACGGCAACATCAAATGCACGTTGCACCGCACTATTAGCAAGATTTTGAATTTTTTGCTGAAAATTAGCAGAAATCCCTAGACTACGCCCACCCAGTTTTACAGCATGCCCAACGGCCCCACCCATAATGTCAGCCAGACGTAGTAATACCCCTCGGCCAGATTCAAGTTTATCAAGTGCATTTGTCAATTGAGCAATTTCTTGATCATTCAAAGAAAGTGGCGTTAAACTCGTATGATCTTGTATGGTCATTTACAGAACCTTTTCTTTATTAGTATCAATCTCTTTAAATCAATCTATGATTTCATAATCATCACACTATCATATTCTTAAGTCCATGATCTGAATGATTTAGGTTTTCATCCATCAATTAAAACTTATTCCTTTTCAGTCTGTTTTACCCTAAGACATATGGCATAAAAACCATTTTTTTTAAAAATCTCATCTATTCTACTTTTTATTATTGATTGCCAACTAAAAAGATTTATTTGTAATATAATTAAAAGAAAAGGATTTATTAAAATGATCAACTTTACAAAAAAAACAATTACTCAAGCACTTTTTTCTTTTTCTATTCTTATCGGAAGTGCTGGATTAACAAGCAATACCTATGCTCAATCCAGTGCTCGCCCAACTCCTGGTGCAGGCATGTCTGAATATCAACCCGTTCAAGACTATACCAGCTCTATGACAGCAACACAATCAGACAGTGTCACCTCACAAAAAGGTCCTGGTATGCCTGGGTCAACCCCAAGCCAGTCCCCTAACCGCCCTTATAATGGTCCATCAATAAATATTCCAGGAACAGGTATTCGTGCCTATTTCAATGCACCTGTATCCCCTCCTTATAATGCAGCGGCATCTTACGATACTTATGCTGGACAACCTGGTGGAAACAGGGATGCTATTCTTCAACAAAGTGTTGGTAATGGGTATTAATATATAAACTAACGGCACGATTAAATAATATTACATAAACGATTTATTAAATCCTTTTTATGATAACATCATTATTGGTTGTGCATGATTATGATCACACACAACCAATAGCTGCATATTCACATACCTTATAACTTTAAAAAAGTGAGTATGTGTCCCATGATTTATCAAGTCAATTATATGAAATTATAATTGCAATTATTTTATACTTAAGCTTATCATAAAATAAAATCATTTATTCAAAGCTAATTGATGACGACCTTCAGTTGCCAATTGATCTACACGTTCATTTTCAACATGCCCAGAATGTCCTTTGACCCAATGCCACTCTATTTGATGTCTTTGTGCCGCTTTTTCCAAACGTTGCCATAAATCAGCATTTGCGACAGGTTTTTTCGCAGCAGTCTTCCAACCATTACGTTTCCAACCCGCCAACCATTCAGTAATCCCCTTACGAACATATTCACTATCGGTATACAAATTTACCAAGCAAGAACGTGTTAATGTTTCCAATGCCACAGCCGCCGCGGTTAACTCCATACGATTATTGGTCGTCTCTGGCTCTCCCCCCATTAATTCTCGTTCTTTACCATGACAACGCAAAAGCACACCCCAACCTCCTGCACCAGGATTGGGACTACATCCACCATCTGTCCAAATATCAACAAGAATTAAAGCTGGATCATGTTCCATCAGAAAGCGCTATTAATGTTTGATGATATCGAAGTCGATATAAATATGGCTTGGGATCTTTAGGGGTTACCAAGGCTTCAGCTGGTGTATGTATCCAATCATGTAACCGCGTTAGTAAAAAACGCATTGCTGCACCCATATTCAATATCGGAAAAAGCCGCTTTTCATCCGAAGTTAAAGGACGGATAGTCTCATAACCTTTTATAACTGCTGCCGATAAATCTGTTAAACACTCACCATTATCTTTAAAGCACCAAGCATTAATCGCAATAGCAAGGTCGTAAGCCAAGAAATCAGTGCAAGCAAAATAAAAATCAATAAAACCACTTAGCTGATCAGGGGCAGTAAAAAAAACATTATCTGGAAATATATCTGCGTGGATTTGCCCAATCGGTAAATTATCTTTATCCGTAGGCCATTGAGATAATATTTCCTGTAAAACAGGCTGTATCTCTTGCACCAATTCCTCTTGGTCATATCCAATTGATTTATTCAATAATTCCTGCCAAGAATCTGGGCCAACATTATTTTTCCGAAATTGGGTGAAACCTGCTCCTGCTTGATGTAGATGTGCAATCGCTTGCCCTAACAAAAAACAATGTTTTTCAGTAATTTGTGGTGCCTCTTTACCTTCTAAAAAAGTTACGATTGCAGCTGGTCGTCTGGCCAGAACTGTCAGTGCGACACCACGTTTATCTACAACAGGCAAAGGGCATGAAACACCACGTTGTACCAAGTGTTTCATATATTCTAAATACCAAGGAAGCTCATCTTCTTTGATACGTTTTTCATATAGAGTTAAAATATATTTACCCGTTGTTGTTTCCAACAAAAAATTACTGTTCTCAACACCTTGGGCTATGCCCTTGAGCGTTACAAGATCACCTATCTCGTAATTTTGTAAACATTGCGAGACTTCCTGTTCCGAGACTTGTGTATAAACGGCCATGAATAAGCCCTATAATTCCTAATTATCCTAGAGGTGCTGGCAAACTAAACGTAACATGTTCTTCTTTAACGATACGTTCTTCAATATCAAGGCTAAATCTTTCAGACAAGGCTTCAATAATTTCTTGAACCAATGTCTCTGGTGCAGAAGCACCAGCAGTAATCCCCAATACACTAACACCTTCCAAGGCATTCCACTCTAAATTTTCTAGTTTAGGAATTAAAAGGGCTCTAGGTGCACCAGAGCGTTCTGCAACTTCGCGTAAACGCTGAGAATTAGAAGAGTTAGGAGACCCAATCACCAATACTAGATCACATTCAGGCGCTATTCTTTTTACAGCTTCTTGACGATTCGTGGTTGCATAACAAATATCTTCGCGTTTAGGGCCCTCAATCTGAGGAAAACGCTGACGAAGAATGGCTACAATCTCCGCGGTATCATCAACAGAAAGTGTGGTCTGCGTAATAAAAGCCAAACGATCTGGATTTTCAGGCTGCACGGTTCTGGCTTCATCTGCATCTTTAATCAATGTTACCGCACCAGAGGGTAGCTGCCCCATGGTTCCAACCACTTCAGGGTGACCTGCATGCCCAATCATTAAAATATGACGAGAGTTTGCACCACCATCCGCAAAGTGACGTTCTGCTTCTCTATGAACTTTGGAAACCAAAGGACATGTAGCATCAAGATAAAGTAAGTTGCGACGTACTGCCTCAAGTGGTACCGTTTTTGGAACGCCATGTGCAGAAAATACAACATGTGCATCTTGAGGAACCTCATCCAATTCCTCTACAAAAATCGCACCTTTTTTTTCTAAATTCTCAACAACGGTTCGATTATGAACAATTTCATGACGAACATAAACAGGAGCGCCATACCTGCGCAGGGCTTCTTCAACCACACGAATAGCACGGTCTACACCAGCGCAAAAGCCACGTGGTCCAGCCAACAAGACTTTTAACGCACGAGACTCTTTCATAAAAGATTCTGAATTTTGACTAGGCATAACATTCCCAAATAAATGATAAAATCTATATACTGTATATTTATAATATATATTTATAGTTTGGTCGGTAAGCAAGAGACCATTTCGTAATAGAATTTTTAAATATAGAATATATTCCACATTTGTATAATTTGCTTTATGGTATGAACCCAAAGTGATGTTAAATAAATTATTATGGCAGAAAAAATATGATTCCTTCGAAGTTTCTTCATCAATCGACTTTAAAATCTATATTATTCCCCTTAGGAGCCAGCTTTTTCCTTTGGGGTTGTGCAGCTAAAGATAGCTATGACTTTCCTCCTGCATGCCCCAAAGTAACCGTTTTATCCTCTGCCTCGGATTATTATACTTTTTCTAACAATAAAGATGATTTAGCTCATTTAGTAACCAAAGCTAATATTTTAGGAATCGATGGAAATTGTATTGATGATCCTGACAATGGAAGCAACAAAGAAAAGAAAAGAAAACACAAAGCTTACACTGACAAAATTGATACAACGATGAGCATTGTTATTCAGGTTGCTCGGGGGCCAGCTGCACAAGAACGTCGTTATCAAATACCCTATTTTATCACAACAATTAAAAATGGTAACATTGTAGACAAAAAACACTTTGTTGCTGTTGCGCAATTCCCTGATAATATTGATCAAATTACGCTAAAATCAGATAAGATATTACTTAAGATACCCGCAACACCAGATAGACAACCTGATGGATATGAACTTTTTATAGGCTTTCAACTTTCCCCAGAGCAACTCGCCTATAACCGAGATCACTTTAGACCTGTGCAATATAAAACTTATTAATGTTAGTTTTATAAATAATTATTATAATTTATCACGAATGTTTATATCCAACACATTATCAAATGACTATAGCGAATTAAATTATGCAACAAACTAATGTTAATCTCACACTCAGTGAATTAGGCGAAAAAAAATCGATATTATATTGCTCAATAATATCGTTTTTACTATTTTTTTTGAGTTGTGGTCGAGCTCTTTTTTCTGCCTATACTCCAGATGACTATCTGGTCAATGTTGAAAAGCTTCCATTGGCTTTTTTTCTTCAGCAAGGTCGTTTTGTACAAGGAACAATTTCCGTTATATTTAATAGGTTAAACCTATCCTTAACATCATCTGGTTTTGCTTTCGAAATACTTTTTTTTGCCTCTGTATCGCTATCAGTTTCTTGTTTCTTATACTATTTATCCAATAAAAATCATTCTATTTTTTCATTGCTGTTTGCTTCTGCACTGATTGTCACTCACCCAATCTTTAGTACACTTGCAGACTATCATCAAACCGTAGCAAACTATACAGTAGCTTTTTTATGTTTGAGTAGCTTTTTTTATTTCTCTAAAACTTTTTTTGAATCTAAACAATATAAATATCTAATTTTTGCATCTATTGCCTTGACCTTAACATGTGGAGCTTATCAACCCTGTTTATCTGTGGCTACGATATGGTGTCTTTTTTACGCTTTTGTACAAAACATAAATTATAATATTCGCAAAATCTATATATTTTTTTCCCCTATAATATGCGGAATACTTCTATATATAATTGTTTATGCAATAACTAAAAATGCTGCAGGCTTGAATAATTGGGATTCTAGAGTTGGTATGATCCCAATCTCACAAATTAATCATAGATTACATGATATTATGTTTTTTATACCATCAATTTTATGGAAAGATTGGTGGATTATTCCTGCTTCGTTTACAAGTTTATTATCGTTAATAGTTATAATAACAATAACAAACGGATTAATTTTATCCTTTAAAAAATATCTTTTAATCTCTGTATTATTTGTTATTTCATTAATTATTGTTATTGCACCTATATCTATTGTTAGAACATGGGATCCTACTCATAGGTCATTACTTGGTTACTCATTTTGTTATGGATTGGTTTTAATTTTTATATACCGCCAGGGTATTAGTCAAAAAATAATCTATGCCCTTTCAATCATAGCAATTACATACGCGATTATAATTTCTAATTCATTTCTTACTCAGGTTGAACACAGTAATAACCAAGACCAATGGGTATCTTCGCATATAGCTGTTGATATATTAAAACATACAACAGGACAAAAAATTATCATCGTTAATAAGAATACTATTAATAGTGTAGATTGGTCATACAAGGGTTTATTTTATACCTATACGGGCAAAATATTTGATATTAAAGCTGCCGAACAGCAAGACATTAACTTTTGTAAAAATAGCCCTAAATGGCCAAAGGATGGATATTTACATATAACAAATGATCAACTGACACTTTGCCTAGATTAGATAGATCATCAATAAGAAAGCCATTTTAACATTATCATGATGTGGCTTTCTCAAAAATATAAACTAATTGGACTTAGGCAACATACTTCCAGTATCAACAAATCTTTCATGCCATGAAAGCGCTTCTTTTAAATGATGAGGCGTATACATTGAGCCATTATCTAGACCTTTATTATAATATTCTCTTAATAAAGGTCTAAAATTGGGATGAGCACATTTTTCAATTAATAACTCAGCACGTTGTTTAGGCGAAAGACCTCGTAGATCAGCCAACCCATGTTCAGTAACAACCGCATGAACATCCATCGAAGCATGGTCTACTCTGGATACCATTGGAACAATTGCAGAAATTGCACCGTTTTTAGCCAAAGAGGGTGTCATAAAGATTGTAAGTTTTGAGTTGCGCGCAAAATCACCAGATCCTCCAATTCCATTCATCATACGAGTACCCATAATATGGGTTGAATTAACATTACCAAAAATATCGATCTCAATCGCAGCATTCATCGCGATACACCCAAGGCGGCGAATAATTTCCGGATGATTACTAATTTCTTGAGGTCTTAGTATAATTTTATCACGAAATTTATGAATATTATTATTAAAATATTGAACTTTATCTGGGCTTAGTGAAAAAGAAGTTGCAGAAGCAACACTCATTTTTCCACTTTCCAACATCGTTAACATTCCATCTTGAATGACTTCAGTATAAGCCATAAGATTTTCAAAATCTTCTTTACTCAACGCCTCCATCACTGCATTTGCAACATTTCCAACACCCGATTGTAACGGCAAAAACTCTTGAGGGATTCTTCCTTCTTTCATCTCATCTTTTAAAAATTCCATTAAATGCCCAGCGATCATCCGTGCATTATCATCAGGAGGACTAAAGGGGGTATTCCGATCATGCGAATTCGTCTCTACGATCGCTACCACTTTATCCAAATCTACCGTCATATAATCCACACCAATACGATCTGATGGATTACGAAGAGGGATGATTTCTTGAGGGTAAGTTGTCGTAACTTCCCATATATCGTGCATACCTTCTAACTCAGCAGGCTGCCAAGAGTTAACCTCTAGAATAACTTTCTTTGCACTATTTAACCAAAGCTGATTATTTCCCACCGCAGAAGATGCTATTAAAGTGCCGTCTGCACGAATAGAAGAGAGCTCTATAATTGCAACATCCATATCTCCTATGGCGCCACTGCGATAAAAAGAGGCAACTTGACCTAAATGCATATCAAAATACGTCGTATCTCCGTTATTAATACGCTCACGCATTTTAGGGTCAGTGTTAAATGATGATCGATAAGAAACACCATTAACTTCAGCTAGCACGCCATCCATCTGAGGGCCCGTCGAAGCGCCTGTTAACACTTTAATTTGAAACTCTTCACCTTCACTATGCGCTTGTTTTATACGATCTGCCAAAGCCCCAGGCACAGCCTTGGGATAACCAGAACCCGTAAAACCACTGACACCGACTAAGTCACCATGTTTAATCCATTTTGCAGCATCTTCTGCGCTGCATATTTTATGTTGTAAGCCCGAGTGATGGATACGTTTTTCCTGGCTCATAATACCCCCTATTTGTTTAATTAACCTTTATATAACCTTTTCCTTTTTAAAAATGAGAGAAAAAATTAAAAAACACTACACAAAACAATGTGAACTCATGTGTTTGAATCATTTCTGGAAATATATGATGCAAATTTTAATGTTTATGTTTAAAATGTTTTGTTATGTCTGATTTGTTTACTTCTTACCCTAAATCTTTACGTATAATTGGCGACGTGCATGGTGACTGGCACGCCTTTCGTCATGCCGTAAACACACACCATTTTATTATACAATTGGGTGATTTGGTGGATTATGGTGCTGACAGCGCTAAAGTTATGGCGTTGATGTTGAAGGTTATTGAAGAGAAAAGAGGGTTATTTATAATCGGTAACCATGATAGAAAGTTAGGATTAGTTCTAAAAGGCCATAAACCACGCACAGACAATGCTCTCAATGAAACAATAGAACAAATCGAAAATTATCCAGATAAAAATCTATCAGAAAAAATCATCTATGCGCTCGAACAGGCACCTGCATGGATTGTATTAAAAAAGTTAATTTTCGTACATGCAGGCTTTCATACAAGAATGTTGATAGAGAGCCCACCATCTAATCCCTTGGCACAGATTAATCCTCTTTTATCCAGAGCGTTATATGGAGAAACTAGTAATAAAATGTATAAAAGCGGGTATCCTGTTCGAAAACTGAAATGGGTAAACCATATTCCCGAAGGATATACTTTATATTGTGGACATGATTGTCGTTCTACTGATGGAAGACCTTGGGTTCGTAAAGGATATGCAGGTGGGACGGCTATTTTTATGGATACAGGTGCCAGCAAAGGTGGGCATTTATCTTGGGTTGATATTCCCCTATAAATATTGCTAGTGTAATTAAAGTGACTTTTTATTTTATATGATTGGATATTATAATGGCCTCTTCTGAAGAAGCATTAGAACAATTACAAAAGCTTCGCCTCAGTATTGATAATATTGACAATGCTTTGATTCATATCCTAGCTGAGCGTTTTCGATTAACACAAAGTGTTGGAGAGCTCAAAGCAACATATAATTTACCAGCTGCTGATCCTCAAAGAGAAGCTAAACAAATAGCACGCCTGCGTGAAATGGCTCAATCTGCGCGTTTAAATCCTGATTTCGCTGAAAAATTTCTTAATTTTATCATCACAGAAGTCATACAACATCACAAAGCTATTGCTGAACAAAAAGACCAAAGATAATGTCAACCAATCCTTATTTAACTCTTTTTATTCTTAGGCATGGTAAGGCAAGCGATCATGCAAATACAGATTTTGATCGCCCTTTAACAAAAAAAGGGCAACAACAGGCTGCTGAAAAAGGGCTGATTTTAAAACAAAAGTTACCCTTTATAGACACAATTTTTTGCAGCTCAGCACTTCGCACTCGTGAAACATTACAATACTCCAACTTAGATCATGATCAATCACACATCTTTATCCAAAAAAAACTATATCTTTGTCATCCTGAAGTTTTATTAGCACATATTAACCAAATTGATCGTGGAAAATCTGCACTTTTAATTGGTCATAATCCAGGATTACATCAATTCGCTTATAATTTATTACCATTATATTCTAAAACACGGACACCACAAGAGGATGCCTTATCAGCATCTTTTCCCAAATGTGCCCTTGCCGAATTTCAATTCTCTTGTTCTGATTGGTCTCAAATTAACTGGCACCAAGGCTCTTTGATTTCGTTTGATCGATAAAATTTACTCGCCTCGCATAGACGTTACAATTAATACCTTTATTTTTTGTTATATTATATTTAAACAAATATTTTAGGAGTACCTGTATGACACAGACCACACCGTCTTTTACCCCTCCTCAAGATGAGGGCGCTGTCAAAATCTCTTACAAGGGTAAAAGTTCAACTTTTCCAGTTTTGACAGGGACCAGTGGCAATAATGTTATCGATATCCGCAACTTACAAAAAGATTTAGATTTATTTACCTTTGACCCTGGTCTTGGCACGACAGCATCTTGTGAAAGTAAGATTACATTTATTGATGGTGATAAAGGTGTCCTACTTTACCGAGGTTATCCCATAACACAACTTGCAGAGCATTCAAGCTTTCCAGAAGTTGCTTATTTATTACTTTATGGCAATTTACCCACACGACATGAATATAAAGTATTCGTCGATCGCCTAGAAGAAAAATCATTATTACATGAACAAATCCGCAATTTCTTTAACGGGTTCCGTCGTGATGCTCATCCTATGTCTATTCTTTGTGGAACAGTTGCGGGTTTGTCTGCGTTCTATCCCGAAGGCACTGATACTTCAAACGAAGAAAGCCGCGACATTGCCGCGGTACATTTAATTGCAAAAATCCCTACAATTGCGGCATGGGCTTATAAATATTCTCGTGGAGAACCTTTTGTATATCCAAGAGCGGATTATTCCTATTCTGAAAATTTTCTGAATATGCTTTTTGCTCGCCCTGATACCCCATACCAAATTAACCCTATCTTTAGTAAGGCTATGGATCGTATTTTGATCTTACACGCAGATCATGAACAAAATGCCTCTACCTCTACTGTAAGATTAACAGGCTCTACTGGTGCACATCCATTTGCATGTATTGCTGCTGGAATTGCTGCTTTGTGGGGACCTGCTCATGGTGGGGCTAACGAAGCTGTTTTAAAAATGCTGCATACTATTGGTTCGAAAGAAAATATTCCTGATTATATTGCTCAAGTTAAAGATAAAAATAGTGACGTCAGACTGATGGGATTCGGCCATCGGGTATATAAAAACTTTGATCCCAGAGCTAAGATCATGAAAAAAACTTGTGATGAAGTTTTAAATGAATTAGGCGAGCAAGACCCATTGCTTGAATTAGCGATGGAGCTTGAAAAATACGCTTTACAAGATGATTATTTTGTTCAACGTAAACTTTATCCTAATGTCGATTTCTACTCTGGCATTATTTTTAAAGCGATGGGCATTCCAGAAAGCATGTTCACAGCATTATTTGCTGTTGCTCGTACAGTAGGATGGGTCAGCCAATGGAAAGAAGCTTTTAACGACCCTTTACGCAGAATATATCGCCCTCGCCAATTATATACTGGCCCAGGTGAACGCGATCTGTGGCCAAGATAATAATAATTAAATAAATTGTAAAAGATTATATACTAATCAGGGAGTTTAATGATTTAAACTTCCTGAAGTATCAGGGCAATCACAACCCCTCGTTTTTCCTTGTGCACCAGTATAAAAATGATGATCAATCCATTCAGAAACTAGCAAACGTGCCTCTGTTATCGAAGATTCTGGATGATAAATTCTATATAAATTTGTGCAGCTTTGAAAAATTTGCATTTCACCTACACCAGCAGATTTTAACTCTTGATAAGCCGTAATAACGGAGCGTTCACAACGACGCTGTATATCATTTACCTGAATAATCACAACTTATTCCCATTTGTATCAATTAACTTTAGTTAACTTTAATTAACCTTTCCTTAAGAATAAGAACCAATAGCATTATAGTAAAGCCACTTTATAACAATGTATCGATTATTCTTTTTTTCTTTTGACATATTTAACACGATAATTACTGATTTTTTATAAAAAACCATATATAAAAGGTAAATATCATAAAGTAAGATTTTTTAACAAGGCACGCACTATGTCTCAAACAAATGCCAGAAAACAACCACGCTCTCCTCGTATGACAGAATGGGATCGTGACGCAGCACTAATTACTGCAAGGCTACTCCTTGAAATTAAGGCCGTAAATTACCGCCCAGAAGATCCATATCTTTTAACCGCTGGTTGGAAATCTCCTGTATATATTGACTGTCGTAAAATTATTTTCTTTCCCAGAGCCAGAGCAAAAATTATTGAGCTTGGTGTAGAAAAAATTTGCCGTCACGTCGGTTACGAATCTTTTGATGCCGTTGTTGGCGGTGAAACCGCAGGAATTCCTTTTGCTGCATGGTTTGCTGATCGTATGATGACCCCTATGGCTTATGTACGTAAAAAACCAAAAGGCTTTGGCCGTAATGCACAGATCGAAGGCGACGTTCCTGAAAATATGCGCACGCTCTTGGTCGAAGATTTAACAACAGATGGTATGTCTAAAATTGGTTTTGCCAAAGCACTTCGTGATGCTGGCGCCATTGTTGACCATGCTTTTGTTGTATTTTTCTACGGTGTATTTTCAAGTGCTTATCAAACATTAAGTGATATGGGCATTACTCTGCATTCCCTTTGCACTTGGTGGGATATTTTAGAAGTAAGTTCCGAGTATCCTTATTTCTCTAATGGCGACACATCTGAAATCAGACGTTTCTTAGAAGACCCATGCGCTTGGTCTGCGAAACATGGTGGTGTCAGCAATGAACAAGAAGCTCTTGCTTATAAAAAAGCACGTTTGTAACCCTTAAAACCAATCATATAAATGTCTTATCATATTCTTGCATTTGATTCTGGTATCGGAGGCATCGGCATTGTTCGAAGCCTCTTTGAACAAGCTCAACAGACTAACTTAAATCTGTCCATTGATTATTTGGCAGATAATTTGGTTTTCCCTTATGGTGAGCAAGAAGACAATTTTCTTATCCAAAGAATTATAACATTAATTGGTAAGGCAATAGATAAACTTGAACCTGATCTGGTCATTATTGCTTGTAATACTGCTAGTACTATTGCCCTTCAGGCGCTTAGGGAGCATTATCCTAACACTGAGTTTGTTGGTTGTGTTCCCCCTATTCGTTGGGCAGCTCGGATCAGCCAAACGAAACATATAGGCCTGTTAGCAACCCGTGCCACTGTGCAGCGCCCCTATCTTAAAAGTTTAAAAGAGCAATTTGCTGCTGATTGTCAATTGATCGGCTATGGTTCACCAATTTTAGCCAAAATTGCCGAACAAATTTTTCGTCAAGAGTCTTATAATCCTGAAAATATTGCCCAAGAAATTCATGCACTTTTAAGTATGCCTAGTGCAGAACAAATCGACACAGTATGTCTAGGGTGCACACATTACACATTTGTCTTGCCCCATTTACAAGAGCTATCCCCTCGCCATATTCAATGGCTTGATCCAGCAAATGCCGTTGCTAAACATGCTTTGGATCTAATAGCAGCAAAAACAATTACGCCCAATAATAATACACCACGCACTAACCGTTTCTATTATACTGCCTTACCTAATGAAGATAAAGCTTTACTAGAACAGATTACGTATATGGGATATACAAAGTTACGTCATTTCCAATCTCAGAAATGACGCGTTACTGTGTATCGCGCAATTTCTTCAAACAAAGAATGCAATTCCCCTTCGGGGAAATGACGAATAGCATCACATGCCTTATTCGCAAAAGACATCGCTTCTTTTAAAGTTTCCTCAAGAGCCTGATGCTTATTAATCAAAGACAAAGCATGTTCAAGATCTTGATCCGTTTGATCGCAACTTTCAATGACACGTTCCCAGAATTTCTTTTCCTCTGCATCTGCCTTTTGATAAGCAATTAGAATTGGATAGGTAATTTTACCTTCACGAAAATCATCACCAACCGTCTTGCCTAACTCTTCTTGTTTTGCAGAATAATCCAAAGCATCATCTACAAGCTGAAAAGCCATACCGAGATTCAAACCATAATTCTCTAAAGCTTCTTCATCTTTTACAGTAGAATCAGCAACAATAGCACCGACTCGACAAGATGCTGCAAACAAAGCTGCTGTTTTTCCATAAATGACTTCATAATAACGTGCAATCGATGTCGACAAATCATTTTGCGTGGTCATTTGCAACAATTCACCTTCGGCGATTGTCGCACAAGCCTGAGAAATAACACGCATGACGTCCAAAGACCCATCTTCGGTCATAATTTGAAAAGCACGAGCGAATAAAAAATCACCTCCTAAAACAGAGGCGGCATTGCCAAACACAACATTGGCGCTATCCGCACCTCGACGCAATTTACTTTCATCAACAACATCATCATGTAATAAAGTGGATGTATGTAAAAACTCGATACTAGTTGCCAATCGAACATGACGAGGCATACTACCTTGAGAGAGTTGCTCATACCCACATAATCGAGCAGAAGCTAAGGTTAATAAAGGACGTAGCCGTTTACCCCCCGCAACAATAAGATGGGCTGCCAGCTGTGAAACCAAATCCACAGAGCTTTGCATTCTATCCATAATAAGACGATTACAAAGCTCCATATCACTGGCCAAGTAATCTAATAATTTTTGTAGAGGTTCTTTTGTATCCATTGAGATGGGCTTCTTACTCTATTACCTTTTGTAGAATTGTTACTTTCAATTCCAATCGACTATATGTAACACTTAAAATATTCTTACTAAATCCAAAAACAAGACTATAGAACATTTTTATCATTAACACTTCACTTATTATTAAGCTAGAATACAATTTATTTTGTTAAAACATCTTTTGGTCCATGATTTATGCAATCGATCTCTTCTTCATCTTCTCTTATACACCATAAATCAAAAAAAACATCTGATGGAACGCTTCTTGAAGGAAAGATTCTTTATAAACAATATCAAGAAGGTTACCGTACTGCTCTAGAACCCATTTTAATGGCTGCCGCAATTCCTGCCAAAGCAGGGCAAACTATTATTGAAGGGGGTTGTGGTGCTGGAGCGGGATTAATGTGTTTGCATCACCGTGTTCCTAATATTTCTGGTATAGGTTTTGAACAGCATCCTGAAATGATAGCCTTAGCTAATGAGAATTTTCAACTCAACGAAATGAATAGTTTAAAAGCTATCGAAATCACTTTACCTAAACTTCCAAAACGGCCTTTTGACTTTTTACCCCAAGGGCAAGAACATGTAGATCATGTTTTTTCTAATCCTCCTTGGCACTCATATAATAGTTGTCCCTCTCCTGATCCCAAGAAGGATTTAGCCAAAAGATTACCTAAAGGCTTCTTGTCTGAGTGGATTTATGCGCTCAGTCGTCCTTTACGCCAAGGTGGAACCTTAACATTGGCACTTTCTGTCTCGTTATATGCAGAAGCAAGTGCTGTAATGCATCATTACAAGCTGGGGTCACTAATTTTATTTCCCTTATGGCCGAAAGTAAATCGTCCTCCACGCATTATTTTACTTCAGGGACGTATGGGTTCCACTGGTGGTAGCCATATCGCCCCTGGACTAGTTTTGCATGAGGATAATGGAAATTTCACCACAGAGGCTAATCATATACTTAAAGATGGAAAAATGCTTTGCTTACTACCCTAAACAAGTTAAAATTAGAACAATAGTCATAAGGTTAAGATTCGCAAAACATGTAAAGAAGGCCAATCAGATAAATATTCCCAAACCTATAAAAACTATATATAGTATCTTTACATTATTTTATATACCATATACACAATATCTACCCGATAATTTATCATTAGCATAAAAGCAATTGGCGATAGTTACGCCCTCGTAGATTGATTTTTCTTTGGTTGTTCACCATGTTGCATGAATAAATAACCAAAGAAAGATCCACAAAGGAGAAGTTTGTTGAGTAACAACATAAAAGACACCACGAAACCCCATAATTTAATGACTTATAATCCCGTTTATAAGCCTTTTCATTATCCATGGGCCTATGAAGCATGGTCAACTCAACAACGCCTTCACTGGATTCCAGAAGAAGTCGCTTTGGCAGAAGATGTTAAAGATTGGCATAAAAACCTCAACGATTCAGAAAGAAATTTGATTACACAAATTTTTCGTTTTTTTACCCAGTCAGACGTTGAAGTTAATAATGTCTATATGAAATATTATAGTCAGGTCTTTAAACCCATTGAAGTTCTGATGATGCTTGCTGCATTTTCTAATATTGAGACGATTCATATTGCTGCTTATAGTTATCTTTTGGATACAATTGGCATGCCAGAAGTCGAATATTCTGCATTTTTAAATTATAAAGAAATGAAGGATAAATATGACTATATGCAGAGTTTCAACGTTGATAGCCCCTATGAAATTGCCAAAACAATGGCTGTATTTGGCGCATTTACAGAAGGGTTACAACTTTTTGCATCTTTTGCGATTTTGATGAATTTTCCACGCTTTAACAAGCTTAAAGGAATGGGACAAATCGTTTCATGGTCTGTGCGCGATGAAACTTTACATTGCTTATCCATCATCAAATTATTCCGTACGTTTATTCAAGAAAATCCATCTTTATGGACACCTGAATTCCAACAAGAATTACGCGATATTTGCGCAACCATTGTGGAACATGAAGATGCTTTTATCGATCTTGCTTTTGAAATGGGCGACGTAGAAGGTCTAGATGCTGAAACGGTTAAACAATATATTCGTTTCATTGCCAATCGTCGTTTAACCCAACTTGGGGTTGATATACTTTATGATATTCATAAAAATCCACTCCCATGGATGGATGAGATGTTAAACGCAGTTGAGCATACCAATTTCTTTGAAAACCGCTCTACTGAATATAGCCGTGCTGCAACCCAGGGAACTTGGGAAGATGCGTTTGAAGATATGATTTTAGAAGGTTAGTATTATAAAAAAGAGGTTAGTTTAAATAACCTCTTTTTTTTATTTATATGATCTTAAAACTCTTCATATCGTGATGGATCCTGATCTTTTAACCGTCCATCAGGCCTGTCTAATTCTTTGATTTTGGCCATATCAGCTTCAGTTAATGCAAAATCAAATAATGCTAGATTGTTTTTTTGCCTTTCATCAGAGGTCGCTTTCGGAATAGGCATAGCCCCTAATTGCACATGCCAACGCAAGATAATTTGAGCGGTAGACCTTTGATGTTGCTTGGCAATTTCTTGGATAATTGGATTCTCCAACATACTACTTGCCCTACCAATTGGGCTCCATGATTGCGTTATAATTCCCAACTTTTTATTATAAGCACGTTGTGTTTCTTGAGAAAAATAAGGGTGTAATTCTATTTGATTAATACAAGGGGTAATTCCCGTTTCTTTAATAATAGTATCCAAATGCTCTGGTAAAAAATTACATACTCCAATCGATTTAATCATCCCTCTTTTTTGCGCTTCAATCAAAGCCTGCCAAGCCTCCACATAATTTCCTGTAATGGGGTTGGGCCAATGAATTAAATAAAAATCATAATACTCTAATTGAGCTCTATATAAAGACTCCTCAATAGTGAGCAACGCTCTATCATATTGATGATGCCGTCCAGGAAGTTTAGAGGTGACCTGTATTTTCTCTCTAGCAAGACCACATTGACGAACAGCTTCCCCCACTGTCCCTTCATTTTCATAATTAAATGCAGAATCTAAAAAATGATATCCGTTATGAATCGCTCTAACAATATCTTTGGCACCTTGTCTGCCATTTAACTTGTAAGTACCAAATCCAACAGCAGGAATTGTCGTTCCGTCATTCAAAATAAGCTTTGGAATAGCAGTCATCTCTTATCCTTTCTATTATGATAAATTTTTATATTTCTAGTTATCAGAGTAAAAGAAAACCCCTTATCTAAAATTAAAGATAAGGGGTTTTTATAAAATTACAAAGAATTAAAGTCTATTGACAAGATAGGCACTCTTCATAATCTGTCGTTGTATTCCCATCAATTGGTGTTGATGGCGTAATCGGAGATAAAACATCCATCTTTACCGCAACATTACTGACGTCATCTGCACGTTGTAAGGATAATGAGCGACAATAATATAAAGATTTCACCCCTTTTTTCCATGCTTGATAATGAATTTGATGTAAATCACGTTTATGAATGTCTGCTGGCACGAATAAATTAACAGATTGAGACTGACAAATAAACGGCGAGCGATCTGCTGCATGTTCAATAATCCAGCGTTGATCAAGTTCAAATGCTGTCTTAAAAACATCTTTTTCATCTTGAGTTAAAAATTCCAAATTCTGAACACTGCCTTTGTTCAACGTGATAGAAGACCAAACCTCATCTGTGTCTTGTCCTTTGCTTTGCAATAATGCTCTCAAATGACGATTACGCACGATAAAGGACCCTGATAATGTTTTTTGCAAGAAGACATTGGCATTAATCGGTTCTATTCCTGGACTGGCATTTCCCGCAATAATAGAAATAGAAGCCGTTGGTGCAATTGCCATTTTATTTGAAAAGCGTTCGTTAATTCCATAATCTTCAGCATCAGGACACGGGCCACGTTCTTCGGCTAGCATCACAGAGGCTTTATCTGCTTGAGCACGAATATGTTGGAACATTTTTTTATTCCAAACTTTGGCCATCGCACTTTCAAAAGGAATATTCTTGGCTTGCAAGAAAGAATGAAAACCCATAACGCCCATACCAACTGAACGTTCACGAGACGCTGCATAACGAGCGCGTGCCATTTCATCTGGCGCGTTGTTGATAAAATCTTGTAAGACATTGTCCAAAAATAACATGACATCTGGAATAAACTGAGGAACATTATTCCATTGATCCCAATATTCTAGATTTAAAGAAGACAAACAACAAACAGCTGTTCTCTCTTCACCTTTATGATCTATTCCAGTTGGTAATGTAATTTCAGCACAGAGATTCGAAGTTTTAACTTCAAGTCCAGCTAATTTATGATGTTCTGGACGTGCATTATTAACGGTATCTGAATAAACAATATATGGTTCGCCCTGTTCAATACGTGTTGTTAGCAATCTGATCCACAAAGAACGTGCTGAAACTTTACGAATCACAGATTGATCTTTGGGAGATAATAACGCCCATTCTTCGTTTTTCTCTACAGCGCGCATAAAAGCATCAGAAACCAATACACCATGATGTAAATTCAATGCTTTACGATTAGGATCCCCCCCTGTAGGGCGACGTAATTCGATAAATTCTTCAATCTCAGGATGCCAAACGGGCAAATACACAGCAGCTGAACCACGACGTAAAGAACCTTGGCTGATTGCCAACGTTAAGCTATCCATCACGCGAATAAACGGAATCACTCCTGAGGTTTTACCATTCCGTTTAACATTTTCACCAATTGAACGCAGATTCCCCCAATAAGAACCAATTCCACCGCCACGAGAAGCAAGCCAAACATTTTCGTTCCACAGCTCAACAATACCTTTAAGGCTGTCTTCTGCTTCGTTCAAAAAGCAAGAAATCGGCAAACCACGAGAAGTTCCCCCATTCGATAGTACTGGCGTTGCAGGCATAAACCAATGTTGAGACATATAATCATAAAGCCGTTGTGCATGCCCTGCGTCACTACCGTAATAAGAAGCAACACGTGCAAATAAATCTTGATAAGACTCCCCTTCCATCAAATAGCGATCATCCAATGTCGCTTTACCAAAAGGGGTTAACAAATCATCACGAGAATGATTAAGTTTTACCTGATATCGCCCATAAAGCTGAACGTTTCCAGCCAACGCATCAGTAAAGTCAAACGTGGATTGTTCAACTTTACTTCTTACTGTTACAGAGGTCTTTTTTTCAAGTACATCAACAGGACTCACGTCTCATATCCTCGCAAAACAAGATTAAGGGCTTAGGGGTTTGTTATCCCTAATGATACACCATAAATTGTTAAATGAAATGGTTAATTTTCTATATCTAGTATATTTAAAGAATATATATATCTATATGATGATACAAAATCAACAGAACAATAGTCTTGACAAGAAATATTTTATTAGCATGTAATTACCACACATGCTAAATTTTACCAACTAATTCAACTATACACAAAATCTAAAATACATGTAAAATTGAAGCAAAAAAGAATAAAATTAAAACGTTTCTATTTTAATCCATCTGTATATATTAACATATTAGAAACAAACCAAAACATAAAAGTTGCTCCTTTATGATTAAAAGACCCCCAATTTCACAAAATATCCAAAGGCAACTTTGGGCTGAATCCTTTGGTTTTTGTATGAATCCTGAATGCAATACGTTACTTATAACAGATACAGCATCTGTTGCTGATATAGCCCATATTCAAGAGCATGCGAAGGGTGGAAGTATAGAGTTTGAAAACTTAATTTTACTATGTAAAAACTGCCATAAAATCATTGATTCCTCTAGACAAAACGATACGCAAATAGAAAATAAGCTTCTACAATGGAAAGAAGATAGACAAAAAAAATTAAAAGAAATTTTCTGTAAAAAATACGACTCATTTGCTTTATTAAAGGAAAATATTATACCGTATTTAAAAGAAAATAAAAATATTTTTGATCTATATGGACCCGAAAGTTTGAAGGCTTCCTTAGAGACACATAAGTCATGGGTTCAATTCGAACCAAAAATCATCAGTAATAATGAAATAATATTAACTATACTAAAAGCCAATATAAATTTAATAAACAATAAACTCAGAGATATAATTGACCTGTATGAACGACATCAACAAGATTTTATTAATACTCGAGAACCAGAAATATTTACAAGACAAGCACTTTTCCCAAAGGAAATCCTAACCATTTTTGGTTTAGAAATCATCACAGAGGAATCAAATACAAACAATCTAACTTATTTACAAAATTTATTAAAAAAACTTGATAAAGAACAAAGATTAATTGATTTTAGTCTTTTCTCACCACAACATTTAATTTACACAGATGAATCTAACAAAGAAGAAAAAGTTACTTTAGACAATGTAATAAGATTTCAACAAATACTATATACTGAAAAAATTTATTACCAAAAAAATATAGAAACACAATTACGTATCAGCGATGTAGTTTTTATTTTAAAGATACTCTTTCAAAACAAATATTATAATTGGGCTTTTCCTGAACAATATAATTTTACAAAAATTCTTGTGAATGATTCAATAGAACTACTATTAATGTATGAGTATGAAATAACTGTAAATGATGTTATGACATTACAAGCAGAAGAAAATTTAATAATAATTAATACTCATAATTGGAATGGTGGTCCATTTTCATCTGAAGCTTTAGAGTATCTAAATGGCTTAAATTTAAATATCAGAGCTCTTAATACAAACCAATTTGCGAAATTATGTGCCAGAAAAACGTTAAGCAATTAATGCGAATTATTAACGAAGGTAAAAGAATTTTATTCAATAGCCACCAAGTTATTCTTTTCGGATCGGTATTGAAATCCAATATTTTTAATGATGTTGATATAATTTGTATTTATGAGAAGCATAAAAGGTTGTTAATACTTCAAGAAATAGAGTTATATTCATCAATTATTTTCGATATAACTCAAGTCAATTTACATGCAGTATTGTTAAACTTAGAAGAAAGTAAAACTAGTATTTTTCTAAAATCAGTTAAGCAAAATAAACATTATTATATGAAGGGAAGTAATCAAATTTTGACACTTCCACTCAAATATAATTAGACCTTTATTCCCACTCAATCGTTCCTGGTGGTTTAGAGGTAATATCATAGGTTACACGATTAACACCGCGGACTTCATTCACAATACGCCCAGCAACTCTCGTCAAAAAGGCCATATCGAATGGATAAACATCCGCAGTCATTCCATCAACACTGGTAACTGCACGTAATGCGCAAGCGTGATCGTAAGTACGACCATCACCCATCACACCCACCGTACGAACAGGCAACAATACAGCAAAGGCTTGCCAAATAGCATCATATAAACCAGCACTCCGAATTTCTTCCAGATAAATAGAATCAATTTTACGCAACAAATCCAGTTTATCATTCGTAATATCACTTAGAATTCGAATAGCTAATCCTGGTCCAGGAAAAGGATGACGACCGACGATATTCTCTGGAATACCCATTTCACGACCAAGGTCACGGACTTCATCTTTAAACAAATCTCGAAGCGGTTCAACCAGCTGCATATTCATCCGCTCTGGTAACCCACCAACATTATGATGAGATTTAATAGTTACTGATGATCCTGTAACACTGACACTTTCAATCACATCAGGGTATAAAGTTCCCTGGGCAAGAAAATCCGCACCACCTAATTTTTTAGCTTCTTCTTCAAAGACTTCAACAAATAAACGACCAATCGTTTTACGTTTAATTTCTGGATCTTTAACACCCTCTAATTCTTTTAAGAACAGATCAGAAGCATCACGTTTAATCAAAGGAATATTAAACTGCCCAGTAAAGGTTTTAACAACCTCATCGACCTCACCTTGACGCAACATACCATGATCGACAAAAATACAGGTTAGTTGATCGCCAATCGCTTGGTGTATTAATACAGCCGCCACCGCAGAATCAACACCACCAGATAAACCACAAATAACCTTTTTATCCCCAACTTGCTGACGAATTCGTTCGATTTCCAAATCACGAAAACTCGCCATTGTCCAATTTCCACGACAACCAGCAATATTATGCGTGAAATTCTTTAACAATGCTGCACCATGAGGTGTGTGCACAACTTCTGGATGGAATTGAACCCCGTATAAACGACGACCTTCATCAGCAATCATCGCATAAGGCGCACCTTCACTGGTTCCAATAACTTTAAATCCAGGAGGAAGTTTCACAACACGATCCCCATGGCTCATCCATACTTGCTCACGACTTCCTCTTGCCCATACCCCACGGCATAAAGAGCTATCTTCAACAACATCGACGTGCGCACGACCAAATTCACGATGATCGCTAGATTCGACCTGTCCCCCTAACTGGTGGCACATTGCTTGTTCGCCATAGCAAATCCCCAAGACAGGGATATTAAGCGCAAAAACTTCATCTGGAATACGAGGAGAATCTTGATCCGCAACACTGGCAGGACCGCCTGATAAAATAATACCTTTGGGCGCAAAAGAACGAATCTTTTCATTTTTACTGGTATAAGGCCAAATTTCACAATAAACACCACTTTCGCGAACGCGTCGGGCTATTAATTGCGTTACTTGGCTACCGAAATCAAGAATAAGAATCTTTTCTTCGTGTAAAGATTGTTCTAAGTCACTTACTTGGGTCATTATACCAACTTCTTCATTAAACTTTTTTGAAAAAACATGCTTCACTATCAAATAAGCGAAAAACATTCAGATAAAAAGAGAATTATCTAAAAAATTTTAACTTTCTCGTTTATAAGACTAAATTAATTTGATGTTTTCATACTATAAGTTTTTATTGAATTTTGTCGGAGCTTTCTATGATTAAAAAGAAAATAAGATATTTTTTTACCAACTCCATGCTTTTAGGACTTACCTGCCTTACTTTGAATGCTTGTGGCAGCAAACTTGCAGAAGATCACCCACAAGGTATTTGGTTGGGAAAAATGGAAGTTGAACAAGGAACCTGCCCTACCGATAGAATAGCCGCATTACGCGTTGATAAAAAAATGGTTCTTTTTTCCCCTGATAATGGTGCTTTGATTCTAAGAGGGGATTTCGATAAAAAACAAAAACCAAGACATTTAGTAGCAAAACTTCATCGAGTAGATATGGATCACAAACCTTATGATTTAATTTTCGAAGGTAAAGCAAAAGATGAAAATATTATCGGCACTTATGGAACCCCAGACTGCCGTGCGCACATTACTTTTTATCGCCCCAAACATTATGGCTTGTCAGATGCCATCGCACATTAATTAATAAAAATAAAAAAAAGGCTTGCAATCAAAAAAAAGATAAGATACAAGCCTATTTCAAGACGCACCCGTAGCTCAACTGGATAGAGCACCAGACTACGAATCTGGGGGTTATGGGTTCGATTCCTGTCGGGTGCGCCATTTAAATATCATTTAATTTTAAGTTGATATTTCTTTAATTTTTTCCTTAAAATTTCAAAATAGTGTTATACAGATAATAATTTTTTTGTTATAAAAAAAGTTCTTTGCACCTCTCATGTTAAATACACGGTTGATTAGTTAATGATACTCTCTTCTGCTTCGCTTTTAATCATAGAAGACCAACCAGAAATATGCGATTTACTCGAACTGAGTTTACTAAACAAAGTTGAAAAAATTTATATTGCGCACTCTGTTACTCAGGCATGTTGCCTACAATCTCAGTTTCGCTTTGATATTGCCATCGTAGATTCTTGCTTACCTGACGGCGACCCTTATCCTTTGGTTAAAGAACTACTGACGCAACAATGTAAAATCTTATTAATGAGTGGTAATTTCGAGCTTAATAAGCGTCTGGCACAACTCCCTTTGCCCAAAATTGACAAACCTTTTAGATTACCAACATTAATACAATCCGTTGAGCAAGCCTTTCAAGCTTCTACGGCCGAAGCTTTAAAATCTGCCTCTTAATCATCCGCCTGTATTTCTATGCAAAATATAGCCATTACCATAAAGACATCACCCTTTATTATTTGCTGACTACGTCCGCATAAAAATGATCATGTTCTATCTTTAATCAAAGGGATAGTACGATCCAAAAAAAAGAGGTTTTATAAAGTACTAGCTAGTAAGGTAGAAACTTACTTTCTCTCTTTATGATAAGATCAGGACTAAGATTTACCAGATACAATTCATAAGCTTGAGCTATACTGCCCTTTTGGATACGAGCAACGCTCCCACGAGGTGCATAGCCCAAAGGGTTAAGTGGAGAAACAAAATAATCATTTTTACCAACAGTTAAAAATGATAGTTCCTTGGCATGTTGCCTACGAATAAAATAACCTTCTGTTAAATTACTGCTGGGCAAACTAAAATATTGCCAACGATTCCCAATTACCATTATTTGCCTATCAGGTAAATAGAACCTAAGCTCTGAAGCTAGTCCATAATTATCAGAAATAATAACACAATCCACAGGCACAGCAGCATTGACAGATTGGGCAAAACTTTGCCAACCACCCAACTGTTTTAACAACATATCTTTTTTTGCAGGCAAAGGTACAATCGCAAAAATTGCTTGGATATAAACCAAAGACACTATTGAAAATCCAACAACAATAGCCGTTTTAAGCCATCTCGTCACATAAAGACCTGTAATTACCACTAACACAGGATATAATAATCCTACCCAATTAGCCTGTACTCGATCCCCAATTGCATGTTGAATAAACACAAAAACGGGTAAGACAACCATCAACCACAATAGATATGAACCAGAATCGCATTTTCTTTGCCATACAGCTCGTGTTAAATAAAATAGCCCAATACAAAAACAGATAAAAATAACGGGTGTAGATAAACCTATTTGTCCACCTAATAACTCTGATAAAAATTGCAAAGCACGATTTGGGTTCCAATCCCCAGCTCTTCCTCCTTGCTTGAAAAAGCTGATCCATTGATGCTGGCTGTTCCATATAATAACAGGGGAGAAAATAAAACCTGCTAGGATTGCTCCTCCCCATAGCTCTTTCGTTTTTAAATATCCACGACCTTCTTTGGTAAATAAACACCATAGTCCCAAAGCCGCAATCATTAATAAGGCTGTATATTTGCTCAATAATGCCAACCCAGCACTGGCGCCAATAACCCACCAATATTGTACAGATTTCGTATAAAGCAGACGACCACACGCCCATAGCATTATACAAATAAAAAATAACAACGGCGTATCAGGCGTTACAATAATACCGCCGACACCCACTGTTAAGGTCGCATTTAAAAGTAAAACGGCTATAATCGCTTTTTGCCTTGAATCTGAGTGATAGCGATTAAAATCTTTAACAGCAAAATAAACAAAAAAACTGCCAACGAATGCAGCAACAGAGCCTAAAAAGCGCACTCCTAATTCTGTATTACCCCATAATAAACATCCTGTTTTAATCCACAACGCAATCATGGGTGGGTGATCATAATAACTATAATCCAAAGCACGTGACCAAACCCAATAATAAGCTTCATCAGGAGACAGGTATAGAGATGAAGCAACAATAAAACGCACTATTGTCAAAATAATCAATATTACCAAAAGCCATAAAGATGGATGTTTTTTCACGTATAGTTAACCAGAATAAAAAAGGTGAAGATATTTGAAATGATGCCGATAATAATATCAACATAACACATTATAAGAAAGTTACATTCCACCGTAAGGAAGAATTAAACATCTCTTATTTGCAGCGATATAAAATTGTTTTAAATAAGTTGGTTAGATTAGACCGATTAAATTCGTTGATATAGTTTTTCAATTAACATAATGACGAATTGAATCATTACTCGGAAACCAAGTTTACTTTTCCCAAATATTCTTTCACGAAACCTGAAAGGCACTTCTTTTATTCGAGTTGTTTTGGGCGAGGACATTACCAGATCTAATAAAATCTTGAACCCTGTTCCTGACAATTGTGGCATAAGTTCAATGAACAAAGACCGTTTTAACAGAAAAAAACCACTCATTGGGTCTTGCAAAGGAACAGGTAAAAAAAATTGTGAAATACGAATTCCCGTATTTGATAAAAAATGACGCCATTTATTGGCAAGTCCAGTATCATCACCGCCTTCTACGTGACGACTACCTACTGCAAAATCATAATTATCTTTTAATACAGCATCTAACATAATGGGTAGACATGTTTCATCATGCTGCATATCTCCATCAATCACGGCTATACATTGTGCAGATGTCGACAGCACACCTTCTATTACTGCTGTAGAAAGCCCTCGCCTTCCTACACGTAAAATTCCCCTAATTCGTTGGTCTTGTTGGGCCAATTGCCAAACTTGCTCAATCGTACCGTCAGGAGAGTTATCATCGACAAAAATTGCTTCCCAACGTCTTCCATCTAATGCTTTAACCAGAGCTTGAAATAACGGCTCCACATTATCCCTTTCATTATAGCAAGGGATAATCACACAAAGCTCTAACTTATATTTTGAGGGGGTGAAAACATTCATTACGATATTTACAATCTATCCATATACAAAAGATACATCATTCAGCAGGTTTAGCTAGAGGAACCCCTTCTCTTTGCAAGCTGGTTCTAATGATTTGTAAAGTTTGAACTCTGGCAACATGAGGATTACTGGTCAACTCATGCGTTAATCGATTCTCGTCCTCGGCATCCTTAGCAATAAAACGAATTAAGAAATCAACACCACCACGCACCATGTGGCACTCTCTTACCTCGGGCAATTCCGCCATTTGGGTTTCAAATTCTGTTAAGACAGATTCTTTTTGACTATCCAAACCAACCAAAACAAACACTGACAAAGACCAGCCCACAGAAACATTATCTATGACTGCATGATAACTTTTTATAACCCCCATAGCTTCCAAGCGTCTGACCCGTCGCAAGCAAGGCGGAGCAGATATACCAACACGTTGAGCTAAATCAATATTAGTAATGCGGCCATCTTTTTGTAATTCATCCAAAATCAGCCAGTCAATTCTATCAAGTTCTACTAATTGTGCCATATACTTGTTACCTGCCCTAGCATTTTGTATTTTATTTATATCTTTAAAAGGCTATTGTTAAACCAAACCTTCTTTTTATACAATAAACACCATATATATATAATATTTAAAAAATCGCTACGACAAAATCAGGATATAACAATATGACGGAAACATTTATAACAAATATGCTTATTATTGGTGCGGGTCCTGCTGGATATACAGCAGCAATCTATGGTGCCAGAGCTAATATGAAACCCGTTCTTTTAACAGGCCTACAACCTGGTGGACAACTGACCATTACCAATGATGTAGAAAACTATCCAGGCTTTGCAGAGGCTATTCAAGGGCCTTGGTTAATGGATCAAATGGCAGCGCAAGCTAAAAATGTTGGTGCCGAAATCGTAATGGACAGTGTTTCAAAATGTTCCTTACTTGACCCTCAAAAAGAAGATGGATATTTTGTTTTTCATACCGATGGTGGCAATATCTATAAAGCACGCACTGCCATTATTGCTACAGGGGCTCAGGCTCGTTGGTTAGGACTAGAAGCCGAAGAGCGCCTACAAGGATATGGCGTTTCTGCTTGTGCTACTTGTGATGGTTTTTTTTATCGTGGTAAAAAAGTAGCTGTAATTGGCGGCGGAAATACTGCTGTTGAAGAGGCATTATACCTGACCCATCATGCATCTCATGTTACTCTTATTCATCGCCGCAATAGCCTAAGAGCTGAAAAAATCCAACAAGATCGTTTGCTTGCTAATCCAAAGATCTCTGTCATTTGGGATTCTGTCGTTGAAAATATTCTTTCAGGAGGAACTCCAGAAGCTGTCACAGGTGTTGCTTTAAAAAATATTAAAACAAATGAACAAGCTAGCATTGATGTAGATGGTGTTTTTATCGCTATTGGTCATAATCCAAACACCTCTTTGTTTAAAGGGCAAATTGAATTGGATTCTGAAAACTATATCAAGACAAAACCAGGTACAACACAGACCTCTATTCATGGTATTTTTGCAGCAGGTGACGTGCAAGATAAAACTTACCGCCAAGCAATTACTGCTGCTGGCTCTGGATGTATGGCAGCTTTAGAAGCTGAACGCTATTTAGGTGAAACAAACTAAAGAATATGATATTAGATGGGAAAAAATAATCTTTATTTCCCATCAATCTCAAAATGATAGATGACACGTATCTTAAATTATCGATTCATAAAGCTTTCTTAGGGCATATCGGAACAAATATCCGTGCCATTGCTTATGATTATACAAATATATGTATCTTTATTTATGCTTATTTAAATCAAGAGCCAAGGGATGATGATTTTGAAATTATAGATCGTGCTGCTACTGAAATATTAGCAGATTTTCCACAACTTGAATCACAAGATATTACTTTAATCAAAACAGCAAATCCAATAGCATCTCTCAATGCTCATAAGGGATGGATTTTCGTTAGATATGAAAATTAATTCAAACGGTTATAATTATCTTCTATACGAATAATATCATCTTCATTTAAATAAGCGCCAGACTGTATTTCAATCACTACCAAAGGGATACGTCCAGGATTCCCCAAACGATGTAATGTTCCAGCTGGCAAGTAAACACTTTCATTCTCTTTAACAAGAATATTTTCATTGCCCCTTGTGACCTCTGCAACTCCAGAAACCACAACCCAATGTTCAGAGCGATGATAATGTTTTTGCAAAGAAAGTTGTGAACCTTCATTTACCACCAACTGTTTTACCTGAAAACGATGTCCATTGACCAAAGTTTCATAAAACCCCCAAGGGCGATAACAACGTGCATGTGCAAAGGCTTCTTTTTGCTTGGCTGTTATCAACCGTTCAACAATCTTTTTAACTTCTTGAGATTTGCGTCGATCTGTAACCAAGACAGCATCTTTAGTAACCACAACAACCACATCATCAAGACCACTGACCGCCGCCACCATATCATCCGAGCGAACATAGCTATTATGAGTATTTTCTAAGAACACATTACCTATGGCAACATTGCCTACTTTATCTTTTGGGCTAATGTCCCAAAGACCATCCCAACTACCTATATCTGACCAAGTTAAATCCGCAGCAATAACTAGCATTTGCTCAGTTTTTTCAGCAATCGCATAATCAATCGAAATATCAGGAATATTTACAAAATCCTCAAGTTGGATTCGTTCAAAATATAAATCTGTTTTGCGGTTTTTAATGGCAATTTGTATAAGAGATAAAAGCTCTGGCGTATATTTTTCCATTTCCCTCAGCATCGTCTGTGCAGAAAAAACAAACATCCCTGAATTCCACAAATAATTCCCAGATTCTATCATATGAACAGCACGCTGATAGTCAGGTTTTTCTGTAAATGCTTTTACAAAAAAAGCATGTTCGGCCTCTGAAAGCTTTTGCCCTTTTTCAATATACCCATACCCCGTTTCTGGTCTGGTTGGATGAATACCAAATGTAAGAATTTTTTCCTTTTGAGCCAGGATTGCTGCCTCTTTAACTAATTCAATTAAAAGCTCTGTTTCTTGAACAACTGCATCAGCTGCCATGACCCAAAGAATATAATTTGGGTTTTCTTGAGCTACTAACATGCTTGCTGCTGCAATCGCTGGGGCTGAATTCCTGCCAATTGGCTCTAATAAAATACGGGCTTTTTCAATGCCAATCTCGCGCAACTGTTCAGCAATTAAAAAACGATGATCATTATTACAAACAATAATCGGGTCTGTAAACATAGACCCGACCGCTCTTAATGCTGTATCTTGCAACATCGAATTATTTGTTAACAATGGCCATAATTGCTTGGGAAAACTGGCACGGGAAACAGGCCATAATCTGCTGCCTGTACCTCCTGACAAAATTACGGGAACAATTTTAAAATTCTCAGTTCCACTCATTTTTTTTCCTTGCCTTTTTATTATTTTCCCAAAGCTGAGCTTACTTTTTAGCAGCCTCTTCTAATTGATTATTTGTTCGCTTTCTGAGTTCTTTACCGGTTTTGAAAAAAGGAACGTGCTTTTCTTCAACTTCAACAGCATCCCCAGTTCTAGGATTGCGACCTGTACGAGCTTTACGATTTTTAACAAAAAAAGCACCAAAACCACGCAACTCTACTCTACCACCTTCAGACAACGAAGCTTCGATTTCATCAAAAATCGTAGAAACAATCAAATCAATATCTTTAATTAATAAATTTGGATGTGCTGCTGCAATCTCTAAAATTAGTTCAGATTTAGTCATTCATTTATACTCATTATATACTTTTATTAAATTTGTAACCTAAGGTTTCCAAATTGCTATAGCACCATCAAGATTTTCATGACTATTATACAGTGCTTGCTGCATAACCCCATTCATCGTATCTCCTAGTGTTTCACCCATAAATCTAGAAAACCACTTAGAAGGTTTCTTATTTTTTAACTCTATTACTTTGATATCAGATGATAATTTTAAATACTGAGCTAACCATTTCTTGGCATCTTGCTCTGTACCAATTTGATCGACTAACCCATTGTTAACCGCTTGTTGACCACTATATGGACGACCATCACCAAGTTCTTTTACCTTGGCAACATCCATATGCCTTCCTTGTGCAACCATTCCTACAAATTGATCATAAAAGTTCTCAATCAATCCTTGTAACATCTCACGACCTTGAGGTGATAAAGGCTTAACCATCGAAGGTTGTCCCTTCAAAGGCCCAGAAACCAGCTGATCAACAGTAATGCCAACTTTTCCCAACAATCCGGAAATGTCAGGCGCTTGCATAATGACACCTATAGACCCCGTCAAGGTAGAGTTTAAAGCAAAAATCCGATTGGCTGGTACAGAAATCATATAACCAGCTGAAGCGGCTACACCTCCCATACTGACAACCACAGGTTTTTCCTTTGCAAAACGCATTACTGCATCATGCAATTGCTCTCCTCCTGTAACGGCACCCCCGGGACTATTCACACAAAGGATCAATCCTTTGATAGATTTATCTGCCAAAGCGTCATCAATTAACTTTACTTGCTTAGAAACATCAGATCCAATAATACCTTCGATTTTCAACTTTACCAAATGATCACCACCAGATCCCATCTTAGATAAAGAAGCACTCACAACGATTGATGCAACAGACACAACAAATATAATTATTGCCATACAACGCCACAAAACCAATTTTCGTCGTATTTTTTGACGTTCGAGTAATAAATCACTTTCTATTTGCATTTAATTGAGCATCCCATAACCATAAGATATTATTTATATTTCCAAACAATGGATATATAATTATCAAGACAACCCGAGTCAAAGAGAATATTTTTTAATCATCTTTGCGGCTTTTACGTCCATGGGTATGATCATTTTTATTATTGGCAATATTTTTACGTCCTAACCCAATTTCACGAGCTAAATTAGATCTGCGTTCTGCATAATTTGGCGCAACCATAGGATAGTCTGCAGGGAGATTCCAACGTTCACGATATTGTTCCGGTGTTAATCCATACGCACTTTGAATATGACGTTTTAACATTTTCAATTTTTTGCCATCTTCTAGGCAAATAATATAATCAGGAAATACAGAACGTTTAATAGGCACAACAGGCTGTAACTTTTCTGTTTCTGAGCCATTTTTCTCTATAGAGTTTAACGTTTGATATACTTGTCTAATTAATTCTGGCAATTGATCTGTGCCAACCGAATTATTAGATATATGTGACGAAACAACTTTGACTGTCAGCTCTAATAGCGAAAAATTTTTTTCTTCTAATTCCATTATATTTACCCAAAAACCACACTAAATACTTGAACTTTGTTTATAAAATTCAAATAAAATTATATTATAAATTTTATTTTTCAATATATATAGAAATAACAACTCTAACATTATTTAGAATAATTACTATCTAAAATTGAAAAAATATCTCTTCACTCAACATAATACTCATCACCCAAAATAAAACTTTGATTTCCCCAAGATTTCTTACTGTTTAATATAAGATTAACAACCCATACGCATTAATAATTTTCAAAAGAAAAACCATGAACAAAACAAAATCATTTTATCTAATTTGCATCATAAGCTTATTCTTTCTATCAAATTGCGCTCAAAACAATTCACATCATAATTATGTCAAAGGCTCATACTTACAAATTGGCTCTGGTGGATCTGTGCGTTAATCTTAAATAAGTATTCAAGAAAAAAATCATTATTAAATTTAAACAATACAGTAAATAATGTGACTGATTTATCGATAGTTTAAAAATATTTCAAGAAGTATTAACAAAAATGACAAAGAATATTTATTGCACTATCGAAAATACAAAATGTTTTTATGTATTACTCACTATGCTAAAAATATGTATACTTTGGTATTATATTAATATTTAATACATAAATCACTACTATTAATCAGATCAAATCTTTAAACTAAATATATCTATAAAAATTAGCTTTTTTATTGACTTAGCAATTGACTTTTATACTAAAAAATATGATATATGTCAGAATTCAAAGTCTATCGTACCTTTGAAAGCTAATTATAACAAAAAGAAATTCTGTAAAATCACTTTTACAAGAGTTTGGCATAAATAGAGAGTTTATTAATGTTTGCAATTATCCGCACTGGTGGAAAACAATATCGCGTTACCCCTGATATGGTATTAAAAGTTGAAAAACTTGATGTCGAAGCAGGAAGCACCGTTACTTTTTCAGAGATTCTAGCTGTTGATGGGAAAATTGGTATCCCAACTGTTGCTGGCGCATCTGTAAAAGCTACTGTTATTGCACAAGATCGTTTGAAAAAGGTAATTATTTTCAAAAAACGTCGTCGTCAAAACAGCCGCCGCAAAAATGGACATCGCCAACCTGTAACTGTTTTGCGTATTACCGAAATTAACGCTGCGTAATTCACAACCCTATTCAATATTGATTTCTTAAACAGGAGATAAATCATGGCACATAAAAAAGCAGGCGGTTCCTCCAGAAACGGACGCGATACAGAAGGTCGTCGTCTTGGAGTAAAAAAATTCGGTGGACAATCAGTTATCGCTGGTAACATTATTGTTCGTCAACGTGGCACAAAAATTAAACCAGGAAGTAATGTTGGTTTAGGTCGTGACCACACAATTTTTGCCCTTGTTGATGGCAATGTACGCTTTGACAGCCGTAACAAAGGAAACGTTACTGTTTCTGTAGAAACGCTAGCTAACGCTGCTGAATAAAGTCATCATTGACCTTTATGGTCTTTGTTATTCAATAAAGGGTCGATTCGTATTGAATCGACCCTTTATATTTTAAGGTATAGATAAAAAATGAAATTTCTCGATCAAGCAAAAATTTATATAAAATCAGGAGATGGTGGCAATGGCGTTGTCGCCTTTAGAAGAGAGAAATTCATTGAGTATGGCGGCCCAGACGGTGGAGATGGTGGACGCGGTGGCGACATTATTTTTCAAGCTATTGATAATTTAAATACCTTAATTGACTTTCGCTATACCCAACATTTTCGTGCTCGAAAAGGTGGCAATGGTTCTGGTTCCAACCGAACAGGTGCAGCTGCTGATGACGTGATAATCAAAGTCCCCGTGGGAACACAGATTTTTGATGATGACAAAGAAACCTTGCTGGCTGACCTTGATGAAACAGGAAAAACCATTACTTTATGTCGTGGTGGTGATGGTGGTTTTGGAAATGCACGCTTCAAATCCAGCACAAACAGAGCCCCTCGCCGTGCAGATCCAGGATGGCCTGGTGAAGAACGTTGGATTTGGTTACGATTAAAATTAATTGCTGATGCCGGATTGGTAGGGCTGCCAAATGCAGGAAAATCAACATTTTTATCCGTAGCTTCTGCAGCGCGTCCTAAAATTGCAGATTATCCTTTTACTACGCTACATCCTCAGTTAGGAATGGTGCGTTTATCTTCTACTGAAGAATTTGTTCTGGCAGATATACCAGGACTAATCGAAGGTGCCCATATGGGCAATGGTCTCGGCGATCGATTCTTGGGCCATGTCGAACGTTGCGCTTTGTTACTTCATTTAATTGATATTACATCCGAAGATGTTGTTGAAACTTGGAAAACCATTCGCCATGAATTGGAAGCTTATCACGGCGATCTTATTAAAAAACATGAAATTATTGGGTTAAATAAAGTAGATCTTTTAACTTCTGAAGAAGTTTTGGAAAAACAACAAGCTTTGGAAAAAGCAACAGGGCAAAAAGTCTTTTTACTTTCTGCGGCAACGCATCATGGTGTAAAAGATATTTTATATTATTTACAAAACTATATTACTAATCATAAACTGAATGATATTTCTCACCAAAAGCCATTTAGTCCTATATGAAACAAATTCCAAAAATTAATAAAGCCCGCCGAATTGTTATCAAAATTGGTAGTGCCTTGCTGGTCGATGGCCAGAATGCTTGTATCCGCCAATCTTGGTTACAAACTGTAGTCAAAGATATTGTCAATTTACGTATGCAAAATTGCGATGTTTTGGTTGTTTCTTCAGGGGCAATTGCGCTGGCACGTTATGCGTTTAACTTAAATCGCCATAAATTACGTTTGGCGGAAAAACAAGCTGCTGCTGCAATTGGGCAAATTAAACTGGCTCAGGCATGGAGTGAAAATTTTCTTGCCCACGATATTACAACTGCGCAGATTTTGCTAACCTTGGAAGATACAGAAACACGTTTACATTATTTAAACGCACGCTCGGCTTTGGAAACTTTATTAAAACTCGGTTGCATCCCTATTATCAATGAAAATGATACAGTAGCCACCTCAGAGATTCGCTTTGGTGATAATGATCGTTTAGCTGCTCGTGTTGCCGAAATGGTAGGAGCAGATCAACTCATTTTATTATCTGATATTGATGGCTTATATACCGCAGATCCAAAATCAGACACAAACGCTCAACATCTACCTATCATCGAAGAAATTACGCCTGAAATTATGGCAATGGGAGGCAAAGCCCCGAGTGGTTATTCCTCTGGAGGCATGGCAACCAAGCTTGCTGCGGGGAATATAGCTACTACAGCTGGTTGTGCCATGGCCATTGCTTTTGGCAAACTTCAGCATCCTTTAAAAGCGCTGCAAGACGGTGCAAGATGTTCATGGTTCTTACCTAACAACTCGACTTATTCTGCTCGCAAGCGTTGGATTGCAGGGGGAATAACAACAAAAGGGATTGTTTACGTTGATCACGGGGCAGAAAAAGCCTTGCACTCTGGAAAATCGCTACTGCCTGTAGGCATTATCAAGGTTGAAGGCTATTTCCAAAGAGGAGATTTAATTAAGATCTCTAATAAAGAAGGACTTATTATTGGCAGTGGTGTTACTGCTTATGATTCGTCTGAAATTAACCAAATTATTGGTCTGCAAACAGGCGATATTAATGCATCCCTTGGATGGGAAGGGCCCGATGAAGTCATTCACCATGACGACATGGTTCTTCCCCTTTCCAATTAGCGCGGGGGCCAACGCAAAATAGGTTCGGCTCTACGTCGTGGTTGTGATCCTTCCTGTCTTTCTTCTTTAACTGGTTTGCTAGGAGGATTGTAAATTTGATCTTCTCTTCGCCCAGGGTTAACAAATTGTTGCTCTTGCCTTGATACAGCAGGTCCACGCTCTCTAAAACGATTTTGTCTGGCGTTTTGTTCTTCCTCTGAAATATGTGTTTCTTTTTCAGGAGAACGCGTAAAGTCAACCTCCTCTGATTGAGAAGGAGGATCAAAACATGTGGGACGATTTTTTGTAGAAGCAACTGCTGCATAATATTCAGCAGAAGAATCTTTTAACTTTTTCCCTTTATTAACCACACCACTTCGACCAACCTCATCATCACCTGTAGGAATAGGCTGTAACTTGAACTCTAAGCGTTCACGTGCGTCAGGAAGTCGCTTCAATAAAACCCGTAATTGAGATTGGATATCTTCCATTTGATGATCAAGATACGTCAAACGACTTTTTAATCCCAAAACAGAAAACGGCATTAATAAAAAACAAAGACCAAAAATAACAACTACGCCGACGACGATCAGTTGAAACCATAAAGGCATCCATTCTGGAAAAAAAGACCCCATAAAACTTATCCAGCTACCTAATTACTAAAATAAAATTAATATTCTTGAATATGTATGAATTTATCAACTTTGAGAAAATTGTCAAAATTCCCCTTGAAATTCATTACATTCCCAAAGCGCGACGATAAATATCAAAAAGCGTTTCTTGTTCTTCAATTTCCGAAGGCTCTTTTTTACGTGCCGTAATAATACGACGAATAACAGGCACATCAAATCCAGCAGATTTCGCTTCAGCATAAATGTCTTTGATATCATTTGCTAGACCTTTACGCTCTTCTTCTAAACGTTCAATACGTTCAATGATGCTACGCAAACGATCTGCTGCAATCCCACCAACTTCTGGTGCTTTTTCAAACTCACTCATTTTAATTCCTTACTTTTGCATACTATCAAATAAACAGTATTTGTTATATTGCATTACGCAATCCTTTTGGTAGCGTCAATTATTTGATGCAATATTATTTTATTCAAACATAATTAAAAGTTTGAAAAAAGAAAATATCATATTAAGCTAACCCTAAATCATGATAATCAGTAAGACTAATTATTCAATGATAGGTTTATATTTTTATTATCGTTATTACCAAATTTATTTTACGCTTAATTCATGCAATTAAACAAAATAATCTGAAAGGTTAAATTTTTATGGAAAACCCGCATACCTATTCGCCATTTGATTTTATTATTTTTGGCGCAACAGGTGATTTAACAACTCGAAAATTATTACCTGCTTTATATTATCGTTACCTTGATGGTCAATTACCCAGCAATACTCGTATTATTGGTACTGCACGCTCACCATTGACAGATGAAGATTTCAGAAAACGTGCCCAAGATGGATTAAATCAATTCGTTCAAGAAGAGGATCATAGTCCTGAAAAAATTGAAGATTTCATTAAGCTCATTTACTATATAAGCTTGGATGGCGCAGATCCTAATGGCAAATGGGCTGATATAGAAAAATTATTAAATTCAGACAAAGCCAACACTGTACGTATTTTTTATTTTGCAACAGCACCTCGCCTCTATGGTGATATTTGTGATAATTTATCTAACAAAAAATTATTAACAAAAACCACTCGTGTCGTTTTAGAAAAGCCTATTGGAACCTCTTTAGCAACAGCCGAAGAAATTAATAGCCGTGTAGGAAAGCATTTACCAGAAAATCATATTTTCCGTATTGATCATTATCTTGGTAAAGAAACGGTTCAAAATATCTTAGCTTTGCGTTTTGCAAATCCTGTTTTTGAACGTTTATGGAGCTCTGATTCAATCGATTATGTTGAAATTACTGCTGCTGAAACTGTTGGGGTTGGCAAACGTGGTGGATATTATGATGGTGCTGGCGCATTACGAGACATGGTACAAAACCATTTATTGCAAGTCCTGTGTATGGTAGCAATGGATCCACCTATCTCATTAAATGCTGATGATTTACGTAATGAAAAGTTGAAGGTTTTACGCTCTTTAAAACCAATGACCGACGAAATGATCAAGACAGACACTGTCAGAGGTCAATATACTGCCAATACCGTTAATGGTGAACAAATGGTAAGTTATCTAGAGGAATTAAAGAAAGACAAGAGTAATACAGAAACATTTGTCGCAATTAAAGCACAAATTAATACATCTCGTTGGACTGGTGTTCCTTTTTACCTCAGAACAGGCAAACGACTGGCTGAAAAAACCAGCGAAATCATTATTCAATTTAAAAAATCCGCTTGGTCCTTATTTCCGACAGCTCCTCAGCCAAACCGTTTACATATCCGTATTCAACCTGATGAAGGTGTGTCGTTATCAATGCAGGTCAAAGATCCAAGTAAATCTCATACCAGTTTACGCAGCACCTTTATTGACATTGCGTTTTCGCCAGCTTTTCATATTCGTTATCCCGATTCATATGAAGGATTATTAATGGATGCTGTTAAAGGAGATCCATTATTATTTATACGCCGTGACGAAGTTGATGCTGCGTGGAAATGGATTGAACCTATTTTGGACGGTTGGGCTAGAGACGTTATTCCCCTTTCTCAATATAAATCTGGAAGTTGGGGCCCTCAGGCATCTCAACAATTATTGGCTAAAGACGGCCATATTTGGCACGAAGATATGCCTTAATCTCCTATGTCTGAATCACCTAATCATTCTCAAAAGCCTGTTAAACAAGAAGAGAATACATCTCGTTTCTCAGGCAAACCTCGCCGTTCAATAAAGCGCAGGATTATACAGCGTGTTATTTTTGCATTACTGTTTTCTGCTGGGGTTATTGGTGCCCAAGAAATGGGATGGATAGACAATATCTCGCGTCAATGGAGCAAACAAAAAGTAAACTGGATGGATAATAAACAAGTCACCCAGTATCTACGCACGGTCATTACCGATAATAAATTGACCCAGACACCTATAAACTGTCTTGTTTTTGTTATTAATAATGACACAGGGGAAGAAACAGTGAATATGCAGGTAAGAGAGCAACATAACAGCACTTGCACCAATACACGCAATGATTTCCCTTTGTTATTTACCTTTCGCGTTGATCGAACAAATGGTAATATACAGGTTGATAAGGGATCCCCTAATCACTTTTATCCTATCCATTAATGGCTCAATGATAAGGCTTAAGCTCAAATGACGGATACTCCATCCACACCAACGCCTCCTCTACTCTCTTCACAGAACAATCGGCGCAGTTTCTTAAAACTATTAACCGCTAGTTCTGTGACCGTTGGCGGCGTTGTTGTGGCATGGCCTTTTCTTAATAGTTTAAATTCACAAAACACAATTCTGGAACATAGTTTTGTTGATGTTGACATTTCTTCCTTAAAAACAGGACAGCAAATAACCGTAACTTGGCAAGGACATCCCGTATTTATCTTAAACCGCCCCAAAGAAACACTGCAAACATTACAAGACGCAAGCTTGGTTTCACACCTACGCGATCCAGACAGCAAGGATTTCCAACAACCTCCTTATACGCAAAATTGGCATCGTTCTATTCATCCTGAAACAGCTGTTTTAATAGGGGTTTGTACGCATTTAGGATGCGTTCCAACCTTACAACTCAGCAATAAAATGGGTGGACTATATAATTGCACATGTCATGGCTCAAAGTTTGACCTAGCAGGACGTGTCTATAAATCCATGCCCGCACCCTATAATCTTCCTGTGCCGCCTTATACTTATATAAAACCTAATATCATTCGAATTGGTGAAAACCCCAAAGGTCAAGATTTTGACTTTACGAAAATCAAGCAACTTTGATTTAAACACTTTATCGTAACAATTCCTAAAATCCTCATCTTTATAGTTTTTCCTTGACTTTTTATCCAAAACACAGTCCCTATGAGCTTGTCAGATAGCCAGATGATCGCTGTTTATATTGCCAAAAACTCTATAAAAAGAGGAAAGTCCGGGCTCCACGGAAAAATGGTGCCAGTTAATGGCTGGCGAGGGTAACCTCAGGGAAAGTGCCACAGAAAATAAACCGCTTGTCGGAATTTATTGTTTCTCAGTAAATTACAAGTCAGGGTGAAATGGTGTGGTAAGAGCACACCGCGTTCTTGGTAACAGGAATGGCAGGGTAAACCCCACCAGGAGCAAAACCTAATAGGGATAACGGATCATTGCAAAATGATCGAAGATTTTCCGTCTTGTTATCCGGGTTGGTTGCATGAAATGCGATGCGAATCGTATTCTAGATGAATGGTCATCACTTGTCTTTTAGACATTTACAGAACCCGGCTTACCGGCTATCTGACTTTTAAACTCTCTTTCAATTTAAATACTACCACTTATAGAATAACTTTAACCCCAATTTTTCATAAATACGAAGCAATTTTATCTTTGTTTAAAGAAGTTTAATAGCTTTTGGGCAAAAGCCACTGAAAATAGAAGATTTTTTACTGTAATCGTTTGACCTCCCATATTGACCCATGCTATCCCATAAAAGAACATGGTCGATTAATAATGACACCAGATCAATTCATATTCATTTTCTTTTAGATTTACGCAGCATGTTAGAAAGGGGCATACAAGAATGAGCTTATTCCTTGGTACACATCAAAATAGACTTGATGTCAAAGGAAGGGTTTCTGTGCCTGCAAGCTTTCGATCTGCCTTGCGTAAAGAGCAAACTAAAGAAAATCATTCATTAATTTTCCGCCCTTCTCATAAAATGCCTTGCATTGAGGTTTGGCCTCTTTCGATTTTTTCTGAACTTACCAATTCTTTAGATAGCTTAAATCTGTTTTCAGAAGAGCATGATGATATCGCTACAACTCTATATGCAGAAGCATGGCCTATTGATCCAGATCGAGAAGGCAGAATATTGCTGCCAGATATTTTAAAAGAGCATGCTAACTTGACAGATTCAGTGACCTTTATGGGGCTAGGAACGATTTTTCAAATCTGGGAACCAATTGCAGCTATTGAAAGATGCAAAGCTGCACGTCATAAAGTGCAACAAAAAACCTTGGCAGTTCCACCAAAAGCAACAAAAAAAGGGGTAGAGTTATGACAAAACATATCTATCCTGCGCATGAGGGACATTTTCCTGTCATGTTAAACGAAGTAATGGCTTTACTAGATCCACAAGATAAAGGTGTCTATGTTGATGCTACTTTTGGTGGCGGTGGATATAGCAAAACCATCCTATCTGCTGCTGCATGTGAGGTTTGGGGGATTGATCGTGATCCCGATGCCATTGCTCGTGGACAAGAAATTCAAAAAGAATTTACTTCTTTACATTTATTACAAGGTGATTTTTCCAATATAAAGGAATTATTAGCATCACAAAAAATTACTGAATGTAATGGTATTGTTCTTGATTTAGGGGTCTCCTCTTTTCAAATTGATCAAGCAGAACGCGGTTTTTCTTTCCGTTTTGATGGTCCTTTAGATATGCGAATGAGCCGCACAGGAAAAACAGCGGCTGATCTAGTCAACACACTTTCAGAAACAGAGTTGGCGGATATTTTGTTCCACTATGGTGAAGAACGGTTTTCTCGTCGAATTGCCAAAGCTATTGTCCAGCGCCGTATTGAGGCTCCATTTGAAACCACCCAAGATTTGGCTGGTTTAATTCAGAAGACTATTCACGGGGACAAAAGCGGCATTAATCCTGCAACGCGTTCTTTTCAAGGGTTACGCATTGCTGTAAATAATGAACTAGAGCAAATTCACATTGCACTTCAAGCAGCTTTAAATTTATTAAAGCCCGGTGGAAAGCTAATTGTTGTTTCTTTTCATTCTCTTGAAGACCGTATCGCCAAAGATATTATGAACAAAGCTGCTGGTCGTATCGCCAAACCGTCTCGACATTTGCCGCTTTCATTGTCTCCATCACAAGCTGATAATGAGTTTGAGTTATTAACTTCGAAACCACAACGCCCCTCTGAACAAGAATGTCAGCTTAATCCTCGCTCTCGCAGTGCCAGACTGCGTGCGATCAAACGCCGTTTATGATCTGAAAAAAGGAAAAACTCCCAATGATGATCCGTCCTTTCACTTTGTTTTGTGCTTTCTTTGCTGGAGTTTCTGGTATGGTTTTGTACGCACAAAAACATAAAACAACCCAGCTCGACAGAGAAATTACTAAAATTGTGTACGATACACAAAGAATTAAGTCTAATACAGCTATGTTGCGCACTGAATGGACGTTATTAAATCAACCTGATCGTTTGAAAAATCTTGCTAATCAGTTTATCCCTGGGTTACGTCCCTTAAACCCTAGCCAGTTTGTACAAATGGCTGCTGTTAGCACAACGCTTCCGCCAATTATAAAGACTCAAGAAAAAGACAAAACACGTGAAGATTTAGTTAAAAATGTTGCCCAAAATAATGGGCAGCCTGCTCCTATTATTGCTGATACTTCATCTGATAAAACTGAAGAAAACAAAAATACATCACCAGCGCTTATTGCCAAAAATACTGAGAATTCGTCTCCGTCTGTAACACAAGCTAAACCTCAACAAACAGCCAAGCCTATTACAAAACCTGTTATTGTTGCTAAAAACAGTGTGAAGATTGAACCTGTAACTACTTCAGAGCCCGTGCGTCGTAAAAAAGTTAAAACGACAGAAATTGCTGATGCAACAGATGCTATTGAAACACAAAATCTAAAACCACAACCTGTTAAAAAACCTATTATTTCACCAACTAAAAATAATGTCGTTACTGAGTCTGTAGTTACGCCTGCACCTGTACATCGTAAAAAAGTTAAAACGACAGAAATCGCTGATGCAACAGATGCTATCGAAACACAAAATCTAAAACCACAACCTGTTAAAAAGAATCATATCCAGAATGTTTCTTATAATATTCAAAGTGATAATCCTTTTTCTCACAACAAAGTTGCACGTCCGAAACAGACTGTTTCTAGTCAAACCAATATAACAAATAATGAAGCTTCACTTGAGAAAAAACTCTCTAGTAAACCAACACAACCGACGTCAACCATTGCCCAAAAAAAACGTCCCGCTGCGATCAAAGTTGCACGGAATGACAGTAAAAAAAGTAACTATACCGAATCTGCTTTAGGTGGTAACGCTGATGATGCCCTTCCTGCTCCTGTTCCTTTCGCTCATTAATTATTAAAGGTTGTATATAAAGCGATGCAATACAGGGATGATCAGAGGTCTAATCCTCCGCGTAGAAAAATGCAGGAAAATAATTCTGAGCCAAAGCTAAGCAAAAGAGAAAAGAAAAAACAATACAATAAAATGGATAAGACCAGAGCCCGTCTGCTGATCGCAGCATGTGGCTTTTGTGCTTTGTATGGCGCTGTGGCTTTTAAGTTAAGTTTAGCTACTATTCTAATGCCTCTTGCCCCACAAAAAAATCAAATTGCACCTCAGGTTCCTGCTATTCCCAAGAGCGATCCAAAGGGAGTAATGTCAGGTGATTTTTCTTTACCTCAAATTAAAAGAGCTTCAATTATTGACCGAAATGGTCAAATTTTAGCTATTTCATTACCGGTTGCACAAGTTTACGCTAACCCTCTAGAAATCATTGAACCTACTGTTGTTGCCAATAAACTAAAGGAAATACTTCCCTCTCTTGATGTTAATAAAACAATAGAGCGTTTATCTTCGCGCAAACAGTTTATTTATGTTGCGCGAGACATCTCTCCACAACAAGAGGTTGCCATCAATAACTTAGGTATTCCTGGATTATATTTCGAAGCAGGTGAACGCCGTCGTTATCCACTAGGAAGGCTTGCTTCTCATATTATGGGTAGTGTTGATATTGATGATCATGGGATTGCTGGCATCGAGAAATTTTTCAACGAACGTCTTATGGAGAATCGTCATCCATTAAGATTATCTATTGATACGCATGTGCAAACTGTTGTCCAAGAAGAGGTGGAGGCTGCAAAAAATAAATTCCAAGCAGAAGCCGCTTGTGGAATTGTTATGGATGTGCACACGGGTGAAATTCTAGCAATGATTAGCTTGCCAGATTATGATTCCAATCAATTTAGTAAGTCATCTCCAAATTCACAGTTTAACCGTGCCACTAATGGAATGTATGAACCAGGATCTACCTTCAAACTACAAAACGTAGCCATGGCATTAGAGTTAGGCGTTGTTCGCATTTGGGATCGTTTTGCGACTGCGCCTATACGTGTGGGACGATTTACTATTAAAGATTTAAAAACAGATCATTTCCCTCCATATTTATCTTTACCTGAAGTGATGGCTTACTCATCCAATCCTGCCTCTGCACACATCGCCTTGGATGTTGGAGCAGAAAGGCAAAGGGAATGGATGCAAAGAATGGGATTTACCGCCCGCGTTCCTATTGAATTACCAGAGGCTGGCCGACCCATTGTTCCCGCTGCCAAAAACTGGGGGATTTCAACTGTGATGACGATTGCTTTTGGTCATGGTATTGCTGAATCTCCACTTGCAATTGTCAGAGGAACGGCGGCTACTGTAAATGGTGGAATTCTAGTCAAACCAACTTTATTATCTTTGCAAGATATCAGTAACAATGATCCATCTGTGCAACCGCAAGATCCCAACCTGCCCCCTCCAAAACCACAAGCTCAGGGCGAACGTGTTCTTTCTGAAAAAACTTCCTCACTTTTAAGAAAAATCTTGCGTTTAGACGTAACCAAAGGGACTGGTAGAAATGCAGAAGTGCCAGGATATTTTGTTGGTGGAAAAACGGGAACCAGCGAAAAAGTCAGTAAATCTGGAGGGTATTTAAAACATGTGAACGTTTCTGCATTTACGGCAGTATTCCCGATGAATGATCCTAAATATGCGGTCTATGTGATGCTAGATAGCCCTAAGCCAACCAAAGAAACTCATGGTTGGACAACGGCTGGTTGGAATGCTGCCCCAGCTGTTTCTAAAATCATTGGACGTATTGGCCCTATCCTTAATCTGTTTCCAAATACCAAAGATGCTGCCACCATTGATGCACAAATGGCTATTCCTTTGCGTCCTCCTGTTCCTAAAGGTATCAGAGCTTTGGGACCAGGAAATGATCCAGGCGATCCTCGTCTTAATCGTCAACAATCCAATGAAAAACCAAAAAAGAAAACCACCGTCACAACATCTTCAACAAGACAATAATAAAGCCTTTTATCATGATCTCTCTTAATAGCCTGCTCCATGATGTGCACTTGCCCATTATAGATCAAGATATCCACCTAACGGGAATAACCCTTGATAGTCGCAAGGTCAAAGACGGATACTTGTTTTGTGCCCTTCCTGGCACGCACTCTAATGGATGTGATTATATTAAAACGGCTATTGAAAAAGGTGCCAAAGCAATATTACTATCCACAAATGTGGATTTTCCTGAAACTGAAGGTTGTGTTTATATTTATAATGACAACCCACGTTATGTTTTTTCTTTAATGGCTGCTTTATTTTATCCGAAACACCCCAAACATCAAATCGCGATAACTGGGACAAACGGAAAAACTAGTACCGCCGATTTTGTTCGCCAATTATGGATTTTAAAACATTATAACTCAGCAACTATTGGTACTCTAGGCGTTATCAGTAATACAAACTATCATTATACAGGCCCTGTTCTGACTACCCCAGATCCGATTACCTTGCACCAAATTCTAACGAACTTGGTTAAACACGATATACAATATGTGGCATTAGAGGCCTCATCTCATGGGCTTGATCAATATCGTTTAGATGGATTAACCTTGGAAGCTGGTGGGTTTACTAATCTTACTCGTGATCATCTAGATTATCATCATGATCTTCAACATTATTTAGAAGCCAAACTGCGGTTATTTAAACATATTTTACCGATTGGCGGTATTGCAGCTGTTAATGCAGATATGGATCAAGATGTCTTAAAACAAATTAAGCAAACTATTCAGGAGCGGCAGCAAAAACTTCGCTTAGTTGGTGAGCAAGGTGAGTTTTTAAAACTAATTTCTGTAACACCACTTCCAGAAGGGCAAAAACTAGAGATTAAAATAATGACTGGCGAACAAATCTCAGTGACCCTTCCTTTACTTGGACGATATCAAGTAGATAACATTTTACTAGCCATAGCATTAATTGCCAAAGACACCATTGATGTAAAAAACCTCATCTCTTTACTTCCTCAACTTAAAGGGGTTAGAGGTAGAATGGAGCAAGCAGCTATTTTACCAAATGGTGCAGCAATATATGTTGATTATGCTCATACACCTGATGCATTGGCACATTTATTGCAATCTTTACGCCCTCATACTCACCACAAACTTTATATTATTTTTGGTGCAGGCGGAGATCGTGATGCAGGCAAGCGTCCTTTGATGGCACAAGAAGCTCAAAAATATGCCGATCATGTCATTATCACCGATGATAACCCTCGTAATGAGAATCCCGAGCTTGTTCGAAAGCAAGTCAAAGTCGGTGCTCCTGATGCGCTAGAAATTGCAGGGCGAGAAGAAGCTATTGCACAAACTATCAAAAAGCTACAAAAAGACGATATCTTAGTAGTGGCAGGAAAAGGACATGAACAAGGCCAAATTATTGGCACTACTGTTTATCCTTTTGATGATGTCACAATAATACAAAAATATGCGAGCCGTTTATGACTGTTTTATGGACTGAAACCGACCTTGTTCACGCAACCCAAGGTTCGTTCTCTTACGCTTGTCAAATCAAGGGCACAGGGATTTCTATTGATACGCGCACCCTTGAAAAAGGAGATATCTTCATTGCCATTATTGGTGAGAATAGCGACGGTCATGCACATGTGAAAAAAGCATTAGAGCTAGGAGCATCTTGTGCGATTATCAGCCATCCTATTGCAGAACTATCAGAAGATTCTCCTGTTTTATATGTTAAGGATACATTACAGGCCTTAACAGATATCGGTTATTATGGTCGTAAGCGTTTTACAGGCAAGGTTATTGCAGTTACGGGTAGTGTGGGTAAAACCACGACCAAAGAAATGCTTAAAACAACTTTGTCAGCTTTTGGCAGCGTGCATGCCGCAGCAGGATCGCATAATAATCATTTAGGTGTTCCATTGACTTTGGCACGCCTGCCAAATGATACAGATTTTTGCGTTTGTGAAATTGGAATGAATCATGTTGGGGAAATTGCACCATTAGCAAAGTTGGTTAATCCTCATATTGCCATTATTACCGAAGTTGCTTCATCTCACCTTGGATATATGCAAAACCTAGATAATATCGCCAAAGAAAAAAGTCAGATTATAACAGCCCTACCCGCTCAAGCTATTACCTTGATTCCAGATACGATTTATGGAATGTCAATTTTCCAGAAAGTCGCCCAACAATATCAAGTACAATTAATAACAGTTGGTTTATCTGAAACTGCATCAATACAACTTAGCGATATTGAATTACTTCCTCAAGGATCAAAATTCCAAGCTACTTTGCACAATCAAGAATACCATTTTACTCTCTCTTCACCTGGAAAACATTTAGTGCATAATGCAGGTTTAGTTATTGGTGTAATAGAAAGCCTAAATCTGGATGTTAAACGCTCTATTACTGCTTTAGCTGCATTTCAAACTGGCAATGGCAGAGGAAAAATCTTACCTTTACAGCCCATCAATGGAATTATATTAGACGAGAGTTATAATGCTTCCACCCTTTCTATACGCACGGCATTACAAACTTTATCTATACTGGCTCCAGCAAGAAAAATTGCAATATTAGGAGATATCAAAGAATTAGGTGAGTATAGTCAGTCTGAACATCTCTGTTTACTTCCTCATTTAACCACACATGCTGATCTAGTTTTCTGTTGTGGTGAAATGATGAAAATTGTATTTGAACAATTGCCTCTCACCTTACAGGGTTCTTGGCGTGCGACTGCGCAAGAATTAATTCCGGTAATCCAAGAGCGTCTGCAAGAAAATGATACTCTTTTGATTAAAGGCAGCAACTCTATGCGTATGAATATAATTGTTACAGCTTTAACTGCTCCAGCCATAAGGAAAAACTAATGCTATATGATCTGATAACGCGTTTTGGGTTGGAATATATTTCTCCTTTCAACCTCTTTCGCTATATTACATTTCGTGCTGGAGCTGCCTGTTTTACCGCCTTTTTCCTAAGCTTATGGATTGGCCCCTATATTATTGCCAAACTCCATAAAATTCAACGTGATGGACAACCTATCCGTGCTTTGGGACCAGAACGTCACATCAAAGAAAAAGCTGGAACGCCCACAATGGGCGGAATTATGATGCTTTTTACCCTGACTTTTTCCACCTTGTTATGGAGTGATCTTTCCAACGGTTTTATGTGGATTATGTTATTTGTAACGCTGGGCTTTGGGTTAATTGGGTTTTTTGATGATTATCAAAAACTGGCTAAAAGAAACACAGATGGTCTTTCTAAACGCACACGTTTAGGGGGAGAGTTCTTGATCTCTGCTGTTGCAGCCTTTGGTTTACAAGCAATAACCCCACCAGATATCGCCAATCATATCGCTTTACCTTTTTTTCAAAATCTTATGATTCCCCTAGGATATTTCTTTCCTATTTTTGGAATGGTCGTTATTGCAGGATTTGGAAATGCAGTTAATTTTACCGATGGACTAGATGGGTTAGCCATTGTTCCTGTTGTTATTGCATTCTTGGTCTTTGCGTTGATTGCGTATCTTGTCGGAAATGCAGTATTTGCCAAATATTTATTCTTACATTTTGTACCACAAACAGGAGAACTTGGGATTTTCTGTGCAGCGATTATTGGTGCTGGGTTAGGATTTTTATGGTTTAATGCTCCTCCTGCTTCTGTATTTATGGGAGATACAGGATCCTTAGCCTTAGGTGGGGCTTTGGGTGCTGTTGCGGTTGCTGTCAAACATGAATTCGTTCTATGTATCGTTGGTGGTTTATTTGTCGTTGAAACATTATCTGTTATTATACAGGTTGCTTGGTATAAACGTACAAAAACCCGCGTATTCCTGATGGCACCTTTGCACCACCATTTTGAGAAAAAAGGCCTTTCAGAATCAAAAATTGTTATTCGTTTTTGGATTGTTGCGATTATGCTGGGTCTTATTGGTCTGGCCACATTAAAGTTACGGTAATATGAATTTCTCATCTACTCTTTTTCATAATCAACACTATGCCATTTTGGGGCTGGGGAAAAACGGTATTGTTGCTGCCAAACGCTTATTAACAATGGGCGCAACAATACAAATATGGGATGATCAAGAACAAAAAAGAAATGATATCCCCGCAGAGCTCAAACCGTATGTTAAGTCGTTTAAAGATCTACAAAATTTTAACGCGCTGGTTATGTCTCCTGGTATTCCACATCTTTTACCCAAAGCACACCCTATCGCAACACTTGCGATTGAGCAAAATATCCCTATTTTTTCCGATGCAGAGCTTTTATACCGCGCGGTCAAGAAGTCTGGATCAAAAGCACGTTTTGTGGCTATAACAGGCACAAATGGCAAATCCACAACAACAGTTTTATTAACGCATTTACTAAATGAAGCAGGTATTCCTGCAATGGCTGGTGGAAACTTGGGCCCTGCTGCTTTGGCATTACCTTTATTAAGGGATAATGGGGTTTATGTTCTGGAAATGTCTTCTTATATGCTTGAACGTTTATCAGAATTTACCGCTGATATTTCGTGCTTGTTAAATATGACCCCAGATCACTTGGAACGTCATGGGGATATGCAAGGATATATCAAAGCCAAAAGTCATATTTTTGATCGCCAATCTTCTACTGATTTGGCTATTATTGGCGTCGAAGATAATATTTGCAGCCATATTGCTCAAACGCTAGGTAATCAATCCAAAGTGCAAATTCAAACCATTACAGGCATCGATAAAAAAGCCGATTTTTGGGTAAGCAATCATATTTTACGCGATCAACGAGGCCCTATTGCAGATCTTACAACCGCTTTTTTACTTCCTGGGGATCATAATGCGCAAAATGCTGCAGCTGCAGCTGCAATGGCTTTACGTTTAGGCCTCAGCAAAACACAGATACAAACTGGATTAAACTCTTATCAAGGCCTAGCACATCGTCAACGCCCTGTGGCTACTATTCATAATATAACTTTTATTAATGACAGCAAAGCAACAAACGCCGATGCCGCCTCAAAAGCATTAACTTGTTATAACGAATTGATTTGGATTGCGGGAGGATTGGCCAAGTCCAATGGCATTGACGATCTAGTGCCTTTTTTTTCGCGCATCAAGTTGGCTCTGCTAATTGGCGAAGACGCACAACTCTTAGCCAAAACCTTGCAAGCACATCATGTTTCTTATAAAATCGTGAGAACCCTTGAACATGCAGTTCCTGAAGCTTTTGGGTATGCACAAACACATCATATAAATACAGTTTTACTGTCTCCGGCATGTGCCAGTTTTGATCAATTTAGCAGTTTTGAAGAAAGAGGTGATCATTTTGCCGAGCTTGTTATGCAGCTTTCATCTTCACTTTCTTAAATCATCCAAGAATTAAAGGCCCAAATTAATGTCAGGAATTTCCCGCACTGATAATTCGTTACTTGCACGGTGGTGGCGTAATGTTGACCATTGGACGCTTGGTTCTGTAGGTCTGTTAATTGGTTTTGGTTATATTTTAATGATGGCCGCAAGCCCTGCCGTGGCTCAACGTATTGGGGCTTCAAGAGATGTATTTATTTTCAAACAGGTCATGTTTCTAAGCATTGCAGCTTTAACTATTATTGTTGTTTCAATGTTATCAACTGAAGGGATCAAAAAACTCAGTATTTTAGGCACATTTCTTGCTATTGCTGCCACGGCATATACGTTGGTTCATGGAATGGATATTAAAGGAGCAAAACGTTGGATTGCTTTACCAATTATGTCCTTACAACCTTCTGAGTTTTTAAAACCCTGTTTTGCAATTTTTACTGCATGGTTGCTAACGCAATGGAAAATGCGTTTTTATATACCTGGAATTCTGATTGCTTTGGGATTTTATGGTGTGATTTTATTTATTCTAAAATCCCAACCTGATATTGGTATGTTAGCCGTTATTACTGCTGTTCTGTTAACACAGCTTTTTATCAACGGATTAAACATGTTCTGGATTTTTTCTGGTTTTGGCGGAATGATTGCTGCTTTTATCGGTGCCTACGTAGTATTACCCCACGTGCGTTCACGCGTAGAACGGTTTTTACATCCTGAAGTCGGTGATCATTATCAAATTGATACTGCTTTACGTGCTTTTGGGAATGGTGGATTATGGGGGCGTGGTCCTGGTGAAGGACGTGTCAAAGACTTGCTACCTGATGCGCATGCTGACTTTGTTTTTGCTGTTGCTGGAGAAGAGTATGGTATGGTTGTTTGTTGTATCATTATCTTTCTTTTTTGCTTTATTGTTTCCAGAACTCTGCTAAAACTTATCAAAGAAGATGATCCTTTTGTAGTTTTAGCAACCTCTGGATTAATTACAGGTTTTGGGCTACAAGCCTTTATTAATATGGGATCAACGTTACATCTGATTCCAACCAAAGGAATGACGCTGCCATTTATTTCTTATGGGGGATCCTCGGCTTTATCCGTTGCTTTTACTATTGGTATGGTTCTCGCATTAACACGAAAACGGGTAGAATCTCCAAAATTCTTTAAAAATAACAATCAACCTTTTAGCAAGAGAAACCTCGTACGATGAATAAACCAAAAATCGGCATTGTTGCTGGGGGAACAGGGGGGCACTTCTTTCCTGCCAAAGCATTAGCTATGCAACTAAGAGAAAGAAACTATCCGATCTTGTTTATGACGGATAAACGAATAGAAGATCCTCAATTAGCAGAATGGGATGATATCCAGCAATTCGTCATTGATGGTGGGGGAATTGCAAAAAAATCTATTGGACAAAAAATTCATAATGGGTTGGAACTTTTAAAGGGTATTTCTCAGGCTCGTAAAATATTACAAAAAAACCCTGTAAGCGTCATTATTGGTTTTGGTGGATATCCTTCCATTCCTCCACTTGCAGCGGCACGCTTATTACCCAAGAAAAAACGTCCAAAGATTATATTACATGAAGGTAATGCCATTATTGGTAAGGCTAATGCAATGTTGTCTTACTTTGCCGATACTATTGCAACATCTTTTCCAGAGGTTACAGGCATTTCCAAAAAAATTCCTGTAAAGAAAACGGGACTTCCTGTTCGCCCCGATATTACGGCACTTTATCCTTCTGTTTATCAAGCCCCGACAGATACAATTAATTTAGTGATTTGGGGAGGCTCTTTAGGAGCTAAGATCTTAGGCGAGATCGTTCCTTATGCTTTAGAAAACCTGCCTGTTGAGATCAAACAAAAGTTACGTATTACACAACAAGTGCGTAAAGAAGATTTGGATCATGTTAAGCAAATTTATAAAAGAGCACAAATACAAGCTACTCTTGCACCGTTCTTAAAAGATGTCGCTTCTATTTTAAAACAAGCACATCTGGTTGTTGGCCGTGCTGGTGGTTCCTCAGTTTCAGAATTATCCTTAGCAGGAAAACCTGCAATTTTAATTCCTTATCCATTTGCTGCAAATAAAGAACAAGACTATAATGCCAAAGCTCTAGAGCAAGAAGGTTCAGCGTGGGTAATTGATCAAAGCGAATTCTCAGTTACTGGGTTAAACGCCTTATTAACAGACTTGCTAAACCATTCTGAGAAATTAACAACAGCCGCCCAATCCCATAAACTTATTTATCCTAATGCTGCAAAAGAATTGGCAGATTTAATAGAATCCAGTATCACCATATAAACTCCTTGACGATTATTTCAGAAAGAAAGCACCGCAATTATGAGATCTCTTCCCCTTTCGATTGGCACTATTCATTTTGTAGGAATTGGTGGTATTGGCATGTCCGGTATTGCTGAGACTTTACATTATCTGGGATATAAAATCCAAGGGTCAGATATGTCAGAAAATGCAAATGTATTACGTCTTCGTAAACTCGGCATTGTTGTTCATATTGGTCACAGTGCGGAAAATGTCGGCCAAGCTCAAGTTGTCGTTATTTCTTCAGCAATCAAAAAAGATAATCCTGAAATTGTTGAGGCACGTTCCAGATTTATTCCTGTGGTTCGCAGAGCAGAAATGCTGGCCGAGTTAATGCGTTTACGTTGGTCCATTGCCGTTGGAGGCACTCATGGAAAAACCACAACCACCAGTATGGTTGCTACTTTATTAGAGTACGCAAAACTGGACCCCACTGTCATTAACGGGGGTATTATCGAGGCCTATGGCACCAATACGAGAATGGGATCTGGGGACTGGATGGTTGTTGAGGCCGATGAAAGTGATGGTTCGTTCTTACATCTTCCTGTAGTCATTGCGATTGTCACCAATATGGACCCAGAACATATGGATCATTGGGGCACGCCAGAAGCTATGGAAAACGCCTATCATCAATTTGTATCCAATATTCCTTTTTATGGTTTTGCTGTTCTTTGTATAGACCATCCTGGCGTGCAAAAAATGCTGCCAAACCTTTCAGATCGCAGGCTTATTACCTATGGTTTTTCCCCTCAAGCTGATGTTCGTGCAGATAAAATTATTGCCGACAAACTAGGTACAACTTTTGACGTTGTTGTCACCAACCGTCATAAACAAATTAACCGTCGCATTGGGCCTTTCCGTTTACCGATGCTGGGCCAGCATAATGTACAAAATGCACTGGCTGCGATTGCTGTTGCTTTGGAAATGGATATCAGCGAAGACAATATTCGTTCTGCATTTGCTGCATTTAAAGGCGTTCAACGTCGCTTTACTCGTGTTGGAGAAGTTGGAAAAATCAGCATTATTGATGATTATGGTCATCATCCCGTTGAAATCTCTGCCGTATTAAAAGCAGCACGCCAAGCAACATCAAATAATGTAATTGCCGTAGTACAGCCTCACCGCTATACACGCTTACGGGATTTATTTACTGAATTTTGTTCTTGTATGAATGATGCCAGCACCGTTATTGTGGCAGATGTATATGCAGCTGGTGAAGATCCTATTCCTGATTTCGATCGTGATGCTTTGATCGAAGGATTACGTGCTCATGGACACCAATCTGTAGTCGCTTTGCCCCATCCTGATCAATTAGCGGAAATGATTAATGCCATTGCAGAGCCTGGTGACGTAGTAATTTTCCTGGGGGCTGGATCTGTAACCTATTGGGCACATGCTTTACCAGAGCAACTTAAAAAATTACAACAAGAAAGCACTTAAAGGGATAGAATATGCAACAAGGTCTTTTTACCAAAGAAGCATTTTCTGATTTACTGCCAAAACTGCAGGGAAAGATCAATTTTGATGTTCCTCTTAATGTACGCAGCTGGTTCAGAGTAGGCGGAAATGCAGAAATTTTGATTAATCCTGCCAATGATGAAGACCTTGCATATATTTTATACCGACTCCCTTTGGAGTGGCCTATCTTTACTTTGGGCGCAACTTCAAATTTATTAATCCGTGATGGCGGTATTCCAGGCGTTAATTTTCAACTCCGCAAAGGGTTTAATGAAATCATTCCTGATCAAGATGGATTTATCGTAGGTGCCGCATGTCTTGACACTGTTGTTGCTGAACATGCCGCTGCGACAGGAATTAAAGGATTAGAATTCTTAATTGGTATTCCTGGCTCTATTGGTGGAGCTGTCAAAATGAATGCAGGAGCACATGGTTCAGAACTGTCCAACATCCTTGATTGGATAGAGATTATTACCCGCGAAGGCAAATTAATTCGTTTATCTGTCAGCGAGCTTGGGCTGAGCTATCGCCACTCCACTTTGCCACAAGATGCCATAGTTACCAAAGCACGCCTACAAGGGCTACCTGGGGACAAAGAAAAAATTATTCAAGCAATGAATGCTATTAAAAAGCAACGAGAAGACTCACAACCCATTCGATCTCGCACAGGCGGATCGACCTTCCGCAATCCTGACCCTTCAGTTTCAGAATATAAAGCATGGCAGTTGATTGACATGGTTAGCGGCAGAGGCTTAACCATCGGTGGCGCGCAAGTCAGTGAAAAACATTGTAATTTTTTAATAAATACTGGTACAGCGACAGCGGCTGATATTGAGAATCTGGGTGAAGAACTGAAAAAGCGCGTTATGGATCAATTCTCTATTGCACTTCACTGGGAAATCAAACGCATTGGTCGTCCATTACAACAATAAGAAAGTATTCAAATGTCCAAAAAACATGTAACCGTTCTTCGTGGTGGAATTTCTTCTGAACGTGAAGTCAGCCTAGCCAGTGGCAGCAATATTATCGAAGCGCTTAAAGAGACTGGTTATCAAGTCAGTGATCTTGTGGCTAATGATGACCTTGAGCAGATCATTCAATGTTTAAAAGAACAAAAACCTGATATCGTGTTTAACGCATTACATGGTCGTTTTGGAGAAGATGGAGCGATCCAAGGTGTTTTGGAATGGATGAACATCCCTTATACTCACGGTGGTATTTGTTCCTCTGCCATAGCAATGAACAAACAAATAACTCGTATTCTATTGGCTGATTCAGGACTACCTGTTGCCACAGGTAAAGTAATCCCTGTCCACGAGCTGGCTCACCAAGATCCCTTACCCTCGCCTTATGTTATCAAACCTATAGAGGAAGGCTCTTCAGTTGGGGTGTATATAGTCAATGAAACAGATGCACAAGAACGAAAAAAGCGCCGTCAAAAAATTATAAAAGAATGGCACTTTGGCGACAATGTCCTTGTTGAGCAATTTATCCCAGGAAAAGAATTAACTGTATGTGTTATGAGAGATAAAGCTTTAACCATCACAGATATTTCCTCTGGCACGCATGTGTTTTATGATTATACCTCTAAATATACGGCTGGAGAATCAAAACATATTTTGCCCGCACAAATACATCCAAAGGCGTTTCAAAAAGCTATAGATTATGCTCAACAAGCACATAAAATTCTAGGGTGTTATCCTGTTTCCAGAACGGATTTTCGTTATGATAATTCACAAGAAACCTCTGATCATCCAGGCGCACTTTATATACTAGAAGTCAATACTCAACCTGGTATGACCAAAACCTCTTTATTACCTGAGCAAGCACAATATTGTGGTATTTCTTATCCTGATCTCTGCTCTTGGCTAGTGGAACATGCTAAATGTCGAGCATGAGAAAACGTCCTGATTATCAAAATGATCGACCATCGAAAAGTAAAATTGCTTTTCGGCGGTCAAGGCGATTATTGCGCCCTTTTATTTTTTTAATTGTGATTTTTGGCATTCTTGGCGGTGGGGGATGGTTTATCGCTCGCTTGGCTTCTGATCAACAATACTCAGTCATCGTAGGTAAAGTAAGCAGTATTTTACCTATGAAAATTACGAAAATTATTATTACGGGATGTGATTTGACCTCTGAGGATGAGGTTAAAGAAGCTTTGGGCATTCACATCGGAGATTCTATTTTTAATTTTTCCGTCAATGATGCTCAACAACGTCTGGACGAGCTACCTTTTGTTGAAACCGCTTTATTAAAACGACAATTACCTAATACAATTATTATTCATATTACTGAGCGTAAACCTTTTGCTGTATGGCAACATAATGGCCAATTTAAATTGATTGATCGTAAAGGCCAAATTGTGAATGATCATGGTATGAGTGGTAAAGATGGGCAAGCTTTTTTAAAGCTTCCATTAGTTGTTGGTTATGGTGCTAATACAGACGGTGCTGAACTTCTTGATATTTTATCTTCTCAACCTGACATCAAAAAACATGTCGTTGCCGCAGTTCGTGTTGGTAATAGACGATGGAATCTGGATTTAAAAAATGGTACCACTGTAAAATTACCAGAAAATCAAGAGCTACCAGCAATTCAACGTTTAAACCGTTTGCAAAAAGACATTCAGATATTAGATCGCCCAATAAAAATTATTGATTTGCGTCAAGCAGATCGATTAGTTATTACAGAAGACAAAGACTATATAAACAAACAAAAAGAAGATTCACAAAATATAAACGGTGATAATACCAGTACGCAATCAACACCATAAAAAACTACACTTTCATCATTCCGTTTTATAATCAGGGTAAATGTCATGAGTAAGCTAGCTTCTTCTCAGAAAAAAGCGCAAAGAAAAAACACTAATACAAATCATGACAAGAATGCTTTGGCCGTAGCACAATCCAGACAGTTAGTAAAAAGCCGTGTCTTTCCTCCTGACGATTTGCCCTATAAAAAGGATTGGCTTCCTGGTGTTTTTGGTGTTTTAGATATTGGCAGTAATAAAATTACTTGTCTTATTGGCCAAGGAAAGCCAAATGGTCAATTACAAGTTTTAGGCTATGGTTGGCGCAGATCTCATGGAGTTAAACAAGGTGGAATTGTAAACCTTGAAGCAGCTGAACGTGCAATTCGCTCTGCTGTCGGCCAAGCTGAAGAGGCAGCTGAACGCAGATTAAGTAAGATTTATGTTAATCTCTCTGGAGGGAAACCTCAAAGCCAGCTTTTTAATGTTGACTGGCCTATTGGCGGCAGAGAAGTTAATAATCACGATATTTACCGGCTTGTGAATGAAGGTGTTTTAAGAGCACAAATAGATGGTAGAGAAATTATTCACGCTCTACCCTTGGCATTTGATGTTGATGAAACTTCTGGTGTGGAAGATCCTCGTGGTCATCAATGCGAGCTTTTAAGCACTCGCCTACATATTATCGATACATCTGCAACCGCCCTACGTAACCTTGCCACTGTATTAATGCGTGCGGAATTACAAATTGAAGCAATCATTTCTTCGCCATTAGCAGCTGGATTAGCTGTTATGGCACCAGACGAACGTGATTTAGGGGCGACAATTGTTGATATGGGAGGCGGAACAACTTCTCTTGGTATTTTTGGCGAAAACCAACTTCTTTATACCTCGCAAATCCCAATTGGTGGGTCCCATATTACCAGAGACATTGCAGGGATTCTATCCACATCTATTGATACAGCTGAATGGTTGAAAACGATGTGGGGCAGTGCGGAATACTCTTATGACGATGAATATCAACAACTTCCGATTCAAATGATAGGCGATGATGACTATGAAGTTGTGACAAAAATACCGCTATCAAGAGTAATTTCTATTATTCGCCCCCGAATCGAAGAAACTTTAGAACTTGTCAGAGACCGTCTGGATAATGCAAATGTCGGAAATGCTGCCAATGGTAGAGTAATTTTAACAGGCGGCGGATCACTCTTGGATGGCCTTGGACCATTGGCTGCACGCATTTTAAATCGTCAAATTCGCTTAGGAAAACCGAATAATATCATAGGTTTACCAGACGATACTGCAAATTCTGCTGCTTTTTCAACTGCCGCGGGATTATTGGCCTGGGCGGCAGGAGATGGTCGAACTTTAGCTGATCTTGATTTTTTTGAAAAAAAATCAGAAGGCTTTTTGAAAAAGCTTGTTGAGTTTATCCGTGTACATATATAAATATTTCTTTGGATTCTAACACTTTTCTGATGTATCCTGTTTTCAAAACACAAAGCTATACTTGGTTCGAGGATATCCATGACACTCAATTTGACAATTCCACAACCTACCTATGCTGATTTTACACCTCGTATCACAGTTTTTGGTGTCGGTGGTGGTGGCACAAATGCCGTTGATAATATGATTCTTTTGCAGCTCAAAGGGGTCGAATTCGTTGTTGCGAATACAGATGCACAGCAACTAATGAAGAGCCTTTCTGATAATCGTATTCAACTGGGTCCTCATTTAACCCAAGGGTTAGGTGCTGGTGCAAAGCCTGATATTGGTCGTGCCGCCGCAGAAGAAGCAGCAGAAGAAATTGCCCGTCATATGGAAAATGTTCATATGGTATTTATCACTGCTGGTATGGGTGGTGGAACAGGAACTGGTGCAGCCCCCGTAATTGCACGTATGGCACGTGAACGTGGAATCCTGACAGTGGGTGTCGTAACAAAACCTTTTACCTTTGAAGGTGCCAGAAGAGCTCGCCTTGCAGAAACAGGCATTGCCGAACTTCAACAATTTGTTGATACTTTAATCGTTATTCCGAACCAAAATCTTTTCCGCACAGCAACTGAAAACACAACTTGGAAAGATGCGTTTAAAATGGCTGATGAAGTTTTGTATATGGGCGTTAAAGGGGTAACAGACTTGATGATGTCACCTGGCCTTGTTAATCTTGACTTTGCTGATATCCGCACCGTTATGGCGGAAATGGGTAAAGCAATGATGGGAACAGGCGAAGTAGAGGGCGAAAATAGAGCTATTCGTGCAGCAGAATCCGCAATCTCTAATCCTTTATTAGAAGATACCTCTATGGCTGGGGCAAAAGGATTATTAATCAACATTACGGGTGGTGATGATCTTACCCTATTCGAAGTTGATCAAGCTGCGAATCGTATTCGTGAAGAAGTCGCTGATGATGCCAATATTATCTTTGGTTCTGCAATTGATGAAAATCTAACTGGAAAAATTCGTGTTTCTGTTGTTGCTACAGGTATTGACAGCCCTGTTCAATACGAAAAACAAACACCTACAGCCCCACAGCCACAGCCGAGCGAACAAGAAAAAAATGTTGCTGTAGAGGCTGCGCCTCAAAACACAACACCTTCTTCTACAGAAGCAACTCACACTTCACAAAAAATTCCTGAACCTATTAACTATCAAGAGCCTCCTCAAACAGTAAAACCTGCTGCGCCAGCAAAAACAGAAGCTGTTATTGAACAAAACAGTTCTTACAAAAATAATGATGAGCCTCGCGCACCCTCTCCCGATGCGATTCCAGAGCGTGCTTCTAAAGCATCACCTCGTTCAGGTTTGTTCTCAGATCCTCATCATCGTCAGGATGACACTGCCCCTCCACCATCAAGAAGCTTATTTGGTATTGTAACTGGGGCACTACGCGGAAATAAAAACCCTTCTGCATCACAAGCTGAACTTGGGAAAAATGAACCCTCTATGGTTAATAACACAGAAGGTCAAGCCCGCTCTCATAACGAAAGCCAATCTAAAATAGACGAGGATGGCCTTGATATTCCAGCCTTTTTAAGAAGAAAATCTTAATTGATGAGCTATAAAAAAGACCTCTAGATAATAATTTAGAGGTCTTTTTTATAAGTATTTAATAATCTTGCGTAACACTATGCAATAATCTTTGACTGGCATTCTTCCAATTTCCCCTCTACATATACATTAAGATATCGCTCTTTTTAAGGTTATTATTAATTAAGATTGGAAAAGACTATGGATAGAATGCAAATTAAATCTTTGCCAAGACCAACTAATATACCACGTCGTTCTATCTGGTCTCATCTTCCATTGACTCAATCCTATATTGCACCAGAACACACTATATCTACACCAATTTCTTGTTGTGGAATTGGGTTACATTCTGGAAAATATATTAACCTAAAACTGTTACCTGCACCTGCTGGAACAGGAGTAATATTTCGCCGAACAGACATGAGCAATATCTCTATTCGTGCCTGTTATGATAATGTTGTTGACACAACCCTGAGTACTGTTATTGCAAACCCCAAAAATCCATCAATTAAAATAGCTACTATTGAACATTTAATGGCAGCTTTATCGGGCAATCAAATCGATAATATCATTGTAGAATGTGATGGCCCTGAACTTCCTGTTTTAGACGGTTCCTCTGCTCAATTCAACGCTTTATTAGAACAAGCAGGCCGCCAGACATTACTGGCTATTATCCCTAGCATTAAAATACTAAAAACCGTACGTGTAGAAAGTAAAGATGCTTTTGCAGAGCTAGTCCCTTCAACTTATGAAGGATTAACTTTGACCCTATCTATTGATTTTCCTGTGGCTGCTATTGGCAAACAGATTTTTAAAATGCATCTAACTCCTGAAAATTTCAAAAATGAGTTGGCGCATTGCCGTACTTTCACACTTAAGAGTGAAATTGATACTCTACATAAAATGGGTCTTGCCAAAGGTGGCAGCTTGGATAATGCAATCGTTGTCGAAGATGATATTATCTTAAATCCGAATGGATTGCGTTGTAAAAATGAGTTTGTAAAACACAAAATGCTTGATGCTATTGGTGATTTAGCATTAAGTAATGTTCGCATACATGGTGAATTTATCGGGCATAAATCTGGGCATAAACTTAATAATCTTTTATTACGTAAATTAATGTCAGATAAAGAAGCGTGGTGTTATTTACCCACATCCACCACTCGTGCAGCATCACCAGAAATTTTTCCGAATTTTTTCTATAAAAAACAAGAAAAACAAGAGGCTTAAAAACCTCACTTTAAATTAAAATTCATTTTTATTAAAGAAAGCACTTCAACTTCTCTAATGACATGATATAAAAATATTTCGATTATTAAGTATTGTGCCATTTTTAATAAAGCAGAAAGTTGTCAAACTGTGGTTACAGTGAATCCAAAACTACATATGTTAAAAAACATAACACGTGGCTTTTTTTCTGTCATGCTTGTGACCAGTTTGGTCGCATGCGGCGGCGGTAGTAGCAAAGATGCAAAAAAAGCAGCAGCTGATCATAACTCTGAAGAGAGCTATAGACAAGGCACACCAGAGCAGCTTTATAATAATGGTATCGATGCAATTAAAACAAAACATTATAAACTAGCTACTAAACAGTTTGAGATGTTGCAAGAGAACTTCCCCTATTCTGGGTATGCTCCGAATGCTCAATTAATGCAAGGTTACGCGTTTTACTTACAAAATAAATATCCAGACGCTGTAAAACAACTTGAAACTTTCTTGCAACTTCATCCCAATAGCCCTGATGCACCTTACGCATTTTATTTGCGCGCATTATGTTATTATGAACGAATTTCAGACGTTTCTCGTGATCAGCAAAGTACATTAGAAGCTTTGAGTGCTTTAAACGACGTTGTTAATCGTTTTCCTGGCACCTCTTATGCACGTGATGCTCAATTAAAAATTGATCTTTGTCGTGACCATTTGGCAGGTAAAGAAATGCTAGTGGGTCGTTTTTACGAGCAACAAAAAAATTATGAAGCAGCAATTACGCGCTTTCAACGTGTAGTTTTTGATTATCAAACCACCAACCATGTAGCAGAAGCATTACATCGTTCTGTTGAAATTTATCTTAAGCTTGGATTGACTGATCAAGCTCGTAAAACAGCTTCTATCTTGGGATATAACTATCCTAACAGTACTTGGTATCGTTATACTTATAATGATCTTAAGAAATATAAACTTGTGTCTCCTCAAGCAGAAAAACCAACAGCTAAAACTCCTGGTTTCTTCAGCCGCACATGGAACTCTTTTACATCTCTTTTCTGATCACTATTCATTTCATTTTTTTGCATCAGTTTTTATAAATGTTAACACAACTCTCTATACGTAACGTTGTTTTGATAGAGAAACTCGATTTATTCTTTGATCGAGGATTAACAGTTTTCACTGGAGAAACTGGTGCAGGGAAATCTATACTATTAGATAGCCTTGGATTGGCATTAGGTGAACGTGCCAGTTCCTCTTTGGTAAGAGTTGGCACCAATCAAGCCACAGTAACGGCCTGTTTTGAAGTTCCTATTTCTCATCCTGTTTATACACAACTGGCCGAGCAAGGTTTTGAACTGGCCGAGCTTTCTGAAACAAATTTAGTCATTCGTCGCATTATTGCTGCCGATGGACGTTCCCGTGCTTATATTAACGATCAGCCCGTTAGCCTGAATTTTTTAAAAGAAATTTCACAGAATCTTGTGGAAATGCAAGGCCAACATGAACAGGTTGGGTTAATGGACCCAAGAGGGCATCTCAATATCCTCGATAATTTTGGTGTATCCACAAATTTACTACAAAAAATAAAACTTCATTATTCCAAATGGATTGAGGCAACGGCAAAACTATCTGCACTCAGAGCAACAATCGAAGCAACAGCGCATGAAGAGGAATGGTTACGAGAGTCAGTTGAAGAGTTAAAAAGACTTGCCCCTCAAAGCGATGAAGAACTTGATCTGATTGAAAAGCGTAAAAACCTGCAACAAGATGAACGCCGTCAAGAGGCGTTAACCTCAGCATTAGCTCAACTTTCCCCGCAAGATCGCCGTGCCTTTCAACCTGCTCAAGCATTACTGAACGCTAGTAAATCATTACAAAAACTTCTCCCCTCTTCGATGAATGAACAAAATTCTTTATCATCTACAGACCAAGCCATCCAAGAAGCTCTAGAGGCTATTATTCGTTCAGAAGAAGCTTTGGGAGAAGCAGAAAATATTGTAAATCATATTATTAATGATATTCACCTTGACCCTCAACTTTTAGACGATATTGAGGAACGGTTATTTTCCCTTCGTGCAGCAGGGCGCAAATATGGTGTCAATATTGATGAACTTTCCAACCTTTTACAAAATTTTGAAACAAGATTATTAAATCTTGACCTAGGAAATCATCAAATCAAAGATTTGGAACAAGAGGTCGCTACATGTAGAGCTTCTTTTGAAGATGCGGCTGAAAAGCTTTCAACTGATCGGAAAAAAGTTGCTAAAAAGCTTGAAAACTCAATCACTCAAGAGTTAACACCATTAAAGCTAGATCGTGCAAAATTCTTTGTATCTATTACTCCTTTGCCTAATGAAGCTTGGAATCAAACAGGTAAAGATCAAGTTCAGTTTTTAATCGCGGCTAACCCAGGTGTTCCACCTGCCCCTCTGAACAAAGCTGCATCAGGGGGCGAGTTATCTCGACTTTTATTGGCTTTGAAAGTCGTGTTAAGCCAACAATCTACTTTATCAGCACTTGTATTTGATGAAATTGATTCTGGCGTAGGAGGATCCACAGCGTCTGCTATTGGGGATCGATTGCATCACGTAGCACAAAATTTACAAGTCTTTGTTGTTACTCATAGCCCACAAGTTGCTGCGAGTGGTGATATGCAGTTAAAAATTAGTAAAACTATTGAAAATGGGGTAACACTGACCCATACCAAACAACTAAGTGCTGATGAACGGCGCGAAGAAATTGCCCGTATGCTTGCAGGAAACCATGTCACCGACGCAGCCAGAGCCGCAGCAGACAGTTTATTACATAGATCAAATTAATGAATTCTTTTCAAACACCTTTTAATTCTCTCTTAATTTCAAATCTTACTCTTACTCAAGCCAAAGAAGAGTTATCTGTCATTTCAGATTATTTGCATCAATGTGATCATGCTTATTATAATCAAGATGATCCCTTAACTGATGATGCCACCTACGATCTTTTACGTCGTCGGCACAAAGAAATTGAAGTATTATTCCCCGAACTTGTTAAAAAAAACAGCCCAAGTCAGACAGTTGGCAGTCAAGCCAATAATAGTGCATTAAAAAAAAGTAAGCATAAAGTGCCAATGTTGTCTTTAGACAACGTATTCAACGCCGAGGAATTTCAAGATTTTATAAATCGTATTCAGCGTTATTTAGATCTTAAAACTGAAGATTTAGAGAAATTATCCTTTGTTGCGGAACCTAAAATTGATGGACTTTCAATTAATTTAACTTATGAAAAAGGTGAGTTAGTAAAGGCCAGCACTCGTGGTGATGGAACTGTTGGAGAAGATGTAACCTCGAATGTTAAAACAATTGCAGCTCTCCCCCTTCAACTCATGGGAAACATACCAGATCTTATGGAAATACGTGGCGAGGTTTATATTTCCAAAGAAGATTTCATTAGGCTAAACAAAGAACAAGAACAAGCCAGTAAACGCTTGTTTGCAAACCCAAGGAATGCAGCCGCAGGTTCTTTACGTCAACTGGATGCTGAAATTACTCGTTCGCGCCCCCTCTCTTTGTTTGTTTATTCTCAAGGTTATGTCAGCTCTCCTATTGCTGATACTCATGATCATTTTCTTAAAAAATTACAAACATGGGGCTTCCAAGTTAATCCTTTATACAAAATCGTTAAAAATGCAGCAGAAGCCGAGGCCTTTCAACAAGATTTAATGATTAAACGTTCTGGTTTATCTTATGATATTGACGGCATTGTCTACAAAGTTAATGCGATTCATTTACAAGAACGCCTTGGGTTTATAGGGCGCTCTCCTCGTTGGGCAACTGCCTGGAAATTCCCAGCTGAACAAGCCATCACGCGCTTAAAAAAGATTGATATTCAAGTTGGCAGGACAGGTGCATTAACACCTGTAGCTTTGTTAGAACCCATTAATGTAGGTGGGGTTATCGTAACACGTGCCACTTTGCATAATGAGGACGAAATCATCCGCAAAGATGTACGTGAAAATGATCGTGTGATTCTACAACGTGCTGGCGATGTGATTCCTCAAATTGTAAGTGTTGATCCCTCTAGCCTAGAACAAAATCGTTCAGATCCTTTTCAATTTCCCACTCATTGTCCTGTTTGTGGCGCGAATGCAGAAAAGCCAGAAGGTGAAGTTGTTCGTCGATGTACAGGTGGGCTTACCTGTAATGCACAAATTGAAGAACGGTTGATCCATTTTTGCTCTAAAGATGCTTTTGATATTGAAGGTATGGGACAAAAAACTGTAACAGAATTTTTTAATGAAGACCTCATTCACCAACCTGCAGATATTTTTCATCTTCAGAATCACCAAGAGAAAATCTTGCATTCAGAAGGATGGGCAGCGCTTTCTTTGAAAAATCTTTTAACTGCGATTGAAAATAAAAAAACAATTTCGCTAGATCGTTTTATCTATGCTTTGGGTATACGCCGTATTGGTATTGCCACGGCAAAAATACTTGCCAAGCATTATACGTCCTATGAAAATTGGACCAAAGAAATGCTTGCTGCCCGACAAATTGGATCTGATGAGCGGTTAACCTTAGGCTCAATTGAAGGTATTGGCCCCGCAATTGCGGATGAGCTTGTTGCTTTTTTTAGCGAAGAACATAATCAAAAAGCCCTTCATGATCTTGCGACAGTTCTCACTATTCAACATGTCGAAACATTACAAGAGGGCGTGTTGCTTGGTAAAATATTGGTCTTTACAGGCACCTTATCTACAATGACCAGGTCAGAGGCTAAAGATATCGCCGAACGATTAGGCGCAAAAGTCACAAGTTCAGTTTCTGCCAAAACTGATTACGTTATAGAAGGTGTCGATGGCGGAAGCAAGGCTCGTAAAGCCAAAGAAATCGGTATTAAATGTTTAGATGAAAAAGAGTGGCGAGAGCTTATTAAATATCCAAAAAATTATTAATCATTATTACAGTAATATTTTATATTTCTGTAATAATTACATATATTTCACACGTCGAAAGATATTTATTCTTTAACAATATCTCATATAACGAGAATTATATTACTTTTTATATTCCAATAATTCTTACATTTTACCTTCTTGCCATCCTGTTGATAATTTAAAAAAATTAATAATATCAATAATTTATATAAATTAATATTCTTTTAAATTTATATCTGACTAATAAAATTAAGTAAAATACTTGAATTTAAATATTATAATAGCAATTTATATATAAAATATAAATATCAATATTTCTCTCCAAAATAAATAATACAAATACTAAAAAATAAGCTCTTCAACATTTATTTTAAAAGGCTATTTTAGTGACGACAAACGATACACAAGATCCATTAATTGATGATCAAAATAGCAATTTAAATGATGAAAATAATTCATCATCTGCTATAAATTCTCAAGAATCAGAAATTATTATTCTCAATGGTGCATCAATCAGCAATACAAGCGAGAGTTCAATATTAGATGAAGATTCGACTACATCTATTTATAACACATCAGAATCAAATTAAAATACAATTCAACAAAGAGATTCACAAATACCATCAGCAGCAACGATTGTATTTCCAACCTATAACGTATCAACCACGACTACTGGAGCATCTTGGGCTACTTTAAATAATGCGACACAATCAGGATATGCTATAAAGTATAATGGTGGTGCAAATTACGGGACAGATGGTAACTATCAGTTTTATATTGGTGAATCCGCTGGTACTAACGCTGGAAATGCCATATATGATACTCAATCCAGAAATTTTGCCATTACAGGTAATGCCGGCGTTCATCTTGGTCGCGGCAATATTTTTATTGTTGGAAGTACAATTGCTGCCAACCTAACCATCGCGACACCAACTACAGCCGCCAAGAAAACATCAGCCTCTTTAACCTTAGCTTCAGGTTCTTACCTTAGTGTAAACGGGTATTTAGGAGCTACAACAAGCACTGCAGTTGCTGGTTTTGTAAGCGCTGCTGACCAAGTATCTATAAAAGTTGTCTCCAGCTTTTTTACAGTCGGACCTACAACAGGGACAATAATTAATCCAAAATTTGGTAATAATAATGTAATGGAAATTGGTGGAACTTTTGGTGTATACCAAAACGCTTCTGCCAATATTGGCTCAAACTTTACATTAAGCGCAGGAGCATTGGAAGTTGGTGCCAATAATGGAAACATTACAATTGATAATAATGCTAATATCCAACTTTCTGGTGCAGGACTGTTATTAAATGGGTCTTCAACTAATATAACATTTGGTGACAACCTAGTTTTAAGCACCACGACAATGTCATTTGGCTCTAAAACCGGAGGAGGTGTGCAAGCAAACGCTACTCTTTCAACAGGTGTTAGTGCAAATATCATTGTAAATAATGGTGTTACTAACACCCTGTCTAACGGTAATGTTCAATTTGGTGATAGTGCGAACGTACATCTTCTTGCTGGTGATCTTGCATTGGGTGGTGCTGGTGTTGGTGTTGCTGCAAATCGCAACTTCTTCC
>NZ_ATSX01000012.1 GCF_000527695.1 Commensalibacter papalotli (ex Servin-Garciduenas et al. 2014) | reverse complement strand
TTTTCTCATCACCCAGAAAAATTTTTATAAATACTTCTAAATTATTCTTTAAACATACAATCGAAAAAAAAGTTCCAATTAATTTTTACATCTAAAAATAAAAAAATAAACCAACTTCAAAGTAGTAACTTTTTAGATAAACAAAAACTTATTGAGAATTAATTTATTCATGCCATACAGAAATTAATTCATAAAATATTTTATCTTTTGATAGATTATTTAACTTTTAATGTAAAAAAAAGTTAGAACATTGATCTCTTTATTTAGTGCTTTTTAACTTAAGAAGTTAAGATTTTAATCTGTTCGTAATACGATGAGAAATAGTAATTGTTATGAATAATTATTGAAAATTTTGAACAGTTATGATAAGTTAAACACCATAATATTATCGTTGTGCTTAATGATTAAGCGATAATATTAAAGCTCTATCGAACGACCCATTTTGAGGTCGTTTTTTTATGTCTCATTATCGAAAAACAAAAAATACTTCAATCAAGACGCAATAACTGCGTCTTTTTTTACGTCTCAGCACATCATCTCAAAAGGAAAATACAAATGACAGATAAGAAAACGCCTGTAACAAAGAAAGCCCCCGTAAAAAAGAAAACTCCCGCTAAAGTAATAGCCAAAGCCCCTAAAGATAAAGAATTTCCAGAATTTAAAAATCTTAGCTACAAAGAAATGTATAATATTGTTGGAAAGTTTATCCAGAAAGCCATTCCCATTAAAGGCGCTAAACTTACTATTGTTAAAGGCTATAATAATCGCGTTGCACCACCAAAACCACCTTATGTAATTTTACAAATCGTTGATGAAAATCAATTATCCAGCACAGAAACTCGCTATACCGACAAACATAAAATTTTATGGGCTCGATCAGAAATTACCATGAGTATGTCCTTTATGGGGACGGGTAATATTGCTGCTCTGCAAATGGCAAAATCATTTGTTGTTCGGTTTAATGATGCTTGGGCAAGTGAACAATTTGCACAATATAGCGATATATTTTTCCCGCTTTATTGCAAAGACGTCAGAGTTTCTAATTTTACCATTAATGCAGAAGATCAATATGATGATTCATCTTCTGTTACTGCATTTTTTGAATATCACCCAGAGTTTGGCGTTTGTGAAGATAGTGCCAAAGAAATTGTGATGAGTGTTCTAAACGCTGAATTAGAAGGTTAAATTTAATTATGAAACCATGGGAAGCAGATGAAAAACATTGGGATGAATTAAATAGACAACAAAAAGAAAGAGTAAGGAGGTGGGATTTTTCCGACCAGTATGTACAACCTTGGGAGAGGAAAAGTAGCCCTGGTTCTACTCAGGATCAATGGAACGCATTATATAAAAATGCTTTAGAGGAAAAGCAACAAATTACGGTTGCTCCTTGGCAAACATCAAATTATGAAGATCCTCGTTTTTTAGAGCACGATAATAATATAACAGGCCCAGTGTATAAATATACTCCATTTGATGATGGCGATGTAAGAGAGACAAAATTTTTACGAAGACACCCAACCATCACTTTTCAAGTAGCAGGTTGGGAAGCGATAAGAAAAGGGGTAAATAAAATTCCGTTTGTTAATATGGGTCATGGTGATGATACTAGTGGAGATGCTATTCGTTTTGCAACAGCTGGGGGAATAGGTAGAGATAGAGGAGGAGTAGCTTTAGAAGTTTATCAAAAATTTGATCGTTATCAAATACCAGAAAAAAAAGGTTGGTTTTTTACTGAGCCTTCAAAAGAATATAAATCTGGCGATGGAACTGAGGTTAATGCAGCAAGACATACCTTGTGGAATATGATTAATACAAATCGTTTTGGTATTAATATGGCAAAAGAAATAGCAGACCTTCACGAAGCAAATCCATATGCTGATACAGATGAAAGAATTTTTGACCCAGATGATTATAAAGAATCATCTACAAATCCAAATCCCAGGAGATGTCAATTTGAAAAAAAAGAAAAACTTCGACCAGAAAAATGTGCGCTTTCAGATGCTGATGCAATTGCTGACTTGTTAAATAATCGCATCGGACGTAATCTTGGGTTAGGTTATGCATCAGGAACAAGCGCACAAGAGTTAGCTTTGGCTATGCTAGATTATTATTATCATTATGGTTTATACAGAGTAGACAAAATAGGAGGGAAATACGAAGTAGTAAAAAGCAAAATAAAAAAAGAACAATATGATTATTTAAAACAAGTCTACACCAATGAGGTTGATAGTCATGGCCATCCAATACGGCCTGATGGCTATATTCCAGATTTTAATATTTCACCTTTACTATGGAAAAAAAATCAGATTTAGTGAAAAACTATCATAGTAATAATCTCAATGAGCATGATCATTGAGGTTTAGGAAACTATAAAAATATGTATAATTATTTTGATAAAATAGAACAAAAAATCACAATAAAAAAAATAATTATCTTTTCTTTTATCTTAACTTTTATATTTGTTATATTTAAGTCACTAATATTCCCATTATATATACGATTATTTCCACCATCATTACACTTGCAATTATATTTTGCAGTTGAAAAAGAATGTAAATATAAATCAAATTGTATGGTTCATTTACATAAATTGACACCATTTCAATGGGATAAAGCTTATTTTTTTGCATATAATAGTGGTTACGGATATCAAAAAATGCAAAATATTACTGATGATTTGAAGGTTACAGGAAAGGAAGACAATTTAGTTCTTTTTACGTTTAAAGGTAAAATTGTAAAATATTCTTTTTTTGAGACAATTGATTTTCATTTTTTTTTGGAGCACAGCTTTTTCTCTTCTGTATTTTTTTCATTTCCTAGTTTTAATATAAATTTTGGTACGAATAAAGATGAACTTCGTAAATTACATTATTTAGGAAATATAGATGATTTTAATAATCCTTATGATTATGTTGGAATTAAATACTACGAATTAACTTCAAATAATGATTGGTTACGTGCAGGCTGTTTTATTGAAGATTATTCAGGTCTCGATTTTGGAATTACGAATTCAAATGCTGTAAAACAATGTGGTTTTAGCTTTACCAATTTAGATCAAATACATTTATTCAATCCTAAAATAAATAAAAAACTACACTAAACCACCTTCAAGTAATTTTAATACTTTCAAGTTTTGACATGATGTTAGTTACATAACTAGATGAATTTTATAATAGTGGATTATATGCTTTAAAAGCAAATGGAAATAGTAGTTGCTATATATTATGCAATACAAAGAAACGACCTAAATTTAAAGGTCGTTTTTTTATGTTTAAATCAAAAATTATATAAGGAAAATAAAGTATGGATAAAAAAAATAACCAATTAAAATCTACTGCTGAAGATTCAAACTATAAAGAATTTCCAGAATTAAAAGTATTAGATTATCAAGATATGTATGATTTAGTAACAAAATTTATACAGAACACAATTTTAATTAAAGATATTGAATTAGCGATTATTACAAAGACAAGTAATAAAATATCTTTTTCTAAATTACCTTTTATTTTGTTACAAATCGCAAACATTTATCATTTACCAGATAAGACTTATACTGTGAACAAACAGAAAATATCATTGTTACAGTCAGAAGTAATGATGAATATACTATTTTTTGGAAATGAAAAAATAAGTTCAGTAGAGTTGGCTCAAGCTTTTAATATCAGATTTAATAAAGGTTGGGCTAGTGAACAATTTGCACAATATAGTAAAGGGTTTATTCCTCTTTATAGCAATAACTTAAATATAAAACCTTTTCTCATGAATGCTAACAAGCAGTTTGAAGATAGATGTTCTATAGATGCATATTTTGAGCTTCACCCTGAGATTGTTATTTGTAATGATCCTACTAAAGATATAGTTATAGATGCTGAAAACATTTAATGAGTTAAATAATGCCCATTGTATCAATCTCTGAAGCTGCCGAATTAACAGGGAAAACGCGACGAACCATACAGCGACACGTCGCTAGTGGAAAATTGTCGCGATCCGTCGCTAGTAATGGACGTGTCGGAGTAGATATATCAGAGCTTATACGTGTATATGGACAACTAATGTCATGCGACAACGACACGGCAATGTCACAGCATGTCATATCAAACGTCATCCATAAAAGCGACCTAAACGACAAGAAAGACAATGAACGTCTTTTAAAGTTAGAACATGAATTATCGATTGTAAAAGTTGAGCTTGAAGCTGAAAAAAGACGTGTCCAAGATAAACAAGAAACAATAGATAGCCTTAAAACGGCTTTAAAGCTGCTTGAGTATAGGCAAGATAAATCTGTTACAATCGAACCACCCAAAGAAGACACTGCATCAGAACCTCAAAAAAACGGTAGTTCTGTTGATAATAGTAGCAATACTGGGTTACTTGGACGTTTAAAGAAGCTGTTTAGTTAATCCCTCACGCGCATATTGGTGTTGAAACTCTTTTTGATTAACTTGATTTCTTTTGATTTTTTTCAAACTGCAACCCCCTCCATATTGGGCGTTGTCCCTTTACGAACAAAGCCCATTCATTCATCAATGAACGGCGTTTATCGAGTAGATCACCGCGTCTATAAGCACTTTCGACCTTTGACTTGATGGCGTGTCCTAACGCCATTTCGAGGATTTCTGATTGTGCGTTGGTTGCTTCACTGCCCCAGTCTCTAAAGGATGACCGAAAGCCATGTAGGGTCATGTCTTGATCATTAGCTGCATCCTTAACAGCCTGCAGAACAGCTTTGTTATAAATGGGCTTATCATTGCTATTTTGAAAGACATACTCGCCCTGATTGTTATTGATGGCCATCGCCCGCTTAATCACGTCCAAAGTCTCATCAGATAATGGCACTCTGTGTTCATTATTGGTCTTGCTGCGTTCCTCTGGCAACGTCCATACCTTGGTTTCAAAGTCTATTTCATCAACGCGCATTTCTCGCCCCTCTGCTGAACGGCAAGCGGTCAAACAAATGAAACAAGCTGCTAAATTAGGAATGTCATTGATGGATTTAAGGCGTTTATAGAGGTTACTGATCTGTTGCCACCCATAAGTTTTACGATGTTCAACCTTTTTAAAATCCGATGGTTTGGGTAGGATTGTTTCAAGAAAGCCCGTCCATTTTGCGGGATTGTCTCCATAGAACCAGCCTCTAGCCTGTGCATATTTGAATACCCGATCAAGTAAGCCCTGTAGCTTTGCTCCTGTCACCGTCTTGTCATACCAAATCTTTTTCAACAAGACACGCACATCATCCGAGGTGATGGATTGAATGGAACGCCCCTCAAAGACTGGATACAGGTAATTGACAAACAAAGCCTCTATTTCTGCTTTCGTGCTTTTCCCCCGCCATCTCTTGGATCGATCTTCAATATATTCCTTAGCCACCATTTCAAAGGTTTTGCGGTTTTCTTTAACGGCCAGCTTACCAGATTGCTTTTGTTGCAATGGATCAAGATCATTCCTGAGCATTTCACGAGATTGACGCGCGACCTCTCTAGCATGATCCAAAGTGATGTCTGGTAATGAGCCAAGTCCTAACATTCTGATCCTACCTGTGGTGGGGCTTTTGAACCGAAAAACCCATGCACGCGAATTACCTCGAATGGAAAGATAGAGGTTACCTCCGTCTGAGTGCATACCCTCTTTTAGTCGATTAAGGCTTTTTTCTTTTAGCTGATGGGGTGCTAATCTTGCCATTTTTAAAACTCTGGTGATTTTCTGTGGAGTGGTTATATAGAGTATTAGAATAAATTATTCTAGGAATAAAATAAGAAAATATAGTTAAATCAAGACTGATAGTGTTTTATAATTTTTATTGTATTACTTAGCGTATGATTTAGAGAGTTTTTTTTGAAATTTTTAATTAAGTTTTCCACAGATTTTTGAAATGATTTTGCTTTTTAAATTCTTTTTAAATAGTTTTAAATAGTTTTAGGCAAGCTGTAGCCCTTATTTCTCTAAGGTTATAGCTTACTAAAAGTAACCTTTTTGAAGTTAAAAGTAACCTTTTTGAAGTTAAAAGTAACCTTTTTGAAGTTAAAAGTAACCTTTTTGAAGTTAAATCCACATTTACTTTATTTAAAAGTAACATTATTATACTAAGTTACATTTAAATAAAGTAACTTCAAATGAATAATTTACCAAGTAAAAATATAATAATATCAAATAGCGTCACTCGAGCAGGACAAGGGTTATCTTTATCTGAAAAAAGAATTTTATTTTCTGGATTAGCTCAACTAAACGGAAAAAATGATTTTATAGAATTGCACGCAGAAGAGTTTTCTAAAATTTTTAAAATCACACCATCCGTAGCATACAGACAATTAAAAGAAGCTACTAAAAATATATTTAATCGTTACCTTACATGGCAAATAGAAAACGAACAATCCATTGGATTAAGAACAACAAGATGGATTATTACTTATGATTATTTTGATACAGAAGGGTATGTACGTTTTAAATTTAATGAATTACTCTTTCCATATTTATTTGAACTGCAAAGTCATTTTACTAAATATAAATTACAGCAAGCATGTGCATTACGTTCTATTTACTCATGGAGATTATTAGAACTGTTCGAACAACAAAAACAAATGAACAAAGATGGTTACCGATGGTTAAAAATTTCTGTTGATGATTTTAATCATGCTATGGAAATTTCAGAGGGTTATAAAAAAACTTTTGGGCTTTTAAGAAAAAAAATTATTGAACCTGCCATAAAAGAATTATCAGAAAAAGATAATTGGATTATCGAATGGAAGCCAATTAAAAATGGAAGAAAAGTTGTAATGCTTGAATTTAAA
>NZ_ATSX01000011.1 GCF_000527695.1 Commensalibacter papalotli (ex Servin-Garciduenas et al. 2014) | reverse complement strand
ATAAATATGACACTATAAAATTAAAAAATTTACGAATTATTAAATTTATACTAAATAAAAGAAAAAAATGGGTAAGCTATGCGATAGCTATTGCAACAAAAAACATAAGAAGAATAAATAATGCCGATTATTACGCACTTTGGGACAGTATTATGTTTATCTGAACATGGTAATATAGAACAAAAAAAAATAGAAGACTGCAATGAATTTAATATAATTAGACATTATTTTAAAAAAGATAAAATATTTTTTTTAAATATTGGTAGTTTTGATTATCAAATTACAAAACAAGGCCTTTATAATCTCTCACAAAATAATTTATTTTTATCAAGTAGCAATGACTTAACGACGGTTACATGCGATAGAGAAAAAGCTCTTGACTGGGAAAATTATTATATTATTCCTGATGAAAACTATGAAACCGAATTATCAAAATTTTTTACAAATAGAGCCCTCAAAGAATATCAATTCTGTTATACTTCAAACGTTTTAGCAACGTTAGATAATTTAAAAAAAATCTTTCCCAATTCTGAATATTTAAAAAGAAAAAACAATTTAATTACTAGATCTAATATATTTAATACAGAAAATAAAGTTATAATCAACTGTAATTTACACCATATGTTTGAAACAGAATGGTTACAAGAAATTATTCCTTTTCTTGATAAATATGAACATTTAGAAATAAATAATGCATCAACAATTAAAAATAAAAATTTAATTATAATAGACAGTCTAATAAATGAACAAAAATTAGATTTTTATAAAACGTTATATTATAATAATAACAATATTTTACTTGTACATTTAAGTGATGAAGCTTTTAAAGATGAATATAGATGTTATGAATATTGCAATACTGTATGGAGAAATTTATGGAATCCAATTCTCGCTAGTTATAAAAATGTAAATTTTTTTCCTCTAGGTTATAAAGCTGGATTTAAAAGAGATATTAATAATATTAAAATTAAACATAAAAAATATACATGGTTTTTTGCTGGGGACATTAAAAAAACAAATCGTCAAATTATGTATGACAATATGAAAAATATAGACGGCGGATATTATCATTTAACATCATATTTTAATAGTGTTGATGCTTTAGGGGTTAAAGAATATAGGGAATATATGGAAAATTCTATATTCATACCTTGCCCCGCAGGCTTTGTACATTTAGATTCTTTCCGAATATATGAATCTCTCGAAGCTGGTTGTATACCTATAGTAGAAAATGGCAGAGGGCTTAATTGTTTTACTCCATATTTAGGAAAAAATCCTATTCCTTTTATTGATAATTGGAATAATGTACATAAACTCATAAAAAATATAATTGATGAAGGAAAAGTTGAGCAGTTAATGCAAGAATGTTCTGAGTGGTGGAATAATTATAAAATAAATATAAGCAATAAAATAAAAGAGGACTTTAACAATATTAATATTACAAATATTAACGGTTCTGGGTTCTGCGATTTAGATATTACAAAATTTATTGAATAATCCTTTATCAAACAATATCTGTAAATTTTATTCTTGTAAGCTTGCAGTTTTTTTTCGAAACAGTTTATTTTATTATTTTTTGAAACATAACTAACACTAAGAAGGTTTGTCGCGAATAGGTAATTAAGTTGTGAAGAAGTATAAAATTGAATGCTTTATCTGTTCTGATATGGATTAGTGTAAATAATCTATCACCTTTTAAAAGCTTGCCTAAAGAAACGTTGAGTAACCTTGACGTTTTTTTGACTTGTTACGAATAGATAAAGATGCTGTAATTATTAATATGGTTGGGTAATTTAGCAAATGACAAGATTGTTTAATTTGAGTAGATTTATAAGATTGATTTGTCGTTTATAGTCTACTTCCCTTCAAACCGTAAGCCTTTCTTAATCCATTACATTACCTCATATTCTTTAACTATATTTCTTGCTGTATGGAAAGACTGGAAACAGCCGTTCTTTTCCATATATTTCTTTGTTTCATGAAACTAAGGATTAGTAAGAATATTCTCTTTCTTCATGATTTATAGTGTTTTTGGAAAAGAGGTTGTTTTATCATTACCAATACAGGTTGATGTAAAGAGCTTATCGTTTTAAAGGCTTTTCTGAAGAAGTGTTGCTATGCATTCTAACAATCACAGTGTCTATTCCCAATTATAAATATTTCATTCATATTTGTGAAAAAATTAAACTCTATTCTCTAACTTTGCAACAGGATCTTTTTACTTTAATATATATGATTTGCGCTTTATACAGAATCACTTAGACTACGCGTAATGTTTATTTGATAGCAAAAAGATTTGAGAAAAATAAATTAATGTTATTCAACCATAACTGAACAATTATTTTCATAACATTAATTTATATAAATTTAAATTTTTATAATATTTTCTACATATTATGTTCTGATAATATACCTCTAGATATTATTTTAATAGCTTTTTTAGAAGCATCATCTAATGATGTTATAGCATTGAATATTAACCCATTTTTTTCTTTCTTTTGTTGGCATAAAATCTGCATTTCATAAAAGCTTCTACTACTCTTTAAATATTCAGCAGTTTCTTTAATTGTATCTGTACAATTATCAAGATTAATTTCTAATAATGAAAAACTTTCCCATTCATATGCTCTCATTTTTGTTATACAATGTTTACCATGCTCATCAAAACTTAAATATCTATTTGTATCTGGATGAGATAATGAAATGGTTTCATTAGGGTTTCCCCATACTTTATATGATAGTACTGAACCTATTCTTGGATCTCCTTTTACTTTTAAAAGACAAGAAGATTGTGTGCATAAATGAATATAATCACTATCTTCAAGAAGTAATGCAATAACGGGTTCTTTATCATCATGCACACTTAATTCTTCGTTACAAACACAGAGAAAATAATTAAAATAGTTTTTAATTTGAAATGCTAAAACTTTTTTTTCACTATTAAATTTATCTTTTAATATATTTCCTGGTTTAGAATGATGAGAAATCCAATAAAGAGGAATTGCATTGTTTTCATATTCATAATGAGGATCAAAAATAGAGACCTGTTTTGGTGAGTATAAATCTTTTAAATATAAAAAATATGAAAAAGGTATTGAGGCTATTATTTGTTCTACGATACGCCCTTGTCCATTTACAAAATTTTTCATTATTTTATAAAAATTTTGTAAATAAATTTCAGAAATATTAATTTCTATTTGATTATAATCGTTACTACTAACAATATTATGTACTGGATCTTGTTTATTTTTTCTTATTTCTTCTATATTTCTATCTCTAATCACATAATGTTCTAAAGATCTAGTTTGATAATGAATAAGGCGCCCACCTGCCCATGTGGGATAGTCTTTTGTAAAACCACCATGATCACCTTCCCACTCTATAGGATCTCCAGCACTATCAACACTTTGTCCTTCTACCATGATATTATGAACGTGATATAATGGTTTTGATATAGATAGTGGTTTCACTATAACTTTGGTATGTTTATTCCAAAAAAGTTCATTGCTTCCATGTAATGTATAGTTAATAACAGGAATACCAGGAGGTCGGCTAATATAATTATTAGTACCAACACAACACCAGTTAAAAGCAACTAATGATGCATGATTCATCTCCATTAAATAATCTTTTATATTTTTCCCATATAAATCTAAATATTCATCAGAATCAAAAAAGGCAATCCAATTAAATTCTTGTTTGTATTTTGTGATAGTATTTTTATAAGCTCTAATTTGTCTAATATGATGTATGTCTTTATTAAAAGCATTTCTATGATATCTTATATCAATAGTATTTTTTAAAGAAAGTATTACATTTTCTGTTTCATCATCAGAAAAATCATCATATATGATGATGGTATCAAAACCCAGAGCTTTATACCAAGCAATCCAATAAACAATTTCTAATTGTTCATTTTTCACGACCAAACAAACAGCAACTTTCATCGATTTTTACCTAATTAACAATAAAAAGTTATTATACTAAAAAAAAGTGATTAATGTAAATTAACCATCTTTGTAAAATACCTAAAAGAGGTATCAATATACTTGATCATAATAAATTTACCACTATACATATTATAAAAGTCTAAAATAATAATAAAAAACTTATAAAAAATAGGTAATGAAGTTTTAGAAGAATTATTAAAATAGGTAATGTAATAAAAATAAACTTATAATAATGTTTAAAATAATTTTATATTAAATATTATTTAATAATATATTTAAATAATCAATTATATTAAAATTTTATTTATATTAGGAAGTTATATAGTGAAATTATATTAAATATGAGCTACGAAAAATAAATAATGGTAATTTGCAGATAAAAATACAAAGTATTCGGTTATAAAAATATGTTTGTTGGTTATATTGATAAAGATAGCAATATATATAACTATATAATTCATTGATATTATTGATAAAATATGATGACTTAAACGTCATAATGTTACCGTTATGTCTAAATTATAAACAGTAAATTCAAATCACATTAAACAACATTATTTTGAGATCGTTTTTTATGCTTGCATTCTAAAGAAAATTTACATTACTAAACTAAAGATGCAATAATTCCATTTTTTATGTCTTAATAACCGATTTAAAAAAGTAACAGCAAAATCTCCTAAAGATAAAGTTTTCGCGATTTAAAATAATTATTACATTCATTTCTTTTAATTAAAAATTGTAGGATTTATTATTGAATAAAAAAATTATAAAAAAATTAATAATTTATATTAAATAAATAAATCTTAATCTAATATAAAAATTTTATAGAATCTTTTCATTCTAATTGTTAAAATAAAAAAAGTAATGAGACAAATTGGACAATTTTTTTGCTCGTCAAAATAAACCTTATTTTGGTTTAATTAACTTAGAAAATAATAAATTATGCACGATTATATAGATAAAAATAATATATTTCAAAAATGTATGAGAGCGGGAGGGTATATAATCCCCCTTCAATATCCATTAAATGTTCGTACATATAAAAATGTATTTAATCATGGTTTTTCATTATATGGAGAGAACCAACAGATTATATCAGAGAGTAGTTTTTATAGAGGTGTACCAGATTATAATTTATTAAATGCATCTGTCACAACTAATATTCATCCTCATAGAATAAAGAATATTTTAGTTCATGATTTATATTTTTGGTTAGGTGTTGTTCATCAACATTTTGGACATTTTATGGTTAGTTCTTTAAGCAGGTTATGGGCTTTAAAAAATCAACCAAAAAAAATAAAAATAGCTTATCTTGGAGAACCTCCTGATCATTTATTTAAAGTGCCTCATATTGCTTATATTTTTAATCAGCTTGGAATTCAAAAACATCAATTAAAAAATATTACTGAAACTACGCTTTTTAAACAAATAGTTATTGCAGAACGATCTTTTAATGAAAATCATTCTATAAGTCATATGTATAAAAAAACTCTTGAAAGAGTGTATCCTTCTTTATCAAATAATTCATTACAAAAAGAGTATATATATATATCAAAAAGTCGGCTTTCACGCGGAGTAAGATCTATTGAAAATGAGTATCAGCTTTGTGATTATTTAACATCTAAAGGAATAAAATGTATATTTCCAGAACAGCTTTCCTTTATAGATCAGCTAAAACTTTGGCAAACTAATCAAAACTTTGTTGGTTTTTCAAGTTCAGCATTTCATATGGCTGCAATATTTGGTAATAAAAATATAATAATAATTAATGATTCATATGGAGCATCTTCGAATCATATTCTTGGCGATATGGTTGCCAATAATAATACACTTAATATTTATTCTTCTCAAATAATACATAAAGGAAAAACCGATAATTTTAGTTCGGTAACACAAATATCAGATATTGAAAAATTTGGAGATTCTATCATTGAGGTAATAGATAAATTTCAACAAAAAAAAATTAAAGCACAATTATCACCTGCTAAACTTTTTTCAGTAAGTAGTAAGGTATTTAAAAATGAGCCTCTTGGGGAAAATATATCTCGTTTAGGTATTCCGACTCAAATTTCAATATATGATCGGGATGAAGGGAAAAATGTTACTCCAGAAGGGGCTATAAGTGGTAATTTGACGGGATCATATCAATGCCATACAAAAACTGAAAATAATCCTTGGTGGCAAATAGAATATAAGGATTTATACCTTTTTACAGAATTACGTATCTATAATAGATTAGAATCAGATACAGTTAAAAATAGAAGTAATCTTTTATCTATATTAGTGTCTGATGACGGTGTTAATTTTACTGAAGTTCATCGTAAAAAAGATCAAGATATTTCTTTTGGTGGATTAAATGGAGATCCTTATAGATTGTTGCCAATTAATAATATTATTGGTCGCTTTATTCGTATACAAATTATTGGACAAACATTTCTTCATTTTGATCAAGTAGAAGTATTTGGAGAAAAAGTATGAATTTTTTTATAAAAAAAATAGGGAATTATAATAAATAAATTATTGGTAGTATCTCTATCCATTTTGTAAAAGCTCTTTGGTTTCTTAAGTTTTTCGTCTGTCATTACAATTGACCTTCCACCAACTCTACCTTGATCTCTAGCTGCTTTTAATCCGGCTTTTATTCTTTTCTTGATAAGGTCTCTTTCAAATTGAGCTAATACTCCAAATAGATGAAATACTGACTCACCTCTATGAGCTGTGGTATCAATATTCTCTGTTAACAAACCTTACGAGCTTCTAGATCATTCACAATGTCTATTAGATGTTTTATTGCCCCCCCAAGACGATCTAACTTCCAAATAACTAATATATCGCCCTCTCTTAAATAGGAAAGGGCTTTTAATAATTCTGGTCTATCTGTTTTAGCACCAGAGGCTTTATCTTCATAAAAGCTATCACAACCAAATTGTTTTAATGCTTTTATTTGCAAAGCAGTGCGTTGTTCAATTGTGGATACTCTAGCATATCCAATCGCAACCATAATCAATTTCTTTAATAATCAGATTATTTATACGTTTTTACGAGGATTAACTCTTAAAATTAGAATACATACTGTTTGATCTTGTAATTTTGTAATTATACGATAACGCCATAAATCTAAATTACCTGTAATATTGATGGGTTTAATCTAACAGTTGTTGGCATATCGCTAAAATCACAAATACATATATTCATATTTTTTTCTTAAAAAATAAAAGCAAGGTTAGATATAAAATATTTTACGTAAACTCATTAACTATAAATAATATTTATAAACTCATATAAGAAAGATGTTTATTAATAAAATAATTTTTTTTATTAAATGACCCAATTTTCTACAGTTAAGCCTTTTACTCTTTTAAACTCTTTAACATTATTGGTAACCAAATTTACCTTTAATGCTAAGGCATGAGCAGCAATTAACATATCTAAACTTCCAATAGGTTGTCCTGTTGATTGTAATTGATGTCTTAATTCAGCATAATGCCAAATAGCTTGCTCGTCATAAGGTAGTATTTCTAAAGGGGATAGAAACTTATTTAAAGCCAGTTTATTCTTTTGTGATCCAGACTTCTCAACACCAAAAGCAAGCTCTGAAGCGGTAATACTGGAAATACCTAACTGTCCTAATTGAAATTGTTTAAACTTTTCAAAGACATAAGTGGGGTTATTATTAATGATATAAATACAGATATTGGTATCGAGTAAATAAATCATTTTATATCCTCACGGGTTTGATCTCCCTGAGGCTCTCTTGTGAATTGAAAATTATCTTCAAATTCATTGATTGCTTCTTGCATTAAAACCCACGGATTTTCTTTTGGTAATAACAATACACCGTTTCCAAAGGCTTTTACGATGACTTCATCTTCATTAAACCGAAACTCCTTAGGCAACCTTACAGCTTGACTTCTGCCATTTTGAAATATTTTTGCTATCTGCATATTATAATCCTCCATGATATATATTTATGATATATATCATAAGTAACATTCTACTTACAACTAAATGAGATGATTTTATTTATTTTAATTTTTCTTTGATTTTTTATGGATTTTCAAACACGCACATAAAACCTTCAGAAGGCATTCTTGATGTGTGATAGTATTTTTAGTTATCACTTCTACTAAAGAAGTATTTAACCTACTCTAGGAAAACCTAGAGTTTATTAAAATGGGTATCAATAGGTTAATCTTATTAAATAATATTTTATGAAAATAATTAAATTATAAAATATACTTTGATAAGCTATCATCACTACCACAAATAATGAATTTATCAAGTAACTCTCTATCATTTATTTTTAATAAGTTGTTAATTTTATATATTTTATGTATATTATACATGAATATTAATCAGCCATAAATTTGGTTTGATTTTTTACTGAACAAACGATTATCAGCGTTCAGCATTAATTATAGAGATTAAAAAAATACCCGCACAATTTTATCGATGAATTTACCAGAATCCTATGTTTACACTCGTTCTGTATCTAGTTTGTGTGATTTTGTGCATCTGAAAGAAATTTGATTAACATTATTATGACAAAGGAATTTTTTTATAAAAAATTAATCTAAGATTGCTTGTGTCTTTCAAACCATTTGCGGCAAAAACCAATAAATGCTTTATTAGGTTCTCGTGGCGCATCTATACCACCTTCAGACATCCAACAACGCCATTCTTTTTCAAGGGAATATATATCCCAACCGGGAGCAACTAACTTCGCATCATGATATGTTTCTTGATTTAATATAATTGAAACATTTATATTTGTAAGCTCTTTAAAATTTCGATTGGTAAAAATAATATTATTACCATTTAATGATACAGCATAATCTGGTATATGACTGTATGTATTATCTTGTTCAATTATTTTATTAACTAATCGTTTGAATTCTTTATTTGTTGACCCAGAACCGCATTTTGCTTGTAATTTATCAAGCCCAATACGCCAAGAATATTGTTGACCGCAATGTTTACGTGCTAATTCATACATTCTTCGCTCAAGAGGTTTACGCAATCTAAAATAATCACGATGTAATGTTAGTACTTCATGTGCCTTAATTGCATTAAATACCCAATCAGAAAGTTTAATTTCAATTTCTTGCATTCTTCCCTCACGAGTCTCTCTTACAATTTTATAATTTTCAATTAAACCAAAACCTTCTAAAATTTCATATTTTCCTGTAGTAATATTTGTTTCTATTCTTGTCCCTGCAAGGCGAGTAAGAGCTGCTTTGAGTTGTTCATAACCTCTTCCATCTGTACCTCTATTCGTTGCAGATAAAAAATCGTAGGCTTTAAATCTCAATGTTTGTTTAATTTCACTTTTATTATTCAATGCAGCAATTGTTTGGGATATACAAAAAATTAATATATCCCGATCATGAACGGTTGCTACGCCTTGTACTGATGGAATAACTTTAATAAAGTTTTTTCCATTTTCATAATGCTTGATACGAAGGTCTGGTTTTGTTGATATTGAAAAGATTGGATGTTCCATTGATGCCATATCTCCTTTAGGTGTAGCATCAAAAATATCACAAATAAAAAAATCTTCTTGTTGCATACGGTCAGGAAGAAGAGGCGATTTATCTTTTGTATTCTCTTCCATATCATTTTCTCTTTTGTGTTATTACCCACCAAAAGATTTATATCGTGTTATTACCCACTCCACAAGCGCTTTCGTGTTATCACCCACTTTCTTTCGTGTTATCACCCACTTTCTTTCGTGTTATCACACACCATTAACTAAAATAAAAAGCGTATTTTCAATAAGTTACAGTAATTATTTTATGCGTAACACTATATATAACACTATATATAACACTATATTTTGTGGATAACTTATAAAAATACAATTTTCACTTAAAAATTTTACACTAAAGAACAAATTTATAGTTTTTAATATAAAAAAATTTTAGATTAAAGAGAAAAGCATCTATCTAAATATTTATAAACAAAATGACTATTAATTATAGGTTAACACCTTCAAATATGTAATAAATATTATACATTCACTTCAAAAATATAAATATTTCCTTATATTAAACTTTTCTACAAATTTAACTTAAATACGTTTTTAATTATTTTTGTATTTTTCTGAAAGAAATTCTCGCATTTCATCAGCTATTTTTGTTCCTCTGCTTGCACAAGAGGTTTTTATAGCCGTATGTAAGCTTAATGGAATATCAATAGTTAAACGTTTCATGGGTTCTTCCTCAACTCGATTTTCAACCCACGCATCTGCCGTTGATGCCAATGTAGATTTATGAATTGGTTTTGCACCAATAGTAATCTTTTTACCTAATTTTGTATTCATTTTAAAAACTCCATAATTTCTTTTACTACAGCTTTAATTTCTTTTGTAGCTAAGCTCTTTTCATCAATTTCACAAACGGCTTTTCCTTGCGCCGCAGATTCAGCAAAAATGACACGTTGTGTTATACTTGCTTTAAATGATGGTACAGAATAAACTTCAAGCGCTTCTCTAACATCTCTACCAATTGCAGTATTTAAGATTTTACGATTAATTACAAATGCAGATTTGAGGTTTTGTTTATAGATCAGAGCTTCATTTATTAGTTTAATAATTTCATCTGCTGCCCATATATCATATGGGGATGGCTGTACAGGAATAAGTATAAGATCAGAAGCCATAATAGCACTTCGTGCTAAATCAGTTACACGAGGCGGGCTATCAATAATAACATAATCGTAGCCTTTAGCGATTTGATTTATTTCTTTGTGGATAGTTGCACGAGGTAAACCTATAACAGAAAATAAAGGCTCCTCGTTACGTGCCGCGGCCCAATCAAGTGCACTTCCTTGTGGGTCAGCATCAATTAATAATACACGCGCTCCATTGCGTGAAAAAATAGCCGCCAAATTTATACTTAATGTTGTTTTCCCTACTCCACCTTTTTGGTTTAAAACTCCGATAATCATACACTTATACCTTTACGATTTTCAACTTTTACGATTTTCAACTTTTACGATTTTACGTGTAAATGTCAACAACAAATACTTTACAATTGTATTAGCTGATTCAAATGGTATTGCAGTTCATTAATAATGAAAACCCCTGTCGTAAAATTGAAACGGGTACCAGAAAGATGTTTTGACTGTGGATCACAAGTAAAAGGACCAGAAGGGTTACAAAAAGAAACATCATTTGGATTATCGTTGGTAATAGCGAATAAATTAGTCCAGTTTTCATTGGGTTGAAAAGCAAAACGAATACCTGGAGCAGCTAAAGGATACGCAACACCACCACTATAAGTATCAAGGGAGCTGACCATTGACCATCCAAAAGAGGAGTTCATAAAAAGAGCGGCATAATCACTGATATTAAATTCTTGGTCAAGGGCAAGTTTACCAATTCTAACGGTAAATTTATCATCCCAAAATCCTTGCTGATACCAGAGTTCCCATAACCGAGTAGAACGATCCGCTTCAGTACCACTGATAGGGTTGAAGTTGGCTATATTTTCTCCTGTAAATGAACGTCCTCTGATTTGCATAGTGCTGATATTAAAAAGCCCATGTTTAAAACCAAGCACTTTTTCTGGATCCCAGTTGAGGGTCAATGTCGTCATACCCTCATAAGCAGCACCCTGTTTGATACCACCATATGGGTTCCCCCAAACTTCATTAACATCAACCGCAGTAAAGGTAATACTATATTATATATTTACCATCCCCAAAACATAAACCACCAAGCAGCTAAAATAGGTATTAGAGAAAAACAAAATAAACAAAACGATAATATAAATTGATAAATATTATTAGTAATTTTTCTTAAAATTTTATAACCTAAATAAAGGCTCCAAAGACCGGCTCCAATTAAAATAATTGCTCTTGCGTTCTTTATCCACCCCAAAATAATACCATCATATTGTAATAATTTTACACTTGTTGCAGTAAGCCCAAGAAATAAACCTGCTGCAGCCAAAGGTATAAGAGCTTGTGATATATAAAGATAAAGATTAGGTTTTCGTAAAAAACGACCTAATAGTTTGTAAATAATTGTTAAACCAAATCCAAATATAAGTCCTGAACCAAGAATATAAAAAGTAACGCAAAAACCATCTAACCAATTAAAACTATCATTATTATCAGGATAATTTGTTAAAATCCACCAAGGGGCTGTGGCATTAAGCGGCCAAAAAATATTGTGATTAATTAACCAATTTGCTAATAATTGTTTTAATTGTACAAACCAAGGTGAAACTGTCCACGTAAATGCACCTATAGCGACACCAATCATACCAAAAAGCAAAAGTCGTGTTTGCCAAATATTATCTTTTTCACCACCATAAACAATAATCTCTTCATTGACAGATCTTGACTGTAAACTAATTGCATCTCGATACCCAGCACAACGTCCACACATATGACAAGATGAAACACCATGTAATTGTCGAATATTAATCATCGGCGGACAATGTGGATTACTTAATTGCTCACCATGATAATTAGCCCATTTTTTGGTATTACTTTTAAAAGAAATTGGTGATAAGCGTGATAAAAGATTAAAAACACCATTAACAGGACATAAATATCGACACCAAACGCGATTTTCTTTTCCATAAAAAAAACCAACAATTATGGCACCTATTGTTGAACCTCCCAAGATTAATAATGCAGCTTGAGCATAATCATAAACACTAATCAATTGTCCATAAAGGGTTGTTAAAATAAAAGCAATAGCAGGCCAACCTTTCCATTTAATCCAACGTGGTATTGTTTTATTTTTACCAAACTTTTTTGACGTCCACTCAGTTAGTGCACCTTCTGGACAAAAAACTCCACACCAAACTCTTCCCATAACTAACATTGAAAGAATAACAAAGGGCCACCAAATTCCCCAAAAAATAAATTGGGCAAATAAAACGAGATTACTTAAAATATGTGCATGTCGTGGTGGTAAATCCATAAACGTAGGAATGATTAAAAGAACAAGATACAAACCAACAATCCCCCACTGGGTAATTTGTATTATTCCTTTATGGCGTTGCATTGCAACGCCTAATTTATGAAGTATTTTACTTATCATTTAAACCCTTATGTAGCCTCAATTTAGTTCATATCAATGCGTAGTTTTATTTTTAAATCGGATTTTACAAAATAAAATTGCAAGAATCCAATAAATAGCGAGAACCATAACTTGCATTAAAGATGGTTCTGCATGGTAACCTGTTAAACCTGTTAAGGTACTATTATCTGGAATCAACCACGCACTACTCCATAAATAATCATCCATAAAGCTATAAAGCCAGTCAGGAAGGTTATAAGCAGATATTTGAGCAGCAGCTTTATCAAAAGCACTAATCATTAATCCACCACCAATTAAGAGTAGCAAAAACTCACTTATAAGGAAAAACCATTTCCAAGAAATGATTTTCGAAGATTTTTGTAAAAGCCAGAATGTTAACAAAGCAAGAACAAAACCAAGAACACCACCTAAAATAAAAAGTCCTAAAGAAGATCCTTGTTGTTGAACTCCGATACCTGCAAGAAAAACAACTGTTTCTGAACCTTCTCGCGCTACAGCTAACATTGCTAAAATAAGTATTCCTAATCCACTTCCTGTTTTTGTTAGACTGTCAGCGGCCTCTTGTTCAAGATGCTTTTTCATACCTCGTCCATGACGGTGCATCCATATTACCATTTGTAAAATTAATAAAGATGCAACAAACATCATTCCTGTGAAAAACCATTCTCCACCCGCACCCGCAAACCAATTACTTGCTACCCAAAAAGTAATAGCAAGTAAACCAGCAAGCGCTAGACCTAATCCAGTACCTATCCAAAGTTGTTTAGTTAATGACAACAAATTTTCTCGTCTTAACCAAGCATACAAGATACCTATAACGAGTAAAGCCTCAACACTTTCACGCCATACGATAAATAAAGGCGCACCCATATAAAACTCCTATTTGGAAATAATACTAAAACCTTGCATATTCATATGAAATTCATCAATAAACTGATACTTTCCTGGTTTAAGAGGATGAATAACCACAAATGATGTAACACCTGGTCCAAGAACTTTTTCGACACGAAGTGATAAATTTTCGAATTCAGCAGGTCCTTTTCCTGTATTTTTAATTGTTATTTTAATACGCTGATTTGCAGATACTTCAATTGATGATGGTGTAAATACACCATCAGCGATAGATACATCATAATTTTGTAATGACGCTGCAAAAGATGATATTGGTAAAAATACAAATAAAAATAAAATAGCCCATAATATTTTCATACTAAATATCCTAAAATTTACTTATAATTATTTAATAAAAAATATTAAACAAACTAAAATAAAATAGTAAATTAACTAATTATTTAATTTTTTATTAGAATATTAGAATTAATATCCGCCTTTTTTACCTGTTCCAGCATAAGTAAAATCATACTCTGTTACACAACTTTTAAACCAAGGTGCAACACCAGTTTCCTTATCAACATGTCTACCAAACATTGTTTCGCGAGATGGCGGCAAAATTGTAAGTTTTAAATGGTATTTACCTGCTCCTAACATTTTAATGTTTTCACCATAATGTGGGCCATCATTAGCAACCATTGGATGTAAAACACCATTTAATTTTTTTGTATCTCCTGTTTTAGTTAGCTCGTAGGATACTTGTAAATATGGCATCCAACTCCCTTCAGGGAATCCATTTTTATTATCCGCAGTTGCATGAATATCAGATTCAAGATGTACATCAGATTGTGCTGCAGGTAACATCACCCCTTCTGGTTCCATTTCAATAGGTTGAAGATAAACAGCTGCTATTTCCATATTACCACAAGTTTGAGGTTTACCGATTGGGTATTCCACTGCAAAAGCAGGACTTGATAATATTAAAGCACAACTAGCCAAAAGATATTTTTTTATACGCATAATTATTTCCTTTTCATGTAACTTTTAGAATAAATAGATTTAGATAAACATTTTTTATTAATATTAACTATATATGACAATGAGAATCATTAGCAACTTTTGATTTTGATTTTGAAAGTATATTTTTAATTAGGAATGGGCTGTAATTGTTGGAATGGAAACAAATTAATTTTAATAGAGCTAAGTATGATTTTTACGCTCATCATATAAATGGCATGATGATCTTATAAGCGATAAATTGGTGGTAATGATAAAACAACCTCTTTTTCAAAAACACTATAAATCATGAAGAAAGAGAATATTCTTTCTAGTTCTTAGTTTCATGAAACAAAGAAATATATGGAAAAGAACGGCTTTTTCCAGTCTTTCCATATAGCAAGAAATATAGTTAAAGAATATGAGGTAATGTGCTGGATTAAGAAAGGCTTACGGTTTGAAGGGAAGTAGACTATAAACGAAAAATCAATCTTACAAATCTACTCAAATTAAACAATCTTGTCATTTGCTAAATTACCCAACCATATTAATAATTACAGCATCTTTATCTATTCGTAACAAGTCAAAAA